>NZ_JBIVOA010000010.1:0-137547 GCF_044753885.1 Streptomyces sp. NPDC093221 | reverse complement strand
GCTTCGGCTGTGCCTGCTTCGGCTGTGCCTGCTTCGGCTGCGCCTGCTTCGGCTGCGCCTGCTTCGGCTGCGCCTGCTTCGGCTGTGCCTGCTTCGGCGGGGCCTGCTTCTGCGGGGCCGCCCGGACACCGTGTCCGCGCGGCCCCGCCGGCGTTCGCGGGCGAGGTGCGCCAGGCGAATATGCCAGGTCAAGGAGTGGTTGACGCGCATAGACAAGGTCGGGCAGTCTCATGAGTCCGTGAACCCCCCATGGGAGGCGTGATGTTGAGACGGTACGTCCGTGCATTACTCGCTATTGTCATGTTTGCGTCAGCTATCCTCGTCGGAACCGCCGTGACGGCGGGCAGCGCCCATGCGGCCGGCTGCTACTCCTGGGGCCGCACCCTCAGCCAGGGCGCGAGCGGTGAGGACGTCCGCCAGCTCCAGATCCGGATCGCCGGATACCCCGGCTACGGCGCGGTGCTGGCGACCGACGGCCAGTTCGGGCCGGCGACCAAGTCCGCCGTCGTGCGTTTCCAGCAGGCGTACGGCCTCACGGCGGACGGCATCGCCGGGCCGCAGACCTTCGCGAAGATCGGCGCGCTCCAGGACACCGACTGCACCCCGATCCACTTCACCTTCGGCGAGATGAACCGCTGCAACACCACCTGGGCGGGCGGCGCGGTCAGTGCGGCCACCGCCCGTGACAACGCTCTGCGGCTCATGTGGAAGCTGGAGGCGCTGCGCCACGCGCTGGGCGACCAGCCGCTCAACACGAGCAGCGGCTTCCGCTCAGCCTCGTGCAACAGCGCCGTCGGCGGGGCCTCGAACAGCAACCACATGTACGGCCGGGCCGTCGACCTGATCGGCTCGCCGAGCTACTGCCGCATCGTGCAGGAGGCCCGCTACCACGGCTTCAACGAGATCCTCGGCCCCGGCTACCCGGGCCACAGCACCCACGCCCACCTCGGCGACCAGAGCTCCCGCTACTGGAGCGCCTCTTCCTGCGGAATCTGACCCCCGCGCCCCGTGGCCGACGCACCCCCTCCACCTCGGCCACGGGGTTCCGCACCGCCCGGATCCGGCGGCGGCGTTCCGGGCCGAGCAGGAGCGCGAACTCTCCGAGGACGACCACGGGTTCGGGACCATGACGAGGAGGGGCCGTTCATGCGCCCCTTGACCGACGCGGAGGTCCGCGCCTGGTGCCCCGGCGGCCGTCCCACCGAGGCCGAGTGGACCGCCGCGGTGTCGGACCGCGGCGACCTCTACCCCGACCGCGCGGCGGGCAACTGCACCGTTCTCTACGACGCCGACGGCCGGCCGGTCTCGATCGGCTACTGGGGCGTCACGGCGGACTGACCGCGGCGGGGTGCGGCGGGGCGGGGGCCGGGCCTGGGCAGCTCGGGCAGGACGGCTTCATCCGGGCAGGACTGCCTATCCGGGCCTTCGGACGGAGAACTCGTTGCCGTCGGGGTCGAGGAGCAGGACGTGGGCTCCGCCGTCGGTCTCCGCGGCCTCGGGGCGCGTGGCACCCAGGGCGAGGAGGCGGTCGACCTCGGCGGAGCGGTCGGCGCCGGCGGGGAGGGCCAGTTCGAAGAAGAGCCGGTTGGTGCCGGTCTTGGGGGCGACGGGCGGGCCGCCCCAGGTGATCTTCGTACCGCCCTCGGGGGACTGGATCGCGGTCTCCTCGTCCTGGTCCCAGACCAGGGGCCACCGCAGGGCCTCGCTCCAGAAGTATCCGACCTCGCGGGTGCCGTCGCAGGCCAGGGCGCCGATGACGCCGGTGTCGGCGAGGAATGTGTTGCCGGGCTCGATGACGCAGAATTCGTTGCCGTCAGGATCGGCGAGCACGACGTGCCCCTCTTCGGGGAGTTGGCCGATGTCGATGTGCTGTCCGCCCAGTTCCAGCGCCCTGGCCACCGTCTGCCGCTGGTCCTCGGCGGAGGCGCTCGTCAGGTCGAAGTGCGCTTGATTCTGGCGGGACTTGGGCTCCTGGCTCGGCAGGAAGCGGATACGGAAGCCGCCGGTCGCCCCGTCCGCGGCGGGCGGCACGATCGCGACACCGCCCTGCGCGTCCTCGTCCTCACCGGGGGGCACCTCCCAGCCCAGCACCCCGGACCAGAACCTCGCCAGCCCCGTCGGCCGCGTCGCGTTGAAGCAGATCGCGAACAGTTCACTGCTCATACCCCGTACCTCTCCGATCCCTCGACGTCCGAGCCGCACCCTAGACACGCCCGTCCGGCCCCCGCACCCGAGTTTCCGCCCCGGGCGGCGACGCCGGGCCCCGGCCCGAAGGACCCCCACCGGCCCACCGGCCCACCGGCCCACCTGCGCCTCAGGAACTCAGGTGCTCGTGCAGCATCTTCCACGCCCCGTCCCGCTTCACGATCACGTTCGTGCCCCGCCCCTCCCCTGACCGGGGCTGACCGTCCACCACCCCCGTCCAGCAGAAGCGGTACCGGCACACGGCGTGGTCGGCGCCCAGCACGACCCACTCAAGATCCCTGATCGCGTACACCTCGTCCCGGATCGCCTCAAAGGTCCGCTCGACCGCCCTCGCGATCTCCTCCAGACCCCGGTACGAACCGTCGGAGAACCAGTAGACGGCGTCCGGGACGATCAACGGCACCACGCGTGCGATGTCGTGGCTGTTGTTGGCCTGCTCATACCGCGCCATGAACGCCGTGAGTTCGGCTGCGGGATCCGACACGCGCCGGGCTCAGGCGCTCGGGTGGGCGGTGGCAGCGGTGTCGGCGGCGGTGTGCGCGTCGGCCTCGGCGTCGGCGTCGGCGAGGAGGATCGCGGCGACGGCGTCCGGGGCCTCGTGCATGGCGTCGTGGCCGGTCGGGAGGTCGTGCACCCGCCAGGCGGGGTCGGCCTGGAGGCGGGCGCGGAGGCCGGCGAAGGGTGTCCGGTTCTCCCAGCCCGAGCAGTAGACGAACTCGCGGCGGGGGACGCGGGCGACCGCGCCGGTCAGCCGGACCGTCTGGAGGAAGGCGGCGAGGGGATGGGGGCGGCGGCGGGGATCGCCGCCGTCCGGCGGCCGGACGGAGTAGCCGGTGGCCGCGGCGCCGGCGGCGAACACCTCCCGGAAGTGGTCGTTCGTCGACGACCAGCACGAATCACCGTCGCGCGGTACGTAGGCGTCGAGGTGCACCAGCCGGGAGATCCGGCCCTCCGCGCGGTCGGCCGCGGCGGCGACCACCATCCCGGCGTAGCTGTGGCCGACCAGCGTCGCGCCGGTGACGCTGTGGCGGTCCAGGCACCGCAGCACGTCGTCGGCGTGCGTGTCGAGACCGGCGGTCGCGACCGTCGCGCTGTCGTCGTCCGGCCGCAGACCGGTCAGGGTCAGGGCGTGCACGGTGTGCCCGGCGCGCTCCAGCAGCGGGACCACCGCCTCGAACGACCAGGAGCCCTTCCACGCGCCGGGTACGAGGACGAACGTCGCCATGTGCTTCTCCTTCTCCGGGTGACACGCGGCCCGGTCGGGCGCTCGGCGCGCCGCGGGACCGCTCCGTACAGAGCCAGTCTCACGGGGGCAGGCGGTGGCGTGGTACCGCTAAGATGCCAAGTCATGCCCGTTCGCCGCCAACCTCGCCCGGCCGCCGGTGTGACGTCCCATGTGTGGCCGTCCGGCGGGCGCCACCTCTGGCCGTCCGGCGAGGCGAGCGAGGTGCGGTCGCACCCACGCGGGCACCTGGTGTACGCGGCCAGCGGCGTCCTGGCGGTCCACACCGAGCGCGGCACCTCGATCGTGCCCGCCGACCGGGTCGCCTGGACCCCGGCGGGGTTCACGCACCACCACCGCGCCCACGGTGTCACCGACATGCGGATCGTCTTCCTCACGCCGTCCCTCGCCCGGCTCCTGCCCGGCCACCCCGCCGTGTTCCTCGCCTCCGGCCTCGCCCGCGAGGTCCTGCTCGCCCTGACCGGACCCCGCGCGCACGACGCCGACGTGCCCGCGCACAGCCCCGCCGCGCGCTCCCGCCTCCTGCGCGTCCTCGTCGACGACCTCCAGGAAGCGCACGAACAGCCCCTGCACCTGCCGCAGCCCGCGGACGACCGACTGCGAGCCGTCGCCCGGATCCTCTACGAGAACCCGGCGGACAACTCCACGCTGGCCGAACTCGGCAGGACGATCGGCGCCAGCCCCCGCACCCTCAGCCGGCTCTTCCACGACGAACTCGCCATGACCTTCTACGAGTGGCGCACCCAACTGCGCATCCACCACGCCCTCGTGCTCCTCGCCGACGGCCACGACACCCTCCGCACCGCCGCCGCCTGCGGATGGGCCAACCCCAGCGGCTTCATCGCCGCCTTCACCGCCGTCCTCGGCACCACCCCCGGCCGCTACCGGACCAACCGCCCCGCCCCCAGGCCGCCTTCGGCGTCGTGAAGCGGAGACTCGTCATCGAGACCAAGGTCGTCGCCACGGCTCGATTCCGGTCCTGGCTCGTCACTCAGGCCCGGGGTCGCGCCCACGGCGGCATCGCCGTGGCCCCCGCTGTCGCGCCTGCGGCTGTCAGGGCTTGATGACGACGGAGCGCACGATCTTGTCGGCGAAGGTCTGCCGCTTTTCGTCCCAGAGCGGCCACAGATAGCCGAGCCCGCAGCAGACGGCGTCGAGGATGTGCAGGAACCAGCGGCCGAAGGCCCTCCCGACGCCGAGGACTTGCCCGTCGGCCTCGCGTAGGAGGTGGATGCCGACCGCCTTCTTTCCGGGGGTCTGCCCGGTGGTGCCCGCCACGTAGCTCAGGCCGATGGCAATCAGGAGGACGAGAAGTGCGCCCCACTGGGCGGCTGCCGGCGTGCTGCCCAGCGCGTACCAGACGATGCGTTCGGGCACGTACACGATGATGCCGTCGATCAGTGCCGCCGCTACCCGTCGGCCCCACGACGCCAGTGGCGGCATCCCGCCCACCGGCACCTGCCCGTACACAGCCTGATCCGTAGGCCCCCCACGGGGATATTCCGGCAACTCATTTCCCGAGCCCGGTTGTTGCGGCGCAAGCACCCCGTCCACGCCCGTTCCGCCGCTACTTCCACCGCCAGGCTGAGACGCCCCTCTGTCATCCACGGCGTGGAGTAAAGCAGATTATGCCCACGAGCGATCGCCCCCTCCGCATGGAAGGACTCCCTCCGGATATGTCCGTGGTCTCCATCGTCCGCCCACCCGCCAGAAGACCCCTTTATGCACCCTTGACCTGAGCATGTACATCACATGTAAGATCTGCGAACTTGTGGGAATTCTGTGGCTCCGGGTGGGGACTTTGGGGCTGGGGCGGGGGAGAGCTCTGTGGTGAGCAGACATGCGCGCAGGTCGTTG
Source organism: Streptomyces sp. NPDC093221 (assembly GCF_044753885.1). Classification (NCBI taxonomy): domain Bacteria; kingdom Bacillati; phylum Actinomycetota; class Actinomycetes; order Kitasatosporales; family Streptomycetaceae; genus Streptomyces; species Streptomyces sp. NPDC093221. The sequence continues at coordinate 132,242 of NZ_JBIVOA010000010.1, read as the reverse complement.
ATTGCTGCCGTGGCGGCGGTAATGGTGACGGGCGGCCTCGCGCCCTTGGGTGCGGGCGGGCAGGCGTTCGCCGCTCCTCCTTCGCAGACAGCGGAGAAGTCCCCGCAGGGAAAGGCCGCTTCGGCCCTCACCGAGGACGCCGCGACCGACGCGGGCACCCGCTTCCCGGTGTTCAGATGAGTAATTGGACTCCGGTGGTGTACCGAGGGGACGGGGCATGGATTGGGATCATGCCTGACGGCCGTATTGGGGTCGGGGTGGAATCGGAAGGGCGAGCTGCGCTTGTGAGCTCCGGTTTCGTTCCCATGTGGCCCTACCTGGAGCGTGATCTGCCCGAATCCCTGGCTGAATATGCCCGCTCGTGGGAGCAGCTCAGTCGGGGCGGCGTATCGACTCCCGAGAGGCTAATTGAGCTGACGGTCGAGTCGGCGTGGAGGTCTGGCCGTTCGTATTGGATGCAACTGGCTGCTCCGTGGGTCATTGAAATGTCTCGCCGAGAGGATTTCGATCAAGACGTCGTTCGAGGGATTCTCCGTGAGATGGAAAACTCTGAGGTGTTGTCCGTGCGGGTTCGGGATCAAGCGCGGTGCGCAATTGAATAGAATTTCCCTGTGAACGGCTCATCGGATTTCACTCTCACGGGAATTCTGTAGCGTGGACCTGCTGCTCGGCGGGGTTGCGGGGGGCGTGGCCGAGGAGGCCGGTGCCGGCGAGTTGGCCGCTCGACATGGCGTGAGTCGCTATGAGGTTACCGATAGGTGGGGACAGCGGTGATTGGAGCAGCCCATTGGATTCTCCGTCAACGGGCCTGAAGTACGTTTAGCCCTTGCTGACACTTCGTGTCGTCACGTCTGACGTGAGCTCTGCCATCCGTCGATGTGCCCGTTGCTCGACGACCCCCTCGCGTCGGGCAACGGGCACGTTCGGGATACGGATCAGCGCCCCCGCGTGCCGCCGACCGGTACCCATTCCCCCTGGTGTTCCCCCGGGTGTTCCCGTGGTGCGCCGGCGACGTCCTCCCCGGTCGTCGGCGCGTCCGCCGTGGCCCCCGCCACGATCCGGACTGCCTCCGCGGTCGCCATGAGTCCCCCGTACACCTCATGCCAACCGGTCGTGCCCCCAACGCCCTTGCCCCCCTCGGGCTCGGGCGGGTCGTTCATCGTGCGGTCACTCTCGTTCAGGTATGCCAGCATCCTTTCGTGCGGTGAATCCCCTCGATTCGGTTTCGACACGTGCATCCTCCCTGTCTCCCCCTGTTCTTCGTGTCGGGATTAGATCCCGACTCGGGACCACGGTGAAAGTGATCCGTGGTCCCGAGAAGCAGACCTATTCCGCGCGCCATTCCTCCTCCGGGCCGATGCCTAAGGCCAGTCGGGTGGCCTTCTTCAGGTCCTTGCTGACGGTCGCGGGCGAGACGCCCAGGTGGGCGGCGATCTCGACCCCGCTCAGGCCCCATACATGGGTCAATTCCCATATGGTGTACGGGCGTTCGTGGCCGATCGCGGCTCGTACGGCGGCGAGGAGTTCGATGAACTCCAGTGAGGCCGTGAGATGGTCCGCGGCGGGGCGGCCGGGAACGCCGGGCCACGGGACGCCTTCGGGGAGTTCCCCGGTCGGGTCCTCGTAGCGCGTACCGAGCCGGTTGTAGTGCGACTTGAGCTTGTTGCGGGCGACCACCGTCGCGAAGACGATCACCGGCTTCTCGAAGACGGTGCCCTTGCGGTACTCCAGGATGACGGCGATGCACGCCTCCTGCGTGATGTCCTCGGCGAGGACCGCGTCCCGGGTCAGTCGCCTGACCGCCCTGAGCAGGCGGGGATGTACCTCCTTCAGTTCTGCCTCGATGAGCCCTTCCAGCTCCTCCGACAGCCGTTTCGGCGGCGGTACGGCGCTCGTCGTCATGGCCCCCGAGCCTTGTCCCATGTCCTCCGCTCCATTCGATCTGCGGGTCGCCCCGCGTTGCCGGACATGGAGTAGGACGCGCGAGGCGCCGGATTCTTTCCACTGCCCCCGAAGGGGCTGGGCTTCAAGAATCCGGCGCCTCACACGCCCCTAGAGGCATGGACACACGACATGCGACCGACTCCGCCGACCCGGCCGAAGTCCTCGCCGACTTCGCACCAGGCGCAGCTGTCACGCATCACCTGTCACGCATCACCGGGACCGCGACGGGTCCCGAATCCGGTCAGGCGGTGACCAGGGTCAGCCCGTAGCGGCTCAGGATCGGGTTGACCGGCTGGAACCAGGTCTGGCCGCCGCTGGTGCAGTTGCCCCAGCCGCCGGAGGTGACGCCCTGGGCCTGGTCGCCGGTGATGAACGAGCCGCCGGAGTCGCCCGGTTCGGCGCAGACGTTGGTGCCGGTCAGGCTGTAGACCGCGCCCTGGGCGTAGTTGACGGTGTCGCCCTGGGACAGGACGGTGCCGCAGTGCCAGTGGGTGGTGGAGCCGGAGCGGCAGATGGAGGAGCCGACCGGGGCGACGTTGGAGCCGCGGACCAGGACGTCGCTGACGGTGCCCCAGCCGAGGACGACCGGGACGGTCCACCAGCCGTTGCCGATGGAGATGTAGGAGTAGTCGTTGCCGGGGAAGGTGGAGCCGACGAAGGTGCCCATCGCCGAGCCGTCCCAGCCGGCCACGGAGCTGCCCGGCGTGCCGCAGTGCCCGGCGCTGACGAAGCCGCCGACCACCGAGAAGCCTATGGAGCAGCGGGTGTTGCCGTTGATGTAGTACGGGTCACCGCCGACGGTCCCGGCCGAGAAGGTGCGGGGCGCGGGGGAGTTGTCGGCCTTGACGGTCAGCAGCCCGGCGGCGCGGGCGGGCGCGAGGAAGGCCGCCACGTCCGCGCGGTTCTCCGCCCCCGCCTGTACGTCGGCGACGACGCGGTTGGTCGTGACGTCGACGCGCCAGCTCCGCACCGCGGCGGGCGCACCGGCCGACGACTTGGCCGCGGTGTCGAGCCCGGCCTTGGCCGAGTCCAGCGCGGCCGCGGTGTGCGCGACCTTCACGGTCGACGCGCCGGTCGCGCGTACGGCCTCGGTCGCGGCGCTGTCGGTCACCCCCACCACCAGCTTGCCGGAGGCGGCGTCGAACCACTCGCCGCCGAACGCCTTTCCGGCCGCGCGCCGGGCGGTGGGCGCCAGCGTGGTCGCCGTCGCCTCGGCCTTCAGCCGCGCGGTCGCCTGCGTCTGGGTCAGCCCCAGGTCCCGCTGCATGGCGCTCACCAGCCCCGGCGACAACGGCTCGGAGGCCGACGCCGAGGTCACCGGCGCCAGCCCCAACGCCCCTACTCCCAAAGCCACTACGGCGGACAGACACCAGCCCGTACGAGTCATACGTCGCATCGACGCGCTCCTTTGCACCTTCTCGCGAGCGAGAAATCGTGGGGGGACAACACACTCGAACAGCGCCCGGCAGTCCAGCGCGCCTCCACCGCACGAGAGCGCTCTCACCACCGGCCGTCCCCCACCATCAAACGATGTCGAGCACATGTCAACACCGCCTCGTGCGTAACACCCGTTTCGTCCACGGATATCCGGAGGTAAAACGTCCGCCATGGCGAGATATCCGAGTCGCAAAGAAGCCGGACCCGCGCGCCGCCGGACCCGGACCCGCCACGGGCCTCGGACGTGCCGCCGGACCCGACCCGCCGCCGGACCCGCGCGCCGCCGGACCCGGACCCGGACATGCCGCCGGGGGCGGCCGGCGGCCATGAACGGCCGCCGCCCGCCCCCGGCTTGTGGGGGGAGGAGAAAAGAACGGTGAGAAGGAAGGAGCGGCAGCGGGTGCTACCAGCCCACCGCGATCTCCATCCACTGCGGGTTCTGGAGCGAGGCGTACGCGGCCTGCCCGGCCACGTCGTCGTACGGGAACCCGTAGGCGAGGTGGTTGATCGCGTGGTCGTGCCAGAACTTGGCGTACCAGTTGGCCGGGTCGCCGCCCGTGTAGAACTTGGTCGGGTCCTCCCACTGGCTGGACGGGAGGTTGGCGGTGTGCCGGTTGAGCGCGGCGCACATGCCGGGGTTGCCCGCCAGCGAGCCCGCGCAGCCGAAGATGTTGGATGTGGGCTCGTTGACACCGACCGAATTGGCGTACGCCGTGAAGTAGTTGGCGTTCGCGCCGCCCGCGCGGAAGCTCGGGTCGCTGCCCGGCGCGATGATCCGGTACGGGGCCTGGGTCTGGGCCAGCACCTTGAACTGCTGCGGTACGGCGGCCTGGAACTGCGCGAAGGTCGCCTCCCGGCTCTGGTTGAACAGGTCCTGGCTGTCACCGAGCTGGACGTCCTGGCCGTCGTGCGTGTGCAGCCGGATGGCCAGCGGCAGGCCCCAGGCGTCGACCCGGGTGGTGTTCCCGTTGAAGACCTTGGCGCCGATGGTGAACTCGATGAAGTCGTAGTACTGGCTGTTCGGCGAGCCGAGGTAGAAGTACATCCGGCCCGAGGAGTTCGCCGGCATGTCGAAGTACGGCTGCTCGGCGATCGAGTGGACCGTGCCGTTGAAGCTCCAGTACACCTGGCTGTCCGGGTACTGGCCGTTGGTCCGGTTGAGGATCTTCAGTTCCATCACATTGTGCGCGGCCGGAATGTCGTCCGTCGTGCCCCAGAAGCTGTCACTGGGCGGTGTGGTGGGGGGAGTCGTGGTGCCGCCGCCGGTGGTGTTGACGGTCAGCTCCCACAGCGAGTAGCCGTACGCGGTGGCGCGGGCGGTGCCGTTGACCCGCAGGTAGCGGCCGGTGCCGGTGACGTTGAGCGCCTGGACGCCGCCGGTCCCGGTGGTGGTGGAGTAGATGTTCGTCCAACCGCCGGTACCGCTGTCGGACACCTGGATCTGGAAGCCGGTGGCGTACGCCGCCTCCCAGTTGAGGCCGACCTTGCAGATGGTCTGCGAGGAGCCGAGGTCGACCTGGAGCCACTGCGGGTCGCCGAAGGCGCTGGACCAGCGGGTGCCGGTGTTGCCGTCGACCGCCGCCGAGGCGGGGGTGGTCGCGTTCTCGGTGGAGGACGCGGTGGCCGGGTGGTTCAGCGCGGCGTTGGCCGTGCCGCAGGCGGCGGGCGGCGTCGTACCGCCGTTGCCGTACACCTGGAACTCCCACAGGGAGTAGCCGTACTGGGTGGCGCGGACCGTGCCGTACACCCGGACATAGCGCCCGGAACCGTTTACGGTCAGCGTCTGGTTGCCGCCCGTTCCGGTCGTGGTGGAGTAGATGTCGGTCCAGGTCGTGCCGTTGGCCGACGTCTGGATCTTGAAGGATTTCGCGTACGCCGCCTCCCAGTTGAGGGCGACGGAGGTGATCGTCTGCGAGGAGCCGAGGTCGACCTGGAGCCACTGCGGATCGGCGGCGGCGCTCGACCAGCGGGTGCCGGTGTTGCCGTCCACGGCGGCCGACGCGGGCGTGCCCGCGTTCTCCGTCGAGGACGCGGTGGCCGGCTTGCCCTGGGAGAGCAGGGTGTCCGCCGCGCGGGCCGGGGACTGGGTCCAGACGAGCGCCAGGCTCGCCAGCAGAGCCGCGAGGACGGTGAAGATCAGAACCGGCCTGCGCCCGCCGCGCCATGGCCGTTGGCGCACCGACAGGGTAGTGCTGCCTGACATGTGTTCTCCTCAACCGGGTGGGGGTCCGTGATGGAGGCCGGAGGGAGCCGGAGTGCATTGAGAGCGCTCTCCCGGCGAGGTGATGTTTACAAGCGCCGAACAGCCGCGTCAATGAGTTGTTCAATAATGGTCAGTTGGCCCCGTGCCCGATTTCGAGAACCGAACGCGAGCGGACGCCGAACCCGCAGCTCACACCCCGCGCGCCGTCACTCGCGCCTCGCACTCCCGCGCGGCGCGAAGGAGCGGCCCCGCACACGCCATCCATGCGCGGGACCGCTCCGGCTCGTCACGTCACCGGGCTACCCCAGCGACGCCAGGTGATCGCGCAGCCCGATCCCGTACGCCGTCGGCGTCCCGTCGTACGCCGAGATCAGCGACGGTCCCGAGGAGCAGTCCCAGGTGTTCCAGGTCCACCCCAGGTACGACAGCTTGTGCGCGTCCAGCCAGTTCATGAACTGGTCGATGAAGCCGTGCGAGCAGGTGTTCTCGCCGATCTCACCGGCCACCAGCGGGACCTGCGCCGCGACCGGCGCGACCTGCGAGTCCCAGCAGGCCGCCGAGGAGCAGGTGTTGAAGTTGTAGACGTGGAGCGCGGCGCCCAGATTGCCCGTCGGGTCCGTGGGCTTGTGCGCCAGCCAGCCGGTCAGGTCGTTGGAGTACGCCAGACCGCCCGCCAGGATCACGTTCTGCGCGCCGGTGCCGCGTACGGCGTTGATCATCGACTGCATGCCGGCCACCTGGTAGCCGATCCCCGGGCAGGTGCCGCCGTCCCGCCAGCAGGTCCACGCCTGCTCGGTGGTGGAGGTGGCGCGGTCCGGGTAGGGCTCGTTGAACAGGTCGAAGACCACCGAGGTGTTGTTCTTGAACGCGTTGGCCACGCCGGTCCAGAACGGGATCGCGTACTGCGCGTCCGGCATCGGCTTCTGGCAGGTCGCGTTGACGTCCGAGCAGCCCGCCGAGTTGCCGGTGTACGTGCCGTGGCTCCAGTGCAGTTCCACGATCGGCGTGATGCCGTGCGCGACCAGCCGGTTGACCCAGCCGGTGATCGCCGAGACGTAGTTGGCGCCGCCGTACGCGGCGGGCACGTACGAAAGGCCCTGCCAGCAGTCCTCGTTGAGCGGGACGCGGACCGCCGTGACGTGCCAGCTCTTGATCGCGTCGATCGCCGCGTCGTCCACCGGGCCGTCGAAGACGCCGTAGCCCTGCGCGCACATGAACTCGGTGCCGGAGCGGTTGACGCCGTGCAGCACGACGTTCTTGCCGGTGGAGTCGACGAGCTGGTTGCCGGAGACGTGCAGCTTGGGCGGCGCGGTGTCACCACCGGGCGGAGTCGTCGGCGGCGTTGTCGGCGGTGTGGTCGGGGGAGTGGTCGGGGGAGTGGTCGGGGGTGTCGTGGGCGGGGTCGTCGGGGGCGTGGTGGGCGGCGTCGTGCCGTTCACATTGCACGTGGTCCCGTTGAGTTTGAAGACCGTCGGCGCCGGGTTGGAGCCCGACCAGTTGGCCAGGAATCCGGCGCTCACCGAACCGCCCGTGGCGATCGTCCCGTTGTACGACATCGAGGCGACGCTGACGGTCTTGCCGGACTGGGTCCAGGTGCCGTTCCAGCCCTGGGTGACCTTCTGGCTGCCGGGGAAGTCGAAGCTCAGATTCCAACTGGTCGTCGCGGCGGCGTTGTTGGTGATCACCACATCGCCCTGGAATCCGGCGTCCCACTGGCTGGTCACCGAGTAGGCCACCGAACAGGCGGGGGCGGCACCCGACGCGGTCGCGCCGAGCGCGGCGGGTAGTAGCGCGGCGGCGGTCGCGGCCGTCGTGACGGCCGCGATCCCGAATGCCGCGGTGCGCGTGGGTCGTCGCATGTGCGACTCCTCGTAAGTGGGGGGATCGAGAAGTGGACGCGCTCCCACTGGTCCGCCGCAGACCATAGCGGCAAGTCGGCGAGGGCGGTAGGGGTTCGGTGACGACCGTGTCGACTTCTGTAGCGACTCCCCGGTGATAGCGGCATGAACATGCCGTTCTGCTTCACCTCTTGACAGTGCGCTCACAGCGCCTTGATTGTGGGAGCGCTCCCACTGGTTCAGATGTTTCCATCCCCCCACAGAACCGCGAGGAGGGCTTCTCGCATGCCCAGAGGAAGACCGTTCAGCAAGCGGATCCGCAGGCTGGTGACGGCTTTCGCCGTCGCGCTGTCCCTGCCGCTCGCCCTGACCGTGGCAGGCGGCGGAACCGTCGCCCACGCGGACACTCTCCAGTGCAGCGTCGACTACTCGGCCAACGACTGGGGTTCGGGCTTCACCGCCAACGCCACCATCACCAACCGCGGTACGGCCGCGATCGACGGCTGGACACTGACGTACGCCTACGCCGGCAACCAGACGCTCCAGAGCGGCTGGAACGGCACCTGGTCGCAGACCGGGAAGAACGTCACCGTCAAATCGCTCGACTGGAACAAGACGATCGCGCCGAACGCCGGTGTGACCACGAGCGCCAACTTCAACTACAGCGGCACGAACGCGGCGCCGACCGCTTTCGCCGTCAACGGCACCGTATGCGGGGGCGCTCACCAGCCACCGCTCACCGTGCTCACCAGCCCGTCGGCCGGGGCCACGTACACCGCCGGCGCCAGCATCCCGCTGGCGGCCACCGCGGTCGCGGCGGACTCGGCGACCGTCAGCAAGGTGGAGTTCTGGAGCGACACCACGCTGCTGGGCACCGACACCACCTCGCCCTACACCTTCACCTGGCCCGCGGTCGCGGCCGGTGACTACTCGGTCTACGCCAAGGCGTACGACAGCCTGGGCGCGTCCGGCGAATCGACCCCGGTGGGCGTGCACGTGGCCGCCGGGCCCTCGATCGTCGCCTCGCCCACGCAGGTCTCGGTCACGCAGGGCGGCACCGGCACCTTCGGTGTCAAGCTGTCCGGCGCGCCGTCGGCCAATGTCACGGTCGCCGTCGCGCGCACCTCGGGGAACACCGCGCTGACCGTGAAGTCCGGCGCCAGCCTGACCTTCACCCCCGCCAACTGGAGCACGGCGCAGACGGTCACCGTCGCCGCCGCGGCCACCGGCAGCGGAGCGGCGACCTTCTCCGCGACCGCCACCGGCTTCGCCAAGGCCGACGTCACGGTGACGGAGGTGACGGGCACCAGCGGCACGTACGACTCCCGCTTCCTGAACCTCTACGGCAAGATCACCGACCCGGCCAACGGCTACTTCTCCCCGCAGGGCATCCCCTACCACTCGGTGGAGACCCTGATCGTGGAGGCGCCGGACTACGGGCACGAGACGACGTCGGAGGCGTACTCGTACCTGATCTGGCTCCAGGCGATGTACGGCCGGATCACCCAGGACTGGAGCAAGTTCAACGGGGCCTGGGCGCTGATGGAGAAGTACATGATCCCCACCTCCGCCGACCAGCCCACGAACAGCTTCTACGACCCGAGCAAGCCCGCCACGTACGCGCCGGAGCACCCGCTGCCCTCGGACTACCCGTCCAAGCTCGACACGAGCGTCCCGGTCGGTCAGGACCCGATCGCGAACGAGCTGAAGTCGGCGTACGGCACGTCCGACATCTACGGCATGCACTGGCTCCAGGACGTGGACAACACCTACGGGTTCGGTGACACGCCCGGCGGCGGCTGCGAGCTGGGCCCGACGGCGGCCGGTCCCTCGTACATCAACACCTTCCAGCGCGGCGCGCAGGAGTCGGTGTGGGAGACGGTGCCGCAGCCGACCTGCGACGCCTTCAAGTACGGCGGCACCAACGGCTATCTAGACCTGTTCACCGGCGACTCGTCGTACGCCAAGCAGTGGAAGTACACCGACGCCCCGGACGCCGACGCGCGCGCGATCCAGGCCGCCTACTGGGCGGACACCTGGGCCAAGGCGCAGGGCAAGGGCGCCGATGTGGCGACCACGGTCGCCAAGGCCGGAAAGATGGGCGACTACCTGCGGTACTCGTTCTTCGACAAGTACTTCAAGAAGATCGGCAACTGCACGAGTCCGTCCTGCCCGGCGGGCACCGGCAAGGACAGCGAGCACTACCTGCTGTCCTGGTACTACGCCTGGGGCGGTTCCAGCGGTACGGGCGGCGGCTGGTCCTGGCGGATCGGTGACGGCGCCTCGCACTTCGGCTACCAGAACCCGCTGGCGGCCTACGCGTTGACCACCGACCCGGCGATGGCCCCCAAGTCGGCCACCGGCAAGCAGGACTGGTCGACCAGCCTCACCCGGCAGTTGGAGTTCTACACCTGGCTCCAGTCCAAGGAGGGCGGCATCGCGGGCGGTGCCACCAATAGCTGGGACGGCGCCTACGCCCAGCCCCCGGCCGGCACGCCGACCTTCTACGGGATGGCGTACGACTGGGAGCCCGTCTACCACGACCCGCCGTCGAACCAGTGGTTCGGCATGCAGGCGTGGTCGATGGAGCGCGTCGCCGAGTACTACCAGCAGACCGGTGACGCCAAGGCCAAGGCGGTGCTCGACAAGTGGGTGACCTGGGCGATCTCCCAGACCACCATCAACCCCGACGGCACCTTCAAGATCCCGTCCGACCTGGCCTGGACCGGCGCTCCCGACACCTGGAACGCCGCCTCGCCGGGTGCCAACGCCAACCTGCACGTCACGGTCACGTCCTACGGCAACGACCTCGGTGTCGCCGCCGCCCTGGCCAAGACCCTGTCGTACTACGGCGCCAAGTCCGGGAACGCCGCCGCCAAGACCACGGCCAAGGCGCTGCTGGACGGCATGTGGAGCAACAACCAGGACGCCCTGGGCATCGCGGTGCCGGAGACCCGTACGGACTTCTCCCGCTTCAACGACCCGGTCTACGTCCCGTCCACCTTCTCCGGCGCCATGCCGAACGGCGACAAGATCAACTCCAGCTCGACCTTCCTGGAGCTGCGTTCCTTCTACAAGAACGACCCCAACTGGTCCAAGATCGCCACCTACCTCGGCGGAGGAGCCGCCCCGACCTTCACCTACCACCGCTTCTGGGCCCAGGCGGACATCGCGCTGGCGATGGGCTCGTACGCGCTGCTCTTCAACGAGTGAGGCGGCGTACGACCACCCCTGATGTGACGTGAGTCACGCGAGAGGCCCGGTCCGCTTCCGCGGGCCGGGCCTCTCGTATGGGGTGAGTGACGGGACTTGAACCCGCGGCCACCTGGACCACAACCAGGTGCTCTACCAACTGAGCTACACCCACCATGTCCGGCGCTTTCAGGCGCCGACCTGAAGAAGTGTACAGGGTGCGGGGGCGTGCTCGCGCATCCCTTTTGGCGAGCTTTCACGGCCGCTTCCCGCGGCCTTTCCTGGCCGCTCAGCAGGGCCTTCCGGCCGCGCTACTCCGCCGGCAGGACGTGCTTGGCCGCGATGGCCCGCACGGTGTCGGTGTCCGGCCCCGGCTGGGGGACGAAGACCGCCTCGCGGTAGTAGCGCAGCTCCGCGATCGACTCGCGGATGTCGGCCAGCGCCCGGTGGTTGCCGTTCTTCTCCGGGCTGTTGAAGTACGCGCGCGGGTACCAGCGGCGGGCCAGCTCCTTGATCGAGGAGACGTCCACGATCCGGTAGTGCAGGTGCTGCTCCAGGGTCCCCATGTCGCGCGCGAGGAAGCCGCGGTCGGTGGAGACCGAATTCCCGCACAGCGGCGCCTTGCGCGGCTCGGCCACGTGCTCGCGCACGTACCCCAGCACGATCTTCTCGGCCTCATCGAGCGTGATCCCGCCGGGCAGCTCCTCCAGCAGACCGGAGGAGGTGTGCATCTCCCGCACGATGTCCGGCATGGTCACGAGCGCCTCGTCGGGCGGCCGGATGACCACGTCCACCCCGTCCCCGAGCACATTCAGCTCGGAGTCCGTGACGAGCGCGGCCACCTCGATCAGCGCGTCGTGGGCCAGCGACAGCCCGGTCATCTCACAGTCGATCCACACCATCCGGTCGTTCATACGCCTCACCCTACGGGGCGATCCCGTGAGCCGGGCAGTGCGGCGCCCAGGCTGCGTGGGGCGCGCAGCCGCCCCCGGGACGCGCTCTCGGCCGCCTCGGCCCTGCTGCCGGGCTGCTCGGGCACACGGGCGGCGACGTAGGCGTCACTGTCCGTCTTGCCGGGTGCGGCCAGGATCTGGGAGACCGGGCCGCGCCGGGGCGGCGGCAGGTCGGGTGCGGGCGGCGTGCGGTCCGGCTCGTCCTGCGGCCTGCGGGCGCGGTAGGCCGCCCGGTAGGACGCGGGGGAGGAGCCGAGCTGCCGCCGGAAGTGCCCGCGCAGCGCGACGGGCGAGCGGAAGCCGCAGCGGCCCGCCACCTCGTCGACCGAGTAGTCCGACGTCTCCAGCAGCCGCTGCGCCTGGAGCACCCGTTGGGTGATCAGCCACTGCAACGGCGCGCTGCCGGTGAGCGAGCGGAACCGCCGGTCGAACGTCCGACGGCTCATGTACGCGCGCGCGGCCAGCGCCTCGACGTCGAACTGCTCGTGAAGATGCTCCAGCGCCCAGGCGACGACCTCGGCCAGCGGGTCGGCGCCGATCTCCTCGGGTAAAGACCGGTCGAGGTGTCGCTGACCGGTCTGCCAGTCCGCCCGGCGGGGCGGTACGACCAGGCGTCTGGCCAGCGCCGCCGCGGCCTCGCCGCCGTGGTCGGTGCGCACCACGTGCAGGCACAGGTCGATCCCGGCGGCGGTCCCCGCGGAGGTGAGGACGTCGCCGTCGTCCACGAACAGTTCCCTGGGGTCCACGTGCACCGAGGGATACCGTTTGGCGAGCGTGGGCGCGTACATCCAGTGTGTGGTGGCCGGGCGGCCGTCCAGCAGCCCGGCGGCGGCCAGCACGAAGGCGCCGGTGCACAGTCCGATGATCCGGGCACCCTCCTCGTGGGCGCGGCGGATCGCGTCCAGCGCCTCGGGCGGCGGCGCCTGGGAGATCGAGCGCCAGGTGGGCACGACGACCGTGCCGGCCCTGGAGAGTGCCTCCAGGCCGTAGGGCGCGGTCAGTTCGAGTCCGCCGGTGGTCCGCAGCGGGCCGTCCTCCCCGGCGCACACCAGCAGTCGGTAGCGGGGCACGCCCGCGTCCTGCCGGTCTATGCCGAAGACCGAGAGCGGTATGGAGCTCTCGAAGATCGGTCCGCCGCTGAAGAGCAGCACGGCGACGACTTCCGGTCGGCGTCGCGCGGAAAGTTTACGAATGGCGCGAGGCGATGCCGATGGTGCTTGCGACGGACTGTCCGCCGCCGTAACGGAACTGGACTCCTGGCTCATGGAGCTCAAGCCCCCCTCGAATCGACGCGTCGTCCCCTCGGTCCTGCATGTTTTCCCCCATGAGGCCACCCATGATCAAATCTACTGTGTCAGGTGGGGCGTTAGTGACTAGTTCACCATCTGACGCTAAGTCGACAAGACAACGTGGCGTAAAGCATTCGATCACGAAGCGTTTCACTCGCTGAGCCCGCTGGGAAGTACGCCTCCCGCCACACGGGCCACCAAACGCCCCCTCCGCGTCTTTGGGCATCGTAGAACCGCAGGTGGTGGGGGTGTTAATGATCCGGAAGCCCAATCGGCGCGCAGGGAAGAGAAGTTGGCCGAAAAACGTCGTTCGGCGGGCCGGTGTGCGTAAAGGGCGCCGGGTGGTGCGCCCACCGCGTGCGGGGAGCGGTGCGCGGCGCGCGGCCGGCCCGCGCGCCTGCCGGAGCCCGAACACGTCGTTCACGTGCGCCGGAGGTGTCCTGCGCACCGGTCCGAGGTCCCTGCGGCGGGGTTCCGAGGCGTTCCGGAAGAGCCACGGACGGGTGATCCCGATGCGCCCCCACGGTGCGCCGGTGCGCTGAACCGTGCCGCCGGTTGGCGTGATGGCGTTGCACTCTGGGCCCGGCTCCGGCATTCTTCCGGAAACTCCGGGTACCTGCCGGGTACGACAGGGCTGTGGAGCCCCGGCAAGCCTGTGCAGGCGGTCTCCGCGGCCGTACTCTGGAGTCAGTGGGACGGGAAGTGGCGAACTGGCCGAAACCGGCTGGTTCCGGCGGCCCGCCCCGCGCGCACCGTCCTTGTCCGCTGCTCGGCGCGTCAGCGCCGCCCTCGCCGAGAATCCGCATCATGGCCGGTCATGAGTTTCCCGAGCCCGCCGACGGCAGGCCGCTCGCCGAGTCGGCGGCGCTGCCCGAGCAGGCTCCAGCGCTGCGGCACGCCTGCGATCCTGCCTTCCGGCACGGGGTCGTGGTGGGCTTCGACGGTTCCCTCTCCAGCGAGCGCGCCCTGTCCTACGCCATCGGCATGGCCCGCAGGACGCACTCCGCGCTGATCATCGTGCATGTCGCCAACCGGCTTCCGGCCACCGTGTGGGCGGGCTGCGAACCGCCGGTCTTCGTGGACGTGCCCGACCACCGCACCGAAGTCCTCGGCCTCGAACTGGCCTGCGCGGACCACCTCGCCGAGATCTCCTGGGTGTTGGTGGAGCGCGGCGGCGACATCTGCCACGAGTTGGAGGAGGTCGGCCGGGAGTACGAGGCCGACGCCATCGTGGTGGGCGGTACGCACGGCCTGGTCGGCAGGATCTTCGGCTCGGTCGCCGGGCGGCTCGCGCGGCGGGCGCAGCGGCCCGTGGTGGTCATTCCGTAGGGCGCGGAGGGTCGCGACGGGTCACGGAGGGTCACGGAGGGTCACGGAGGGTTGCGGAGGACGGTCGCACGTTCCGTGCGGGATCGTCCCGTACGGACATTTACGAAGGCCCCCGCCGGGCTGGCGGGGGCCTTCGCCGTATGCGCGACCGGCGACGAGCCGATCGCTCGGCTACTCGACGGTCACGGACTTCGCCAGGTTACGCGGCTTGTCGATGTCCCGGCCCAGTGCGAGGGCCGTGTGGTACGCGAAGAGCTGGAGCGGGATGCCCATCAGGATCGGGTCCAGCTCGTTCTCGTTCTTCGGTACGACGATGGTGTCGTCGGCCTTCTCCTGCGGCTGGTGCGCCACCGCGAGGATGCGCCCGCTGCGGGCCTTGATCTCCTCCAGGGCCGCCCGGTTCTTCTCCAGCAGGTCGTCGTCCGGCACGATCGCGACCGTCGGCATGGACGGGTCGATCAGGGCCAGCGGCCCGTGCTTCAGCTCCGAGGCCGGGTACGCCTCCGCGTGGATGTACGAGACCTCCTTGAGCTTCAGCGACGCCTCGCGGGCCACCGGGTAGCCGCGTACCCGCCCGATGAACAGCATCGACTTGGCGTCCGCGTACCGCCTGGCCAGCGCCTTGATCTCCGGCTCGGTCTTCAGGATCTCGTCGATCTGGCCGGGCAGCCGGCGCAGGCCCTCGATGATCCGCTTGCCGTCGGCCACCGACAGGTCGCGGATCCGGCCCAGGTGCAGGGCGAGCAGCGCGAAGGCGACCACGGTGTTGGTGAAGCACTTGGTGGACACCACGCAGACCTCGGGCCCGGCGTGCACATAGGTGCCGCCGTCCGCCTCGCGGGCGATGGCCGAACCGACCACGTTGACCACGCCCAGCACCCGCGCGCCCTTGCGCTTGAGCTCCTGGACGGCGGCCAGCACGTCGTACGTCTCACCGGACTGGGAGACCGCGACATAGAGGGTGTCGGGGTCGACCACCGGGTTGCGGTAGCGGAATTCCGAGGCGGGCTCGGCGTCCGCGGGGATACGGGCCAGCTCCTCGATCAGCCCGGCGCCGATCTGCCCCGCGTGGTAGCTGGTGCCGCAGCCGAGGATCTTGATCCGGCGCACCCGGCGGGCCTCGCCCGGCTCCAGGTTCAGGCCGCCCAGGTGCACGGTGGAGAACCGGTCGTCGATCCGGCCGCGCAGCACGCGGTCGACCGCCTCCGCCTGCTCGGAGATCTCCTTGTGCATGTACGTGTCGTGGCCGCCCATGTCGTACGACTCGGCCTCCCACTCCACGGTGGTCGGCGTCGCCGTGGTCAGCGAGCCCTCGGTGGTGTACGTGCGGAAGTCGTCGGCCTTGAGGGTGGCCATCTCGCCGTCCTGCAAGGTGACGACCTGGCGGGTGTGGGCGACGAGCGCGGCGACGTCGGAGGCGACGAACATCTCCTTCTCGCCGATGCCGAGGACGACGGGGGAGCCGTTGCGGGCCACGACGATGCGGTCGGCGAAGTCGCGGTGCAGGACGGCGAGGCCGTAGGTGCCCTCGACCGAGCGCAGCGCCTCGCGGACCTTCTCCTCCAGGGTCTCCGCCTGGGCCCGGCCGATCAGGTGGGCCAGTACCTCGGTGTCGGTCTCCGAGGCGAAGGTGACGCCGTCGGCGGAGAGCTTGGCGCGCAGCTCGGACGCGTTGTCGATGATCCCGTTGTGGACGATCGCGACCTTGCTGTCCCCGTCGAGGTGCGGGTGCGCGTTGTGGTCGCTCGGGGCGCCGTGGGTGGCCCAGCGGGTGTGCGCGATGCCGGTGGTGCCCGCGAAGCGCTTGGGGATGCGGGCTTCCAGCTCGCGCACCCGGCCCTTGGCCTTCACGGTCCTCAGCTCGCCGGACTTTCCGGTGATCACGACGCCCGCGGAGTCGTAACCCCGGTACTCCAGCCGCTGCAACCCTTCGAGGAGCAGCGGTGCCACGTCACGCCTGCCGATGTATCCGACGATTCCGCACATATGGTCGTCCCTCGTCCCTGTGTCTGTCCGTGTTCTGTTCTGTTCTTTTCGGCCCCCGGGTGCCCTGTCCCGGTGGCCGACGGTGCTCGGCCGCTCGGCCGCATTGTCGGCTCGGTCGCTCAGCCGCTCGACCGTATTGTCGGCTCGGTCGCTCGGCCGCATCGTTGGCTCGGTCGCTCAGCCGTAGACGATGCGGCGGAGCTGGCGCTGCGAGAGGGCCGAGGGGGCCACCGCGCGGTGCGGCAGCTCCTCGGCGATCCGCTCGAAGATGTCCGCGTTGACCAGGCCCTTGGCCTGGAGTTCGCGGTGTCTCCTGCGGACGAACTCCTCCGTCGTCTCGTCGAAGTACGCCAGCACGTCCAGCACCACCCGGCTCGCCTCGCCGCGGTGCAGCGGCGTGGAGCGCACCAGGTGGTCGATCAGGTCCTCGTAGGACGTCCGGCGTTCGAGCACCCGTCGATACTGATGTGATCATCTGCGCTTTGCAAGAATCCTGCCCGATTTCGGGCAGGGAAAGCGGCCAAGGGGGTGAAAATTCGGCCGTTACGGACGAAGACGGCACTGCTGCGGGCGCGGACGGCCCGGTCGGCCCGGTCGGCCCGGTCGGCCCGGTTGGCCCGGTTACGGGTGCGGCCGGTGGGCCGCCAGGGGGTTGGGGAGGGTGCCCGCGAACTGGAGGGCGGCCGACGGGTCGGCGAGGTCGATCATCTGCTGGTTGTCACGGAGCTGGAGCCGGTTGAGGCAGGACAGGGTGAATTCCGGCGCGAAGAGGTCGTACCGCTTGAACCGGTCGGCGAGGTCGGGGTGGGCGGCCTGGTAGTCGGCGACGCACTCGGCGACCGTCCGCCAGAACACCGTTTCGTCCAGGATCTTCCCGGTGTGGAGGATCGCGCTGAGGAAGCGGAAGAAGCAGTCGAAGACATCGGTGAAGACGGCGAGCACCCGCTCGTCCTCCGGGACCTCGGCCCTGATCCGCTCCACCTCGGGCGGCAGCGGCGTCTCCGGGTCCATGATCACGATCTCCTCCGCGATGTCCTTGAACACCGCCCGCCGCACCGTCCCGGTCTCGTCCAGCACCAGGATCACGTTCTCGCCGTGCGGCATGAAGGCCAGCCCGTAGGCGTAGAGGCTGTGCAGCACCGGGACGAGATACGCGTCCAGGTAGCGCCGCAGCCAGGTCTCGGCGGGGAGGCCGGAGCGGGCGATGAGGGCGCCCGCGAAGGAGGTGCCCGCGTCGGTGCCGGTGTCCGTACCCGTACCCGTACCCGTGCTCGTGTCGGCGTCGGTGTGCAGCAGCGACGCCATCGTGGCCAGGTGGTGGCCCGGCTCCAGGTCCGCGACCGGGCTCTCCCGCCACAGCGCGGCCAGCATCTTCCGGTACGGGGAGCCGTACGCCGTGGCCGCCTCGTACTGCCGGTGGTGGTAACCGATCGCCGCCCGCTCGCGGATGATCGAGAAGCGGGCGGCGGTGAAGGTGGGGTCGGCGGCGATCAGTTCGGCGAGCCAGTCGTTGATCGCCGGGGTGGCCGCCATGTACGCGGCGGACAGGCCGCGCATGAAGCCCATGTTGAGGACGGACAGCGCCGTCTTCACATAGTGCCTGGTCGGGACGGTGGTGTTAAAGAACGTACGGACCGACTGCTGCGCCAGATACGCGTCGTCGCCGGTGCCGAGGCAGACCAGGTGCTGCCGGGCGACCTCGCCCGCGAAGGTGACCGAGAGCTTGTTCCACCACTGCCAGGGGTGGACCGGGATCAGCAGATACGCGGCCGGGTCGAGGCCCCGGCCGGTCAGCGCGGCGGCGAAGCGCCGGAGCTGCTCCCGGCCCAGTTCGGCGGTGAGGAAGTCCTCGTAGTCGATGCCCGCGCCCGCGCTGAAGGTGGTGCGGTCGCGGCGCGCGGCCAGCCAGATCAGCCGGACGGGGGAGGCGGCCTCGGGCGCGTACCGCGGGTGGTCGTCCGCGCCGAAACCGAGCCGGCCGCTGTTGGCGACGAAGCAGGGGTGGCCCTCGGTCATCCCGGTCTCGATGGCCTGGAATCCGGCGCGGGTCAGCTCCGCCGCGCTCACCGGGGCGCGGTCGCGGGCGGCGAGCCTGAAGGCGGCGGCGGAGAGGGTCGCGCTGATCTCCTCCAGGTAGACCGGCAGGACGCTGTCGCTGATGGCGAGGGTGGTGCGCAGTTCGGTGATGAAGTCGAGCGCGTCGAGGGGGAGTTCGGCCTCCTGCCGGTGGCGGGTGACGGTCGCCGGGTCGATCCGCCAGTGGTCGAGGGCCAGGCGGCGGGCGGCGAAACGGTACGTCGTGGCGCCGTCGTCGCTGCGGACGAGGTAGCTGTCGTGGTCCTTCTGACCGTGCCGGGCGTCCTGGGCGTCCGGGGCGTCCGGGGCGTCCGGGGCGTGCTGACGGTCCTGGCCGTGCTGGGCGTCCTGGCCGTCCTGGCTCGCGGGCTCCGGGGTGAGCAGGCGTTCGTGGGTGAATTCGGCGAGGGCCTTGGCCACCAGGTGGCGGGTGGCCCGCTCCCACAGCTCCGGGGTGAGGTGGTCGACGTCGGTCATCGGGTGGCCTCGAAGCGCTCGCGGGTGCAGATGCTCAAGAAGGCGTCCTTCTCCGGCTTCTTGATCCGCTCGATGATCTCGAAGCCGACCGTCTCGTTGAGTACGTGCACCGCCGTGTTGCGGACGTCGGGCTCCACGATCACCCTTCGGGTCGCGGGATCGGCGAAGAGTTCGGCCATCACCGCCCTGATCACCGCGCGGGTGAAGCCGTGCACGGGGGTGTCGCAGGGCGCGACCAGGAAGTGCATCCCGACGTCACCGGGCTGCGCCGGGTAGAGCCCGACGAGTTCGACCCGCGCGGGGTCGTACCGTTCCATCAGGAAGACGGGCCGTCCGTCCTGGAGGCCGAGGAACGCCTCCTCGTACGGGGCCTGCGCGATCTCGGTGTACGCGCGCTCGACGTCGTAACGGCTCGCGTCGCCCATCAGCCAGAAACCGGCTTTCGGGTGCGTCACCCAGGTGTGCAGCAGGTCGGCGTCGGCGAGGGGGTCGACCGGGCGGAAGGTGAAGTCGAGGTCTGTGCTGGTGCTGCCCGCGCTGTGCGCGGTGGTTGCGGTCCTCGCGGTGCTTGCGCCGCTCATGCTGTTCGTGCTGCTCATGCGGTGAACTCCTGGAAGGCGATGGCCTTTTCCACGCGGTAGCGCTCGCGGCCCAGCAGCTCCCGGATGATGCGGGAGTTGCGGTAGGCGGCCATGCCGAGGTCGGGGGAGACGAAGCCGTGCGTGTGCAGTTCGGCGTTCTGCACGTAGATCGCGCGCTCGGTGACGTCGATGGCGTAGTCGCGGGTGACGTCGTAACGGCCCTGCTCGTCCCAGCGGATGCGGTCCCGGACGGGGGCGAGGAATTCCGGCACCTGGTAGCGGTAGCCGGTGGCGAGGACCAGGCCCTCGGTGTCGATCGTGAACTCCCCGCCCTGCTCGCGTTGGCACAGTCCGAGGGTGTACGTGCCGCTGTCGGCGTCGTACCGCGCGCTGTCGAGCGAGGTGTTGGTGAGCAGCCGGGTCGGGACCTTGCCGCGCCGGTTCTTCAGATAGAGCAGGTCGAAGATGTCATTGATCAGCTCCGAATTGATCCCCTTGTAGAGGTTCTTCTGCGAGACGTTCAGCGAGTCGCGGACCGGGGACGGCAGGGAATGGAAGTAGTCGACGTATTCGGGCGACGTCATTTCCAGCGTGAGCTTGGTGTATTCGAGCGGGAAGAAGCGCGGCGAGCGGGTCACCCAGTTCAGCGCGTAACCGTGCGCGTCGATGTCCTGGAGCAGGTCGTGGTAGATCTCGGCGGCGCTCTGCCCGCTGCCGACGATCGTGATGCTGCGCTTGCGCTGGAGGTCGCTCTTGGCCGCCAGATAGCGGGAGTTGTGGATGAGGTCGCCGCCGAGCCCTTCGCAGGCGGCGGGGACGTACGGCGGTGTGCCGGTGCCGAGGACCAGTCGGCGCGTACGGTGCGCCGCGCCGCTCGCGGTCCGTACGACGTAGGTCCCGCCGTGCGTGCCCTCGTGCGTGCCCTCGTGCGTTGCGCCGTCCTCGTAGGTCACCTCGGTGACCGTCTGTCCGAAGCGGATCGACGGGATGCGGGCCGCGGCCCAGCGGCAGTAGTCGTTGTACTCCTCGCGCAGCGGATAGAAGCTCTCGCGTATGTAGAAGGAGTACAACCGCCCTGATTCCTTGAGGTAGTTGAGGAAGCTGAAGGGCGAGGTGGGGTCGGCGAGGGTCACCAGGTCCGACATGAACGGCGTCTGGAGGGTGCTGCCCTCCAGGAACATGCCGGAGTGCCAGTCGAAGTCCGGTTTGGCTTCCAGGAAGAGGCCGTTGAGGTCGTCGATCGGCTCGGTCAGGCAGGCGAGGCCCAGATTGAACGGGCCGAGGCCGATCGCGATGAAGTCGAACTCCGGTTCCGGCGCGGCGGGTTCGGATGCCGAGTCCGGGTCACGAGGCGTGGACAAGTGCGTCTCCCAGGTACTGGTCCGCGTGCTCGGCGAGCAGGTCGAGGACGGTGGCGATGTCGGCGGGGGTGGTGCGCGGGTTGAGCAGGGTGAACTTCAGGTAGTGGCTGCCGCGTACCTTCGTGCCCGCCACGACGGCCTCGCCCGAGGCGAACAGCGCCTTGCGGGCGTGCAGGTTGGCGCGGTCGATCAGCGCCGGGCTGGTGACGGCGGCCGGGATCCAGCGGAAGACCAGCGTGGACAGGGTCGGCGGGGCGACCACTTCGAAGCGCGGGTCGGCGTCGAGCAGCTTCCAGCCCTCGGCGGCCAGGTCCACGACCTCGTCGAAGAGCTGGCCGACGCCGTCGGCGCCCATCACGCGCAGCGTCATCCACAGCTTGAGGGCGTCGAACCGCCGTGTGGTCTGGAGCGACTTGTCCACCTGGTTGGGGATGCGCTCGGTGGTGGTGCGGCGCGGGTTGAGGTAGTCGGCGTAGTACGTGGCGTGCCGCAGCGTGGTGCGGTCGCGGACCAGGAGGGCGCTCGAACTGACGGGCTGGAAGAAGGACTTGTGGTAGTCGACGGTCACCGAGTCGGCGCGCTCGATGCCGTCGAGCAGGTGGCGGCGGGTGGGGGAGACCAGCAGGCCGCAGCCGTACGCGGCGTCCACGTGCAGCCACACGCCGTGGCGCTCGCACAGGTCGGCGATGGCGGGCAGCGGGTCGATGGAGCCGAAGTCGGTGGTGCCCGCGGTGGCGACGACGGCCATCGGGGTCAGGCCCTCGCGGGCGCAGCGGTCCAACTCGCGGGCGAGCGCGAGGCTCTGCATCCGCTTGTTCTGGTCGCAGGGGACGGCGATGACGGCGTCGGCGCCGAGGCCGAGCAGCTTCGCGGACTTCTGGACGCTGAAGTGGCCGCACTCGGAGGCGAGGATGCGCAGCCGCGAGGAGGCGGCGCCGCGGGTGACGGCTTCCTCACGGGCGAGCAGCAGCGCCTGGAGGTTGGACTGGGTGCCGCCGCTGGTGAAGACGCCGTCGGCCGCCGGGCCGAGGCCCGCGCGCTCGGCCGTCCAGTCGATCATGCGGCGCTCGATGAGGGTGGCGCCGGCGCTCTGGTCCCAGGTGTCGAGGGAGGAGTTGACGGCGCTGAGCACGGCCTCGGCGGCGACGGCCGGTATGACGACCGGGCAGTTGAGGTGCGCGAGGTAGCGGGGGTGGTGGAAGTAGACGGCGTCGCGCAGATAGACCGCTTCGAGTTCGTCCAGCGCGGCGGCGGTGTCGCCGAGCGGCTGGGCGAGGTCGATCGCGTCGATCCGGGGCGCGAGGGCTTCCGGGGTGATACCGGTGAAAGGCCGGTCGGTCGCGGCGAGGGTGGCCGCCACCCGCTCGACTCCCTGGGAGACGGAGCGCAGATAGTGCTCCGTCGTGGCGTCGTTGAGCAGGTGTGAGCGCATGGGCAGACCTCTCGTTGAGCGGCTGAGTTAGGTTAGCCTAACCTAACTCACCGCTTCAACGGTCCTGTGTCCCAGTTGTCTCAGGAATCACTCTTCCCCGCAGGCGGGTGTTCTAGCCCACCAGCCCCAACTCCCGTGCGATCAGCATGCGCTGCACCTCGCTGGTGCCTTCGCCGATCTCCAGGATTTTGGAGTCCCGCCACATACGGGCCACCGGATATTCGTTCATGAAGCCGTAGCCGCCGTGGATCTGCGTGGCCTCACGGGCGTTGGTGACCGCGATCTCGGAGGAGTAGAGCTTGGCCAGCGCCGCCTCCTTCTTGAAGTCGTCGCCGTGCACCAGCCGCGACGCCGCGTCCCGCCACGCCAGCCGCGCCGTGTGGGCCCGCATCTCCATGTCCGCGATCTTGAACTGGATCGCCTGGTTGTCACCGATCGGACGCCCGAAGGCGTGCCGGGTCTTGGCGTACGACAGCGACTCGTCCACACAGCCCTGCGCCAGACCGGTGGACAGGGCCGAGATCGCGATCCGCCCCTCGTCCAGGATGCGCAGGAACTGCGCGTAGCCCCGGCCCTCCTCGCCCAGCAGATTCGCCGCGGGCACCCGGCAGTCGGCGAAGGACAGCTCGCGGGTGTCCGACGCGTTCCACCCGACCTTGCTGTACTTCTTCGACACCGTGAAGCCGGGCGTCCCCGACGGCACGATGATCGAGGAGATCCGCGGCCTGCCGTCGTCCTTGCGGCCGGTCACCGCCGTCACCGTGACCAGCCCGGTGATGTCGGTGCCCGAGTTGGTGATGAAGCACTTGGTGCCGTTGATCACCCACTCGTCGGTCGCCTCGTCCAGCCGCGCGGTGGTACGGGTGCCGCCCGCGTCGGAACCGCACTCCGGCTCCGTCAGCCCGAACGCGCCCAGCATCTCGCCCGAGCAGAGCTTCGGCAGCCAGGCGCGCTTCTGCTCCTCGGTGCCGAACCTGAACACCGGCATCGCGCCCAGCGACACCCCGGCCTCCAGGGTGATCGCCACCGAGGAGTCCACGCGGGCCAGCTCCTCCAGCGCGATGCACAGCGCGAAGTAGTCGCCGCCCATCCCGCCGTACTCCTCGGGGAACGGCAGCCCGAACAGGCCCATCCGCCCCATCTCCCGCACGATCTCGTACGGGAACTCCTGCTGCTCGTAGAACTCGCCGATCTTCGGCGCGATCACGTCCTTGGCGAACTCCGCGACCGTGGCGCGCAGTTCCTCGTACTCGGCGGACAGACGGTGGTCGATCGACATGGCTACTGCTCCTGGTGGGTCAGGGCGCGGACGGTACGGGACGGGCTCGGCCGTCCCAGGTGCTCCGCCATCCACACGCTTGTGGCGCTGAGGCGGTCCAGATCGACCCCGGTGCGGATGCCGAGGCCGTGCAGCATCCAGACGAGGTCTTCGGTGGCGAGGTTTCCGGTGGCGCTCTTGGCGTACGGGCAGCCGCCGAGGCCGCCCGCGGAGGCGTCCACGACGGTGACGCCCCGCTGGAGCGCGGCCAGCGTGTTGGACAGCGCCTGGCCGTAGGTGTCGTGGAAGTGCACGGCGAGCTTGTCGACCGGCACGCCGTTGCCGCCGGAGCCGCCGGTCAGTTCGTCCAGCAGCGCCGTGACATGGCCGGGCGTCGCCACCCCGATCGTGTCGCCGAGGCTCAGCTCGGTGCAGCCCAGTTCGTACAGCCGCCGGGCCGCGGCGGCGACCTGCCCGATCGGGACCGGGCCCTCCCAGGGGTCGCCGAAGCACATCGACAGATAGCCGCGGACGGTGGCGCCCGCGTCCCTGGCCCTGGTCACCACCGGGGCGAACATCGCCAGCGACTCCTCCACCGTCCGGTTGAGGTTGGCGCGGGCGAAGGACTCGGTGGCGCTGCCGAAGACCGCGATCTCCCGGACGCCCAGCTCCAGCGCCCGCTCCAGACCCCGCTCGTTCGGCACCAGCACCGGCAGCCGCACCGCCGGGTCCAGGTCCGCGAGCAGCGACATCAGCTCGGCCGCGTCGGCCAGTTGGGGCACCCACTTGGGGTGGACGAAGCTGGTCGCCTCGATCGTGCCGAGCCCGGCCGCGGCGAGCCGGTGCACGAATTCCGCCTTCACGGCGGTCGGCACGGTCGCCTTCTCGTTCTGCAATCCGTCCCGCGCGCCGACCTCGTGGATCCGCACGGCCGTCGGCAGCCCGGCCGCGGGTACGGCCATCGGCAGTCCGGCGGGCAGCGCGCCGGCGGTCGCGTCCGTCGTCGTACTCGCGGCGGCGCTGGTGGGTGTCCCGGACGCGGCCGGGCTCCGGTCGGCGGTGCTCATGACGCCTCCCCGGCAGTCGGCGCGGAAGCCGGCGCGGTGGTCTGACCGGCAGCGGGTGCGGTGGTCCGCGCGGCGTCGGATGCGGTGGTCCGCGCGGCGGTCGGTCCGGCGGGCGGTTCGGGCGCTGTTCCGGCGGCTGCCGCGGGTGTTGCCGCCTCGGCCGGGTCCTGCGGGGCCGACGGGGTGACCACCGCAAGCACCTGGTCCATCGCCACGGTGCTGCCCGCGGTGACGTCGATCTCGGACACCGTCCCGTCGTGCGGGGCGGTGATCACGTGCTCCATCTTCATGGCCTCCACCACCAGCAGGCTCTGGCCCGCCACGACCTCGTCCCCCTTGCCGACCTTCACCACCGTGACCGTGCCGGGCATCGGCGCGGTCAGCGCGCCGCCCCCGCCCCCGCCCGCGGCGCCGCGCAGGGCCGCGGCCACCGGGTCGTATGCCCGTACCCACCAGCCGTCGCCGTCCCGGCCCAGCCACTCGCCCGCGTGCCGGAAAGCGGTCACCGTGCCCTCGCGGTGCAGCAGCGCGCGCGGTCCGTCCAGCGTCAACCGGGCCGCCGTGGCCGGTCCTTCGCCGATCCGCACCAGGCCGTCACGGACCCGTACCGTCACCGGCTCCCGGCCGGGAACCCGCAGGTGGTGCACCGTCCAGGCCGCCTCGCCGCCCAGCCGCCAGCCGCTCGGCACCGAGAACGGGTCGGTCCAGCCGCCCGCGTCCGGGGCCGGGGCCAGCGCGGCCTGCCGCAGCAGCGCCGCCGCCGCGTACACCTCGTCCGGCACGCCGGGCGGCAGCAGCTCGGCGGCGTCCCGGTCGATCAGCCCGGTGTCCAGCTCGCCCGCGACCACCGCCGGGTGGGCCAGCAGCCTGCGCAGGAAACCGGTGTTGGTGTCCAGGCCCAGCACGACGGTGTCCGCCAGCGCGGCCCGCAGCCGTCGCAGCGCCGTGGCCCGGTCGGGGCCGTAGGCGATCACCTTGGCCAGCATCGGGTCGTAGGCCGTGCCCACCTCCGTGCCGACCGCGAGACCCGAATCGACGCGCACTCCGGGGCCGGTCGGTTCGGCCAGCGCCACGACGGTGCCCGCGGACGGCAGGAAGTCCACCCGGCCGTCGCCCGCTCTGGCGGTCTCCGCGCAGATCCGCGCCTCCATGGCGTGGCCGGTCATGGCGATGGCCCGCTGTCCGAAGCCCAGCCGCTCGCCGCACGCCACCCGGAGCTGCCACTCGACCAGGTCGAGCCCGGTGACCAGCTCCGTCACCGGGTGCTCCACCTGGAGGCGGGTGTTCATCTCCATGAAGAAGTACGCGCCGGGGTCGGCGCCGGGGACGATGAACTCCACCGTGCCCGCGCCCGTGTAGCCGCACGAGCGGGCGGCCTGCACCGCGGCCTCGCCCATCGCCTGCCGGGTCGCCTCGTCGAGCAGGACCGAGGGGGCCTCCTCGATCACCTTCTGGTGCCGTCGTTGCAGCGAGCACTCGCGCTCGCCGAGGTGCACCACCGAGCCGTGGCCGTCGGCCAGGACCTGGATCTCGATGTGCCGCGGCCGGTCGATCCACCGCTCCACCAGCAGCGTGTCGTCGCCGAAGGAGCCGCGCGCCTCGCGCCGGGCCGCCGCGATCTCCTCGGCCAGCAGGGCCTCGTCGCGCACCAGCCGCATGCCCTTGCCGCCGCCGCCCGCCGAGGGCTTGAGCAGCACCGGCAGGCCGATCTCCCGTGCCGCGTCGGCCAGTTGGTCGTCGGTGAGCCCACTGCCCGTGCTGCCGGGCACGACCGGGACGCCCGCGGCCCGGACCGTCTCCTTGGCGCGGATCTTGTCGCCCATCAGCTCGATGGCCTCGGCGGGCGGTCCGATGAAGACCAGGCCCGCCTCGGCGCAGGCGCGGGCGAAGGCCGCGTTCTCCGCCAGGAAGCCGTAGCCGGGGTGGACCGCCTGGGCACCCGCCTCCACGGCCGCCCGTACCTGCTCGGCGGCCGACAGATAGTTCTCGATCCGTACCGCGGTGTCCGCCTCGCGTACGTGCCGGGCGTCGGCGTCGGCGTCGGTGAAGACGGCGGCCGAGCGGACGCCCAGCTCCCGCAGGGTCCGCAGCACGCGGACGGCGATCTCGCCGCGGTTGGCGACCAGGACGGTGTCGAACATGGGGCTCGCGCTCCCGGCGGTTGCGGTGTTCATGGTCGGCACGCCCCTCACATCCGGAAGACGCCGTAGCCGGGCGCGCCCGGATCGGCGGTCGGAAGGGGGGCGTTGGCGCAGGCGGTGAGGGCCAGGCCGAGGACGGTACGGGTCTCCAGCGGGTCGATCACACCGTCGTCCCAGAGCCTGGCGGTGGCGTAGTAGGCGTTGCCCTGCGTCTCGTACTGCTCGCGGACCGGGGCCTTGAACGCCTCCTCCGCCTCCTCGCTCCACTTCTCGCCCGCGGCGGCGAGCTGGTCGCGCTTGACGGTGGCCAGCACGGACGCGGCCTGCTCGCCGCCCATCACCGAGATCTTGGCGTTGGGCCACATCCACAGGAAGCGCGGGCTGTAGGCCCGGCCGCACATCGAGTAGTTGCCCGCGCCGTAGGAGCCGCCGATCACCACGGTCAGCTTGGGCACGCGCGCGCAGGCGACCGCCGTGACCATCTTCGCGCCGTGCTTGGCGATGCCGCCCGCCTCGTACTGGCGGCCGACCATGAAGCCGGAGATGTTCTGGAGGAACAGCAGCGGGATGCCGCGCTGGTCGCACAGCTCGATGAAATGCGCGCCCTTGAGGGCGGATTCGGCGAACAGGATGCCGTTGTTGGCCACGATGCCGACCGGATGGCCCTGGATGTGGGCGAAGCCGGTGACCAGCGTGGTGCCGTACTCCGCCTTGAACTCGGCGAAGCGGCTGCCGTCCACCAGCCGCGCGATGACCTCGCGGACGTCGTACGGGGTGCGGGAGTCGACCGGTACCGCGCCGGTCAGCCCGGCCGGGTCCACGGCGGGCGGCTCCGCGGGCCGTACCGTCCACGGCGGCGCGCCGCGCGCGGGCAGGGTGGCGACGATGTCGCGGACGATGTCCAGCGCGTGGGCGTCGTCCTCGGCGAGGTGGTCGGTGACGCCGGAGACCCGGGAGTGCACCTCGCCGCCGCCCAGTTCCTCCGCGGTGACGACCTCGCCGGTGGCCGCCTTCACCAGCGGCGGACCGCCGAGGAAGATCGTGCCCTGATTCCGTACGATCACCGCCTCGTCGCTCATCGCCGGGACGTAGGCGCCGCCCGCGGTGCACGAGCCCATGACGGCGGCGATCTGCGGGATGCCGCGCGCGGACATGGTGGCCTGGTTGTAGAAGATCCGGCCGAAGTGGTCGCGGTCGGGGAAGACCTCGTCCTGCCGGGGGAGGAAGGCGCCGCCGGAGTCGACCAGGTAGACGCACGGCAGCCGGTTGTCCAGGGCGATCTCCTGGGCGCGCAGATGCTTCTTGACCGTCATCGGGTAATAGGTGCCGCCCTTGACCGTGGCGTCATTGGCGACGACCACGACCTCACGCCCCGCGACCCGGCCGATCCCGGCGATCACCCCGGCGGCCGGTGCCTGCCCGTCGTACATCCCGTCCGCGGCCAGCGGCGCCAGCTCCAGGAAGGGCGAGCCGGGGTCGAGCAGCCCGTCCACCCGGTCTCTGGGCAGCAGCTTTCCGCGCGCGGTGTGGCGGGCGCGGGCTCTCTCGCCGCCGCCGAGCCGCGCGGCGGCCAGCTTGTCGCGCAGGTCCGCGGTCAATGCGGCATGAGCCTGCGCATTGGCCTGATACGCCTCTGACGCCGGATCTGCGGCGCTGGACAGGGCGGGTGCTGCCATGGTTCGGCCCCCCGGATGTTAGCGAGCGTTAACGTGATGACTCCACGTTAACGCTCGCTAACTCGGTTGTCTAGACTCGATCTCATGAACCCGACGAAGACGGCGGAGAACCGTCGCGAGCAGATTCTCCGAGAGGCCGCCCGGCTCTTCGCCGAGCGCGGCTTCCACGGGGTCGGTGTCGACGAGATAGGCGCCGCGGTCGGCATCAGCGGCCCGGGTCTCTACCGGCATTTCGCGGGCAAGGACGCCATGCTCGCCGAGCTGCTGGTGGGCATCAGCGGCCGGCTGCTGACCGCGGGCAAGATGCGGGTCGCCGAGGCGACCGGGCCAGTCGAGGCGCTGGACGCGCTGGTCCGCGGCCATATCGACTTCGCGATCGACGACCGGCCGCTGATCACGCTGCACGACCGCGAGCTGGACCGGCTGCGCGACTCCGACCGCAAGCTGGTCCGCCAGCTCCAGCGGCAGTACGTCGAGGAGTGGGTCGCGGTCGTGCGGCTGGTCCATCCGGGCGCCACCGAGCTGGAGGTGCGCGCGGCCGTGCACGCCGTCTTCGGTCTGCTCAACTCCACTCCGCACCTCGGCGAGCGCGGCGGACTGCCCGGCAGGACCGCGATGGCGGCCCTGCTGCACCGGCTCGCCCTCGGGGCGCTGGACGCGCTGGACGGTCTGGACAGCACGGCCGACTGGCGGGTAACTTACTGAGCGCTTGCTTAATGCTCGATTGTCGACCGCCCCGGCAGCGGACCCGGTCGCGGATGGGAGGCGCGCTGTGCGTCGTACGGTGTTCAACGAGGACCACGAAGCGTTCCGCGAGACGATACGTGCCTTCATCGAGGCCGAGGTCGTCCCCGTCCACGACGAGTGGCTTGCGGCGGGCCTGGTCCCGCGCGACTTCTACTACAAGCTCGGCGAGCTGGGCGTCTTCGGCATCGAGGTGCCCGAGGAGTTCGGCGGCGCGGGCGAGCACAGCTTCAAATTCCAGGCCGTCATCAGCGAGGAGTGCGCCCGCGCGGGCGTCAGCTTCGGCGGCAGCGGGGTCCACGTCGGCCTCTGCCTGCCCTACGTGATGGCCTACGCCACCGACGAGCAGAAGAAGCGCTGGCTGCCCGGCTTCGTCAGCGGCGAGACGATGTTCGCCATCGCCATGACAGAACCCGGCACCGGCTCCGACCTCGCGGGCATGAAGACGACGGCCAAGCTCTCCGCCGACGGCACGCACTACGTGCTCAACGGCGCCAAGACCTTCATCACCGGCGGCGTCCACGCCGACCGCGTCATCGTCTGCGCCCGCACCGCCCCCGCCACGCCCGAGGACCGCCGCGCGGGCATCTCCCTGTTCGTCGTGGACACCAAGGCCGACGGATACGCGGTCGGCCGCAAGCTCGACAAGCTCGGCCTGCGCACCTCCGACACCGCGGAACTCTCCTTCTCCGACGTCAAGGTCCCGCTCGAGGACCTGCTCGGCGAGGAGGGCAAGGGCTTCTCCTACCTCGGACAGAATCTCCCGCAGGAGCGGCTGGGCATCGCCGTCGGCGCGTACGCCCAGGCCGCCGCCGCGATCCGCTTCGCCCAGGCGTACGTCCAGGACCGGACCGTCTTCGGCCAGACCGTCGCGTCCTTCCAGAACACCAAGTTCGAACTCGCCGCCTGCAAGGCCGAGGTGGACGCCGCGCAGGCCGTCGTCGACCGCGCCCTCGAAGCGCACGACAAGAAGGAGCTGTCGGCCGCGGACGCCGCCTCCGCCAAGCTCTTCTGCACCGAGGTCGCCGCCCGCGTCATCGACCGCTGCCTCCAGCTCCACGGCGGCTACGGCTACATGAACGAGTACCCGATCGCCCGCCTGTACGCCGACAACCGCGTCAACCGGATCTACGGCGGCACGAGCGAGGTCATGAAGTCCATCATCGCCAAGTCGATGGGCCTGTGACCGTAGACCCATCCGTGAGAAAGCCGGCGGACGCGTGAATGCCGAAGGACCCGTGAACGACTCCCGGGATCCGCTCCAGTCCCTGCTCGATCTGCTCGACCTGGAGCGGATCGAGCGGGACATCTTCCGCGGTGTCAGCCGGTCGGCCGTGGTGCCCCGGGTCTTCGGCGGCCAGGTCGCCGCACAGGCCCTCGTCGCCGCGGGCCGCACGGCGCCCGAGGACCGCGGCGCGCACTCGCTGCACGCCTATTTCCTGCGGCCCGGCGATCCCGGCGCGCCGATCGTCTACCAGGTCGACCGGATCCGCGACGGCCGCTCCTTCACCACCCGGCGGGTCGTCGCGATCCAGCACGGCCAGCCGATCTTCCACCTCTCGGCGTCCTTCCAGGTCCACGAGGAGGGCCTGGAACACCAGGAGCCGATGCCGTACGCGCCCGACCCGGAGACGCTGCCGACGGCCGAGGAGATGCTGCCCGTACACGCCGCGCGGTTCCCCGACCCCACGGTGGTCGACCGGATACTCGAGACCCGCGCGGCCGTCGACCTGCGTTACGTCGAGGACCCGCCGTTCCTCACCGCGGGTGTCATCCGCGAACCGCGCTCCCAGGTCTGGTTCCGCGCCCGCGGCAAACTGGCCGACGACCCGCTGCTCCACGTCTGCCTCGCCACCTATGTGTCGGACATGACGCTGCTCGACTCGGTCCTGCTCGCCCACGGCCGCGGCGGCTGGACCGTCGGCGACGTGGTCGGCGCGAGCCTGGACCACGCCATGTGGTTCCACCGGCCCTTCCGGGCCGACGAATGGCTGCTCTACGACCAGCAGAGCCCGTCCGCCTCCGGCGGTCGCGGCCTCGGCACCGCCCGGATCTACACCCGCGACGGGCAGCTCGCCGTCTCGGTGATCCAGGAGGGCCTGGTGCGGGTGCCGCGCGACTGACGCTCACCCTTTCGGGTGAGCGCGGATTTCCGCTCCCGGATACCAGACACGCGGAGCATTCCGGCGCGGTGGCTCCCGAGGCGCGCCCCGGCTCTGATCGGGCGGCTCCGCCTACGCCGCCTCGACCGCCGGTCCGACCGGCAGCGTCGCCCGTACGAGAAAGCCCCCGGTCGCCGCGGGCGACGCGATGAATTCGCCGCCGAGCTGCACCGCTCGCTCGCGCAGCCCGGCGAGACCGTGGCCGCCCGACGGCAGGGCCGGTCCCGGCGCCGCGGACGCGGGTCCGTTGCGCACCTCCACCACCAGCACGTCGCCGCTGTGCCGCACCAGGACGCGGGTTTCCGCGCCTGGCGCGTGCTTGCGGATGTTGGTGAGCGCTTCCTGCACGATGCGGTACGCGGCGTGCTGGACGTCCGAGGGCAGGCGGGCGGCGTCGGCCGGGGCCATGGTGCCGGGCAGTTCGCCGTGCGTGCCGGGTCCCGCGGCGGCGACCAGCGCGGGGATGCCCGCGAGGCCGGGGCCCGCGTCCAGCGGCTGCCCCGACGTCACCGGCAGCCGCAGCAGCCCCACCATCCGGCGCAGCTCGTCCAGCGCGTCCCGGCTCAGCTCGCGCACCGCCCCGGCCGCCGCCCGCGCCTGCGGTCCCCGTGCGGTCGCCTCCAGGGCGCCGGACTGCACGGCGATCAGGCTGATGTGGTGCGCCACGGTGTCGTGCATCTCGCGGGCGAGCCGGGCCCGCTCCCGTACCACCGCCTGTTCCGCGGCCAGTTCTCGCTCCCGTTCCCTGCTGGCCGCCAGCTCCTCCAGCCGCCCGGCCAGCTCGCGCCGCGAGGCGGCGAACAGGCCCAGCGCGGTCGGCGCCAGGGCCAGCAGCGAGGACAGCATCACCGCGAGGATCGTGTCCGACAGCCCCCAGGGCGCCGGGGCGCGGAACGGCCAGGGCACGCAGGAGACCGTCGCCGCGAGCAGCGCGCAGCCACCGATCAGCAGGGCGCGGCGAGATATCACGCGCTCACCCGAACGGGTGAGCGTGGCCGATGAGGTAGCGGCCGTCGTCCCGGGTGGTAGGAGAGCCGCCGAGGCGAAGGACGTGGCGGGCGGCATACCGGAGGGCGCGCTCTTCGAGGGCCGGGCCGGAGAAAACGGCCACCCTTGTGCGCGGTGACGGTCGGGGCCGCCCGCGGCGATCTCGTAGAGCGCGCCCATCGGCGAGAACCAGATGTAGCCGAGCGAGAGGGCGGGCAGGGTCGCGGCGAAGGCGATCAGCGGGAAGCGGTGCCGGAACAGCAGCGCCAGCGTGCCCAGGGCCGCGAAGGCGAACGAGACCGGGCCGCCGAAGGAGCGCGTCGCCCACACCTCGGTCGCGGAGAGGGCGAACAGTGCGGCGTCCGGCAGGGCGACACGTGGCTTCACGATCACTTCGGCACCCGTACCAGCCCGGCCTGGTGCGCGACGACGGCGGCGGCCACCCGGTTGGGCGCGGCCAGCTTCCGCAGCACCGCGCGCACATGGTCCTTGACGGTGCCGACCGAGATCCCCAGCTCCGCGGCTATCCGGGCGTTCGGCAGCCCGGCCGCCAGCAGCCGCAGCACCTCGGTCTCGCGGTCGGTCAGCGGCGCCAGGGCCGCGGCGTGGGCGGACGCCTCGGGCGTACCGGGCCCCTCCGCGCCGTCGGAGCCGGGCGGACCGCCCAGGAAGCCGTCGACGACCGCGCGGCCCACGGTGGGGGTGAAGACGGTGCCGCCGCGCGCCATGACGCGTACCGCGTCGATCAGGGTGCCGACCGCGGTGTCCTTGAGCAGGAAACCGGTGGCGCCCGCCGCCATCGCCGCGCGCAGATGGGCGCTGGTGTCGAAGGCGGTCAGCATGGCGACGGCGGGCGGCGAGGGCAGTGCCCGCAGGGCGCGCAGGACGGTCAGTCCGTCGTCGGGCGGCGGCATCACCGCGTCCAGCAGGACGAGGCCGGGACGCGTCGCGGTCACCGTCCCGACGGCGTCGTGCCCGTCGCAGTCCGCGA
This sequence comes from Streptomyces sp. NPDC093221, assembly GCF_044753885.1. Lineage (NCBI taxonomy): Bacteria > Bacillati > Actinomycetota > Actinomycetes > Kitasatosporales > Streptomycetaceae > Streptomyces > Streptomyces sp. NPDC093221. Next base: position 99,118 of record NZ_JBIVOA010000010.1, on the reverse strand, counting down.
CCACCCGGATGTCGCCGGAGGATTCGAGGATGCTTCGCAGGGCGGCCCTGACCAGTGCTTCGTCATCGACGATCACGACCTGGACCACTGCGCCTGCCTTCCTCGCCCCCTCTTGACCCTGATGTTCCTTTTGTTCCCTCAACGATGGTAGCGAGCGTAGCGACGGACCGGGACCGCGTCAGTTCCGCGCGGCCTGACCTGCGGCGGTCAGATCGGCGGTCGCCAGCAGATACGCGGTCAGCGGCGCGTAGTGCTGCGGTGGCACATTGTCGTCCAGCGGGACGGTCACCAGCAGGCTGCCCTCCGCCTCGCCGACGAAAAGCGCCGGGTCGTTGCAGTCCGCGAAGCCGACCGTGTCGATGCCGCGCTCGCCCGCGTACCCCGCCCAGCCGTGGTCGGCGATCACCAGATCGGGCAGCGGCTCGCCGTCGCGCTCCAGCGCGTCCAGGATCTCCCGCATCGGGTCGGGCGAGTGGGTGTGCACCAGACCGCCCGCCCGGTGGACCATGGAAACGGACGCCAGGTGCCGGATCTCACCGCCGTCCGCGTACAGGCGCTCCGACGGGGTGATCAGCGTGCAGCCCGCCTCGCGCAGCGCGGCGGCCAGCTCCCAGTGGACGGCGAACAGACCCGCCGGGTGACCGGTCGCCACCAGCACCCTGGAGCCGTTTTCCGCCGCCTTGTGCAGCACATCGGCCATCCGGTCGAGCGCGTCGATCGTCAGCTCGGGATCGATGGTGTCCTGCCCGTGCCGGTGCCCGGGATCGGCGACGACACCGCACCGCTCGGCCATCAGCTCCAGCACCGCCGCCTGGTCGTCCCAGCGGTCACCCAGCTCCAGGCCGAACCAGTAGTAGCGATTTCCCTCGGCCAGCGCCCGGAAGTGGTCGAGGTTGTTCTCGCGGCTGGTCGCCACGTCGCCGGCTATCCGGGTGCTGGTCAGATGGGCGACGAGGGCCTGGCGGGTGGGTGCTGCGGCAGCTGGATCCATGGGCATGCGCACATTGTCCCGCTCCGCCGCTCGGACGTGCGTCCGGCCGGGGATCGACGCCGAGGCGTAATCGGAACCCCCGATTGGAGGAAACGTACATTCCGGTGGCTTCCGGCGGCCACGTAGGGTCGGCCTCGCCCCTCAGGCGGGCGATCCCCAACGAAAGAGGCAGCCACCCATGAGCAGCGCAGAGCCGCGCGGCCCCGTCGACTCCTCGCGTATCCCGCGCTACGCGGGACCGGCCACCTTCGCGCGCCTGCCGCGCCTGGACGAGGTCGGCGCCGCCGACGTCGCGGTCGTCGGCGTACCCTTCGACTCCGGCGTCTCCTACCGGCCCGGCGCGAGGTTCGGCGGCAACGCGATCCGCGAGGCGTCACGGCTGCTGCGCCCGTACAACCCGGCGCAGGACGCGTCGCCCTTCGCGCTCGCCCAGGTCGCGGACGCGGGCGACATCGCCGCCAACCCGTTCGACATCAACGAGGCCGTGGAGACCGTCCAGGCCGCGGCGGACGACCTGCTGGGCACCGGTGCCCGGCTGATGACGCTCGGCGGCGACCACACCATCGCGCTGCCCCTGCTGCGCGCCGTCGCGCGCAAGCACGGCCCGGTGGCGCTGCTGCACTTCGACGCGCACCTGGACACCTGGGACACCTACTTCGGCGCCGAGTACACCCACGGCACGCCCTTCCGGCGCGCGGTCGAGGAGGGCATTCTCGACACGTCGGCGCTGTCGCACGTCGGCACGCGCGGCCCGCTGTACGGCAGGAAGGACCTGGACGACGACGAGAAGATGGGCTTCGGGATCGTGACGTCCGCCGACGTCATGCGGCGCGGTGTCGACGAGGTCGCGCAGCAGCTCAGGGAGCGTGTCGGGAACCGTCCGCTGTACATCTCGGTCGACATCGACGTGCTCGACCCGGCGCACGCGCCCGGCACCGGCACCCCGGAGGCCGGCGGCCTCACCTCCCGCGAGCTGCTGGAGATCCTGCGGGGCCTGGCCGACTGCCACCTGGTATCCGCCGATGTCGTCGAGGTCGCCCCGGCCTACGACCACGCCGAGATCACCTCGGTCGCGGCCTCGCACACCGCCTACGAGCTGACGACGATCATGTCCCGGCAGGTCGCCGCGGCCCGCTGACGGCCCCTCCAGGGCCGCCCCGCGGGCCTGTTCGCGGCCCCTCGGCGGCCTGGCCGGTGTCGCCCCGGGGACTACGACCAAGGTCGCACCGCCCCGCGACCTTGGTCTCCCATTTGTTGCGGGAGGATGAAACGCGCACGCCGGAGCGTTGCAGCCTCCGGCGGCAACGGGTGGACGGACGGGCTGGAGGACGCGGGTGGCAAGGTCGTTGACCAGGGCGAGGACGACGAAGGAAGGTCCTGTCCCCGGTGAGGGGGCGGCGGCGCGGACGCTGAAGGAGCGGGGCTGGCTGTGGCGGCTGACCACGTACTGCTGGCGCTACCGCCGCAATGTGCTGCTCGCGATGGGCGCGTCACTCGGCGGCATGGCGGTGACCGCGCTGGTCCCGCTGGTGCCGAAGCTGATCATCGACGACGTGATCGTCAAGCACGACAAGCCGCTCGCGCCCTGGGCGTTCACCTTGATCGCGGCGGCCGTCGTCGTCTATGTGCTCACCTATGTGCGGCGCTACTACGGCGGACGGCTCGCCCTGGACGTCCAGTACGACCTGCGCAATGAGATGTTCCGCTCGATCATGCGCCTGGACGGCCGCCGCCAGGACGAGTTGAGCACCGGCCAGGTCGTCGGCCGCGCCACCAGCGACCTTCAGCTCATCCAGGGTCTGCTCTTCATGCTGCCGATGATGATCGGCAATCTGCTGCTGTTCGTGCTCTCGCTCGTGGTGATGCTCACGCTGTCGCCGCTGCTCACCCTGGTCGCGCTCGCGGTCGCCCCTGCTCTGTGGTTTATCGCCGACCGGTCGCGTAAGCGGCTGTTTCCCGCGACCTGGTACGCGCAAGGTCAGGCGGCGGCCGTCGCGGGCATCGTCGACGGCTCGGTCACCGGTGTGCGCGTGGTGAAGGGCTTCGGCCAGGAGCAGCAGGAGATGGACAAGCTGGAGACGGTCAGCCGCAAGCTGTTCGCCGGCCGCCTCCGTACCATCCGCCTCACCGCCCGCTACAGCCCCGCGCTCCAGGCGGTGCCCTCCCTCGGCCAGATCGGCATGCTGGCGCTCGGCGGCTGGATGGCGACCCGCGGCCAGATCACCCTCGGCACCTTCGTGGCCTTCTCCACCTACCTGGCGCAGCTCACCGGCCCGGTCCGGATGCTGACGATGATGCTCACCGTCGGCCAGCAGGCGCGGGCCGGGGTCGAGCGGGTCTACGAACTGATCGACACCGAGCCCACGCTGACCGACGGCACCAGGACGCTGCCCGCGGACGCCCCCGCCACCGTCGACTTCGACCACATCACCTTCGGCTACACCGAGGACCGGCCCGTCCTCGACGGCTTCGACCTGCGCGTCGAGCCCGGCGAGACCGTCGCCGTCGTCGGCTCCTCGGGCTCCGGCAAGTCCACGGTCTCGCTGCTGCTGCCGCGGCTGTACGACGTGACCGGCGGCGCCGTACGCGTCGGCGGCGTGGACGTACGGGAGCTGACCTTCGAATCGCTGCGGTCCGCGATCGGCATGGTCCCCGAGGACAGCTTCCTGTTCTCCGACAGCGTGCGGGCGAACATCCTCTACGGCCACCCGGACGCCACTGAGGAGGAGATGCTCGCCGCCACCCGCGCCGCGCAGGCGGACGGCTTCATCTCCGACCTGCCCGACGGCTACGACACGGTCGTCGGCGAGCAGGGCCTGACCCTGTCCGGCGGCCAGCGCCAGCGCGTCGCCCTGGCCCGCGCGATCCTCACCGACCCCCGGCTGCTGCTGCTCGACGACGCCACCTCGGCGGTCGACGCCCGGGTGGAGGCGGAGATCTTCGACGCGCTGCGCGAGGTGATGCGCGGCCGTACGACGCTGCTGATCGCCCACCGCCGCTCCACGCTGGCGCTCGCCGACCGGATCGCCGTACTGGACGCGGGACGCCTGGCGGACGTCGGCACGCACGAGGAGTTGCAGGAGCGCTGCCCGCTCTACCGCGCGCTGCTCACCGACCCGGACGCGCTCGGCGCCGACGTGGTCGACCTCGACCCGGCGGGGCGGATCGAGTGGGAGGCGGCGCAGACGGACATGGCCGCGGCGCAGGCCGAACTGGCGGGTGCGCGGACCGAGGGCTGTACGGACGGCCTCGACGGTTTCGAGTGCCCGCTCGACGAGGACGGCCGGGCGCGGGGCGACGGCGCTTGTCCCGAGGCTGTGGCTCCGGGGGCGGTGACTCCGGAGCTGTGGCCTGCCGACCGGCGCGCCGCGGCCGAGGACGACGACCGGCGGAGCGCCGGCGCGGGCGCCTCCGGGCCGCCGCGGGTCGCCCCCGCCCAGGGCGGCATGGCGGGCGCGCTGGCGGGCATGCCCGCCACTCCCGACCTGCTCGCCAAGGTCGCCGCGCTGCCGCCCGCCCTGGACACCCCGGAGGTCGACGAGGACCGGGCGCGGACCGCCGAGGAGAAGTTCGGCCTCGGCAGCGTGCTGCGCGGCTTCCGCACCCCGCTGCTGCTCAGCCTGGCGCTGGTGGCCGTGGACGCCATCGCGGGACTGCTGCTGCCGGTGCTGATCCGGCACGGCATCGACGCGGGCGTCCGGCAGGCGGCGCTCGGCGCGGTCTGGGTGGCGTCGCTGCTCGGCCTGGTCCTGGTGATCGCGCAGTGGGCGGCGGAGTGGGGCTCGACCCGGCTGACCGGCCGCACCGGCGAACGCGTCCTCTACACCCTGCGCGTGAAGATCTTCGCGCACCTGCACCGGCTCGGCCTCGACTACTACGAGCGCGAGCTGACCGGCCGCATCATGACGCGGATGACCACGGACGTGGACGCGCTGTCGACGTTCCTCCAGACCGGGCTGGTCACGGCGCTGGTCAGCGTCCTCACCTTCCTCGGCATCCTGGTGGCGCTGCTCGCCATCGACGTCCAGCTCGCCCTGATGGTCTTCGCCACGCTGCCGATCCTGATCGTCGCCACCTGGGTCTTCCGCCGTAAGTCGGTGAAGGCGTACGAGTTGGCGCGCGAGCGGATCGCCGTCGTCAACGCCGACCTCCAAGAGCACGTCGCGGGTCTGCGGATCGTGCAGGCGTTCCGGGGGGAGCGGCGCGGGGCGGAACGATTCGCCGAACGCGGTGACGACTACCGGACGGCGCGGGTGCGCGGCCAGTTCCTGATCTCCGTCTACTTCCCCTTCGTTCAGCTGCTGTCCAGCGTGGCGGCGGCGCTCGTCCTGATCGTGGGCGCGCACCGGATCAGCGCGGGGACGCTCACGGCGGGCGCGCTGGTGGCGTATCTGCTCTACATCGACCTGTTCTTCTCACCCGTGCAGCAGCTCTCGCAGGTCTTCGACGGCTACCAGCAGGCGTCGGTGTCGCTCGGCCGGATCCGTGAGCTGCTGCACGAGCCGACCGCCACCCCGGCCGCCGCCCGGCCGCGTGAGGTCGGAAGGCTGCGCGGCGAGATCGCCTTCCGCGACCTGCACTTCAGGTACGGCGGCGAGGGGGCCGAGGGCGCGGAGGCGCTCAGCGGCGTGAATCTGCGCATCCCCGCCGGACAGACCGTCGCCTTCGTCGGCGAGACCGGCGCGGGCAAGTCCACCCTGGTCAAGATGGTCGCGCGGTTCTACGACCCGACCGACGGCGCGGTGCTGGTCGACGGCACCGACATCCGTGAACTCGACCTCACCGCCTACCGGCAGCGCCTCGGCGTCGTCCCCCAGGAGCCGTACCTCTTCGCGGGCACGGTGCGCGACGCCATCGCGTACGGACGGATGGGCGCGACCGACGCCGAGGTCGAGGCGGCGGCGCGGGCCGTCGGCGCGCACGCGATGATCGCGACGCTGGAGGGCGGCTATCTCCACCAGGTCGCCGAGCGGGGCCGCAATCTGTCGGCCGGACAGCGGCAGTTGATCGCCCTGGCCCGCGCCGAACTGGTCGACCCCGCCGTCCTGCTTCTCGACGAGGCGACCGCGGCCCTCGACCTGGCCACCGAAGCCCTCGTCAACCAGGCCGCCGACCGGCTCGCCACCCGGCGTACGACGCTGGTCGTCGCGCACCGGCTGAGCACGGCGGCCCGTGCGGACCGGGTCGTCGTCCTCGACCACGGGCGGGTCATCGAGGACGGCACCCACGCGGCGCTGCTGGCCCGCGACGGCCGCTACGCCGAGCTGTGGCGCACCTTCACGGGCGAGGTACGCGCGGTGGCGTGACGGGAGGACCCGTCGCCCGTGCGACGGAACCGGCGGGTCCCGCCTTCCTGGCCTGCCGCCCTTCTGCCCTTCTGGCCTTCTGGGCTCCTGGCGACCCGCCTTCGGTCAGCCGAAGGCGGGTCGCGCCGGGATCCGGTCCTTCGGCACCTCGAACACCACCGTCACGCGGAAGTCCGTCAGGCACTCCGCCGTCGGCGTCGGCTGCTCGACGCGCAGCTTCAGCGAGTTGCCCGCCACGCCCAGCGTCGCCGACGTCGCCGCGCTGCACCCGGTCGACTTGGTCCAGCCGACCAGCACGTACCGCCCGAAGTCCGTCGCCGCCCCGCCCGCCGAGATCTCCGCCGCCGTCTTCCCGTCGCTGTGCGCCACAGTGGTGGCGAAACGGTCCAACTCGCCCCGGTCGCGCAGCACCTCGTGCGTCCCCGCGACGGCCCGCACCGACGACGAGAAGTACACGACGCGACTGGCGATCGACCCCGTCCCCGGCGTCGCCCCGCCCGTGGTGGGGCCACCGGTCGTCGGCGGCGCGGTGGTCGTGTCGCCGCTCGGCGTCACGGGCCCGGTTGTGCTGGACGGCGCGCCGTCCGCCGCGTCCGAGGTGCCGCTCCCGCAGGCGACGGCACCCAAGGTCAGCGAAACGGCCAGTGCCACGGCCCAGGCCGCTCCGCGCTGATTCACCTTCACGGTCAGCATGCCGGTGTGACGGTCCCCGACCCCGCACGGTTCCGCGATGGCCTCAGGGGCATGGTCACCGCCCGGCTGCGGGCGCGGCGGACGGTGCGGAAATCGTGGGCGCATGCCCCGATCATCCGTCCTCGGCGGCCGATCCGGGCCCAGCCGCCCAATGCGACCTCAACGTGTCGACCGCCGCGACGATCGAGGGCCTGCGCGCGGCCCCCGTCCGCCACAGCGCGTACAGCCGCCGCACCGGAGCGGGCTCCAGCGGTACGACCGCGACGCCCTCGGGCACCGGTCCCCGCCCCAGCCTCGGCACCAACGCGATACCGAGCCCTGCCCCCACGAGCGCCAACTGCGTCCCGTACTCGCCGACCTGGAAGGCCATGTCCGGCTCCGTCCCGGCCTCCCGCAACGTCCGCACCAGCCAGTCGTGGCACACCGACCCCGGCGGCTGGCAGATCCACCGCTCGTGCGCCACATCCGCCCGCGTCAGCGACGCCCGCTCGGCCAACCGGTGCCCGGCAGGGACCAGTACGTCGCACCGGTCGTCCCCGATGACCGCCCGCTCCAAGCCAGGCGGCGCGGGCAGCGGCGCGATGTCCCAGTCGTGCGCCACGGCCAGGTCCACCGCCCCGCGCGCCACCAGGTCCACCGACAGATGCGCGTCCACTTCCAGCAGCCGGAGCTCCAACGCGGGGTGCGCCGCGGTCAGTTCCGCCAGCACTCCGGGTAGCAGCCCGCAGGCCGCCGTCGGGAACGCCGCCAGCGTCAGTCGTCCCGTGGGCCGTCCGCGCTGCTCCTCCAGCGTGACCTCGGCCGCCTCCACGATCGACATCAGCCGCTGCGCGGTCTCCACCAGCAGATGCGCCGCGTCCGTGAGCGCCACCCCGCGCCCGTGCCGCTCCAGCAGCACGGACCTGGTCTCCCGCTCCAGCTTGGAGATCTGCTGCGAGACCGCCGACGGCGTGTAGCCGAGCGCTTCGGCCGCCGCGCCCACCGACCCGTGGACGTGCACCGCGTGCAGCGCCCTCAGCCGCGCCAGATCGAGCATGCCGTTCAGGCCGAGTCGGCCAGCAACCGGGACAGGTGCTCGCGCGCCGGGCCGAGCAGCCCCGCCAACTCCGGCACCTGCGGATACCAGCGCTTCTCGTACTCCCAGCACAGCCAGCCGTCCCAGTCCGCCCGGCTCAGCACCTCGACGGTCTCCGCCAGCGGCAGCACCCCGGCCCCCAGCGCCAGCGGTGTGGTGTCCGCCGCCGAGGCGATGTCCTTGACCTGGACATAGCCCAGGTACGGGGCCAGTGCCGGATAGGTCGTGGACGGCTGCTCTCCCGCCAGCCAGGTGTGCATCACGTCCCAGATCGTGCCGACCCCCTGGTGTCCGACCAGGCCCAGGATCCGCGCGACATCGGCGCCGCCGCGGTGCGAGTCATGGGTCTCCAGCAGCACCCGCACCCCGAGGTCGGCGGCGACCGGCGCCACCGCTGCGAGCCGGCGCGCGGCGACCGCGTCCGCCTCCTGCGACTCGGTGTCGCCTCCGCCGGGGAACACCCGCACGTAGGAGGCCCCCAGATCGGCCGCGAGGGTCATCGCCGCGCCGATCTCGTCGAGCACCGGCTGGTCGTCCCCGGGCGCGGCCACCTTGGCGTAGGCGGCCACGGTGAGGATCTCGACCCCGGCCTTGCCGAACTGCTCCACCACGTCGGCGCGTTCACCGGCCGAGAGACCGGGGTGGACCGGTTCCTCGTCGCTGGCGCGCAATTCGACGCCGTGGAAGCCGTTTTCCGTCGCGAGCCGCACCACCTGCTCGATGGGCAGGGCCGGGACGCCGAGAGTGGAGAAGGCGAGTTTCATTCGCCGGACACTAGGCACCGCTTCCTGCCGGGTCAACCGCGTTCGGCCCCGCCCGACCCGTGTTCAGCCCCTGCTCGGCACCTGTTCAGCCGCCGACGATGCCCTGCGCGCGGGCCGCCGCCAGCCAGTCGGGGAACTCCGCCATGAGCTGGTCGTACAGCACCGCGTCGGATATCGATCGCGGGTCCTTGCCCGCGGGGAAGAACCCCGCGTTGTCCACCACCCGTTTGGCGGGTACCGGCAGTTCGTCCAGCCGCCGCAGGAAGCGGAATTCGTCGTCCCCGAATCCCACGAACTGCCAGAAGATCGGCAGCTTCGCCGCCTTGCACAGCACCTCGATGGTCGCGCCCTTGTTGATCGGCCCGCCGTCGGTCTGGAACACCACGAACGCGGGCGCCGTCGACCCCGACCGCTGATAGTGCTCGATGACCGCTTCCATGGCAGCCGCGTAATTGGTGCGACCCATATGGCCGTACGCCTCATTGAGCTTGTTGATCCGGCCGCCGTACCGCGTCAGCGACACCTCGTCCACACCGTCGACCTCGGTGGAGAAGAATACGACGGGGACGATGCCGTCGTCGTCGAAATGCGCGGCCAGGCCGAGTGTCTGCTCGGCGAGATGCTGGACGGTGCCGTCGTTGTAGAACTCCCGCATGCTGCCCGAGCGGTCGAGCACCAGATAGACCGCGGCGCTTTCGCCCGACAGCCGGTGCTTGTCCAGGCTGACGGCCGCCTGCTTGTAGAGGCTGACCAGACCGGGCGCGGTCTGCTCCACCTTCTGCATCGAAATCGCCATGGAATCCCCCTGTACCGTGTCTGCGATGTCGTGTCGGCCCCGCGGCGCTGTCCCCTACAGCGCCAAGTGCCAGTCCTGCCCCATGAGTTCGCGGCCGAAGCTGTGATGCCGCTGCTCCGCGACGAGTTCGAATCCCGCGCGCTGATAGATCGTTCGGGCGCCGGCCAGTATGTCATTGGTCCACAGGACCAGATCGGTGTAGCCGGCGGAGCGGGCGAAGGCGATGCATTCGTCCACCAACAACTTGCCTATGCCGTGCCCCCGGGCGGCCGGATCGACCAGCAGCAGCCGTAGCCGCGCGGTGCCCGGCTCCTTGTCGCGTACACAGAAGACGCAGCCCGCCCGCTGTCCGTCGAGTTCGGCGATCCACACCGCGTCGCGCTCCGGATCGCGATGGGCGGCGAAGTCCGCGACGATCTGGGCGACCAGCGCCTCGTACTCCTCGTTCCACCCGAACTCCGTCGCGTAGACCTCCGCGTTGCGCTCGATGGACCACCCCAGATCGCCGGGGCGCGCGCCGCGCAGCACGACCCGCGACGCGGACGGCTCGCCGCCGGTGGCCGGGGCACGGCCGTCGCCACCGCTGTCGCCGCTGACGGTGTTGTCGCGCAGTATTTCCCGAACCGTCCGCATCGCCTCGGACAGCCGCGGCCGGTCCTGCGGACGTATGCGGTCCACCAGCGAGCCGACGGCTTCCTCCGACCGCTCCTCCAGCAGCGACGCGGCCTGCCTCCCGTGCGTGGTCAGCTCTATCCGCTGCCGCCTGGCGTCCTGTTCTGACGGGCCGCGGGTGACCAGTTGCCGCTCCTCGAATTTGGCCAGCATCCGGCTGAGATGGCCCGCGTCCAGCGACAACTCCACCCGCAGGTCGGCCGCGTCGGTCCGCGGGGCGTGCGCCAGCTCGTACAGCACGCGCGCCTCGGTGAGGGTGAACGGTGTGTGCAGGTGGCGGCTGTAGTCGAGCGCACCGATCAGGTTGGTGTAGAAGCGGTTGAATTCGCGGATCTCCCGGACGGCCATGATCAATCCCCCATTTCCTTTGCCTGAGTCAAAGGTAGGCGGATGCGGGGCCGGGCGGAAGACCCCTCCGAAACCTGTGGATAACTTCAGTCGGACCGGTCCGACGGCGGCGCGGTCGACCCGCGGACCATGAGTTCCGTACGGATCGTGGCGACCCCGCCCGGCGGCGGGGACAGCCGCCCCATCACCAACCGCCCGGCTCGCGCGCCCGCCTCCTGCAAGGGAATGCGGACCGTCGTCAGGGCCGGGGAGACATCGGCGCTGAACGGCAGATCGTCGAATCCGGCGACCGACACGTCACCGGGAATGCTCAGCCCCTGGTCCCGCAGCGCCGCGCACACGCCGAGCGCGACCGTGTCGTTCGCGGCCACGATCGCGGTCAGACCCGCGTCCCGCCGCAGCAGTTCGAGCGCGGCGTCGTAACCCGACGCCCGGTCGTACGTCCCGTGCACCGTCAGCCGCTCCGCGTACGCCTCCGGATCCGAGGTGATCCGGGTGCCGCTCGCGGCCAGGGCCGCACGGTGGCCCTCCAGCCGGTGCCGGGAGGTGCTGCGCTCGACCGGCCCCGTCACGTAACCGATTCGGCGGTGGCCCAGGGACAGCAGGTGCTCGGTCAGCCGCCGCGCGCCGCCGCGGTTGTCGAAGGCGACGGTGGCCGCGACGAGCCCGCTGTCCGGCAGGGTCAGCGGGGGACGGCCGCACAGCACGACATTGGCGCCGGACGCGGCGAGCCGGGTGAGCCGCGCGGTGACCGCCGCCGTGTGCTCCGCGCTCTCCACGGCGCCCCCGGTGAGGACCACGCCCGCCGCGCGCTGGCGTTCGAGCAGCGTGAGATAGGTGAGTTCGGCCTCGGGGGATCCACCGGTGTTGCACACGACGGCGAGCTTGCCGCCGCCCGGCGCCGCGCCCGCGCTGATCTCGGCCTGGACGGCGCTCGCGATGAGCCCGAAGAAGGGGTCGGCGACATCGTTGACGAGGACGCCGACCAGGTCGGAGGTGGCGGCGGCGAGGGCCCGCGCCTGGCCGTTGACGACATAGTCCAGTTCGGCGACGGCGCGCCTGACCCGCTCCCGAGTGCTTCCCGCGACCGGGTAGTTGCCGTTCAGAACACGGGAAACGGTCGCCGACGACACTCCGGCGCGCGCCGCCACATCGGCCAGAGTCACTGCCATCTCGGTCCGGTCCTTCTGCAGGGGGCGGTGGGCGCGAGGGGCGCCGTGAGGTGCGCGTTCCCGCTCGCAGGGGCACATGGTCTCACTTCGTGGACGCGAGGGGGAGCGGTGGCGCATGTGAGAGAAAGCGCTTCCATTCACCACCAGGAGACTCTTGTCGAACGCAGGCCGTGGCAGCTAGCGTAAACGAGAAGAAAGCGCTTGCTATCGCCTTGCTGGTGACCGTGGGCGCGTTCCCTGCATCCGGCAGCGACGAGAGGACTTGTCACGTGACACGCAGGACAGTGCGGATCGCCATGAACGGCGTCACCGGGCGGATGGGATACCGGCAGCACCTGGTCCGCTCCATCCTGAGCCTGCGTGAGCAGGGAGGACTCGACCTCGGCGACGGCACCACGCTGTGGCCCGAGCCGATCCTGCTGGGCCGGCGCGAGCACGCGCTGCGGGCCATGGCCGAGCGGCACGGCATCGAGCACTGGTCGACCGACCTCGACGCCGTCCTCGCCGACCCCTCCGTCGACATCTACTTCGACTCGCAGGTGACCGCGGCCCGCGAGACCGCGCTGAAGGCGGCCATCGCCGCGGGCAAGCACATCTACTGCGAGAAGCCCACCGCCACCTCACTCGACGGAGCGTTGGAACTCGCCCGGCTCGCCACATCCGCGGGCGTCAAGCACGGCGTCGTGCAGGACAAGCTCTTCCTGCCGGGCCTGCTGAAGCTCAAGCGGCTCATCGACGGCGGCTTCTTCGGCCGGATCCTGTCCATCCGCGGCGAATTCGGCTACTGGGTCTTCGAAGGCGACTGGCAGAGCGCCCAACGCCCCTCCTGGAACTACCGCTCGGAGGACGGCGGCGGCATCGTGGCCGACATGTTCCCGCACTGGGAGTACCTGCTGCACGAGCTGTTCGGCCGGGTCCGTACCGTCCAGGCGCTGGCCACCACCCACATCCCGCAGCGCTGGGACGAGAAGGACAAGCCGTACGACGCCACCGCGGACGACGCCGCCTACGGTGTCTTCGAACTCGAGGGCGGCGCCGTCGCACAGATCAACTCCTCCTGGGCGGTGCGCGTCAACCGCGACGAATTGGTGGAGTTCCAGGTCGACGGCACGCACGGCTCCGCGGTCGCCGGGCTGCGCAACTGCCGCGTCCAGCACCGTTCCGCCACGCCGAAGCCGGTGTGGAATCCGGACCTGCCCGCCACCGAGTCCTTCAGGGACCAGTGGCAGGAGGTCCCGGACAACGGCGACTTCGACAACGGATTCAAGGTCCAGTGGGAGCTGTTCCTGCGGCACGTCGCGCTCGACGAGCCCTGGCAGTGGGACCTGCTGGCCGGTGCCCGGGGCGTCCAGCTCGCCGAACTCGGCCTGGCCTCCTCCGCGCAGGGCCGCCGCTTCGAGGTTCCGGAGCTGGCCCTGTGAGCATCCTGCTGCCGGACGCGTCCGGTGAAACGCGCACCTATGTGCCGCGTTCGGAATCCGTCACCTATAGCGCGGATCTTCCGCTGCGCAGCCGTGTCGTGTACTCCGCCGCCCATGTCGTGGCCGACCCGCTGCGGACGGCGGCGGACGAGCCCGCGGCCGTCGACTGGGACGCCACTCTCGCCTTCCGCCGCCATCTGTGGTCGCACGGGCTGGGCGTGGCCGAGGCCATGGACACCGCGCAGCGCGGCATGGGGCTCGACTGGGCGGGCGCGGCGGAGCTGATCCGCAGGTCGGCGGCCGAGGCGCGCGCCGTCGGCGGCCGGATCGCCTGCGGTGTCGGCACCGACCAGCTCACCGGTCCCGCCGCCACACTGGACGAGGTCGCCGCCGCCTACGAGGAGCAGTTGGCGCTCGTCGAGGCGACCGGTTCGCAGGCCGTCCTCATGGCGTCCCGCGCCCTCGCCGCGGTCGCGAAGGGCCCTGAGGACTATCTGGAGGTGTACGGGCGGCTGCTGCGTCAGGCCGGTGACCCGGTGATCCTGCACTGGCTCGGCCCGATGTTCGACCCGGCGCTCGCCGGGTACTGGGGCAGCGACGATCTGGACGCGGCGACCGACACCTTCCTCGACGTCATCAAGGCCCACCCGGACAAGATCGACGGCGTGAAGATCTCGCTGCTCGACGCGCGGCGCGAGGTCGAACTGCGCCGCCGCCTGCCGCAGGGCGTGCGCTGCTACACCGGCGACGACTTCAACTACCCCGAGCTGATCGAGGGCGACGAACAGGGCTTCAGCCACGCGCTGCTCGGCATCTTCGACCCGCTCGCGCCCCTGGCGTCGGCTGCCGTCAGCGCCCTCGACACCGGGGACGACGCCGGTTTCCGCCGCGTCCTCGACCCCACCGTCGAGTTGTCCCGGCACCTGTTCCAGACACCGACACGCTTCTACAAGACCGGTGTCGTCCTGCTCGCCTGGCTGGCCGGGCACCAGTCGCACTTCAGCATGGTCGGCGGTCTCCAGTCGGCCCGTTCCCTGCCGCATCTCGCCCGCGCCTACGAACTGGCCGACCGGATCGGCCTGTTCCCCGACCCCGGACTCGCCGAGGCTCGGATGCGCGGCCTGCTCGCCGTATACGGAGTGGACGCATGACCGTACCGACGTCGCCCGACCCCGAGTCCTCCGCATCCGCCTCTCACGACGACGTGCACAGCGACGTGACCGGCGACCTCTCGCGGCTGAGCATCAACCAGGAGACCGTCAAGCAGTGGTCGCTGCCCGAGCTGGCCAAGGGCTGCGTGGCGGCCGGGATCGGCTCGGTGGGGCTGTGGCGGGCGCCGGTGCGGGAGTACGGCGTCGAGCGTGCAGCGGACCTGATGCGGGACAGCGGGCTCACCGTGACATCGCTGTGCCGCGGCGGATTCTTCACCGCGACCGACCCGGCGGAGCGGGCGACCGCGCTGGACGACAACCGCGCGGCGATCGACGAGGCGGCGACGCTGGGAACGGCCACCTTGGTGCTGGTTTCCGGCGGCCTGCCCGCGGGCGACCGCGACATCGCCGCCGCCAGGGAGCGGGTCGCCGACGCGATCGGCGAGCTGGCGCCCTACGCGGCGGAGCGCGGGGTACGGCTCGCGATCGAGCCTCTGCACCCGATGTACGCCTCCGACCGGTGTGTGGTCTCCACGCTCGGCCAGGCGCTGGACATCGCCGAGCGCTTCCCCGCGGACCAGGTGGGTGTCGTGGTCGACACGTATCACCTGTGGTGGGATGACATGGTGCCTACGCAGATCGTCCGGGCCGGAGCGGGAGGCAGGATCGCCTCCTTCCAGGTCGCCGACTGGGTGACGCCCCTGCCGGAGGGGGTGCTGCTGGGGCGGGGACAGCTCGGTGACGGCTGCGTCGACCTGCGGGGACTGCGTGAGCGGGTGGACGCGACGGGCTTTCGCGGGCCGGTCGAGGTGGAGATCTTCAACCCCGCGCTGTGGGCCAGGGACGGCGCTGAACTGGTCGCCGAGATCGCCGATCGGTACCTCCGGCACGTTCTCTGAAAAAAACTTGAGAGATTACGCATCCGTCGTACAACCCTTCCGGGGGGTCGGTGGTCTTACTGGGCATCAAGGCTCCTGGGAGGGGTTTCACGGAGCCGAGAGGGAAATGCGCCCGAGGGGGGCTTCGGGGGTAGCAGGGGGGAAACGAAAGAGGTCCGGCCTTGTGCCGGACCTCTTTCGTATCTCTGTGCGGACGCTGTGACCGCCGGGGCGGCTCGCCGCGTCCGCCTCACTTCGCCCGGCGGGCCCGCTTGGCCAGCACCGTCGCCACCACGGGAATGAGCGTCTCCAGCGCCCCCGTGACCGCCGCCACCGGAAGACCCGTCCGCTTCGACACCGCGCGGGCCGTCGGCGCGGTCGCCTTGCGCAGCACTGTGGTGAGCAGACCGCCGCCCACGCCCGTGCCGAGCCCCGCGAAACCGGCGACCCCGGTGAGCGGCTCCGGTTCCGAGGCGGCCTGCTCCAGCGCCTGGCTCAACTCCGCGGTCCCGCCCGGTGTCACCGCCTCATCCGTGACCACACCGGTCAGCGAACCGACCGAGGCGCCCACGACCTGCCGAGCCGCGTCCGTGTCCGTGCCGAGCCGATCGGCCAGTTCCTGAAGCCGCTCGTCACCCAGCTCGGTCAGCACTTCGTCCTGCAGCGGTCGGTCGCTCATGTGCCGGACGCTACGCGGGCGCGCGAGCGGCGGCCCCCGGAGTTCGGCCGAACGCGTGAAGGGCCGCAGCCGGGTGGCCCGAGCGGCGTTGTCCACAGGGGGAGTTGCCGCCGGAGAGTTATCCACAGGGCGGCAACGGGGTGTCCGAGCCAACCGGTACCTTCGGAACAGATCACCAACGGGAGGGCCGGGAAGGGAGGCCGGGCATGGGCGAGTCGGGGCTGGCCGTGCTGGACGGCGTCCTGGAACGGATCACCTACGCCAACGAGGACACCGGGTACACGGTCGCGCGGGTGGACACCGGCCGTGGCTCGGGGGATCTGCTGACGGTCGTCGGCGCGCTGCTGGGGGCGCAGCCGGGGGAGTCGCTGCGGATGCACGGCCGCTGGGGCTCGCATCCGCAGTACGGCAAGCAGTTCAGTGTCGAGAACTACACGACGGTGCTGCCGGCCACGATCCAGGGGATACGCCGCTACCTGGGATCGGGGCTGATCAAGGGCATCGGGCCGAGGATCGCGGAGCGGATCGTCGACCACTTCGGCACCGGCACGCTGGAGATCATCGAGGGCGAGCCGAAGCGGCTGATCGAGGTGCCGGGGCTTGGCCCCAAGCGCACCAAGCTGATCGCCGCCGCGTGGGAGGAGCAGAAGGCGATCAAGGAGGTGATGGTCTTCCTCCAGGGAGTGGGGGTGTCCACTTCCATCGCCGTGCGGATCTACAAGGGCTACGGGGACGCGTCGATCTCCGTGGTGAAGAACCAGCCGTACCGGCTGGCCGCCGAGGTCTGGGGGATCGGCTTCCTGACCGCGGACCGGATCGCGCAGGCGGTCGGGATACCCCACGACAGCCCGGAGCGGGTCAAGGCCGGATTGCAGTACGCCCTGTCGCAGGCCACTGACGGCGGCAACTGCTATCTGCCCGAGGAACGGCTGATCGCGGACTCGGTGAAGCTGCTCCAGGTCGACACGGGCCTGGTGATCGACTGCCTGGGCGAGCTGGCCGAGGAGGAGGGCGTCGTCCGGGAGAGCGTGCCCTCGCCGGACGGGCACGAGGAACAGGTGAAGGCCGTCTACCTGGTCCCCTTCCACCGGGCCGAGATATCGCTCGCCGCCCAGTTGCTGCGGCTGCTGCGCGGACCGGAGGACCGGCTGCCCGCCTTCCGGGACGTGGAGTGGGACAAGGCGCTGGCCTGGCTGGCAACCAGGACGGGGGCCGATCTCGCACCGGAACAGCAGGAGGCGGTACGGCTGGCGCTGACCGAGAAGGTCGCCGTGCTCACCGGCGGCCCCGGCTGCGGCAAGTCGTTCACCGTGCGCTCGGTGGTGGAGCTGGCGCGCGCGAAGAAGGCCAAGGTGGTGCTGGCCGCCCCGACCGGCCGCGCCGCCAAGCGGCTGGCCGAGCTGACCGGTGCCGAGGCCTCGACCGTGCACCGGCTGCTGGAGCTGAAGCCGGGCGGCGACGCGGCGTACGACAAGGACCGGCCGCTGGACGCGGATCTGGTGGTGGTCGACGAGGCGTCGATGCTCGACCTGCTGTTGGCGAACAAGCTGGTGAAGGCGGTGCCGCCGGGCGCGCACCTGCTGTTCGTCGGCGATGTGGACCAGTTGCCGAGCGTCGGCGCGGGTGAGGTGCTGCGTGACCTGCTCGCGGCGGACGGCCCCGTGCCCGCCGTGCGGCTCACACGTATCTTCCGGCAGGCCCAGCAGTCCGGGGTGGTGACCAACGCGCACCGGATCAACTCCGGTGTCCCGCCGCTCACTCAGGGCCTGCCCGACTTCTTCCTCTTCGCCGAGGAGGACTCGGAGGAGGTGGCCAGGCTGACCGTGGACGTGGTGGCCCGCCGCATCCCGGCCCGCTTCGGGCTCGACCCGCGCCGTGACGTCCAGGTGCTCGCGCCGATGCACCGGGGTCCCGCGGGCGCGGGCGTGCTCAACGGACTGCTCCAGCAGGCCGTCACCCCGGCGCGGCCCGACCTGCCCGAGCGCCGGTTCGGCGGCCGGACCTTCCGGGTCGGCGACAAGGTCACGCAGATCAGGAACAACTACGACAAGGGCGCGAACGGCGTCTTCAACGGCACGGTCGGCGTGGTCACCGGGCTGGACACCGTCGAGCAGCGCCTCACCGTGCACACCGACGAGGACGAGGAGATCCCGTACGACTTCGACGAGCTGGACGAGCTGGCCCACGCGTATGCGGTGACGATCCACCGCTCGCAGGGCAGCGAGTATCCGGCCGTGGTGATCCCTGTCACCACCAGTGCCTGGATGATGCTGCAGCGCAATCTGCTCTACACCGCTGTGACCAGGGCGAAGCGGCTCGTCGTGCTGGTCGGATCGCGTCGCGCCATCGGTCAGGCGGTGCGGACGGTGTCGGCGGGAAAGCGCTTCACGGCTCTCGACCACCGGCTGTCCAGGGGCGCAAAATAGGCACTGAGTGCCACCTTTCGGCCCGATGGCCGACCCCGAGTGCACACGCCAGTGCCAAATGGGGGACAGTGGACCTCGTCAGGGCACCTCGAAGAAGAGGCAACACCGTCGGTGAGGGAATGACGTGAGCGACAAGTCTGTAGTACTGCGGTATGGGGACGGCGAGTACAGCTACCCGGTGGTTGACAGCACCGTCGGTGACAACGGCTTCGACATCGGCAAGCTGCGCGCCGACACCGGGCTGGTCACCCTGGACAGCGGTTACGGCAACACTGCGGCCTACAAGTCCGCGATCACCTTCCTCGATGGTGAGGAAGGCATCCTGCGCTACCGCGGTTACCCGATCGAGCAGCTCGCCGAGCGCGGAAGCTTCCTGGAGACCGCCTACCTGCTGATCAACGGCGAACTGCCGACGGTCGACGAGCTGGCGGAGTTCAAGGGCGAGATCACCCAGCACACCCTTTTGCACGAGGACGTCAAACGGTTCTACGACGGCTTCCCCCGTGACGCCCACCCGATGGCGATGCTGTCGTCCGTGGTGAGCGCGCTGTCGACCTTCTACCAGGACAGCCACAACCCGTTCGATCCCGAGCAGCGCCACCTCTCCACGATCCGGCTGCTCGCCAAGCTGCCGACCATCGCGGCGTACGCGTACAAGAAGTCCGTCGGTCAGCCGGTGGTCTACCCGCGCAACGACCTCGGCTATGTCGAGAACTTCCTGCGCATGACGTTCTCCGTGCCGGCCGAGGAGTACGAGCTCGACCCGGTCGTGGTCAGCGCCCTCGACAAGCTCTTCATCCTGCACGCCGACCACGAGCAGAACTGTTCGACGTCGACGGTCCGGCTGGTCGGCTCCTCGCAGGCGAACCAGTTCGCCTCGATCTCGGCCGGTATCAGCGCGCTGTGGGGCCCCCTGCACGGTGGCGCCAACCAGTCGGTGCTGGAGATGCTGGAAGGCATCCAGGCCGACGGCGGCGACGTGGACGCCTTCATCCGCAAGGTGAAGAACAAGGAAGACGGTGTGAAGCTCATGGGCTTCGGACACCGCGTCTACAAGAACTTCGACCCCCGGGCGAAGATCATCAAGTCGGCCGCGCACGACGTCCTGTCGGCGCTCGGCAAGTCCGACGAGCTTCTGGACATCGCGCTCAAGCTCGAAGAGCACGCGCTCGGCGACGACTACTTCGTCTCGCGCAAGCTGTACCCGAACGTGGACTTCTACACCGGCCTGATCTACCGGGCCATGGGCTTCCCGACCAGCATGTTCACCGTGCTGTTCGCCATCGGGCGGCTGCCCGGCTGGATCGCCCAGTGGCACGAGATGATCAAGGAGCCCGGCTCCCGCATCGGCCGTCCGCGGCAGATCTACACGGGCGTCGAGATCCGCGACTACGTGCCCGTCGAGGGCCGCTGAACCACGGGCTGAGCCTGGCCCCGCCACGCATGAAGAAGCGCCCCGCGCTGGATCCCCCCACGGGTCCGGCACGGGGCGCTCCCGTTCCCGGAACGGATCCCCCCACGGGTCCGACCGGGCGTCTTTCGGCGGCTGCGCCGTGCCGGGACGACTGCGGCCCGGGAGGGCCGCTCAAAGCTCCCCGGACATCGCCCCGGCGACGCATTCCCGGGCCGTCCCCCAAGACAGCCCGTTCCGCAGCCCCCCACCGGCTCCGCCGGGAGCGCGGTGCTCAAGACATAAGACCCACGAACCACCGTAATGGTTACGTTCCAAGCCCTGTGATCTACGTCTCTTCGAATGGGGGCGTTTTCGCAGGCTACCCCGCTCGCGGGCGGTATGGGGCGATCCCGTAGCGTGCTGTCTCCTCATGAGGGGCGGAGTACATGGCACAGAACGGGACAGCGGGCCGCAGCGTCGTCGTGACCGGCGGGGGTACGGGCATCGGTCGGGCGATCTCGATCCGCTTCGCCGAGGAGGGCCACCACGTCACGATCGTCGGCCGTCGCCGTGAGGTCCTGCACGCCACCGCGGAGGAGCTGCGCCGGGAACGCGGGCTGGACGTCACCCCGGTCGCCTGCGACCTGGCCGACCCCGACGACGTCGAGGCGGCGCTCCGGCACCTGCCCGAGCAGGTCGACGTCCTGGTGAACAACGCGGGCAGCCGGGAGCTGGCGATCGGCGCGGGCCCGCACGGGGTGCTCGCCCGCTGGCGCGGCGACTTCGAGCGCAATGTGCTGACCGCGGTGCTGCTGACCGAATCGCTGCGGGACCGCTTCACCGACAGCGGCCGGGTGGTCACGGTCACCTCGGTGGCCGCGCTGCGCGGCGGCGGCTCCTACGGGGCCTCCAAAGCCGCCCTGCACGCCTGGAACCACTCGCTGGCCGCCCAGCTCGGCCCGCAGGGCGTCACGTGCAACATCGTGGCGCCCGGCACCGTGGCGGGCACCGAATTCTTCGGCTCGCGGCTCAACGACGCCGAGCTGACCCGGCGGGCCGGGCGCACGCTCGTGGGCCGCGTCGGCCACCCCGCCGACGTGGCGGCGGCCGTGCTCTTCCTCGCGTCCCCCGAGGCCGGCTTCATCACCGGCGAGATCCTTCAGTGCAACGGCGGCGAACTGCTCGGCCGGTGACCCGGTGACCCGGTGACCCGGAGGTCCTGCGCTCCGGAGGCCCTGTGCTCCGGAGGTCCAGTGCGCCGGGAGCATTCCGCGTTCCGTGACAGGCGCGCCCGTACTCCCTGAGGAGTAGCCCGACTGGACCCTCAGGATGAATTCTCCTGGGAGCCCCCGAGGAATCCCCTGATCCAGGGGAAACCCCCTTGCCCCGTCCCGCCGGCCGCTGTCAGTTTTGAAGCCCGGGGGCGGGAAGAGGGGCGGTGGAATGGACGTTGCACTGAACGTGTCGTCACTGGACTTCACCTCGGGTCTCGCTGAGTACCTGCGAGGTGGACACGTCTTCTGGGCATACGCGGTACTGGCCCTCACCACGGCCCCGCCGCTCGTGCCCAACTCCGTGCTGCTCGTGACCGGCGGAGTGATGGCGGCCGAGGGACGGCTGGACATCGCCCTCGTGCTGCTGGTGGTGGCGGGCAGCGCGGTCCTCGGCGACATGCTGATCCACCGCACCGGCCGGGCGCTCAGCGGCCGTGTCCTGGCCCGCATGGAGCGCGACGAACGCCGGGCGGCGCTGCTCAGATGGGCCGCCTTGCGGATACAGCGGCACGGTGTGCCCTTTGTGATCGGCGTGCGCTTTCTGCCCAGCGGCCGAGTGATAGGCGGTCTCGCGGCGGGTGTCGTGCGCTATCCCGCCCGGCGTTACGCGGTGGGCGCGGGTGTCGCGGAGGCCGTCTGGGCCAGCTATTCCGTCGGAGCCGGTTATTTCAGCGGCAAAGCCGCTTCCAACTCCTTCTTCGCCCTCTGTCTGGGGCTCGGTATATCGATGCTCGTCGCCGGTATCGGCACGCTGGTGCAGTGGATCTCGCGGGCGCGTGAGCGCCGTGATCCACGCCTGGTGGGGGAGCGCGAGGCGTCCCGGCCTCCCTCGATGGTGGTACGGGCGTCCTTCGCGGGTGACGCGGTGGTCGTACCGGGACCCTCCGGCGGTGGTGGTACGGGACCGGCCGGTGGCCTGCCCGCGGGACCAGGGGCAGCGGCCACCACCACATCGACATCCGTCACAGGCGCCACTGTCGCGCGCACAAGTCCGCCACCGGGCAAGGACCGGGGCGGATTTCCCTGTTTCTCGGCCGGTCGCGGCAAGTAGCCGTCGGCCGCGTCCCCGGACCCGGAGTCAGCGCGCGGCGGCGGTGTCCGTGCTGTCTTCTGGGCTCTTGCCCGGGGCGGCGCCCTTGTCCGGGGCGGCGGCTGCGTCGGGGGCGGCGGCCGTGCCCTGACCAGTGACCGCCCCGGTGCCCAGGTAGGGCGCCAGATAGCGGTAGAGCATCCCCTTCATCTCCCGCGCGTACGCGTCCCGTTCCTCGCCCTCGTGCTGGACGACGAGGTCGAGTCCTGCCTTGAACATCGCGAAGGACATCTGCGCCACAAGCGTGCGTTCCGCTGTGGACAGCGACGGCTGACGGACGCCGAGCAGTTCGGTGAGGCGCGCGAGCAGTGACGCGTGCAGCTCGTCGTGGCCCTCGGCGACCTTGCCGGGAGTGTCCGGGCCCTTGATCAGGGCGAGGAAGGCCGGGTTGGCGCAGTTGAACTCGATGAAGGGACCGGCGACGGCGTCGATCATCTCGTCCAGCGGCAGCAAGGCGTTCTCGACGGTGAAGACCCGGCCGTGGGTGGCTTCCATCTCCTTGGCGAGCTGGCTGCCCAGCTCGACCGCGATGGCCTCCTTGTTCGGGAAGAACTGGTAGAGCGTGCCCGGCGACACCCCCGCCTCGCGGGCGATCGCGTTGGTGCTGGACGCCGTGTAGCCCAGCGCGCAGAACACGCTGGCGGCGGCCTGGAGGAGCTGTGTGACACGCCGCTCGCCGCGGGCCTGCCGACGGCGCGGCTGCCGCTCTTCCGCCTCGGACACGGTGACTCCCCAGGGGTATTGACAAACACGAGCGGTCGCTCGCATTCTTGAAACGCGAGCGACAGTTCGCATTTGCGATTCTACGTCGCACTACGGGGAGAGGACACCTTTTGTCATGGCTGATGTCAACCACGACTCCGACGTCGGGGGCTGGACGCGGGCCGTCACGGCCCGGCCCAGGCTGACGCTGCTGCTCGCCCTCCTCTTCACCGCGCTCGCGGTCGTCGCCGGGCGAGGCGTGGCCGACCGGCTGGCCAGCGGCGGCTGGGAAGCGCCCGACTCCGAGTCCTCGTACGCGACCGCGGCGCTCGCCGACCACTTCCCCGCCTCCCAGCCCAATCTGGTCCTGCTGGTCGACGCCAAGGGCGCGGGAGTCGACAGCCCCGCCGTGGCCGCGCAGGGGCAGGAGCTGGCCCGCAAGCTCGCCGCCGATCCGGCCGTCACCGGCGTCACCTCCTATTGGGGCACCCACGCGCCGGTGCTGCGCGCCAAGGACGACGGCTCGGCGATGATCACCGCCCGGCTCAAGGGCGACGACGACGCGGTGGCCACCGCCGTCAAACGGATCGCCCCCGCCTACCGCGGGGAGCACGGACCGGTCGACGTGAGCGTCGGCGGCTCGGCCGCCGTCCGGCACGAATTGCAGAGCACCATCCAGGACGACCTGGTCAAGGCCGAGATGATCGCCCTGCCCGTCACCCTGATACTGCTCGTCATGGTCTTCGGCAGCGCCATCGCCGCACTGCTGCCACTGGGCGTCGGCATCATCGCGATCCTCGGCACCAACGCGGTGCTGCGCGCCATCACCTCGTTCACCGACGTCTCGGTCTTCGCGCAGAATCTCACCACCGCGCTCGGCCTCGGCCTCGCGATCGACTACGCCCTGTTCATCGTCCGCAGATTCCGCGAAGAGCTGGCGACCGGACTCACCCCGCGCGCGGCGGTCGGAGTGACCCTGCGCACCGCGGGCCGCACCGTCCTCTTCTCGGCCCTGACCGTCGCCGCCTCGCTCGCCGCGATGCTTGTCTTCCCGCAGTACTTCCTGCGCTCCTTCGCCTACGCGGGGATCGCCGTGGTGCTGCTGGCCGCCGCCGCGGCGCTGATCGCACTGCCCGCCTGCCTGGTCCTGCTCGGAGACCGAGTCAACGCGCTGGATCTGCGCAAGGCACTGCGCCGCAGGCCCGCGAGCGACCCCGGCGCGGGATACGCCGCCTTCGCCCGGCTGGTGATGCGCAGGGCGCCGCTCTTCGCGATCGGCGCGGTCGCGGGCCTGCTGCTGCTCGGACTGCCCTTCCTCCAGGTGCGCTTCGGCGCCGCGGACGACCGGCAGTTGCCCTCGGCGGCCGAGTCCCATGTGGTGCAGCAGCACATCCGCCAGGAGTTCCCCGGCAGTCCCGACGGCGCCATCACGGTGCTGGCCGAAGGCGCCGACCGGTCCCAACTGGCCGGATACGAGAAGCGGGTGGCCGCCCTGCCCGGCGTGGTCCGGGTCGAGGGGCCGGTCGTCGCCCAGGACTCAGGCGCCGCCTACATGACGGTGCTGTCCACGAGCGAGGCGGTGGACGCCGGCACCCAGCACCTGGTCGGCGCGATCCGCGCCGTGCCCACGGACTTCAAAGCCTCGGTGACCGGCCAGGCCGCCGTCCTGGTGGACACCAAGGACACCATCGGCCAACGGCTGCCATGGGCGGCCGGGATCATCGCCCTGGTCACCTTGCTGCTGGTCTTCCTGCTCACCGGCAGCGTGATCATCCCGCTCCAGGCGGTGCTGCTCAACGCGCTGAGCCTCACCGCGATGTTCGGCGCGGTGGTGTGGGTCTTCCAGGACGGTCATCTGTCCGGACTGCTGGGCTTCACAGCCACCGGCAGCATCGAGACGACCCTGCCGGTGCTGATGTTCTGCGTGGCCTTCGGACTCTCCATGGACTACGGGGTGTTCCTGCTCTCACGGATCAAGGAGGAGTACGACCGCAGTGGCGACCACCAGGCGTCCATTGAGTTCGGGCTCAAGCGGACCGGCGGACTGATCACGGCGGCGGCGGTGATCCTGGCCGTGGTGATGGTCGCGATCGGCACCTCGCGGGTGGCCAACACCAAGATGCTGGGGCTCGGCATCGCGCTCGCGGTGCTCATGGACGCGATGGTGGTCCGCACCCTGCTGGTGCCCGCGGTGATGCGGCTGACCGGGCGGGCCACCTGGTGGGCGCCGCCGGTGCTGCGCCGCTTCCACGACCGGTTCGGCATATCGGAGGGCGGCGGCCAGGAGGCGCCGGAGGGCACGAAGGCCCCGCACTCCTCGCGGGAGCGGCGGGACCCCGAGCCGGCCACGCGGAACTGAGGCTCAGTCCGGATCCCGGCGGCCGCGGTTTCCCGGCCGCCGGGCACTCCAGGCCCTGACGGTATCGGCGTACCAGAAGGGCTTGCCGCCCTCGACGACATCGGGCGGCGGGAGATGCCCGTGCTTCCGGTAGGAGCGGACGGTGTCGACCTGTACGCGGATGTGCGCGGCGATCTCGGCGTACGACCACAGGGTCCGGTCGGTCATCCCAGGTACCTCCGTACGGCGGGGCTGCTGTTGATCAGCACCTTCGTCCGGCCAACGACAGGTGAGCGTCACCGCATGGGCTTGTTGATCTTCTGTGACACGGAACCCGCGTAACGGTGACAAATGTGGCGAACGGGTAACGACCGCGCAGGTCGTCCGGACCGTGGCGGTGAAAGGGGGCACGATGGCGGGCTGAGACCGGAGGAAATCCGCGAGCGGGCAATCCGCCCACCCCTCGGCTCCGAATACCGGTCGGAGACTTGCGCGGGTGAGTCGGGACGGGATGGATCGCAGATGAGGGAAGCCGTACGGCTGGACGGCGTCGCAGGCGCCGGGCCCGACCTCCAGGAGCTGCTGGTCGCGGTCGCCCGCGGCGACGAGGCGGCGTTCGCCAGGGTCTACGACGCGGTGGCCGGGCCCGTGCTGGGGCTGGTGCGCTCGGTGCTGCGCGACCCCGCGCAGTCGGAGGAGGTCGCCCAGGAGGTGCTGGTCGAGGTCTGGCAGACCGCGACCCGCTTCCAGGCATCCCGTGGCAGCGCCATGACCTGGGTGATGACGCTGGCCCACCGTCGTGCGGTGGACCGGGTGCGTTCCGCGCAGGCGTCCTCCGACCGGGAGCACAAGGCCGCGCTGCTTGAGCACACCCCCGCCTTCGACGAGGTCGCGGAACAGGTCGAGTCACGGCTGGAGCGCGAGCAGGTGCGACGCTGTATGCGGACGCTCACCGAATTGCAGCGCCAGTCGGTGACACTCGCCTACTACCAGGGATTCACCTACCGGGAGGTCGCCGAGTTGCTCGCGGCTCCGCTGGGGACCGTCAAGACCCGACTGCGGGACGGACTCATCCGCCTGCGCGACTGCTTGGGAGTGAGCGCATGACGACCGCCGATCTGCATACCCTCACCGGTGCGTACGCGGTGCACGCGCTGCCCGACGGTGAGCGGGAGGAATTCGAACGGCACATCGCCGACTGCTCGGCCTGTGCGCAGGAGGTCCGTGAGCTGTCCGCGACGGCCACCCGGCTGGCGCTGGCCGCCTCGGTCGTGCCGCCGCCGCACATGCGTGAGCAGGTGCTGCGCCGGGTAGCCGCCGTGCGGCAGGAGCCGCCGGTCGTCACGCGGCAGGAGCGGCGCGGTCTCGCCGGATGGATGGCCGGGGCGCGGCGGCTGCCGCGTTACGCGCTGGCCGCGTGCATGGCGGGAGTGGTCGGGCTCGGCGGGGTGGCCGTCTGGCAGCACCAGGCCGCCGACGACGCGAGGCAGCGCGCGAATCAGGCCGAGCAGCGGGCGGGCGAGCTCTCCCAGGTGCTCTCGGCGCCCGACGCGGCGAGCACCACACGGAAGCTCAGCACCGGCACGACCGCGACCGTGGTGGTCTCCCGGAGCCTGGGCAAGGCCGCTTTCCTGGCCGCCGGTATGCCGACGCCGGCGGCCGGGAAGACGTACGAGCTGTGGTTCGACGACGGCGGGAAGATGCGGCCGGCGGGTCTGATGGACCCGTCAGCCACCGACCAGGCCGTGGTGCTGGACGGGCGGATCGACAACGCCTCCGGGGTGGGCGTGACGGTCGAACCGGCCGGCGGCTCGCAGCAGCCGACGAGTGCCCCGCTGGCGCTGGTGACGTTCCCGGCGGTGGCCCGTGCCTGAGACGTCGCGGACCGGGTCGTCCATCGCGCTGTTCACCGCGGACCTGCGGTTGCACGACAATCCTGTGGTGGCCGGGGCGGTGGCGGCGGCCGGGAGCGTGGTCCCGCTGTTCGTGGTGGACGAGGGCATCGCGCGGGCCGGATTCGCGGTGCCGAACAGGGCGGCGTTCCTCGCCGACTGCCTGGCCGACCTGGACGCGGGCCTGCGGGCCCGCGGCGGGCGGCTGGTCGTGCGGCGCGGCGACGTCGTCGAGGAGGTCGTCCGGGCCGCCGGCGACAGCGGGGCGCGGCAGGTGCACATCGCGGCCGGGGTGAGCGGTTACGCCCTGCGCCGTGAGGACCGGCTGCGCAAGGCCCTGGCGGAGGCGGGCTGCGAGGTGGTGGTGCACGAGGCCGTGGTCACCGCGGCCCCACCCGGCGCCGTCACCCCCGTGGGCCGCGACCACTTCGCCGTGTTCACACCGTACTTCCGGCGCTGGGGCGCCGAGCCCCAGCGCCGCGTGCTGGACGCGCCGCGCAAGGTCACCGTGCCCGAGGACGTGAAGTCCGCCGCGCTGCCCTCCGCCGCCGAGCTGACCGGGCCGGGCGGCGGGCAGCCGTCGCCGGGCCTGCCGCCCGGCGGGGAGACGGCGGGTCGCAAGCTGGCGGGCAGTTGGTGGCGTTCGGGCCTGGAGGGTTACGCGGACCAGCACGACGACCTGGCGGGTGACGCGACCTCCCGGCTCTCGCCGTATCTGCACTTCGGGTGCGTGTCCGCGACCGAACTCGTCCACCGGGCGCGGTCGGTGAGCGGCCGGGGCGCGGAGGCGTTCATCCGGCAGCTCGCCTGGCGCGACTTCCACCATCAGGTGCTCGCCGCGCGGCCGGACGCGGCGCACCGCGACTACCGTTCCCGGCACGACCGTTGGCGCACCGCGCCCGAGGAGGTCACCGCCTGGCGCGAGGGCCGCACCGGCTACCCCATCGTGGACGCCGCGATGCGCCAACTGCTGCACGAGGGCTGGATGCACAACAGGGGCAGGCTGCTCGTGGCGAGTTTCCTGACCAAGACGCTGTACGTGGACTGGCGGGTCGGCGCCCGGCACTTCCTGGACCTGCTGGTCGACGGCGACATCCCCAACAACCAGCTCAACTGGCAGTGGTCGGCGGGCACCGGCACCGACACCCGGCCCAACCGGGTGCTCAACCCGCTGCTCCAGGCGGCCCGTTTCGACCCGGACGGCGACTATGTGCGGCGCTGGGTTCCGGAACTGGCCGAGTTGGAGGGGGCGGCAGTGCACCAGCCGTGGAAGCTGTCGGGTCCGGAACGGGAGCGGTTCGACTACCCGGACCCGATCGTGGCCCTGAGCGAGGGGCACGCCCGCTTCTCGCGGGCCCGCGGCCTGGACGACTGACCGCGAACCCGCGAACCCGCGAACCGACCGAGCCACCGAGCCCACCGAAACCGCCGAACCGAGCGGAGCCGACCCACTCACCACGACCTGTGCCCCCAGCGGCCCGGCTGCCGCCGACTACGCCCGCCCGTCAACACCGCCCTTTCGCGGCGGCCACGGGAAGAAACCACTCGTCCGGGCGACGTATTCGGCGTAGCCGGGCCGCTGCGCCATGTGCCGTTCCAGCAGCGGCTTCCCGCTGCCCCGCAGGAGCAGGAAGCTGATGGTCAGCGGGCCGAGCACGGCCAGCACGACCGCGCCCGCCGCCGACGACCAGCGGGCGCCGTCGCACGCCAGCACGTACAGCCCCCACCAGACGCAGAAGTCGCCGAAGTAGTTGGGGTGCCGGGTCCAGCCCCACAGGCCGCGGTCCATCACCTGACCGCGGTGCGCGGGATCGGCTTTGAAGCGGGCGAGCTGGTGGTCGCCGACCGCCTCGAAGACCAGCCCGACCAGGCACAGCGCCGCGCCGACCGCCGCCGCCGGGCCGACGGACCCCGGCAGATAGCAGGCGACCTGCACCGGCAGCGACACCACGCACACCAGCAGACCCTGGAGCAGGTAGACGATCCGGAAGGCGTACCCGTTGCGGCGGTCGGCCGGGACCTTGGACAGCATCTTCTCGTAGCGCGGATCCTCGCCGTGGCCACGGCCGCGCCAGGCGATGTGCCCGGCCAGCCGCAGCCCCCACACCACGGTCAGGACCAGGACCAGCAGCCGCCGCCCGTCGTCACCGTGCCCCGAGGACAACCCGTACGACACGACGGCGACCGCCGCGAAGGCGGCGCCCCACGCCACGTCGACCACCCGGTGCATGCCCTTGGCCACCGCGACCGCGAAGGTCACCAGCATCACGGCGAGCGCCGCGCCCGCAGCCGCCGCGAGATTCACGCAGAATGCGCCCCACGGAAAGCCGTTCACCGGCCTGCCGCCGAGTCTTCCGCGTGCACGGCACCAGTCGGCCCCGATGCCCCGGTGGCCCCCGCCGCCCCCTCCAGCACGAACTGCCGCACATCCAGGTACCCGGAGCGGAAACCGGCCTCCGAGTAGGCCAGATAGAACGTCCACAGCCGCCGGAAGACCGCGTCGAAGCCGAGCGCCGCCACCTCGTCCGCGCACCGCGCGAACCGCTCGCGCCACAGCCGCAGCGTCTCCGCGTAGTGCGGTCCGAACGCCTCGGCGCTGACGATCCGCAGCCCGGTGGCCTCGCCGCTCACCTCGGAGATGGCCTCGGCGGAGGGGATCATGCCGCCGGGGAAGACGTACTTGTGGATCCAGGTGAAGGTGGGAAGGCTCACCAGCATCCGGTCGTGCGGCATGGTGATCGCCTGGAGCGCGATCCGGCCGCCGGGCGCGAGCCGCCGCTCCAGGGTGCGGAAATACTCCGGCCAGAACTCGTGGCCGACCGCCTCGATCATCTCGACGCTGACCACCGCGTCGTACTCGCCCTCGACCTCGCGGTAGTCGCGCAGCAGCACCTCGACACGGTCCTGGAGCCCGGCGGCGCGGACCCGTTCCAGCGCCAGTCCACGCTGCTCGCGCGAGAGCGTCACGCTCACCACACGGGCGCCGCGCGATGCCGCGCGCACCGCCAGTTCGCCCCAGCCGGTGCCGATCTCCAGCAGCCGGGTGCCGGGACCGACCCCGGCCGCGTCCAGCAGCAGGTCGATCTTGCGGTGCTGGGCGGCGGGCAGCAGGTGCTCGTCGGCAGGGAAGCCGCGGAAGACCGCGGAGGAGTACGTCATCGTCTCGTCGAGGAAGAGCGAGAAGAGGTCGTTGGACAGGTCGTAGTGCCGGTGGATGTTGTCGCGCGCGCCCTCGCGGGTGTTGCGCTGCGCCTCCGGCCGCCGCCTGGCCCACGCACCGCGCAGCCGTTGCAGGGACGGCGGTACGAGGGTGGCGACGTTGTCGGCGAAGACCGTGAGCACACCGGTCAGGTCGTCCGCGTCCCACTCCCCGGCCATGTACGACTCGCCGAAGCCGATCAGGCCCTCGGCGCCGATCCGGCGGAAGAAGGACCGCGGGTCGTGCACCCGCATCAGCGGGCCGCCGAGCCCCAGCGTGCGGGCGCCCTCGCCCGCGTCGTCGCCGTCCGCGCCCGCCAGCCGCACCCGCAGCGGCAGCCGCTCCAGCGCCCTGCGGACGAGGAAGGCCGCGACGGCCGCGCGCGCGGCCGAACAGCGGGGCGCCGCCGCCACGTCCGGCCAGCGCTCGGCGTCGACCGCCGCGCGCACCCTGGACGTCGACACGGGCGAGACGGCGGCCCCGGCAGTCACCGGGGCGGCCGGAGTGGATGACACGGTCACCGCATTCCCTCCTGAACGTGATGGCTTGGCCGCGGCCGTACGGGCAGGCCGCGCAGATACAGCAGAACACCGTGGAATCTGATCCCCGCGGAGACGAGGAGCGTCGACCACGGATGGCGTACAGCGGCCCGGAGCAGTCCGGCCGCGGTGGCCGGGCGGCGGTCGCCGCTCACGGTCGCGGTGAAGGGGCGTTTTCCGTCCAGTTCCAGATGGACCGTCACGGAAAGGCGGTTTCCCGGCTCCGGCACTCGCATGCGGTAGTCGCCCTCCACCGGGAAGAACGGGGAGACGTACAGCTCCTTGGCGGTCGAGGCACGGCCCTCGGCGTCCGGCGCCAGCAGATAGCAGTGCCGCTCGCCATAGGTGTTGTGGACCTCCGCGACCACATGGCGGGGCGTGCCGTCACGCGCGTGGCACCAGTACAGGGTCAGCGGGTTGAAGACATGGCCGAGGACACGGGCGTGCGTGAGCATCAGCACGCGGCCGTCCGCAGGGGCCGCCCCCTGCGCGGCGAGGAAACGGTCGAGCCCCGCCCTGACCGTGGGCGCCGTACCGCCGAAGTGGTCCCGCGCCCGGAAACCGGCCAGCGGGCGCAGCGGCAGCGGCAGTCGGGGCATGTGGTCCACGTCGACCAGCCACATATAGGTGCGCATACGGAAGGTGTGCCGCACGGGGCGGTTACGGGCGTGGGCGATCCGACAGTCGTACAGCGAAGGCGCCACCGCCTCCGCCACCACCGGAGCCGTCATGACCACTCCACCCCCAGCGCGCGCGCCGCCGCCACCCCGGAGGCGCAGCCGTCCTCGTGGAAACCCCAGCCGTGGTAGGCGCCCGCGTAGGCGACCACCGGCCCGTTCAGTTCGGGCAGCCGTCGTTGCGCGGCCACCGACTCCGGTGTGTACTGCGGGTGTTCGTACGCCATCCGGTCCCGTACGGCGGAGGGGTCGACCCGGTCGGCGCCGTTGAGCGTCACCACATACGTGTCGGCGCCGTCCAGCCGCTGGAGCCGGTTCATGTCGTAGCTGACCAGGACGGCGCCGGCGTCCGAGGCGCAGGACGGCATCAGGTAGTTCCACGACGCGCGGGCGCCGGACGCGCGCGGCAGCACGCCGGTGTCGGTGTGCAGCAGCGCGGGATTGACGGTGTATGGGATCGCGCCCAGCACCTCGCGCTCGGCCGCGGTGGGCTCGGCGAGCAGGCTCAGCGCCTGGTGCGGGTGGACGGCGACGACCACCGCGTCGTAGCGCTCGGTGGTGCCGTCCTCGACGGTGACCTCGGCCCCGCCGGGGACGCGGCGCAGCGCGGTCACCCGGCTGGAGGTGTGCACGGCGGACACCTCCTTGCCCACCCGCTCGACGTACGTACGGGAGCCGCCGGTGATCGTGCGCCAGGTGGGGGAGTCGCCGACGCTGAGCAGGCCGTGGTGGTCGAGGAAGCGGAAGAGGTAGCGGGCCGGGAAGTCCAGCGCGGTCGCGGGGGAGCAGGACCAGACGGCGGAGACCAGCGGGGTCATGAAGTGCTGGACGAAGTAGGGGGAGTAGCGGCCGTCGGCGAGGAATTCCCGCAGCGTGCGGTCGGTGGCGGCAGCGCGCGCACCCGTATCCGTATCCGAGCCCGTATCCGCGGAAGAACCCGAACCCGCTTCACCGCTCTCCGCGAGCAGCCGCCGCGCCCCGCGGTGGAAGGCCGTGACCTCGGTCAGCATCCGCAGATAGCGGCCCCGCAGCGCGTTGCGCGGCTGCGCGAAGAGCCCGCGCGGCCCGCGGGCCCCGGCGTACTCCAGGCCGCAGCCCTCGCACCGCACCGACATGCTCATCTCGGACTCCTGCGTGGCGACGTCCAGCTCGCGCAGCAGCCGCAGCAGATGCGGATAGGTGCGGGCGTTGTGCACGATGAAGCCGGTGTCGACGCTCAGGGACCGGCCGTCGGGGTCGGCCACGTCGTGGGTGTCCGCGTGCCCGCCGAGCCGGTCGTCCGCCTCGTACAGGGACACGTCACTCGCACGGTGCAGCACATGGGCGGCGGTAAGGCCCGCCACTCCGCTGCCTATCACCGCGATCCGACGTCGTTCGGCCGTCATGCGATCCCCTCGGTCAGTGCTCGATGTCCGGTGACACCCCGTGGTGCCCGGTGGCGCCCCGTGCCCGGTCGGTGTCCGGCGCGGCCGGAACGGCGACCGGCACCGGTGCGCCCTCACTGATCATTCGTGGCCGTCGCCGCCGCGGATTGGTGCGGGAGCGGAACGTTCCGGCGGTGATCTTCACGGTCCCCACCTGCGGCGGAACCCGTCGGTCCGGGGGACGCGGAATCCCGCACCAATCCGCCGGGCGAGTGGCCACGAATGCGGGATGTGACCGACCAGGAGACCATCAGCCCCGGCAGTGCGCTGGAGCCTCATCAGCCACATGGCCCGAGCGCCGCCGGTCGGCTGCTGAGGGTCGTACTCGGCGCGCTGAGCGGCCTGTTGGCCGCTGCCGCGTCCCTCGGTTTCGCCGAACTCGTCGCCGTGGCCGCCCGTCCCGAGGCCAGTCCGGTGACGGCGGTCGGCGGCGCGGTCATCGACCGCACACCGGTGTCCCTGAAGGACTACGCGGTACGGAACTTCGGCACCAACGACAAACTGGTGCTGCAACTGGGCATCGTCGCGATCCTGGCCCTCTTCGCCTTCGTGCTCGGCGTGTTCGCGCTGCGCTTCCGGCGCACGGGCTGCGCGGGCGTGCTGGCCTTCGGCGTCATCGGGGCGGTCGCCGCCTGGAGCCGTCCCGACCACCACCGGCTGGACGCGCTGCCGTCGATCGTCGGCGCGCTGCTCGGAGCGGCGGCGCTGTGGCTGCTGACGCAGCGGCTCACGCTCCGCGCCGCACCGGCCGCGCGCGTGCCGGAACAGGCCGCCGCGCCGGAGACACCGACCGCTCCGTCCGCCGTGGAGCGCGCCGCGGAGGACGACGAGGACACCGCCGAGACCCCTCTGCCACGGACGGAAACGCCCGCCCCGCAGGCCGGGCCCACCTCCCGCCCCGCGTTCGACCGCCGTGGCTTCGTGCTGGCCGCTGCCGCCACGGCTGCCGCGTCCGCGGGTGCGGGAGCCCTGGGCCGTACCCTCAACAACCGTCGCGGCGCCGTCGCGGTGGCCTCACGGAAGGCCATCGCGCTGCCCGCCCCCGCCTCCCGCGCCGCGGCCGTCCCGCGCGGGGCGGACCTGGGAATCCCCGGGCTGAGCGCATTCACCACGCCGAACGCGAAGTTCTACCGCGTCGACACCGCCCTGGTCGTGCCGAAGATCGACGCCACCACCTGGCGGCTGCGCATCCACGGCATGGGCGTGGGCAAGGAGTTGACGCTCTCCTACGACGACCTGCTGCGCCGTGACCTGATCGAGCGGGACATCACGCTGACCTGCGTGTCCAACCAGGTCGGCGGCCCGTACGTCGGCAACGCCCGCTGGATCGGCGTCCGGCTGGCCGATCTGCTGCGCGAGGCGGGGGTACGGCCCCCGTCGCGCGGTGGCACGGCGGACCAGTTGGTGGCGCACTCGGTGGACGGCATGGCCATCGGCTCACCGGTGGAGACCGTGCTCGACGGCCGTGACGCGATGCTCGCGCTCGGCATGAACGGCGAGCCGCTGCCCTTCGCGCACGGCTTCCCCGTCCGCATGCTGGTGCCCGGCCTGTACGGCTATGTGTCGGCCTGCAAGTGGCTTCGCGAACTCGAACTGACCACCTTCGACTCCTACGACGCCTACTGGGTCAAACGCAGCTGGTCGCGCGAGGCGCCGATCAAGACCGAGTCGCGGATCGACACCCCGAAACCGTTCGCCAGTCCCAAGGCGGGCCGGGTGCCGGTGGCCGGGGTGGCGTGGGCGCAGCACCGGGGCATCGACCGGGTGCAGGTACGGGTCGACGGCGGCCGGTGGCAGACCGCCCGGCTCGCGGACGAGGACAGCACCGACACCTGGCGGCAGTGGCTGTGGGAGTGGGACGCCACGCCCGGCAGTCACACGCTGGAGGTCCGCGCGACGGACCGTGACGGCTACACGCAGACCGACCACCGCGTCGGCACCGTCCCGAACGGCGCGACCGGCTGGCACTCGGTGGTGGTCAGCGTCGACTGACCCGTCGGCGCGCCGACCATCCGACGACCTGTTCGCCTTCGAGCGGCCCGCCGCCCCCCCGGGCTATCCGCCCCCCCGGGGCCATCCGCCCCCCTGACCATCCGCCGCCCCAACTCCCCGCCACAGACGACTTTTCCGCACGCACATGTCGCATGAACCGCACATATAGAGGAGAAAAACCATGTTCAACCTCCGCGCCCGCCGCATCGCCGTCGCCGTGACGGCCGCCGCCGTCCTGCCGCTGGCCCTCAGCGCCTGTTCGAGCGACGACAACAAGAAGGACGACTCGGCGGCGGCGAGCCCGTCCACCTCGGCGAGCGATCCGGCGATGGCGCCCACCAGCGACGCGCCGAGTGACGCCTCGACGAAGGACGCGCCCTTCGGGCCCGGCTGCGCCACCGTGCCCAAGAACGGCGCGGGCAGCTTCGACGGCATGTCCAAGGACCCGGTGGCGACCGCCGCCTCGCACAACCCGGCGCTGTCGACGCTGGTCGCCGCCGTCCAGAAGGCCGGTCTCGTCGACACCCTGAACAACGCCCAGAACATCACCGTCTTCGCGCCGACCAATGACGCCTTCGCGAAGATCCCGAAGGCCGACCTCGACAAGGTCCTCGCCGACAAGGCGATGCTCACCAAGATCCTCACCTACCACGTGGTCGGCGAGCCGGTGAAGGCGCCCGAGGGCCTGTCCAAGGGCACCTACACCACGCTGGAGAAGGGCACCCTGACGACCTCGGGCTCCGGCGAGGCGTACAAGGTCAACGACACGGCGAACGTGGTCTGCGGCAACGTCACCACCGCCAACGCCACCGTGCAGATCATCGACACGGTGCTGATGCCCAAGTAGCCGTTGGGGACCAGGCGTTACGGATCACACCGGACGGCCCGCGACGACGCGCAGCAGGTGTTCCGCCACGGCGGACATCGCGTCGCGGGCCGGCCGCAGATAGCGCCGCGGGTCGACGACGGCCGGGTCCGCCGCCAGGTGCTCCCGTACCGCCCCGGTGAAGGCGATGTTCAGCGCCGTACCGATGTTGACCTTCACCATCCCGGCGGCGACGGCCCGCCGCAGCTCGTCGTCCGGCACACCGGACGAGCCGTGCAGCACCAGCGGTACGGGTACGGCCGTGCGCAGCGCGGCTATCAGTTCGTGGTCGAGGCGCGCGGAGCGGTCGGTCATCGCGTGCGAGCTGCCGACCGCGACGGCGAGCGCGTCCACCCCGGTCGCGGCGGTGAAGGCGGCGGCCTCGGCGGGGTCGGTCCGCACGCCGGGCGCGTGCGCGCCGTCCTTGCCCCCGACCTCGCCCAACTCGGCCTCGACCCAGGCGCCCTGGCCGTGCGCCCACTCCACCATCCGCGCGGTGGCCCGCAGATTCTCCTCGTACGGCAGCTTCGACGCGTCGAACATCACCGAGGACGCCCCGGCGGCCACGCCCGCCCGCAGCAGCTCCTCGCTCTCCACGTGGTCCAGGTGCAGGGCGACCGGCACCGCCGCGCCCCGCGCGACCGCCGCCGCCCCCGCCAGCACCGGCTCGACCCGGCCGCCGTGGAAGGCCACCGCGTTCTCGCTGATCTGGAGGATCACCGGCAGCCCGGCGGCCTGCGCGGCGGAGGTGATCGCCTCCGCGTGCTCCAGCGTGATCACATTGAACGCGGCGACCCCGTGGCCCGCGGCCCGGGCTGCGGTGACGAGTTCTGCGGTGGCGACGGCAGGCATGGGATTCCTCGGGGTACGTACGGCGGTGCCGGTTTCACGGGTGCGGGCGGGGGTACGGGCGGCGGTCCGCCGAACAGCGGAGCGCCGTGCGGGGGTTGGCGTCAGGCCAGGACGACGGAACGCGTCAGGTTGCGCGGCCGGTCCGGGTCGTACCCCTTGTTCTCCGCGATGGCCACCGCGAGCCGCTGGACCCGCACCAGGTCGGCCAGCGGGTCGAGCACGGGCGCGCCCGTACCGCCGACCGCGCTCGTACCGCCGTCGGCGGGCGCGGCGGAACCGGCCTCGAGAAGGCCGCCCACGCCCGCGACGTTGTCCGCCAGGCCCTCGGGCAGGGCGCCGAAGGCCCACACCACGCGGCCGGGGCCGGTGATGCTGATCGGGCCGTGCCGGTACTCCATCGCCGGGTAGCTCTCGGTCCAGGCGCCCGCGGCCTCGCGCATCTTCAGCGCGGCCTCCTGCGCCAGGCCGTAGGTCCAGCCGGTGCCGAGGAAGGTGAACTGCTCGGCGGCCGTGACGGTGGTGGGCAGTTCCTGGGTGAGCGCCAGCCGCGCGTCGGCGACGGCCGCGGTCAGGTCGTGGCCGAGGTGGGCGCGCAGCAGCGCGAGCGCGGTGGTGGCGAACCGGGTCTGCACCACCGACTGTTCGTCGGCGAAGTCCAGCACCACGACCTCGTCGGCGGCCTCCATGACCGGCGTGTGCGGGTCGGCGGTGATCGCCGTGACCGCGACGCCCGCCGTACGCAGTTGCTCGCTCGCCCGCAGCACCTCGGTGGTGGTGCCGGAGCGGGTGATCGTCACTACACGGTCGTAGCCGCGGCCGAACGGGAACTCCGAGGCCGCGAAGGCGTCGGTCTCGCCGTGGCCGCCCTGTTCGCGCAGCGCGGCGTAGGACTGGGCCATGAACCAGGAGGTGCCGCAGCCGATCACCGCCACCCGCTCGCCGTCGCGCGGCAGCTTTCCGGCCTCGGCGGGAGCGAGATCGGCCGCCCGCTGCCAGCACTCGGGCTGGGAGGCGGTCTCGGTGGTGGTGAGGGACGCGGACATCGGGGCTCCTCGTGCGGTGTGCGAGATACGGCGTGCGAGATGCGACGCGCGGTGCGGATGCGCGATCCTGCTCGAAACGAGCAGCTATCGAGCATAAATGTACACAGAGGAGAGGGCTGGCGGAAGGTCCCGGACTGCGCTAAGGGCGCACGTGGGCGGCGCACCCCCTGTCCGGCGGCCGAATGAGGCGCGCGTCACACTTCCCGCACCGGATGTCACATCCCGTCGCGCGGTCCGGCTCTCTGGTAGGAGGGCGTGAGCGGCGGCCGGACTTGACGAAGGCCGAACGGTGAGAACGAGAAGAACGAGGAGGAAACCCTGCCCGAGAGAAAGCTCCGCACGACAGGCAGGGCTCTTCGTCCTCTGTCAATTGCTTTACGCGAGGCCCGAAGCGCTCACGTGGATTCCTTCAGAGCCGCCGCTTCCGTTTTCGCGGCCACACGTTCGAGTAGCTCGTCGAGATCGTATTGCGCGCGTCCGGGACTGCCGTAGCGGGTGATCTTGCCGCGGCTGGCCCATTTCCTGATCGTCGCCTCGGAGACTCCGGCGGCGAGTGCGGCGAGTTGAGTCGGAACAAGCCGACTTCTATTGCGCGGTGGCGGATTCATGCGGCGTCCTCCGGGCGCTGGGATTGTGCTGCCGCTCCCGCAGTGCCGCGCGCGAACTGCCGCGTCTGCTGAATCTGCCGGGATAGCAGAAGCCATTGGTGGGGCTGCCAACTGTGTCCTGCGGTACAGCTCACTTCTCGGGTGCGCCGGCCGTCGGGCGACGACGGCGCCGTGGTCATCGCCGCGCTGCAACCGGAATGGATGCATTGGCCGAGATCCATGCGCAACGCGGGCTGCGTGTAGGCGGACCGGCGCGCGCGGTGCGTTATCTCGGAGATCTCCTCCGCGAAGTCCGCGGCGGTCGGGTGCGCGAGCAGCCAGTTGAGGTGGACGACGAGGAAGTCGGCCATCTCCTCCGGCTGCCTGCGGACCGGCTTGCGGACGGCGCGCTCCTCGGCGACCATCGCCGCCCACGAGGCCAGGAACCCGACGATGCCGGACCGGGCGGTGATCGCCGCCTCGTCCAGCCGTATTCCGGTCGACTGCCTGCTGCCGCTGACCCGTTGGAGAGTCGGGTTGCGGCGCGGATGGAGCACCGACTCGCAGTCGTCGTAGATCTCCGGCAGCTCCATCAGATTCGCCTTGAGATCGTGGTAGCACGAGGTGCACAGACGCAGCCCCGGGGCCGCTGTGCGGCGCGGTCGCGACCCGTGCGGCACGTTGCCGCATTTTTGGCCCACACATGGAGATGAATTCATTTGGTCACCCGTTGGTCATGATGTCGGAAGGTGGCTGTCGCAGTGCGAACTCGTCGATCGACTGGATGACCGAGGGGAGTGCGCCCTGTTCAGGACATGCCGAAAGTCGTCGTCGGTGCAGGTGAGCGACGTCCCGTCGGAACATGGCCGTGCATCGGCTGCCTCCGACGGAATGGCGCACCGTCAGCGGCGACCGCTGGATCCGGAACCTGTCGACGTACTCCAGGCGCGAGGGAACTACTCAGTGGAACGCCTGGACCATCTCAACGCAGTGCTGAACGCAGTGCAGAACGGTCGGCGAGGGCCGGGCCGACCGGATATACCGCGAGCAGCGGTGCTCGCGGGCTCCACAGACCAGTGGGGCCCATGGGGCACGCCGGATCATGGAGGTGTGCGTCGTGAGTGGATCGCACCGGTACGGGATGATGTGGGGCGCGCGTGTGCCGTGGCGTCGCCTAAGCGGGACGTCATCGTCCGTGCCACGCGGGACGGGGCCCGCCGCGCCGTCGAATCAACGGCCGAATCAACCGTCGAGTCGCCGGAGCGTGCGCGGACCTGGCCGGCCTCCGCGTCCGAGCAGTGGCTCGGGCGGAGACGGATGACGGTGCCCTGGGCCGTGCCCGGGACCGTTCGTAAAGCTGGATCCCCGCCGGTCGCCCGAGGGTGACCTGGAGAAACGCTCCCGTGGCGCCATGAGGTGACCGGCTCATCCACCGTGCCTGAAGCACCCCGGCACGAGACCGAGGTTACCGGCGATCGGAAACGCCGTGGTGGCCGTGATGAGTCCAGTTGGGCCTGTCGCGTTAAATCCGTGTTCATAACGATCCGGAACCCCCGCTCCCGAGTCATGTACGGCTTACAGCATACGGATGTTCGCGTTTGGCAGGCGACGATACAGGCAAACGCAGGAGCCGTCCACACCTGATCTACCTGCGACGATCACGCTCCACGCGGCCCTGACCGGCGGCTCATTGACGAGAATGCCGCCTCGTAAAATGTGACTACACGCTAGCGTGACGCCGTCGTGAACCCGCGAACAATCACCATCTGACAGCGCGTCAGGCTCCATGGTCATTCGGGTCCGGAGTGTTCCGAAATGCTCGATGTTGAGGCGATGCTATGAGGATCATCGGACTTCATCGGTGTCACGCAAATTCGAGGGGCACTGCAACCATCTTTCCCGACCGCATAGTCCCGACCCGTCGATGAACTGCGCAAACAGCCCGCTGACCAAGTGAAGTTGACATCGGCGGCAAGAGACTGTCACGATACTTCCGGCGGCCGAGGTATGCCCGGATCCGGGCAGCAGTGAGACCCCGGACGCCGCAATCACACTCAGATCACCGAGCCCCGCGTGCGCTGTGCAGCCGCGGGGCTTCGTCATGGGCGGCCACGCCGTCTCCGACCGCCCGCCACCGGCACCGCGAAAGGCCGAAAGGAGCCTGCGGCGCATGGACAGGATCGGTTTTGTCTTCCCCGGCCAGGGTTCGCAGAAGGTGGGAATGGGGCTCGACCTCGCCGGAGAGCATCCGGATCTGGTCGGCCCCTACTACCGCACCGCGGACGAGATTCTCGGCCTTCCACTGTCCCGGCTGTGCTGGGAGGGACCCGCCGAGGTCCTCCGGGACACCTCGATCACCCAGCCCGCGATCTTCCTGACCAGCCTGTGCACCTGGCAGAGCCTGCGTCCGCGCGGTCTCGCCCCCGACATCGTCGCGGGCCACAGCCTCGGCGAATACACCGCGCTGGTCGCCGCGGGCGTCCTCGAATGGACCGACGCCCTCCGACTCGTACGGCTGCGCGGCCAGTTGATGGCCGCGGTCAACGCACGCGTGCCCGGCGCCATGGCGGCCGTACTCGGCCTGCCGCTCGAGGACGTCGAGGCCATCTGCGCACAGGCCGCCACCGGCACCGGCCAGATCGTCGAGATCGCCAACGACAACGAACCGGCGCAGGCGGTCGTCTCGGGCCAGGCCGAAGCCGTCCAATGGGTGATGGCCGCCGCCAAGGACGCCGGCGCGCGCCGGGCGGTCCCCCTCGAAGTCGGCGCGCCTTTCCATTGCAGTCTCATGAGCGAGATCGAGGACGAATTCGCGGCGGCCCTGGACGCGGTGGAATTCCGCGATCCGGTGGTCGAGACGATCTCGTCCGTCACCGCGGCGCCGGTCACCACCGCCGCCGAGGCGCGTACCGCGCTCAAACGCCAGCTCACCGGCCGGGTCCGCTGGACCGAAACCGTGGCCGGAATGTCGGACGCGGGCGTGGACCGCTTCATCGAGATCGGACCCGGAAAGGTACTCGGCGGCCTGTGCCGCCGGATCGCCCCGGCAGCACGGGTGTTCGCGACATTCGATTCACGGCAGTGTGCCTCGACTCTCGATGCGCTCGCATTCGCGGCCGGAGGTTGACCGGAGACTCGCAAGCAGTCCAAGGAACCGATCAGGCCCAGGTCGCAGTCGGACCTGAGCGTCACAAAGGGCGGACCCATGAGCCGGATAGACCTTCTGAAGCCTCATATACCAGCCCCACGTGCGTCCGCAAACGTCAATCGCACCGAGATACGTACCGCATCGCCGGTACGGGGAGTGCCGGGGCCGTCCGTGAGCTGGCGGGTACTTGTGGTGGAACCTCATGCAGACGACGCCGAATCCCTGGTCAGGGGGTTACGGCGGCACGGACACGAGGTCGCGTCGGTCGGCACGGGCGGCGCGGCACTCCAGACGTACGAGGACGCGGACCTGGTCCTGCTCGACCTCGACCTGCCCGACCTGGACGGACTCGAGGTCTGCCGGAGCATCCGGTCGGTCTGCGACGTGGCGGTCATCGCCGTCACCGCGCGCGGCACCGAACTCGACCGGGTGCTCGGCCTCCAGGCAGGCGCCGACGACTACCTCGTCAAGCCGTACGGCTTCCGCGAGTTGATGGCCCGGATGGACGCGGTCATGCGCCGCGCCCGCCCGGAACCCGCCTCCGCGCGGGTCATCTCCTGCGGACCGCTGCGGATCGACGCCGGATCGCGCGAAGTGCGGCTCGGCGGACGGCATATAGATGTGACCCGTAAGGAATTCGACGTGCTCTACCTGCTGGCCTCGCACCCGGACATCGTCATCACCCGGAAGCGGCTCATGCAGCAGGTGTGGGGTGACTCGTGGTCCCGGCGGACCGTCGACACCCATGTCAGCAGCCTGCGGACGAAGCTGGGCGCCAAGGAGTGGATCGTCACCGTCCGCGGTGTCGGATTCCGGCTCGGTCTGGGGCTCGAACGGTCCGGGTCCTCCGCATGAGCCGCGCGGCCGTGCGGTGCGAAGGACACGAATGCGGTACGCGGCAGGCCGAGCCCCGCGACGGGGGCCGGCACCCTGGCCGTCCGGTCGGCGGGAACCGGCTGTGCGCCGCCTGCCACCGTCGGCTGACCACCGGCATCGGCATGCTCCCCGAGCTGTACCGGGACTGCGAGCGGGTGCTGGGCGGCGCCGCGGCCAAGGGGCTGCGCGAACGCACCAGCGGCGGCCCGCTGCCCGGCATGCCGTTCAACCCGGCGGCGGCCGAGACACGCGCCGCGATCCTCGGGGTGCTCGGCTCCTGGAGCGGCCTGATCGCCCAGCAGCGCGGGCTCGTACCGCCCGAGCGGTCCGTCGGCACCCTGTCGGTGTTCCTGCTGCGGCACGCCGACTGGCTGGCCGGGCACCCGGCCGTCGCCGAGGCAACCCGCGAGGTGGCCCGGCTGGTCAGCAGGGCCCGCCGCGTCGCCCACCCCGAGCAGGTCCGCCGGATCGCGCTCGGCGACTGCGTCGAACCCGGCTGCGAGGGGCGGCTGTCCGCCGTCGTACGCGTCGGGGCGACGGCCGCGCACCCGGCCGTGCAGTGCGACGCCCAGGCCGGGCACACCTGGGCCGGGCCCCAACTCACCCATCTGCGCCGCCTGATGCCCGCCGAGGACACGGCCCCGGGCACAGCGGCCGACACCTCCGCCGGTCCCGCCGCCGTCACCCCCGCCGTCGCCGAGCGCTGGCTCACCGCCGCCGACATCTCGCGGCTGTGGAGCACCCCGGTCGGCACGGTCTACCGGCTGGCCAGCGAGCAGAGCTGGCGCCGCAGGCACGGCTCGGGCCGCACCTACTACTCGGAGGCCGACGCACACGCGTGCTTCAGCCGCCGCGCCGAGCGATCTGCCGAACGATCCCGCTAGGACGGCCTGTTTCGACGACCAGCGGACGACCCCTCCATCACTCCCATCACCAGGAGCGAACGATGCACAGCACGTTGATAGTCGCGCGCATGCTGCCGCAGTCCGCGGAGGACGTGGCCCGG
Organism: Streptomyces sp. NPDC093221; assembly: GCF_044753885.1. Lineage (NCBI taxonomy): Bacteria > Bacillati > Actinomycetota > Actinomycetes > Kitasatosporales > Streptomycetaceae > Streptomyces > Streptomyces sp. NPDC093221. Next base: position 55,849 of record NZ_JBIVOA010000010.1, on the reverse strand, counting down.
ATCTTCGGGGAATTCGACCAGACCGGGATGCCCGACCTGATGGGCACCCGTCGACGGGAGCTCTTCTCCTACAACGGCCTCTACTTCCACCTCCAGGACTTCGACACGGAGGCCGGTAACACGACCATCGAACAGACCAAGGACCACCCGCTCTTTGTGCAGGTCAGCGCCGACCTGAAGCCGCACATCGAGGCCTACAACCCGGCGACCTGGCGGTCGCCGAAGGACGCGATGGCCACGCGTTTCTATCACTGGGCCAAGTCCGAGTGACGGACCTGATCTCAAGCCTGTCCTCAAGAATTCACGAAATTCCGAAGGGAGCGGCGTCCACATGGGACGGCGAGTGGTGATAACCGGCATTGGGGTCGTGGCGCCGGGGGGTGTCGGCGTGAAGGACTTCTGGAGTCTGCTGAGCGACGGCCGAACCGCGACCAGAGGCATCACGTTTTTCGATCCCGCCCCGTTCCGTTCCCGCGTCGCGGCCGAGGTCGATTTCGACCCGGAGGCACTGGGACTGAGCCCGCAGGAGATCCGCCGCATGGACCGCGCCGCGCAGTTCGCGGTGGTCACGGCCGCGGAGGCGCTCGCGGGCAGCGGACTGGAGATGTCCGACCTGGACCCGTACCGGACCGGGGTGACCGTCGGCAGCGCCGTCGGCGCGACGATGGGCCTGGACCAGGAGTACCGCGTCACCAGTGACGGCGGGCGTCTCGACCTCAACGACCACCGGTACGCGGTACCGCATCTGTACGACTTCTTCGTGCCCAGCTCCTTCGCCAGCGAAGTGGCCTGGTCCACCGGGGCCGAGGGCCCGGCGACGGTGGTCTCCACCGGCTGCACCTCCGGCCTGGACTCGGTGGGCTACGCGACCGAGCTGATCCGCGAGGGCAGCGTCGACGTGATGATCGCGGGCGCCACCGACGCCCCGATCTCCCCGATCACCGTGGCCTGCTTCGACGCCATCAAGGCCACCACCTCGCGCAACGACGACCCCGAGCACGCCTCGCGGCCGTTCGACAACTCCCGCAACGGCTTCGTCCTCGGCGAGGGTTCCGCGATGTTCGTGCTGGAGGAGTACGAGGCGGCCAAGGCGCGCGGCGCGCACATCTACTGCGAGATCGCCGGGTACGCCACCCGCTCCAACGCCTTCCACATGACGGGTCTGCGGCCCGAGGGCCTGGAGATGGCCGAGGCCATCAGGACGGCCCTGGACGAGGCGCGGATGAACCCCGACGAGATCGACTACGTCAACGCGCACGGCTCGGGCACCAAGCAGAACGACCGCCACGAGACCGCCGCCGTCAAGCGCACGCTGGGCGACCACGCGTACCGGACGCCGATGAGCTCCATCAAGTCGATGGTCGGGCACTCGCTCGGCGCCATCGGCTCGATCGAGATCGCCGCGTCCGCGCTGGCCATCGAGAACAACCTGGTCCCGCCGACGGCCAATCTGCACGAGCCGGACCCGCAGTGCGACCTGGACTACGTACCGCTCAAGGCCAGGGAGTGGACCACCGACGCCGTGCTCAGCGTCGGCAGCGGCTTCGGCGGCTTCCAGAGCGCGATGGTGCTGCGGAGGGCGGCATGACCACTTCCGAAGGCACGGCCGCTTCCGCGGACACGACCGCTTCCACGGGCCCGGCCGCTTCCGAAAGTACGGCCGCCTCCTCTGGCGCCGCCAGTTCCGTCGTCGTCACCGGTATCGGCGTCACCGCGCCCAACGGCCTGGGCACCGAGGAGTTCTGGGCCGCGACGCTCGCGGGGAAGAGCGGCATCGGACCCGTCCAGCGGTTCGACGCCACCGGCTACCCCGCCAAACTCGCCGGTGAGGTACCGGGCTTCGTCGCCACGGACTACCTGCCGAGCCGGCTGATCCCGCAGACCGACCACATGACCAGGCTCGCCCTGGTCGCGGCCGACTGGGCGCTGGCCGACGCGGGCGTGAAGCTCGACGAGTGGAAACAGTTCGACATGGGCGTCATCACCGCCAGCTCCTCCGGCGGTTTCGAATTCGGCCAGAACGAACTCCAGAAGCTGTGGTCCAAGGGCGGCCAGCACGTCAGCGCGTACCAGTCCTTCGCCTGGTTCTACGCGGTCAACACCGGCCAGATCTCCATCCGCAACGGCATGCAGGGCCCCAGCGGGGTCGTCGTCTCCGACCAGGCGGGCGGCCTCGACGCGCTCGCGCAGGCCAGGCGGCAGATCCGCAAGGGCACCCGGCTGATCGTCTCCGGCGGCGTCGACGGCTCGATCTGCCCCTGGGGCTGGATCGCGCAGGTCGCCGCGGGACGGCTCACCGACAGCGACGACCCGGACAAGGCGTACCGGCCCTTCGCCGCGGACGCCGACGGCTATGTGCCCGGCGAGGGCGGCGCGTTGCTGATCCTGGAGGACGCCGGGTCCGCGCGGGAGCGCGGCGCCAAGGTCTACGGGGAGATCGCCGGATACGCCTCGACCTTCGACCCCAGGCCCGGCAGCGGCCGGGAGCCCGGTCTGCGGCGGGCCGTCGAGGCGGCGCTGGCCGACGCGGGCCTGACGGCGGGCGACATCGACGTCGTCTTCGCCGACGCGGCGGCCGTCCCCGAACTGGACCGCGCGGAGGCCCACGCGATCACCGCGGTCTTCGGACCGCGCGGCGTGCCGGTCACCGCGCCCAAGACGATGACCGGACGGCTCTACTCAGGAGCCGCGTCGCTCGACACGGCCGCCGCGCTGCTGTCGATCAGGGACGGGGTCATCCCGCCCACCACCCATGTCGCCCCCGCCCCCGAGTACGACCTCGACCTGGTGGTCGACCGGCCCAGGACCGCGCCGGTGAACGCCGCGCTGGTGCTGGCCAGGGGCTACGGCGGCTTCAACTCGGCGATGGTCGTGCGCGGAGCAGCCCGGTGACGGGCCCGCGCACCGCCGTCGCCACACCTCAGGAAGGGACCGAGATGGCCGGACCGGAACTCACGATCGAAGACCTCAAGCGCATCCTCCGGGAAGCCGCGGGCGAGAGCGAGGGCATCGACCTGGACGGCGACATCCTCGACCAGACCTTCGAGGACCTCGGCTACGACTCGCTGGCGCTGCTGGAGACCGGCAGCCGGATCGAGCGCGAGCACGGGATCGAGCTGGAGGACACCTCCATCACCGTCGTCGAGACGCCGCGGGCGCTGCTCGCCGTCGTCAACGAGCAACTCGCCGCGGAACACGCGGCCTGACGCTCCCCCCACCCGGTGCCGCCGCCGTGCTCCAAAGGCGCGGCGGCGGCACCCCCAGCCCACACCCCCAGCCCACACCCCCAGCCCACACCCCCAGCCCCCACGTACAGCGCACCCGTCCAGCCCACACGCCCAGACCACACGTACAGCGCACATGAACGCAGCACTTGAAGAGCGCACGTGAACGCAGCACATGTACGCAGCCGAGCGGTACCGAGTCGGAGGAGCAGTCATGTCGGCAGAGGGACAGCGGGTCGCTCTCGTCACCGGGGCCACCAGCGGAATCGGGCTCGCCGTCACCAGGGCGCTGGCCGCACAGGGACACCAGGTGTTCATCTGCGCGCGGACGCCCGAGAGCGTGGAAGTGACCGTCAAGGAACTACGGGACGAGGGCCTGGACGTCGACGGCACCGCCTGCGACGTCAAGTCGGGCGACGACATCAAGGCGTTCGTGCTCGCCGCCGTGGAGCGGTACGGGCCGGTCGACGTCCTGGTCAACAACGCGGGCCGCAGCGGCGGCGGCGTCACCGCCGACATCGACGACGAGCTGTGGTTCGACGTCGTCAACACCAACCTCAACAGCGTCTTCCTGATGACGCGCGAGGTGCTCAACACCGGCGGCATGCGGTACCGCGACCGCGGCCGGATCATCAACATCGCCTCCACCGCCGGGAAGCAGGGCGTGGTGCTCGGCGCCCCGTACTCCGCCTCCAAGCACGGCGTCGTCGGCTTCACCAAGGCCCTGGGCAACGAGCTGGCGCCGACCGGGATCACGGTCAACGCGGTCTGCCCCGGCTACGTCGAGACGCCGATGGCCGCGCGGGTCCGGCAGGGCTACGCGGCGGCCTACTCGACCACCGAGGGCGAGATCCTCCAGAAGTTCCAGTCGAAGATCCCGCTCGGCCGCTACTCCACGCCCGAGGAGGTCGCGGGCCTGGTCGGCTACCTGGCCACCGACACCGCGGCGTCGATCACCGCGCAGGCCATCAACGTGTGCGGCGGCCTCGGCAACTTCTGATCCGCCGCCACCGACCCCGTCCTACGACGTCCGACTCGCGTGAGGGGAACGAGAATGACGCAGACTGGCCACCGCGAGGTGGAGCACGAGATCACGGTGAACGCCCCGGCCGCCGCGGTGTACCGGCTGATCGCCGAGGTGGAGAACTGGCCGCGGATCTTCCCGCCGACCGTTTTCGTCGACCATGTGGAGCGCTCGGAGAACGAGGAGCGCATCCGCATCTGGGCCACCGCCAACGGCGCGGCCAAGAACTGGACGTCGCGCCGCGTCCTGGACCCGGGGGCGCTGCGGATCGAATTCCGCCAGGAGGTCTCGGCGCCGCCGGTCGCGGCGATGGGCGGCACCTGGGTGATCGAGCCCGTGTCCGACACCGAGTCGCGGGTGCGGCTGCTGCACGACTACCGCGCCATCGACGACAAGCCGGACGATCTCGCCTGGATCGACGAGGCCGTGGACCGCAACAGCCGCTCCGAGCTGGCCGCGCTCAAGACCAACGTCGAACTGGTCGTCGGCTCCGCGGACGAACTCCTGCTGTCCTTCGCCGACACCGTCCACATCGACGGATCGGCCAAGGACGTCTACGACTTCATCAACGAGGCGCAGCTCTGGAAGGAGCGGCTGCCGCACGTGGCGCGGGTCTCGCTGGAAGAGGAGACGCCGGGACTGCAGATCCTGGAGATGGACACCCTCACCAAGGACGGCTCCTCGCACACCACCAAGTCGGTGCGCGTGACCTTCCCGCACAGCAGGATCGTCTACAAGCAGATCACCCTGCCCGCGCTGATGACGCTGCACACCGGCTACTGGCTGTTCGAGGAGGAGGGCGACGGCGTCGCCGCCACCTCCCAGCACACCGTGGTGATCAACACCGCGAACATCACCAAGATCCTCGGCCCGGACGCCGGGGTCGCCGAGGCGCGCGCCTTCGTGCAGAACGCGCTGAGCACCAACAGCCGGGCCACCCTGGGCCACGCCAAGGACTACGCCGAGGGCCGGCGCTGAGATGGACACCGACGTCATCATCGTCGGCGCGGGGCCTGTCGGCCTGATGCTGGCCGGTGAACTCCGGCTCGGCGGAGCCCGGGTGACGGTTCTGGAGCGGCTCGCCGCCCCCACCACCGAGTCCCGGGCGTCGACCCTGCACGCCCGCACCATGGAACTCCTCGACCAGCGCGGCCTGTTGGAGACGCTGGGCACGCCGCCCAACGAGCCGATGGGCCACTTCGGCGGTCTGCCGCTCGACCTGAGCGAGCCGACCACCCGCTACCCCGGCCAGTGGAAGGTCCCGCAGGCCCGGGTCGAGGAGCTGCTCGCGGAGTGGGCCACGGGGCTGGGCGCGGAGGTCAGGCGCGAGCACGAACTGCTCGGCCTGACCACGGGCGACGGCGGCGACGAAGGTGACGTGGGCGCGGAAGGCGTGGAGGTCGAGGTCGCCACCCCGGACGGTGTCACCCGTCTCACCGCCGGCTATCTGGTCGGCTGTGACGGCGAGGAGAGCACCGTACGGCGGCTGGCGGGCTTCGACTTCCCCGGCTCCGACGCCACCAAGGAGCTGCTGCGCTGCGACGTGCTGGGGCTCGACATCCCCAACCGCCGCTTCCAGCGGCTCCCGAACGGGGTGGCCATCGCGGCCACCCGCGACGGCGTCACCCGCGTCATGGTGCACGAGTTCGGCCGCGAGGTGCGGCCGAGGACCGCGGAACCCGAGTACGCCGAGATCGCGGCCGTGTGGGCCAGGGTCACCGGCGAGGACATCACCCACGGCACCCCGACCTGGCTGAACGCCTTCGGCAACACCAGCCGCCAGGCGGCCTCGTACCGCCGGGGCCGGGTGCTGCTCGCCGGGGACGCCGCCCACCGGCAGATGCCGGTCGGCGGCCAGGCGCTCAACCTCGGGCTCCAGGACGCGGCCAACCTCGGCTGGAAGCTGGCCGCGCGGGTCACCGGGCGCGCGCCCGACGGGCTGCTGGACACGTACCACACCGAGCGGCACGCGGTCGGGCGGCGGGTGCTGGCCAACATCGAGGCGCAGACCGTCATCCTCTTCGGCGGTCCCGAGACCGGGGCGGTCCGCGGCACCGCCGCCGAACTCCTCACCCGCACCTCGGTCGTCCGCGGCCACCTCGCCGGCATGATCAGCGGCCTCGACATCCGCTACGGCGATCCCGACACCGACACTCTCCCCGACGCGGCCGGTGAGTTGACCGGCCGCCGCGTGCCCCACATCGCGCTGACGACCGCGGACGGGCCCACCGGCACCACCGAGCTGCTGCGGCCCGGCCGCGGTGTGCTGCTCGACCTGTCGGGCGACACCAGGCGCCGGGCCACGCTGGGCAGGGCCGCCGAGGGCTGGGCGGGCCGGGTCGACGTGGTGTCGGCGCGCCCGGTGCCCGGCACGCTCCTCGACGGGCAGAAGACCGTACTGCTGCGGCCCGACGGACACATCGCCTGGTCGGCGCCGCGCGCGGCCGACCCGGCTCCGGCGCTGCGGCGCTGGTTCGGCGCCGAGGACGTCCCCCGGGTCCCCGTCACGCCGATCGCGGCTCCACGGAAGGGCGTTGCGGAGACGGCGGCGCCCCAGGCAACCGCGCCCCAGGCAACCGCCCCTCAGGCAACTGCCCCTCAGGCAACCGCCCCCAAGGCGAGCGCCGTAAAGGCAGCCGCACCGAGACCGGCCGCACCGAGACCGGCCGCTCCGAAGCCGCCCGTCCGCACCTGTGACGTCCTGATCGTCGGCGCGGGTCTGGCCGGTTCGGTGAGCGCGGCGATCCTCGCCCGGCAGGGCAAGAGCGTCGTGCTGGTCGACTCCCAGACGCATCCGCGGATGGCCATCGGCGAGTCGATGACCCCGCAGCTCATCGAGTGGCTGCACATCCTCGCCGTACGGTTCGACCTGCCCGAACTGCTGCATCTGCTGGACCACCGGTCGGTCACCGAGCACATCGGCCCGACCCACGGGAAGAAGCAGAGCTTCGGCTTCGTCAAGCACGACAAGGGCCAGGAACCGGACCCGCGGGAGACGACGATGTTCGTCATCCCCAAGGCGCTCACCCAGGCCAGCCACCTGTTCCGGCAGGACACCGACGCGTACTACTTCCACGTCGCGGCCAAGTACGGCGCCACGACGCGGCAGCACTGGCGGCTGTCCGACCTGGACTTCGACGACGACGGCGTCACCGTCACCGGGCAGAACGGCGAGGTCTTCAGGGCCCGCTACCTCATCGACGCCAGCGGCCACCGGTCGCTGCTCGCCGAGAAGTTCGGCCTGCGGGAGCAGCCCGCGCGCTTCAAGCACCACTCGCGGTCGCTGTTCACGCACTACATCGGCGTCAAGCCGTTCGACGACGTCAGCCACCACCCGGAGAGCCTGCGACCGCCCAAGAACGCGCCCTGGAGCGGCGGTACGCTCCACCACCTGATCGAACGCGGCTGGTTCTGGATCATCCCGTTCAACAACCACAAGGGCGCGGCCAATCCGGTCACCAGCGTCGGCCTCACCATGGACGAGCGGGTCTACCCGCGCCCCCGTGACATCAGCCCCGAGCAGGAGTTCACCCGCTTCCTCGACCAGTACCCGGCGGTGAAGCGGCAGTTCGAGGGCGCCACGCGGGTGCGCGAGTGGGTCTCCACCGACCGGCTCCAGTACAGCTCGAAGGAGTCGATCGGCTACCGCTGGTGCCTGATGTCGCACGCGGCCGGCTTCCTCGATCCGCTGTTCTCGCGCGGCCTGTCCAACACCTTCGAGGTCGTCCACTCGCTCATGACCCGGCTGCTGCCCGCCCTGGACGACGACGACTTCGCGGTCGAACGCTTCGGTTACGTCGACCGGTTGGAGCGCGGCCTGCTGCACTACAACGACGAGCTGGTGAACAGCGCGTACATCTCCTTCGGCCACTTCCGGCTGTGGAACGCGGTGTTCCGGGTCTGGGGCGGCTTCGCCACTCCCGGTGTGATGCGGCTGGCCCGCGCGCGGATCAACTTCACCCTCACCGGCGACCCCGCGCACCTGGACGCGCTGGAGGACGCGCCGTATCCGGGCCTGTGGTGGCCGGAGCCCGCCGTCCGGGAGATCGTCGACCTCACCGCGGAGACCTGCGAGAAGTACGAGGCCGGGCAGATCGACGGCGACCGCGCCGCGGACATCATCTTCGACCGGCTCCGGCGCTGCGAGCTGCTGAACCCGGCCTTCGGCTGGCGCGACCCCGAGGACACCCGGCTGATCACCCCGACCACGGCGACGATGGCGAAGTTCATGTACTGGGCCGTGCGCACGGCCCCGCCGCAGATGCGGGACCTCGGCTCCGCCCTGCTGTCCGGCACGGTCCGCGCGGGTGTCAAGGGCAAGAAGGTTCTCTGAACAGACGGCCTTGCGACGAAGCGACGCGTTCCGACACAGAAGTCCTGAGAACACCGGATCTCGCGAAAGGGCACCACACATGCAGACCACCCCGAAGCCCATGGAGGACTCGATGGCCGAGCCGATGGGTGACACCTCGGTGATCCAGGACACCGAGGCGCTGTCGTCCTTCAGGACGACGCGTCCCGACCAGGGTCTGGACGCGGGCCCGATCACGCGGGCCTTCATGCGCGTCAACGTCTACATCTACTCCAAGCCGCCGAAGAAGGTGCAGAAGTCGCTCAGCAAGGGCGCGCTCAACGTGCACATCTGGCTGTACGAGCGGTCCAACGGCCGCATCGGCGGCAAGATGGGCAACCTCGACGCGCTGCTGCTGCACACGCTGGGCCGCAAGACCGGCAAGGAGCGTGTCGTGCCGGTCGGTTACATCTACGAGCGCGGCTTCTTCTACGCGGTCGCCGTGCCCGGCCACTTCGACATCCCCGGCGGCCCCAAGGGCCTGCACCCGGCCTGGTACCTCAACTTGAAGGCCACGCCCGAGGTGACCATCAACATCGGCCGCGAGCAGATCGTCGCCCTCGCCGAGACCCTGTCGGGCCCCGAGCGGGACCGGATCTGGGCGAAGTACTCCGAAGTCCTGCCGTTCATCAACGAGTTCCAGAACCGGGCCAGTCGCCTGCTCCCGGTGGTGAAGTTCACCCCGAAGGACATGCTGGCGGCGGTGGCGCCGTCGGACGGCGAGACGGACGCCGTACGGTGAGCGCCGCCGGGCCGCGGGCGGGTCGGTCCGGGCCGCCCGCCGCGCGGGGAGCGAGCCCGCTGCGGACGGCGGTCACGGTCGGTACGCTGGCCGCCAACTTCCTCGCCGTCACCAAGAAGATCCGCAGGGCGAACGGGTCGCCGCACGCCATCGACCACATCGACCTGATCGCGAGCATCACCACCTTCGTCGTCCTCGCCGTCCGGGCGCGGCAGGGACGGGAGTCCGGGGGCGGCTGACCGCCCGTCCGCCCGCCCGGGCCGAAGAACCGTCTGAAGGAGAACCCCTCGTGACCGGTACCGCACCGACCTCTGATCTCACCGGCTGGCGCGCGGCCCCGTTCACGGGAGCCGGGCTCACCCACGACGTGTACGAGAAGGGCGCGGGGCCGGGAGTGGTGCTCGTCCCGGAGATTCCGGGCATGACGCCCGAGGTGCTGGGCCTGGCGGACCACCTGGTCGACCAGGGCTTCACCGTGGCGATGCCGTCGCTGTTCGGACGGCCCGGACGTAAGAACTCCACGCCCTACACGCTGTCCACCGTCGCCAAGCTGTGCGTGTCCGCCGAATTCCGGGCCTTCGCCGTCGACGCGCGGCGGCCGGTCGCGGACTACCTCAGGGCGCTGGTACGGGATCTGGCCGCGCGAACCCCCGGGCCCGGTGTCGGCATCGTCGGCATGTGCTTCACCGGCGGGTTCGCGCTGGCCGCCGCGGTGGAGGACGTGGTGCTCGCGCCGGTCGTCGCCCAGCCCGCGGTGCCGTTCCCGGTCAGCGCCAAGCGGTCCGCGGACCCCGGCCTCTCGCGGGGCGAGCTGGACACGGTGGTGAGCCGTACCAAGAACAGCGGACTGTGCGTGCTGGGCATGCGCTTCAGCGGGGACAGCGCGTCCCCGCGGGCCAGGTTCGACACCCTGCGGCGCAGTCTGGGCGACGCCTTCGAGGTGATCGAACTGGACTCCTCGAAGGGCAACGAGGGCGGCTTCCCCAAGGGAGCCCACCCCGTACTGACCGAGGAGATGCGCGAGATCCCCGGACACCCGGCGTACGCCGCGCGGGAGCGGGTCGTGAGCTTCCTGCGGGAGCGTCTGGCGCCCGCGGCCCTCTAGGGCCCGTCCGGCGGACCGGCCCCCGCGGCCGGGACTCGCGGACCTCCTCGGTGACGGTTGCGTCTCGACCGCCCCACCGATGTCACACCCACGGCCCCCGCTCACCTCTTGGGGGGCAAGGGGCTGTGGGTCGTGCAACGCCGTGCGGCCCGACGCGCGCGGCAAGGAGGAACCGTGAACAAATGGCGTGGTAATCCGTGGGTCATTCTGGCGATCCTGTCCTTCGGATTCTTCATGACCCTGCTCGACCTGACGATCGTGAACATCGCGATCCCCGACATGGTGGACAGCCTCGACGCGTCCCTCGACCAGATCCTGTGGGTCGTCAACGCGTACACCCTCGGGCTCGCCGTCCTGCTGATCACCGCCGGCCGGCTCGGTGACCTCGTCGGCAAGAAGAACCTGTTCATCGCGGGTGTGGCGCTGTTCACCCTGGCGAGTCTCGCCTGCGGACTCTCCCAGTCCCCGACCCAGCTCATCATCTTCCGGGCGATCCAGGGCATCGGCGCGGCACTGCTGCTGCCGCAGACCCTGTCCATGATCGCGGACGTGTTCCCCGACGAGAAGCGCGGTGTCGCGCTCGGCATCTGGGGCACGGTCGCGGGCCTGGCGTCGGTCGCGGGACCGAGCCTGGGCGGCCTGCTGGTCACCAAGCTCAACTGGCGCTGGATCTTCTACGTCAACGTGCCGATCGGTGTGCTGGCGATCATCGCCTCGTTCATGTTCATGCCGTCCGCGGCGCGTACGGTGCGGCACCGCTTCGACATCCCCGGCGTCGTCCTGACCACCATCGCCCTGTTCCTGCTCGCCTTCGGTCTGATCGAGGGCCAGAAGTACAGTTGGAACGGCGCGATCTGGGGCACGATCGCGGCCGGTGTCGTGGTGCTGGCGATCTTCCTGGTCTACCAGCGCGGTCAGCAGGACAACGAGCCGCTGGTGCCGTTCGTGCTGTTCAAGGACCGTAACTTCTCGGTGGTCAACTTCGTCGGTATCGCCGTCTCGTTCGGCGTCGTCGGCCTGCTGCTGCCGCTGACCATCTACCTCCAGTCGGTGCTCGGCTTCAGCGCGCTGAAGGCCGGTGGCGTGCTGGTGCCGATGGCGGTCGGCTCGATGCTCACCGCCGGGCCCTCCGGTGTGCTGGCCGAGAAGTTCGGCGGCAAGTACATCCTGATGGGCGGTCTGCTCGCGTACATCGGCGGTGTCTTCTGGATCGTGCGGACCGTCGAGGTCGGCCAGAGCTGGACCGGGCTGATCGCGCCGGTCGTGATCGTGGGCGCCGGTATGGGCTGCACCTTCACGCCGATGGCCACCGAGGTCATGCGCAATGTGCCGCCCAAGCTCACCGGCGCCGCGTCCGGCGTCAACAACGCGCTGCGGCAGGTCGGTTCGGTCATGGCGGGCGCCGTCATCGGCGCGGTGCTCCAGAACCAGCTCGCCTCCTCCCTCAAGGACCAGGCGGCGCAGCGCGCGGGCGCCGTGCCGTCCGACTACCGCGCCGGTTTTCTGAAGAACTTCGACAACGCGGGCAAGCACCTCGAGGTCGGCGGCCAGTCGAGCAGCGCCATGAAGTTCCCGTCGAACGTGCCCGCCGACATCGCCCACCGCATCCAGGACACCGCCGCGGCGGTCTTCGGGCACGGCTTCGTCGACGCCATGAAGCCGACCATGTACGTGCCGATGGCCGTGCTGTTCGTCGGTGTGATCGCCTGCCTGATCATCGTCGGGCCGAAGAAGTCGGCCACGCCGGAGTCGGGTGCGGCCGTTCCCGGTCAGACGGACGGCGCGGGGTCTCCCGCGGCGGATTCGGCGGCCGATTCCGGAGCCGCCCACCGGTAGGCCGCCCCTCGGGAAAGCCGTCCATCGGCAAGCTCCCGCGGTTCTCCGAGTAGCCCTTTAGGGAGGGGTGAGTTGCCCTTTAGGGAGGGGTCGGGAGAGTCCGGACAATAACACCGGCGGCACTCGCGTCACTTCCGGTACACCATTACCGGGGTTGACACCGAGTGTCGCCGCGTGTCACGCTTTATTGGGCAGTAGAAGTATGCCCAATTGCGGTTTGACGCCGGCGGACCACCGCCGCGACGCCGCCGCGTCTCACATCTTGGTCACCTCTTCTCGATCGCCGGGCCGACCCATCGGGGTCGGCCCGGCGATTGTTTTGCACGCCCTTTTTCAGATGCCCGCGTGTGCCCTGGGAATTCGGCCACACACCCGTCGTTGATTCTCCGCGCCGTCCGCGCCGGAGAGAGAGGGGCGCTCCGTGCCCAGCAAAGCCAAGGAATCCGTTCCGGTGAACAGCGCCTCCAAGACGCAGAACTGCGACGTCCTGATCATCGGGTCGGGCCTCGCGGGTTCGGTGAGCGCGGCGATCCTCGCCCGGCAGGGCAAGAACGTGGTCATGGTGGATGCCGCGACCCATCCCCGGATGGCGATCGGCGAGTCGATGACCCCGCAACTCATCGAGTGGCTGCACATCCTGGCGGTGCGCTTCGACGTACCGGAGATCAAGCACCTGCTGGACGTCAAGGCCGTCACCAAGAACATCGGCCCGACCCACGGCAAGAAGCAGAGCTTCGGTTTCATCAAGCACGAGAAGGGCCAGGAGCCCGACCCGCGCGACGCCACGATGTTCGTCATTCCCAAAGCGCTCACCGAGGCCGGTCACCTGTTCCGGCAGGACACCGATATGTACTTCTTCAACGTGGCGGCCAAGTACGGCACCACGACGCGGCAGAACTGGCGGGTCGCCGACCTGGACTTCGACGACTTCGGAGTGACGGTCACGGGGCAGAACGGCGAGGTCTTCCGGGCCCGTTACCTGATCGACGCGAGCGGCTTCCGCTCCCTGCTGGCCGAGAAGTTCGACCTGCGCGAGAAGCCCGCGCGCTTCAAGCACCACTCCCGGTCGATGTTCACCCACTACATCGGCATCAAGCCGTTCGACGAGGTCAGCCACCACCCGGAGAGCCTGCGCCCGCCGGCCAGCGCGCCCTGGCACGGCGGCACGCTGCACCACATGATCGAGCGCGGCTGGTTCTGGATCATCCCGTTCAACAACCACAAGGACTCCAAGAACCCGATCACCAGCATCGGGCTCACCATGGACGAGCGGACGTATCCCAAGCCGAAGGACCGCACCCCCGAGGAGGAGTTCCAGGGCTTCCTCGACCAGTACCCGGCGGTGAAGCGGCAGTTCGAGGGCGCGACGCGGGTCCGCGAGTGGGTCTCCACCGACCGGCTCCAGTACAGCTCCAGCAAGTCGATCGGCTACCGCTGGTGCCTGATGTCGCACGCGGCGGGCTTCCTCGACCCGCTGTTCTCGCGCGGTCTGTCCAACACCTTCGAGGTCGTCTACGCCCTGTGCTCCCGGCTGCTGCCCGCCCTGGACGACGACGACTTCTCCAACGAGCGATTCCAGTACGTCGAGGACGTCGAGCGCGGCCTGCTGCACTTCAACGACGAACTGGTGAACAGCTCCTACATCTCCTTCAGCCACTTCCCGCTGTGGAACGCGGTGTTCCGTGTCTGGGGCTCCTATCTCACGCCCGGCGCGCTGCGGTTGATCCGGGCGCGGGCGCGGTATGAGGAGAGCGGCGACGTGAAATGGCTGGACGATTTGGAGAAGACCCCCAATCCGGGTCTTTGGTGGCCGAACAGCCCGGATTTCAAACAAACCGTCGAAATCATGGCGGAGGCCTGCGAGAAGTACGAGGCCGGTGACATCGACGGCGACGCGGCGGCCAAGCTGATCATGGACAGTCTCCGTGCTTCGGATGAACTCAACCCCGTTTTCGGATGGGAGGACCCAGAAATCAAATTCGTGTACCCGACCACCGCGATGATGGCTAAGTTCATGTACTGGGCCAACTTCAAGGCTCCGGGCGAGATGCGCGAACTGGGTCGCGACATGGTAAGCGGAATTGTGCGGTCCGGTCTGCGTGGGCAGAAGTTCGTCTGACCCCGCCCGGCAATTTCCATCTGACCGAAAGTTGAACAGCACCATGATCAGTCGCAGAAAAGTCCTCGGTGCGGGCGCGACCGCGGTGGCTCTGTCAGGACTTGGGGCCACCGCCGGATTCGCCGGCAGCGGGGCACCCTGGAGTCAGTTGCGCGCGCACCTCCAGGGCCGGCTCGTCCTGCCGACCGACTCCGGTTACACGACGGCGAAGCAACTCGACCTGCAACAGTTCGACGTGATCAACCCGCAGGCCGTCGCCTACTGCGTCAGCGCCGCCGATGTGGCGCTGACCCTGAAGTTCGCGCAGGACAACTGCATACCCTTCGCCGTGCGCAGCGGAGGGCACAGCGGCGGCGGGTACTCCACGAGCACCGGCCTGGTGATCGACGTCTCCGGGCTCAACTCCATATCCGTCGGCCAGAACACGGTGACCGTCGGCACCGGCGTCCAGGGCGTCGACGCCATCGACGCGCTCGCGCCGCACGGCAAGGCCATCATCGGCGGCTACTGCCCGACGGTCGCCGTCGGCGGCTTCTACCAGGGCGGCGGCCTGGGCGTGCTCACCCGCTCCTACGGCGTCGGCTCCGACCGGATCGCCTCGGCGAAGGTGGTGCTCGCCAACGGCGACGTCGTCACCGCCTCACCCACCCAGAACCGGGACCTCTACTGGGGCATACGCGGCGGTGGCGGCGGCAACTTCGGCGTCGTCACCTCGTACGACATCACCACCGTCAACGTCTCGCAGCTCGCCGTGGTCAATCTGAACTGGACCTTCGACAAGGCCGCCGACGTCCTGGACGGGTACGCGCGCTGGTCCGTCAACGCGCCCCGCACGCTCAGCGGCGGCGCCTTCCTCCAGCTCTTCGACGCCTCGCCGGGCGCGCCGGTCAACGTCATGGTCTTCGTCGCCTCCACCGGCACCACGGCCGAACTCACCAGCGAGGTCGCCCGGTTGGTGGCGCTGACCGGAGCGCCGGCCAGCCAGACGCCCGCGAGCGTCGTGCCGTACCAGCCGCTGATGATGGGCTTCTTCCGGTGCGCGGCCGATGTGACCGCCTGCCACCGGGCCGACACCACGCCCGGCGGCACGCTTCCCCGGTCGGCGTTCGGCCTCCAGCGCAGCCGGTTCTTCAACCGGCTGCCGTCGCGCAGCGTGTGGGACAACGCGGCGGCGCTCTTCGAGACCCTGCGGGTACCCGGCCAGGCGCACCTCATGGAAGTGCTCCCGCTGGGCGGGGCGGTGAGGGATTTACGCCGTACCGACACCGCGTTCGTCCACCGCGACGCGCTGTTCACGGTGAACTTCCTCGTCGACATCGGGTCCCCCGACGCCGCCGACTCCGCGGGCAGGGCGGCGGGTCAGGCGTTCGTCGACAGCGGCTTCCGCGTCATCGACCGGCAGTCCTCCGGCGAGACCTACCAGAACTTCATCGACCCGGAACTGCCCGACTGGCGGCAGGCGTACTACGCCGAGAACTACCCGCGGCTGTCCGCCGTGAAGCACCGCTACGACCCGCACGGCGCCTTCAGGTTCGCCCAGAGCATTCGCTAGGGGCCTGACGGCGACACAGCGACATCCCTCTCACGACAGCGGGGTGGCCACGGACTTCCGTGCCACCCCGCTGTCGTGCGTCCGGACACCGCCCGGACGCGTACCGCTCGAGTCCGCATCTCCCAGCCGCTCCCGTCCCCGGAGGACTGCGATGACAAGCATCGCGCTGCACAGCCTCGCGCCCCACAACGACCTCCAGGTCGCCACCATGCTGGCGGGCATCGCCTTCGTCCTGCTGGTCGGCGTGCTGCTCGGCACTCTCGCCAAGCGGGTCCGCCAGCCCGCGGTGATCGGCGAGATCCTCGCCGGCATCGCGCTCGGCCCCAGCCTGCTCGGGCTGCTGCCCGGCGACCTGTCGCACAAGCTGTTCCCCGCCGACGTACGGCCGCTGCTGTCCGCGGTCTCCAACGTCGGCCTGATGCTCTTCATGTTCATGGTGGGCTGGGAGTTCGAGAAGCGGATGCTGCGTCCGCACCGCGGTCTGGCCGCGTCGGTCTCGCTCTCCTCGGTCGCCTGCGCCTTCGGACTCGGCGTCGCGGTGGCCGCGCTGCTCTACCCGCACCACAACACGGTGGCCGGGCACCACATCTCCTTCGTCACCTTCTCCACGTTCATGGGCGCGGCCATGTCGGTGACGGCCTTCCCCGTACTCGCCCGGATCCTCACCGACAACCGGCTCACCCACTCGCGGGTCGGCACCCTCGCCCTGGCCAGCGCCGCCGTGGACGACATCCTCGCCTGGTGCATGCTGGCGTACGTCTCCGCGCTGGTCACCTCCAGCGGCGCCGGTGACCTCTTCCAGGTGCTCGGCCTGAGCGCGGCCTACGTGCTCGGCATGTTCGTCCTCGTGCGGCCCGCGCTGGCCGCGGTGGTCAGGTTCTTCAGCGAACGCCAGCAGTGGCGGGCCCTGTTGGTGGTCATGGCGGCCGGTACCTTCCTGTCGTCCTACCTGACGACCTGGATCGGCATCCACGGCATCTTCGGCGCCTTCCTCTTCGGCTTCATCATGCCGCGCGAGCCCGCGCTCCAGCTCGCCGAGCACCTGCGCAAGCCGCTCGACCACGTCAGCCTGATCCTGCTGCCGGTGTTCTTCATCGTCACCGGCCTCGGCGTCGACATCAACGGCCTGCACGCCCGGCAGTACCTGGAACTGTCCGCGATCCTGGTCGTCGCCTGCGCGGGCAAGCTGCTCGGCGCGATGGTGCCCGCCCGGCTGTTCGGCCTGTCCTGGCGGGAGTCCAGGGCGCTCGGCCTGCTGATGAACACCCGAGGGCTGACCGAGCTGATCATCCTCAACACCGCCGTCCAACTCGGCGTCCTGGACAGCCAGATGTTCACCATGATGGTGATCATGGCGCTGGTCACGACCGCGCTGGCCGGTCCGCTGCTGCCCAAGAGCAGCGAGCTGATGGCCACTTCGACGGTGGGCGTCGAGGTCGGCGAGGCGGAGGCGGCGGGCAAGGCCGAGGCGGGGGCCGGCGCCGGGGCGGCAGCCGCGGGCGAGAAGGGGCGCTCGTGAGCGCGCCCTCCGATCAGGTGCTGCACCAGCCGGAGCCGGTGGAGGGCAGGCTGCTGCGCAATGTGTGCGGCCTGTTCGTCACCGGCGTCACCGTCATCACCAGCGGCGCGGAAGGGCGTTCGGAGGGAACGACGGTCAACTCGTTCACCTCCGTCTCACTCGACCCGCCGCTCGTGCTGTTCTGCCTGCACAAGGAGTCGCGGCTGCGCGCGGTCATCGACGAGGCCGGCTCCTTCGTGGTGAATTTCCTGTCGGGGCCGCAGGAGCCGCTGGCCCGCGCCTTCGCGGGCAAGGACACCTCGGCGGTCAAGGACGTGCCCCACCACCACTCGGCCGAGGGCATGCCGGTGCTCAGCGAGGCACTGGCCTTCCTGGCCTGCCGCCTGGACAAGGAGTTCGACGGCGGCGACCACACCATCTTCGTCGGCCGCGTCGTCGAACTCGGCGTGCCCCGCGAGTACCAGGAACCGCTCATCTTCTTCCGCGGCTCCCTGGGCGCGCTGGAGGAGGAGCCGCGCGGAGCACACCCGATCTTCGACGGCTGAGCGGACCCGCACGTCAGCCATCCACGTCACGTCACGCACCGCCCATGACGACGAGAGGACACACACCATGGCGTTCGCATTCGAGGCCGTCGACCCGAAGGTCTCCTTCGAGACCCAGCTCCAGCAGGAGGACTCGGGCACCGTCGTACTCATCAACACCCTTGTCGTGCCCGAGGGGCAGATGGACAAGACCCTGGAGAGCTGGGCGCTCGACGCCGCCTACATGAAGTCCTGTGACGGCTGCATCTCCACCCAGCTCCACCGCGGCACCGCGGGCAGCAACACCCTGGTCAACATCGCGATCTGGGAGTCGACCTCCTCGCTGCTCGCGGCCTTCATGTCGGCCGAGTTCCAGGAGAAGGCCGGCGCCTACCCCGACGGTCTGCTCGCGCGGCCGTTCATCGCGGAGAAGGTCGCCGTCCAGGGGATCTGCGTGGCCTAGGGCCTGTCCGCCGACCCGGCCACCGCGCATCAGTGAGGAGCTCTTCGATGAGTGCGATCAGCATCGCCGCGGAAACCGTCGATCCCCTTCCGCAGCACACACTGCTGGTGTTCCTGCTCCAGATCGGCGCCCTGCTCGTCCTGGCACTCGTGCTGGGACGGCTGGCGAGCAGGCTCGGCATGCCGACCGTCGTCGGAGAACTGGCCTCGGGCGTCTTACTCGGGCCCTCGCTCCTGCTGCACGTGGCGCCGGGCCTGTCCGGCTGGCTCTTCCCCCGCGACCCCACCCAGATGCACCTGCTGGACGCCGTCGGGCAACTCGGCGTGCTGCTGCTCGTCGGCTTCACCGGCATGCACCTGGACCTGAAGGTGGTCCGCAGACAGGGCGGCAAGGCGGCGGGCGTCAGCGCCGCCGCCCTGCTGCTGCCCCTGGCGCTCGGGGTGTGGCTCGGTTACGCGCTGCCGGGTGAACTGCGGCCGGGCGACGCCGATCCGGCGGTCTTCGCCTGGTTCGTCGGCGTCGCCATGTGCGTCAGCTCGATCCCGGTGATCGGCCGGGTGCTGGTCGACATGAAGCTGATCCACCGCAATGTCGGCCAGATGATCCTGGTCGTCGGCACCATCGACGACGCCGTGGGCTGGCTGCTGGTCTCCGTCGTCACCGCGATGGCCACCACCGGGGTCGGCGCGGGCGAGATCGCCACCCCGCTGTGGCACCTCGCCGTCGTCATCGTCGTCCTGCTGACCGGCGGCCGGTGGCTGGTCGGCTGGGTGCTGCGCTGGGCCGAGCGCTCCGGTTCGCGCGGCGTGACCATCTCCGCCACCGTCATCCTGCTCGTCCTGTCGGGCGCGGGCGCCCAGGCGCTCGGTTTCGAGGCGGTGTTCGGCGCCTTCCTGTGCGGCATCCTGATCGGCTCGCGCGGCACGGACGCGCAGGCACGGCAGTTGGAGCCGCTGAACGCCACCGTACTGTCCTTCCTGTCCCCGCTGTTCTTCGCGCTCGCCGGGCTGCGGATCGACCTGACGTCGCTGACACGTCCGAAGATCGCGCTGTGGGGACTGGCCGCGCTGGCGATCGCCGTCGCCGGGAAATTCCTCGGCGCCTTCATCGGCAGCGCCTTCAGCCGCCTCACCCGCTGGGAGGCCCTGGCGCTCGGCGCCGGGATCAACGCGCGCGGGGTCATCCAGGTGGTCATCGCCGTGGTCGGCGTACGGCTCGGCCTGCTGACCACCGCGATGTACAGCATCATCGTGCTGATCGCGATCCTCACCCCGCTGATGGCGCCGCCGATCCTGCGGGTCGCGATGAAGCGGATCGAGAGCACGGCGGACGAGGAACTGCGCGAGCAGCGGGTACTGGCCCTGCAAGGGGTGCCCGAGGGGGGTACGGACGGGCGGCCTGACGAACTCGCCGACGCACGCGCGGACGGCCTGACCGACGGACTGACCGACGGGTTCGCGGACGCCGGAGAATCCGATCCGGCCGCCGATACCCCCGTCACCCAGGAACGCGGCGTCCCGGTCCACCCCACGTGACATGCCCCACGTGGGGAGGGCCGGGACAGCCGCTCGGCTCAGCCCGCGCGCGGACCGGACTCGTCGCGGCCGTCGCGGCCGTCGTCGCCGGGCTCGATCGCCTTCCTCGGCTCGGCGGCCTCGATCTGTCCGGCGGCCGCGTCCTCGTCCCCGTCGTCCAGACCGTCCAGCCGTACGCGGGAGAGCTTGTCCGGGTTGGTGACCAGATAGATGTCGGTGACCTGGTCGTTGCTCGGATTGAGGTCCATGACCATGACCGCGTAGGGGGAGTCGCCGGAGAAGACCACGGCGGACGGATCGCCGTTGACGTGCCGGTAGCGGATGTCGAGGGCTTCCGGCAGCCGGCTGGTGGCGTAACCGTTCAGCAGCCGGGCGACCTTGTCGCGGCCGGTGACCGGGCGCAGCGCGGAGCGGACCTTGCCGCCGCCGTCGGTCCACATCGTCACGTCCGGCGCGAGCAGGCTCATCAGGTCGGCGATGTCGCCGCCGAGCGCGGCGGCCACGAAGCGCTCGGTGACCTGCTGCTGGAGGTGCGGGTCGGCCTGGTAGCGGGGCCGCCTGGCCTGGACGTGTTCGCGGGCCCGGTGCGCGAGTTGGCGAATCGCGGACGGGCTGCGGCCGAGAATTTCGGAGATCTCGGTATGCGCGTAACCGAACACCTCGTGCAACACGAACACCGCGCGTTCCAGCGGGGTCAGCGTCTCCAGAATGACCAACAGTGCCATGGACACGGATTCGTTGCGCAGCGCGGATTCCGCGGCGTCCGTCGCCTGCGCCGCCTGCGGGGTGTTCCGCGCTTCCGGAATCTGCGTGATCAACGGCTCGGGCAGCCAGGGCCCGATGTACGTCTCGCGGCGGCGGCTGATCGTGGCCTGCCGGGCGAGCGCCTGGTTGACCGCGATCCGCACCAGGTACGCGCGCGGGTTGTCGATCTCCTCGGCGTGCGGCTGGCGGACTCTCCGCGCCCAGGCCAGCCAGGTCTCCTGAAGGACGTCCTCGGTGTCCGAGACGCTGCCGAGCAGGTTGTAGACCACCGAGAACAGTAACTCCCGATGACCCACGAACACCCGTGTGGCGGTGTCGTCGGGCAGCTCCGCCGGGTTGTCGGACATGGTGGGCCTCCCAGTGTGACGCGCGCTCCTGTCACCTGAGATGAAGGGCCCCCGTCCGAGTGTGACATCGGCCGGTAAAGATGTTGCGCTATTACCGACCGCTGTCGTTTTTCTTCTCTCTTTTCTCCGTTCTTTTTCCCCGGGCGAGTCCCTCAAAGAAGGAGCACAGTCATGTCCGTTAAGCGGCGGCTGGCGCGCGTGAACAAGTATTTCGGCAATCGGATCGTCGGCCGGATCCTCCCCGCCATGCCGGGGTTCGGCGCGGTCTACCACAAGGGCCGCAAGTCCGGCCGGGAGTACCGCACACCGGTCAAGGTCTTCAAGAAGAACGGCCACTTCATCCTGTCCCTCCCGTACGGCGCGGAGTCCGACTGGGTCAAGAACGTGGTGGCCGCGGGCGGTTGTGAGATCAAGACCCGCGGCAAGCGCGTTCCGGTGG
The DNA here is from genome assembly GCF_044753885.1 of Streptomyces sp. NPDC093221. NCBI lineage: Bacteria > Bacillati > Actinomycetota > Actinomycetes > Kitasatosporales > Streptomycetaceae > Streptomyces > Streptomyces sp. NPDC093221. The sequence goes on along the minus strand of NZ_JBIVOA010000010.1, from coordinate 34,304 downwards.
TCGCGCCGCAGGTGTACATCGACGACAACCCCGACATCCCCGCCGTGCTGCGCTGGGCGCTCCAGCGGCTGCGCATCGACGAGTTCATCTCGCTGAAGATCGTCGAGACCACGGCGCAGACCGGGACCGGGGTCACGGCCGAGCGCGTCTGAGCACGATCGGTGAAGACGCGTGAGGAGGAGTGATCGCGCATGCCCGCACCGAATTGGCGCGCCTTCGGCCGGGCCGCCGGCCGGTTCTGCGGGGACCGGCTGCTGCGCGCCCTGATCTCGCTGGGCTCGACGACCGTCGGCGTCTCGTCGTCCGAGTGGTGGCGCGGGCGCGGCGAGCACTGGTGGGAGGGTGCGGCGCCCACCGAGGGCTCAGGCCCGCGCGCGGTCGCCGCGGCGGCCCGTCGCAAGCCCGGCGGCCTCGACGATCCCGGCGTGCTGCGCAAGCTGCGGGCGCTGCGCGGCAGCCAGGACCTGCCGGGTCCCGGCGACCCGTACGACGGCTGCCTGGACGCGGCGCCGCGCTGGCACCCGGAGCGCCGCGCGGCCGGCGGCAGGTGAGGTGAGGACGGCCGGCGGCCTGTGAGGTCGGGTGAGGTGAGGACGACCGGCGGCCGGCCGTCAGCCCGTCAGCGGTCGGCGAGTTCGTCGGTCGCCTCACGTCCCGCCCGCGCCGCGCGGGACAGGAAGTCGGCGATCAGCACCAGTTCGGCGTCGTCGTAGTCCGCGCAGATCACGTCCATCGATTTGTTGAGCCCGGCGAACATCTCGGCCGTCTCGGTCTCGCGCTCCTTGATGACCTGGACGAGGACCGCCCGCCGGTCGCTGGGGTTGGGCGTACGGACCACCCAGCCGCCGCGCTCCAGCCGGTCGAGCACGCCGGTCAGCGTGGCCGGGTGCAGGCCCGCGTGCTTCGACAGCGCGGTCGGTCCGATCGGCCCGAAGCGGCTGACCAGGTCCAGGCACTCCAAGTCGGCGTCGCGCAGGCCGAGATGAGTGCCGACCCGATGGTTCAGCAACGCCATTTGGACGGAGAGATCGCGCAGCGCGTCCTTGATCCTCGTGTTCAGTCGCCTCCGCCGCCGTATTGTCGACGCGGCTCCGGGCAGTGTGGAATCCATACGCAACGTTCCTCGCATCGATAGCACGCGGAGATATGAAACTACCCCAACCCCCGATTCGGTCCGCTGGTCGACCGCTGGAGCCTTCGGCCCCGGTCGGGCGGCGAATATCGGCGGGGTTCAGGCGGACACCCTCTCACAGGTCCTTTACAAACTCGTAGGGCTCTCCCCGAATCCTCCGCGCCTCGCGCGGTGCCCGTTGCCGGTGGCAGGCGTGCGCCTCCCGGCAACCGTGGGCTCGTGCCCCAATGTGGCCGGATCGAGCCCCCTGTCGCTCGTCACCCTCCGTGCTCACATCGCCCGCCAACACCACCGGTCCCGCCCGTATCGCGCGTCGAGCGCCCTCTCAACACCCCTTCTGGGCAGGCAAGTTGCTAGGTGCATAAGGCAACCGAGCGGGAGATGGGTAGTTTTGTCGGACATTGGACAACCTCCACAGGCCACTCACAACTTCTCACTATCTGTTGTTCATTTTCTCCTCAGGTGAACAGTGTCATTCGGCCATTGAGGCCCCGTTCACTCCTCGCAACGCGACGCCATTCGGCGCGCGGGAGCGCTGGGGGGAGAACGACACGTGACATCCACACAAGTGGTGTCCCGCACGCCCGAGTCGGTCGGGGGCGACGACGCCCCCCGGCGGCTGCGGGCGGCCAAGGGGATCGGGGACCGGATATTCCGCGGGCAGCTCACGGCCGCCGGTGTCGCCGTACTGGCGATCATGGCGGCGGTCGGCCTGTTCCTGCTGCTACGGGCGAGCCAGGCGCTGCGGGTACGCGGCTTCGCGTTCCTGACCACCGCGCAGTGGCAGCCCGACGTCCACAACTTCGGCATCGCCGCCGTCCTCACCGGGACCGTGCTGATCGCCGCCGTGGCCGTCTGCTTCGCGCTGCCGCTCGCGGTCGGCACCGCGCTGTTCATCTCGGAGATCGCGCCGCGCCGGGTGCGCCGCACCCTGGTCGCGATGGTCGACCTGATGGCCGCCGTGCCGTCCGTCGTCTACGGCCTGTGGGGCCTGTTCTTCTTCCAGGGCCATGTGATCGGCCTGTCCCGCTGGCTGTCCACCTGGTTCCACTGGGTGCCCTTCCTGCGCGTGGACGGCGTCGAGCCGGGCGAACCCCTCTCCTCCGCCAGCGTGTACACCGCCTCCACCTTCATCGCCGGAATCGTCGTCGCGATGATGGTGGCCCCCATCATGTGCTCGGTCATGCGCGAGGTCTTCGCGCAGGCCCCGGCCGGTGAGCGGGAGGGCGCCTACGCGCTCGGCTCCACCCGCTGGGGCATGATCCGCTCGGTGGTGCTGCCGTACGGCCTGGGCGGCGTGATCGGCGGCACGATGCTGGGGCTCGGCCGGGCGCTGGGCGAGACCATCGCGGTCTACCTGATCATCTCCCCGGTCTTCCAGATCCAGCCCCACATCCTCCAGACCGGCTCGAACTCCGTCTCCTCGCTGATCGCCCTGCACTACGGCGACTCCTCGGACTTCGGCATGTCGGCGCTGATGGCCGCGGGCCTGGCCCTCTTCCTGCTCACCCTGGTCGTCAACTTCACCGCGTCCACGATCGTCGCGCGGTCCCGCTCCGGCTCGCTGAGCGAGGGGTGACGACATGACGGACCTTCTGGCCGAGCCCGCCACCGCCGCCACGAACGCCGCCGCAGCCGCCGCCACAACGGCCGCCGCCGACCCGCCCGCCGCCACCACCGTCGTCGTACGGCAGCCGGCCGACGCCCCGGACGCCGCGCAGCGACGGCGCGCCCTGGGCGGCGTCGCCCGCGGCGCGGTGCTCAACGTCCTCGGCGCCGCCGCCACCGGCCTGTGCACCGCCCTCCTCCTCTTCGGCCGACTGGCCCCGCTCTCCGGCCCGCTGGGCTTCGCGGCCGTCACCTACCTGGTCTTCCTCGCCGCGTACGCCCTGCTGTGCTCGCTGGAGCACGACGGACCCGCGGTCCGCGACCGGCTCATGACCGTCGTGCTCTGGTCCGCCGCGGGACTGCTGTTCTCGGCCCTGGTCCTCGTCGTCGGCTTCACGCTGTGGCGGGGGCGCGAGGCGCTGCCGCACGGCAACTTCTTCACGCAGGACATGCAGCTCGCGGGCCCGCTCGACCCGATCACGGTCGGCGGCATCACCCACGCGATGCTCGGCAGCCTGATCATGATCGCCATCGCCCTGGCCGTCACCATCCCGCTGGGCATCGCCTGCGCGGTCTACCTCAACCAGACCCGCGGCCGGTTCGCGCGCTTCGTGCGGACCATCGTCGAGGCGATGACCGCCCTGCCCTCCATCGTGGCCGGACTGTTCATCTACGCCACCTGGATCCTGATCCTGCACTTCCCCAAGTCCGGTCTCGCGGCCGGACTCGCGATCAGCGTGATGATGCTGCCGATCATCATCCGGGCCTCGGACGTCGTCCTGCGCCTGGTCCCCGGCAATCTCACCGAGGCCGCGGAAGCGCTCGGCGCCCCCCGCTGGCGCACCGTCTGGCACGTGGTGCTGCCCACCGCGCGCTCCGGGCTCGCCACCGCCGTCATCCTCGGCACCGCCCGCGGCATCGGCGAGACCTCGCCCGTCCTGCTCACCGCCGGATACGCCACCGCGGTCAACGCCGACCCCACCAACGGCCCGATGCTGTCGCTGCCGCTGGCCGTGTTCACCTTCGTCAAATCCCCGGAACCGGCCATGGTGGCCCGCGGATTCGGCGCGGCGGCCGTGCTGATGCTGCTGGTCCTGGTGCTCTTCACCATCGCCCGGCTGATCGGCGGGCGTGGCCCCGGCCAGCTCTCCAAGCGCCAGGGCCGCCGCGCCGCCCGCGCCTCCCGCCGCGACGTCGAGCGCTTCGACGACCTGCGCGCCCCCCGCCCCTCGCTGTTCGCTCCCGCCGCAGACCCGGCCGGATCCCCGCTTCCCGGAGAGAACTCCTGATGCCCCGCCGCACCTCAGCCCCGGCCGCCCTGCTCATGGCCCTGCTCGCCCTGCTGGTCACCTCGGTGTTCGGCCCCGGCGTCCAGCGCGCCGCCGCGGCCGACAGCTACGTCCCGCTGTCCGGCGCCGGATCGACCTGGGCGTTCAACGCCGTCGACCAGTGGCGGCGCAACGTCAAGCAGTACGGCATGGAGATCCAGTACGCGCAGACCGGCTCCTCCGACGGCCGGCACCAGTTCCTCAACGGGACGGTGGACTTCGCGGTCTCCGACATCCCCTTCCAGACCAACCCCACCGACGGCTCCGCGCCCGAGCACCCGACCAACGGCAGTTACGCGTACATGCCGATCGTGGCCGGCGGCACGGTGTTCATGTACAACCTCAAGGTCAACGGGAAGCGGCTGACCAATCTGCGGCTGTCCGGCGAGAACGTCACCAAGATCTTCACCGGCGCCATCACCAACTGGTCCGACCCGGCCATCGCCGCCGACAACCCCGGCCTGCGACTGCCCGCCAAGAAGATCGTGCCGGTGGTCCGCTCCGACGGCTCGGGCTCCAGCGCCCAGTTCACGCTGTGGATGGCCAAGCAGCACACCGCGCTGTGGAACACCTACTGCGCCAAGGTGGGCCGCGCGGGGGCCTGCGGCTCGACGTCCTACTACCCGCCGGTGCCCGGCATGATCTCCCAGGCGGGCGACCTCGGCGTGGCGGGCTACGTCGCCCAGGACTACGGCGACGGCGCGATCGGCTACGTCAACTACTCCTACGCCAAGAACGCGCACTTCCCCGTCGCGAAGGTGCTCAACCACGCGGGCTACTACACCGAGCCGACGCCCGCCAACGTCGCGGTGTCGCTGGTCAAGGCGCGGATCAACACCGAGAAGAACTCGCCCGACTACCTCACGCAGGACCTCAGCGGCGTCTACACCGACACCGACAAGCGCAACTATCCGCTGTCCAGCTACTCGTACATGATCCTGCCGCTCAAGGTGCAGGGGCAGTTCACCCAGGCCAAGGGCACCACGCTGGCGGCCTTCTCGTACTACTTCATGTGCCAGGGCCAGCAGTACGCGCCCAAGCTCGGCTACTCGCCGCTGCCGATCAACCTGGTGCAGGCGGGCTTCGACCAGATCCGCCGCATCCCGGGCGCGCAGACCCAGACGATCAACGTCAAGGGCTGCCACAACCCGACCTTCAGCACCGACGGCACCAACACCCTGGCCAAGTCGGCGCCCTTCCCGCAGGACTGCGACAAGCAGGGCGCCGCGCCCTGCACCACCGGCAGCGGCGGCGCGTCCACCGGCGGCTCCGGCGGCTCGTCCGGCGGCTCCAACGGCGGCGGTACGAGCGGCGGTTCGGGCAACGGCACGGGCGGTTCGGGCAACGGCGGTTCGGGCGGCGGCGGTTCGGGCGGCGGCTCCGGCGGTACGGGGAACGGCGGCACCGGCGGATCGGGCAGTGGGGGCGGCGGCAACAGCTCGGGCGCCGTCGACCCGGACACCGGCCTGCCCGTCGACGCGTCCAACGGCGGCTCCCCGGACGGCGGTTCGTCCGGCGGCGGCTCAGGTGACGGCGGTGCGAACGGCGGCGGCAACGGCAATCAGGTCGTGCTCGCGCAGCCGGTCGCCGTCGGCGGCCACAACGGCTGGGGCGGCACCCAGACCCTGATGCTCCTCGCGGCGCTGCTCGTCGTCGGGCTGGTCCTGGCACCGGCCGCGACCTCCCGCGCCCTGAGCGCCCGCAAGGCCCCGGCCGACCGCACCGCCTCGACCGACCGCAAGGAGGACACGCCGTGACGACCCCGCGACAGTCCCTCGGCCGCCGGCTCGTCCGGCGCCTGCTCACCGGCGCCCTGCTCGGCGCAGTCCTCGGCGCGGCGGCGGCCCAGGCGGCCCCCGCCCTGCTGACCGACCTGCGGCCGGTCGCCGCGCAGTCGGCCGCGTCGGTGCGGGCGGCCCAGTCGAGCCCTTCCGCCCAGTCGTCCGCCGTGACCGTCTCCGGCCGCGGCGAATTCGCCGACATGCGCTTCCGCGTCAGCCAGACCCGCGACCTCGCCAACCAGGCGATCAGCGTGTCCTGGACCGGCGGGGTGCCCACCACCTTCGCCGGCACCCAGTTCAACACCGACTTCGTCCAGATCATGCAGTGCTGGGGCGAGGACGACGGCGCCGTCCCCGGCAACCCCGGACCGCCGCGCACCCAGTGCCAGTTCGGCGCGTCGCCCACCACCGGCCGTAACACCTGGCCCGGCAATCAGGCGGACGACACCCGGCAGGTCTCGTACAGCGCGGACCCCGGCAGCTACGGCGAGGACGACAAGTACGGCGCGGGCCGCCCCTTCGGCCGCGGCGAGGTGCCGTTCAAGTCCATCGACGGCACCGTCGTCACCAGCGACACCCAGAACAACCGCTTCTACAGCTACAACACCACCAACGAGATCGACTTCGGCCGCACCGGGGCCGACGGCACCGGGCAGGAGTACGTCGAAGCGCAGACCAAGGAGGAGGCCCCGCACCTGGGCTGCGGCGCCCCGGTCAAGCACCCCGACGGCAGCGTCACCGGCCGGTCCTGCTGGCTGGTGATCGTCCCGCAGGGCCACCTGGACCTGGACGGCAAGCCCTACCAGGACCGCACCCAGGTCAACGCGGGCTCCCCGGTGTCCTCCACGAACTGGCGCAACCGCATCGCGGTCCGGCTCGACTTCCAGCCGGTCGGCGCGACCTGCGCGATGGGCGCGCGGGAAGTCGACACCACCGGCAGCGAGTTGGTCTCCGACGCGATGGGGAGCTGGCAGGCCAAGCTCTGCGGCACCGGCACGGTCTTCGGCTACACCACCGTCGGCGACTCCGAGGCGCGCGGCCAGCTCACCGACTCCGGCGACAGCCTGGTCTTCACCACCCTGCCGGTCACCGGCGAGACCCGGCCCGCCGACACCATCACCTACGCGCCGGTCGCGCTGTCCGCCGCCGTGATCGGCTTCAGCATCGAGCGCCAGCCCCGCTCCGACGCGCCCGCCGACGTCAGGAAACGCGCGGGCACCCGGGTCGGCTCACTCGACCTCACCCCGCGGCTGGTCGCCAAACTGCTCACCGAGTCGTACCGCAACTCGCCCTGGGGCGCGGTCCGTACGACATACGACGACGGCGGACCCCGGCTGACCGCGGCCAAGGGCTACGACTGGGCGCTGCACAATCCGGGCGGACTGCTCACCGACCCCGAATTCCTCGCGTACAACAAGGAGTTCGCGGACCTGTCGGTCGCCTCCAACCCGAGCACCGACACCGACCTGATCACCGCCTTCGGCCACAGCGACCTGGCCAGGCAGGTGTGGACGTGGGTGCTGGCCGACCGGCAGGCCCGGCAGTTCCTCGCGGGAGTGCCGGACGACTGGGGGATGCGCGTCAACCCCTTCTTCAGCTCCAACGGCGACCTCAACCCCACCGGTTACGCCTTCTCCGCCGACCGCGACGACTTCCCCAAGAACGACAACTGGGAGACCGTCCCGCCCGGCAGCGGCGCCCCGGACAGCCAGAAGCAGAAGATGACGGACTTCCACCCGTACGTGGACGACCTCTACACCGGCGCGCTGCGCACCCGCCGCGGCGACCAGCTCTGGAAGTCCAACTGGGACCCGCTGGCCACCCCGCCGGTCTGGAAGACGCCGGGCCCGCAGGTCGCCGGGCAGCGCTTCATGCTGACCATCACCGACGCGGCCTCCGCCGCCCGCTTCGGCCTCCAGACCGCGCGGCTGCGCAACCCCGCGGGCGAGTTCACCGCACCGACCAGGGCCGCCCTGGTGGCCGCCGCCGACAAGGCGAAGGCCGCCGACGGCGTACGGCGGATCGACCCGACCGCGAACGCCAAGGGCGTCTACCCGCTGAGCATGCTGGTCTACGGCGCAGCCCGCCCGGCCGAACTGGCGCCCACCGCCCGCAAGCAGTACGCGGACCTGCTGCGGTACGCCTCGGGCGGCGGCCAGGTGCCCGGCACCGCCCCCGGCACGCTGCCGGTCGGCTACGCGCCCCTGCCGTCCGCGCTGCGGGCCGAGGCGGCCACGGCCGCGACCGCCCTGGAGACCTGGAAGCCGGCCCCCGGCCCCGGCGGCTCCGGCGCCCCGCAGACCGAACCGGGTGCCGCGGACGGCGGCACCGGCTCCGGCGGCGGCACGGGCGGTGACGGCGGCGGCAGCGGTACGGCCGGCGGCTCCGACGGCGGGAGCGGGAGCGCGGACGGCGGCACCGGCGGCCACACCGCCCCCGGCGGCAAGCCCGGCGCGTCACCCAGCCCCACCGCCGCGACCGGTTCCCCGGCGACCGTGCCGGTCGCGGGTGGCATCACGCCCTCCGACCCCGGTTCCGCGCTGCGCTTCGCGGTGCCGATCGGGGCCGGCCTCGGGCTGCTCGCCGCGCTGGGAGCGCCCTTCGCCGCCGGTACCCGGCTGCCGCTGCGCCTGAGCCTGCCCGGCGGACGCTCCCTCACCATCCCGCGGCCGACCGTCCCCGCCCGGCTGCGCGGCTTCCGCCCGCCACGTCGGCGACCGGGCGGCTGAACCGGCCCGCGCCCGCCACGTCGGCGACCGGGCGGCTGAACCGGCGCGCGCGCCGGGCCACCCACCAGACACGTCGTTCGCCCCGAGTCTCAGTCGGGGCGAACGACGGGCTCCACCCTGCCAGACCGGCCATCCGGCTCCGGCGGGTCCCCACCCGTCACGCAGTACGAGTCCCCGATCAGGAGACAGAGATATGCGCACCAAGCGCCCCATCGCCACGATCGCGGCGGTCATGACCGCGGCCATCGCGGCCGGTACCCTCACGGTCGCCGCACCGGCCTTCGCCGACCCCGCGCCCGGCACCTTCGGCACGTACGTGGGCGTCGGCTCCGACACGACGCAGGACGTGCTGAACGCGCTGGCCGGCACGGCGCTGCCGGACGTCGCGTCGTACGACGCCACGGGCTCGGCCACCATCAAGACCCGTGCGAACGGCGTGACCTTCACCCGTCCGAACGGCTCGGGCGCGGGACAGAAGGCGCTCAGCGCCTCGCTGATCGGGGACACCGACCCGGGCGGCACCGTGAACATCGCGGGCCAGGTGGACTTCGCGCGCTCCTCCGGCGCCCCCTCCACCGCGGGCACCACCCTCACGTACATCCCGTTCGGCCGGGACGCGGTCGGTTACGTCGCCAAGGGCGACTTCCTGAAGAACCTGACGCGCACCCAGCTCAATGAGATCTACTCCGGCACGGTCACCACGGTCGCGGGACACCCCGTGCGGCCGTTCATCCCGCAGTCGAGCTCCGGCACGCGGAAGTTCTTCCTGAGCGCCATCGGCGTCGTCAACCTCGGCAGCAACGTCAAGGGCACCGACGACAACGGCAAGACGGTCGAGGAGAACCAGGCCAACGGCGTCATCCTCAAGGACGGCGACCTCGTCCCCTTCTCCGCCGCGAGCTGGATCGCGCAGAACAACCACACCGCCCCCGACCGCAGCACCGCCGCCGCGCAGAACGGCGCCTTCATCGGCGCCCTCGACCTCGGCGCGGGCACCCCGGTCAGCCCCGTGGTCAAGGGCGCGGACGACAAGCTGTCCCCGTTCGGCGGCTACTACGACGACCCGACCTTCGGCCGCGACGTCTACAACGTGGTGCCCACCCGCGCCATCGACAGCTCCAGCGCCTTCTTCGACAAGGGCCTGTACGACACCTTCGTGAGCGCCGGCGCGCACAAGGCGGCCATCGCGTCCGACGTGGCCGAGAAGACCATCGCCGCGTTCGGCTTCCAGAACGAGCCCTACAACGGCAGCATCGACACCTCCGTCCGCGGCCACGCCAAGGCGGGCGGCCTGGAGACCAACAGCTCCTCGCTCATCAAGCCCGCCGCGGTCGGCGCGCTGGCCGCCACCGCCCCGGCCCCGCGCCAGCTCACGCTGAGCTGGACCGCGCCCGCCGACCCGGCGCTGCCGGTCACCGACTACCGCGTGCGGATCACCGACAGCGCGGGCGACGTCGCCTTCAGCACCGACCTCAAGGCCCCGGCCACCTCGGTGACCGCGACCCTGGCCCCCGGCGCGTACACCGCCGAGGTCTACGCCTCCAACCTGGTCGGCGACGGCCCGAGCGTGACGGTGGCCGGCACGGTCAGCGAGGTCCCGAAGGGCGCCTCGAAGATCACCCCCGCCGTCTCCCCGGCGAGCGTCCCGTACGGCACCGCCGCCAAGCTCGCCGTCGCCGTCAGCGGCCCGTCCGCCGCCACCGGCAAGGTCACCGTCAAGGACGGCGCGGCCACCCTCGGCACGCTGACCCTGGACGCGGCGGGGAAGGCGTCGCTGACGCTCCCCAAGACCCTCGCGGTCGGCGCCCACACCCTGTCCCTGTCCTACGCCGGTGACAGCAGGCTCGACGCCTCCGCCGCCACCGCCAAGGTCACCGTGACCAAGGCCGCCGCCCGCGTCGCCGTCGGCGTCTCCCCGGCGAAGCCGGCCTACGGCACCTCCGGCCGGCTCTCCGTCGCCGTGACCGGCCCGGCCACCGCCACCGGCAAGGTCGTCGTCAAGGACGGCAAGACCACGCTCGGCACGGTCGGCCTGGACAAGACCGGCCGCGCGTGGCTGACGCTGCCCAGGACGCTGAAGGTCGGCACGCACACCCTGTCCCTGTCCTACGGCGGTGACAGCCGCCTCAACACCGCCGCCGCCACCTACAAGGTCACGGTCGTCAAGGCCGCGCCGCGCATCGCGACGAAGGCCCCGGCCAGCGTCAAGACCTCGGCCCGCGGCAAGGTGACCGTCGCCGTCACCGCCAACGGCGTCACCCCCACCGGCTTCGTCCGGATCTACGACGGCAAGAAGGTCGTCGGCACCGCCACCCTGAAGAACGGCAAGGCCGTCGTCACGCTGGCCAAGCTCACCAAGAAGGGCAAGCACGTCCTGACGCTGCGGTACTCGGGTTCGGCCACCGTGAACACCGGCAGCAAGTCGTTCGCCGTCACCGCGAAGTGACCCCGGCTCCCGCCCCGGCGGACGGCACCCGTCCGCCGGGGCGGGAGACCCGCGCACGGGTGCCGCGCGCACGGGTGGCCGCCGCCCGCTTCCGGTATCGCCCGGTGCGCCCCTGTCGCGTGAACCGCCGTGACCCCATGGACCTTTCGCCCCGCACACCACCGTCCAGCCCCGCACGCTCCCATCCGCTGCGCACGCCACCATCCAGCCCCATACACCCCCATCCAGCCCCCATACACCCCCATCCAGCCCCCGTACACCCCCATCCAGCCCCGTACACCCCCATCCAGTCCTGGACATCCCGAGGAGGCAGGCCGCCGTGACGGTCACCGACCAGACTCCGCCGCGGGCGGCGCGTTCCGCCGAGGCACCGGCCGAGACGCCCGAGGAGGTGACGCGGGCCGAGACGCCCGGCGGCGCGCCCGCCGAGGAGCCCGCCGCGGTCGCCGCCCCGGCCCCCCGGCCCCGGCGGCCCGCCGCCCGTCAGCTCGCCGCAGGCGCGCTGCTCGCGCTCGCCGTGCTGCTGCTCGGCCTGGCCGCCAACCTCGTCGTACTCAGCGGGGTGCAGCACAGGTCCGCGCAGCAGGACCGGTTCGACGCGCTGCGCGCCAGCCTCGCCGAAGGCACCGTGCCGGTCGGCCAGACCGACGAGCGGGGCCGGCTGCTCGCGCCCGGCACACCGCTCGCGCTGCTGGAGATCCCCCGGCTGCACCTGCGCGAGGTGGTGGCGGAGGGCACCTCGGCCGACGTGCTCACCGGCGGCGTCGGCCACCGCCGCGACACCCCGCTGCCCGGCCAGTCCGGCAGCAGCGTGCTGATGGGCAGGGCGGCGGCGTACGGCGGACCGTTCGGCGCGCTCGACCGGCTGCGGCCGGGCGACACCTTCACCGTCACCACAGGACAGGGCCGCCACCGGTTCCGGGTGCTCGACGCCCGCCGCGCGGGCGACCCGGCCCCGGCGCAGCCCGCCGCGGGAGGCGGCCGGCTGGTGCTGGTCACCGCCGACGGCCCCGCGTATCTGCCCAGCGGCGTGCTGCGCGTGGACGCCGACCTGGTGTCGAAGACCGCCGACACCCCCGACGCCGTCATCCGCCCCGGCTCCCTCCCGGCCGACGAGCAGCCGATGGGCACCTCCACCAGCGAGCTGTGGAAGCTCGTGATGTGGCTCCAGGCGCTGCTCGCGGCGTCCGTCGCGGCCGTGTGGGCCTGGCACCGCTGGGGCCGCCACCAGACGTGGATCGTCTTCCTGCCGCTGACCGCCGTCGTCGGCTTCCAGGTCGCCGACCAGGTCACCGGCCTGCTCCCCAACCTCCTCTGACCCGCCCACCGTCCGCCCCGTACTGCCCGAGGTGCCCGCCGTGACCGACATCGCCACCCCCGAAGAGACCACCGTCGCCCTGCCCGCGACCGTCCCGCCCGAGACCGCCGTGCCGCGCGGACCGGGCGCCGCCACCCTGGACGCGCGGGGCATCTCCGCCTGGTTCGGCACGCACAAGGTCCTCGACCGGGTCTCGCTGACCATGCCCGCCGGCCGCGTGACCGCCCTGATCGGCCCGTCCGGCTGCGGAAAGTCCACCTTCCTGCGGACCCTGAACCGGATGCACGAGATGATCCCCGGCGCCGCCATGGGCGGCGAGGTCCTGCTCGACGGCGACGACATCTACGCGGCGGGCCGCCCGCTCACCGAGGCCCGGCGGCACATCGGCATGGTGTTCCAGAAGCCGAACCCGTTCCCCGCCATGAGCATCTACGACAACGTGCTGGCCGGACTGCGGCTGACCGGCACCCGCGCCTCGCGGCAGACCAAGGACCTGCTGGTCGAGGAGTGCCTGTCGCGCGCGGGCCTGTGGAAGGAGGTCAGGGACCGGCTGCGGCAGCCCGGCGGCGCCCTGTCCGGCGGCCAGCAGCAACGGCTGTGCATCGCCCGCTCGCTGGCGATCCGCCCCCGCGTGCTCCTGATGGACGAGCCCTGCTCCGCCCTCGACCCGACGTCCACGCGCCGCGTCGAGGAGACCATCAGGGAACTGGCCGACGAGGTCACCGTCGTCATCGTCACCCACAACATGCAGCAGGCCGCCCGCGTCTCCCAGAACACCGCCTTCTTCCTCGCCGAACAGGGCACTCCCGGCGGCATCGTCGAACACGGCCCCACCGAGGCGATGTTCGCCAACCCCCAGGACACCCGCACCGCCGACTACGTCAACGGCCGCTTCGGCTGACCTACCGCGCCGCCCTCGTCGTCACACGCGTCCCGGACCGGATGTTCGCCGCCGTCCCGACGGGCCTGACGCGGTCGCGGGTGACGTGCGCGACCGAACAGCCGCAGTCGCCGGGCGTGCCGACGCCGGTCCGCCCAGCCGCGGGGGCAGCTGGGCGGACCCACGCGTCACGACACGGGGACGTAGACGACCTTGTTCTCGACGAACTCCTTCAGCCCCTCGATCCCGAACTCCGCACCGATACCGGATTCCTTGATCCCGCCGAAGGGCACGTCGGGAAAGCCCCCGACGTGGGTGTTGATCCACACGGTGCCGCTGTCGAGCCTCGCGGCGACCTCGGCCGCGGCCTCGATGTCCGGTCCCCAGACGGAGTTGCCGAGCCCGTAGCCGGTGTCGTTGGCCCGGGCCACCGCCTCGTCGAGATCGGCGTAGCGCAGAAGCGCGCGCACCGGGCCGAAGGTCTCGTCCCGCACCAGGGGGCTGTCATCGCTGATGTCGCGGACCACGGTCGGCGGGACGAAGTAGCCGGGGCGCGGGTCCACGGCCCCGCCGGCGATGACCGTGCCGTCCTTGTGGGCCAGTTCGAGGTACTCCTTGACCCGCTCGAACTGGGCGCCGTTCTGCACGGGACCGAACGCGGGATCGGCCTCGGGGTCGAGGCTGTGACGCAGCTCCTTGGACGTCGCGAGCTCCGCGAAGATCTCGGCGAACCGCTCGTACATCGCGTCCGGGACGAAGATCCGCTTGATGCCCACGCACAGTTGCCCGGCGTAGGAGAACGTCCAGGTGAAGATCTCGGGTGCCACCTTCTCCACGTCGGAGTCGGGCATGATGATCGCCGAGTCGTTTCCGCCGAGCTCCAGCACCACTCGTTTGATCGTCGTGGCCGAGGCTTCCAGGACCTTGCGCCCGGCCGCTGTCGAGCCCGTGAACGACACCATGCCGACGTCCGGGTGGTTGGCCAGCGCGGGGCCGACGCTCTTGTCGGGGCTGTTGTCGCCGAGGATGTTCACGACACCCGCCGGCACGATCTCCCGCAGCAACTCGCCCAGGTACAGGGCGTGCAGAGGCGAGGTCGGCGCGGTCTTGAGGACGGCCGTGTTGCCCGCGAGGATGGCCGGCACGACCTTGTACAGGCTCTGGAAGAGCGGCATGTTCCACGGGACGATCGCGGCGACGACACCGATCGGCTGGTAGTGGCGCTCCACCCTCCATTGCGCGTCCGAGTGCACCACGTCGGGCGAGAGGTCGAGTTCGGCGAAGTGACGGACCCACCTGAGCGTCCAGTCCAGATCCAGCTCTCGCAGCATCGGCAGGGGCTTGCCCAGTTCGAGCGCCAGGATGCGCAAGAATTCGTCGTAGTGCTCCTCGACCGCGTCGGCGATCCTCCGTACGACCTCGGCGCGTTCGGCGAACGGCGTCGCGCGCCAGGCCGGGAAGGCGGTCTTCGCGGCCTTGACCGCGAGCTCGAGCTGGTCCTCGTCGGCGGCCGCGGCGGTGGCGATCACCTCCCCGTTCCCGGGGTCGATGATCTGCGAGGCGGCGGCTCCGGGCACCAGCTCGCCGTCGATCAGGTGGGCGAACGTGTGGTGAAGGAGGTTCGTCTCGTTCGAAGGGAAAAGCATCGTTGCTCCTTCTCTGATGGATGTTGCGGTTCCTCGCGGGGTCACGACGTCTCGCTCGGCTCAAGGCGGGACGAAGGCTGCTTGCCGGTGTCCCCGGAGCGCAGCCGGAGCCCGACCGCGGCGACACCGGTCAGGAGAACGGCAGCGATGGACAGGGACGCGGCCAGGGAGCCGGTGGCCTTCCAGGCGGCGCTGACGAGCGCGAAACCCACCGCGTTGGCCACCTGCGTGGTGGTGAGCAGGACACCCGACGCGGCGCCCTCGTCCCCTTCCCGTACACGGGCGAGTACGGAGGCGATGATCGCCGGGTAGGCGAAGCCCATCCCCGCGCCGAAGCCCGCCGTCATCAGCGCGATGACGACCGCTCCCGCTCCGGCAAGCGCGGCGCAGATCGCGGCGACGAGGCTGGCGAACATGACCAGTGAGCCCCACAGCATCGCCGGGGGACCGGTGGGGGCACCGGGCCGACGGGCCGCGAGAGTCGTCGCCATGTACGCCACGCCGAGCGGAAGGTACGCCAGCCCCGCTCCGAGCGCGCCGATCCCGAGCCCCTCCTGCAGGTACAAGGTCATTCCCAGCAAAGTCGCGCTGTTGCCCACGTAGAACGCCACGGTGGCGACGAGCCCGAGCCGGATCGACCTCTGGCGCAGGAGCTGCCTCGACAGCAGCGGAGCGGCGGCCCGGCGCTCAACTCGGGGCATCGCCGTCGCGATCACGGCACCCCCGCCGAGCAGCACCCACGCGATCCAGGGCCAGCCGTGGTCGGGCCCGAGGCCGAGGCCCAGCAGCAACGGGATCAATGCGCCGGCCAGTACGCCGCCGCCGAGCACGTCGACCGGCACCGGCTCGGGCGCGCGCGTCTCCGGGATCGCCCTGGTGACGAGAAGCAGCGCGGCAAGGCCGATCGGCACATTGATCGCGAAGAGCGCACGCCAGCCCACGCCGGCGATGTCGACGGCCAGCAGCCCGCCGCCGATCAGCTGACCGAGCGTCGCGGCAGCGCCGAGCACCGTCGTATAGGCCAGCACCGCACGGCGACGCGGCTCGCCCTCGTACACCGCCTGGATCGTGGCGAGCACCTGGGCCAGCATCACCGCGGCCGCGAAGCCTTGAAACGCGCGCATGGCGACGAGCACCAGGAGGCTGGGAGCGAGTGCGCAGCCCAGGGAGAAGAGCGTGAAGGCCGCCATCCCGATGCCGAACATCAGGCGCCGGCCGAACCGGTCTCCCAGCCGTCCGCCGATCACCAGCGCGGCTCCGTAGGTCACGACGTAGATCGAGAGAACGAGCTGCGTGTCGGCAATCGAGGCTTTCAGGTCCTCGGCGATCGACGGAACACCGACGATCACGATGAAAGAGTCCAGGAATCCCATGAAGGTTCCGGTCAACAAGACCGGCAGGGCCAACCGATGAGATGTCATGTTTGGCCTTCGCTTTCCGTCCTGAGACTGGCGATCGCGCCTTCTCGGGCACGTGAGATCCCGCCACCTGGCCATCGGACCCCGCGGATCACGAACCACCGAGGAACGGCAGGTCGGCGGGGTGATCCGCGGGTCCGATGTCCGCTGTGACGACGTCGCCGTCGAGACTGAGTCGCGGGTCTCGGATTACGGCTACGACGCGACGTCGCGCGCGGGTGGGACGACCGCGGCCAGGCGGGTCAACGACCCCTCGAGCTCGTCGGCGGAGACCATCGGCAGGCGGGGCACCACTGCCGGGTCGGTGACCGCCGTCCAGTCGTACGTCTGGGTCACCTCGGTGTGGCCCTCGCCGGTCGGGGCGAGCTTCCAGGTGAAGCGGTGACCTTGCGGGCGCTGCCCCGGGTGGCCGGGCGCCCAGGCGATGACACGGTCCTCGGTGAAGGCCACGACGTGGTTCTCGGTCCGGTAGTCACCGAGCTCGCTGTGCATGGCCATGACGAAAGTGTCACCGACGGCGTCCACCGGGCGGGAGGTTTCGGCGTGCCTGAGGCGGCCGGTGGCGTCGAATTCGACGTGGCGCCGGGGGTCGCGCAGCACCGCGAAGATCTGTTCGGCCGGCGCGTGCAGCACTCGGGAGACGGTGGTGTGGGTCGGACCGCCGTCCGTGGTGACCGGGTCCGGGTAGAACCGGGCCCATGCGATCCGTCCGTCGCGGACGGTGAGGATTACCGGGCCGCGCAGTACGACCGTCGCCCCGGCCGGGGCGGTGCCCCGCATCTCCCATTCCGACCACGATTCGTCGCCGTTCTGCGCATGGCGCAGGACCTCGGCCCGTATGTCGGGCAAGCCGGCCAGGATCTTCGTCCAGTTCGCGGCGACCTGGTCGGAGCCGACGAATCCCTCGGCCGGTCGCAGCGGTCGTTCGGCCACGTAGTCGTCGGTGAAGCAGTCGGCGATCCGCTCCGGCACGTGGGAGTTGATCGCTTCGCGTAGTGCGTGGAGGGCCTGGGGGAGCATGCGGCGATCTCCTAGTTCTGGTTCGCTCTGTCACCGTCGAGCATGGAGGTCCGGGGTGCCGCCGGGCGACCTGACACCGCCCGGACACTGCCCGGACGGCGTCCCGGCCCTGACAGGCATAATCGAAGTCATGAACGACTGGCCGGGGCCGAAGACGACCAGCTTCGCGGCCATGCTGCGCGGCCTGCGGGAAGCCCGGTCGCTGACCCAGCAGGAACTGGCCTCCGCCGCGGGACTCTCCGTCGAGGCGGTCAGCGCGTTGGAACGGGGGCGGCGGACCCGGCCCCAGCCGCACACGGTGCGGTCGCTGGCCTCGGCGCTCCAGCTCCGCGAAGCGGACCGCATGGCGCTGCTGGCCATCCTGGGCCGGGCCGGGGACGGGACGTCCGAAATGCCGGCCCGCACGTTGACACCCCGCCCGCCCTCACCCCCGGCCGTCCCGGTGATCGGGCGGGACGGCGAGGTCGCCGAGATCGTCGCCGCCCTGCGCACCGCGCCGGGCCGGCTGGTGACGCTCACCGGCCCCGGCGGGGTGGGCAAGACCACCGTCGCGCTGGCGGCCGCGGACGCGGTGGCCGCGGACCATCCGGGGGCCGTGTACTTCGCGGACCTGACCGACGTCACCGACCCGGACGACGCCATCGCCGCCGTGTCCCGCTCCGCGGGCTCCCACAGCGACACGGTGACCGGCCTCGCCGCGCACCTCACCGGCACGTCGGCTCTGCTCGTCCTCGACAACCTGGAGCGCGTCACGGCCTGCGGCCCGCAGCTGGCCGAGCTGCTGACGGCATCCCACGACGCGGTGATCCTGGCCACCAGCCGCGTCCCGCTGCGGGTACGGCGGGAACGTGAGGTGCGCATCGCTCCCCTCGGCCCGGCCGCAGCCGTCCGGCTCTTCGGCGAGCGGCTCACCGCCGCCGGCGCGCCGCCGACCGGGAGCGGGGACGACGGCGCCGTCGCGCTGCTGTGCCGACGGGCCGACGGGCTGCCGCTGGCCATCGAGCTCCTGGCTGCCGCCGCCGCCCGACTCGGACCACGGGAACTGCTCAAGCGGGTCGATCAGCTGGCGGATCTGCCCGTGGCCGGCCCGCGGGACCTGCCGGCGCGGCAACGCACCATGGCGGCCACCGTCGAGTGGAGCTGCCGGATGCTCGGACCCGCGGCCCGGCGACTGCTTCCCCGGCTCGCCATGGTCCCGGGCAGCTTCTCCCTCGACATCGTCGAGGCGGTCGCCGCGCCGGATGCGTCGGACGCGGTGGGGGCGCTCGCCGAGTTGGTCGAGCACTCCCTGGTCACCCGCGGCGCCGACGCGGGACCGGTCGCGCGGTTCCGGCTGCTGGAACCGGTCCGCCGGTACGTGTTCGAGGCACTCGGGCCGAACGACCGGTACCACATCCGTCGGAGCGTGGCCCAATGGGCCTTGCGGGCAGCGCGCGAACAGGGTGCGCGAATCCGTGGCCGCGGCGATTTGACGGCCGTCGTGGAGGTTGAGGCGGATCGCCATGTGCTGCGGCTCGGCTTCGATCACCTCGTCGATTCCCGCAGGCACGACGACGCCGCCGAACTGCTGTGGTCGGTGTGGCTGCCGCTGTGGATGACCGGGCACACCCACGAGGGGCTCGACTGGGCCGACCGCTTGCGTGAGCACGACCTGAGCGAGCGGGGCCGGGCCCGCTGGCTGGTGGCGCGTGCCGGGTTCCACCGCGTCGCCGCGGACCTGTTCGCCACCGCGGAGCGGGCGATGCGGCTGGCCGAGCGGATCGACGACACCTCGCTGGCCGCGGAAGCGGCGATCTTCGCGGCGGCGGCGGCGCTGCGTCTGGAGGACTTCGACGCTTCGGTGTCTTTGCTGGCCAGGGCGGAGGCCCACGTCAAAGCGCGCCTCGACGTCGAACGCGACGTGTGGGCGGCTGTGCACGTGCTCATCGGCCGCGGGGACGGCGCGCTGCTGCGCGGTGACCGGTCCGCGGCGGCGCGGCACTGGCGCGCCGCCGCGGCCACGGCGCGGGAGCTGGGCAGCGAGTTCTCGGTGGCCGCGGTCCTCGCGGAGTGCGCGCAGGCGGCCCGCGGCGAAGGGCGCCTGACCGACGCGGCCTCGATGCTCGCCGTCGCCAGCGAGCTGGGCCCCCAACAGGACGGGTACCGGGCGCGCCTGGCGGGCGTGGCCGCGGCCGTGGCCACGGACCTCGATGACCTGGCGTCAGCGCGGTGGTGGGAGGACGCGGCGGGGCCGGACGCACCCCTGCGGGACACCGATGAACTGGGCGAGCGGTTCCGGGAGCTCGTCCGGCGCGCCGACACCGTCTCCGGCCGGGACTGAGCTGAGCCGTCCGGCCGTACCGGCGGTGTCCGGTCGGTGTCCGGAGGTTTCCCGCGAGGGGGGGCGGCGGGATTCGAGACCGTCGACGGCGCCGGGGAGCCGCGCCCCCTCGGACCGCGTACGGCCGACGTCAGATGAGGATCACGATCTTTCCCCGCACATGTCCGCGCTCGGAGAGGGCATGGGCCCGCGCGATCTCCTCCAGCGGGAAGGTCCGTTCGACGCGCGGTGCGTACCGGCCCTGCTCGCCGAGCGCGGCCGCTTCGGCGAGAAGCGTGGAATCGTTCACCGCGTTGGCCATACGGACCCCCAGACGTTCCGCGTTCGCGTAGTCGGCGACCGTCAGCACGCGGGCGGGGTCGCCGGCGATCTCGATGAGGTCGGGGAGGGAGCCGGAGGCGGCGGCGTCGAGTACGAGGTCGACCCCGTTCGGGGCCAGGTCGGCGAGACGTTCCGACAGGCCGGCACCGTAGGTGGTGGGAAGGGCCCCGAGTGAGGTGAGGAAGGCGTGGTTGCGCTCACTGGCGGTTCCAATCACGGTGGCTCCGAGGGCGACCGCGATCTCCACCGCCGCGCCGCCGACGCCTCCGGCGGCGCCCTCGACGAGCAGGGTGCGCCCCGCGAGCGGGCCGAGCGCCTTGAGCCCGCTCAGCGCCGTCACGGACACCAGACCCGCCCCGGCCGCCTGCTCGTCGGTCCAGGCGGCGGGCGCGGGCGCCCACGCCGAGAGCACGGCCAGCTCCGCCGTCGCCCCCGTGACTCCGCCCAGCCCGAAGACGCGGTCACCCACGCTCACTCCGGTGACGCCCTCCCCGATCATGTCCACCAGGCCCACGGCGTCGCGGCCAGGTATCGCGGGCAGGTCCACTGGGAGTACGTCGCGCACCTCCCCGCTGCGTACTTTCCAGTCGACGGGGTTGACGCTGGCCGCCACGACGGCGACGCGGATCTCTCCGGGACCCGGCAGCGGGTCCTGGACCTTCTCGACCGTGAGGGTCTCCGTACCGCCGTACTCGTGGTACCGGGCTGCGCGCATGATGTCCTGCCTTGTTCGTCCCGACGGCTTGGTGTGCCTTGACATCGACCACGCTAAAACCTGACATCAGTGTCAGAGGCAAGTCGGGCAGCCAGGGGGCAGAGCGCGCGTAGGCCCGCGGTGTGGAGCCACGGACGGTGATCAGACCCTTGACGGCCTCGTCTCCGGTGATCTCCGGGTAGGCGTCCGGCCGGGCGACAGAAAGCCAGGGTCCGCGAGCTAGGACCGCGCGGCGGCGTTCTCGCCGAGGTCCAGGTGGTCCGGGCGATGCGGCAGCGTACGGGCGCCGGTGGCACGGAGCCCGTCGAGGGCGAGTTCGAGGTAGCGGCGCCACGCCTGGGGCTGTGCGGCCAGCAGGGGCGCCGCCGTCTGATGGATGCCCGCGAGGAGCAGCACGATGTCCGTTCCCGTGACGTCCCCGCGGACGGTGCCCTGCTCCTGCGCCCTGGCCGTGAGCACGTCGGCCGCGTCGCGGAGGCGGCCGATCCCGTCCCGCACCCCGGCGTGATCCAGCGAGGGGCGTCCGATCACTTCACAGAAGGCGCGGTCGGCGGCCAGCGCCCCGACGCCGTCGGCCATGAACTCCGCCAGTGCCCGCGCCGCGTCGTCCGCGTCGGCGAGGCGCTCCGCCGTGCCGGTCAGCCGGTCGAGAAGTCGCAGCATGATGGCCGCGAGCAGGTCCTCCTTCGAGGCGAAGTGCCGGAACACGGTGCCTTTGGCGAGGCCGGCACGCTGGGCGATCTCGCCCATCGACACATCCGTGCCCCGCTCGGCGAACGCCTCTGTCGCGGCCTGGAGCAGCAGACGCCGGTTGCGGACCATGTCCGCCCGCCGACCTGCGGTCTCTGTCGTCTCGCTCATGCGTACTCCCTGGTCAGGAGGTCCAGCCTACCAGCAAGGTGACCGCTGGGTCAGCTTAGGTGTACGGTCAATATGACCCGGCGGTCACCTTCTGTCGGGCCGGCCGCGCCGTCGCCATGACGCCTCGCGGATCACCGCCGCTTCATCACGCGCCGTCTTCGCGGCGCACCACCGGAGGAAGACATGAACAGCACCCTTGACGGCAGGACCGCACTGGTCACCGGCGCCTCCTCGGGCATCGGCCGGGCCACCGCGCTCGCCCTGTCGAAGGCGGGCGCCCGGGTGGCTGTCGGAGCGCGCCGGGCGGACCGTCTGACGTCGCTCGCGCAGGAGGCGCCGGGTGAACTCCTGGTCCTGGAGCTCGACGTCACCGACCGTCAGTCCGTACAGGACGCGGTCGCGGCCGCCGTCGACCGCTTCGGCGCCCTCGACGCCCTCGTGAACAACGCGGGCGTCATGCTCAACGGACCGATCCTGAACGCGGACACCGCCGAGTGGCGCCGCATGGTCGACACCAACCTGCTCGGATCGATGTACACCGCCCATGCCGCCCTGCCCCACCTGCTGGAAAGCAGGGGCGCCGTCGTCCAGATCTCCTCGACCTCCGGGCGCACCGCGTCGGCGGGCGGCGGTGTGTACGCCGCCACCAAGTTCGGCGTCACCGCCTTCGCCGAGTCGTTGCGGCAGGAAGTCACCGCCCAGGGCGTACGGGTGATCGTCGTCGAACCCGGAATGGTCGCGACCGAACTGCTCACCCACATCACCGACCCCGCCCTGCGGGACTACGCCAAGACCTATGCCGAATCGATGCGGACGCTCAACGCCGAGGACATCGCCGACGCCGTCCTGTACGCGCTCACCCAGCCCGACCACGTCGCGGTCAACGAGATCCTGATCCGACCGACCGATCAGACCCGCTGATTCGGACGAGGAGTTGAGCCCGGTGTCCTCGCCGGTCGGCGGCCGCGCGGCGTGGTGGGCGAGTTCGAGGGCGAGGCGGGCAACCATGCGGGACGGCCGGCCGTAGATGGCCGGATCCAGCCAGCATCAACCGGACTTCCCGGACATGAGGGCGGTGGCACACCGTCTGTCGCGTCACCGGTTCGACGGAAGCGCTGAAAGGGCCGACCTGCGGAAATATCCTGGGACGGGCCGAAGGGTCCGTTCGGATAGGAGTGCCCCCGGCAGGACTCGAACCTGCGGCCAAGCGCTTAGAAGGCGCCTGCTCTATCCACTGAGCTACGGGGGCCGGACAGTGGCCGCGGCTGTCTCCGCCCCTGGGTGGTTCCGTGACCTTGTACCGAGGTCAAGGATAGGGCGCTACATGCCTGCCGCCGGTTGCTTCACCCGCGTGACACGTTGTGGAGGTTCGGTGAAGTGGTCCGATAATCGCAGGCATGTGCAGAACGTGCATCGCTTTTGACGCCTCGGATCGCTGCTGTTGTGCACTCGTTATGCCGATGGCTCATTCTGCCCCATCGACACCATGGGCCGCCCCATTTCATGTAGTGCGGGCCGAATGGGGTGATTTACCCGAAATACGCTTCAAAAATGCTCCAATATGGGGCATTCTGCGGGTGTGGCGATCTTGGACGTACGGCCCGAGCTGCTCGACGCGCTGTCCGCGCTGCGCGACCGCGTCGACGCCGCACGCTTCCCCTTCCCACTGCGCGGAGCCGCCCGCGCCCGGCGTACCCGACAGGAGTTGCTCGCCCAGCTCGACGACTACCTGGTGCCCCGGCTGAAGGCGCCCGAGGCCCCTCTGCTGGCCGTCGTGGGCGGTTCGACGGGCGCGGGCAAGTCGACCCTCGTCAACTCCCTTGTCGGCCGCCGCGTCAGCGAATCCGGGGTGCTCCGGCCGACCACCCGCACCCCGGTGCTGGTCTGCCACCCCGAGGACCGCGCCTGGTTCGCGGACCCGCGCGTCCTGCCCGGCCTCAACAGGGCCTGGGCGGTACGCCAACGGGTGGGTCCGGGCGGCGCGGCCGGGGGCGGCAGGCCGGGCCGGGGCGACAGCGGGGACCGGAACGGCGACCGGAACGACGACCGGCGCGGCCGGGGCGACCGCACCGACCGCGGCGAATCCGGGCGCGCCGAACTGCGCCTGGAGACCGACGACAGCCTGCCCCGCGGCCTCGCGCTCCTCGACGCCCCCGACATCGACTCCCTCGTCACCCGTAACAGGGAACTGGCCGCCGAGCTGATCTGCGCCGCCGACATCTGGGTCCTGGTCACCACCGCCTCCCGCTACGCCGACGCCCTGCCCTGGCATCTGCTGCGCACCGCCAAGGAGTACGACGTCACGCTCGCCACCGTCCTCGACCGCGTCCCGCACCAGATCGCGGACGACGTCGGCAGGCACTACGCGGCGCTGCTCGGCAAGGCGGGCCTGGGCGACGTACCCCGCTTCACCGTCCCCGAACTGCCCGAATCCGCGGGCGGCGGCGGCCTGTTGCCGCAGACCGCGGTCGCCGCGCTGCGCGAATGGCTCGCGCACTGCGCCCAGGACCCGGCCGCCCGCCAGCACGCCGCCCAGCGCACCGCCGTCGGCGTACTGGACTCCCTGCGCGGCCGGTTGCCCGCCCTCGCCTCCGCCTCCGCCGCCCAGCACGCCGCCGCCGTACGCCTGGCGCGCGGCGCGGAGGACGCGTACGAACAGGCCGGGGAGCGGATCGACACCGCGATCGGCGCGGGCGTCCCGCTGGCCGGTGAGGCCCTCGCGCACTGGCAGGGCTACCCCGCGTGCGGCCCCGACGCCCTCCAGCACGCGCTCGCCGAGGAGTTCGCGGCCCTGCTGCGGACCGAGACCGACGCCGCCGACGAACGCGTCGTCGCCAACTGGCAGCGCGACCGCGCCGGATCGGCGCTGCTCGGCGAGCCCTCCGCGCGGCCCGACCGCGACCGCGTCGCCGTCGCCGCCCGGATCGACAAGGGCGTACGCCGCTGGCGCCGCGGTCTGACCGAACTGTCCTACGCGCAGGCGCGGGCCGCCCGCGACGCCGACCGGCCGCCCGTCGACCCCGAGGACGTGGCCGCGCTGCTGGCGACCGCGCTGCTCGGCGGCAAGCGCGGGAGCGCCGCGGGTGAGCGCCTGGCCGAGACCGTCGGCGTACAGGCCGCGCTGCGGCTGCGCGACACCGCGCGCGACCGGCTGGACGACGCCGTCGCAGGGCTGCTGCGCGCCGAGCGGGACCGGCGGCTGGCCCCGGTCGACGGCTACGACGTGACCGCGCGGCAGCAGTCGTCGCTGATCGCGGCGCTGTCCGTACTCCAGAGGGAAAGGTGACCACGGTGGCCACGACGACCGGCAGTTCGGCACGATCGGCGGCGAGCGGGTCCGCGGACGCGGCGGGGGACGGGCCGGGACGTGTCCCGGGCCCGTCGTCCTCCGCGTCGTCCGCTTCTCCGTCCGCCGTTTCTTCGTCGGTCGCTCAGGGGCGGGAGAGCGCTACGGACGCGCTGACCGTGCGGGTGGACGCGCTCGGCGAGTTGCTGGGGCTGTCCAGGACGCGGATCAGCCCGGACGCGCTGGCCGAGACCGGCGAGCTGCTGGAACGCCTGGGCGAGCGGCGGCGGTTGTCGCTCGACCACACGGTGGTGGCGCTGGCCGGGGCGACCGGCAGCGGGAAGTCCACGCTCTTCAACGCCCTGGCGGGGCTCGCGCTCTCCGAGACCGGCGTACGGCGGCCGACCACCGCGAAGCCGGTCGCCTGCGCCTGGCAGCCGGAGCGGGCGGCCGGGCTGCTCGACCGGCTGGGGATCGCACCGCAGGACCGTTACGCCAGGCGCGGCGCGCTGGACGCGGCGGGGGAGTGGCCGGGGGACCTGTCGGAGGAGCTGTCGGGGACCGAGGGCGCCTTCGCCGCCGACGGCGCCACCGGGCGCGCGGAGAGCCTGGACGGGCTCGTCCTGATCGACCTGCCCGACCACGACTCGGCCGCGACCGGCCACCGCGATCAGGTGGACCGGCTGCTGGGCCTGGTGGACGTCGTCGTCTGGGTGCTCGACCCGGAGAAGTACGCCGACGCGGCCCTGCACGAGCGCTATCTGCGCCCGCTGTCCGGGCACGCCGACGTGACCGTGCTGGTGCTCAACCAGATCGACCGGCTGCCCGGCGACTCGGTCGACCTGGTCCTCGACGACCTGCGGCGGCTGCTGGACGAGGACGGCCTCGCGGTCGGCGAGCACGGCGAGGACGGCGCCGTGGTGCTCTCCGCGTCCGCGCTGACCGGCGAGGGCGTCGCGGACCTGCGCGCCGTACTGGCCCAGCTCGTCACCGACCGCGCGGCGGCCGGAAGGCGGCTGGCGGCCGACATGGACCGCACGGCGAGCAGGCTGCACCCGCTCTACGTCGGCGAGGGCGGCGCCGGGCTCACGGACTCGGCGCGCGAGGAATTCGTGGACCGGCTCGCGGACGCGGTGGGCGCGGCCGGGGCAGGGCAGTCGGCGGAACGGGACTGGGCGGGAGCGGCGGAGGGGGCCTGCGGTACGCCGTGGGGTCGGCTGATCGGTGAACGGGCCGCGGGCGGCGCCGGTTCCCGCGGTGAGCGCCCGGCGCAGGGTTCACCCGTACGAGCGACCCGTACGGGCGGCGGCGGGCTGTCCGCGTCCCGGCCGGTGGTCGACGAGGCGGTGCGCGGCGTGGCGGCCGACGCGTCCCGCGGGCTGCCCGCGCCCTGGGCGCAGGCGGTACGTGACGCGGCCCGGCGCGGCGGTGACGGGCTGCCGGAGGCGCTGGACGGCGCTGCGGCGCGGGCGCGGCCGGGGGCGCCGGAGCGGCCCGGCTGGTGGTCGGCGGCCGGTGGCGCGCAGTGGCTGCTGATGGCGCTGGCCGTGGCCGGCGCGGTCTGCCTGATCTCGGTCGCGGTGGGTTCGCTCGATCTGACGTGGTGGCTGCCGGTCGTGATGATCGCGGTCGGCGGACTCGGCGGCCCGGCCCTCGCCGGTGCCTGCCGGTTCGCGGCCCGCGGGCCCGCCCGGCGGTACGGCCAGGCCGCCGAGCGGCGGCTGCGGGACGCGGCGGCGGACTGCGGCAGGGCCCGGGTGCTCGAACCGGTGGCGGCCGAATTGATGCGGTACCGCGAGGTGCGCGAGCAGTACGCGGTGGTCGCCGGGGCGCATTCCGCGCACGCGGCGCATTCCGTCCGCACTTCTCTGGGAGACCACTCGTCCGAGTGACGAAGTTATCCACAACCGGCCGGTAATCCACAGATTCCGGCCGGTTTCTCCATGCCTGGTCGAATTCCTGCACGATGTCCTTACGGCGTCCCGCGGGGGGCGCGATCGGCAGGGAGGGCAGAGAAATGAACGAGACGCTTGTGACCGTGGTGGGAAATGTGGCCACCGAGCCGGAGACCCGGCAGACCGCGACCGGTGTGGCCGTCACCCGCTTCCGGCTGGCGACCACCTCGCGCCGGTGGGACGCCGAGCGCGGCGCGTGGACGGACGGGGCCACGAGCTTCTACACGGTGTGCGCGTGGCGGACGCTGGCCTGGCATGTGAAGGAATCGGTCGGAGTCGGTGAACCCTTGCTCGTCCAGGGGCGGTTGAGGATCCGTGAGGAGGAGCGTGAGGGTCGGCGCTATCTGACCGCGGAGATCGAGGCGGTGGCGGTCGGGCACGACCTGGCGCGGGGCGTCTCGCGGTTCAGCCGGGTCGCGGCGAGCATGACCGGGGCGGGGGCCGCGTCCGCGTCCGGAGCGGCGGGGGCCGTGGTGGGGAACGCGGTCGGGAGCGCGGCCGGGAACACGGTCGGGAACGCGGCCGAGACGCCGCCGGTGGTCGCCCGGCCGGATCCGGCGCCGCCCGTTCCCGCGGGGGCGCCCTGAGTATCCGGAGTATCCGCTTTCGGCGGCATTTCCCGGGATGAATTCTGTCGATGACTTATCGACAAACACGGAATCATGCAATTGTGCCGATAACGATTGGGATTCGAAAAGGCGCTGCGGGGACTCTCTTGGTGAGCGTGTGACGCCTGGTTCCTAGGATCTCCTCGTTCAGCACGCACGGGGGCCGGAACTGCGCAGGCAAGGCGATCCTCTGAACGACCAACGCGCCTTGCCCGGAGGGGAAATCCATGTTCAAGACCTACAGGCGGGGCGCCGCCCGCCTCGCGGCGGCCGGCATTGCCACGGGCCTGCTCGCGGCGGGCGTGATGGCGGGCGCGGGCGCGGCCGTCGCCGCCCCGAACGACGGCACGACGCCGTCGGCCACGGGCGCCACCGCCGTGCTCGGCGGCATCGAGAAGGACAAGGCCGACCAGGCCGTCGTCAACCCCGGTGCCAAGGACGAGTACGACGTCACCGCCGGGCTCTTCTCGATGGCCGTGACCGGTGGCGGCACCATCGAGACGTACTGCATCGACTTCAATCACCACACCGTCGACAAGGCGACCTACAACGAGGTCACCTGGGACAACTCGACGCTGAAGGACAACAAGGACGCGGGCAAGATCGCCTGGATCCTCAACAACTCCTACCCCAAGGTCGACGTGGCGGCCGTCACGGACACCCTCAAGGCCGCCGGGGTCACCCTCGACCACCCGCTCACGCCGGGCCTGGCCGCGGCCGGTACGCAGGTGGCGATCTGGCACCTGTCCGACCCGGGGGTGAACGTGCAGGCCAAGGACAGCGACGCCAAGGCGCTCGCGGAGTACCTGGACAGCCACGCGCAGACCCTTGAGGAGCCCAAGCCCTCGGTGACGCTCGACCCGCCCGCTGTCTCCGGCAAGTCCGGCGACCGGCTCGGTCCGGTGACCGTGCACACCACCGCCGACGCGGTCGACGTCAAGCTCGGCGCCGACGCCCCGGCGGGCGTCAAGATCGTCGACAAGGACGGCAAGGCGATCAGCGGTCCGGTCAAGAACGGCACCGCGCTCTACTTCGACGTTCCCGCGGGCACCGCGGACGGCACCGCCCCGGTGACCGTCGCGGCCACCACCGAGATATCCGTCGGCCGTGCCTTCTCCGCCACGGACACCTCCAGCCAGTCGCAGATCCTCGCCGGTTCGCAGAGCACCACCGTCACCGCGGCGGCGACCCTGTCCTGGGCCAGGAAGGGCCCGATCCCGGCGCTGTCCGCGCAGGTCGTCTGCGCCAAGAACGGGGTCGACGTCACCGCCGCCAACCAGGGCGACGAGGACTTCACCTTCGAACTCGAAGGCAAGAGCTACACGGTCGCGCCCGGCAAGTCCCAGACCGTCACGGTCCCCGTCCAGGAGGACCAGAAGTACAAGATCGACATCACCCTGCCCAACGACCAGGTGAAGACCTTCGAGGGCGTCCTGGACTGCAAGACCGCCACCACCCCCGGCCCCACCCCGACGGCCACCCCCACCAACGCCCCCAGCCCCGCCACCTCCGGCAGCACCACGGGCGGCACCGATCTCGCCGAGACCGGTAGCAGCAGCGCCACCCCGATGATCGCGGGCATCGCCATCGCCCTCGTCGTCCTCGGCGGCGCCGCCGCCTTCTTCTTCCGCCGCAAGAAGAACACCCCCACCGCCTGACCCGGGGCACCCCACCGCGAACGGGTCCTGCCGCACCGGAGGGTGCGGCAGGACCCGTTCGCACACCCGCCCCCGTCCGGCCCGCGCCGCCTACCGCGACGCTCGTGCGAACAGCGGCTTCCGTCGGCGCTCAGCAGGCACGCGAGACGTACACGACGTACACGTGGTCAGAACCTTCTTCGTCAGCGTGCTGATGCTGGGCGGCGTCGTGCTGACCCACCGGGAGGCCAAGCGCCAGGCGGCCGCCGGGCGGGGTGGGGGAGGGACCCGTTCGCACGGATGGGTGGACGTACGGCAAGATGTGGTGTTTCTCATCCCAGCCGGGCACGAAGTAGCCCCCCACCAGCGGTTTCCCGTTGATGAGGGGCCGTCTCATGCGGCGTGGGCGTCTCTGGGCCGTCATGGGCGTGACCGGCGGCCCGGTACATCGCGCTGATGGCGCTCCCGGTCCGGGTCTCGCTACTCGGCATCAGGTGCCTGTACACCCGCAACGTGAACCCCGGTCGCTGTGCCCGAGGTGCAAGCTCAGCGCCTTGACGTTCTCTCCGGCGTCGAGGAGCACCGAGGCGTAGAAGTGCCGCAACGCGTGCATACCGTGCTCTCGGGCAGCTTCGTAGCGCTTCCCCTTCTCCGGTACCGGGATGATCCCGGCGGACGCCAGAGCGGGCTTCCACGCCTGATCGTTGAAGGCGTTGCTCCAGACCGCCGAACCCGCACCGCTGGTGAAGATCAGACGATGCGTCACCTTCGGTCCGGTCGGCGTCAGCCAGGGCAAGGTCACGTCGACCGGCGGGAAGCGCTTGATGTGCTCGGTCAGCGCGGCCAACACCTCGGGATCGAGCGGGACGTCACGGATCTTGCCCCGCTTCGAAGGTGCGAACACGAGGCCGCCCCGGAGCTTTGACCTGCTGTCGCACGTACAGCCACCCGAGATCGCCGATGTTGTCGACGGCAAGGCCGAAGATCTCACCCTGCCGGAGACCGCAGCCTCCGCCGACATCTGCCGTCGCCTGGTAGCGATCCGGCAGGCCCTCACGGACTCCGAACACCTGCTCCGCCAACCACGGGTGCACTCGGGTCGGAGCCGGACGAGGAGCTTTCACCGACCGGGCACGGCACGGGTTCGTCGGCAACAGGCGGTCGTCCACAGCCGCATTGAGCACGGAGGACACTGCATCGAAGATCAGCCGCCGATACGACGAGGCCGTCACGGGGTCCTCAAGCTCACGAAGCCACTCGCGCACGTGCTCAGGCTGGAACGATCCGATCGGACGGCTGCCCAGGTACGGCAAGGCGTGAAGGCGCAGACGCCCCTCAAGCGCGGCCCGGCTGGTGAGGTCGGTCGTCAGCGCGGCGAGCCAGCGTTCCGTGTACTCCCGGAAGGTCGTCCGAGACGTACGGGGGTCGATGTACTGGCCCCGACTCATGTCGGCTTCCAGGTTGGTCAACCAGGCTTCAGCCGCGCGCTTCTGCCGGTCGGGGAAGCTCTTGCTCTTCTCCGTACCGTCCGGGCCGACGGGTCTGCTGCACGATCGGGTGACGTCTGATCTGGCTTGCCCTGTGGGGCGGGTGGGAAGGATGTCGCTGTGCCCACGCCTTATCCGGAAGAGTTCCGCGTGGATGTTGTGCGGGTCGCGAGAAACCGTGGCCCGGGCGTGACGGTGGAGCAGGTGGCCGCGGACTTCGGAGTCCACGCGATGACGCTTGGGAAGTGGATGCGCCGGGCGGACATCGACGATGGCTCCAAGCCCGGAACGACCGGCCAGGACAATGCGGAGCTGCGGGAAGCGCGTCGGCGCATCAAGTTGCTGGAGCAGGAGAACGAGGTTCTGCGCCGGGCCGCTGCCTATCTGTCGCAGGCGCATCGGCCGGGAAAAGGATCTATCCGCTCGTGAAGGAGCTGGCCGGCGGCGGGGTGCCCGTCACGGTCACGTGCCCGAACGAGATCGCCATGACGCACGACCCTGCCTCAACGCGCCCGCAAACGATGGGGCAATCGAAGCTCAGGCCGCGTGGCTGTCAGAGCTATAAGCGAACCCGTCGAACCGACCCCGGGAACTTGGAAGAACCTCGCGCAGAAGTGATGAGGCAGACGGCCCTTTCCGCACCCCGGGTCCCGTCCTTTACCGTGCGGGCGACCTCATCAGGCAGCAGTGTAGGCGGGCGAGGTGCCGGGTCGTGGGGCCGTCTGTGGGCCGTGCGAGGGTGACCGGGTGGGTGACCGAGAATGACAGGCGGTCACGGAGGGTCGCGGGACGGGCCGCAGGTCAGGGGCGGGGGAGGGGGCGGTGAGGTACCCATTCGCCCCGTGGGGTGGACGACTGGCAAGATGGGGTGTATCTGCCCTCACGCGGCGGTGCCGCACTGTGGCCCTACTCGATTGCCGGACGGTTTCTCTTGGCTGAGTTCATTTACACCATGCGCAAGGCCCGCAAGGCCCACGGCGACAAGGTGATCCTCGACGACGTCACGCTGAGCTTCCTGCCGGGAGCGAAGATCGGCGTCGTCGGGCCGAACGGCGCCGGTAAGTCGACCGTCCTGAAGATCATGGCGGGCCTGGAGCAGCCGTCGAACGGTGACGCGTTCCTGTCGCCCGGCTTCTCGGTGGGGATGCTGCTCCAGGAGCCGCAGCTCGACGAGTCCAAGACCGTGCTGGAGAACGTGCAGGACGGCGCCGCCGACACCATGGCGAAGCTCACGCGGTTCAACGAGATCGCCGAGCTGATGGCGACCGACTACTCCGACGCGCTGCTGGACGAGATGGGCAAGCTCCAGGAGCAGCTCGACCACGCCAACGGCTGGGACCTGGACGCGCAGCTCGAACAGGCCATGGACGCCCTGGGCTGCCCGCCCGGCGACTGGCAGGTCACCACGCTCTCCGGCGGCGAGAAGCGCCGCGTCGCGCTCTGCAAGCTGCTGCTCGAAGCGCCCGACCTGCTGCTCCTCGACGAGCCCACCAACCACCTGGACGCCGAGTCGGTGAACTGGCTGGAGCAGCACCTGGCGCAGTACGCCGGCACCGTCGTCGCCGTCACCCACGACCGGTACTTCCTGGACAACGTGGCCCAGTGGATCCTGGAGCTGGACCGCGGCCGGGCGCACCCCTACGAGGGCAACTACTCCACGTACCTGGAGAAGAAGGCGGCCCGCCTGAAGGTCGAGGGGCAGAAGGACGCCAAGCGCGCCAAGCGACTCAAGGAAGAGCTGGAGTGGGTCCGCTCCAACGCCAAGGGCCGTCAGGTGAAGTCCAAGGCCCGCCTGGCCCGTTACGAGGAAATGGCCGCCGAGGCCGACAAGGTGCGGAAGCTGGACTTCGAGGAGATCCAGATCCCGCCGGGCCCGCGCCTGGGATCCATCGTGGTCGAGGTCAACAACCTCTCCAAGGCGTTCGGCGACAAGGTGCTGATCGACGACCTGTCGTTCACGCTCCCGCGCAACGGCATCGTCGGCGTCATCGGCCCGAACGGCGCGGGCAAGACCACGCTGTTCAAGATGATCCAGGGCCTGGAGACCCCGGACTCCGGCTCCATCAAGGTCGGCGAGACGGTCAAGATCTCCTACGTCGACCAGAGCCGCGCCAACATCGACCCCAAGAAGACGCTGTGGGCCGTCGTCTCCGACGAGCTGGACTACATCAACGTCGGCCAGGTCGAAATGCCGTCCCGCGCCTACGTCTCGGCCTTCGGCTTCAAGGGCCCGGACCAGCAGAAGCCCGCGGGCGTGCTCTCCGGCGGTGAGCGCAACCGCCTCAACCTGGCGCTCACCCTCAAGGAGGGCGGCAATCTGCTGCTCCTCGACGAGCCCACCAACGACCTCGACGTCGAGACCCTGTCGTCGCTGGAGAACGCCCTGCTGGAGTTCCCCGGCGCGGCCGTCGTGATCTCCCACGACCGGTGGTTCCTCGACCGGGTGGCGACGCACATCCTCGCGTACGAGGGCGAGAGCCGCTGGTACTGGTTCGAGGGCAACTTCGAGTCGTACGAGAAGAACAAGGTGGAGCGGCTCGGCGCCGACGCGGCCCGGCCGCACCGCGCCACGTACAAGAAGCTGACCCGCGGCTGAGGGCACGGTATCTGTGATGGCACGGCACATCTTCCTCTGCCCGCTGCGCTGGGCGGACATGGACGCCTTCGGGCACGTCAACAACGTGGTCTTCCTGCGGTATCTGGAAGAGGCGCGGATCGACTTCATGTTCCGGCTGGCGCCGGGCGAGGGAAGCGTGTCGTTCACCGGCGGGTCCGTCGTGGCCCGCCACGAGATCGACTACCTGCGTCCGCTGGTGCACCGGCACGAGCCGGTCACCGTCGAGACGTGGGTCTCGGACATCAGCGCGGCGTCGCTGACCGTCCACTACGAGGTCAAGGACGGCGAGACGGTGTACGTGCGGGCCTCCACGGTCGTCGTCCCGTACAACCTCGCCGCCGGACGGCCGCGGCGGATCACCGCGGAGGAGAAGCTGTTCCTCCAGCGGTATCTGGACGGGGCCGTCACCGTATGACCGCTCCCGCGCGGTCGACGCTGACGCTGGCGCGAGCGGGGGAGGCGGCCGATCTGGCCGCCTTCCTCGGCCGGCTGATCCGCTGGGACAAGGCGGCGGTCGTACGGCTCAGGTCCGCCGAAGGGGAGGCCGCCCTCGGGGTCTTCGGCCACCCGCCCTTCGGGGGCGTCCTCGCGGTCCGCACCGCGGCGCTGGCCGAGGATGGGGTCGGGGCGGCGGTCGACGCGACCGTGTCGGCCGGGCAGCTCCTCGACGCCGTGCCTCCGCCGGAGGGGGGCGAGTTGGTGCTGCCCGGGTCCGTCACCGGGCCCTCCTGGGCCGGGCTGCTGCCGCCGCGCGGCGGCTGGCTGCGGGTCACCGAGGTCGACGGTGACGCCGTGCGGGCTGCTGCCGCCCGCGTGATCGGGGAATTCCGCACGCGTACGGAGGAGTTGGGCGACGCCGGGCGTACGCGGGCCGGACTCGACGCGCTCGCCGAGGAGCTGTGGGCTCGGCCGCTTCCCGGTACCGGCTTGCCCTTGCGGGCGGTGCACGCCGCCCATGCCCTCGGGTTTCTGCGGGGGGCCGAGGACGCCGTGCTTCTGTCCGCCGGGCCCTGGCTGCGGCTGCGCACCGCGCTCGGTTCCGTGGCCGTACGCGCTGCCGCGCCGGCCTCCGGTCTGACCGTCACTCCGGCCTAGGTGTATTGATCACGAGCGTTGTTGACATGTGCCGGTGCTTGATCATGGCGAAGACCTCCGGTGTGGTGGAGCTGTCTAGGACTGCACCGCACGGAG
>NZ_JBIVOA010000009.1:279955-386504 GCF_044753885.1 Streptomyces sp. NPDC093221 | reverse complement strand
CACACGTCCCCGAGGAAGAACGCCCACCGGCCGCAGTCCAGGGGGAACAGGTCGTAGAAGTCTCCGCCCAGCAGATCCGGGGATGCCGTGTGGTAATAGGAACCGGCCTCCAGGCCCGGGATCGCGGGCAGCTGCGAGGGCAGCAGGCTCTGCTGGAGAACGGCGAGCGCCTCCTGGAGCCGGACGCGATCAGCCTC
Organism: Streptomyces sp. NPDC093221; assembly: GCF_044753885.1. Classification (NCBI taxonomy): domain Bacteria; kingdom Bacillati; phylum Actinomycetota; class Actinomycetes; order Kitasatosporales; family Streptomycetaceae; genus Streptomyces; species Streptomyces sp. NPDC093221. The sequence goes on along the minus strand of NZ_JBIVOA010000009.1, from coordinate 386,307 downwards.
CGCCCGCCGGCGCGCCGCTTCGGCCTGCCGGTGGGCTTCCTCAGCCGCCTCGCGGCCGCGCAGCAACTCCGCCTCGTAGGCGCGGCGGTCGCGGGCGTCGAAAACGGTGGTGCGGATCAGCAGGGGCTCACCGTCCTCGCTGGTCTTCACCTTCGAGGTGACCAGCACCGGCATCCGCGCCTTTCCGGCGGCCCTGATGTCCAGGGCGATGCCGCTGACCTCGCCCTTCATCTGCAACAGCGGCGCGAAGTGCGTCTCGTGATAGAGCTTGCCCCCCACAGTGAGCAGATCGGTGAACCGCATCCGCCCCACCACCTGCGCACGCTCCATGCCCGGCTCGGGCGCCTGGTCGGTCCTGCACATCACCGGCTTGTCCCGACGAACTCGATGATCGCGCCCGCGGTGGCCTGCGGCGCGCTCAACTGCGGGCAGTGACCCGTCGCCTCCAGCGTGACCAGGCGGCTGCCGGGGATCGCCGCGTGGACGTAGGCGCCGACCTCCCGGGGCGCGATCACGTCCTGCCTGCATTCAAGGACCAGCGTCGGCGCCGTGACCGTCTTCAGGTCCTCGCGGCTGTCGGACAGGAACGTCGCGCGGGCGAAGACGCGAGCCATGTCCGGGTCGGTCGCGCAGAACGAGGCGGTCAGCTCCTGGCCGAGTTCCCGGCGGTCCGCGTTGCCCACGATGACCGGGGCCATCGCCGCCGACCAGCCCAGATAGTTCGACTCCAGCGACTCCAGCAGCTCGTCGATGACTTGGCGTTAACCGCTGTACCGATGTTCCGACCACCGCCGATTGCATCGGATGCGCACCCGCAACGGTCGGCGAATCGGTCTGCCGGAAGTCGGCGGTCGCGGCGTTGAGCTGCGGACTTGAGCGAGGCCGAGGCCGTCGGCCGTGGGCGGGCGGCCTGCGACAGCGTGCTGAGTTGCGGCTGCCCGCACAGTACGGCGCGGCGCCCGTCGCCGCCTGGCCCGAGCCAGCCGCGGGCGGGACCCCAACGGCCTACGGCACCGGTGGATGGACGGCATCGAACCGGCCGCTGGTCGCGTCGGGAAGCGATGCCAACGGTGACGGCCTTCCCGACCTGTGGGCCACCACCCCCGACGGCCAGCTCCTCTTCTCCCCCGGCGGATACGATGCCTCTGGCCATCGCGTTGACGGGCCGTCAACCGTCATGGGGACGGCCCGCCCGAACGCCACGGCCTCGATGAGCTGACCGTCCACGACCACACCGAAGGAGCAGGGGACCCGGCCGCCGCGCGTACGCCGCAACACCACCGAGGACAACCGCCACTCATGACGAACACACCCCGGGCCAGTGTCGACACACGGCCTCTCGTCCAGTACCGGTCAGTCGTCGTATCGGACGCGGAGTGCCCGCAACCGGGCAGCGACGCACCGTCCGCGAACGGGACTGACCGGGCCCAGGCCGGACGCCACGGCATCATCCTCATGTCCGACGGAAACGACTTCTACCCCCTCGTCCGGCTCCGCCACTGGGACTCTCCGCCACAGCCACCGGAAGGCACCTGGGACGAATCCCCCACCTTCGCCGTCGAATTCCCGACCGGATCCATCTCCGTCAGGCACCTCCTCGGAGGGAGCGCCGGTGACAGCATCCCGGTGCCCGCCGGACTGTACGAGATCAAGGCATACCGACGCGGAAACCCCAGCAATTCCTACACAGGCGACATGCCCACCCGCCCTCCCGCCGAGGCCACCGAAGAATGGACCGTCGACTTCTGGCCCGCTCCCGGACCAGCGACCACACCCCCATCGTGAGCCCCCGCGACCACAACGTCCGCCGCCTTACAGCACAGATTTCCCTGCCTAGGATCCCTGACAACCGCTGAGCCCCGGGCGTGACGCACAGGGCCAGTTCCTCCCACGGCATCGGCCACCGCATGATCACAACTCACCCAGACCGGACAGCAGTCTCCAGAGCACAGCCATCATCACGGTGGCCAAAAACGCGGCATTGCTCCGAGGTGCCAAAGACACCAATGGCTCCCCCGCACCGGAGTGACTTCACCCCTCGCGACCACGCAGGTCCTCCCCCACCAGATCGGCGCTCCGCCAAGCCCCGGCGAGCAAGTCCCGAAGCCAGCCCAGACTCGCGCCCTCTGCACCCTCCGCGACTGCCCAACAGCCGTTGCCCAGCAGCTCCGCGACTAACCCCGCGTCAACTGCCCTGCCCCAAGGCACCGGAGACCACGTCCACTGGACCCTGAACACGGCACCGACCGAGAGCCGGATTGACCGCGCCGACCAGCCTTTGCCGCCCGACTGCCGCCGGGCCGCGGACTACCAGAGGGAGTTTCTGACCTGCCCGTCGTGCAGGGTCACCACCTGCGTGCCCGGGGTGTGCATCCAGTCGAGGACTGCCTGGAACTCGGGCCACCGCGTGGAGGTGATCTTCCAGTGCCTGCTGATGTCGGCGCTGGTCCGGTAGCACTCGTTGAGGACGTACACCGTCCGACCCGTCAGTGCCGAGGCCGGGTCCAGAGGGTCGGCTCGCTCCGGACCCTTCGCGAGGCCGTAGGCGACCAGGAAGGACTGATGAGTGTTCCTGACGAAGCGGGCATGGCTGTCCCACAGGCGGTCGCCGACAGCGACGTTCTTGGCATCCGTGGTAACGGCGATGGTGAGCAGATGGTCCTGGGCTGTGCAGGGGTTCGGCGATGCGGTGTGCCGCGCCGCTGCCTGCGGGACCGCTGCGGCGGTTCCGTATCCCACGGCAGCCACACCCCCCATCGCCACAACTGCTCCTACGGCAGCGCAGAGGGCAAGCCGCTTGCCACGCGCGAGTTGACTTGGCACAGGAATTCCCTTCGTGCGAACAGATCTCTGTGGGTCCTGGCAGCCGGCACGTGAAACGGGCCCGGCACCGCGCACCCATCCCTAGTAGGCGGCTCCCCTCGTGCCCACGCCTTCCGGACCGGTCAAACAGGTGACCACGCTTCCAGCCGCCGCCACAGAACTCGCAGACAGCCAATCCCGGACATCCAGGCGCCTACAGCGGTAGCTGGAGCCTGGGCCTCCCCAGCGGATCACACGACACCTAGAGCGTGTCTCTTTGATCGGTTGGTCAGTTGATCGGATGTGTCTGTCCGATGAATGATCACTGATGCGATGTGGGACCGGATCGAGCCGCTGATGCCTGCCGATCCGGTCCGTGCGCGGCGGTGGGCCGACCACCGCAGGATCCTTGAAGCCATCGCGTGGAAGTACCGGATCTGCTCACCTGGCGGGACCTGCCGGAGGAACCCGGACCGTTCCAGACTGCTGACAAACGGCTGATCAGGTGGGGTGCCGACGGGACGTGGGAGAAGGTCTTGACTGCCGTCATGGCAGCTGCGGACGCCGACGACGACATCGACTGGACGGTATCGGTGGACTTCACCATCGTCCGCGCTCACCAGCACGCGTCAGGCGCCCGCAAAAAGGGGCGGCAACCTGCGACGAGGCCACCGAACACGCCCTCGGACGCTCCCGCGGCGGGCTGAGTACCAAGGTCCACCTGGCCGCGGACGCAGGAGCGCGACCGCTGGCCTTCGCCGTCACCACAGGCCAGGCTGGTGACGCACCCGCGTTCGAGACAGTGATGTCCCGCATCCGCGTTCCCCGCTCCGGCACTGGCCAGCCGCGGACCCGACCCCTGACCGTGCTGACCGACAGGGCGTACTCCTCCCGCGCCATCCGCACCCACCTACGGCGCCGCGGGATCGGGCGGTCATCCCGCAGCCGTCCGGCCAGATCGGACACCGCCTCAGACGAGGCCGCCAAGGCGGCCGCCCACCCGGCTTCGACCCCGACGCCTACAAGCAACGCAACACCGTCGAGCGGTGCATCAACAGACTCAAGCAGTAGCGCGGCCTGGCCACACGAACCGACAAGCTCGCCATCGCCTACCAGGCCGCACTCCATCTCGCCGCATCCTCATCTGGAGCCGACGCTGACCAAAGGGACAGAACCCAGGCCTCAATATCTCGACCACGCTCCCGACAACCCGAGATCATTCACCGGTCGAACCGGAAGGCCGTCACGAATGACCAAGTTTTGGCGGCTAGGGAAGCTTCCTGCTCCCGGCGGGTGGCCCCTTCCTCGCGCAGAGTGAGGGTGGACGAGAGATCAGCGACGGCCGAACCCACATCCCCGGATGCCACAAGGCGGCACCGGCGCGGATGTGGTAACGGTTCGAGCGCCCGAACCTGCGGCGAGTCAGGTATTCGGCGGATCTGAAATCGGCAATGGTCCGGAGCCGTGTGCGCAGGTTCGAATCCTGCCGAGGGCACTCCGGGCTCAAGGCTCTGACCAGTAGAAATGACTGGCCAGAGCCTTTCTGATGCTCGTTGGCTGCCCAACTGCAGGCTGCCGATGCACCTGCCCTGTCCCCCGATGGAGCAGGGCCCCAGGGTGTGGCCTGCGGATGTTCCGGCTGACGGGTGGTCGGGGGCGGTCTCGGGATGGCGGCTCGGGGACGTGGTGGAGGAGGGATGGCAGGCGGAGGAAACGAAGGGTGCGCATCGACCGTCATGACGCCTCCGGCAGCGCCCGGGAATTCCAGACCGACCGGGATGAACTGGCGATACGCGCGTACGGCTCAATGCCTGTTTCGTTCACGTTCTCCGTGTGACCGGGTATGAACGCGGTCGTTTATAGGCAGCCTGACATCGCGGCTGATGCGAGATTACAGGTGGGTTTTCGTCGGTCTCCTGGCTACGGAGAGTCGCCGTGCCCGACTGGCGGCTGGACCCTCGCCCGCCGCGGCCCAGGTGCGCGGGGTACCGGCCGGGCGCGGTAGCTTACCCGGGTGAGCCTCCTTGATGATGTGGCCGAGCGCGACGGCTGGCGGTGCTGGGTGTGCGACGAACCGGTCGACCCCGAGATGTCGGTGAACGACCCGCGGGGGCCCAGTGTGGACAGCCGGACCGCCGACCGGAAGGCCAAGGTCGCCGAGCGGCTGGCGCACCGCGGCTGCAACACCCGCAAGGGCGCGGTCGAGGTGGTCATCGCCTGGCCGGACCGCCTGTACGTGGTCGAACCCGCGCCGCTGATTACCGTTGCCGGAAGACTGGAGCGCAAGGGGGCCGCGAGATGGTGGGCCGTTGTCCGACCCGGCGGGACGCCCAGGAGGCCGCGGATTGGCTGGTGGACCGGTTCTCCCGACTGGTTCCCGGGCTGCCGGTGACCGCCGAAATCGAGCCAGGCGGCGGCCAGTTCCTCGTCATCCTGGCCACCGGCCGCCGCTGACCGGGCAGTTCGCCAGCCCCCGCACGCGTCGCCCGCCTGCGCGCGAGGGGCCGGTCGGTGACCGCCTCCCCCGGCGTCCTGTCCGCCGACCCTGTCAAAGCCCAGGTGGAATATCTGACACCGCCGGCACAGAAATACCAGCAGACCGACCGCAGCATTTCGTGCCTTTAGCGGCCAGTAATCGGAGATCCAGCATTACCGCTGGCGGCATGCTATGGTTTCCCCAGTTGCAGTTGTGGTTCCCAAAGACTTCAAGTGCCTTCACTGCTGTAAGCGGTGGAAGCACTTTTGTATTTCCGGTGCATTCCGGATGGGGCAACCTCGCGGCGACGCGGAGGCCGCACAGTGCGGGCTCCGGGCACTGCCCCGAAGGAGATATGACATGGCTACTGGCACCGTGAAGTGGTTCAACGCGGAAAAGGGTTTCGGCTTCATCGAGCAGGACGGTGGCGGCGCTGACGTGTTCGCCCACTACTCGAACATCTCCGCTTCCGGCTTCCGCGAGCTGCAGGAGGGCCAGAAGGTTTCGTTCGACGTCACGCAGGGCCAGAAGGGCCCGCAGGCCGAGAACATCGTTCCCGCCTGACGCTCACGCGTAGCAGTAGGCCGGGGCCCGCACCTTGGGGTGCGGGCCCCGGCCTACTTGGTTTTCCCCCCGCCCCCGGCCGCCATGGCGGCCCGCGCGCCTTCCCGGCCGCCCGGAGGAGCACCTCTGCCGCAGCGGGGAAGTCCAGCCCCGGTCCGCCATCAACGTGTGAGTACCGCTGGTGCCCGCGGGAACGGCCGGACAGCTCGTCGAGAGCTCCAGATGGCCCGCTTCGTACATTCACTTTCATCGGTTCGTTCCTGTGCTCCCTGTGCGGCTCGTCTGCCGCCGGGGATCCCTCGACGCACCGCATCGAGGAAGGTTCTCCGTGAACCGCACTGTTCGCTCCACCGACCGCTACTCCCGCACCCGCTCCCCGGGTTCCGGCTCCGGCTCCGGCTCCGGCTCCGGCCGTGGTGGATACCGCGGCGGCCAGGCCCCGAGCCGTTCCGGCGGCCCTTCCCGTTCCGGCGGCCCTTCCCGTTCCGGCGGCTACGGCGGTCGGCGGCCCTCGGCCCCGCTGGGCGAGTTCGCCCTGCCGGTCTCCGTCACTCCGGCCCTGCCGCCGGTGGAAACCTTCGCCGAGCTCGACCTGCCCGCCACTCTGCTGACGTCGCTGGCCACACAGGGAATGGCCGTGCCTTTCCCGATCCAGGCCGCGACACTGCCCAACTCCCTCGCGGGACGTGACGTGTTGGGCCGCGGGCGCACCGGCTCCGGCAAGACCCTCGCCTTCGGCCTGGCCCTGCTGGCCCGTATTGCGGGTCAGCGCGCCGAGTCCCGGCAACCGCTGGCCCTGGTGCTGGTTCCGACCCGTGAACTGGCCCAGCAGGTCACCGACGCTCTCACCCCGTACGCCCGCGCCCTGCGGCTGCGGATGACCACGGTCGTCGGCGGCATGTCCATCGGCCGGCAGATCAGCGCGCTGCGCGGCGGAGCGGAAGTCGTCGTGGCGACGCCCGGACGGCTCAAGGACCTCATCGACCGCGGCGCGTGCCAACTGGGCCAGGTCGGCGTCACCGTCCTGGACGAAGCGGACCAGATGGCCGACATGGGCTTCATGCCGCAGGTCACCGCGCTGCTCGACCAGGTGCGCCCCGACGGCCAGCGGATGCTGTTCTCCGCCACCCTGGACCGCAACATCGACCTGCTGGTGCGCCGCTACCTCAACGACCCGGTGGTCCACTCCGTCGACCCGTCAGCCGGCGCGGTCACCACCATGGAGCATCACGTTCTGCACGTGCAGAACACGGACAAGCACGCCACGACGACCGAGATCGCCGCGCGCGACGGCCGGGTGCTGATGTTCCTCGACACCAAGCACGCCGTCGACAAGCTCACCGAGCACCTGCTCAAGAGCGGTGTACGGGCGGCGGCGCTGCACGGCGGCAAGTCGCAGCCGCAGCGCACCCGTACCCTCGCGCAGTTCAAGACCGGGCACGTCACGGTGCTGGTGGCCACCAACGTGGCCGCCCGCGGCATCCACGTCGACGACCTCGACCTGGTGGTCAACGTCGACCCGCCCGCCGACCACAAGGACTACCTGCACCGCGGTGGACGCACCGCCCGCGCCGGTGAGTCCGGCCGCGTCGTCACCCTGGTCCTGCCCCACCAGCGCCGCGAGATGACCCGTCTGATGACCACCGCAGGCATCACCCCGCAGACCACCCAGATCCGGTCCGGGGAAGCCGAGTTGAACCGCATCACCGGAGCCCGCACGCCTTCCGGTGTGCCCGTCACCATCACCGAGCCAGTCGCCGACCGCACCAGGCGCAGCACGTCCGCCGCCTCCGCGCGCGGCCGGCGCAGCCGCCCCGCCGCGGCCCGGCGCTCCGCCCGTCCGACCACGGCCTCGACGGAGACCCAGGGCCGCCGTACCGCACTCAGCCCGGCGGCCTGAACGCCGCCGGACCGCACTCACCAGGGCGAACCGGCTCCTGTCCCCATCCCCCCCTCATCTCCGCGAGGTCCCATGCGCTGCATCATCGCCCACTTCCCCTTCGACCTCACCAAAAGCGGCGTGCAAGCGTCCATGAAGGGCATCAAACCCGAGGTCGTCACGGGCGAGTACGTGATCATCGGCCGACGCCACTACCCCGTGAAGCAAGTGGGAGAGGTGATCACCCGCCAGGACCGCCGCGACTTCAGCGCCGCCGAGATGACCCGCGCCCTCCTCAGCCTCGGTTACACCTGCCGCAACATCGCCCCCCACGTCCCCGCCACCGCCTCCAGTCCACTCCGGACAGCCCAGTCACTGCTCGGCATCCCCGTGACAGCCTGACCCACGAGGAGAACCCACACTCGCGGCACACCGGCGGGCTCCTGGCTCCGAGCAGCAGGCGCCCGATCCCGCCTCGTCCCACGCGCGGAGGTCACTCCTCGGCCCGCGCCAACCCGGCCAACGGCCGTGCCAGGCTTCCGATTCGAGCGGTCGCCGACCCTTGCATGTCGCGGGCGGACGCTCAGCCCGCGGTCGCCGACCCTCGCATGTCGCGGGCGGACGCTCAGCCCTCTGCCCCACCAGCCGTCGGCGGGGCAGATACCAGGGGCCTCTCGGGCGACGCCCGAGGAAAAGGGCTGCGGGCGGCCTCGCCGCAGAGCCCGCGTCCACCAGCCCGTGGGGCCGCGCCAGCCGCGTGATTGACGACTGCTTCTTCCCTTTCACCGGTGCACGGACAAGAAAATTCCACATAGATGCGGAGTTCGCGAATCTGGTGCCGCACGCCGAGCGAGCAGGAGTTACAGAATGGCCACAGGTACTGTGAAATGGTTCAATTCAGCTAAAGGATACGGATTCATCGAGCAGTCGGGCGACGGTGAAGACGTCTTCGCGCACTACTCCAATCTCGTCAACGACGCTCTTCCTGGGCTGACCGAAGGCCAGAAGGTCCACTTCGACATCGGGCAGAACCCAAGGGGTCTGTACGCGGAGAACATCACCTGCGACTGACGCCGGGCCACTCCCGGCCCGTCCCAGTCGGCTCGCTGTCCGGTGGCTCCGTAGCGTGGACACGGCGGTCTTCCCGGTCCGGACCCCTCCGCGATCCGACGGTCGCGGCCCGCCCCGACACACGGCTCGTCGATCCGGGCGCCCGTACCGGAAAAGACCCGCGGCTCTCGTGAGAAGTGCCGATCTTTCTCCGTACGCTTGGTCAATCACCCGAGCACAGCGGGCCCCCCCGTGGTCGATCACCATCTCTCCTGGCAGGCCCAAGGATTGGCCGTCGCCGGGACACCACAAAAGCGGATTCGACCAGCCGCGTGCAGCGAGCCACGCATCCCCGGCTTCGGCCCGGCGACCACCCGCTCCACCACGACGCCCACGACGCCATCCGCGGCAGAGGACCGGTGGCCGGGCCCGCTGGCGGAAGGTGCACCAGCGGTGTCCGGGACGACGTCGGGTGGCGTGTCGGCACCAGGCCGGGAAGCACGCTCAGGAGCCGGCGGCTGAACGTCTTCGGCGATCATGTGCACATATGAGGAGCACCTCCGCGAGCCGCAGAGGCTCCCTCGTGTCAGGGACACCGGTCAGACGTCGGCCCGGTCGCCGGGTTGGAAACGGCGTAGTTGTTCGTTGATGCGCTGCGCTTCCTCGAGCTGGTCTTCGAGGATCACGATGCGGCAGGCCGCCTCCACCGGGGTGCCCTGGTCGACGAGTTCGCGGGCGCGTGCGGCGATGCGCAACTGGTAGCGGGAGTAGCGCCGGTGGCCGCCCGCGGAACGCAGCGGGGTGATCAGGCGGGCTTCGCCGATCGCGCGGAGGAAGCCCTGGGTGGTACCGAGTATCTCGGCTGCTCGGCCCATGGTGTACGCGGGGTAGTCGTCGTCATCGAGACGCCCGTTCGTGTCGCCTGCTGTCATCGCACCTCTCTGCGGAACGCGTGGAGGGGCCCCGGTGCCATACCGGCACCGGGGCCCCGAAGGAACTGCTACACCATCTGCCGACCTGCTATTGCGTCGGCCTACTGTGTCCGCACCGCCACCAAAGGGTGAGCGGCAGGTGCGGGGATCGCGGTTGCTTGACCGGAGACCACCTCACTATCGATGTCCTGCGGTACCCGGACTCAACACTCCGCCCGGGCGATCCCGATGGCGCTCAACTCCTCCGTTCTTCCCTCTGGATCAACTGCCTGCCAAACGTGAACTGCACACTTCTCGTACTGCTGATGGCCTCTACCAGCACCACTCTTCGACAGCCAGCCCCGTCGCCCGTCCTGCGTCTTCTCTGGCTTGGAACCCCACTGCCGAACCTCCCGGTGCGCGCGCCCGCAGCCGACGCCTTCACCGAGGTACTGCTCACTGACTTCGCTGCTGGTTACCGCACACTGCACTTACCGCTACTACCGCTGCGGTCCTTCTCACGGCGGCCCCTGATCACTGCGGGCCACCCGGTCCGGTCGTCAGTCCCATCGCCCGTCTGGCAACATCCCTGGCTTTGGAGCTCCACCACCGTACCGACCTGCGTCATGTGCGTACTGCCTCCCGGCAGTTCGTCTCTGCCGGGCCCTCTGTCTCTCTGGGTACAAGAGAAACCGTACCCACGCCACCACCAAATGTCTACTCCGGCCATCACAGATTTTCAGTCACCGGGGGCCGAGGTAACCTGCGACCAACTCCGACGCCGGGGTCCTCGCGGCCCCCACGGGGGACGGATCACCACCGCCGTCCTGCGCGACGCCACCCACTGGGACGACATCGTCCAGACCCTCGGCTACGAACACCCGCGCCGACACGACCTGAGACGCACCGGCCCGACCTGGACGGCGGACACCGGAGTCCCCCTGCACGTCCTCAGATTGATCGCCGGCCACGGCTCCCCGCAGACCACCCAGCGCCGCCTCCAACCCCTCATCACACGGAAACCGCTGCTGACAAGCCGAAGGGCCCGCTGACCTGGCTATATGCCAGTCCAGCGGGCCCTTCGTGCACCGTCGGGACGACAGGATTTGAACCTGCGACCCCTTGACCCCCAGTCGCGAAGGCCAAGGGATCTCCCCGCCATTCGGGACCAATCCCGTGCGCACTAAGTGTAGTTATGCACCCATCGCTCACCAACGTGCAGCGCGTGTGGTCCCCGCTTGGTCCCCTGCCGTAACGGACGAGACGGTCGCCCGAGCCCGCGCTGCGGCCGAGTGCCTGATCGAAGCCGGTGATCAGGCTCAGGGTCTGACGGCACTTGCGGGCAACCGCAAACTGGTCCTGGGCGCGTACGGATGGTGGCGCCACGACCGGTCGGGCTGCTGCAGCAGCTGGCCGACGGACCATGGTCCGTCCCCCGACCCCTGTTCGCTCAGACCACTCCAGGTCCACCACTGCTGTTCGCGGGTCTGGTCCCGCGGAAGCCGATTTCGACGCACTCCATGACACAGAAGCTGAACCGGCACAGGATCTCGTGCCGCGCGGCCCGCACCTCCGCCCTCGTCACCAATCTCCCCAGCCCCATCCTCGCCGACCTGACCGGCATGCAACGCCACACCGCGATCCGCTGGGTCGCCTACGTCAGACGCGACTGGACCGAGTACTTGGCGGCACGAGCCGAGGACGAGGGCCACAAACGGGAGAAGAAGCCATCCACCATTTGCAGCCGTGTCAGCGAGTCCGGAGCGACAAGAGTCAGGTCGAACGCGCGGCCGTCCCGGACCTTCTCGCCGCTGTCCACGTGCAGCCCGACTATCGCCGCCGCGATCTGTTCCTCCTTCGCCTGCATGCCCCGTTGCAGACCAAGAACGTGCAGCGCTTCATCCGAGCCAGACCACACCGTGTGCGCCCGCGGCTCCTGCGGCCTCACGAATGCCGACGGTGCGACCAGGGGGTCCGTGGCGAACTTGGCGTCCTCTGGCTTCGTGATTGGCCGAACCGTCAGCATGGACACCCCTTCGTTCACGGGACGGGAGTTGCAGCTGCTACCGGGCCTTCCGGGCCTGGGTCTGGCACTCAGGGAGAGGCACCCCGGAGGCGTCGCCGCCCCGCTACCGTGCCGGTGGCGGGGCTCACTTGTCGCATGCCGGCGCGGAGTAGTGCCGGGCCCCAGAGCGCGAGCTCGACACCACAGGCTGGGCAGCGCACCTGGTGGCGGGGCCGGACGCGCCTCCTACTCAGGCTCGCCGACGACCAGAGCCCACCGCTCCTCGAAGCCGGTGCACCCCCGCAGTTCGGTGGCGAGGTACCGCACGGCGGCGTACGCGTCCGTGCGGTCCGCCTCGGGTCGACCGGGCTGGTGCAACTGCTCGCACCGCTCGGTGATGTAGACGAACGCACCGCACCACGCCGTTGACGCCGAGCCTTCTGCCATCGCCGCCCGCGCCTTCGTCACGAAGGCCAGGAGCTCGGCCCAGTCGTCCCCCACCGGGTCGTTGTGCTGGCGCGCCTGGCGCATCGCGTATCCGCAGCGCACAAGGTGCCGCGCCAAGACAACGGCGTCATCGACTTGGCGTCGCCCCTCCGCGGTCCGTGCAGTGTTGTCACCGCGAAGAAAGTGGTAGGTGAGCTTCGCCGCCTCGGCAAACGCCCTCTGGCGGAGGTCGCGTTCCGTGCTGGGGCTGCCGAGCCCGGCTGTCTCGATCGCTTCCGTGAAATGCTCTCGGATTGCGTCGCTGCCGAACAGGTCGCCCAGCCGATCGAACGCAGCCATCAAGTCCTCCATCCGGGTGCCCCAGCGCCCGTATGCAGTATGGCGCGCGGGTCCGACAGGTCAGCCGCTGGTGTTCTCGGTGAGCACGTCCGTGACGATCTGAGACAGCTCATCCGACGACAGGTCGTCGCCCGCCGGGGGCTTCGACGGCGCCCCAGGTCAGCACCGCGGTACCCGGGGCGTACCGGGCTTTGATCGCGGCCTTGCACGATGCGGGCCCGGGGACCGTCGCTTTCGTAGTGGTGTGCGAAGGCGTCGCGGCGGCGGGCCTCGGGTTGGCTTTGGCGGACGCGGTCGTCGTGGTAGTGGCCGGTGGGGTGGCGGTGTCGTCTGGCCGGCTGCGGGCGGCTGACAACGGATCTGTCGCGCCCTTTGAACGATCACTCTCTGGTGAGCCGGGTGGAGGGCTGATGACCGAGCACGAGCGGCCGAAGGGTGTGCTGCGAGTGAGTGACCGGATCCGGTTTGAGGACCGGGTCCACACCGTGGTGGGCTTGTCGGGCACGGCGGTCCGCCTGCTCGACGAGCACAACACCGCGAGCATGCTGATGTTCACTCACCTGATGGTGTCACAGGAGTTCGAACTGCTGGACTCTACGGCGCCCACGCCGGCGATTCCGCCCTTCGGCCTGTTGGACACCGTTCCCGAAGTGGCTCTGCGCAAGGCCCGGTTCTACGAGAGGCACCTGATCGAGGTGGAGACCAGGCTCCCGCCGGATGCGCCGAAAGGGACTGTTCCTCGGCCGGAGTACGACCCGCAGTGGCGAACCGTGAACGAGCGCGTCGTGTCCAAGGCGGCCGGGCTGACCGCGGCAGGCAACGAGGTGTCGGACCGGACCCTGTTCCGGCTGAGGTCGAAGTGGCGGGATGAAGGGCTCTGGGGGTTGGTGGATCGGCGGGCTACCCGGTTGTCCATGGTGCCGGGCATCGGGCGGGTGGACGAGCGTCTGGCCGAGGCGGTGCTGAAGGTCCTGGCCGCGCAGGAGGATGCGTCGTCGGGGACCCGCACCCGCGTGATCCGGCTGGCCGAGAAGCTCGTCGCCGAGCGGCATGGGCAGGGCGCGGTCCCGGCGTTCTCTGGCCGGGCGGCCGGATGCTCCCGTTCACTCCGACGCTGGCCGCCCGTCCCGGTGAGGTGGTGCAGATCGACACCACGCCGCTGGGCGTGCTGGTTGTCCTGGACGACGGCGTGGTGGGGCGGGTGGAGGCGCACATCCCTCCACGGCACTGGCCTACGTCGACGCCCACGACCGCCTGAACGGGTGCTTCACCAGCGAGAGCAACGGTGAGCCGCTTCAACAGAGATGGAACCGCCGACTCCACGTGCTGCGCGAGGACCCGTTCGGTGATCCCCACCGTCCCTCCGACGCCCGGACCGAACCGGCCACCTACCCCGAGGCCATCGTTCTCACCGGCCTGTTCGCCTCGCGTTACTGGCAAGACCATCCCCAGTTGCCGACCGAAGCGGCACAGCGGCTCAACATCGCACCCCATCGGCTTCCGCTGCATGAGACGGTCGTCACCGCGACCGAGGAGGGGCCGTGATCTCACTCGCCGGCTGTCAGTGTCGATCGTCATCATCGGAGACATGACCAACCCGAACCTCATCACCGGCAGTATCTGGCGGCTCCACCACGGCGACCAGGAGATTGCCCGGCTGACCGTGACCGGCGCCGATATGCCCTGGACGCGCGCAGAAGTCGAGGCACTTCCTGGTTTTGAAGAGTTCCGTCCCCTCTTCAGTGAGCAAGAGCGGGCTGTCGACGAGGAGGACTGGGATCGGGCCGATGCCTGCTACACCCAGATCCGCAGTGCGCTGACCCTGACGTTTCCCGGCGGCAGCCGGGTCGCCGAGTTCATGCTGCACATCCACGACGACGGCACCGCCGGCTGGCGCTGGCACGACGAGCCCTTCGACGCGGTGAGCCCGTGACGGCCTGGGTCCACTGCTTCTGGGACGAGGAAGACGGTTGTTTCTACTTCGAGTTGGACGCCGATTGCTATGTGATTCGTCAAGTCGAATTGCAGGAGCCTGGAAACAAGGCTCTGACCGCTGCCTCGCTGGCCGAGTGGCAAGAAGCCCGAAGAGACGGTCGGTCCGTTGAATACGAGAGCGTCTACGGTCTGACCGCGGAACCGGCCATCTCCGAGTGGGAAGGGCACGACCCGCAGTCGTCGTCGGCCGATCAGTTCGAGATCGTTTGGTCGACCGCCCGCGGTGAACTTCAGCATCGTCAGCGGCGCCCCCTTCCTGAGCACGTCCATTACTGCGGATCCCGACCAGGAAAACTGCCATCTTCAACCCGAAAACGACCGTCAGGCGTCTCGCCAACCTGGCAAGGTCCTGCTCAGGCGGCACCACCCTCGCCATGATCCATGAGACGCGCCAACCGCACCGCCCACGCGTCTTCGCGACGCCTCGTCGCTGCCCCCCAGTAAATCGCGGTTGAACCTGTCACTCCGCAGGTCAACGGCCTCGCCCCTGCAAGATCTAATGAGACGGGCCAGTCAGCAGGTGTCAGATCCGGGCGGCTCCGTGAAATGCGTGTCGTGGGAGTCGCCCTGCATGGAGCGTGCCAAATCGAAGACGTGCTGTACCTGGGCAGCGGACAGACGCCGTGCCTCCCACAGCAGTGCTGCGGCATCTACCGCCTCCGATGGCGGAGGTGGTGGAAGCTCAGTCAGATCGACGCGCGTCAGCGCGGCGAGATCGCGTGCGTCGATCCCCATCAGGGCAGCGAAGTCCGTCACCAAGCGCGGGGTCAACTCCTTGCGGCCAGTGCCGATCACACCGTAAGTGGCCGCCGACAGATACGTGGGCGTCACGAACGCGAGCGCCATCGCCATGCCCGTCCAGTTCAGATTGCGGTACTGGAGCATGCGGATGACCCAAGCACCCGGACCGCCATCGAGGGGCATGAGCGGCTTCGGGACGAAGCTGGAACACCGCTTCTCCTGCGGCAGCGAGCGGACCAGTTGCAGAAGCTCGCGACGTCCCGCCGTAGGCAGACGCACCGCCTCCGTCACCGTGTTCCTCACCCATATCGCGGCCATGGCGTCCAGCGGCGCCATGTCGTCCGGGACCGCCAGCCCAGCGAGGATGAACAGATCGACGGCATGGAAACCCAGTGCGGGCCCAAGCCGTCGGAGGAGTTCCTGCCTGGGGCTGTCCCCGGCGAGCACAGCGCGGACCTCGACTGGGCTCAGCCCGGCGCGGTCGGCCAGTTCCTGGGCGCCGAGTTCTCTTTGGTCCAGCAGCCGCGCCAGCATCGCGCCGAACGCGAAGTGCTCCGTCATACCCGCAGACTAACCAGGTGCGCGTGTGGGACACAGCCGTCCTCGATGAACGCGGGCCGCTGAGGGCGCGGGCGGACCTGTCACTGGCGACTGCGATGATCGCTCTGGCCGGCGTGAGCACGCTGGCACCGCGCCTTTGGAGTGGTTTCGAATGGATACGTGGCAGGAGCTTTCCGCGCTGGTGGACGAGCGACTGAAGGCGATGCCGTCCGGCGAACGCGGTGTGTTCGCCGCCGGTGTCGCGGAACGACTGATGAGTCGGCACGAGGCACTGCCCGAGGACGATCAAGCGCCGCTCACCATGAGCCTGCGGCCTCTGTTGAATTTCGTATGGGAGGGCGTTCTCGGCGACTCGACGGCCTTCTCGGCCGTCAAGCGCGGTGTCGGCGAGTACATACTCAGCGAGTACTGCCCACAACGACGGCCAGGACGGCCCGGATGACGCAGACGAGTCGGCAGCAGCGGCGACGTTGTATTCCGCACACGCCTACCTTTTCGGCTGCCAGGAATTCGCAGCCTGGACCAGCAACCAGGCGGTCGACCAGCACCTTCAGTACCTGGCCGAGCAGGAAGAAGACGACGAACTTCCTGTCGACACGGACGAGGTGCTCGCCTCTGAGCTCCAGCGGCAACTCCGGGATCTGGACCTCATCGCACGACACTCTAAGGATCTTCGCCACGCCAGCTTGGGACTGCCCATCGACACGTCCATCCGACTCCGTGTCGAACTACGCGCTCCCCTCTCCAGCCGGGAGTGAGCTCCCCAGCGGCCCATCCTCCGCCCGGTACGGAGTCAAGTGCCTGCTGCCCTGCCCCGACCAGATTGTTTGAGATGGGTTGTCACCCTTTCGAGTGACGTGATTTGGGTCTTGGCAGCGACGGTCCGCAAGGTGCTCGGCCCTCGCAGGGCAGGGGAGATCGCAGCGGGGCGGAGGTGGTCGTGGACGGGGGTGCAGTGATGGCGTCGGCTGGGGAGTACGCCTCAGCCGTGGAGGTCGGGTCCGTCGATGCCGATGGCGTCGAGCGTTCCGGTCCACTCGCGCGCTGTTGGGCCGAGAACTTCGATTTCGCCTCGCCAGCAAGGTCGTTCAACGCGTTCAAGGGTCAGAAGGCGCGTGCGCCTTCGGCGGTCATCGTGTAGTACCGGCGCGCCGGGCGGCCCTCGATTTTGGGGTCGATGTCCTCGGCTTCGCCGATGATCCATCCGGCCCGCTCAAGGCGCGCGAGCGCGGGACACAAGGAGCCACTGGAGACCCGAGCGTTTCTCATGGTCTCCACGCCGAGGTCAGGGTCTACCAGGAACATAGGTCCAGGGCCGGTGGAGGGCTGGGACGCCATCTCGATCGGGAGATTTCAGAGGCTGGCACCCCCGTCTGCCGTCGGTCTGGCGCGGCGTCGAGCTGAACTACTTCCTGTACGGCACCGTGGTGGTGACCGGCAATGACGTCGACCAGCCGCTGCCAGCCAGAATCCCGGGGCAGGTGCACGCGGCCAGCGAAGCGGCGTCCGCGATCGCGGCGGAGTGGCTCGTCCGACGGCCCGCCTCTGACCGGGCCGCCCGGGCCGGGTGCTCGCCGGGGTGCGCCACGGGTCCTCAGCGCGACCTGACGGGTGATCCGCACGCCCGGCGCGATCACGCGGTCCGGCGGGGGCCGGGCGGCGGCTTCCCGGACGGCCCGCTCGCCCGCGTGCTGCGTGCCACGGTGGTGGTGACGCGCGCGCCTCACCGCTGACGCTGTGCCGGGCCGCCGGCCCCTGCCGGCCGGTCCCCGCACCGCGGCGCTGTCCGGTGCTACTGAACCTTGACCGTCTGCCACTGAACTTGATCATCTCGGGTGACTGCTCGCAGACGGTGGCCGCGCCGATCACGAACGCGAAGTAGCCCCACCGAGCAGGAGCGTCCCCGGTGGCGCTCAACGGCGACAACTGCATCGCTGGAAGCGTCAGAGCCGGAAAGAGGAGAAGCCCGGTGGGAACCGGTGATCGTGGTCCAGGTTCTCGCGTATACGGGTCACTTCGGCGGCGGTCAGCCGCCGCTGCCCTCCGTTCGTGAACAGGTGCCACTGCCAGTCGGCTTCGTGCCAGCTGTACGCGACCACCGGGTCCAGCGGCTCCGCTTCCAGCTCTGCGGCCTCCTCCTCAGTGAGCGGCGGAAGCCCCCAGGCCAGGCCGGCCCAGCCGAAGCGGTAGGGCGGCTCGCCCGCGGGCTGGCGTGCCAGCTTCGCGTACGGCCGCCCGGCCTCGGCGGCACTGTGCCGCGGTACCAGCACCGGTTCGAGGCCGATAACGATCAGCCCGCTGTCCGGGTCGCCGTCGTCGAAGGTGACCTCTTCCAGCGGCCAGGGCCACCACCGGGGCATAGGCCCGACCATGGCGCCGTCGCCGTAACGCGCCTGCCACCGGCGGAGCCGGTCGAAGAACGCGGCGTCCTCGTCCTCACCGAGGGCACTCTCACCCGTGTTCTCGCTCATGACCCCAGTAGAACCCACCCCACTGACATCGGCCGACGGCCTATCCACATGTGCAGCCTGTCCGGCGCGACCATCGTCTACGAGCAGTCACCCCGAGGTGATCATCACGGTCGGCACCAGGTTCCACTCGTTCGACGGCCGGACACTGGAGATCTTCGGCGGTGACCCAGTCCGCTTCTACATACGGAACATGTACGTACACGTCACCCGCCTCCGAGACCTGTTGCCCGGACGTCGCCGATCGAACTTCCCTACGTTGTGGCACGGGTCCGGGCCAGCCCTTCGTATGGTTGGCCCGCCCAGGGGTGTCGGGTGTGGCTTCAAACTCCTGCCGCTTGTGGCCGCCATCTGGGCCGGTATCGACGCAGGCAAACCCACCACCCTGTGTGGTGATCGACGAGAGTGGCCGCCGGCTGCTGTCTCGACGGGTCGCTACTGAGCCTGAAGGTGTGATGTCGAGCAATCAGCTGCTCTACTCGCCGAAGTCCTGGAAGACTGGGGTTATGCCTGAGCAACTGCAGAAATGGTCTTTGACCAGGGGGACAGTGGTCAAGCACATGCACTACGGGCTCAGGGTGCAGGTTCCGTCCGGCGAGATTGGCGTGGTCGACCGTGTTGATATGTCTGACGGCTATCTCGACTCCGAAGACTGGCCAGCGGTCGGCTCCGTCATCACGGTTGTTGGCGCTGGCTACGCAGGCCGTCAACTCCGGCTGAGCACCCGCCCGAGTCACATCGAAGAGGCAAGGATCCGTGCGGCGGCGAGCGAGCAGACGGCGGCCGGGGCCGGTGGTGCTGGACGGCCACCCGGGACCTGCCCAAGCTGATCAAAGGCCGGGATCTGGGACGACCAGGGCGAGTCCGGTTCCAGCGAGGCACCCGTCGATGATGTCGGGCCGGTACTGGACCTGGCGCAGGCCCCGCCGCAGAGCGCGCATCAGGTGAGCGGGGTCGGTGAAGGCGACGTTGGCCTGGCAGCGGCGCCGGAGCAGGGACCAGATCCATTCGACCGGGTTGAGTTGCGGCGCGTAGGGCGGGAGTTAGCGGACGGTGAGCCAGTCCTGGGCATCGATGAACTCGCGCAGACGGCGGTCGCGGTGGACGTTGAGGTTGTCCCACACCAGGACGATCGGCTTGCCGAGCTGCTGGTGGGCGACGAGGAGCAGGTCACGGTAGTCGGTCCAGAAGAAGCTGCGGCGCGCACCGGTCTTGTGGTCTGGGTGAATCAGCGGCCGGTAGATCAGGCGAGAGCGTTCGCCTGTCTTGTAGCAGGTCAGGGCCGCGATGGGGATGCGGCGCTGGGAGCGTCCGCGGACGTGGATGATCGGGGTGTGGCCGCAGAGTGACCAGGTGCGGGTGGTGGACGGCGTCATCGAGAAGCCAGCCTCGTCCTCGAAGACGAGGTAGGCGTCGAGCGCCGCCGCGGTGCTTCCGCGGTTGGCCAAGTCTCCTTTGCCCAGCCGACGACGGTGGTCTCGTCTCGCTCGACCGCGCGTCGAGCGGGGACCTGGTGGCTCCAGCCGTGGCGGCGCAGCATCTGCGAGATGCCCGAGAGCGAGAGGGTCTTGTTAAAGCAACGCCCGATCAGTGTCTTGATCCGGGCCAGGGTCCAGGTCTGGTCCGGCCAACCGTGCGTGACCACACCCTTGGCCAGCTCGGCCTCCAGCACCACGAACAGCGTGTCGCTCAGCTTCGGTGTGGAGACTGGTCCCGCCGACCGCAGCCCCTCCAAGCCAGCGCCCTCCCAGGTCCGGCGCCACCGCTGCACTGAGCGCACGCTCACCCGTAAGTCCTTGGCGACCTCCCCGTTGGAGCTCCCGGCGGCGAATCGCTCGGCTGCCTCCATCCGAATCCGCTCTCGAAACATCTGGCGTTCGGGCGTCAGCCCCACCCTGCGGATACCTCATACAACCGGCATACCGCGACGATCACCTTCCGTCAGCCCCCGACGACATCACACATCGAAGGTCAGTGACGATGAGCCGGAGCTCGTGCACGGGGGCGGGCCTGCGACAGCACGCCCATCCTAGGCTTGTTGGTCATCTTCCCCACGGAAAGAGCCGCGGCGAAGAGCTGTTCGACGGCCTCGCGGACCTGCGCGGGGGTGGCTGCGGGGAGGTCAGCTCCTGGGGTGGCGGATCGCGTCCGGGAGGGCGGACCAGGAGGCGCGGCCGGTCTCCGGGGCAGGGACGACCGAGGAGGGCCGGCCGGGCGTCGAGCAACAGGCTTGGTCCCCGCCCTGGTCAGGAGACGTATTCGATGAGTTGCATCATGCCGCGGTCTTCGTGCTGGAGGTGATGGCAGTGCACCAGGGCCCGGCCGGGAAAGTCCTTGAAGCGGACGCGGAGGGTCACCGAGCCGGACTTGTTGATGGCGACGGTGTCCTGCCAGACGGGTGTGTCGAGTGCGCGGCCGTCGACGGCGGTGACCAGGAAGTGGTTGGTGTGCAGGTGGAAGGGGTGATTGGCGTGGCTGGCGGAGTCGTTGGTGAGCGTCCATTCCTCGGTGTCGCCGAGCCGCAGCGTGTGGTTGACGTAGGAGGGGTCGAATCGCCCGTAGGTCGGATCCGACGGGTCAGCCGCGTCGCGGGTGGCGGGGGTCGCGCCGTCACCGGTGATGCGGAAGGCGTGGGTGAACGCCTGTCCGGGGAAGGCGTCCATGTCGCTGTGGAAGGTCAGGGCCCGGCGCCGGGTCACCTCGGCCGGGTCGATGAACGGCGCGGGGCCGGGCAGCTCGGCGGGCAGGTCCATCCGTACGCCGGGTCCCGACTGCACGGTCATGGTGGCCAGCAGGGTGTCCCCGGCCATGATCCGGTAGTTGCCCGGGCGCTGTGCGCGGATCATGACGTCCGCGCGGTTGCCCATGGCCAGGGTGACGCGCTCGCGCGCCACGGGCCGGGTGAAGGCGATGCCGTCCATGGCGATCTGGTGCAGGGTGTGCCCCTCCACCTCGATCGGCAGGACGGTGAACGCGGAGGCGTTGACCAGGCGCCAGCGCTGTACCTCGCCCACGCGCAGCCGCACCTGCGGCCGGTAGTTCCCGTTCACGACGAAGGTCGAGGGAACCGAGCTGAGATCGTCCTCGGCGTGCAGGTCGGGTACCTGGCCCCGGGCGAGCTTCAGTTCGCCGACGCACATCACCAGGTCGCTCGCGGCGGCCACCTGCGGGACCTGGTCGATGGCCCCCTCGACGATCAGGGCGCCCATCAGCCCGCTGGACAACTGGACGGCGGCTGCTCCGTGTACGTGGGGGTGGTACCAGAACGTGCCGCCCTCGTGATCCGCGGGAATCTCGATCCGGCTGCGGTAGCTGCGCGTGTTCAGGCCGTTGCGCGGGTCGTAGGGGGTGAACTCGCGGAAGACGTTGTCCGCGTTCCCCGTCGGCGAGACGTGCAGGCCATGAGTGTGAACATTGATCGAGTTGAACTTGTGCGGGACGTTGTGGTCGGCGTGGGAGGTCTGGTCGGGGTTGGGCGGCAGGTCGTTGACGTGCTCCAGGTCGAGGACGTCGCCCGGGCGCAGCCGAAGTGTCGGCCCGTTCACATGCCCGTTGTAGAGCCGGAGGTTGACGTTGCCGACGCCGGGCAGCACGCCGCGGGTGAACGCGACCCGCAGAGAGGTCGACAGGACGCCGCCCTTGGAGCGGATGACCGGCGGCTGCGGGAACGGCGCGGGCGCGGCTGCGGCCCGGGGCGCGAGCAGCGCCCCCGTCGCCAGCGCCGGGGCCGACGCCAGCAGCGCACGCCGGCTGACACCACGTGATGAACCCATGAAACGCCTCCACACGATGCCGACCAATGTCGCGTCAAGCATCGCGAAATGCGCAAATGCCTACAAGCACGACACGCCTGGCCCTTGATGCGCCGCGTCACTCCGGGAAGCTCTGGCCGTCGGCGCCGACCCGCCGCACCTCGCCCCGGCCTTCCACCTGTCCCACACCGCCGCGACCGCTGCGGGGCCGTCGCGCAGGGCAGACAGAGAGGACCGACACGGCTGCTGTCGAGGAGCCGCCGTTAAACCAGTGGCGTCCCCGTGGACGAACCTCATAGCTTGTGCGCCCATGACCGATACTCCGGAGATGCGCCCGAATCCGCGCGACCTCGGCCGGGTGTTCAACGACGTGCCGGAGCTCTACGACCGGGTCCGGCCGGGCTACCCCGACGAACTGTTCGCGGACCTTGTCGCCGTCACCGGCACGGACGACAGGTCGTCGGTGCTGGAAGTGGGCTGCGGCACCGGTCAGGCGACGCGCTCGCTGGCAGCACTCGGCTGCTCAGTGACCGCCGTCGAGCCGGGCGCGGAGATGGCCGCGCTCGCTCGCCAACGGATCGCGTCCTTCGGCAACGTCGACGTCGAGACGTCGACGTTCGAGGAGTGGGACGATCGCGGCCGACGCTTCGACGCTCTCGTGGCCGCGTCGTCGTGGCACTGGGTCGACCCGTCGATCGGCTGGCAACGGGCGCACGACGTGCTCCGTCCCGGAGGCTGGATGGCGGTGCTCGGCCACGTCGTCGTCCGCCGGCCGGGAGAGCAGGAGCTCTACGCCGAGACCGCCGATCTCCACGAGCAGCTCTGCCCCGGGAACCCCGACTGGCGTCGTCCTCCCCTGGAGGACGAGGTGCGCGCCACCGACCAGGGCTGGGGCCTGGTCGACGATCCCGGAGGACTGTTCGGCCCCCCGATCGTGCGCTGGTACCCGACCGTGCAATGGTTCGACGGAGACGGCTTTGCCGATCACCTCCGCTCGTTGTCGCTGTACCGGAGGCTCGACCGCGACATCCGTGAGCCCCTGCTCGACGCGGTAGCCGAGCGCGTCCGCACGCGGATGGGCGACCGAGCAGCACGCCGCTATCTGAGCGTCCTCCGGGTCGGACAACGCGCCGAGTGAGCCACCCGCGCCGTGCGCGCGGATCGGCCGTGGACTCGGCCGTGGGCGTGGAGATTCCGCATCGCGACGACTGGGCGCGCTCCACCGAATGGCGGCGGGCCCAGGCATTTCCCGCGAACAGCGGCTCGACAGCGCCCCGCCGCGCCTCCCCTCGCGCGGCAGGGCATGTGGCACCCGTTAGCGCTACTTGTCGAGGTAGTCCCGGGCTGCATCCAGCGTCCCGGCGACGTAACCGCCGACCGGCAGGTCCAGCCCCTCGTACTGGCCCTCCTCGTCCAGGCTGCCGTC
Source organism: Streptomyces sp. NPDC093221 (assembly GCF_044753885.1). Lineage (NCBI taxonomy): Bacteria > Bacillati > Actinomycetota > Actinomycetes > Kitasatosporales > Streptomycetaceae > Streptomyces > Streptomyces sp. NPDC093221. Next base: position 362,891 of record NZ_JBIVOA010000009.1, on the reverse strand, counting down.
CGGCTGGTAGAGGCGCACGATCGGCGTGGGAAGCTCATTGGGATCCAGCGGCGGATCCCACCCGACGACCCGGCCGAGGTAGGACCGGTCGTCGTCACGGGCCGCGTAGTACAGCAGGTAGTGCGCCGGATCGACGTAGAAGGGTGCCGCGGGGTGCTGTCCCGGCCCGCCGGTCTGCGGCTGCGGCCACTCCCCGGTCGTGGATGCCGCCCGCCACGCCTGTTCGACGTCCTCGGCGGTCCGGCCGATCCACCAGCGCTCGGTCACCTCACCCAGTGAGACGTACTCGGGCTCGCCCTCCACCCCGCCGGTGCCGACGAAGCGCACGACCGGCTCTACGGCAGAGGTGTTGATGGGATGCAGGTACCGGTAGAAGGCCACGACGCGCCCCACCCGCAGGTGGCCGTCCCGGTCCTCGCCGTAGAAGAAGCGGCCGTGCCGGTAGTAGGTGTCGGTGATGTCCTCGTAGACCGGCCAGTGCTCGAAACGGGGATTCCGGTAGTGCATCGTGATCTCCCTGTGGTCGCCGCAAAGCACCACAGGGTACTGCCCGGAGGCTCAACTCACCTTATTGCGCTGGTAGTTCACCGGCAGCCCCGGGCCGCGCGGGCTCACGAACGCGGGTGGCACACGTCGCACGCGGCGGTGTCGTCACAGGGGAGGAGGTCGCGCGCCGCCCTCGGACCCCGCAGGGCGTGGGTGACCGCAGCGCCCTCGCACTTGGCAACAGACCCGACGCCCGGCTGTTCTCCGGTCCCTGTGGGGACGGATCACCACCGCCGTGCCGCGCGACGCCACCCACTGGGACGAGATCGTCCTGGCCCTGGGCTTTACCGCGGACAACAGGATGCTCCAGCCGATCTCGGCCTGGGCAGCGATATCGGGGCGGACAGCGGTCGGACCCACCGTTGGACATTCCCCGTCGTCGTCAGGACCCGTCTCGAAATCGAGGAAGGTCAGGCACGTCCTGGTTTTCTCTTTGATGCTCATGTAGCGGCATTCGATCCAGTCCTCGGTCTCGGAGGAGGGTGGCCAGGACGGTAGATCGTCGAGCTCGAACGCGTCGACGAACGTCTTGAGGCGAACCCGCCGCTGCGCGGCTTCCCTGATGCTGTCCGAGCGGTTCCGGACCTGGTCGGCGTCGAGGGCTCGGCGCGAGACCAGCCAGTCCAGGAAATCCGTAGTGACGTGCTGTGCTGTCAGGGGCTCGCCGGGCGAGGCGTGTTGTTTGTGGGGCAGGGTGCGGTCGAAGAAGGCCCAGAGTTCGTCGACGTTCTCGGCGGGCGCCATTTCCGCGATGGGCTTGTCGCCATACCAGGAGATGCTGAAGCGGAGCATCGAGATCACCTCCTCGGCGTCCTCGAACGCGTGCATGTCGTCCCAGCGTTCGGCCAGGAACTGCGCGAGCGCGACGGCCAGCGTGGCCTTCTCGCCGTGTGCTCCGGCTCTGACGGCTTCGCCGCGTAGCTGCTGGTACGCCATCTCTGCGGCCGGGTCGCACGACGGGTCATCCGGCCGTTCACCCCTCTGGGACAACTCGACGTGATGCTGAACGAGCAACGGTCGGAGGCGTTTCCACAACTCGGTCTCGTCAGGCGGGAGATGCTGGGCGCGCTTCTCGTGCAGCAGGCTGTCATCCACGCAGATCCGCACCCAGGAGGGCCGGTTCACTGCCGCGAGCCCTTCCACCACAGCGGTCAGCGCCATCTTGTGAAAGGTCGTACCACTCTCGCTGCCGCTGACCGTCCGCTGGTGGGATCCATAGGTCAGAACCGCCGTCCAGCCTCTGTACCCGTCCTCACACCTACCGGCCGCGTGTAAGAGGACCTCGACCGAGTCAGGCAACATCATTCCTCCCGAAGCACATACGGAAGGTGTGATGTCCCACCGCTCTGTGTTCGCGTTCGTAGCCATGCCTATTCGCGGGCGCACCAGGTGCGATGGCTCTGCTGGCCTGCGGGCGGCGGCTGGCTCTTGATGCTTCCTTCCTCGTTCTTGTCAGGCCTGGATGCGAAGCTTCCGTCCGTCCCGGACTTGTGGAAGGCCAGTGGCTGTTGTGTGAGTGCGGGGGGATGTCAGGCAATTCCGTCGGCCCGGAGAGGTCATCGGCGAGATTGCCTGCGCCGAAGGAATCGGCCCGAGCGGCACCAACAACGCGGCGGCCAAAGCGCCCACATCCCACGTGGCCTGAGCGGCGGCTGAGGGGGCCGGGGGTCGGGAGGTCGGGGATACGATGAGGGGATACGGCGGGGAGTGCGCAGACCGGGTCCGGGGACTTCGATCTGACCATGGACGAGCTGCGCGTCGTGGCGCGTTACGTGGTGGGGCACGCGGAGGAGGTCCTGCCGGTCTTCGAGCGGGCTGTTCCCGATGATCCGCGTCCGCGGGCGGCGATCGACGCGGCCCGGGCGTTCGTCAACGGTGCCAATCGGACGGCATCGCAGCGGGTCGCAGCCTTCGACGCCCATCGGGCCGCCCGGTCCGCGCCCTCCGAAGCCGCGCGACTGGCCGCGCGGTCCGCCGGGGACGCCGCGTCGGCCGCGTATTTGCACCCTCTCGCCCAGGCCGCTCAGGTCGGCCACATCCTGCGGGCCTGCGCGAGCGCCGCCCGTATCGGGGAACTGGAAGCGGGCGGCGACCCCGCCGTCGCGGAGGCCCTGCTGGAACGGTCGCGTCGGCGCGCGACACCGGTGCTCATCGACGTATTGCGCCGCTACCCGCCCGCGACGCGCGGCAGCAGTCGCGTCGCCCACCTGATGAGCACGCTGGACGATGCCCTGCGCCGAGGCGAGTGACGCCGATGCGCACGGACGTGGGCGCCCGTCAACGCCGGGCAGGCCCGGCCTCTGACGTGGATTCCGGTGTCGCTCCCGGTCAGCGATGCGCGCCGACCCGTCGGGCCAGCACTTGTCCCGGCCACGTCCCGAACAGGAAAGGATCGGTGGGAACGAAGCCGTTGCGCTCGTAGAACGCGACGAGTTCGCCGCCGCCGCCCGCCCAGCAGTCGACCCGCAGCAGGTCGACGCCTGCCCGCCGGGTCTCCCGCACGGCATGGGCCAGCAGCGTCGCCCCGATGCCGAGACCGGCGTGCCGTCGGTCGGAGACCAACAGCCGTACATACCGCTCGGGTTCTCCGGCCGGGGCGATCGGCATCTGGGGACTGGGCCCGGAGTCCAGCACCATGGCCCCGACCGGCGCTCCGCCCAACTCCGCTATATGTGGGGCACCTTCGGTCATGTACCGCTCGACCCGCTCCGCACCACCGGGCTTCTTCGAATACGGTGTCGTGCCCCACTGCTCGGTATTGCCGCGATCGTTCATCCAGACCACCGCGGAGTCGAGCATGTCCAACACGGCTGGTGCGTCGGCCGGGCTGCCCGGCCTGATCCGTATCACACGCGTGTCGTCGTTCATGGCGAAAGCCTATGGGGCGGCGCCGACAGGGGGCCGGTTACCGGGCTCTTCCCGCGAACGTCCCGGATACCCTGGGCGGCCAATGGCTCAACTCCGCAACTCCGCCGACGCCTTGACGCGGCTTTCGCGTCGAGGATGGTGATGTTCACGGGCTGCGTCGCGTGCTCGCGCATCGAGCCGGGCTCGCTGTTCACAAGCTTCTTCCGCATCGACGTGGAGCAGTGGCCCTGCCTGCATGTTCGGCGCCTGGCGCTGGCGTTCCGTGACGACCCGGACCATTGCGAGGGGTGGCTGCCGGAACAGGCCCTCCATGTGTCCGGGAGGCTGTTCCGGCAGGAGAGCAGCGAAGAGTGGCCGCCCATGCGGCCTCCCGGCGCGTGAGCGACCGCACCCGCTCGCACCGGGGCCTACCGCGTCCTGCCGGGGCCCACCCCCTCCCGCCCCGTCAGTGAACGGAGAATCCGCCGTCGACGAAGACCGCCTGGCCGGTGACGTAGCCGGAGGCGCGGCTCGCCAGGAAGACCGCCGCGCCCGCGAAGTCCTCGGGCAGGCCGTTGCGCCCGACCATCGTGCGGGCGGCCAGGGCCGCCACCTTCTCGGGGTCGGACGACAGGCGCGCATTGAGGGGGGTCATGACGAATCCGGGCACCAGGGTGTTGCACGTGACGCCGTACGGCGACCACGCCTCGGCCTGCGAGCGGGCCAGTGACTCCAGCGCCCCCTTGGAGACGCCGTAGGCGCCGCTCTGGACGAAGGCCCGGTGCGCCTGCTGGGAGGTGATGTGGATGATCCGCCCGAAGCCGCGCTCCGCCATGCCGGGCCCGAAGCGCTGCCCCAGCAGGTAGGGCGCCTCCAGGTTGACCGCCATCGTGGTGTCCCACACGTCCTCGCCCAACTCGCCCATCGGGGGCCGCAGGTTGATCCCGGCGGAGTTGACGAGAATGTCGGGTTCGCCGAACGCCTCGACCGCCTCCTCGGCGGCCACGCGCATGCCGTCGCGCGTACTCAGGTCGGCGCTCACCCAGGCCGCCCGGCAGCCGTCGGCCGCCAGCTCGCCGACCGTCGCGGCCAGCTCCGCCTCCCGGCGCGCCACGACCACGACGCTCGCCCCCGCGTGTGCGAGGGCCCCGGCGACAGCGCGGCCGATGCCGGAACTGCCGCCGGTCACCACGGCGACCCGTCCCTCCAGCGAGAACAGTTCGGAGAGGTAGGTCTGTGACGTCATGCCCGGATCCTAAACGGCGGGCCCGCGGCGACAACGACCAGGTCAGCCGCAGGCCCGTGGCCGGTTACGCGGCATCGCCCGATTCACGGACCCGCTTCGTGGCAACGCGCCGCGGCCTGGCCCGCTCCACGAGGGACGTGGCGGCGCTCCCCCACTCGGGACAGGCGAAAGTGAACCCGGCCGCGAGCAGCCGCCCCGGCACCACCCGACGGCTCTTGAGCAGCAGCTCCGTGTCCGAGCGCAGCGCGAACGCCCCCAGCTCGGCCATCCAGCGCGTCGCGGGCAGCCCCCGCGGGACGCCCCAGGCCGCGCGCAGCGCCCGCATGAAGGCGCGCTGCGGAAGGGGGCCGGGCGAGGCGAGGTTCACCGGCCCCTCGATGTCGTCGCGCGCGATCAGGAACTCCACCGCCCGCACGAAGTCCTCGTCCTGGATCCAGGAGACGTACTGCGCGCCACCGGCGACCGGACCGCCGAGCCCGAGGCGCGCCAGTCGTGACAGCACGTCGAACACACCGCCCCGGTCCGGGCTCATGACCATCGCCGAGCGCAGCGCCACCTTGCGGGTCGCGGGGGTCGGCGCCTCGGTCTGCGCGCGCTCCCAGTTCTCGGCGATCGCGACGCTGTACGCCCAGTAGTCCGGCACTCCGTCCTCCGAGCCGCCGATCACTCCGGTCGCCTCGTCGTGTGCCGCGTCGAAGCGGTGGGCGTAGACCGTGGCCGTACTCATCTGGAGCCAGAGGCGCGGTGACCGCGCGGCGGCGGCGATCGCTTTTCGACCGCCCGCGCCGAATCCACCCGGGAGTGCATCATGGCCTGCCGGTTCTCGGCGGTGTACCGGCACGAGACGCCGGTGCGCTCAGGGCGCGCGGCGGCGCGGCCCCTGCCCGAAAATGCCGAGGACGAGAGATGTTGAGGACGAGCGATGTCGAGGGCGAGCGATGTCGGGCACGAGAGAGGTCGAGAACGAGCCACCGGCTCCGTCCCAGGGGCAGCGGCGGCCGCCACCGGCCGCGCGAGGACGAAGGAGAGACCAGCATGGCCATTCAGCGGATGGACAACGTCGGCATCGTCGTCGAGGACATGGACGCCGCCATCGCGTTCTTCGTGGACCTCGGTATGGAGCTGGAGGGCAGGGCCGAGGTCAAGGGCCGCTTCGCCGACCAGTGCACCGGACTCGACGGCGTCCACTGCGACATCGCGATGGTCAGGACCCCGGACGGTCACAGCCGGCTCGAACTGGCCAAGTACCGCAGCCCCGAGGCGATCAGCGGCGGACCGCGCGACCGGCCCCACAACATCCTGGGCACCCACCGCGTCATGTTCGCCGTCGACGACATCGAGGACACCGTGGCCCGCCTGCGCCCGCACGGCGCCGAAGTCCTCGGCGAGATCGCCCGGTTCGAGGACAGCTTCCTGCTCTGCTACGTCCGGGGCCCGGAGGGCATCATCGTCGGGCTGGCCGAGCAACTGAGCTGAGCGGACAGCCCGGTTCGGCCACCTCCTCGGCGGTCCCCCGGCTCAGGGAGCGGGGATGTCCGCGATGCGCAGGGCCGCGTCGGCGGCGGCGCGGGCGAAGGCGGGGACGGGGCGGGCCGGGGTGGAGCGGTGCACGAGGATGACGCCCTCGATGAGGGCGAAGATCAGGTCGGTGCGGAGGGCCAGTTCGGGGGCGGGCAGCGCGCGCCCCGGGGCGGTGGCGGCCAGCAGGCGGGCGTAGGCGGCCTTGAGGTCGGCTCGGGCGCGGCGGAAGGCGGTGAAGCGCTCGGCGGCGACCTCGGGCAGGAGGTAGAGGGCGCCGAGATTGTGCGGCCCCGCGCAGAGGAGTTCGGCGTCGTAGCGGCACAGGTCCCAGAGCCGGGCCTCGGCGGGGCGGGTGTCGTCGGCGAGCAGCGCGCGGGCCAGGTCGAGGGACGGGGTGACCGTGCCTTCGAGGAGTTCGGCGAGCAGATCCTCCTTGCCGCCGACGTAGTGGTAGATCGACGCCTGCCGCATCCCGGCCCGCTCGGCGACCGCCCGCGTGGTGGTGGCGGTGTAGCCGCGCGTGGTGAAGAGTTCGGCCGCCGCCGCGAGCAGTTCCTCGCGCACGCTCATGCCGCTGTCCGGTCGCTGCTGGGCGCGCGGCCTGCCGACCCGTTTTCCGCTCGTGCTCACCCGCCGATCGTCGCACGCGGCGACGCGACGACGACGGCGGGCAGTCCGGTGAGGGGCCGGTAACCGGGCGGCAACAACCGGGCAATCGCCGTGAAGCCACCGCCGCCTAATTTCTGTCGAGCGACAGAAATTCGTGTGGAGCAGGAGCCGTGAGACGACGGAGGTGCAGCCCCGTGGCGACAGGGACGACCGGTGGAAGGAAGACCGGCCAGAGCACGGCCCGCAGGACATCCCGCAGGGCCCCGCGCCCGACCGGGACCACGTACGAGGCCAGGGAGCACGCCCGCGCCCAGGAAGGGGCCCGCGCCGCCGCGATGCCTCAAGTGCCCGCGCCTGAGGGCCTGTTGTGGTCGGAGACCGTGGCGGGCGGCGGCTACACCCACAAGGTGCTGGCCCGCGGCAGCGAGCTGCGGCTCGCCGACCCGACCGGCGACGCGTGCGCGCACGTCCTGCTCTTCGTGGACGGCCGCCCCTGGGAGCGGCTGAACGCGGCCGACACCGTCAAGGTCCAGTGGAACGCGTATCTCGGCGCGGGCCGCCTCCTGCTGTCCGACCAGGGCCGCGTCCTGGCCTCCCTGGTCTCGGACACCAGCGGGCGGCACGACACGCTGTGCGGTACGTCGTCGGCTGCGCGCAACACCGCGCGGTACGGGGACGGTTCGGCGCAGGGCCGCTCCCCCGCGGGCCGCGAGCTGTTCCTGCTGGCCGCCGCCAAGAACGGGCTGGGGGCACGCGACCTCCCGCCGTCGCTCTCCTTCTTCCAGGGACTGCGCGTGGAGCCCGACGGGGCACTGGAGTTCATCGGTTCCGCGGGGCCCGGCACAAGCGTGACCCTGCGCGCCGAGCAGCCGCTGACCGTACTGCTGGCCAATGTGCCGCACCCGCTGGACCCCCGACCGGCCTACACCTGCGGCCCGTTGGAGGTACGCGCACGGCCCGGCGCCGCCACCGCGCCCGGCGACCCGCTGTGGGACGCGACACCCGAGGGCCGCCGCGCCTTCCTCAACACCGCGGAACACCTCACCGCCAGGGGGATCGGATGAACGGCCAGAATGTGACGGACGACCGGGGCCGTACGGCCGACCGGGGCCGTACGGACGACGCGGACGGCGCGGACCGGACCGGCGGCCAGGACCGTACCGAGGGCCCGTCCCCCCGGGGCGGCGCGACCTCCGTGACCGTACCGGCGCGGGCACCCTGGTCCGCGATGATCCCGGCGGGCGGCCACCTCACCATCACCGACCTGCACGGCAACCAGGCCGTGGACTTCCTGGTCTACGACGCCCACGACACCGCCGTCCGCTACAGCGCGCCCGACACCGTACAGGCCCAGGGCAACCTCTTCCTGACCACCGGCAGCGTGCTGTTGTCCAACGAGCACACCCCGCTGATGACCGTGGTCGCCGACACCTGCGGCCGGCACGACACGATCGGCGGCGCGTGCTCCAAGGAGTCCAACACCCTGCGCTACGGCCACCACACGTGGTCGCAGCACGCCTGCGTGGACAACTTCCTGTCCGAGGGCGCGCGTTACGGCCTCGGCAAGCGCGACCTGGTGAGCAACGTCAACTGGTACATGAACGTGCCTGTCGAGGAGGACGGCACCCTCGGCATCGTGGACGGCATCTCCGCGCCCGGCCTTGAGGTCGAACTGCGCGCCGAGACCGACGTGTTGGTCCTGGTCTCCAACTGCCCGCAGATCAACAACCCCTGCAACGGCTTCGATCCGACCCCGGTCCTGATGACGGTCAGGACGCCGGGCCGGGCCGGGGACACGGTCGGCGCGCCGTCCGGAGAGGCGGTCCGATGACCGACGAGCCCGTGAAGCGCGCCCCCGCGCGCTTCGACACCCTGCTGGTCGCCAACCGCGGCGAGATCGCCGCCCGGATCATCCGCACCGCCCGCCGGATGGGGCTGCGCACGGTCGCGGTCTTCTCCGACCCCGACCGCGCCGCGCCGCACGTGCACCTGGCCGACGCCGCCGTACGGCTGGGCCCCGCACCGGCCAAGTCCAGCTATCTGGACGTGGACGCGGTGCTCGCGGCGGCCCGCGAGACCGGCGCGGGCGCCGTCCACCCCGGCTACGGATTCCTGTCGGAGGACGCGGACTTCGCGCGCCGCTGCGAAGCGGCGGGGCTCGCCTTCGTCGGTCCGACGCCGGACCAGCTCGAACTCTTCGGCGCCAAGCACACCGCGCGCGCCGCGGCGGAGGCGGCCGGGGTGCCGCTGCTGCCCGGCACCGGACTGCTGCCCGACGTGGACAGCGCGTTGACGGCCGCCGCGTCGCTCGGCTACCCGGTGATGCTCAAGGCGACCGGCGGCGGTGGCGGCATCGGCATGCGCGCCTGCCACTCCCCCGCCGAACTCACCGACGCCTGGGGCTCGGTGCAGCGTGTAGCGGCGGCCAGCTTCTCCTCGGCGGGCGTCTTCCTGGAACGGCTGGTGGAGAGCGCCCGGCACGTCGAGGTGCAGGTCTTCGGCGACGGCCACGGCCGCGTCCTGACCCTCGGCGACCGCGACTGCTCGCTCCAGCGCCGCCACCAGAAGGTCCTGGAGGAGGCCCCCGCGCCCGGCCTGCCCGACGCCCTGCGGGAGCGACTGGCGCTCAGCGCGCGGGCGTTGTGCGCCTCGGTCGACTACCGCTCGGCGGGCACCGTGGAATTCGTGTACGACGCGGCGCGCGGCCAGGCGTACTTCCTGGAGGTCAACACCCGTCTCCAGGTGGAGCATCCGGTGACCGAGGAGACGTACGGTGTCGACCTCGTGGAGTGGATGCTGCGGCTCGCGCAGGGCGACACACCGCTGAGCACCGGCGACGACACGCCGATTGACCTGTCGACACAGCGAGTGGGACACGCCGTGGAGGCCCGGATCTACGCCGAGGACCCCACGCGCGGCCACCTGCCGAGCGTGGGACGGCTCACCGAGGTGGTCTTCCCGCCGGGGGTCCGCGTCGACGCCTGGATCGAGACCGGCACCGAGGTCACCACCTCCTACGATCCGATGCTCGCCAAGGTGATCGCGCACGGCGCCGACCGGGCGCAGGCCCTCGCCCGGCTCGCGGACGCCCTCGCCGCGACCAGGATCGACGGCATCGAGACCAATCTGGGGCTGCTGCGGGCCGCCGTCGCCGATCCGGCGCTGCACGCCGCGACGCACAGCACCGCGACCCTCGACGCGGTCACCGACCCCACCCGCCGGATCGACGTGGTCCGCGCGGGCACCCTGACCAGCGTCCAGGACTGGCCGGGCCGCACCGGCCTGTGGCACGTCGGCGTTCCGCCGTGCGGCCCGATGGACGACCTGTCCTTCCGGCTCGGCAACGAAGCGCTCGGCAACGACGAGGGCGCGCCCGGCCTCGAATGCACCCTCCAGGGACCGGCGTTGCGCTTCAGCCACCCCACCACCGTCTGCGTGACCGGCGCGCCCGCGACCGTCACGGTCGACGGACACCCGGTGCCGCGCTGGGAGCCGGTCACCGTACCGGCGGGCGCGCTGCTCGACATCGGCGCGCCGGAGGCGGCAGGGCTGCGCACATACCTGCTGGTCGCGGGCGGCCTCGACGTCCCCCGCTTCCTCGGCAGCGCGGCCACCTTCACGCTCGGCGGATTCGGCGGCCACGGCGGCCGGGCGCTGCGCGTCGGTGACGTCCTGCACGGCGGTACGACGACGGAGGCGAGCGGCCCCGTACCGGCCTCGCTGCGGCCGGAGTGGGGGACGCGGTGGCTGATCGGCGCCGTCGAGGGCCCGCACGCCGCGCCGGAGTTCTTCACCGAGGACGACATCCGCGACTTCTACGCCGCCGAGTGGAGCGTGCACTTCAACTCCGCGCGCACCGGCGTACGGCTCGTCGGCCCGAAGCCGCGCTGGGCGCGTTCCGACGGCGGCGAGGCGGGACTGCACCCGTCCAACATCCACGACACGCCGTACGCGGTCGGCGCCGTCGACTACACGGGCGACATGCCCGTACTGCTCGGTCCCGACGGCCCCTCGCTCGGCGGATTCGTGTGCCCCGCGACCGTCGTGACCGGTCAGCGCTGGAAGCTCGGGCAGCTCCGGCCGGGCGACACCGTACGATTCGTGCCGGTCAGCGAGGACGCCGCCGCCGGGCTGCGGCGCGCGCCCGCGACCATGCCGACGCCGTCGCGGCCCGTCATCGCCGACGGGGGTGTCCTCGGGCGCGCCGAAGCGACCGCGACACGCCCGGCCGTGACGTACCGCCGCAGCGGCGACGACAATCTGCTCGTCGAATACGGGCCCATGCAGCTCGACTTGGCGCTGCGGATGCGGGTGCACGCCCTGGCGGAACACCTCGCCGCCCAACGCCTGCCCGGCGTCGTCGACCTCACACCCGGCATCCGCTCCCTCCAGATCCACGCCGACCCGGGCGCGCTGCCCACCGCCAAACTGCTCGACGCCGTGCGCGAGGCGGAGGAGCAACTGCCGCCCACCGACCGGCTCGTGGTGCCCAGCCGGACCGTGCACCTGCCGCTGTCCTGGGACGACCCCGCCACGCGTGAGGCCATCGAGCGCTACATGGCGGGCGTCCGCGACGACGCGCCGTGGTGCCCGTGGAACATCGAGTTCATCCGCCGCGTCAACGGTCTCGACTCCGTGGACGACGTATACCGGACCGTCTTCGACGCCGAATACCTCGTGCTCGGGCTCGGCGACGTCTACCTCGGCGCGCCCGTCGCCACGCCGCTCGACCCGCGCCACCGGCTCGTCACCACCAAGTACAACCCGGCGCGCACCTGGACGGCGGAGAACTCCGTCGGCATCGGCGGGGCCTACCTCTGCATCTACGGCATGGAAGGGCCCGGCGGCTACCAGTTCGTCGGCCGTACGATCCAGGTCTGGTCCAACCGCGCCCGCCGACAGCCGTGGCTGCTGCGCTTCTTCGACCGCATCAAGTGGTATCCCGTCTCCGCCGACGAACTCCTCGACCTCCGGGCCGACATGGCGGCCGGGCGCCTGCCGCTGCGGGTGGAGGACGGGAGTTTCGCCCTCGCGGACCATCAGCGGTTCCTCGCCGACAACGCGGAGTCCATCGCGACCTTCCGCGCCCGGCAGGGCGCCGCGTTCGCCGCGGAGCGCGACGCGTGGGAAGCCGCCGGTGAGTTCGCCCGCACCGACGACTCGGCCGCCGCCGTCCCGGCCCCCGCCGCCGTCACCGTGCCGCCCGGCGGCCGTACGGTCGACGCCGAATTCGCCGCCGCCGTCTGGCACATCGCCGTCCGCCCCGGCGACTGCGTCGCGGCCGGGCAGCACCTCCTGACCCTGGAGGCCATGAAGATGGAGTCCCCCGTCACCTCCCCCGCCGGCGGCACCGTCGCCCAAGTCCTCGTCTCCCCCGGCGACCAAGTCACCCCCGGCACCCCCCTCCTGACCCTCTCCCCCTAACCCACCCCCTTCCGGCTCACGCCGCCTCAATCGCCGGCGGGGCTGATTTGTGCCGCCACCGCCGATCGGCAACCCACCCCGCATGCGGCCAGGCGTGTGCGACACGCCAGAAGCAAAAAATCAGCCCGTCCGGCGATTGAGGACTAGCCCCAGCGGCAATGAGCGGCCCCCTGCCACCGCACCCGCACCCGCACATCAGACGGAGGAAGCCCATGGAGAGCGCTCAGGACCGCGTGCGGGCCGCGTATCGGCGGATCGCGGAGGTGGACCGCCCGGAGGTGTGGATCGCGCTGCGCGCGGAGGAGGAGGTGCGGGCGGAGGCGGCGGAGGTGGACGAGAGAAGGGCGGCCGGGGAGGCGCTGCCCCTGGAGGGACGGCTGCTGGCGGTGAAGGGCAACATCGACGTGGCGGGCCTGGAGACGACGGCGGGCTGCCCGTCGTACGCGTACGCGCCGAGGGAGGACGCCCCGGCGGTGCGGGCCCTGCGCGCGGCGGGCGCGATCGTGCTGGGCAGCACGAACATGGACCAGTTCGCGACGGGCCTGGCCGGCACGCGAAGCCCCTACGGCGCGGTGCGCAACGCCGTCACCCCGGAGCGGGTGAGCGGCGGCTCCAGTTCGGGCTCGGCCGTCGCGGTGGCACTCGGCCTCGTGGACGTGGCGCTCGGTACGGACACGGCCGGCTCCGGCCGCGTCCCGGCGGCGTTCAACGGCATCGTCGGGGTGAAGCCGACCCGCGGCCTGGTGTCGACGCGCGGCGTCGTACCGGCGTGCGCGAGCCTGGACTGCGTGTCCGTCTTCGCCAGGACGCTGCCCGAGGCCCGCCGCGCGATGGCGCTCCTCGCGAGCTGCGAGGCACCGCCGCGCCGCCCTGGACCGTGGCGCGTGGCGGTGGCGGCGCGAGCGCAACTCGGCGAGATGGACGCCGGATGGGCGGCGGCCTACGAGGCGGCGGCGGACCGGCTGGCCGCCGCCGGGGCCGAACTGCGGACGCTGGACCTGACGCCGTTCACGTGGGCGGCGGCGCTGCTCTACGAGGGCGCTTTCGTCGCGGAACGCTGGTCAGCCGTGGGCGAGTTCATCGAGGCGCACCGGGACGCCCCCGACCTGGACCCGACCGTCGCGGCCATCATCACAGCGGCCCGCGACCTGCCCGCGCACCGCCTCTTCACCGACCAGCGGCGGCTGGCCGCGCTGCGCACCGAGGCCATGGCGCGACTCGGCGACGCCGACGCCCTGTTGCTGCCGACCGCACCGGGGCACCCCACGCTCGCCGAGGTCGCCGCCGACCCGCTCGGCGCGAACGCGCGCCTCGGCCGCTTCACCAACTCGGCCAACCTGCTGGACCTTTGCGCGGTCGCGGTCCCGGCGGGCACCGTCGAGGGCCGGCCCTTCGGCGTGATGCTGCTCGGCCCCGCGCACACCGACGACCGGATCGCGGACGTCGCCGCCCTGCTGGAGCCGCCTCTCCGCGTCGCCGTGGTCGGCGCCCACCTCAGCGGCCAGCCCCTCAACCACCAACTCGTCGCGCTCGGAGGCCGGTTGACGGCCACGACCACCACCGCCCCCGCGTACCGGCTCTACGCCCTGGACACCGAACCCGCCAAGCCCGGTCTGGTGCGGACCGAGAAGGGCGGCGCCGCCGTCGAGGCCGAGGTCTGGGAACTGCCCGCCGCCGGTCTCGGCACGCTGACCGCCGCCCTGCCGCGCCCGATGGCCCTGGGCAGCGTCGAGTTGGCCGACGGCACCAGTTGCCCCGGCTTCCTGTGCGAGCCGTCGGCGCTCGACAGCGCCGAGGACATCACGGCCTACGGCGGCTGGCGCGCGTACCTCGCCGACCGGTCCGGGGCATGAACCTCGACGGCGGACCCGGAGAAGTCGCCCCACCCGTCCCCCGCCACCCAGCGGCACCCTCCGTACACTGTGCGGATTGTTCACCGACGGGGAGGACCACGGCCGTATGCGCCGCGTCACCGCAATCACCACCGCTCTGCTGACCGTCACGCTCACCGGGACGGCCCTGGCAGGCTGTTCGTCGTCGGACTCGTCCGACGACAGCGCCAAACCGACCGCGTCGGCCGGGACACCGTCGGCCACGCCGACGACCTCGGCGGTGCCGACGAAGACCGCCAACGGCAGGCTGGACTACACCGGGGACACCACCGGGACCGCCCTGTTCACCTCGGCGATCTCCTGCGAGGTCGTGGCGGGAAAGCTGGTCGGGGTGACCGCCCCCGACAGGACGGACGCGTCGGCGCCGAAGTCCCCGTCGTTCATCGCGACGACCGGCGGCCTCCAGAAGCTGGCGATGCTCCAGCCGACGGCCACCGACTCGTACTCCCAGCGGTCGTCCGGCAGCGTGACGGCCGCCAAGAGCGCCGGGACCTGGAAGGTGACGGCGAAGGACCTCGTCATCGCGGGCAACCACGGCGACGACAGGAAGTCGATCACCGTCAACGGCTCTCTGACCTGCACCAAGCTCACCGGTCAGTGAGTCGGTGCGCCGGTGCGCCGGTGCGCCGGTGTGTCGGTCCGCCGGTGCGGCCGTAAGGCCGTGATGCCGTGATGCCGTGAGTCAACGCGCGGACCGCCCGTGCGGCCCGTCATCCTCCGGGACCGGGCCGCACAGGTGCACGCCGCAGGGGCGGCTCACCCCACCGAGGAGTACGCGACGACCCCGCGTCGCAGCCCGTCGACCGCCCGGCGGGCGTTGCGGCGGACCGGGCTGCCCTCCGGAGCGGCGTCGCTGATCTGGCCCAGGACGTCGATGAGCTGCTTGCACCAGCGGACGAAGTCACCGGCGGGCATGTCGGCGTCGGAGAGGACCGCGTCCAGGCCGTGGCCCGAGGCCCAGCGGTAGGCGGGCCAGGCGAAGCCGAGGTCGGGCTCGCGCTGGCCGACGCCCTCGGCCTGGTTGATGTGGTGGGACTCCTCCAGCGCGTCGAGACGGCCCCAGATACGGACCATCTCGCCGAGGGCTTCCTTCGCGTTGCCGGTCGGCAGCTTGGGCGCGACGGCGTCGTCGGCCTGCCGGGTCTCGTAGACCAGCGCCGAGGCGCAGGCCGCCAGTTCGGCCGGGCCGAGGCCGTCCCAGACGCCCTCGCGCAGGCATTCGCTGGCGAGCAGGTCCAACTCGCCGTAGAGCCGGGCGAGCCGCCGCCCCTCGGGAGTGACCTTCTCGGCCTGGAGATAGCCCAGTTCGGTGAGCAGCGCGCAGATCCGGTCGAAGGTGCGGGCGATGGTGTTGGTGCGGCCCTCGATGCGCCGCTCCAACTGCTGGGTGTCGCGCCGCAGCCGGTGGTAGCGCTCGGCCCAGCGGGCGTGGTCCTCGCGTTCCTCGCAGCCGTGGCAGGGGTGCGCGCGGATCGCGGTACGCAGCCGGGAGATCTCGGTGTCGTCGGCCGCGGCGGCCCGCTGCTTGCGGTGCCGTGAGGGTGCGGCCCAGCCCGCGGTGCCCGCCTTGGAGCGCATCGCGGAGGCGAGGTCGCGCCGGGACTGCGGGCTGCGCGGGTTGAAGGACTTGGGGATCCGCATCCGGTCCAGCGCCTCGACGGGAACGGGGAAGTCTATCTGCCCGAGCCGCTTGACCTGGCGCTCCGCGGTGAGCACCAATGGGCGCGGGCCGTCGGCGAATTCCTCGTTGCGATGCGGGTGGCCGTTGGAACGGCCCGCGGGGACACCGGGTTCGAGGACCAGCGCGAGCCCGGCGTACTTGCCCGCGGGGACGTGGATGATGTCGCCCGGCTTCAGCTTCTCCAGCGCGTCGGAGGCCGCGGCGCGGCGCTGCATCGCGCCCTGCCTCGACAGTTCCGACTCGCGTTCCTTCAGCTCCCGCCGCAGCCGCATGTAGGCGTCGAAGTCGCCGAGGTGGCAGGTCATCGACTGCTTGTAGCCGTCGAGCCCTTCCTCGTTGCGCTGCACCTGCTTGGAGATGCCGACCACCGAGCGGTCGGCCTGGAACTGCGCGAAGGACGTCTCCAGCAGCTCGCGCGAGCGGTGCCGCCCGAACTGCCCGACGAGGTTGACCGCCATGTTGTACGACGGCTTGAAGGACGACCGCAGCGGATACGTACGGGTGCCCGCGAGTCCGGCGACCGCGCCCGGGTCGAAACCGCGCTGCCAGAGCACCACGGCGTGGCCCTCGACGTCGATGCCCCGGCGGCCCGCGCGGCCGGTGAGCTGGGTGTACTCGCCGGGGGTGATGTCGGCGTGGGTCTCGCCGTTCCACTTGACGAGCTTTTCCAGCACCACGGAGCGGGCGGGCATGTTGATGCCGAGCGCCAGCGTCTCGGTGGCGAAGACCGCCTTGACCAGGCCCTTGACGAAGAGCTCCTCGACGACCTCCTTGAAGGTCGGGAGCATGCCCGCGTGGTGGGCGGCGATGCCGCGCTCCAGGCCCTCGAGCCATTCGAAGTAGCCCAGGACGTGCAGATCCTCGTCGGGGATGGCGCGGGTGCGCTCCTCCACGATGGCGCGCACCTGGGCGCGCTTGTCCTCGGTGTTCAGCCGCAGGCCCGCGTAGAGGCACTGCTGGACGGCGGCCTCGCAGCCCGCGCGGCTGAAGATGAAGGTGATGGCGGGCAGCAGTCCTTCGTTGTCCAGCCGGTCGATGACCTCGGCGCGGCTGGGCGTCCACACCCGGCTGCGGGCGCGCCGCTCCCGCTCGCGGTCGGCCTCGCGGCCGCGCTTGGCCCGCGGGTGGTAGCTGCGCTGGTTCTCCATCCGCGCGAGCCGTTCCAGATCGGCGTTGACCTCGCGGCGGCCCTTGCCGTCGGTGGCGCCGGCCTTCTCCTCGAAGAGGTCGTACATCCGGCGGCCGGCCAGCACGTGCTGCCACAGCGGGACCGGGCGGTGCTCGGAGACGATGACCTCGGTGTCGCCGCGGACGGTGTCGAGCCAGTCGCCGAACTCCTCGGCGTTGGAGACGGTCGCGGAGAGCGACACGAGGGTGACGGACTGCGGGAGGTGGATGATCACCTCTTCCCAGACGGCGCCGCGGAAGCGGTCGGAGAGGTAGTGCACCTCGTCCATCACCACATAGCCGAGGCCGTCGAGGGCGGCGGAGCCGGCGTACAGCATGTTCCGCAGGACCTCGGTGGTCATGACGATCACCGGCGCGTCGCCGTTGACGCTGTTGTCACCGGTCAGCAGGCCGACCTTCTCGGCGCCGTAGCGCTTGGCGAGGTCGCTGTACTTCTGGTTGGACAGGGCCTTGATGGGCGTGGTGTAGAAGCACTTGCGGCCCTCGGCGAGGGCGAGGTGGACGGCGAACTCGCCGACGATGGTCTTGCCCGAGCCGGTCGGGGCGGCGACGAGGACGCCGCTGCCCGCCTCCAGCGCCTGGCACGCCTCGACCTGGAAGGGGTCGAGGCCGAACTCGTACATCTCACGGAACTGGGCGAGGGCCGTTGCGTTCTCCGCTGCGCGGCGACGGCTGGCGGCGAAGCGCTCGGCGGGCGACATCTCATCGAGCGCCATCTCATCTGCGGACTTCTCATCGGTCATCTTGGCTCCGAGCCTACCCGCCACCACTGACACGGCACGTGATCTTTATTGCCGCTATACCCGTCGAGCGGCCGGATCAGGCCCGCCGCGGCGGCCGGATCGGGCCCGCCACGCCGACCGGATCAGGTCCCCCATGGGGCACCGCGCACCCGCGCGTGAACCGGCTCAGACCAGCAGCCGTACGGCCTTCGGCACCGTCTCGGCGACCAGCGGCAGCGGGCCGATCCGCTCGCCGTCCGCGTAGCCGGTCACGCCCTGCGCCGGGTCGACGTCCAGCCGGACGCGGGCCGCGCGGTGCACGGTGACGACCGGGTGGCTCGGGTGGGTGCCCCGGTAGACGCGGGGGAAGACCCGCAGCAGGGTGGTGCGGCTGCACGGGCCGACCACGCACACGTCGAAGAGCCCGTCGTCCATCACCGCGTCCGCGCAGATCCGCATGCCGCCGCCGTACGACGAGCCGTTGCCGACGGCTATGAGCGTGGCCTCGATCTGCCGTTCCGGCGCGTCGTCGAAGGTCACCCGGTACGGGATCGGCCGCAGCGCCGCCAGCTCCGCGAGCATCGCCAGGTCGTAGCGGAAGCGGCCGACGGGCCAGCGCATACGGTTGCCGCGGTCGTTGACCCGCGAGTCGAAGCCGGAGGCGAGGACGGTGCCGAACCAGCGCTCCCCGGTCCTGCCCAGGTCCAGCGCCCGGCTGCGGCCGTCCCGCAGCGCCTCGGCGATGCCCGTACCGGCCGCCGCGGCGTCCCGGACCGGCAGGCCGTTGACCCGCGCGAAGTCGTTGCCGGTGCCGACGGCGACCACGCCGAGCGGCGTGTCGGTCCCGGCGACCGCCTGGAGGGCCAGCGAGACCATGCCGTCACCGCCGACCGCGACCAGCGCCCCCGTACCGCTGTCGACGGCCTGCCGGGCGCGGGCCAGCGCGTCGGCCGCGTCCTCGCCCACGACGGTACGGACGCCGTAACCGGCTTCGCGGAGCGCGTGGGCGGCGGGCTGGGCGGCGCGGGCGCCCCGGCCGCGTCCGGCGACGGGATTGACGAAGAGGGTGATCTCGCTGGTCACGCGCGGACCCTACCGGACAGCCGCCCCCCACCAGTAGCGGTGGGGGGCGGCGGTGTCAGGGGCCGGCCGGGCGGTCGGGCGCTCAGGTCGCGTCGTCGTAGCCGTCGTCGACGCGCTCGCCGGTCCGGTCCTCGTACGGCTCGGCGGCGATCTGCTCCGGGACGTGGTCCAGGGTGGACGCCTCGTCCGGGTCGAGGGCGTAGTCCGGGTTCGCTTCGAGTCGGCGCTTGCGGCGGCTGTCGTTGAAGAAGCAGATGCCCATGGCGACGAAGTACAGGAAGACGATCGGCGCGGCCAGCAGGCACATGGTGAGCGGGTCGCCGGTGGGCGTGGCGACCGCGGCGAAGACGGTGATGCCGATCACCATGCCGCGCCACCAGCCGAGCATGCGACGGCCGCTGACCATGCCGGTGAAGTTGAGCAGCACCAGCACCAGGGGCAGTTCGAAGGCGAGACCGAAGACGATCACCATGCGGACGACGAGGTCGAGGAAGTCGTCCAGGGCCAGCAGGTTGGTGGTGTCGTCCGGCACGAAGCCGATCATGATCCTGGCGGTCTGCGGCAGGATCGCGTAGGCCAGCCAGGCACCGGCGAAGAAGAGCGGGACGCCCGCGCCGACGAAGCCGAGGGTGTACCGCTTCTCGCTGCGGTGCAGACCGGGCGCGAGGAACGCCCAGAGCTGGTAGAGCCAGACCGGCGAGGCGCAGAGGATGCCCGCCATCAGCGAGACCTTCAGCGCGATGGAGAAACCGCCGAGCAGACCGTTGACGGTCATCTGGGCGCAGGGCTGGCCGTTCTTCTGGTGCGTCGCACCGTCCACACAGCCGACCGACTTGAGGATCGGGTGCTGGAAGAAGTGAATGATGTCCTTGTAGACGAACGCCGCCACGATCGTGACGGCCAGGATCGCCAGGACGGACTTGGCCAGCCTGTTGCGCAGCTCACGCAGGTGGTCCGCGAGGGGCATCCGCCCCTCGGGGTCCTTCTCCTGCTTGCGGGCAGTCTTGAGCACCCACGTCCTCGTCTCGTGCGGCAGCCGCCCGGCTCGCGGTCGGCTTCGTCCTTCAGCAGAGGGTCAGGTCAGGCCCGGGGCGTGCGGTCCGCCGGCTCGGAGACCGGACGGGCGCTCGTGGTGTCGCCGGGCGCGGCCTGGATGGTGCGGGGTGCGGCCTGCTCCTGGGGAGCCGGGGCGGCGGTGGACTCCGCGGTGCCGGAGTCGTCGTTCTTCATCGCCTTGGCCTCGCTCTTGAGGATGCGCGCCGACTTGCCGAGCGACCGGGCCATGTCGGGCAGCTTCTTCGCGCCGAAGAGCAGGACGACGACGAGAAGGATCAGGACGATCTCTAGGGGCTTGAGATTGCCGAGCATAAAATGTCTACCTTCTCACCGGTGGGCGGCGTGTTCCGTGACTGCGAGGGCGTGGCGCTCGCGCGTCCGCTTCCGCAGGTGCACGACGATTCGGGCAGGTGCCCGGCCGCCGCGCTGGCTGTGATCGTATCGTGCACCGGTGAACACCGGGGAATGCCCCGGAATCCGCCGGATTGCGACCCTCGCCGCGCTCGTGAGTACGGGCCGCCCGGTCAGCGTACCCCGCGTTCGCGGCCTCGCGGCAGGCTCAGCTTCTGGAGATCTGCCCGGCACGCTCGCTCAACGGGCGGGCGGCGCGCTGTAGACGGTCGCCCGCGGCGGCCAGCGCGTCGGTGGCCGCGGCCACCTGCCGGGCCAGTTCCTGGACGGCGGCGAAGACCCGGACCGCCAGCACCCCGAGCACCAGGAGTCCCGCGGTCGCCAGGCCGACGCAGAGATAGAGCCACCACATGGGCCGCGAGCCTACCGGTTCCGTTTCCGCGCCGACGCCACCCGTACCGGCCTGTTCCGTACCGGCCTGTTCCGTACCGGCCTCTTCCGTACCGGCCTCTTCCGTACCGGCCTCTTCCGTACCGGCCTGTTCCGTACCGCCCCCGTGCGCACCGGCCCCGTCCGCGGCCGCCCGACGTGAACACCCGTCAGTGGGCGTGGAGCCGCATCGTGCGGACCCCGCCGACCGTGAGCAGTTCGACGATCCGCTCCCCCGCCGGTTTGCGGACGGCGGTGTCGCACTCGGGGCAGGTGAAGGAGTAGAAGGTCGTACGCGCCGAGCCGCCGATCGCCAGCAGCAGCGCTCCCGCGGACAGTTCGAAGCTGGTGCGGCAGTGCGGGCAGCCCGCGCGGAAGAGCACGGGCATGGTCATGGGCGCGCAGCCGGACGCCGTGGCCGTCATCGTGATGTCCTCTCACTCCCCGTAGGCGGCGAGCGCCAGCACGGCGGCGTCGCGCGCGTCCCCCGCCAGTTCGGGGGGCGACACGATCCGGCCGTCCTTGCCGAGCCGCAGCGCGAGCCGCCGCAGCGACCCGGGGTCGGGGGTGCGCAAGGTGATGCGCAGGCCGCCGTCGGGCTGCTCCTCGGCACTGTCGTGCGGATAGTATTCCGCGACCCAGCGCCCGCCGGGGCCCACTTCGATCACTACCTCGGGGTCGTCGCCCGCGGGCTGGACCAGGCCCTGCGACAGGTCGCGCGGCTGGAGCCGCGGCGGGTCGGACGGCTCGTCCAGCAGCCGGATCTCCTCGACCCGGTCCAGCCGGAAGGTGCGCCGGTCCTCCGAGAGGCGGCACCAGCCCTCGAAGTAGGTGTGGCCGACGGCGAACAGCCGGATCGGGTCGACCTCGCGCTCGGTCAGCGCGTCCCTGGCGGGCGAGTAGTAGCGCATCCACAGCCGCCGCCGCTCGGTGATCGCCCGGTCCACGGTGGCGAACACGCTGCCCTCGGACTCGAAGGTCACCGAGAGCTGCGCGCTGGCCCCGGCCGCCTCGCCCGCGGCGGCCTCCAGCTTCGCCCCGGCACGCAGCAGCGCCTGCCGGTCGCTGTCCCGCAGGCCCGGCAGATTGGCCACCGCGCGGGCGGCCACCAGCAGCGCGGTGGCCTCGTCCGCGGCCAGCCGCAGCGGCTGCGCCACGTCGTCCGCGGTGCCGGGGTTGTGCCACCAGATCCGTTCGCCGTCGGTGTCGATGTCCAGCAGGTCGCCGCCGCGGAAGCTGGTGCCGCACAGCGGCAGCACATTGAGGTCGCCGATCAGCTCGGCCTCGGTCACCCCGAAGGCCCGTGCCACCTCGCTGACCCGTGCTCCGGGCCGCTCCCGCAGATACGTCACCAGGGACAGCATCCTGCGCGTCTGGTCGATCGCGTTGCTCACGCCGCCGTCCCCCGCCTGTTCTTCGCTTCCGTGCCCGCCCGGCGCAAGGCCGCGGCCGTCGTCCTGGTCCGCCGCCCGGCGGCCCCGCGTGCGTCGCTCACGTCGGCCACGTCAGCCCTTCGCCACGGCGCGCAGCCGGTCCAGTACGTCCGTGCGCAGCTCCTCGGGCGCCAGGACGAGTACGTCGGGGCCGAACTCGGCCAGCCAGGCGTCGAGTCCGTGCCCGTACGGGATCTCCAGCTCGTCCCAGTCGGCGTCCACCGGGGTGGTCGTCACGGCGCGGGAGCGCAGCGGGTAGCCGCTGTCGCGGCGCAGCCGGATGCGGGCGGTCGCGGTGGCGCCCTCGCCCGCCCAGCGGGCCACCGCCTCGCGGACGTCGACGTGCGCGGGCACCTCGGTGGTGAAGGCGCCGCGGGCGCGGACCTTGCCGCTGATCCGGGAGAGCCGGAAGACGCGGACGGCGCCGCGGTCGCGGTCCCAGCCCGCCACGTACCAGTGGCCGCGCCAGCACTCCAGCGCCCACGGCTCGATCTGCCGGGGCTCCGGCCGCGCGGCGTTGGCCTTGCGGTACTCGAAGGAGACGGCGCGCCGCTCGCGGGTGGCGAGCATCAGGGCCTCGAAGGCGGGTTCCGGCGTGGGGATGCGCGGTTCGAGGGCGCTGTGGGTGTCCTCGTACGGGACGCCCGCCGCGCGCAGCTTCTGGAGCGCGCCGCTGGCGGCCTCGGCGAATCTGGCCTGCTGCCAGACCTTGGCGGCCAGCGCGAGCGCGGCGGCCTCCTCGGGGTCGAGGGCGATGTCGGGCAGCCGGTTGCGGTCGCGCCGCGCCAGGTAGCCGAACTCGCCGTCGATGCTCTCCACCGTGTCGATGACCAGACCCAGCTCGCGCAGGTCGTCCTTGTCCCGTTCGAACATCCGGTTGAAGGAGTCGTCGGAGGTGACCTCGTGGTACGCCTCAATGGAGCTGCGCAGCTCGCGTTTGCTGACCGGCCGCCGGGTGTTCATCAGGCACAGTGCGAGATTCATCAACCGCTCAGCCTTGGCAATCGCCATCCCGCACCCTTCGTTCGGCTCTCGTCGCCGACCGTACCGCCCCGAGGTCCCGCGACAAAAGCCGAGGAGCCCCGGCCTGGCAGGCCGGGGCTCCTGTGACGGCTGTGCGGACGGGCCCGATCAGACGGCGACGAGGTCGCAGACGAAGATCAGGGTCTCGCCGGGTTTGATCGCGGCGCCGGCGCCGCGGTCGCCGTAGGCGAGGTGCGCGGGGATGATGAGCTGGCGGCGACCGCCGACCTTCATGCCCTGCACGCCCTGGTCCCAGCCGGCGATGACCTGTCCGACGCCGAGCTTGAACTGGAGCGCGGAGCCGCGGTTCCAGCTCGCGTCGAACTCCTCGCCGGAGGAGAAGGCCACGCCGACGTAGTGGACGGAGACCGTGTCCCCGGCCTTGGCGACCGGGCCGTCGCCCTCCCAGATGTCCTTGATCTCCAGGTCGGCCGGCGGCTCGCCGCCCGGGAAGTCGATCTCGGGCTTCTCGATGCTCACTTCAATGCTCCTTGTGCGTTGCGGGCAACCTGGACAGTCTTACAGAATCGCCAGGATGTCCAAGGAGAAGACCAGGGTGGCGTTGGCCGGGATGTTGCTGCCGCTGGGCGGCGTGGCGCCGTAGGCCAGGTCTCCGGGGGTCACCAGCATGACGCGGCTGCCCGCCTTCTTGCCGACCAGGCCCTCCTGCCAGCCCTTGATGAGCTGCGCGAGCGGGAAGGCGGCGAGCTGACCTGCGGTGTAGCTGGCGTCGAACTCCTTGCCGCCGTCCCACAGCACGCCCTTGTACTGGAGCAGCAGCGTGTCGGTGGCCTTCACCGCGGCGCCGTCGCCCTCCAGGATGTACTCGGAGACCAGCTTGGTCGGCGCCTTGACCTTGGGCACCGTGATGCTGGGCGCCTTGCCGTCCGTGTTGGTGCCGACCTTCGGCAGATTCGCGTCGTTCTGCGGGACGGCCTTGCCCTTGGCGGAGCTCTTGGCGTTGTAGGTCGCCAGCACGTCGATCACGAAGACCAGCGTGTCGGTGCCCTTGATGCCCGCCTGGGAGTTGCCCGAGGTGCCGTAGCCCAGGGCCGGCGGGATCGCCATCTCGACGCGGCTGTTGACCTTCTGGCCGACCAGGCCCTTGTCCCAGCCGGGGATGACCTTCCCCTGGCCGATGACGTTGGTGTACGGCGCGCGGCCGTAGGAGGTGTCGAAGACCTTGGCGGTGTCCCAGATCTGGCCGAGGTAGTTGGTCGTGACGTAGTCGCCCGCGACGATGGCGGCGCCGTCGCCCTGGATGACGGTCTTGACGGCCAGGTCGGTGGACGGGGTGCCGGTGCCCTTGGCGACGGTGGGCTTCTCGCCGAACTTGGTGCCGCCGGTGATGTCCGGTACGGGGCCCGCCACGATCTTCGTGCTGGGCGTGGCGGACGCGGACGGCGAGCCCGAGGTCGAGGGGGATTCGGATGCCGCCGGGTCGCTCTTGCTCTTGCTGTCGTCGCTGCCACAACCGGCGGCGGTGAGCATGAGCGCGGGCACGGCGAGCAGTACGGAGCGTCGGCGCACGGATGTCCTCGGTTCGGATCGGGTTCGGGAACGGCGGCTGGATGCCGTCCCACACCCTACGGCGTGCCACAGGCCCCGTACGAGTTCTGCACGGGGCCTGTGTGCCGTCTGTGACGCCGGGTCATGGCGTGCGCCGGTACGTCTAACCGACAGGTCGTACCGGGATGTCACGCCGCCGGTAGGACATATCGGCTCGCGTACCGGCCTACATACCGGCGATGAGCTTCTCCACCCGGTCGTCGACCGACCGGAAGGGGTCCTTGCACAGCACGGTGCGCTGCGCCTGGTCGTTGAGCTTCAGGTGCACCCAGTCGACAGTGAAGTCGCGGCGCTGTTCCTGCGCGCGGCGGATGAAGTCGCCGCGCAGCCGCGCCCTGGTGGTCTGCGGGGGCACCGACTTGGCCTCGAAGATCTTCAGGTCGGTGCAGATCCGCTTGGCCTGGCCCTTGCGTTCCAGCAGGTAGTACAGGCCGCGGCGGCGGTGGATGTCGTGGTAGGCGAGGTCGATCTGGGCGACCCGGGGGTGGGACATCGTGATGTTGTCCCGGTTCCGGTAGCGCTCGATGAGCTGGTACTTCATCACCCAGTCGATCTCGGTGCCGATCCGGGCGAGGTCGCCGCTGCCGATGGAGTCCAGGGTGCGGCCCCATAGCTCCAGGACCTGCTCGATGACACCGCTGCGGATGCCGCGGCGCTCGCAGAACTCGACGGCCTTGGAGTAGTACTCCTGCTGGATGTCCAGGGCGGACGCCTCGCGGCCCGAGGCGAGCCGGACCTTGCGGCGACCGGTGATGTCGTGGCTGACCTCGCGGATGGCCCGGATCGGGTTCTCCAGGGTCAGGTCGCGCATCACGGTGCCCGCCTCGATCATCCGCAGGACGAGGTCGGTGGCGCCGACCTTGAGCAGCATCGTGGTCTCGGACATGTTGGAGTCGCCGACGATGACGTGCAGGCGCCGGTAGCGCTCGGCGTCGGCGTGCGGCTCGTCGCGGGTGTTGATGATCGGACGGGAGCGGGTGGTGGCGGAGCTGACACCCTCCCAGATGTGCTCGGCCCGCTGGCTCACGCAGAAAACGGCGCCGCGCGGGGTCTGGAGTACCTTCCCCGCGCCGCACAGAAGCTGCCGGGTGACGAGGAACGGAATGAGGATGTCCGCGAGCCGGGAGAATTCCCCGTGCCTGGCGACCAGGTAATTCTCGTGACATCCGTAGGAGTTGCCGGCCGAGTCGGTGTTGTTCTTGAAGAGGTACACATCGCCTGCGATGCCCTCTTCGTGAAGGCGCCGTTCGGCGTCCACGAGAAGGCCCTCAAGGATGCGTTCGCCGGCCTTGTCGTGCGTGACGAGTTCGGTGACGTTGTCGCACTCGGGAGTGGCGTACTCCGGGTGCGAACCGACGTCGAGATAGAGGCGGGCACCGTTGCGGAGGAAAACATTGCTGCTCCGGCCCCATGACACGACACGGCGGAAGAGGTACCGCGCCACCTCGTCAGGGGACAGACGCCGCTGTCCCCTGAACGTGCATGTGACGCCGTACTCGTTCTCCAGCCCGAAAATGCGGCGGTCCATGTCTGAACATTACGCCTGATGCGTGGTGCTGAAACGAGGTTCGACCGCTCCGTTTCGATCTTTTTCGGAGGGGCTCCGGAGGTTTGGCGGCGTCAGGATTCGGCCGGTGCACAGCAGGACGAGCATCGCGACCGCGCCGCCCGCGCCCGCGACCCCGAATCCGGCGGCCGTTCCGCCGTGTTGGGCGGCGACTCCGGCGGCGGCCGTGCCGAGCGCCGCGCCGACCCCGGCGGAGGTCACCACCCAGGAGAACGCCTCGGTGACGGTGCCGGCCGGGGCGTGTCGGTCGACCACGAGGAAGCCGCAGGCCAGCGCCGGTGCGAGGAAGAGTCCGGCGAGCGCGGCCAGGGGCAGCATCCAGGGCAGGCCCGGCACCAGCGCCAGCGGCGGATAGCAGAGGGCGAGGCCGACCGAGAGCAGCCGCAGGCGGCGCTCGGGCACGCCGGACCAGACGCGGGCGCCGTAGGTGAGGCCGCCGACGAGGGCGCCCGCGCCGTTGGCGGCCAGGACGTACGCGGCGACCGGGCCGCCGCCGTGCGCGTCGCCGTAGGCCACGGCGGCCAGCGAGACGGCGCCGAGGGCGATGCCGA
This sequence comes from Streptomyces sp. NPDC093221, assembly GCF_044753885.1. NCBI lineage: Bacteria > Bacillati > Actinomycetota > Actinomycetes > Kitasatosporales > Streptomycetaceae > Streptomyces > Streptomyces sp. NPDC093221. The sequence goes on along the minus strand of NZ_JBIVOA010000009.1, from coordinate 336,153 downwards.
CGAAGAAGAAGGCGCCGAGCAGGACGGCGAGGCCCGGTGAGCGCAGCGCGCCGAGCCAGTGGGCCTCGTGCGGGACGGCCCGCCACTGCCGGGAGGGGCGGGAGGTCACCACGACGAGGGTGCCCGCGACGCCGAGCGCGCCGGTGACGATCAGGGCGACGGCCTGCGAGGCGGCCGAGACGATGACGGTCACCAGCAGCGGCCCGAGGGTGAACAGCACCTCCTGCGCGGCGGCGTCCAGCGCGTACGCCTTCTGCACCCGCTCCTCGTCGCCTAGCACGGAGGCCCACAGGGCCCGCAGGCCGCCCTCCAGCGGCGGTGTGGCGACCCCGGCCAGGACGACGGCGGCGACGGCCAGCGGCAGCGGGTCGGGGCCGACGGCCGCGAGCAGTCCGAAGCCCGCCGCGGCCAGCAGCGCGGCGGCGGTCATCACCCGCGGCTGGCCGCGCCGGTCGACGGCCCGGCCGAGCAGCGGCTGCCCGATGGCGACGGCGGCGCCGTAGATCGCGGACAGGGTGCCCGCGAGGCCGTATCCGGCGCCCTCGGAGCGCGCGAAGAGCACGATGGCGAGCGCCGCCATGGCGTTGGGCAGCCGTCCGAGGAGGGTCCCGCCGAGCAGCCGTGCGGCGTGCCGTGTACGCAGCAGGTCCCCGTATCCCGCGGTCCGCCCAGCCATCCCGGCCCCTCTCCCCCGGCGGTCCCCGGTGCCTCGCCGCCGTGACCGGCGGGTCACGGGCCGCGACCCGCACCGCGACCCGAAGGCCGCGACCGCTCGCGTGTTACGTATAACGTCTACGGTCATACGTACCATGTCGGCAGTCGGCGGGTCCACCCGCAGGAGCGAACGGGAAGGGTGCGGAAGGTTGACGGGGAGTACGCGGCCGACCTCTCGTGACGTCGCGCGGGCGGCCGGAGTGTCGCAGGCGACGGTCTCGCTCGTGCTCGGCGGGAAGTGGCACGGCCGGGTGTCGGAGCGGACGGCGCACGCCGTGCGGGACGCGGCGGGGCGGCTCGGCTACCGGCCGAATCTCGCCGCCCGCAATCTGCGGCTCGGCCGCACCCGGACGGCCCTGATGGTGGTGCCCGCGCTCACCAACGAGTACTTCGCCCGCGTCTATACGGGGGCGGCGCTGGTCGCCGCCGAGCACGGCTTCGGCGTGGTGCTCTACCCGTCACCCGACGGCGTCGGACCGGCCCGCGACCCCTTCGGCTCCGCCCGGGCGGCCATCGACGGGGTCATCGCCTCCTCGATGGCCGCGGACGCCCTGACCGGCATCGGCGGCGGTGAACTGCCGCTGGTGATGCTGGACAGCGGTCCGGCGGCGCCGGGCGGTCCCCCCACGGTCGACCTGGCGGTCGGCGACGGATTCCGGCAGGTGGTGCGCCACCTCGTCGCGCTCGGGCACCGGCGGATCGCCCATGTCGCGGCCGACATCGACAGCTGGACGTTCCACGAGCGCACGCGGACGGTCGCGGCCGAGCTGGCCGCGGTTCCCGGAGCGGAACTCACCTCCGAGCGCTGCTCCCTGGACGTGGACGCCGGTCGCTCCGCCGCCCTGCGCGCTCTGCGCGGGCCGGGCCCCCGGCCCACCGCCCTGCTGTGCGACGACGACATCCTGGCCGCGGGGGCGTGCAAGGCCGCCAGGAGCCTGGGGCTCCGGGTGCCCGCGGACCTGTCCGTCACCGGCTTCGACGATCTGGCGTTGGCCACCGCGCTCGATCCCGAGCTGACCAGCGTGCGGCTGCCCGCCGAGGCGGTCGGGGACCGCGGTATGACCGCGCTGCTCAGCCTTCTCGACGGGGGCTCCGTCGGGCCGGTGGAACTCCCCGTCGAACTCGTCGTCCGCGGCTCCTCGGCCCCGCCGCCGGCCTGATCCCTCGCCAGGTCACCGCCCGCCCCCCGCGGGGGGGGGCGGGCCGCGCGCCTGCGGGGCGCTACTCCTCCTCGTCCGAGGGGTCGTCCGTGGTGGCCGTCGAGGCGGACTCGGTCTCCAGCAGGCGGGAGAGCTGGCGGCCGAGGATGCGCTTGAACTTGCGCTGCTGGGGGCGGGTGCGGTCGAGGACGGCGACCTCCAACTGCTCGGCGGTGAGCTGACGGTCGCTGCCGTTGTTGTCGCGGCCGAGGGATTCGACGGCCAGCGCCAGCGCCTCGGCGAGCGTCATGCCGTCGCGGTGCCGCTGGTCGAGGTAGCTGCCGATCTGGTCGGAGTTGCCGCCGACCGCGACCGCGCCGTGCTCGTCGACGATCGACCCGTCGTGCGGCAGCCGGTAGATCTGGTCGTCCTCGGGGGCCGAGCCGACCTCCGCGACGATCAGCTCGACCTCGTAGGGCTTCTCCCCCACGCTGGAGAAGATGGTGCCCAGGGTCTGCGCGTAGACGTTGGCCAGCCCACGGGCCGTCACGTCCTCGCGGTCGTAGGTGTATCCGCGCAGATCGGCGTAGCGCACGCCGCCGATCCGCAGATTCTCGAACTCGTTGTACTTGCCGACCGCCGCGAAGGCGATCCGGTCGTAGATCTCGCTGACCTTGTGGAGTGCGCGGGACGGGTTCTCGGCGACGAAGACGATGCCGTCGGTGTACTGGAGCACGACGACGCTGCGGCCACGCGCGATGCCCTTGCGGGCGTACTCGGCGCGGTCGGCCATGGCCTGCTGAGGTGAAACGTAAAAGGGCGTGGACACCGGCTAACCGTGCCTTTCTGCTGTCGGCTCTGAGGGATGCGTCGCTTGACCGGTTCTCAACTGACCGGCTCTCAGAGCACTTCGGCCCGCGGGCCGTCGGGGTGCTCCAGACGTCCGTCCAGCACGGCGCGGGCGATCTCGGAGACCTCGGCCTCGCTGAGCCTGCGGAAGCCCTCTTCGGTGATCACCGCGACGATCGGGTAGATCCGCCGGGTGATGTCGGGGCCGCCGGTGGCCGAGTCGTCGTCCGCGGCGTCGTAGAGCGCCTGGATGACGGCGGTGGCCAACTGACGCTCGGTGAGGTCGCTGCGGTAGAGCTTCTTCAGCGAGCTGCGGGCGTAGACCGAGCCGGAGCCGGTCGCGGTGAAGCCCACGTCCTCGCTGCGGCCGCCCGTCACGTCGTACGAGAAGATGCGGCCCTTCTCGCGCTCGGTGTCGTATCCGGCGAAGAGCGGGACGACGGCCAGCCCTTGGAGCGCCATGCCGAGGTTGCCGCGGATCATGGTGGACAGCCGGTTGGCCTTGCCCTCCAGGGACAGCGTCGCCCCTTCGATCTTCTCGTAGTGCTCCAGCTCCAGTTGGAAGAGCTTGACCATCTCCACCGCGAGGCCCGCGGTGCCCGCGATGCCGACCGCCGAGAACTCGTCGGCGGGGAAGACCTTCTCGATGTCGCGCTGGGCGATGACATTGCCCATCGTGGCCCGCCGGTCACCGGCGAGGATGACCCCGCCGCTGAAGGTGGCGGCCACGATGGTGGTGCCGTGCGGGAGTTCGACGGCGCCCTTGACCGGCGGGAGCGACCGGTTGCCCGGCAGCAGCTCCGGCGAGTGGTCGCCCAGGAAGTCCAGGAAGGAGGAGGATCCCGGCGTCAGGAACGCCGCCGGGAGCCGTCCGGTGCCATACGTGCCGGCTGCCACCTACTCGCCGCCCTTCTGCACGAAGGAACGCACGAAGTCCTCGGCGTTCTCCTCGAGTACGTCGTCGATCTCGTCCAGCACCGAGTCCACGTCGTCGGAGAGCTTCTCCTGGCGCTCCTTGAGGTCGTCGGCCGCCTGGGCGTCCTGCTGGACCTCCTCGACCTCCTCCGTGGAACGCGTCGCCTTCTGCTGTCCGCCGTCGGTGTCCTTGGTAGCCATGTCCCTCACCCCGCTATTCCGTGCGCTCGGTTGACTGCCTACAAGATCAGACCCTACAAGCAGGGCCCGACATCAGCGCTCGATTACGTCAACGTACGAGTGCCACTGGGTTGTTTCCCGGTTCTGGACCGTTTCAGCCGCGGATCAGCCGCCGGAAAGGATCCGTACCAGGTCCTCCGCCGTGCGACAGCGGTCCAGCAGCTCCTTCACGTGCTTGCGGGTGCCCCGCAGCGGCTCCAGCGTGGGAACCCGCTGGAGCGAGTCCCGGCCGGGCAGATCGAAGATCACCGAGTCCCAGGAGGCGGCGGCGACGTCGTCCGCGTACTGTTCGAGACAGCGCCCGCGGAAGTACGCCCTGGTGTCCTCGGGCGGCTTGGTGGCGGCCCTGACGACATCGGGCTCGTCCAGCAGCCGCCGCATGCGGCCGCGCTCCACCAGCCGGTTGTAGAGGCCCTTGTCGGGGCGTACGTCGGCGTACTGGAGGTCGACCAGGTGCAGCCTGGCGGCGTCCCAGCCCAGGTTGTCGCGGCGCCGGTAGCCCTCCAGCAGCTCGCGCTTGGCGATCCAGTCCAGCTCGCCCGACAGGCTCATCGGGTCGTTCTCCAGCCGGTTGAGCACGTCCTCCCAGCGGGCCAGCACATCGCGGGTCTGCGGGTCCGCGTCGACGCCGTAGCGCTCCTCGACGTATTTGCGGGCCAGCTCGAAATACTCCATCTGGAGCTGTACCGCGGTCAGCGTCCGGCCGTTACGCAGTGTGACGAGCTGTCGCAGTGCGGGGTCGTGGGAGACCTCGTGCAGGGTGCGGACCGGTTGGTCGACGGCCAGGTCCACCTTGATGAAGGAGTCCTCGATCATGGAGAGCACCAGCGCGGTGGTGCCCAGCTTGAGGTAGGTCGAGATCTCGGAGAGGTTCGCGTCGCCGATGATCACATGGAGCCTGCGGTACTTCTCGGCGTCGGAGTGCGGTTCGTCGCGGGTGTTGATGATCGGGCGCTTGAGGGTGGTCTCCAGGCCCACCTCGACCTCGAAGTAGTCGGCGCGCTGGCTGATCTGGAAGCCGTCCTCACGGCCGTCCTGGCCGATGCCGACCCGGCCCGCGCCGGTCACGACCTGGCGGGAGACGAAGAAGGGCGTCAGGTGCCGCACGATGTCCGAGAACGGGGTCTCCCGCTTCATCAGGTAGTTCTCGTGCGTGCCGTAGGACGCGCCCTTGTTGTCGGTGTTGTTCTTGTAGAGGTGGATCGGCTGCGCGCCGGGGAGCTGCGCCGCCCGCAGCGCCGCCTCGGCCATGATGCGCTCGCCCGCCTTGTCCCACAGCACCGCGTCCCGCGGATTGGTGATCTCGGGCGAGGAGTACTCGGGGTGCGCGTGGTCGACGTACAGCCGCGCGCCATTGGTGAGGATCACATTGGCCAGGCCGATGTCCTCGTCGGTGAGCTGCGTGGAGTCGGCCGAGTCCCGGGCGAGGTCGAAGCCCCGGGCGTCCCGCAGCGGGTTCTCCTCCTCGAAATCCCAGCGGGCCCGCCTGGCCCGGTGCATCGCCGCCGCGTAGGCGTTGACGATCTGGGACGAGGTGAGCATGGCATTGGCGTTGGGGTGGCCGGGGACCGAGATGCCGTACTCCGTCTCGATGCCCATTACTCGCCGTACGGTCATGCGGCCCTCCTTGCCCGGCTCCGGCCCGTGCTGAGCCGGAAACACACCGGCTGCGGGTACCCGCTGTGGGGACCCGCAGCCGGAGGGTAGTGCTTACAGATACTGTCCCGTGTTCGCCACGGTGTCGATGGAGCGTCCGGTGTCCGCGCCCTGCTTTCCGGTCACCAGGGTGCGGATGAAGACGATCCGCTCGCCCTTCTTGCCGGAGATACGGGCCCAGTCGTCGGGGTTGGTGGTATTGGGCAGGTCCTCGTTCTCCTTGAACTCGTCCACACAGGCGGCGAGCAGGTGGGAAACGCGCAGGCCGCGCTGGTCGTGGTCGAGGAAGTCCTTGATCGCCATCTTCTTGGCCCGGTCGACGATGTTCTGGATCATCGCTCCGGAGTTGAAGTCCTTGAAGTAGAGGACTTCCTTGTCCCCGTTGGCGTAGGTGACCTCCAGGAAGCGGTTCTCCTCCGTCTCGGAGTACATCCGCTCGACCACCGACTGGATCATGGCGTCCACGGTGCCCGCCTTGGATCCGCCGTGCTCCGAGAGGTCCTCGGTGTGCAGCGGCAGGGTGTCGACCAGGTACTTCGAGAAGATGTCCTTGGCCGCTTCGGCGTCGGGACGCTCGATCTTGATCTTCACGTCCAGGCGGCCGGGCCGCAGGATCGCGGGGTCGATCATGTCCTCACGGTTGGACGCGCCGATGACGATGACGTTCTCCAGGCCCTCCACACCGTCGATCTCGGCGAGGAGCTGCGGGACGATGGTGTTCTCCACGTCCGAGCTGACACCGGATCCGCGGGTGCGGAAGAGGGATTCCATCTCGTCGAAGAAGACGATGACGGGGGTGCCCTCGCTCGCCTTCTCCCGCGCACGCTGGAAGACCAGGCGGATCTGCCGCTCGGTCTCGCCGACGTACTTGTTCAGCAGCTCGGGACCCTTGATGTTGAGGAAGTAGCTCTTGCCCTGCGGCTGCCCGGTGACCTCGGCGACCTTCTTCGCCAGCGAGTTGGCGACCGCCTTCGCGATGAGGGTCTTTCCGCAGCCGGGAGGGCCGTAGAGCAGCACGCCCTTGGGCGGGCGCAGTTCGTACTCCTTGAAGAGTTCGGCGTGCAGGTAGGGCAGCTCCACCGCGTCGCGGATCTGCTCGATCTGGCCGCCGAGTCCGCCGATCTGGCGGTAGTCGATGTCGGGCACCTCTTCGAGGACGAGCTCTTCGACCTCGCTCTTGGGGACCCGTTCGTAGACATAGCCGGAGCGCGGTTCCAGCAGCAGGGCGTCGCCGGTCCGCAGGGCGCCGTCGAGGAGAGGTTCGGCGAGCCGTACCACCCGCTCCTCGTCGGTGTGTCCGATCACCAGGGCGCGCTCGCCGTCCTCCAGGACCTCCTTGAGGGTGACGATGTCGCCGACGCGCTCGAACTCCATCGCCTCGACCACATTGAGCGCTTCGTTGAGCATCAGCTCCTGTCCGCGCCTGAGGTCTTCGAGGTCGACGGCCGGGCTGACGTTCACCCGGAGCTTGCGCCCGCCGGTGAAGATGTCGGCCGTGCCATCGTCATTCGCCTGAAGGAATACGCCGAAGCCGGCAGGTGGCTGCGCGAGCCGGTCGACTTCCTCCTTGAGGGCCACGATCTGGTCGCGGGCCTCCCGGAGGGTGTTCGCCAGCCGTTCGTTCTGCGCGGACACACCTGCCAGGTTGGTCTGCAGCTCGACGATCCGCTCCTCGAGAATCCTCGTGTGCCGCGGAGAATCGGCGAGCTTGCGTCGCAGGACGGCGATCTCCTGCTCAAGAAAGGCGACCTGGCTCATGGGGTCTTCCGAACCACGAGCGGGTCGGCCGCCACGGTTGTAGTCGTCGTCGTGGGCCGCCACGGTCCTCACCTCCTCCAAGGGGAGCTGGACGTTTCCAGACCCTACCTGGGCCGGTAGGGGTGTAAACCCCTAGATCAAAAAGACGATCGCGGTGTGTCCGATCTTCACCCTTGCGTACGTCCCTCCGCCAGTGAGATACCCACCGAGACCCGCCGATCACCATCGGAAAGCCGCCGGTTGTATCGTCGATCCGGTCAACACCCTGCGAAGGCTGTTGCTTCCTGATGGTGTTGCTGATGAGTTTCCGATGCTTCCTGAACGACGAACGGCAGGCGAGGGTTTCCGTGGGCAACGAGACGGCCGAAGCACTCGAGGTCTGGATCGACCAGGACCTCTGCACCGGTGACGGGATCTGCGTGCAGTACGCGCCCGAGATTTTCGAGCTGGACATCGACGGGCTGGCCTATGTGAAGGGTCCGGCTCCGGAGGGTGAGGAAGCCGAGCTGCTCCAGACACCTGGTGCCACCGTACCCGTACCGCTGCCGCTGTTGCGGGATGTGGTGGACTCGGCCAAGGAGTGCCCGGGCGACTGCATTCACGTGCGGCGCGCGGCGGACCGGGTCGAGGTGTACGGCCCGGACGCCGACTGAGCCGGACGGGCGGCCGGGGGCGGGCGCCGGGCCCGTGCGGCCGGACGGCCGCCCGCGGTCAGATGCTGTTGTTCGCCGGGCCGGGCAGCGCCACGTAGCGGCCGTCGCGCCACTCCCAGGAGTAGTCCCGCTTCAGGTCGGGGCAGCAGCGCGGCGTGGTGTCGCTCGAATAGCCGAGCACGGTGGCCCGTACGGTGCGGCCCTGGAGCCGGAAACCGGTGACGGACCGCTTGTCGGCGGGCCTGACCAGGGTCTCGGCGATCGTCGGACGCCCGCCCGCGGTGGCGGGCGCGGCGAGGACGAAGACGCCGCTGGGCGGGGTGCCGGTGTCGGTCCGGCAGCGCACCACGACGACCGTCTCGGGTCGCCCGTCGCCGTCCAGGTCGCCGGACACGTGGTTCAGGACCTCCACCGGGGCGCCCGCGCAGTCCAGCGGGTACGTGACCGCCTGGGGGTCCGGCGCGGCCACCGGGGTGGCGGGCGCCTTGGCGCCGCCCGATGAGGCGTCCGCGGGCTGTACGAGGGCCCCCGCGGCCACGATGGCGCCGAGCGCGGCGGCCGTGGTGATCCAGTGCACCGTGCGGGTGCGGGTGTGCGGGAGGGCCGGGCCTGCGGACGGCTGCACTCGCCTGTCTCCTGGGGTCGAACGGCGGGGGTGGCCAGCATGGTGCCATACGTCACACCAGGGGGGAACGGCGGGGCGGCAGTTGCCCGTGGTACCGCGCGTGCGGTTCGGGGAAAGGCCCATGGACCCGGAGAATCGGACCGCGAAAAAGCCGCCGCCGGTGCCCATCGGAGGGCAAACCGGCGGCGGCCGGGTGAAGTTGGCCGAAACGGCGCTGTTGACCGGGTGGCGCTACGAGGCGGCGTCGGCCGGGGCGGAGCCGCCGCTCGCGCTGCCGGGTCCGGTGTAGTCCTCGCCGTAGGCGCCCTTGGCGGGCCTGCGGCGGCGCAGCGGGGGCTCCACGCCGTCCGCGAGGCGGCGGGCGGTGAGCAGGAAGCCGGTGTGTCCGATCATCCGGTGGTCCGGGCGGACGGCCAGTCCCTCGACGTGCCAGGTGCGGACCATGGTCTCCCAGGCCGCGGGCTCGTTGAAGGTGCCGTGCTCGCGGATGGCCTCCACGGTACGGGCGAGCTGCGTGGTGGTGGCCACGTACGCGCACAGGATGCCGCCGGGGACCAGGGCCTTGGCGACCGGCTCCAGGCACTCCCAGGGCGCCAGCATGTCCAGGATGACCCGGTCCACGTCGGTGTCCGAGAGGTGGTCCTGGAGGTCGCCGACGGTGAGCTGCCAGGCGGGGTGCGGGCCGCCGAAGTAGCGCTCCACGTTCTGGGTGGCGATCTCGGCGAAGTCGGCGCGGCGCTCGTAGCTGTGCAGCATGCCGTGGTCGCCGATCGCCCGCAGCAGGAAGCTGCTCAGCGAGCCGGAGCCCACGCCCGCCTCGACGACCCGGGCGCCGGCGAAGATGTCGGCCATCGCCAGGATCTGCCCCGCGTCCTTGGGGTAGACCACGGCGGCGCCGCGGGGCATGGACAGGACGTAGTCGGGGAGCAGGGGGCGCAGCGCGAGGTAGGCGACGTTTCCCGTGGTTCGGACAACACTGCCCTCGGGAGCACCGATCAGCTCGTCGTGCGGGAAAGCGCCCTTGTGGGTGTGGAACTGCTTTCCGGCTTCGAGCGTGAAGGTGTAGTGGCGTCCCTTGGGGTCGGTGAGCTGGACCTGGTCCCCGACTTTGAAGGGCCCGCGTCGGCGGGCGGCACCGGTCGGTTCGGACATAAGACCACCCTACCGGCTGTTTTACGGCCGCCTGTTCACGCGGCTTCCGGCCGCCCGTTCACCAGGGCCGCCGACGTGGCCCGATCACGCGTCGGCCTGTTCACGCGTCGGGCCGGGACATCGCCGAGAGGAAGGCGCGTTCGACGTCCACGGTGGACAGGACGCCGTAGATCTCGCCGGTGGGCTCGACCACCAGGTACTCCGTGGAGGGGGCGGCCCGCAGGGCGTCGAGCAGCTCCTCGCCCGACAGCTCGGCCGAGACGCGCATGCCGGGGGTGAGGTCCTGGGCGAGGCCGCTGACGGCGACCCAGGGGCGGCGGTGCTCGGGGATGTTGACGATCGCGGACTCGCGGACCAGCGCGGTCGCGGCTCCCGCGCCGTCCACCACGACCAGGGCGCGCGCTCCCGCCTCGTTGGCCCGGCGCAGCGCCTCGGACAGCGGGGTGTCGGAGGCGACGGGCACGGCCCTGCGGGTGAGGGTGCGGGCGCGCAGTCCCGGCAGCCGCTCGCGCAGCCTGGCCATGCGCAGGCTGTTGCCCGCGCCGGTCCAGATGATGGCGGCCAGGATCGCGGCGAGCAGGGCGTCGGTGAGCGAGTCCGCGCCGCTGCCGTCGCCGTTGTTGCGCAGGCCGCCCGCGTACGACAGCAGGGGCAGGCCGATCAGTACGGCGATGGCCAGGCCCCGGCCGACCCAGGCGGCGGCGACGGTGCCGGTCATCGGCTTGCCGCTGATCTTCCAGACCACGGCGCGCAGCATCCGGCCGCCGTCCAGCGGCAGGCCGGGCAGGAAGTTGAAGATGGCCACGATCAGATTGCTGACCATGAGTCCGGCGAGCAGCACTCCGGGGACGGTGCCGGACTCCACGAACTGCATGCCGCCGAAGAAGACCCCGGCCAGGACCAGCGAGAGCAGCGGGCCGACGAAGGCGAGCACGAATTCGCGGCCCGGTGTCTCCGACTCCTTCTCGATCTCGGAGACGCCGCCGAAGAACTGGAGCTGGATCCGCCGTACGGGGAGCCGGAAGCGGAGCGCGGCGACGGTGTGGGCCAGTTCGTGGATGAGCACGGAGGCGTAGAAGGCGACCGCGAAGAAGAGCGAGACCAGGTAGCGGATGCGGCCCAGCTCGGGCAGCACGGTTTCCAGCTGGCCGCCGAAGACCCAGGTGATCAGGGCGGCGACCAGGAACCAGCTCGGGGCGACGTAGATCGGGACACCGTAGAAGCGGCCCATGAGGATGCCGCCTCCGGGCTCGCGCGGCGGCTTGTCGCTGCCGCCGTCCCGGCCCGGGATGTTGGTGTTCTTGGACGGCGGCCGGCCGCTCTCGCTCACTGGTTCCCCTCGTTCGGATACGGACCCTGAGTCGATCATGCGGGACGACGGGCTCCGCAGCCATGCTATTGCCCCGCTGTTCCGGGCGGGACACCCGCACTGTCGGTGGCAGGCCGTAGGGTCGTCTGCCATGGGCACCAGCACCGAGAGCATCCCGCCGCGACCTCCGTCGTCGCTGTCCCCGTCGCGCGCGGCGGACTTCATGCGCTGCCCGCTGCTGTACCGGCTGCGGGTGATCGACCGGCTGCCCGAGCAGCCGAGCGAGGCCGCCACCCGGGGCACCGTGGTGCACGCCGTGCTCGAACGGCTCTTCGACGCCCCTGCCGCCGAGCGTACGGCCGAGCGGGCCCGGGCGATGGTGCCGGGCGAGTGGCGGAAGCTGCTGGCGGCCCGCCCCGAGCTGGCGTCGCTGTTCCGGGCGGCGGACGACGCGGTGGACGCGGGGGCGCTGGCGCAGTGGCTGGAGAGCGCCGAGCGGCTGGTGGACCGCTGGTTCACCCTGGAGGACCCGACGCGTCTGGAGCCCGCCGAGCGCGAGCTGTACGTGGAGACGGTGCTGGAGTCCGGGCTGACGCTGCGCGGATACGTGGACCGGCTGGACGTGGCACCGGCCAGCGGCGACCTGCGGGTGGTGGATTACAAGACGGGCAAGGCGCCGCGCCCGGAGTACGCGGACGAGCCGCTGTTCCAGATGAAGTTCTACGCGCTGGTGCTGTGGCGGCTGCGCGGTGTGGTGCCGCGTCGCCTCCAGCTCGTCTACCTGGGCAGCGGGGACGTGCTGACGTACGACCCGACCGAGGGCGATCTGCGGGCCACCGAGCGCAAGTTGCAGGCCCTGTGGGAGGCGATCAGGGAGGCGACGGCCAGCGGGGACTGGCGCCCGCGCCGTACGCCGCTGTGCGGCTGGTGCGACCACCAGGCGTTCTGTCCCGAGTTCGGGGGGACTCCCCCGCCCTATCCCCTGGCGGAAATAGCGGGTGCGCTGCCTCTCGTGGGCGAGAATGGCCCGATCTAGCGAAGGCGAAGGAGAACCCGTGGCTATTCGCGTCCTGCTGGTGGACGATCAGCCCCTGTTGCGTACCGGTTTCCGGATGATCCTGGAGGCCGAGGGCGATCTCGTCGTGGTCGGCGAGGCCGGGGACGGCCAGCAGGCCCTGGACCAGGTGCGGGCGTTGCAGCCCGATGTGGTCCTGATGGACATCCGGATGCCCCGGATGGACGGGGTGGAGGCGACCCGGCAGATCACCGGGCCCGACCGGTCGGGCCCGGCCAAGGTGCTGGTGCTGACCACCTTCGACCTCGACGAGTACGTGGTGGAGGCGCTGCGGGCGGGGGCCAGCGGTTTTCTGCTCAAGGACGCGCCCGCCGCCGAGCTGGTGCAGGCGATCCGGGTGGTCGCGGCCGGTGAGGCGATGCTCGCGCCGAGCATCACGCGGCGGCTGCTGGACAAGTACGCGGGCCGGCTGCCGTCCGGTGAGGACGCGGTGCCGCAGCCGCTGCACTCGCTGACCGAGCGCGAGGTCGAGGTGCTGAAGCTGGTGGCCCGGGGGTTGTCGAACGCGGAGATCGCCGCCGAGCTGTTCGTCAGCGAGACGACCGTCAAGACCCATGTCGGCCATGTGCTGACCAAGCTGGCGCTGCGCGACCGCGTCCAGGCGGCGGTCTACGCGTACGAGAGCGGGCTGGTGCGCCCCGGCGCGGGCTGACGTCCCCCGCGGGCGCACGGCATGCGCGAAGCGGCCGGCCGCGGTCCCTGAGGTTCGGGACCGCGGCCGGCCGCTTTCGTCGTCGCGCCGTCACCGGACGGCCGGTCTCCGGGTCAGCCGGAGACGCCGCGGCCCAGCTCCCAGAACTGCGTGGTGGTCGAGGAGTTGAGCGCCCACTCGACACCGGTGATGTCGGGGCGCGACGCGATGTACTGCTTGCCCTGCCACAGCGGCAGCATCGGCACGTCCTGCGCGATGAGGTTCTGCGCGGTCGCGAAGTCGGCGCTGGCGGTGGACCGTTCGGCCTGCTTGCGGGTGGCGGGCAGGATCTGGTCCTGGATCTGCTTGTTCTTGTACGGCAGGTTCAGGAAGTTGTCCTTGTCGAAGAACGGCGCGATGTAGTTGTCGGGGTCCGGGAAGTCCGGGAGCCAACTGATCGCGAAGATCTGGTAGGCGCGGGAGGACGCCTTGGACAGGAAGGCGTTCCACTGCTCGCTCTTGGCCGTGACGGTGAACAGGCCGCTGGCGTTGAGCTGCCGGGCGATCTCCTCGGCCTCCGGCTGGTTCATCGTGCCGCCGGTGTCACGGCGGTAGTTGATGGTCAGCTCGACCTTGTCGTCGATGCCCGCGTGGTGCAGCAGCGACTTGGCGTTGCTGACGCTCGGCACCTGGTACTTGTTGAAGAACGAGTTGATGTGACCGGTGATGCCCTGCGGCACGACCGAGTACAGCGGCTCGGCGGTGCGCTTGTAGACGTCACGGGTGATCGCCTGGCGGTCCAGGACCCATGCCATGGCCTGCCGGACCGCGACGTCCTTGAGGTTCGGCGAGTCGGTGTTGAGGAACAGGTAGCGCGCCTCGCCGCCGGGGGCCTCGGTCAGCTTCACGTTCGGGTCGGTGCTCTGGAGCAGGTTGTTGATCTGGTCCGGGTTCAGCGTGCGCGACATCACGTCGATGCTGCCGGCCTTGAGCGCCGCCTCCATCTTCTTGGAGTCGGCGAACAGCTTCAGGTCGACCTTGCTGTTGTTGAGCTTGAGGATGCCGCCGTAGTGCGAGTTCTTGGAGAACACGCCCTGCTTGGCCTGGACGAAGGAGTCCAGTGTGTACGGTCCCGAGCCGACCAGCTTGAAGCCGGTGTACGGCTTGTCCATCTCGTAGACCCGGCTGTCGACGATCGCGGCGGCCGGGGTGGCGAGCTTGGCCGGGAAGGTGGCGTCGGCGGCCTTCAGGTGGAAGATCACGGTCTTGGAGTCGGGCGCCTCGACGGACTTCACGTCCGATATGAGGGACGCCGGGCCGACCTTGTAGTTGATCTTCTGCATGCGCTCGATGGAGAACTTGACGTCCTCCGCCGTGAGGTCGTGGCCGTTGGAGAACTTCTGGCCGTCGCGCATCGTGCAGGTGTACGTGAGCCCGGACGTGTCGTTGTAGTGGCACTCCTTCGCCGCGTCCGGGGTCGGGGTGGTGCTACCGCGCGGGTAGGTGAGCAGCATCTGGAACGTGTTGTAGAAGATGTTCCAGGTCGCGCTGTCGTAGGAGGTCGCCGGGTCGAGGGGGGCCGGGTTGTCCTTGGTCAGCTCGATACTGTCCGTGGTGCCGACGACGATGGCTTTGCCGCTGTCGCCGCTCCCCCCGCCGGTACCGCCGCACCCAGCGATCAGGGGTGTCATGACGCCCAGCAGGGCGGGCAGCACCAGAAGCTTGCGGTTCATCGTCGTCGTTCTCCTCTTGTTCCCGCTCATGTTCCCTGGGCGCTCGCGGCGTGCTGGTGCAGGTGGCAGGCGACTTGCACGCCGGTCTTCGGAATCAGGTTGAGGCGCGGATCGCGTGGCGGGGCGAACTCCACCACGACCCGGCCGCTTTCGGCACGCATCGTGACCACTCCGCGCCAGAAGGGCTCACGCGGTTCGGCCGCCGATGCTTCCTCGCGCAGACGCCGGAGGTATTCCAGCACATCCTCGGCCGTGTGGCTTCTTCCGGGGGCGATCGATACGTGGCCGAGCCCTGGAGCGGACAGTGAATCGAGGTCCGCGAACAGCGCCTTCTCCGCGGTGCTGTCCTGCGGGGGCAACTCCAGCCAGCGGCGTTCCAGCAGGGCGCGCAGGTCGCGGGCCTCCCAGCCGCACTCGGCGACCGCGACCGGGCAGCGCGGGTGAAAGGCGCAGCCCAGGGGCGGTGCGGCGGCGTCCGGGATCTCGCCGCGCGGCAGTTCGCGCTCCACGGCCAGCCGCGGGTCGGGCTCCGGGATGGCCGCGAGCAGGGCCTTGGTGTAGGGGTGCTGCGGGTCGGCGAAGACCTGTGCGGTCGGGCCGTACTCGACTATCCGGCCGAGATACATGATGGCGATGGTGTCACAGAAGAACTTCGCGCTCGCCAGGTCGTGGGTGACGTAGACGTACGTGAGGTCCAGGTCGCGCTTGAGGTCCAGCATGAGCTGGAGGATCTTGGCGCGGACGCTCATGTCGAGCATCGAGATGGGTTCGTCGGCGACCAGCAGTTCCGGCTCGGCGATGATCGCGCGGGCCAGTACGGCGCGCTGCTTCTGGCCGCCGGACAGGTCGGCGGGGAACTTGGAGAGGTAGCGCTCGGGCGGGGTGAGGCCGACGCGCTCCAGCGCGTCGGTGACCCTGGCGTCGTACTCCTGCTCGCTGTCGACGAGTCGGTGGATGCGCAGCGGGTGGCCGACGGCGGTGCGGATGTCCATCGCCGGGTTGAGGGAGGCGTGCGGGTCCTGGAAGACCATCTGGAGCTTGCGGCGCAGGGGGCGCAGCGCGCGTTCGCCGAGGCCGCCGATCTCCTGGCCGCGGTAGCGGATGGAGCCGCCGGTGGCCTTGTTCAGGCCGATCAGGGTGCGGCCGAGGGTGGTCTTGCCCGAGCCGGACTCGCCGACCAGGCCGAGCACCTCGCCCTTGCGCAGGGTGAGGCTCACGCCGTCGACGGCCTTGACCGCGCCGGCCGCCCGGCCGCCGAAGCGTCCCAGCAGGCTGCCGCGCAGGCCGAAGTGGACTTCGAGGTCGTCGACCTCGACGAGCGCCTCCGCGCCGTCCCCGGCGGCGCCGCCGGAGGGCATCACATCAGGCTTCGTCAGCAACGCTGATCTCCTTCACCGCGGCGAGCGGCTCGCGCCCGCCCGTTCCCAACTCGTCGGCCAGCGAGGGATCGGCCTCGATGGCCTGGTGCCAGCAGGCGCTGCGCACGCCGGAGGGCAGCGTCACCTCGGGCGGCTCCGCCGTCGCGCATCCCGCCATCGCCACCGGGCAGCGCGGATGGAACCGGCAGCCTTCCGGCGGTCGCACCAGATCCGGCGGACTGCCGGGGATGTAGTGCAGTCCCGTGGTGGACAGGGAGATGGTCGAGCGGAGCAGTTCCTTGGTGTACGGGTGCTGCGGGTCGGCGAACACCGCGCGGGCATCGCCCTGTTCGACGATGTGGCCGGCGTACATCACCGCGACCCGGTCGCACGCTTCGGCGACGATACCGAGATTGTGCGTGATCAGCACCAGTGAGGTGTCGAAGTTCTTCCTGAGGTCGGCGAGGATCTTGATGATCTGCGCCTCGACCAGGACGTCGAGGGCCGTGGTGGGCTCGTCGGCGACGATGAACGCGGGCCGCAGCACCAGCGCGAGCGCGATCATGATGCGCTGCCGCATGCCGCCGGAGAACTCGTGCGGGTAGTTCTCGTAGCGGCTCTCGGGGATGCCCATGCCGCGCAGCGCCTCCAGGGCGCGCGCCTTCACCTCGCGCTTGGGGAGGTCCTTGTGGTGGGTGCGCAGGGCCTCCTCGAAGTGCTGGGAGATCCGCATGAGGGGGTTGAGCCGGGTCATCGGCTCCTGGAAGATCAGGCCGAGTTCCGGGCCGCGCAGCTTCTGGATCTCGCGGTCGGACAGTTCGGTGAGGTTGCGGCCCGCGCCGCCCTCGCTGTTCAGCACGACCTCGCCGTCGACCGCGGCGGCGGCCGGGGTGAGGCCGAGGACGCCGCGGCCGAGGGTGGACTTGCCGCAGCCGGACTCGCCGACCAGGCCGAGGGTCTCGCCGGGGCGTACGTCGAAGCTGACGCCGTCCACGGCGCGGACCGGGCCGCGGTCGGTGCCGTACCAGACGCGCAGGTCGCGTACGGACAGGACGGGTCCGGCGGGTGCGGGCCCGGCGGGGACGGGTTCGGTCACGGTGGTCACTTGGCGGCCGTCCCTTCGGGGGTGATGACGGTGCGGCGGCGGGTGTGCGGCGGGAGCAGCACCTTGGAGATCCGGCGGCGGCGCATGGTCGGGTTGAGGACGTCGTTGAGTCCCTCGCCGAGCAGGGTGAAGCCGAGGATCGCGATGACCATGGCCAGGCCCGGGTAGAGGCAGGTCCACCACATGCCCGCGTTGACGTCGTCGATGGCGCGGGAGAGGTCGTAGCCCCACTCGGCGGCGTCGGTGGGCTGGATGCCCAGGCCCAGGAAGCCGAGGCCGGCCAGCGTGGCGATGGCGTCGGCGGCGTTCATCGTGGTGATGACGGGCACCGACTGGATGACGTTGCCGAAGAGGTACTTGCGGATGACGACGGACGGTTTGGCGCCCATCGCGCGGGCGGCCTCGACGAAGGTCGCCTCGCGGGCGGAGAGCGCGGAGGCGCGGACCACCCGGAAGTACTGCGGGATGTAGACCACGGTGATCGACAGGGCGGCGGTGATGATGCTGCCGCCCGCGATCCCGGCGAAGACGAATCCGGCGACGATCGCCAGCAGCAGGTAGGGGAACGCGAAGAGCGCGTCCATCACGAGCACCAGGATGCGGTCGAGCCAGCCGCCGAAGTAGCCGGAGAGCAGGCCCAGCAGGACGCCGATGATCAGCGAGAACACCACGGCGAGCACCATCACCTCCAGCGCGGTGCGGGCGCCGTAGATGGTGCGCGAGAGCACGTCGAGGCTCTGCACGGTGGTGCCGAACCAGTGGTCGCCGTCGGGCGCGCCCTGCTTGGGGAAGCGGGTGCCGCCGGACTGGTACGTGTCGAAGTCGTACGGCGCGATCAGCGGGCCGAAGACGGCCATGATCACGAAGAGCGCGGAGATCAGGGCGCCGGTCCAGAGCATGAACCGCGGTACGCCGCGGGCCTCGCGGATCGCCGCCCAGATCCGCCGCAGGCCGCCGAAGCGGGTCGACCTGGGGGCGGGCAGCTGTGCCTGCGGGGCCTCGGTGGCCGGGCCGGGGGGTATGGGGGTTGTCTGGGCCATCAGTACCGCACCCTCGGGTCGATCAGCGCGTTCACGAAGTCGATCAGCATGCTGATCACGACGACGACCAGGGCGAAGACGGTGACGATGCCCTGGACGGCGACGTAGTCGCGCTGGTTGATGTAGTCGATCAACTGGCGGCCGATGCCGGGCCAGTTGAAGATCTGTTCGGTGAGCACCGCGCCGCCGAGCAGCATGGCGACCTGGAGGCCGAGGACCGTGATCACCGGCACCAGGGCGTTGCGGAAGCCGTGCCGCGCCACGACGTGGCGTTCCTTGACGCCGCGGGCGCGGGCGGCCTCGATGTAGTCGCCCTGGAGCGACTGGATGAGGTTGATCCTGATCATCCGGATGAAGACGCCGACCACGAGCAGGCCGAGGCAGACCGACGGCAGGATCAGGTGCTGGGTGATGTCGCCGACCGCGTCCCAGTCCCCGGCCATCACCGCGTCCACGATGAGGATGTGCGTCTGGGTGGGCACGTTGAGCTGCACCAGCGGGGAGGCCTGGCCGGAGGTGGAGCCGAAGGCGAGCATCAGCAGCGGCGCGGTGACGAAGACGGGCGCGGCGTAGCTGACGGTGCTGAAGAGCCGGCTGGTGACGTCGACCGCGCGGTCCCGGTAGCGGCCGGCGAGCAGGCCGACGGGGATGCCGATGACGGCGGCGAAGACCAGGGCGCCCGCGGTGAGGGTGAGGGTGGCGCCCCCGTTCTCGACGATGATGTCCCGCACGCTGCGGCGGTCGGAGAACGTGGTGCCGAAGTTCAGGGTGCCAACGGACTTCAGATAGTCCCAGAACTGCTGGTAGATGGGGGCGTCGAAGCCCGCCGCGTGGCGTCTGGCGGCGAGCTCGGCCGCGCTCAGCTTGCCGCCCTGCGAGGCCGAGATGGGGTCGCCCGGCGCCACCCGCATCATGACGAAGACCAGGACCAGCAGGATGAGGACCATGGGCACGGCGAGCGCGATCCTGGTGAGGACGTAGCGGCGCAGCGACCCGGACTGCTTGCTCGTGTTGCTCAACTGAGTGTGTCTTTCTTCAGGAACAGAACAGGCTCAGGTACGGCTCAGGTACGGGCTGGGGTGCGGGCTGGGGAACAGCCGCGGCGGCCGGTCCGCGGGGGCGTCACCCCCGCGGACCGGCCGTCCGTCACTTGGAGCCGAGCTCGTAGAACCGGAACATCGTCGGGTCGAGCGCCTTGTCGGCGCCGGTCACGCCGTCACGGATGACCACGGTCTGCTTGCCCTGCCAGAGCGGGATGATCGGGACGTCGTCGGCGACGATCTTCTGGATGTCGGCGAACGCCTGGTCGCGCACCTTGGCGTCGTCCGTGCCCTGCTCCTTGACCAGGAGCTGCTGGATCTCCGGGTTGTCGTAGCCGGTGCCGAGGAAGGGCTGCTTGCCCAGGAACGGCGAGACGTCGTTGTCGGCGTCCGGCAGGTCGGGGAACCAGCCGATCATGTACGAGGCGTACGTGTCGGACTTCTCGTCCTTCTGGTACTGCTGCCACTCGGTGGAGCTGAGCTTCACCTTGAACAGGCCGGTGGCCTCCAGTTGCCGCTTGATCGCGGTGGCCTCGTCGGCCGCCGCGGCGCCGTAGTGGCTGGGGGTCCAGGCGTACGCGATGTCGACGGGGGCGGTGATGCCCGCGTCCTTGAGTATCGCGGCGGCCTTGGCCTTGTCCGGGGCGCCGTACTTGTCCTTGAAGGCCTCGGTGTGGCCCTGGATGCCGTTGCCGACCATGGAGTAGAGCGGGGCCACGGTGCCGTCGTAGGCGTCCTTGGCGATGCCCTCGCGGTCGATGACCTGGGCGACGGCCTGGCGGACCGCCTTCTGGTCGGACGGCTTCACCTTGGCGTCGAAGACCAGGTAGCGCTTCTCGGTGCCGGTGCCGTCGAGCACCTGGATGCCGGAGGTCTTCTTCAGGTCCGCGGTGTCGGTGGGCGACAGGGTGCGGAAGGCCGCGTTGACCGTGCCGTCCTTGACGGCCTGCTTGAGCGCGGACGCCTCGGAGAAGTACTGGAGCACGAACTGGCCGTTGTTGAGCTTGGCCGGGCCCTTGTAGGTCTTGCTGGCCAGGAACGACGCCTGCTGCTTGGGCGTGTACTTGTCCAGCGTGTACGGACCCGAGCCGATGATCTTCGAGCCGTCGAGAAGCTTGTCCTTCGGGAAGGTCTTCTCGTCGACGATCGCGCCCGCGTCGGTGGCGAGCACCGAGGGGAAGGTCGAGTCGGCGTTCTTCAGGTGGAAGACCACCTGGTCGTCGCCCTTGGCCTCGGTGCTGTCCAGGCTGGCGAGCAGGCTGGACGGGCCGTTGGGCGCCGCGATGCCGACCATGCGGTCGAACGAGAACTTCACCGACGCGGCGGTGAGCTTGTCGCCGTTGGAGAACACCAGCCCCGGCTGGAGCGTGCAGGCGTACGTCTTCGGGTCGGTGAAGGCGCACGACTTGGCCGCGTCCGGTTCCGGCGTGGTGCCGCCGGTCGGGAAGTGCATGACCTTCTGGTAGACGCTGTCGATGACCTCCCAGGAGCCGTAGTCGTACGCTCCCGCGGGGTCGAGTGACGACACCGAGTCGATGGTTCCGACGATCACGGCGCCTTTTCCGCCACCGGCCGACGAGTTGTCCTTCTTGCCACCACACGCGGACGCACCGACGGCCAGGAAGGCCACGGCGGCTGCGGCGACGACACGCTTGTTACGTGACATCCAGTGAATCCCCTTGCTCAAATGCCGGTCGTTCGATTCGGCATTGACCAGCAGGGACACTAGCCGGAGGGACCTACTCCGCTAGAGCACGGCGAAGTTGAGGCGGAATTACATACCGATAACGGGGCTCGGAGCACCGATAAACGGACGGCGGTACGATCCCTCCCCGGTCGGAACATTGCGGACATTCGGCCGCGCCGCACGTCCCGATCTGCGGATCTCATCCAGGCAGGACAGCGCGGTGTCGACCTCCCCGCGCGTGACATAGATCACCAGGGGCCGGATTCCGACCTGTGAGACGCCTCTGGACGGTTCCTATTCAGCAAATACGCTCAGTGAACGCGCGCATTCAAAGCGCGCAGGAAAGGCACGCTCAGCTCTTCGAGCGAGCCGACGACCGTACGCCCTGGAGCGGCCTCGACGGGCACCAGCGAGGGCACCGCGACCACCCGGCAGCCCGCCGCCTCGGCGGACGCCACACCGGTCAGGGTGTCCTCGACGACCACACAGGCGGCCGGGTCCGCGCCCAGCCGGGCGGCGGCGGTCAGATACGGCTCGGGGTGCGGCTTGGTGCGGCTCACCTCGTCCCCCGCGACGGTGAAGGCGAAGTTCTCCGCGCCCAGCGTGCGCAGCATCACATCGATGGTCCGCCGGTGCGAGGCGGACACCAGGGCGGTCGGGACGCCGTACGCGGCCAGCTCGGTGAGCAGCCTGCGGGCGCCGGGCATCAGCGGCGCGCCCCGGGCGATCAGCTTCTCGAAGCGGATGTTGACCGCCAGCATCAGCTCGGCCAGCGTCGCGTCCGCGCCGGTGGCGGCGATCAGGTGCCCCACGCTGCGGGCCATCGGGCCGCCGATCACCACCTCGCGGTGCGCCTCGTCCAGCACGTGCCCGAGGTCCGCGAAGACCTCACTCTCCGCCGCCCACCAGATGCCCTCGGTGTCCACCAAGGTGCCGTCCATGTCGAGGAGCACCGCCTGGAGGGCGGGGCCTTGCGCCATACGGGTGTCGGCGACAGGGATGCTGCTGGTCATACGCCCCACTCCTCGGCTCGCGCGGTTCCCGGTGCCGGTCGCGCCGGCCCGTCCCGTTTCCGGGGGACACAAAGGCCGGTCGCCGCATCCCGCGGACGGGAAGGCGACCGGCCTGCGCCGGACCGTCAAGTGTACGACTCGCTGGTGAGCCGCGCTCAACGCGCGTTGAAGTACTTGGCCTCCGGGTGGTGAATGATGATCGCGTCGGTGGACTGCTCGGGGTGCAGCTGGAACTCCTCCGACAGCTCCACGCCGATCCTGCCCGGCTCCAGCAGGTCCGCGATCTTCGCCCGGTCCTCCAGGTCGGGGCAGGCCCCGTAGCCCAGCGAGAAGCGCGCCCCGCGGTACTTCAGCGCGAACATGTCCTCGACCTCGTCCGGGTCCTCACCGGCGAAGCCCAGCTCCGAGCGGACCCGCGCGTGCCAGTACTCCGCGAGTGCCTCCGCGAGCTGCACGGACAGGCCGTGCAGCTCCAGGTAGTCCCGGTAGGAGTCGGTCGCGAACAGCTCGTTGGCCGCCTCGGAGACTCGGTTGCCCACGGTGACGACCTGGAAGCCCACCACGTCGGTCTCACCGGACTCCTCGGGCCGGAAGAAGTCCGCGAGGCAGAGCTGCCGCCCCCTGCGCTGGCGGGGGAAGGTGAAGCGGGTGCGCTCGGTGCCGTCCTCGCGCAGCACGATCAGGTCGTCGCCCTTGGACACGCACGGGAAGTAGCCGTAGGTCACGGCGGCCTCCAGCAGGCCCTCCGACTGCATCCTGGTCAGCAGCCCGCGCAGCCGGGGCCGGCCCTCGGACTCCACCAGCTCCTCGTACGTCGGACCGGTCGAGCGGGCCTGCTTCAGGCCCCACTGGCCCTTGAACAGGGCGCCCTCGTCCAGCCAGGACGCGTAGTCGGCGAGCTGGATGCCCTTGACGACCCGGCTGCCCCAGAACGGCGGGGTGGGGACGGGGTTGTCGACCGCGACGTCGGAGCGGATCTGGCCGAGGTTGACCGCCTTGTCCGGTCCGTCCGGCTCCGGCTGCTCGCGCTTGGGCACCCGGCGCTGCTTCAGCTCCGGCAGCGCCGCGCCCGGCACGCCGCGCTTGACGCCGATCAGCGCGTCCATCAGCCGCAGGCCCTCGAACGCGTCGCGGGCGTAGCGGACCTCGCCCTCGTAGATCTCGTGCAGGTCCTGCTCCACATAGGCGCGGGTCAGGGCGGCGCCGCCGAGGATCACCGGGAAGTCGGCGGACAGGCCGCGCTGGTTCAGCTCCTCCAGGTTCTCCTTCATGATCACCGTGGACTTCACCAGCAGGCCCGACATGCCGATCACATCGGCGCGGTGCTCCTGCGCGGCGTCCAGGATCGCCGAGACCGGCTGCTTGATGCCGAGGTTGACGACGTTGTAGCCGTTGTTGGACAAGATGATGTCGACCAGGTTCTTGCCGATGTCGTGGACGTCGCCGCGCACGGTGGCCAGCACGATGGTGCCCTTGCCCTCGTCGTCCGACTTCTCCATGTGCGGCTCCAGATACGCCACCGCGGTCTTCATCACCTCGGCGGACTGGAGCACGAACGGAAGCTGCATCTGGCCCGAGCCGAACAGCTCGCCGACCACCTTCATGCCCGCGAGCAGCGTCTCGTTGACGATGTCCAGGGCGGGCCGCTCGGCCAGCGCCTCGTCCAGGTCGGCGGACAGGCCGTTCTTCTCGCCGTCGATGATCCGGCGCTGGAGCCGCTCGTCCAGCGGCAGCGCCAGCAGTTCCTCGGCGCGGCTGGCCTTCAGCGACTTGTTGTCGACGCCGTCGAACAGCTCCATCAGGCGTTGCAGCGGGTCGTAGCCCTCGCGCCGCCGGTCGTGGATCAGGTCGAGCGCGACCTCGCGCTGCTCCTCGGGGATGCGGGCGATCGGCAGGATCTTGGAGGCGTGCACGATCGCCGAGTCCAGGCCCGCCTTGACACACTCGTCGAGGAAGACCGAGTTGAGCACCACGCGCGCGGCCGGGTTGAGGCCGAAGGAGATGTTCGACAGGCCGAGGGTGGTCTGCACGTCGGGGTGGCGGCGCTTCAGCTCGCGGATCGCCTCGACGGTGGCGACGCCGTCCTTGCGGGACTCCTCCTGGCCGGTACAGATGGTGAAGGTCAGGCAGTCGATCAGGATGTCCGACTCGTTGATGCCGTAGTTGCCGGTCAGGTCGTCGATCAGCCGCTCGGCGATCCCGACCTTCTTCTCGACCGTACGGGCCTGGCCCTCCTCGTCGATGGTGAGCGCGATCAGCGCGGCGCCGTGCTCCTGGGCGAGCGCGGTCACCTTGGCGAACCGGGACTCGGGGCCGTCGCCGTCCTCGTAGTTGACGGAGTTGAGCACCGCCCGGCCGCCCAGCTTCTCCAGTCCCGCCCGCAGGACGTCCACCTCGGTGGAGTCGAGCACGATCGGCAGGGTGGAGGCGGTGGCGAAGCGCCCGGCGACCTCGGCCATGTCGGCGACGCCGTCCCGGCCCACGTAGTCCACGCACAGGTCGAGCAGGTGGGCGCCCTCGCGGATCTGGTCGCGGGCCATCTCCACGCAGTCCTCCCAGCGGCCCTCCAGCATCGCGTCGCGGAACTTGCGGGAGCCGTTGGCGTTGGTGCGCTCGCCGATCGCCAGGTACGAGCTGTCCTGGCGGAAGGGGACCGTCTGGTAGAGGGAGGCGGCGCCCGCCTCGGGGCGCGGCCTGCGCGGGTGCAGGTCCTGGCCGCCGACCCGCTCCACGAGCTGCCGCAGGTGCTCGGGCGTGGTGCCGCAGCAGCCGCCGACCAGGGACAGGCCGTACTCGCGGGCGAACGTCTCGTGCGCGTCGGCCAGTTCTGAGGCCGTGAGCGGGTAGTGCGCGCCGTCCTTGGTGAGCACCGGCAGGCCCGCGTTGGGCATGGCGGACAGCGGGATACGCGAGTGCCGGGCGAGATAGCGCAGGTGCTCGCTCATCTCGGCCGGTCCGGTCGCGCAGTTGAGGCCGATCATGTCGATGCCGAGGGGTTCGAGCGCGGTGAGCGCCGCGCCGATCTCCGAGCCGAGCAGCATGGTGCCGGTGGTTTCCACGGTCACCGAACAGATCAGCGGCAGGCTCACCCCGGCCGACGCCATCGCGCGGTGGGCCGCGATCACGGCCGCCTTGGTCTGGAGCAGGTCCTGGGTGGTCTCGATGATCAGCGCGTCGGCGCCGCCCGCGATCAGCCCCGCCGCGTTGGCCTCGTAGCCGTCGCGCAGTACGCCGTACGGGGCGTGGCCGAGCGTCGGCAGCTTGGTGCCGGGGCCCATCGAGCCGAGCACCCAGCGCGGGCGGCCGTCGGCGGCGAAGCCGTCGGCGACCTCGCGGGCCAGGCGGGCGCCGGCCTGCGACAGTTCGTGGATCCGCTCGGGGATGTCGTACTCGCCGAGCGCGGAGTGGTTGGCGCCGAAGGTGTTGGTCTCGACGCAGTCCACGCCGACCGAGAAGTACGCCTCGTGGACCGAGCGCACGATGTCGGGGCGGGTGATGTTCAGGATCTCGTTGCAGCCTTCGAGCTGCTGGAAGTCGTCGAGCGTCGGCTCCTGCGCCTGGAGCATGGTGCCCATGGCGCCGTCGGCGACGACCACGCGGGAGGCGAGCGCCTCGCGGAGGGCGGCGGCGCGGGGTGCGTCCATCGGCGACGCGGTCGGGGAGGTACGCGTCGGCGCCGTGTTCGTCCCCGATGGGGAGGAACCGGACGTACCAGACGTAGGGGACGACGGAGAAAGCGAGGCCATGGAACGTGCTCCCTGGGATGCGACGGCTGTCGGCTATGCGTTCCCCGTCGGGGCCGACGGATCGGAGGGCGGCGGGACGCGCACCCGGCCAGCCTAGCGGGCCGCACCGTCCGGGCTCGAAGGCATTCCGATGGGCGGACCGTGGTGCCAGAATCATCTCTGAGATGATGGCGGTCGACATTGTCGACCGCCGATCATGACACCCCCCTCTGCTTGGAGTGCCGCCGATGCCAGGTCCCATCCAGTCGCTGGAACGCGCGGCGGCGATTTTGCGGCTGCTGGCCGGCGGTGAGCGCCGGCTGGGGCTCACCGACGTGGCCTCGTCGCTCGGCCTGGCCAAGGGCACCGCGCACGGCATCCTGCGCACCCTCCAGCAGGAGGGCTTCGTCGAACAGGAGCCGGTCTCCGGCAAGTACCAGCTCGGCGCGGAGCTGCTGCGGCTGGGCAACAGCTATCTGGACGTGCACGAATTGCGGGCCCGCGCGCTGGTGTGGACCGACGACCTGGCCAGGTCCAGCGGCGAGGCGGCGTATCTCGGGGTGCTGCACCAGGACGGCGTGCTGATCGTGCACCACGTCTTCCGGCCGGACGACAGCCGCCAGGCGCTGGAGGTGGGCGCGATGCACCCGCTGCACAGCACCGCGCTCGGCAAGGTGCTGTCCGCCTTCGACCCGGTGGCGCACAACGAGGTGACCGAGCGCGAGAGGGCCTCACTCACCGCGCGCACCGTCACCGACATCACCGACTTCGAGGCGCTGCTGGACCTCACCAGGGCGCGCGGCTGGGCCGCCGACCTGGAGGAGACGTGGGAGGGCGTGGCCTCGGTCGCGGCGCCCGTCTACGACCGGCGGCGGATGCCGGTGGGCGCGGTGGGCATCACCGGCGCCGTGGAACGGGTCTGCGACGAGGGCGGCATCCAGGCCCGGCTGGTGGCGGCGGTACGGGACTGCGCCCGCGCCGTCTCCCGCGATCTGGGCGCCGCCCGCTTCTGATCCGCCCCGCCCGTATCCGGCCCCCGACGCCGCGCCCGCGCGGCCCTCTTCCGCGTTTCACCGTCCACTCCTCTTGACCTGCCGCTCCCGGAGAGAAAATATTCGCTGTACGGTCGGCATTGTCGAACGCCGGACGCGATTCGGGTCGCCCGTGCCCTGACGTAAAGACACTTGGACAAAGGAGTCGCTGTGTCCAACGGCCATATCTTCATCGGCGAGACCTTCGGCACCGCCGTGCTCATCCTGCTCGGTGGCGGCGTCTGCGCCGCCGTCACGCTCAAGAAGTCGAAGGCCCGGGGAGCGGGCTGGGTCGCCATCTCCTTCGGCTGGGGATTCGCGGTGCTCGGCGGCGCCTACATCGCCAACGGCTACTCGGGCGGCCAGCTCAACCCGGCGGTCACCCTCGGCGTGGCGATCAAGACCGGTGTGTGGCACACCGTGCCCTTCTACCTGATGGGGCAGTTGCTCGGCGCGATGATCGGCGCCTTCCTGGTGTGGGTGGCCTACCTGGGCCAGTTCCAGGCGCACTTGACCGACCCCGAGATCGTCGGCGCGGGCACGACCTCCCCCGAGGGCCCGGAGACCGACCGCAAGGGGCAGCCCGCGGGACCCGTGCTCGGCATCTTCTCCACCGGACCCGAGATACGGAACCCGGTGCAGAACCTCCTCACCGAGGTCATCGGCACCGCCGTCCTGGTGCTCTTCATCCTCACCCAGGGCATGACGACCGGACTCGCGCTCAACGGCACCGGCATCCTGCTCACCGCGCTCCTCGTCGTCGGTATCGGCCTGTCGCTCGGCGGCCCCACCGGGTACGCGATCAACCCGTTCCGCGACCTCGGCCCGCGTATCGTGCACAGCCTTCTGCCGCTGCCCAACAAGGGCGGCTCGGACTGGAGCTACGCGTGGATCCCGGTGCTGGGCCCGCTGGCCGGCGCCGCGATAGCCGGCGGCCTGTACAAGCTCGCCTTCACGTAGGGCCGCCGCGAGACCGCCACGCCCACTCCCCCGCAGCCACTTCCCCCGCGCAGATCCCGAGGAGCACCACGTGACCGACACCACCGCCGCCGCCGGCACCCACTCGCACGGCACCGGCCCGTTCATCGCCGCGATCGACCAGGGCACCACGTCGAGCCGCTGCATCGTCTTCGACCGGGACGGCCGGATCGTCGCCGTCGACCAGAAGGAACACGAGCAGATCTTCCCCAAGCCGGGCTGGGTGGAGCACGACGCCGCCGAGATCTGGACCAATGTCCAGGAGGTGGTCGAGGGCGCCATCGCCAAGGCCGCCCAGGACAACGAGGGCTTCAGCGCCGCCGACGTCAAGGCGATCGGCATCACCAACCAGCGCGAGACCACCCTGCTGTGGGACAAGAACACCGGTGAGCCGGTGCACAACGCGCTGGTCTGGCAGGACACCCGCACCGACGTGCTCTGCCGCGAACTGGGCCGCAACGTCGGCCAGGACCGCTTCCGCCGCGAGACCGGCCTGCCGCTCGCCTCGTACTTCGCCGGACCCAAGATCCGCTGGCTGCTGGACAACGTCGAGGGCCTGCGCGAGCGCGCCGAGCGCGGCGAGATCCTCTTCGGCACCATGGACTCCTGGGTGATCTGGAACCTCACCGGCGGTGTCGACGGCGGCCGGCACGTCACCGACGTCACCAACGCCTCCCGCACCCTGCTGATGAACCTGCGCACCCTGGACTGGGACCACAAGATCCTGGAGTCGATCGGCGTACCCGCCGCCGTACTGCCGGAGATCCGTTCCTCCGCCGAGGTGTACGGCAGCACGGTCGGCGGCGTGCTGGACGGCGTGCCGGTGGCCTCCGCGCTCGGCGACCAGCAGGCGGCGCTGTTCGGGCAGACCTGCTTCGCCGAGGGCGAGGCCAAGTCCACCTACGGCACCGGCACCTTCATGCTGATGAACACCGGTGAGACCCCGGTCAACTCCTACAACGGCCTGATCACCACCGTCGGCTACCGGATCGGCGACGAAG
This sequence comes from Streptomyces sp. NPDC093221, assembly GCF_044753885.1. NCBI lineage: Bacteria > Bacillati > Actinomycetota > Actinomycetes > Kitasatosporales > Streptomycetaceae > Streptomyces > Streptomyces sp. NPDC093221. The sequence goes on along the minus strand of NZ_JBIVOA010000009.1, from coordinate 307,726 downwards.
CGCCGGTCTACGCGCTGGAGGGCTCGATCGCCGTCACCGGCGCGCTGGTGCAGTGGATGCGCGACCAGATGGGGCTGATCAGCACCGCCGCCGAGATCGAGACGCTGGCCTCGTCCGTCGAGGACAACGGCGGCGCCTACTTCGTACCGGCCTTCTCCGGCCTGTTCGCCCCCTACTGGCGCGACGACGCACGCGGGGTGATCGCCGGGCTGACCCGTTACGTCACCAAGGCGCACATCGCGCGCGCCGTGCTGGAGGCGACGGCCTGGCAGACGCGGGAGATCGCCGACGCCATGACCAAGGACTCCGGCGTCGAACTGGCCGCCCTCAAGGTCGACGGCGGCATGACCTCCAACAACCTGCTCATGCAGACCCTGGCCGACTTCCTGGACGCGCCCGTGGTGCGCCCGATGGTCGCCGAGACCACCTGCCTGGGCGCGGCCTACGCGGCCGGTCTCGCGGTCGGCTTCTGGCCCGACACCGAGGCACTGCGGGCCAACTGGCGGCGCGCCGCCGAGTGGACCCCGCGCATGGACGCGGCCCAACGGGACCGCGAGTACAAGAGCTGGCTCAAGGCCGTGCAGGCCACGATGGGCTGGCTCGAAGAGAGCACCGCAGAGGAGCACTGATTCACCCCATGACCACCTCGCAGCGCGTTCCCGCCCTGGGTTCGCATCCGACCGCAGGCGCCAACCCCGGCAGGGCCGAGACCCGGGATCTGCTCGGCCGTGCCACGTACGACCTGCTGGTGATCGGCGGTGGCATCCTCGGCATCACCACCGCCTGGCACGCCGCGCAGTCGGGGCTGCGGGTGGCCATGGTGGACGCCGGTGACTTCGCCGGGGCCACCTCCTCCGCCTCCTCCAAGCTGCTCCACGGCGGCCTGCGCTACCTCCAGACCGGCGCGGTGAAGCTGGTGGCGGAGAACCACCTGGAGCGGCGCGCGGTCTCCCGTGACATCGCGCCGCACCTGGCCAACCCCCTCACCTTCTATCTGCCGGTCTACAAGGGCGGCCCGCACGGCGCGGCCAAGCTCGGCGCGGGCGTCTTCGCGTACTCGGCGCTGTCCGCCTTCCGCGACGGCGTCGGCCATGTGATCAGCCCGGCCAAGGCCGCGCGGGACGTGCCCGAGCTGCGGACCGACAATCTGCGCGCGGTCGCCGTCTACGAGGACGGGCAGATGAACGACGCCCGGATGGCGCTGATGACGGTACGGGCCGCGGTCGACGCGGGCGCGACCGTGCTCAACCACGCCGAGGTCACCGGGCTGCGCTTCACGCGGGGCCGGGTCACGGGCGCCGATCTGCGCGACCGCGTGGACGGCACCGAATTCGGGGTCGACGCGCGGCTGGTGCTCAACGCCACCGGGCCGTGGGTGGACCACCTGCGGCGGATGGAGGACCCGGCCGCGGCGCCGTCGATCCGGCTGTCCAAGGGCGCGCACCTGGTGCTCAAGCGGCACTCGCCGTGGCGGGCGGCGCTGGCCACCCCGATCGACAAGTACCGCATCACCTTCGCGCTGCCCTGGGAGGACATGCTGCTGCTCGGCACCACGGACGAGGTGTACGAGGGCGATCCTGCCGATGTGCGGGTCACCGAGGCCGACATCGCGCAGATCCTGGACGAGGCGGCCTTCTCCGTCCGCGACCAGCAGCTCTCCCGCGACCTGATCACGTACTCCTTCGCGGGTCTGCGGGTGCTGCCCGGCGGTCCCGGCGACACCTCGAAGGCCAAGCGGGAGACGGTCGTCACCGAGGGGACCGGCGGGATGCTGTCGGTGGCGGGCGGCAAGTGGACCACCTTCCGGCACATCGGCCGCACGGTGATGACCAAGCTGGCCGAGCTGCCCGGGCATCCGCTGTCCGACGACATGGAGCCGATGTCGTCGCTGCCGCGCCGGGCCCCGCTGCCCGGTTTCGCCAGCCCCGACGCGGTCGCCCACCGGCTGCTGATCGACGGCGACGCGCCGGGACCGCGCATGGCGGCCGACACCGCCAGGCACCTGGCCACCCACTACGGCTCGCTGGCCTTCGACATCGCGCGGCTGGCCAACGAGGACCCGGAGCTGGCCCGGCGCGTGCACCCGGACGCCCCGGAGATCTGGGCCCAGGTCGTCTACGCCCGCGACCACGAGTGGGCGCAGGACGCGGACGACGTGCTGCGGCGGCGGACGACGCTGACCATCCGCGGTCTCGACACGCCGGAGGTGCGGGAAGGGGTCGAGCGGGTGCTTCGCCGGGACTAGGAAGTGGGGGCCGCCGTCCCTGCGGGCGGTTCCGTCGCGGCGGCCTCGGCCGTCCCGGCGGGCTGGGTTGTCTCGGCGGGCTGGGCCGTCTCGGCGGTCAGGCGGTCGAGTTCGGCGAACAGGGCGGTCGGGGCGGGGCGGCCGGTCCTGGGCAGCAGGGTCAGCCAGCGGTCGCGGCCCTCGTGCCAGAGGCTCACGGGGTTGGCCTCTGCCACGGCCACGATCGTACGGGCGGGCAGCTCGGCCTCCGCGGCGCGCGACGGCGTCAGCCAGTGCGCGGTGCTGTCCTCGGCGAGCCGGGCCATCCACAGCACATGGCGGGCCGCGTGCCAGAGCGCGTCCCGCGCGCGCAAGTGCTCGCCGCGCGCGGTGACGTGCAGCGCGAGCACCAGCCAGTTGGCGAACCGGCCGCAAAGGTCGGCGATCTCGTCGGGCGCCGCGGGGAGCACGGGGTGCTCGGGCACCGCTTCGAGCACGGGCGTCAGCAGCCCTTCGCGGTCGACGACCACCATCCGCTCGACGGCGGCGCCGCGCGCGGGCCAGGTGGCGACCGTCGGGATGTCGTCGGTGGTCGCGAAGTGGAATTCGCCGCGCACCGGGCCCGGGAAGAGCACGACATGGCTGCCGAATTCGTTGAGCAGCACCAGATTGGCCGGGGCGATCTCCCGGCACCACTGCTCGGGGTCCACTTCCGCGCGCCGCTCCGGGTCGAAGAAGAGCCAGAATTCGACGTCGCTGTGGGCGTCGCCCTCCCCCGCGGCGAAGGAGCCGTACATCAGTGCCGCGCCGAGGCGTTCGTCGGCGCGGCACATGTCCCGTACCCGGGCGATGAGGTCGTGCTGGATCATGCCGCCCAGTATGGGTCGCGGCCGGACAGGGCGACAGCGGTTTCGAAGTCGGTGGCCCCGGCGGGCGGTGCGACCGGTTCCGTGAAGCCCTTGTACTGCCGGAACATCTCGGCCTGCTCGCGCACGACGGCCAGCAGCAGGGCGCCGGACTTCTCGTCGGCCCTGAACTCCTGCCCGGTGGCCTTGGCGACGTCCCAGCCGTGCAGCAGCAGCTCCATGAAGAGCATTCCGGCGATGTCCTTCGCGGGCATCGCCATGCCGCCCATGTCCAGCTCGCCCTCCCAGGCGGCCGGGTCGGCCCAGGCGTCCGCGGCCCGGTCGAGCTGCCGCGCGTAGGCGGCGGCCCAGCCGGGCTCCGCGGTGAAGTCGCGCTCGCCGAGGTCGGCGGGGTGCGGCTCCTTGCGGGCGCGCAGCTCCATGCCGAGGCCGGTGTACGCGACCCAGTGGTTGATCAGGGTGCGGGTGTCGTAGTCGGGACAGGGCGTGGGGCCGGTGAGCTGGTCGTCGGTGATCCCGGCGGCGACCCGGGCGGCCTCCGCGGCACTGTCGGCGATCTGTGCGTGGAAGTTCATGCCCTCGACGCTAGGCGCGACCGGGGACGGCGGTCTTGAAGAAACGCGACACCCGGCCCGTGTCGCGTGGCCGCGCCGTTGCCGGTGCTCCCGCGTGCCCGCGCGTGCCCGCGCGGGCCCGCGCCGTTGTCGGTGGCCGCGTTTACAGTGACGGGCATGAGCGGGCACGGGCTGGGGCGCGGGGTGCTGAGGCCGGAGGCGACGGGCGGGCGCGTCGAAGTACGGCGGCAGCAGCCGCGGCCCGCGCTGGCAGCTCTGGTCGACTTCTACTGGAATCCGCGCTGGGACCTGCGGGGGCGGCCGGACCACGAGCAGAAGGTGCTCGCCCACCCCAATGTCCATCTGGTCTTCGAGGCCCCTGAGTCACTGGTGTACGGGGTGCAGCGGGGGGTGTTCAGCCGTGTGCTGCACGGGCGCGACCAGGTGTTCGGGGTGAAATTCCGGCCGGGCGCCTTCCGGCCGTTCATCGACGGGCCGGTGGCGGAGCTGGCCGACCGCGCGGTGCCCGCGGCCGGTCTGCTGGGCGGCCCGGCCGGGGCCGTCGAGGCGCTGAGCCGGGAGATCCTGGCACTGGACGACCTGGCGGCGATGACGGCGCTGGCCGAGGAGTATCTGCTGGAGCTGCTGCCCGGCACCCGGCAGGACCCGGTGGTGGCCGAGGTGGCGGACCTGGTCGAGAGAATCGAGAGGGGTGTCCCCCCGGCCGATGAGCGCGGGAGGATCACCGCCGGCCCGCAGCTCTTCCGGGTGGACGAGCTGGCCCGCGAGCTGGACCTGCCCGTACGGCGGCTCCAGCGGCTCTTCGCCGAGTACGTGGGGGCGAGCCCCAAGTGGGTGCTGCGCCGGGCCCGGCTGCACGAGGCCGCGGCCCGCGCGGACGGCGGCGCCGACATCGACTGGGCCGCGCTCGCCGCCGACCTGGGCTATGCCGACCAGGCGCACCTGACCCGTGACTTCACCGCGGCGGTCGGCGCGCCGCCGAGCCGGTACGCGAGCCGCTGAGCCCGTACGGGGGGGCGGTTCGGCCGGTACGGGGGCGGCTGTGCCCGGTTCCGGCCGTTGTTAGGCGTTCCGGCGCGCCGGGCCCATAATGGGGCCTCATACATCGGAGGTCTGGCGGCGGCGGGACCTGGACAGGGGAGGCGCTGATGGCGGTCACCGACGAGGCCATCGAGAGGATCAAGGAGATGATTGTCTCCGGGGCGCTGCGTCCGGGCGACCGGCTCCCCAAGGAGAGCGAACTCGCGGCCGAGCTGGGGCTGTCCCGCAACTCCCTGCGTGAGGCCGTCCGCGCCCTCTCCCTGATCCGCATCCTCGACGTCCGCCAGGGCGACGGCACCTACGTCACCAGCCTCGACCCGCAGCTCCTGCTCGAAGCCCTCAGCTTCGTCGTGGACTTCCACCGCGACGACACCGTGCTCGAATTCCTCGCGGTCCGCCGCATCCTGGAACCCGCCGCCACCGCGATGGCCGCCGTCCGCATCTCCGTCGAGGAGCTGGACGCCCTCGAAGGCAAGCTGGACGCGCTCGGCCCGCAGCCGTCCGTCGAGGAACTGGTCGCCTCCGACCTGGAGTTCCACCGGGGCATCGTCCAGGGCTCGGGCAACTCCGTGCTCTGTTCGCTGCTCGACGGCCTGTCAGGACCCACCACCCGCGCGCGCGTCTGGCGCGGCATCACCCAGGTCGACGCCGTCAGCCGCACGCTGCACGAGCACCGGGCCATTCTCACCGCCCTGCGCGACCGCGACGCCGAGGCTGCCCGTTCGTGGGCGACGGTGCATGTCGCCAGCGTGGAGCAGTGGCTTCGCTCAACGCTTTAACCCTCCGGGCGGGGGGGAGGGCGCGAACCCTGTGCGTTCGCCCTCCGCGGGGCCTCGCTTTCCGCCCCTGAAACCCGGCCTGCCGCCCCGGCGAACGAACCGTCCGGGGCCGCGCCCCCGGGAGCAGGCGCTGCACTGGCTCAGGGGCCCGACGGGGGCAGGTTCAGGGCGTAGAGGCGAGCGGCGTTGCGGCCGAGGACGGCGTCGCGGGCGGCGGGGGTGAGAGGGGAGAGGGCGGCCTCGGCGAGGGCGACGACGGAGGAGTAATCGGCGGCGAGGGTGCACACGGGCCAGTCGGAGCCGAAGAGGAGCCGGTCGGGCCCGAAGGCGGCCAGGAGATGGCGGGCGTAGGGCAGCACGTCGGCGACGCGCCACCGGTGCCAGTCGGCCTCCGTGACGAGCCCGGAGAGCTTGCACGAGACGTTCGGCAGCGCCGACAGCTCGGTCATGGAGGCGGCCCACGGCTCCCAGCCTCCGCCGCCGATCGGCGGCTTGGCCCCGTGGTCGAGGACGAACCGCACCTCGGGCAGCGCCCGCACCGTGCCGATGGCGGCGGGGAGCTGGTCGACGGTGACGAGCAGGTCGTAGACGAGCCCCGCGGCGCCGACGGCGGCGAGGCCGGACCTGACGTCGGCGCGCGCCAGCCATCCGGGGTCGGCCTCGTCCTGGACCTGGTGCCGTATGCCGACCAGGGGTCCGAGGGCGGCCAACGCGCCCAGGGTGCCGGGGAGTTCGGGCGAGGTGAGGTCGGCCCAGCCGACGACCCCCGCGACCCGGCCACCGGAGTCGCGGGCGAGGGCGAGGAGTTCGCGGGTCTCGTCGAGCGAGGAGCTGGACTGGACGAGCACGGTGGCGTCGATCCCGTGCGCGTCCAGCAGCGGAAGGAGTTCCGCGAGGCGGAACGTCCGGGCGATGGGGTCGAGTTCAGCCCCGGTCAGCCACGGCTGGGGGCGCCGTTCGAGGTCCCACAGATGGTGGTGGGCGTCGATCCGCATCGGGTCAGGCCCCCTCGGCGGGAGCCCTGAGCGGCAGCGGCGCGTCCTTGTCCAGCAGCCCGCGGGCGACCAGAGCGTGCCAGAGCGCGTCCGGGATGTCGTACGAGAACAGCTCCGCGTTGTCGCGCACCTCGGCGGCGTTGGCGGCACCCACCACGGCCGAGACCACCGAGGGGTGCGCGAAGGGGTAGCGCAGCGCGGCGGCGCGCAGCGGGACGTCGAACTCGGCGCAGACGGCGGCGATGTGCTGCGCGCGGGCCAGGATCTCCGGTGGCGCTTCGACGTAGTTGTAGTGTGCGCCGGGTCGCGGGTCGGCCAGCAGGCCCGAGTTGTAGACGCCCCCCACGACGACCTTCGTACCGCGCCGTTCGCAGGCCGGCAGCAGGTCGTCCAGCGCGGTGCGTTCCAGCAGCGTCCAGCGGCCCGCGCACAGCACGACGTCGACATCGAGGTCCGCGACGAGGCGGGCGAGGATGTCGCTGTAGTTCATGCCGAAGCCGATGGCCTTGACCACGCCCTGATCGCGCAGGTCGGCCAGGGCGGCAAAGCCGGTCTCGTAGATCTCCGGCAGGTGGTCCTCGGGGTCGTGCAGATAGACGATGTCGACGGCGTCCACGCCGAGCCGTTCCAGGGAACCCTCCAGCGTGGCGCGGATGCCGTCGGCGGTGTAGTCCCACTCCCGCGCGCGGGCCGGGGAGTCGGTGAAGCCCTGGCCGTCCGGGGCCTCGCCCGGCCGCAGGTCGCGCAGCCTGCGGCCGACCTTGGTGGAGAGCACGTACGTGGAGCGGTCCCGTCCGGCCAGCGCCCGGCCGAGCCGTTCCTCGGACCGGCCGAGACCGTAGTGCGGCGCCGTGTCGAGGTACACGGGCCCCGCGGCCCCCGTCTCGAAGGCGGCGGCCACGGTGGCCTCGGCCTCCTCCTCGGTGACGGCGCGGTAGAGGTTGCCCAGCGGCGCGCAGCCGAGGCCGAGCCGGGGCAGTACCGGTACGGGCATGGTGACGTTCTCTCCCTCGGGTATCCGGTCAGTCCTGCTTCTCGCCGCTCGCGAAGCGGGAGATGATCAGCGCGACGATGATGATCGCACCGTAGAGGAACTTGTCCCACAGCGGCGGCACACCGCCCAGCGTCGTGACGTTCACGACGAGTTGGAGCGCGACGACACCGGTCAGGGCGCCGAAGAGGGTGCCCTTGCCGCCGTTGAGGCTGACGCCGCCGATCACGGTGGCGGCGAAGACCTGGAAGATCCAGCCGTTGCCCTGGGTCGAGGAGATCGCGCCGTAGTGGCCGACGTAGAGCACACCGGCGAAGGCGGCGAGCAGGCCCGCGACGGCGAGGACGACCCAGGTGATGAGGTCGACCCGGATACCGGCCGCGCGGGCCGCCTCCTTGTTGCCGCCGATCGCGTAGAGCGCCCGGCCGTGCCGCAGATAGCCGAGCGCCAGGCCGCCGAGGACGAAGAGCACCAGGCAGATCCAGACCGCGGCCGGGGCGCCGAGCCAGGACGCGCCGCCGAGGTAGGAGAAGGACGCGGGCACCTCGACGATGGACTTGCCCTGGGATATGCCGTCCTGGAGGCCGCGGAGCATGGTCAGCATGCCGAGGGTGGCGATGAAGCCGTTGACCCGCAGTTTCAGGATCAGGAATCCGTTGAAGCCGCCGATGAGCACGCCCACCAGCAGGCAGAGCGGGATCGAGGACCAGCCGGGCAGCAGTCCGATGCCGTGGTAGGTGGCGGAGCCGGTGCTCGGCATCACCAGCCACATGGCGATCACGGGGGCCACGCCGATGGTGGACTCCAGCGACAGGTCCATCCGGCCGGAGATCAGGATCATCGCCTCGCCGAGCACCAACAGGCTCAGCTCGCTGCACTGTTGGAGGACGCCGAGGAGGTTGTCGGAGGTCAGGAAGGTGGGCGACACGATGAAGCCGATGACGCCCAGCAGCAGGATCACCGGCAGCAGGGACAGGTCCCGGTAGCGGGTGAGCTGGATACGCGGCGCCGGCCGCCGGGTCTTGTCCGGTACCGCCACATCGGCGGTCAACTGACTGGTGTCACTCATTCCTCGGCTCCCTCGTCGCCGCCCGAGGGCAGCCCTTCCATGGCCGAGACCAGGTCCCGGTCGCTCCATCCGCTGCCGAACTCGGCGATCACCCGCCCGTGGAAGAGCGCGATCACCCGGTCGCAGACCCGCAGGTCGTCCAGTTCGTCGGAGACGATCACGGCGGCGTCGCCGCGGTCCGCGACGCCTCTGACCACGCCGAGCAGCGCGTCCTTGGACTTCACGTCCACGCCCGCGGTGGGCCGGACGGCCACCAGCACGCGCGGGTCGCGGGCCAGGGCGCGGGCGATGACGACCTTCTGCTGGTTGCCGCCGGACAGGTCGGCCACCGGCTGGGCCGGTCCCGAGGTCTTGATGTCCAGCGAGCTGATCATGCGCTGTGCGAATTCCCTGGTCCTGGACGGCAGGACCGTGCCGTACGGGCCGAGTTGGTCGGTCACGGTGAGGGTGGCGTTCTCCGCGACGCTGCGGCCGAGCACCAGGCCCTGCCGGTGCCGGTCCTCGGGTACGTAGCCGATCCCGGCGCCGAGCGCGTGCGGGACGCTGCCGGGTCGCACGGGCTTGCCCGCGACCAGGGTCCGGCCGCCGGTGGCCTTGCGCAGCCCGACCAGGGTCTCGCCGAGCGCGGTGTTGCCGCTGGCGGTGGCCCCGGCCAGGCCCAGCACCTCGCCGGGGCGTACGGCGAAGTCGATGCTGTCGAAGGCGCCGTCGAGCACGAGCCCTTCGGCGCGCAGGACGGCGTCCCCGGTGTCCGCGGCGCCCTTGGAGACCGGCACCGGCAGCGAGGTGGACAGCGCCTTGGACGCCGACTCGTCGGCCGACCCCCGTGCGTGCCAGGCCAGTTCGGTCTGCGCCGCCTCACCGGTCATCGCCTCGACCAGTTCCGCCTTGCTCAACTCGGCGACGGGCGCGGTCACGACATGGCGGGCGTCACGGTAGACCGTGACGGTGCTGCACAGGTCGTAGACCTCCTGGAGGTGGTGCGAGATGAACAGGAAGGCCACGCCCTGCTGTTGGAGGCCGCGCAGCTTGGTGAAGAGCCGCTCGATGCCCGCCGCGTCGAGCTGCGCGGTGGGCTCGTCCAGGATGATGAAGCGCGCGCCGAAGGACAGGGCCCGCGCGATCTCCACGAACTGCCCCTGCTCGACGGTGAGATCACCGGCGCGCGCGGTCGGGTCGACGTCGACCCCGTACTCGGCGAGCAGGTCGCGGGCCCGGCCGCGCAGCGCGGACCAGCGGATCCGGCCGCGGCCGAATCTGTTCAGGAACAGATTCTCCGCGACGGTCAGATCGGGGACGACCATCGACTTCTGGTAGACGCAGGCCACTTTGGACTGCCAGGCGGCGGTGTCGCCGGGCGCGGGGGCGGGCTTCCCGAGGAAGGAGACCCGCCCGGCGTCCGGGGCGTGCAGCCCGGTCAGCACGGAGACCAGGGTGGACTTGCCCGCCCCGTTGCGGCCGACGAGCGCGTGCGAGTCGCCGGCCGCGACGGTGATGCCCACCCGGTCCAGGGCCACGGTGGCCCCGAACCGTTTGACGATGCCCTCCGCGTGGACCGCGGGGGGCGGTACGGCCTCGGCCATGGGTCAGCTCTTCCCGAGCTGGTTGGCCCACAGGCTCGCGTCGTCCACGTTGTCCTTGGTGACCAGCGGGGCGGGGAGCTGGTCCTCGAGACCGTTGGGGATCTTGATGATCGTGGAGTCGTGGTCGGTCGGGCCCGGCTGGAAGGTCTTCCCGGCCAGTGCCTCCTTGGCGTAGTACAGCGCGTACTTCGCGTACAGGTCGGCGGGCTGGGAGATGGTGGCGTCGATCTGCCCGGCCTTGATGGCCTTGAACTCCTCGGGGATGCCGTCGTTGGAGATGATCGTGATGTGTCCCGGCGTGCCCGGCGGCTTGAGCAGGTTCTTCTGCTGGAGCAGCGCGAGGGTCGGCTGGAGGAAGACCCCGCCGGCCTGCATGTAGATGCCGTTCAGGTCCGGGTCGGCGGCCAGCGTGGTCTGGAGCTTGGCCGAGGCGGTGGCGCCGTCCCAGTTGGTGACCAGCGGGATCACCTTGATGTTCGGGAATTTGCTCTTCATGCAGGCGGCGAACGCCTCCGAGCGGTCGCGGCCGTTGATCGAGGACAGGTCGCCCTCGAACTCCGCGATCTTGCCCTTGCCCTTGAGCTGTTCGCCCAGGTACTCGCACGCCTTCGTGCCGTACGCCTTGTTGTCCGCGCGGACGACCATGTACACCGGGCCCTTGTCGGGGCGGGTGTCGACGCTGATCACCGGGATCTTCTTCTTGGCCATCTGCTCCAGGGTGGAGGCGATGGCGCCGGTGTCCTGCGGGGCCATCACGAGCGCCTTGGCGCCCTCGTTGGCGAAGCTCTGCACGTTCGCGACGAGCTTGCCGATGTCGTTCTGCGAGTTGGTGCGGGGCAGGGCCGAGACGTCACCGGCCTTGACGCCCTTTTCTATGTAGCTGTTGTACGAGTTCCAGAAGTCGCTGTCGGAGCGCGGCAGGTCGATGCCGACCTTGCCGGAGCTGCCCGCCTTGCTGTCGCTTCCCCGGTTGCAACCGGCGAGCGCGGTGACCGCGAGCAGTGCGGCACAGGCGGCCACGGTCGTTCTGCGCAGTCTCATCGTCGAGCCCTGCCCTTCGAATTGTGTGTCGGCTCTGCGGAGGATGTGGTGCGGGGGCGGTGCCTGAGGTGCGGAGGAGCTGAGGTACGGAGGAGCTGAGGTACGGAGGAGCTGACGTACTTGGGGACAACTGCCGTGCGCGGAAGCCGGGGTGGCGGCTCAGCTTCCGGCGGGGCGCAGGCGCAGTCCCTGCATGCCGCCGTCGACGGCGAGCGCGGTTCCGGTCACGCTCGCCGCGGCGGGACTCGCCAGGTAGACGATGGCCGCGGCGACCTCGTCGGCGGACACCAGCCGTCCCAGGGGCTGGCGGGCGTCGAGTGCCGCGCGCTCGGCGGCCGGGTCCTCGGCCTGGTCGAGGAGGCGGCCGATCCAGGGGGTGTCGGCGGTTCCGGGGTTCACGCAGTTGACCCGTACGCCCTCGCGTACGTGGTCGGCGGCCATCGCCAGGGTGAGGGCGAGCACCGCGCCCTTGCTCGCGCTGTACAGCGCCCGCTGCGGCAGTCCCGCGGTCGCGGCGATCGAGCAGGTGTGGGTGATGGAGGCGCTGCCCGGCCGGGCGGCGGCGGCCTCGCGCAGGTGCGGCAGGGCGGCGCGGGCGGTCCGCATCATGCCCAGGACGTTGATGTCCAGCACCCGCTGCCACTCGTCGTCCGGGTTGTCCTCGACGGTGCCGATGGCGCCGATCCCGGCGTTGCTCACCACGATGTGCAGGCTGCCGAGTTCGGCGACGGCCGCGCCGACCGCGGCCCGTACGTCCTCGTCCGAGGTGACGTCGGCGGTGACGGGGACGGTGCCGCTCGGCGCGCCCGCGGTGTCGCGGTCGAGTACGGCGACGCGCGCGCCGCGGGCGGTCAGCAGCGCCGCGGTGGCGGCGCCGATCCCGGAGGCGCCGCCGGTGACGAGGGCGGTGAGGCCCGCGAGGTCCTGGGCGGCGGAGGCGGCACGCGTCGGATCGGCGCTGGTGCTCATCGGGTCAGCTCCTGTCGGGCCTGTCGCGCCTGCCACACCGGGCCGTCCGGGTAGCGGTAGTCGGCGAGCGACTCCGGGACCATACGGGCGGAGAAGCCGGGCGCGGCAGGGGCGCGGTATCGGCCGTGGTCCATCACCACGGGATCGGTGAAGTGTTCATGCAGGTGCGGGACGTACTCGATCACCCGGTTGTCCCAGGTGCCGGAGACGGCGACGTAGTCGAACATCGACAGGTGCTGGACGAGTTCGCACAGGCCCACGCCGCCGGCGTGCGGGCAGACCGGGACGCCGAATTTGGCGGCGAGCAGCAGGATCGCGATGTTCTCGTTGACCCCGGCGACGCGGGCCGCGTCGATCTGGACGAAGTCCACCGCGCCGGCCTGGAGGAGCTGCTTGAACACCACGCGATTGGCGACGTGTTCGCCGGTCGCGACCGGCACCGGCTGGCCCGCGCGGATCGCGGCGTGCGCGAGGACGTCGTCGGGGCTGGTCGGCTCCTCGATCCAGTACGGGTCGAAGGGCGCCAGCGCCCGCATCCAGTCCACGGCGTCGGAGACGTCCCAGCGCTGGTTGGCGTCGACGGCGATCCTGATGTCGGGGCCGACCGCGTCGCGGGCCAGCCGCATCCGGCGCAGGTCGTCGTCGAGGTCGCCGCCGACCTTGAGCTTGATCTGCTGGAAGCCCGCGGCGACGGCCTCCTTGGACAGCCGGGTCAACTTGTCGTCGGAGTAGCCGATCCAGCCGGGTTCCGTGGTGTAGGCGGGGTAGCCGCGACGGCGCAGTTCCGCGGCGCGCTCGGCGCGGCCCGGCTCGGCGCGGCGGAGGATCTCCAGCGCCTCGTCGCGGGTCATGGCGTCGCTGAGGTAGCGGAAGTCGACCATGTCCACGAGCTGTTCCGGGCTCATCCCGGCCAGCAGTTCCCAGACCGGCAGTCCGGCCCGGCGGGCGGCCAGGTCCCAGGCGGCGTTGACCACCGCCCCGGCGGCCATGTGCATCACGCCCTTCTCCGGGCCGAGCCAGCGCAGTTGGGAGTCGTGGGTGAGCAGCCGGTAGAAGCCGCCAAGATCACCCGTGACACTGTCCACCGAGCGGCCGACCACGTAGGGTCGCAGTGTCCTGATCGCCGCGGCGACGACGTCGTTGCCGCGCCCGATCGTGAAGCAGAGACCGTAGCCCGCCAGGCCGCCGGGCGAGTCCGTACGGAGCATGACGTAGGCGGCGGAGTAGTCGGGGTCGGGGTTCATGGCGTCCGAGCCGTCGAGCTGCTCCGAGGTCGGAAAGCGGATGTCGTACACGTCGACCTCGGTAATGGTCGGACTCATGCACACCCCCGTCGTGAGACATCGGATCTTTTCTTGATGATCCGATGTATAGCGGCGCGCGGGGCCGGAAGTCCAGGGGCGGGGCCAAACTTTGTGGGCAACAGATCGGATGTCTCACCTGGTGGCGCTGCCGGTGACTCATCGGGGGCCGCGCTGGGGATCATCCAGCTACGAGAACCACGGCACCGGCCTCGGTACGCCGTAGGCTGGTGCCGCACGTGCAGGAACAGCAGCCGGTACGGGGACGGCACCGCTCCCCTCCGGTCGGAAGGAGGCGCTGGGTGATCGAGCTCGAGGGGGTACCCGAGCTGATCGACCCGGTCATGGTGGCCGCGTTCGAGGGCTGGAACGACGCCGGGGACGCCGCCTCGACCGCGGTCGGGCACATGGACCGGGAGTTCAAGGGCGAGGTCTTCGCGGCGCTCGACGCCGAGGACTACTACGACTTCCAGGTGAACCGCCCCACGGTCTGGATGGACGCCGGGGTACGGCGGGTCGTATGGCCCACGACCCGGCTCTCGGTCGTCAGGATCACGACGCCCAAGCCCCGCGACCTGGTGCTGGTCCGCGGTATCGAGCCCAGCATGCGCTGGCGCTCGTTCTGCAACGAGATCCTGGGCTTCGCCCACGAGCTGGGCGTCGAGATGGTCGTGGTGCTGGGCGCGCTGCTCGGCGACACCCCGCACACCCGGCCGGTCCCGGTCACCGGGGTGACCTCGGACCCCGACCTGGCGACGACGCTCAATCTGGAGGAGTCGCGCTACGAGGGGCCGACCGGCATCGTCGGCATCCTCCAGGAGGCGTGCACGCACGCGGGCATCCCCGCGGTGAGCCTGTGGGCGGCGGTGCCGCACTATGTGTCGCAGCCGCCCAACCCCAAGGCCACCCTGGCGCTGCTCAACCGCCTCGAGGACCTGCTCGACCTGCGCATCCCGCAGGGCGAGCTGCCCGAGGACGCGCGCGCCTGGCAGGTCGGCGTGGACCAGCTCGCGGCCGAGGACAGCGAGGTCGCGGAGTACGTCCAGACGCTGGAGGAGGCGCGGGACACCGCGGAGCTGCCCGAGGCGTCGGGTGAGGCCATCGCCAAGGAGTTCGAGCGCTATCTGCGCCGCCGCGACCCGCAGGCCGGGGAGTACGCGAGCGAGGGTGACGGCGGGGTGCCGCAGTTCCGGGACCGTGCGCAGTCGCCGCGGCTGGGCCCGGACAGCGGCGCGGGCGCGGGCACGGACACCGATACGGACGACGGCGCCGACAAGGACGCCGCAGCCGAGGCCGAGGCCGACAGCAAGGCCGACCACAAGGCCGCAGCCGACGCCGACACGGAGACCGAGGCCGAGGCCGCCAAGGACGGGGAAGGCGACCTGGACGCCCCAAACGGGGACGGGGACGGCCGCGAGGAGTAGACCGCGCGACGGACGGGAGTGAGGGGGCGCGCCGCGCGCACCCCCTCACCCCCAACCGGTCACGCGCAGTGGAACCGCGCCCCCGCCCAGTCCCCGTGGTCACCGCTGAGTGACGTCGCCGCCGGGGTGATCTTCAGATGGACGTGCCGGGCCCCGGTCACCGGTACCGACACCGGCACGGTGGCGGACGCCCCGGTGAGCACGGGCGAGGTCCACAGCGTGACGCCGTCCGCGACGACGGAGAAGGTCACCGAGCCGTAGCCGTCGATCTCGTCGTCGATGCCCACGTCCGAGGTGAACACCGAGCACCGGCCGCCGAGGTACACCTCGACGTCGGAGGCCGCGTGCGCCCCGATGCCCTTGGCGTACGTCGTCCCGTCCAGGGTCAGCGTGTGCCCGTCGGCCGCGCCCGACTCGCCGTTGCTGCGGTCGCGTTCCGGCGGCCCCCAGCCGTTGGTCGAGGTCAGCCAGGTCAGATCCCCGGCATACGTGTCGGCCGTCGGCGGCGCGGGCATCGCCGCGACCGCGAACGGCTGGACGGCGACCCGGCCGGGCGCCGACGACAGGTAGTCGGCCCGCGCGGTGAGCACGGTCTGTCCGGCCGTGACCCCGGCGGGCGGTGTCACCGAGAAGCGCAGCCGCTTGGTGTTCCCCGCGGTCAGCACGGGCACGGTCTGCGGCGCCGACACCTTCCAGCCGTCCGGCGCCCGGAGCGAGACCTTGGCGCCGACCACCGGCAGCTTGCCCGCGGTCAGGTCCACGGCGACGTCGGAGGCGACCCCGGCGCCGGTCTCCTGGCCCGCGGGCGCGGAGACCACCGCGGCCGAGCCCGGCACGCGTCCGCCGAGCGCGCTGGAGCCCGCCAGCCGCAGCCGGAACGCCTGGGCGGTGGACCGGGTCGCGGTCTTCACCCGGACCACTCCCCCGCGGTCGGCGGGGTCGTACCACCAGCCCTGCGTCGCCTTGTCGAAGGCGGCCTCGGTGCCGAGCCGGGGCAGCACCTTGCTGTCGAGCAGCACCGCGCCGGGCGCGTCACCGGTGTGCAGGGTGAACGCGTACGGCCGGGCGGTCTGCTTGCCCCGGAAGTCGCCGACGCTCGCGCCGACGTCCACCGTCACCTCGCCCGCGCCGGACTTCGGCGCGGTGACCGTGACCTTCTGCCGCGCGTACTTCCCCGCGCGGCTCTGCCGGGTCACGCCGTCGTCCTCGTAGAGGGTGAAGGACGAGGTGCCCTGCGGGTAGACGTCCCAGGCCACCGGGGAGTCGGCCGTACGGTCCCGGTACGACCTGATGCCGGGCCACATCGGCACGGCGGCACCGGCCTTGACGAACAGCGGCAGGGTGCCCAGCGGCGCGCTGTAGCCGTCGACCGTGGTCGGCCCCTGGTAGATCCGGCCGGTCCAGTAGTCGGTCCAGGTGCCCTTGGGCAGGTAGATGCCGTCACGCACCGCGGAGTCCTCGTAGACCGGCGCGACCAGGAAGTCCTGCCCGGACAGGAACTCGTACTTCGCCGCGTCGGTCGCCGCCACCGGGTCGTCCGGGTACTCCAGCGCCAGCGGGCGCACCGCGCCGACACCGGTCCTGTTCGCCTCGGCCGCGTAGCTGTACATGTACGGCAGCAGCGACTCCTTGAGCTTGAGGTACTGGCGGTTGATCGAGGTGTACGGCTCCCCGTACTGATAGGGCTGCTTGTCGCTGGCGGCCCAGCCGTCCATCGTCATGACGGCGGGCAGGAAGGACTTCCACTCCAGGTCGCGGGTGTACGTGTCGGCGCTGCCGCCGAAGATGCCGTCGATGTCGCCCGAGGTGTAGGCCAGGCCCGACATCGTGGCGCCCGCGTAGGTCGGGATCTGCCAGCGGATGTAGTCCCAGGTGCCGTACTGGTCGCCGGACCACTGCACGCCGCAGCGCTGCGCGCCCGCCCAGCTCTCCGGCGCCCAGGTGAAGCCGCGGGCGTCGCTGTTGTCCTCGATGCCCTGGTAGGCGTCCTTGCAGCCGTCCAGCGCGTGCTTGTAGCCGTCGCCGACCCAGGCGACGTCGAGCTTGGCGACCCGCTGGCCCGCCTTGACCTGGTCGGCGAGCTTGTCCAGGCCGTCCTCGGTCCACAGGCCGAGCTTCATGTCCTGCTTCGCCAGGCCCGCCGACGTCTCCGGCAGGTTCTCGTACCCGCAGCCGTAGCCGTCGTTGACGAGCATCCAGCCGTTGGGCATGTCGTTGGCGGTGTAGTCGGCGGCCACGTCGAGCGCGTCGAGGGTGTGGCGTTCGCCGCGGTTGGCGTTGTGCAGGTAGCAGTCGGAGTCGCCCGGCTCCAGGCCGTAGACCGGGGGCAGGAAGGGCTTGCCGGTCAGCTTGGTGTAGTCGCCGATCACCCGCTTGGCGTCGCCCGCGAAGTAGTAGGCGTCGAAGCGCTGTTCCTCGGCGCTCGCGGTCACCGGCTCGCCGAAGCTGTAGGTGTTGGGCGCGTAGGTGTTGCGGAAGACGCCGTATCCGGCCGTGGAGAGGTAGAACGGCACGGAGTTGGGGTGCCCGCCGTCGTTCCAGTTGCCGTCCACGCCGACCTGGAGGGTCTGGCCGCGGTGCGAGGTGTTGCCGCGGCCGTTCTGCATGCCGCCGCCGTAGAACTGCTCGGCCGCGCCGCGGTCGAGGGTCTGGGTGGTGCTGTCCTTGGTCCAGCTCAGCGGCTTCGTCTCGGACCAGACCCGGGTGCCGTCGGCCCGGTAGAGGGCGAAGCGCAGCGGCGCCTTGTAGGCCCGCAGCGTGACGGCCGAGGTGCTCAACTCGTAGGCGTCGCCCGCGTCCTTCCAGCGCGTGGCGGGCGGCGCGCCCTGCGGCAGGACGATGTCGTCGCCGGTCGGATCGGTGAAGGCGCCGTCCGGGGCCAGTTCGATACGGAAGGTGTCGGCCGACACGAAGCTGACCCGGGCCAGGGCCTGACCCGCGTGCAGCCGGTAGACGGCGCCGGCGTGGTCGAAGCCGGTCACGTCCCCCACGGAGGTCTCGGCGGTCGCGGTGGGCGCGGCGGCCTGCGCGCCGCCGGGTCCCGTGAAGGCCATGAGCAGACCGAGCACGGCTGCACCGACCAGCGCCACTCTAGTGCGCACTCTTGTTTGCATGAAGCGTGTTTAGCGCAAAATCGAGCATGAGACCATGGGCGGAACGGAAGCGGAACGGAAACCGCCCTCGGACTCGGGGTGAGTCCAAGGGCGGTCACGGGTGGGGCGGTTGGGGTGTGCGGGCTACAGCGCGACTCCGAGCAGCGCGTCCACCGTGCGCGACACCAGGCCGGGCGCGCCGGTCTCGGTGCCGCCCTCGGACTCCTGCGCGGCGGCCCAGCGGTCCACGGCGGCCAGGGCGCGCGGCGCGTCGAGGTCGTCGGCCAGCGCCTCGCGGATCTCTTCGAGCAGCGCGTCGGCGGACGGCCCGTCCGGCCGGGAGACGGCGGCCCGCCAGCGCGCGAGCCGCTCGACCGCCTCGGCGAGCACGGCGTCGGTCCACTCCCAGTCGGCGCGGTAGTGGTGGGCGAGCAGCGCGAGCCGGATCGCCGCCGGGTCGACGCCGTCGCGGCGCAGCGTGGAGACGAAGACCAGATTCCCCTTGGACTTCGACATCTTCTCGCCGTGCAGCGCGACCATCCCCGCGTGCACGTACGCCTTCGCGTACGGGTACTCGCCGGTGAGCGCCTGGGCGTGCGAGGCGCCCATCTCGTGGTGCGGGAAGGCCAGGTCGGAGCCGCCGCCCTGGACGTCGAATCCCATGCCGAGGTGGTCGAGCGCGATGGCCACGCACTCGATGTGCCAGCCGGGGCGGCCGGGGCCGAGCGAGCCGCCGTCCCAGCTCGGCTCGCCCTCGCGGGCGCCCATCCACAGCATCGGGTCCAGCGGGTTCTTCTTGCCCGGCCGGTCCGGGTCGCCGCCGCGCTCGGCGGAGAGCGCGCGCATCGTGGCGGCGTCGAGCCCGGAGACCTTGCCGAAGTCGGGGTCGGCGGCGATCGAGAAGTACGTGTCGACGCCGAGTTCGTACGCCGCGCCCGCGTCCCGCAGCCGCTCGATCAGCGGGACGATGCCCGGAATGGCCTCGACCGCGCCGATGTAGTGGGCGGGCGGCAGCATCCGCAGCGCGGTCATGTCCTCGCGGAACAGCGCGGTCTCCCGCTCGGCCAGCTCGACCCAGTCGACGTCGGTCGCGTTGGCCCGCTCCAGCAGCGGATCGTCGATGTCCGTGACGTTCTGGACGTACTCCACCTGGCGCTTCGTGTCGAGCCACACGCGCTGCACGAGGTCGAACGCGTTGTACGTGGCCGCGTGCCCCAGGTGAGTGGCGTCGTAGGGGGTGATCCCGCAGACGTAGATCCGGGCCACCGGGCCCGGATCGATCGTCAGCGGCCCACCGGTCGCGGTGTCGTGGAGACGGAGTGCGCGTCCAGTGCCGGGAAGGGCGGGGACGTCGGAAGCGGGCCAGGCATGCATGTCATGAGATTAACCGTGCAGACGACTGGCAAACGAACCGGAGCTGGGGCAATGCCGGACGAGGCGGCTCGGGCGCGCTGCCGGAACGCTCTCCCGGACGGCCCGGAGCGCCCCGCTTCAGACCGGCGGCCAGGGGATCGACGGCCACTCGCCGCCGGGCTCGGGGTGCACTCCCGACCGCAGCAGCCGCTCGGTCCTGGCCCGTACGGCGGCCGTCTCCGCGGGGGTGATCAGCTCGGCGAGCCGGTCGCCGAGCGCCCCCGACAGCTCCGCCTGGAGCTTGCGCAGTACGGCCACGGCCTCGTCCGGCAGCGGCTCGCCCGCCCAGCCCCACAGCAGGGTGCGCAGCTTGTCCTCGGTGTGGAACGTCACTCCGTGGTCGATGCCGTAGAGCCGCCCGTCGGCGGTCTGGAGCAGGTGGCCGCCCTTGCGGTCGGCGTTGTTGATGACGGCGTCCAGCACGGCCAGGCGGCGCAGGCGTATGTCGTCGGCGTGCACCAGCAGGGCGGTGCGGCCGTTCTCCAGCCGGGCCTCGACGACGGGCTTCCAGCCGGGGGCGGGCTCGGTGTCCTCGGTCAGTCCGAAGAGCTCCGGCTGCGCGGGGTCGGTGTCGGCGTCGGTGTCGGAATTGGTGTCGGCGGCGGCGTCGGGGGCCTCGTCGGGGCCGACTTCCGTATCCGTACCCGAATCCGTGTCCGCGGTCAGGTCCGGCGGGTCGATCCAGAGCTGGACCATGCCCTCGCCGTACGGTCCGTCGCGCAGCACGGTGGGCGGCACCAGGCCCCAGCCGGTCGCCTCGGAGACCAGGTACGCGGCCACCTCGCGCTGGGCCAGGGTGCCGTCGGGGAAGTCCCACAGCGGGCGTTCCCCGGCCACCGGCTTGTACACGCAGGCGAGCGCGCGGCCCTCGTACTCGGTCTCGCAGAACAGCACGGCGTTGGAGGCGTCGCGCACCTGGCCGCGCACGGTCAGCTCGCCGTGGACGAGGGCCTCGGTGCCGGGGCTCAGGCCGACCTCCGGTACCCGTTCTGACGCGGGCATACGTGTCCTTCCGGGTCCAGGGGGAGGCTGCACAGCGGGCACGGCGGGCGCCCCGCGGAGACCACGTCGAGCGCGCGCTTGGCGAAGGAGCGGGCCTGGGCGCCGGTCAGCAGGACGCGCAGCAGCGGCGGGCCGTTCTCGTCGTCCTGGAGCAGCTCTTCCTCGGCCGCCTCCAGGTCGTCCTCGTCCTCACCGGACAGCTCGACCAGCGCCTGCGCCTCGATGACCATCCGCTCGTGGGCGCCGTCCCAGGCCAGGGCCATGGTGCCGACCCGGAACTCCTCCTCGACGGGGGCGTCCAGCGGGGCGGAGTCGGCCAGTTCCGCAGGGGCGACGGCGGGCACCGAGGCGTTGCCGCCCGACCTGCGCACCACCTCGTCCAGCAGCTCGTCCACCCGCTCGGCGAGCGCCGCGACCTGCGTCTTCTCCAGCGCCACGCTGGTGGTCCTGCCCGCCGCGGTGGCCTGGAGGAAGAAGGTCCGCTGACCCGGCTGGCCGACTGTCCCGGCCACGAAACGGTCCGGCTGCTCGTAGAAGAAGACCTGACGGGGCACGTCCCGCTCCGTTATCTCGACTGAATCGCTGCTTTGGCGCGATGCGTTCTGGTGGCATTCACTGGTTCCACTGCCGGTCCCCCACCCTACTGCGGAAGCTGATCACAGGGCGCCGGTGGAGCCTCCGACGACCGCGTCGTCCTCGTTGCCCTGCGGCTTGTCCCGCGGCGGGGGCGGGATCAGCGGGGTCAGGTCGCCGGTGTCGCCGAGGCGGAGCAGGAAGGGGCGGTACGGGGTGTAGCGGATGACGGTCACCGAGCAGGGGTCGGTGCTGATCCGCTGGAAGAGGTCCAGGTGCATGCCGAGCGCGTCGGCGGCCAGCGACTTGATGATGTCGCCGTGCGAGCACACCAGGTACAGCGCGTCGGGCCCGTGCTCGGCCTCGATCCTGGCGTTCCAGTCCCGTACGGCGTCCACCGCGCGGGCCTGCATCGCGCGCAGCGACTCGCCGTTCTCACCGGGGAAGACGGCCGCAGAGGGGTGCCGCTGGACGGTCGCCCACATCGGCTCCTCCGCCAGTTCTGCCAGCTTGCGGCCCGTCCAGTCGCCGTAGTGGCACTCGCCGACCCGCTCGTCGGTGTGCAGCGGCAGCTCGGGGCGCGTGTCGAGCAGCGGTCCTACGGTCTCCTGGCAGCGTTGCAGCGGACTGCACACGACGGCGGCGAGCGGCAGTGCGGCGAGTCGGGCGGCGAGCACGGTCGCCTGGGCCCGGCCGGTGTCGTCCAGGGCGACGCCCGGACTCCATCCGGCCAGCACTCCGTCGGCGTTGGCGGTCGACCGGCCGTGCCGGACAAGGATCACGGTGGGCATGCCCGCCACCGTAACCCTTCCGCCGCCGACCCGTTGTGCTGGGGGACGGCCGTGGCGGGGAAGATCCCCCCGAGCCCCCACCACGGCCGCTGAATTCCCTGCGATCCACTGCCCCCGGCCTAGCCCTCGCCGACTTGCCTCATAGGTAAGGTCTAGGGGTCGGGGGGCCCTTCAGTTTTCGGGCAGCAGTCGGGATGGCGAAGCAGGTGGAGATGTTCAGCAAGGCGACGAGGAGCCGTCCGAGCGCGCGCCGGAGTGGTCCGGCCGGCTCTGACTGGTCTCCGTACGGCCGCCTGGAGGACGCCGCCGACGCGTATTTCCTGCACGCGGACGTCGCGCTCGACGCCATCGAGGGTGTGCTGGGCCGCCGCCGCGTGCGCGGCTTCACCCTGGAGCGGGTGGTCGACCTGACCGAGGCGGGCACCTCGGTGTGGCAGGAGGCCGCGGTGTGCGACGGGCGGCGGCTGATCCTGTGGCACAGCGAGGAGTTGGCGGACGACAAGGCGCCGGGCGGCACCGTACTGGACTCATCGGTGCAGGTGCTGCCGCTGGACTCGATCGGGCACGTCGGGATGCGCACCCTGGTCGGCCGCGACGAGGGCGGGCAGCGGATCGACCGCGGGGTCTATCTGGTGCTGGCCACCGCGATGCCGCACGAGATGAGCGCGGTGCAGGCCGACCCGGACTCGCCGCTGCCGGTCGCCTCCGCCAAATTCCGCCCCGAGGCGTTCCGTTTCAGCAAGTCCCTGGACGACGGCGGCGCCGGGCAGATAGCGCGACTCATCGCCTTCGGGCGGCTGTTGGGGCGGCTGGTACCGAGCTGAGCGCGGCGCTGGGCCGGGCCGTCATGAGGACGGGCGCTGGGCCGCGTCGAGGCGGGCGCCGCGCACGGCCCCGCGCGCGTCGAGCGGCACGGGGCCATGACCGGCCCATCGGACCGACAGCGGCACGGGGCCGTGGCCGGCCCCCTTCGGGCCGACCCGTCGTCACGTCCTCGGCTTACGCCCCCGCGAGCCCGGCCCGCTCCAGCGCCTCGACGCCCGCCCGTACGCCCGCGATCCGCTCGTCCCGCGTGAATCCGGCGGGCGTGATGTTGAGCGTGGTGACCCCGGCGTCGGCGTACTCGCGCAGCCGGTCCGCGATCCGGTCGACCGTGCCGAGCAGGCAGGTGGAGTCGATGAGGTCCTGCGGCACGGCCGCCCCCGCGCCGTTCTTGTCGCCCGCCAGGTACTTGTCCTGGATCTTGGCGGCCTCCTTCTCGTACCCCATGCGCTGCGCGAGCTGGTTGTAGAAGTTCTGCTTGCGGCTGCCCATGCCGCCGACGTACAGCGCGGTGTACGGGCGGAAGATGTCGGCCAGCGCCGGGACGTCCTCGCCGAGGGCGAGCGGCAGGGTCGGGCTGACGTCGAAGCCGTCCAGCGTCAGACCGGCCTTCTCGCGCCCGGCCCTGATGTGCCGCAGCGCGGTGTCCTCCAGGTGCGCGGCGGACGGGAAGATCAGCAGGGCGCCGTCGGCGATCTCGCCGGTCTGCTCCAGGTTCTTCGGGCCGATCGCGGCGATGTAGAGCGGGATGTGCTCGCGCTCGGGGTGCACGGTGAGCTTGATCGGCTTGCCGGGGCCCCCGGGCAGCGGCAGCGTCCAGTGCTCGCCCTCGTAGCTCAGCCGCTCGCGGGACATCGCCTTGCGGACGATCTCCACGTACTCGCGGGTGCGGGAGAGCGGCTTGTCGAACTTGACGCCGTACCAGCCCTCGGAGACCTGCGGGCCCGACACGCCGAGGCCGAGGCGGAACCGGCCGCCGGACAGCGAGTCCAGGGTCGCGGCGGTCATCGCCGTCATCGCGGGGGCACGCGCCGGGATCTGGAAGATCGCCGAGCCGACGTCGATCCGCTCGGTCTGCGCGGCGACCCAGGAGAGCACGGTGGGGCCGTCGGATCCGTACGCCTCGGCGGCCCAGCACACGTCGTAGCCGAGCCGGTCCGCCTCCTGGGCGACGGCGAGGTTGTCCGCGTCCATCCCGGCGCCCCAGTAGCCGAGGTTGATCCCGAGCCGCATACCGCTCCTCTTTCCGCCGCCGTGTCGTCGCTGTCGCGTCGTCGCTCTCGCGTCCGTCGCTCTCGCGTCCGTCGCTCTCGCGTCCGTCGCTGTCAGGTCTTCGCTGTCAGGTCTGCGCTGTCATGTCACCGCCGTCGTCCGCCGACATACTGGCGAGTAACGTCGTTGTACCTCCGGACTGTAGCGCCCCGCCGCGGCACGGGGCCCTGTCAGGTACGTCACTGCCGCCCATTCGGCCGGTGCGGGCAGTAATCTCAGCGCCCATGGAGCATAGGCACCTGGGCCGCACCGGGTTGCGCGTGTCCCGACTCGGTCTCGGCACGCTCACCTGGGGACGCAACACCGGCGAACGCGACGCCGCCGACCAGCTCAAGGCGTTCTGGGACGCCGGGGGCAGCCTGGTCGACACGGCGGACGTGTACGCCGACGGCGGCGCCGAGTATCTGCTCGGGCGGCTGATCGAGGATCTCGTGCCGCGGGCCGATCTGGTGATCTCCACCAAGGCGGGCAGCGTGCCGGACCCCGACCGGCGGTTCGACGCCTCGCGCGGACACCTGCTGTCCGCGCTCGACGCGTCCTTGCAGCGGCTGGGCACGGACTACGTCGACCTCTGGCAGGTGCACGCCTTCGACCCCGGTACGCCCACGGAGGAGACGCTCCAGGCGCTGGACATCGCCGTCAGCTC
This sequence comes from Streptomyces sp. NPDC093221, assembly GCF_044753885.1. NCBI lineage: Bacteria > Bacillati > Actinomycetota > Actinomycetes > Kitasatosporales > Streptomycetaceae > Streptomyces > Streptomyces sp. NPDC093221. The sequence goes on along the minus strand of NZ_JBIVOA010000009.1, from coordinate 283,257 downwards.
CGGCCGCGCGCGCTACGTCGGCGTCTCCAACTTCTGCGGCTGGCAGCTCGCCAAGGCTGCCGCGTGGCAGCTCGCCGCGCCCGGGCGGACGCCGCTGGCCAGTACGCAGATGGAGTACTCGCTCCTCCAGCGGGGCGTGGAGCGCGAGGTGCTGCCCGCCGCGATCGACCTCGGGGTCGGCCTGCTGCCCTCCTCGCCGCTCGGCCGCGGTGTGCTCACCGGCAAGTACCGCAACGGCACGCCGCCCGAGTCGCGCGGCGGCTCCGACGACATGGCCGCCTTCGTCGCCCCCTACCTCGACGAGACCGCCCGGCTCATCGTGGACGCCCTCGCGATAGCGGCCGACGGCCTGGCGGTCTCCCCGCTGCACGTCGCCCTCGCCTGGGTACGCGACCGGCCCGGTGTCGCCGCCCCCATCCTCGGCGCGCGCAACGCGCAGCAGCTCATCGCCTCGTTGTCAGTGGAGGCGCTTACGCTTCCGGAAGAGATCTGCCTGGCGCTCGACGACGTGTCAGCACCCCTGCACCGCTATCCGGACCACGACTGGAGCACGCTCTGAACGGCACGCAAGCCTCCCGCCGGTCCACCACCCCACGGAGGCCGCAGTGACCGAATCCCCCACTCCCCCGCCGCCGAGCGGCCCCGCCGGAGGCCCGGCGAACCCACCGGCCGCCGCGGACGGCCCGTCCACGGCCGGAGGCGGCGCTCTCGCGGCGGGCGAGGCCAGCGGCTCCGCCTCGGCCGCCGCGGACGGGTCGTCCTCTGGGGGCGGCTCGCGGACGGCCCCGCAGGAGCGGCCCACGGGCACGGCGTCCGCCGCGGTGCCGGGGAGCCGTGCCGCCGCCAAGCCGGTCGCCGACGTGGCCGCGCTGGCCGCCGCCGTCCGCTCGATCGAGCGCGGCGACAATCCGGCGGCGCCCGCGCCGCGCGGTGACGCGGCCGAAGCCCGCCGCAAGCGGCGCGAGGCGATGGCGGCGGAGGCCGCCACCATGCAGGCCGCGGAGGCGGCGGAGGTCGGCGCCGGTGTCCCGGCGGGGACGGACGGCGCGGACGGCGCGCCGGAGGCCGAAGCGGAGGCGACAGACGACGCCCAGTCGTCCGTGGAGGCGACGGACGGGAGCGGGGACGAGGACGGCGCCGAGGACGGCGCCGAGGAGCCGTCAGGGGCCGGAACGGAGGCGTCCGAGACGGGAGTTACGGCCCCGGACGCCGGGGCGGACGGACCCGCGTCGGGAGCCACGGGTCCTGCCCCGGGGCCGCGGCCGTCCGCCGGGGCCGACGCGCCCCAGAGCGGAGTCACAGGTCCTGGCGCCGCGCCGCAGGCGTCGGCCGGGGCCGATGGCCCTCAGGACGGGCGCGAGGGCCACGGCGAGGCTCCGGCGGCCTCCGGGGCGGGCGCGGCGGCCGGTGTCGAGGCGCGGCCTCGGGCCGGCGCGGGCGCGGCGTCCGGCGGCGGGGCGGCTTCGGCCGGGGCGCGGGTACGCGAGGGCGGCTTGCGGAAGGCGGCCGTTGATCCGGCGGCCGTCGCGGCGGCGAAGGCCGTGCTGGAAGAGGGCGGCGCGCCAGGGGAGTTGGCGGAGGCGGCGGTCAGAGCGCTCGGGGAGCGGGCGGGGGAGGCGCTGCGGGAGGACCCGTGGCTGGTGCTCGGCCTGCCCGGCGTACGGGTGGAACCGGCGGACACCTTCGCCCGCGCGCTGCTCGGCGCGCAGTGCCGCCCGGACGACGAGCGGCGGGCGAACGCGCTGGTCGGCTGGCTGCTGGAGCGCGCCGCCGAGAAGGGGCACACGGCCCTGCGGTCGGCAGAGCTACAGGCGGAGCTGGCGGCCCGCGCCGTACCGGACCCGGCGGCGGCCGTGGCCTCCGCCGTGGCCGACGGCCAGGTGCTCGTCTTCCCCGAGCACCCCGCGCACCCCGCGACGGCCTCGGAGGCCGCGAGCGAGGAGGAGGACGAGGGCGAGGACGGCGCGGCGGACGTACCGCTGCTGATCGGCCTCGACCGGTACGCGCTGGCGGAGGAGAGCCTGGCGGACGGCTGTGTGCGGCTGCTGCGCTCCTTCGAGGGCGACCACGGCACGGACTGGGAGAAGGCCGCCGCGGGCGCGCCGTCGAAGTCGGCGGCGGAGCTGATCAGGGCCGCCGCGGGCAGCGGCCTGGTCGTGCACTCCGGCGGCGAGGCGGCCCGCGAGGAGCCGACCGCCCTGGTGGCCGCGGCGCGCGCGGCGGGCCTGCGGGCGTACGCCGCCGCGTACACGGCGAACGGCAGGCGGCGGCTGGCCGAGGCGCTCGGCGAGGACGCGGCCGTGACGGTCGAGGCGCTGCTGGCCGGTACGCAGGGCCCCGGCAGGTCCGGCGACGGCGCCCTCGCCCTGGACCTGCTCGCGGTGCTCGACGCCCAGCAGTTGGGCATCGAGGAGGCCGCCTCACTGGTGGAGGCGGTGCCCGACGGCGCCCGGCTGGTGTTCAGCGGCGACGAGCACGCGATGTGGTCGGCGGGCCCCGGTCTGGCCTTCGCCGACATGCTGGCCGCCAAGTCCTGCCCGCGGGTCGCCTCCCGCACCCCGGACCCCGGCCCGATCGGCGAGCTGGTCTCGCTCATCGGCATCGGCGAACTCGCCCCGGTCGAGGCCCCGGACAAGGAGGTCGTCGTCGTCCCCGTACGCGACCCGCGCGAGGCCGTGCACCGTACGGTGCAGCTCGTCGCCGACTCCGTACCGCGCGCCATCGGCGTACCGGCGGAGCGGACCCAGGTGATCACGCCGGGGCACGGCGGCGCGGTCGGCACCCGCGTGCTCAACGCGGCGCTCAAAGAACGGCTGAATCCCGGCCCCGGCCGCTTCGCCGGTTTCGACCCCGGCGACCGCGTCGTCCACGTGCCGGTCCCCGGCCGTACGCTGCCCGGCACGGTCGTCGGCGCGGAGCCGGACGGACTGCGGCTGGAGTGCGAGGACGGGCCGGTGCTGGTGCCGCGCGCGGACGTGGCGACGACCGTACGGCACGCCTGGGCGATCACCGGGCACCAGGCGGCCGGGATGCGCTGGCCCGCGGTCGTGGTGGTCGTACCGGGCGACGCGGGGCCGCTGCTCACCCGGTCCTGGGTCTACACGGCGTTCGCGCGCGGCGAGCGGCACCTGTCGGTCGTCCAGGGCGCCGATCAGGGCCTGGCCCAGGCCGTGGCCGGTCCCCAGGCCGCGCCGCGCACGACCCGGCTGGTGACCGTGCTGCGGGAGCTGGCCGCCGACTGACGGGCGGCGCGGGCCCCGTACGGCTCAGCCGCCGCCCACCACCGGCCCGGCGGCTCCGTA
>NZ_JBIVOA010000009.1:0-279860 GCF_044753885.1 Streptomyces sp. NPDC093221 | reverse complement strand
CTCCGTACGGCTCAACCGCCGCCCGCCACCTCCCCGGCGGCTCCGTACGGCTCAACCGCCGCCCGCCACCTCCCCGGCGGCTCCGTACGGCTCAACCGCCGCCCGCCACCTCCCCGGCGGCTCCGTACGGCTCAACGCCGCCCACCGGCCCGGCGGGCCCGTACGGGCCCGTCCCGCCGCCCACCGGCCCCGGACGCGCCTGGGGGCGGACAGCGCCCGCTGTCCGCCCCCTCCTGGCGCTCGGGCGACCCGCTCAGTCCGGGTCGAGCACGCTCAGCTCGTCGTCGAAGACGGCGCTCACGTCGAAGCGGCAGATGACGAGCTGCGGGTCGGCCTGCTCGAAGGGCGCGTCCAGCCACTCCCCCGGTTCCGCGGCCTCCGGCACGGCCGACACCCACACCGTGGAGTCGCCCTCCTCCAGGCCGAACTCCTTGTGGCGCTGGGCGATCTCGTCCGGCTCGTACTCGCCGAAGATCACCCCGACCGCCGCGTTCACCGTGGCGTCCGCCGCGCCGTCGCCGTCATCGGCCCTTCTGGCCTGCGCGAACAGCCGGGAGGGCTCAACGATCGTGTAGTCGCGGCGGATCAGCACACTGATGGCCTCCGGGTCCTCGGGACCGGTGTACTCCGGCAGCGAGTCGCCCGCGGGCACCTCGAAGGGAGTCACCTCGTCGTAGGTGTCGTACAGCAACTCGTCATACGACTCGGCGGCCGAAGCCAGCGACTCGAACGCCGCGTAGACGGCGGGATCGTCTTCGCCCGTACGGTTCTCGATCGCCTCGAGGTGGCGGTCCAGCGCGGCCTTGACCGCCTCGACAGCGGCTCGGACCTCGGCAACGGTGGGCTGCACGTCATCAGACATGAGGCAGACGCTATCCGCACCGGGGCGTTGCCCGCACAATAGATGCGATGCCGGAATACGAATTCAGAGAGATGTACGTCGCACGCGGGGTCTCCCGCAAGGACGCGACACGACTGCTCACGGACGAGGCCGAGTACGGGCACTGGGAACTGGACCGGGTGCGCCTCTACCCCGACGGCAGCCGCAGGGTGCGGTTGCGCCGCCGGATCATCCGCCAAGTGCGGGCCACATGGTGAGACGCGCGACGGTGGGACGCGGGTCCGCCGCAGACACGGCCCGGCCCCGGAGCGCGGCATACGCGCTTCCGGGGCCGGTTCCGACGGTTCGGACCACAGGGGTTCCGAACGCCTTCGGACTACTTGTTGACGCAGTAGTTGCCGAAGGCCGGGTTGAGCAGACCGATCACGGAGACCGTGTTGCCGCACAGGTTCACCGGCACGTGCACGGGGATCTGGATCAGGTTGCCGGACAGCACACCGGGCGACTGCACAGCGGCGCCCTGGGCGCCGGAGTCGGCGACAGCCATGCCCGCACCCGCGAGCACGAGACCGCCGGTGACAGCCGCAGCGGCTACGACCTTTTTGATCATTTTCTTCCTCCTGATTGACAAGTGCGGTCCCAGCCGCGGACCACACACGTCGTAACGAAGCCGGAGGAATAGAGCTACGAAAGCACTGGATCATTCACTCGTCCCAGCGATCCGGGCCGCCCGTACTCGTACGGGCGGCCGAACCGTCAGCAGTTCTCGATGAAACGATCGAGGACCCGGACCCCGAACCGCAGGCCGTCCACCGGCACCCGCTCGTCAACACCGTGGAACATCCCGGCGAAGTCCAGCTCCGGCGGGAGCTGGAGCGGCGCGAAGCCGAAGCAGCGGATGCCCAGGTCGTCGAAGGACTTCGCGTCGGTGCCGCCGGAGAGCATGTACGGCACGGCGCGCGCGATCGGGTCCTCCGCCTTGAGGGCGAGCTGCATGGCGTCCACCAGGGAGCCGTCGAAGTCCGTCTCCAGCGCCTTGTCGGAGTGCACCGACTCGCGCTTGACGCGCGGGCCGAGGATCCGGTCGAGGTCGGCCAGGAACTCCTCCTCGTAGCCCGGCAGGAAGCGGCCGTCGACGTGGGCGGTGGCCTGGCCGGGGATCACGTTCACCTTGTAGCCCGCGCCGAGCATCGTCGGGGCCGCGGTGTTCCGCAGGGTCGTGCCAATCATCTTGGCGACGCCGCCGAGCTTGGCGAGCGTCGTCTCCATGTCCTCCGGGTCCAGCTCCACCCCGAAGGCGTCCGACAGCTCGTCGAGGAAGCCGCGGACGGACTTGGTGACGCGGACCGGGAACTCGTGCCTGCCGAGCCGCCCGACGGCCTCGCACAGCTCGGTGATCGCGTTGTCGTTGTTGGTCATCGAGCCGTGCCCCGCGGTGCCGTCCACCGTGAGCCGCATCCAGTGCATGCCCTTCTGGGCGGTCTCGATCAGGTACAGCCGCAGGTTCTCGTTGACGGTGAAGGAGAAGCCGCCGACCTCGCCGATCGCCTCCGTCACGCCCTCGAAGAGGTCGGGGTGCTTGTCGACCAGGTGCCGGGCGCCGTACACACCGCCCGCCTCCTCGTCCGCGACGAAGGCGAGCACGATGTCGCGCGGCGGCTTGCGCCCGCTGCGCAGCCGGTCGCGTACGACCGCCAGCGTCATCGCGTCCATGTCCTTCATGTCGACCGCGCCCCGGCCCCACACGCAGCCGTCGGCGATCTCGCCGGAGAACGGGTGGTGCGTCCAGTCGTCCGCGTTGGCCGGGACCACGTCGGTGTGCCCGTGGATCAGCAGCGCGGGCCGCGAGCGGTCCTCGCCCTCGATCCGCGCCACCGTGGACGCCCGGCCCTGGTGCGACTCGAAGATCCGCGGTTCGAGGCCCACCTCGGCGAGCTTCTCCGCGACGTACTCCGCCGCCGCCCGCTCCCCCGGCCCCGAGTGGTCGCCGTAGTTGCTGGTGTCGATCCGGATCAGCTCACTGCACAGGTCGACGACCTCGTCCTCGCCCGTGACCGTCCCGTTCTCCGCCCTGCCCGGCCCCGACTCGCTCACGCTGTCTCCTCGCTCGTTGCCTGCCGCGTCCGCCCACCACCCGGGCGACCGCGGCCGATGCCTCCCCCCATCCTCCCCCGACACCCCCACCCCGCCCAAGGCTCCCCTCCGCGCCCTCACCCCGGGCCCCGCGCACAGCCCCTTCATCGGCCCCCTCGGCCCGCTCCGCGCCCGTGATCGATGTGACCGGATCTTTGCTATGGTTTACCTCGTCGCCACGGCCCATAGGCCGAGGTGACACACCCCGTCCGGGTGGCGGAATGGCAGACGCGCTAGCTTGAGGTGCTAGTGCCCTTTATCGGGCGTGGGGGTTCAAGTCCCCCCTCGGACACATCTTCTCTCCTTACAGGGCCGCCTTCGGGCGGCCCTTTTCGGTGTGCGCGCGGGCTCTGCGGCGTCCAGGCGCGCGGCGGCGCCGTGGGGGTGGAGGGCCGGGCGGGGAGTCATCTCCACCCTTGGTTCCACCCCTGGGTCCAGGTGCTTCGTGCCTGGTCGCAGCAGTCTTGGGGGCATGACATCGACCGAGTGGATCACCGACATCGCTCTTCTCCTCGTCGTCTTCCGGCAACTGCGGGAAGGCCGACTCGACCTCAAGACCTTCCTGATCCCGCTGGGCATCGTGGCCTTCGTCGCGAACTCGTACCTGGACACCATTCCCACCGCGGGCAACGACCTCGTGCTCATCGGAGTGCTGATGAGCGTGGGCGCCGCGCTCGGCGTCGCCGGCGGCATCTACACCCGCGTCCGGACCGTCGGCGAGCACGTCCTGATCAAGGCCGGCGCCGTGTCGGCGATCTTGTGGGTCGTCGGCATGGGGGCGCGGATGGGCTTCCAGTTGTGGACCGAGCACGCGGGCGGCGCCCACCAGGTCGCCCAATTCAGCGTCGCCCACCACATCACCAGCGATCAGGCGTGGGTCGCGGCGTTCGTACTGATGGCGCTCACCGAAGTCGTGACGCGGCTCGCCACCATCTTCATACGGAGCCGGATGCAGATGACGCCGCGCGCCGTGCCCGTCCTCAGCCGCAGGGCCTGACCGTGCGTTATGTTCTCCCCGTGCCCGCGACAGACAGCCCCCCGCCTCCTGGGAAGACCGTGGCCCAGGAGGCGGGGGCGCGGCAGGTGCCGGGACAGGACCCGTGGATGCAGTGGGCGATGACCCTCGGGGTCGTCGTCGCCGGAGTCCTGACGATCCGCCCCCTGGGCTTCAGCGGCCGGGGGCTGGTCGTCGCCGTCCTGCTCGTGATCAACTCGGCGGTGCTGCTGGCCCGGCGCCTGCCCGAGGACAGGATTCCCCAGGGCCTCGTGCTCCCGTGGCTGACGGTCGGCATCGCCGCGGCGGTCGCCCTGATCGCTGTCAGCCGCAGCGGCACGGGCTATCTCTTCGCCTTCTTCCTCGCCGGTCACATCGGATACCGGCTGGAGACCAGACCGGCTCTCGTCCTCGCCGGGATCTGCAGTCTGCTCTGCGGCGGGGTGCTGTACTTCCGTCTCGGTCCCGGGCACGACGAGCTGCCCTGGGTGCTCGGTCTGGCCACCGGCGCTCCGGTGCTGGTGGGCATACTCAACCGCAGCCAGCGCCAGGCCGTACAGGCGGTGATCGCGGCGGCCGAGTCGGCGGAGCGCGCCGCGCGGGCCGAGGCGCGGACAGCCGCGCTGACCGAGCGCAGCCGGATCGCCCGGGACGTGCACGATGTGCTGGCGCACTCGCTGGCAGGGATCAACATGCAGTTGGAACTGGCCGACGCGCTGCTCGACACCGGGGACCTGGAGAAGGTCAGGGAGGCCAACGACAAGGCCCACGGTCTGGTGCGGGAGAGCCTCAAACAAGCGCAGTGGACGGTGCACGCGCTGCGCGAGGACTCGCTGCCGCTGCTGGAGAGCCTGACGGCGATGCTGGAGTCGTCGGGGCACCGCGATGTCCTCAGCGTCACCGGGACCGCCCGTGAGGTCCCGGCCCGGGTGGTCCAGAATCTCCTGCGTATCGCCCAGGAGTCGCTGACCAACGCCGCCCGGCACGCCCCCGGCGGCGATGTCGGTGTGGAGCTGACGTACGCCGCCGCGTCGATCACGCTGGCGGTGCGCAACGGCCCCGCCACGCGCGAGGTGAACGCGGTGGTCGGCAGCGGCATGGGGCTGATCGGAATGCGCGAACGCGTCGCCCTGCTGGGCGGGACGGTGACGGCGGGGCCGGTCACGGCCGGTCCCGACCAGGGCGGCTGGAAGGTGGAAGCAGTGATTCCGGTATGACCGAACCGACCGAGAGGCCGCGGCGGCTGAGGGTGGTCGTCGCGGACGACCAGGCCGCCGTACGGGAGCCGCTCGCCGCGGTGCTCGGGCTGTCCGAGGACATCGACGTCGTCGCGTCCGCCGCGGACGGGAGCCAGGTGCTGGCGGCTGTCGCCGCCGGGCCGGTGGACGTGGTGCTGATGGACCTGCGCATGCCGGTGATGGACGGGATCGAGGCGACCCGGCGGCTCGGCGAGGAGCACCCGGACGTGGCGGTGGTCGTACTGACCACCTTCGCCGACGACGACTCGATCCTCGGCGCGCTGAGCGCGGGCGCCCGCGGCTATCTGACGAAGAACGCGGGCCGCCAGGACATCATCCGGGCGATCCGTGCCGCCGCCGCGGGGCAGTCGGTGCTCGACCGCGAGGTGCAGAACCGGTTGCTCGCCTCCGTCAGGACCAAGGCCCCGATGGTGGGCCAGGCCCTGCCGGAGGACCTCACACCCCGCGAACGCGAAGTGCTCGCGCTGATCGGCCAGGGCCTGCCCAACCGCGGCATCGCCGAGAAGCTCTTCATCAGCGAGGCCACCGTCAAGACCCACATCAACAACCTCTTCGCCAAAGCCGCGATCCGCGACCGCGCCGACGCCGTCCGCCGCGCCATCGAAGCGGGCCTGACCTGACCCGGCCGGGGAACCGGGGCTGGTGGGGCGGCGGGTGGGGGGACGGGGGGCCACTAGCATGTGGGCATGTGGGCATATGTACCGGCGGTGCTGTTCTTTCTGGGGTTCTGTGTCGGAGTGCTGCGGGAGCGGCGTCGGTTCAGCAATGCGATTCTGCTCGGGCTTTCACCCGTCTTCGCGCTGGGTGCGTGGCTGTTTGACATAGGCAGGGAACACCCGACGTTGGGCAATGATCTCGGGGTGGCGCTGCTGACGCTCATGGCGGTGGGCGTGGTCGCCATGTCGTGGTTTCTGATTTCCAACGGCGTCGCCATGGTGCGGAAAGAGGGCAGAAGTCCGGCCAATCTGCTGTCCCTGCTGGCCGGGTTCGCGCTGCTGGCGCTCATAGCGCTGTTGATCACCGCGGTGGTGATGCACACCCGCGCGCTGCTCGTGGTCGCGGGGACGGCCACCGTCCTCGCGGGGTATGTCGTCTTCCTCTTCCTCTGTTTCATCGTCTACGGGTCGCTCTACGGATGGTTGACCGTCCGCCGCAAGACCGACTACGTCGTGGTTCTCGGCTCGGGGCTCATCGGCGGCACCAAGGTGCCGCCCCTGCTGGCCAGCCGCCTCGACCGGGCCCGTACGGTGCACCAAAGGCTCTCCTCGCGCGGCAGGCGGCCGGTGCTGCTCACCTCCGGCGGACAGGGCCCGGACGAGAAGCTGCCGGAGTCGCACGCGATGGCCGACTACCTTGTGGCGCAGGGTTTTCCGGCGGAACTGATCGAACGCGAGGACCGGTCGACGACCACCGAGGAGAATCTGCGCTTCAGCAAATCCATCATGGAGCGGAGCAAGGCGGACTACCGCTGTGTCGTCGTCACGAACAATTACCATGTCCTGCGCGCCGCGGTGACCGCGCGGCGGCTGGGCGTCAGAGGACATGTCGTGGGGGCGCCGACCGCCGCGTATTTCTGGCCGAGTGCGACCATTCGCGAATTCGTCGCGATGCTCATGACGTATTGGCGCACCAACCTCACCATCTGCCTCCTCGTTTTCGCGGGAGGCTTCTTCATCTGGTGGCTGAGCTGACCGCCGGACGGGCCCCGCGTCCGCGACGGCCGCTCGCCGGGCGGCTCGTCACCGCAGATTCAGCCGCTTCATGACCTGAGGGTCGAGGGCGCCCGCGCGGCGCCGGAAGGCCGAGACGGGCACGCGCCGCAGCTCGTTGGTCTCCAGATAGCTCTGCCGGCCCCGGGCGTCGTCGACGGTGCCCGCGGGAAGCGGTACGACTCCGGGCAGCTCCTCGTGGTGCTGAGAGGTGATCTTGGCGACCCGCGCGGTCCCGCCGCGCACCGAGACGACCAGGCAGGGACGGTCCTTCGAGCCGGCCGTGTCCTCGTACGGCACGTCCGCCCACCACACCTCGCCCCTGCGCGGCGCGGCACCGCCGCCGGACGCGCCGCCCGACCGCCGTACGGGGGTTTCTCCGCTACGCCGCACGCGCCCGGCCGCCACCACGGCGGCCACCAGCGCCACGACGACCACGGCGCCCAGGACGACCCACATCGGCGTGCTCATCGACTTCTCCTCTTCGTGTACGGGTGTGCGGACGAATGTACGGACGGCAGGACCGTGCGACACCGGCCGCGGTCGTGCGCCGCGACAGCGGTGAGTAGTGGCATGCTTGCGCTGTGGACACAGCGAAACTTGAACTGGCAGCGCACCGCTACGCCGAGGCCGAGGACGCCCTCCAGGCGGCGGCGATCGACCTCAAGGCCGAGAGCGCGGCGGTCCTCGCCAAGGGCGGCGACGAGCACGAGGTGGCGGACGCCGTCGGCCGCCCGCCCGAGGAGATCCGCGAGCTGTGAGCCGCGCGGTCCGCTTTCCGGCGCCGCTCAGACCTCGCGCCACCGCGCGTTGGCCCAGGAGAACAGCCCGAAGGCGATCAGGCCGACCGCGATGAGCACCAGCAGCCACGGGCCGACCGGCGTGTCGGCGAACGAGCGCAGCGTGTCGTCCATGCCCTTGGACTTGCCCGCCTGGTGCTTGACCGCCGCGGCCACGGCGAATCCGCCGGCCGTGGCGAACAGCACGCCTCGCGCGGTGCCGCCGAACATGCCGAGGAAGTCCACGGCCTGGCGCTGGCGCCGCGACATCTGGCCCATCTTCAGGTGCTTGTGGAACTTGCGCATGAGGGCACGGACCGCGATCCACACACCGACACAGAACACGGCGACACCGGCGACGGCGACGATCCACTGGCCGCCCGGCCAGTCGAGGACCTTGGCCGTCACGTCGTCGGTCCTCTTGTCGGTCGACCCGCTGCCGCTGCTCTTCTCACCGGCCGCGTAGGCGAGCACGGAGTACGAGACGAAGGCGTAGAAGACGCAGCGGCCCGCGGCCATCGCGCGCTTGGTGGGCTTGTCGCCGTCGGGTCCCGCCTGTCCGAAGGCCGCTTCCGACAGCCGCCACAGGGCCATTCCGGCCAGGGCTATGCCCAGCAGCCACAACAGGACGTCCCCGAACGGCTTGTGCGCGATCTCGGCGAGCGCGCCGCCGCGGTCGGCCTGTTGGCCTCCGGCGTCGGAGAAGGCGATGCGCACCGCCAGTGCGCCCACCAGGATGTAGATCACCCCTCGGGCCGCGAACCCCGCGCGGCCCGCGACGGCGACCGCCTTGCTGTCGGCCGCGCGTCTGGCGTTGTGGCGGCCCGTCGATGCTGCTGCTTGCGTCTTCACACAGGCCGACTTCCCCGATCGGCGGAGTTGAGGCACCCGCTATGGAACGACGTCCTTCGCGTCCCCCGAACCGTCCTGCGCGGGAAGCCCGACGCCGGGCGGCGGCGTACCGGTTGCCGTATCCGTCGCCGTACCGGTGGGCGACGGCACGGTCGGCGGGTCGAACCTCACCTCGACGTGCTGGAAGCCCTTGAAGACCTCCGTGGCGGCGTACGAGGTGTACACCTCGCGGTCCGCGCGGCTGAGCACCACATTGTCGGTGAACGGGGTGAGCAGGCTGCGCGGCCAGAGCCGCCGGGCCCGCACCGCCGCCACCTCCGCGGTGAGGACGAAGATCAGCGCGCCCAGGTAGATCCAGGTGATCAGGCCGAGGACGATCCCGAACAGCCCGTACGTGGCGGTCGCCCCGCGCAGCTCGTGCCGGACGTAGTACGTGCCCGCCCACTGCACGAACTGCCAGGCCAGCGCGGCGGCCAGCGCCGTACCCGCCGAGGAGCGCAGCCGTACGGTGCCGACCGTGAAGTAGCGGTACGCGAACAGGAGCAGGCCGGTGTTGACGGCCGTGGACAGTACGGTCGCCGCGATCCGCAGCAGGACGACGGGGTGGACGCCGAACGCGCGGGCGTCCGACGCGAGCGAGGTCAGCGCGGTGGTGGCGGCCAGGCCCACGCCGAAGACCCCTACCACCAGCAGGCTGCGCAGCCGGGAGCGCAGCGGGTTCGGCCGGTCGTGGCGCGGCACGGCCCAGATCTTCAGCAGGGTGTTCTGCGCGGCCTGGGCGACACCGAGCGCGCCGTACAGGCCGCCGATCACACCGGTGACGACCGCGAGCGTGTTGCCGTGGAACGACCGGATGTTCTCGCCGATCTGATCGCCGATCACCGGGAACTGGTGCAGGGCCGAGTCGACGACCTGCTTCTGGAAGTGCGCGTCGTTGTGCAGCAGGAAGCCGAGCACCGACACCAGGAGCAGCAGCACGGGGAATACCGACAGGAAGGCGTAGTAGGCGATCAGCGCCGTGAGGTAGCCGCCCTGGTCCTCGCCGAATTTGTACACCACCGCCAGCGGCAGCCCGATCCAGGTGTGCTCGCGCTGATAGGCGTCGAATCTTCGGACCATGCCCACGATCGCCACCACTTCGTCGTCGTCGGGCCTGCCGCCGCACGTCACGCGGCTTGGTCCCTGTCACGGCGGTTTCCCCGTGAGCGCCGGTACAGACCACGGGTCAGGAGGCGGGCCGTGGAGGTGACCTTCGTCTTCTGCGGGTGACCGGTCCCTGACCTCCTGCGGCCCCCCGCCCGCGGTCTCCGGTGCGCTGCGCGGTCACAGCCAGCCGCGCTCGCGGGCGAGGCGCGCCGCGACATGGCGGTTCTCGGCGCCGACCTTGGTGGCGGCGGACGACAGGTGGTTGCGTACGGTGCCGACCGAGAGCATCGCGCGGGCGGCGATGTCGGCGACGGGCGCCCCCTCCTCGGCCATGGCGAGCAGTTCCGCCTCGCGGGGCGTCAGCGGGGAGTCGCCCGCGGTGATGGCGTCGGCGGCCAGCTCCTGGTCGACGTAGCGTCCGCCGTCGTGCACGGTACGGATGATGCGGGCGAGCTGCTGCGCGGAGACGGTCTTGGGTACGAAGCCGCGCACGCCCGCGCTCAGCGCGCGCTTGAGGGCCCCGGCCCCGGCGTGGCTGGTCACGATCATCGTCGCGCAGTCGGGGAGTTCGGCGCGCAGGTGTTCCGCGACGCTGATTCCGTCGCCGCGCGGCATCTGAAGGTCGAGGACGGCGACGTCCGGCCGGTGGGCCCGTGCCATGGCGAGGGCCTCGTCGCCGGAGCCCGCCTCGGCGGCGACGAGGATGTCGTCCTCCAGGGCGAGCAGCGAGGCGAGCGCTCCGCGGATGAGGTGCTCGTCGTCGGCGAGCAGGACCCTGATCATGGTGTTTCCTCCCACGGGATGGTCACGGTCAGGCGGAAGACGCCGGCGGAGCGTTCGCTGGTCGTGAGTGTGCCCTGAAGCTGCGTCAGACGCTCTTCGAGTCCGGCGAGACCGCTTCCGGCGGGTGTGGTCCCGTCCGCGGAGGCCGCGTCCGCCGTGCGGCTGCCCGCCGTGGTGGCGGGCCCGCTCCCGCCTCCCACGCTCCCCGCGCGGTGGCCGCGCCCGCCCCGGTGGTCGCTCCCGTCGTTCTCCACGACCAGCGTGACAGCGCCCTCGCCGGTGTCGCGCAGGGACACCTCGCAGCGGGTGGCGTGCTGGGCGTGGCGCAGCACATTGGTGACGGCCTCGCGGATGACCCAGCCGAGCGCGGTCTGGATGTCGTCCGGGAGGCGGGCGGCGGGACCGTCGCTGATACGGCAGGGAATACCGGCGGCCTTCAGGACCTCGCGGGCCCCCGCGAGTTCGGTGTGCAGGTCCGCGGTGCGGTATCCGCGCACGACGGAACGGATCTCGCGCTGGCTGTCCTGCGCGATGCGCTGCACCTCGTACATCAGGTCGACGGCCTCGGGGCTGCCGCGTTCCGCGAGCTTCGCCGCCAGTTCGCTCTTCAGCGCCACCACGGCGAGGTTGCGTCCGAGGATGTCGTGCAGGTCGCGGCCGAAGCGCAGGCGTTCCTCGGCCACGGCCAGGCGGGCCTGGGTCCCGCGGGCCGCGGCCAGCTCCTCGATCAGGAGCACGCTCCAGCCGGAGGCCCGCAGGGCGAGGGCCATGAACGGGACGAGGAACAGGGTCCCGCCGACGACCACCGCCAGCGACTCCCCGCGCAGTCCGGTCGCGAAGACGGCGACCAGCGAGCCCAGCGTGACGGCAGAGACCAGGGCCGTACCCGCCCGCAGGGACAGCGCCAGCATCGGCGGGCCCGCGTAGAACATCATCAGCCACAGCACGTACGGCGCGAGGTCCTTCCCCTCGACGCGGTCCTTCGCCTGCAACACGCAGCCGACCGCGACGGCGGCGACCGTGACGGCGGTGTAGAGGGCGGCCAGCAGGTACGGCCGGGGCGCCAGGCCGATGTAGGCGCGCAGCCCGGCGCGGGAGAGCAGCGCCTGGACGACGACGTGGGCAGCGCCCAGGACAGCGACCGCGATCCAGAGCGGGCCCACGTCGTTCGTGACGACCCACAGCGTCCACAGGCCCGCCTCGAACAGGGCGAAGCAGGAGAGGGAGTTCAGGGTGTAGCGACGGTAGCGGTCCGTGCCGTGCCGGTGGCCGAGCCACTCCACCCAGCTCTGCACGCTCGCCAGCCCGGCCGTTCCCGTGGGTCCCGTCGTGGTCCCTGTGGTTCCCGCAGTCACCGTCGCCCCTTCGTCCCTTCGTCCTTCGAGTCCTTCGGTCCTTCGAATCCTTGAGTCCTACGAGTCCTACGAGTCCTACGAGTCCTACGTGTCCGGCGCCGTGCGCGCCCGGCCTTCCCGTCGGCCGCGCAGGCGCTCAGTGCCGAGGCTCGGCGCTCAGAGCCGACGCCCGGCGCTCAGTGCCGAGGCTCCCAACGGAACCACTTCCGCACGCCGAGCACGGCCACGCCGATCCACACCAGGGCCGTGAGAGTGAGCCGGAGCTGGTCCGTCCCGTCCACATTCCCCGTCCAGCCGCCGCGCAACAGGTCCATGACCGGGGTGAACGGCAGGAACGCGCCGATGCGCGCCACCGTGTCCGGCAGGGTGTCGCGGGGCAGGAACATCCCGGAACCGGCCATGCTCACCAGCATGAACGGCAGAAAGGTCAATTGGGCGCTCTCAGCCGTCTGGGTGAAGGCGGCGGTGAGCGCGGCGCCCACGACCAGCAGCACGATACCGAGGAGCAGGCCGAGGACCAGCAGGTGAGGTGCCTCGGGGGCGGGCATGTCGAGCAGGACGGCGAGTCCGACGCCGAGCAGCAGGGACTGCACGACCGCCATCAGGACCGCGGGCAGCGCGCCGCCGGTCAGGATCTCGGCGTCGCGGACCTCTCCCGAGCGGAGCCGCTTGAGGACAAGGCCCTCGCGGCGGGTGACGTACACGCCGACCATGTTGGTGTAGATCGCGAAGAACAGCGCCATGCCGAGGGCGCCCGGCACCAGCACGGTGGCGACGGACAGGCCGGTGCCGCCCAGGTCCAGGCTCTTCACGGCGCTGCGCATCGACACGGCGATGACACCGGGCAGGACGAGGGCCGTCATGAGGGCGGCCTTGCTGCGGACCAGCAGGATCAGTTCCGCGCGGCCGAGCGCGGCCAGGCGTTCGGTGCTCTTACGGGACCGGCGCGCGGTGTCCGTGGGCGCGGTGGTCGTCGTGGTCGCGGAGGTCATCGCGTCGTCTCCTGGTGGTCGTCGGCCCGGTGGATGGCCCGGTGGTCGGCTCGGCGGTCGGATCGCTGCTCTGTGCGGTCGCCGCCACGCTGCTCGTCCGGGTGCTCGTCCCGGTGGTCGAGCTCTTTGGCGATGTCCATGAACGCCTCTTCCAGTGACGCGGAACGGACGTCGAGGCCGGTCAGTTCGACGCCCTGGTCACGGGCCCAGCACAGCAGCTCGGTGGTGGTGTGCTGGAGGTCGCGGGTCTCCAGGCGCATCTTCTGGCCGGTGACCTCGTGTGCGGTGACGCCGATCGACCGCAGCGGCGGCAGGTCGGCGGGGAAGCGGCCCCAGGGCAGTTCGAAGGTGATCCGCGCGGGCCGCTCGGCGACCACGTCCGCGACGCGTCCGGTGCTGGCGATCCGGCCCGCGTGCATGATGGCCAGCCGGTCCGCCAACTGCTCCGCCTCTTCGAGGTAGTGCGTGGTGAGCAGCACCGTGGTGCCCTGCCGCTTCAGCTCTCCGATCAGCTCCCAGGTGTCGTGCCGGGACTGGGCGTCGAGACCGGTGGTGGGCTCGTCGAGGAAGAGCACCTCCGGCCGTCCGAGCAGCGCGAGCGTGAGGTCGAGGCGGCGCCGCTCGCCGCCGGAGAGCTGCTTGACCCGGACCCCGCGCCGCTGCTCCAGCCGCGTCAGCTCCAGGGCCTCCGCCACGGGCCGGGCGCCGCTGGTGCAGCCCGCCCACATGTCGACGGTCTCCGCGACGGTCAGCTCGGTGGGGAAGCCGCCCTCCTGGAGCATCACTCCGATACGGGGCCGCACCGCGGCACGCTCGCGGTAGGGGTCGGCGCCCAGCACCCGTACGGTTCCCGCGCTGGCGGGCGCCTGCCCCTCCAGGATCTCCAGCGTCGAGGTCTTGCCCGCGCCGTTCGTCCCCAGCAGGGCGAACAGCTCGCCCCGCCCCACGCTGATGTCGACGCCGCGTACGGCCTCGAAGCCGCTGTAGCTCCGCCGCAAGCCGGTGGTTTCGATGACTGTGTCCATGACTCAAGGCTGTCCGCCCGTCGGCGCTTCGGGCCGTGTGGTCTGTCATGACTGTTCATGACGAATGTCATGGGCGGGGACCGCCCCGGACCGGGCGGGGCCGCCGCGCCGTAAATCGCTCCGGATGTCGTCCCCGCCCGTGCGAGGATGCCGCCATGCGGTCACGGCTGCCCCTCGGGGAGAAGTTGCGGGACGAGTTGGGGACGCCCCGGCGGGGCCGCCGGCTGGGGAGCAGTCCGCGCTCGCGGGTGTGGCGGGCCGAGCTGGCCGGAACTCCCGTGGTGGTCAAGCAACTTGTCGATGCGCCCGAAGCCGACGAGAGGTACGCCCGCGAGGTGGCCGCGCTGCGGCTCGCGGGCCGGGTCGATCCGCCGGTCGTGCCGACGCTGCTGGGCACCGACGCGCGGGAGCGGGTGCTGGTGCTGGAGTACGTGGAGCACCGGCCGCCGCGCGAGGAGTGGATCGTCGACTACGCCGGGGCACTGGCCCGGCTCCACGCGGCGACCAGCGGCGACGCGGACGTCGGGGACGGCAGCGACGGCAGCGACGGCTCGGACGTACTCCCCGCCTGGTCGGGCCCGGCGCACACGGACGTCGACTCCTTCCTCGGCCTCGCCCAGGCCCTCGGCGTCGCCGTACCGCCCGCCGTACGCGGCGAGTTGGACGACCTCGTGGACCGTACGTCACGGGCGCGGGGCCGCGCTCTGCTGCACGGCGACCCGTGCCCCGGCAACGACCTGCACACCGACGACGGCGTCAGATTCATCGACTTCGAGCAGGCCGCGTTGGGCGACGGAATCGTCGAACTCGCCTATCTGCGCGTCGGTTTCCCGACCTGCTGGTGCGTCACCGCCCCCGCTCCCCCGCTGCTGGAAGCGGCGGAGGCCGTGTACCGCGACGCCTGGCGCCGAGCGACGGGCACGGACGTCCCGGGTGATCTCACCGACGCCTGCGCCGGTTGGCTGCTGCGCGGTGACGCGCTGGTGCAGCGGGCCGAGCGCGGGACCACCGACCGCCTGGCCCTGATTCCGCACCAGGACTGGGAGTGGGGCACGGTGACGGCCCGTCAGCGATTGGTCCACCGGCTCGGCGTCGTCGGCCGCGTGACCGCCCAAGAGGGCCGCCTGCCGGCTCTCGGCCGTCTGGCCCCCGCGATGCGCGAAGCGATGCTCACCCGCTGGCCCACCCTTCAACCGCCGCCCGCCCGCAGGCCGTAGAGCAACGGCTCGCGCTCCGCCGGGACGCCGACGGGCCCGCCCGGCGCCGGTCGCTGCGCACGGCGACCGACTTCGCCGTGCCGACGAGGGCCCCCGCTCCCTCGTCGCCGTTATCGGTCCGGCCGTGGGGTCAGGCTGTCGCGGAGGGCTCGGGGGCGTCCTGGGGGAGGGTGACGGCCAGGGCCGCGAGGACGCCGCCGTCGACCGGGATGTCCGTGCCGGTGACGAATCCGGCGCGGGTGCCGGCCAGGAAGGCGATCACCTCGGCGACCTCGCGGGGCTGGGCTATGCGCCCTATCGGGTGGCTGCGGCCCCACTCCCCGAGCAGTCGCCGCACCCCTTCGTCGCTGCCGTCGCTGAACCGTGCCGCCGAGTGGCGCAGCATCGGGGTGTCGACGGAGCCGGGGCAGACCGCGTTGACCCGTACTCCGAAGGGGGCCTCGTCCACGGCCATCGAACGGACCAGCGCGTTCAGCGCGCCCTTCGCCGCCGCGTAGGCGGCCACGTTGGACTGCGCGGCGCGCGACTGCACGGACGAGACCACGACGACGGAGCCGCCGGAGGCGCTGCGCCGCAGGTGGGGCAGGGCGGCGCGGGCGGTCAGGAACACTCCCTTGACGTTGACGGCGAACACCTCGTCCCAGGTCTTCTCGTCGGTCTCGGCGACCGTCCCGTAGCGCTGGATGCCCGCGGACGTCACCAGCACGTCGAGACCGCCGTACTCGCTCACGGTCCGCGCCACCGCCTCGGCGACCGCGTCGGGGTCCGAGACGTCCACGACGACGGGCAGCGCCCGGCCGCCCGCCTCCGCGATGGCCGCGGCCGTCTTCTCCGTGTCGTCGGCGTCCACACCGCAGACGGCGACAGCGGCGCCCGACGCGGCCAGCAGTTCCGCGGCGGCGCGGCCGATACCGCTCGATCCGCCCGTGACCAGCGCGACGCGACCGGCGTGTTCCTCACTCATACGTTCCCTCTCCAGTCCCACGGTGTTCGCCAACCGGAGCGCCTGCGCGGCCGGATGACCGAAAACTGTTGCCGTCCGAGCTTGCCGCCGACGGCATGCCCTTGTCGTCAGCCCAGCGGCATAGTGCAGAAATTGGCGCCGACGCGGAAGTTGCGGTCGGCCGCCGGGTCGAAGTCCGCGCGACCGAAGGACCCGCACTCCAGGAGCGCGGCCAGGTGGTCCTCGGCGTCGTCCCGCGGGTGGTAGCCGATGGCCTCCCCTTCCGCGAGGGACCACCACCGGCGGGTGTTGCGGGAGATGCCCCACAGCATCCGGAATCCGGCGGGCTCCGCGCGCAGACACGCCTCCACCAGCCGGGCCGCGTCGTCCGGCGACAGCCAGGCGGCCAGGTCCTCAGGAGCGAGCGGGCGCGGCCGGAAGGCGCCGATCCGCAGACAGGTGACGTCGATGCCGAAGCGGCTCCGGTAGAGCGCGCCGAGCGCCTCCACCGCGGCCTTCCCCGCGCCGTAGAACGTGTCGGGGCGCGGTGCGATGTCCGCGGGCAGCTCAGCGGCGGGGGCCCCTGCGGCAGCGCCCTCCTCCCGTACGGGTACGGCGTCGTCCCGCGTACGGAATCCCGCCGCGTGGATGCTGGAGGCGAGCACCACCCGCGGCACGCCCTGGCGGCGCACGGCCTCCAGTACCCGTTGCGTGCCGTCGATGTTGATCTCCCGGATGCGCTCCCAGGGCGCTTCCCCGGCCAGTCCCCCGAGGTGGAGCACGGCGTCGACACCCTGGCAGGCGGCGTCGATCGCGTCCGGGTCGGTGAACGAGGCGCGTACGGTCTCCACGGCCTCGCCCGACGCCGGCGGCTCGATCTCGGCGATGTCCAGGAGCCGGAGCGTGCGTCCCGGCCGCGCCATGCGCGGGCGCAGCGCCCGGCCGACGCGGCCCGCGGCCCCGGTGATCAGGATGCGCTGCGCCGTCACCATGTCCGCTCCAACGGGTCCATATCGTGCGGGAGTTGGGCGGGCGGGCGCTGTTCGTCGTAGGGCCGCGGGGTCGCGCAGGCGGGGGCGTACGGCGGCTGGTTGTAGGCGTGGTGACGGCGGAAGGCGACGTCGACCGGCGGATTCCAGTGCCGCCAGCTGCCGGGGTCGGTGTCGACGGGGGGCGACATGGGGCCGGTACCGTTTCCGTTCTCGGCGGCCACGGCGTACTCCAGGACGGGCGCCTGCCCCGGCCTCCCGCCGCCGCGAGCACCGTCCGACCCGCGCGGATCGCCGGTCGCCGGTACGACACCGGGCACGCGGTCGACGTACGCGAAGGCCGTGCCCGCGAAGACCTCGCGGAAGCCGGCCTCGCCCTTGCGCCGCCGGTACAGCCGGTACCGTCCGGCGCCCAGCACCTCGCCCCAACTGACGCTCACCGCGCCGTCGTTGAGCCTGACCTTCAGGCCGTCCGGCGGCTCCGGCACCCGGCCGGACGCATAGACCGGGTAGTCGGCGCCGGAAGGGCCCTGCCGGTCGGTGTTCCGCGCGGCGACCCTGACGTGGTACTTCACGCCGTCGGACAGTCCGCTCAGGAGTCCGGGGCTGTCGGCGGCGGCGACGGCCGGTGCCCAGGTCAGACCGCCGTCCGTGCTGAGTTCGAGCAGGTAGGAGTCGGCCGCGGCGACGGCGGTGAAGTGCACGACGGCGCCGCCGGGGACGGTCTCGGTACGGATC
This sequence comes from Streptomyces sp. NPDC093221, assembly GCF_044753885.1. Classification (NCBI taxonomy): domain Bacteria; kingdom Bacillati; phylum Actinomycetota; class Actinomycetes; order Kitasatosporales; family Streptomycetaceae; genus Streptomyces; species Streptomyces sp. NPDC093221. The sequence goes on along the minus strand of NZ_JBIVOA010000009.1, from coordinate 262,105 downwards.
ACCCGCGGCGGCGCCGGTTCCGGGCGGCGCGCGGTCAACTCCCATGCGTGGCGGCCCCGTGGGAGCGCCAGCCGCACGGTGTCGTGCGTCCGGCCGAGCGGGCGCAGCGGTGCGCCGTCCACGGAGAAGTCCGCCGCGGCGTCGAGCCCGGCGGGCAGGCGCAGGGTGATCCCGGTGTCCGTCTGCGCGTCGTACGTGCCGCGCAGCTCCGTGGGGTGGAGGTAGCCGAGGCTGATGCCCAGGTCACGGTCGTCGGTGGTCAGCAGGACGTCCGCCGTGCCGATGGCGCTGCCGTGAAAGAGCGTCAGTTCGCGGCGTCCGCTGTCGAAGAGCCGGATCGTGCCCGCCGTTCCCGTGAACCGCAGCCCGTCCTCGGCGAATTCGACGGCGGCCGGTTCGCAGGGCCTCGCGGACTGGTGCCGGAAGACGAGGTCGAGGCTGTGCGGGGTGCGGATCCTGGCGCCCCAGGGCGTGTCGGCGGCCGGGTCGACCACGAGGTCGTCGCGGTGGCTGACGACCGCGAGCGTGTTGCCGTTTGCCCCGTCGGCGCGGCCTTCGAGGCGTACGCCGTGCGTGACGTCGGTGGCGAAGGCGCCTCCGAGCGCGCCGGCCTCCCGCACCACGCCGCCCCGGCCCGCCGCGCCGCCTTCTCCCACCGTGCCGTCCTCGCGCACCCCGCGCACGAGGTGGATGAACGGCATCCGCTCGGGCAGGTGGGGGTAGCTGTTGGCGTCGTGCCCGGTGGCCTCGGTGAGCACCGACCAGGTCCACACCATGCGCTGGTTGGGCGCGAAGGAGTCGTAGGTGACCAGGTAGTCGGTGCCGACGAGCAGCACGCTGCGGCCGAGGTACAGGTCGCCGACCGGGCCGTCGGGATCGGGGACGATCTCCGCGTACTGCGCGCCGCCGAGGTCGTACATCGGCCGGTCGAGGGTGTGGCAGCCGATACCGCGGAAGGCGCCGTCCTTCCAGACCGCACAGGAGGTCGCGAAGGTCGCGTCGGGCACGCGGCGGTCCCCGGCGTCCTCGGGACCGTGACCGCTGTAGGAGGCGCCCGCCGCGTAGTAGTAGAGGTGGCCGCTCCCGTTGTCGTCGGCGATGCCCCAGCGGTAGTTGGGGCCGCGGTCCACCTGCTGGAGGAAGACCGCGACCTCGCCCGGCCGGTCGACGTCGGCGCGCAGGGTGATCCCGTATCCGGTGTATTTGGCGCTGCGCAGGCGGGGGTTGGTGCCGGGGTTGCCCTCGGTGCGCACGGTGACGCGCCAGGGGTCGGGTGCGTCGTGCGGGCTGTCCAGGCGTCGGGCGGCGGGGTCGCTGCCCCACAGCAGGTGTTCGGCGACCAGGGGCCGGTAGCGGTGCAGGGTCTCGCCGAGCAGCCGCATCTCGATGGGAGGGCGGCGCGGCCAGTAGGCGTGCGCTCCCTGCGCGGGGTGCAGCCGACGCAGCTCGCCGGTGCCGGTGACGTCGACCGGCGCGGTCAGCGCGTTGACCAACCAGTCGCCGAGGGCACCGAGTTCGGGGGTGACGGCCCGGTTGCGGCCGTCGGCCTCCCGCGCCAGGTGGTTGCCCTGGCCGAGGGGCCGCAGATACGCCCACACGTACGTGGCCAGGCTCTCGGTCCACCGGCCGGGCCGTGCGCGGCGGGAGGGCAGCGCCGGGCGGGTGTGGAACACACCGGTCAGCTCGGCGAACCGCTCGAACTGGTCCAGCCACTCCCCCGCCGCCTCGTGCTCGGGGAAGAGCCAGGCCAGGCAGGCCAGCGCCGCCTTGCCGTCGGCCATGAAGTTCGGGTGCCCGCCCGCCATCCGCAGCAGCGGACCGATCTCCTCGCCCGCCGAGACGTATCCGGTCAGCAGGAGCAGGGCGTCCACGCGTTCGCGCTCGGCGCCGTCGAGCTGTCCGGCGAACCGGTCGTAGCCGTCCAGCAGCCGGTCGTAGAGCGGGCGTTGGCCGATGTTGAGGTAGCCCGCGACGTCGTTGACCCCGTGGGCGATCAGCCGGGGTCCCTCGGGGCCGGTCAGCAGGGCGTCGGCGAATTCCCGCGCGCTGGCGAACTCCCCTTCCCCGCACAGCGGTTCCGGCCGCTTGCCGGTATAGGTGAGCGTCCAGTCCTTCACCCGGTCGAGGCTGAGCGTGCCCTGCCAGTGCTGGAGATGGCGTACGTACGTGGACTGGTAGGCCGTCGACCGCTGCGCGCGCAGCACCTCCAGGTCGCGCTCGTGGTCGTAGAAGGCGATACCGGTGCTGCGGGTGCCGGTGCGCAGCGGCCAGGTCCAGCGCAGGACGCCGTCGTGGCGGAAGTGGACGCGGAGGGTGTCCGCCGACGCCCACGAGGAGTACGTACGGTCGTCCCACCGGGCGTGGTCGCGGACGAACACGCCCATGGCGTCGCGCTGTTCCGCGTCCCAGAAGGCGGCGTGCGGCCGGATGTCCCACGCGAAGCTCGGGGCGTAGGGGCCGACGGTGAAGGCCATGTCGGTCTCGGGGTGCTCCCTGCCGCCCGGCCCGGAGAAGGACGGGTCCTCGCCGCAGTCGCCGACGACGACGGGCTCGTCGATGCCGAGCCAGTGGTACAGCTCGGGCGAACCGGGGTCGGCGTGGTCGGCGGCGGACTGCGAGAACGGCCAGGCGGAGGAGAACCGGTGGGTGGGCGTGCAGCCCTCCCAGTGCAGTTCCCAGGCCATGGCCGTCGTCGTCGCAGTAGTGGTGGTCGCCGTTTCGTCCAACGACACCATCTCCTCGGACAGTTCGAGGAAGTCGCAGTCCCGCAGCACCCGGACGGTGGCGGTGTAGCGCGCGCCGCCGGTGAAGACGTACGTGAGGACGTGGGTCGCGAACAGCGGTCCCGCCTCGGTCAGTTGCACGTCGAGGTGGTCCAGCCGCCCGTCGCCGCAGCGCAGTACGGACCTGCCGACCCAGCCGTGCCCGCGGTCGAGCTGCCGGACCGGCCCTGGTATGGCCCCGGCGGCGAACCGGCCGGCGGACGGCAGCCGGACCCGCAGGGCTCCGCCGTCGACCACGATGCCGTCGCCGTCCTCGATGACCTCGACCGGCCCCGTGCCCCGTGCCGGCGGCAGCGTCTCGTCCGCCCGCAGGGTGAACTCATGGCGGGCGCCGGGCGCGAGGTCGGCGAAGAAGCAGACGGTGGCCGACGTCAGGAACGCGTCGTCGCCCTCCGAGTCCGTGGTCGTCTCGGCGAGTTGGAAGGGCACCGGCGCGCCGGACGCGTCGAGCAGCCGCAGTCGCCCGGCGCGTATCGAGGGCGCCGCCCACCGCACCGGGTAGTGCAGCAGGGTCCGGGGCCAGGCGAAGTCGGGGTGGACGAGGGGGTCACTGAGCGCGAACCTCACCTCGTCGCCGTCCGCCGGCCAGTGCGTGACGGCGGCCGTCACGATCCCCCTCCCACTTCGGCGCCTCCGGCGCCCGACGAGCCGGGCGCGACACCCTGCGTGCCGAACGCCGCGCCGCCCGCGACGCCTTCGACGAGGTAGCGCTGGAGCAGGATGAACAGCAGCATGATGGGCGCCGCGACGATGAAGGTGCCCGCGGCGATCAGCGGCCAGTTCTGCGAGTACTCGCCGAAGAACGAGTACAGCCCCCGGGTGACCGGCCACAGCGCGGAGTCCGACAGCATCACCAGCGGCAGGATCAGGTTGTTCCAGGCGTGCACGAAGCCGAAGATCGCGAACGTGGCCAGGGCCGGTTTCATCTGCGGAATGATGATGGTGAAGATGAACCGGATGTAGCCGCAGCCGTCGAGCGCCGCCGCCTCGTCGATCTCGCGCGGGATGCCCTTGATGTAGCCGACGAAGAAGAAGAACCCGGCGCCGGACAGGCTGGTCAGGATCAGGTAGCCGGCCATGCTGTTGTACAGGCCCAGCGTCCTGGCCTCGATGAACAGCGGGATCAGGCCGCCGGGCAGGAAGCCGGAGAAGATGAAGAAGGTGTACAGCCCGTTGGAGTATTTGAAGTAGCCGCGGGAGATGGGGAAGGCCAGGAAGACGCCGAGGATCAGCGTGACGACGTCGGGGATGACCGCGTAGACAAGGCTGTTGATCATCTGCCGTCCGAAGTGCCCCTGGTTCCAGGCCGCCGAGAAGCTCTCGGTGGTCCACGGATGCGGCATCCCGGTGGGGTTCTGGAGGAATCCGGTGTACGTCTTGAACGCCTGGAGCAGGACGTAGACCAGCGGCAGGGCGAACAGACCGGCCGCGATGGCGAAGCACAGCAGGTTCAGCCCCGCCGCCTTGGTCGTCCTGGCGGACATCAGCCGCTGGAGCCGGGTGGGGGCCGCGGGGGTCCTCGGCGCTGACGACGGCGACGCGCCGGCCGCCCGGGCGGTCGTCACAGCGAGACCTCCCGCCTGCGCAGGCCGTACAGCAGGACGCCGCCGATCGCGACGGTCAGCACGAACTGGATCATCGCCAGCATCGAGCCGTAGCCGAGTTGGCTGTCACTGCCGAACGCGGACTGGAACATGTACAACCCCAGGGTCTTGGTGCCGAAGTTGCCCGCGGTGAGCACCATGATCAGCGCGTACTCGCCCAGCGTGGCCATGGCGGTGAGGAAGACGTTCACGGTGGTGGCCGGGGCCAGCAGCGGCCACGTCACATGCCGGAAGACCCGGAACCGCCCCGCGCCGTCCATCGCCGCGGCCTCGTACACCGAGCGCGGGATGTTCCGCAGTCCCGCGATGTAGATGAGCATCGAGTAGCCGGAGAACATCCAGACGTTCACCATCATCACCAGCCACAGCGCCAGTGAACTCGACCCGAGGAAGGCGGAGTCGACGCCGAACAGGCCGTGCACGACCTTCTCCACCGGCCCCGAGTACGGGTCGAGCATGAGGGAGAAGACCGCGCCGACCACGGTGACGGAGAAGATCTGCGGCATGAAGATCAGCGCGCGGTAGAAGGTCAGGGAGCGGCCCGGCCGGTTGAGCAGCAGGGCCAGTCCCAGCCCGATCGCGTTCTGGAGCACGGTCACGCCGATGACATAGATCAGCGTGACCCGTACGGCGCTCCACAGTTGGGTGGACAGCGACGTGAACGCCGCGTCGTAGTTGCACAGTCCGCAGAAGTTGAGCGGCGTGCCCGGGAGCCCGGAGTACCTGGTGAAGGAGTATCCGATGGTGGCCAGGGACGGGTAGAGCCCGAACAGCAGCCAGCCCGCTCCCGGAATCGCGATGCTGGCCCAGGGAATGAACCGCCGCGTCCGTTGGGTTCCGAAGGGACAGCGTGCCACGCCGCGCCTCCTTTCTCATGGTGCCTGGGAGGCGGTGGTCAGTTGCCGACCGACTTGCGGTACGCGCTCGCCGAGCGGCTGAGGATCGTGTCGGCGCTGTCGCCGCCGATCGGCGTCATCTTGGAGAAGTCGGGACCGCCCGCGTCCACGGGCGCGCCCGCGGGCACCCACGGGTTGCTGAGCTGCTGGAAGGCGTCGTCCATGTGGGCGTTCTGCCAGTCCATCCACGGCAGTCCGGTGTTCTTCAGCGCGGGCTGGGTGGAGATGGAGCCGGTCTTGGTCAGCCACTCCTTGTAGTTCTCCGGGTCGGAGAACATCGTCAGCCACTCCATGGCCAGGTCCTTGTGCTTGGCGGTCGTCGGGACCATCCAGGTCAGGTCGGGCTTGAGCATGAGGCGGTTGGCCGCCGGGGTGTCGGTGCCGGGCATGGTGAAGAACCCGAGGTTGAGCGTCGGGTTGGCCTTCTGGATGAGCGCGCCGTCCCACGAACCGTCCAGCAGGAACGGGTAGTCGTCGGACTTCGCGGCCCAGACGCCGGGCGCGGTGAGCTGGGCGACACCGGCCGCGTTGGGCTCGATGTACTTCATGACCTTCTCGTAGCGGCCTGCCGCGTCCTTGTAGACCTGGTCGGTCCAGGACTGCGTGCCTTTCCAGAACGCGTCGGCCCGCTCGCTCGACACCTTGACGGAGTCCGAGGCCGGGCGGCCCTGCATGAGGGTCTGGTTCACCGAGCCCTGCCACACCCCGCCCTGCATGTTGTCCTTCGCGGCCACGAAGATCGGGGTCTTGCCCGCCTTCTTCAGCGTCTCGCAGTCGTCGAGGAACTCCTGGAAGGTGGTGGGCACGCCCATGTGGTACTTGTCGAGAAGGTCCTTCTTGTACCAGATCGACCCGGCGGCGGCGTACTGCGCGGCCATGACGCCGTAGACCTTCCCGTTCCGCCCGACCGCGGCGGCCTGGGCCGTCGCGTCGTAGTTCTTCATGAACGGCTGCGCCGACAGGTCGGTCATCTGCCCGGCGTCGATCAGCGCGGCGGCGCCCGCGGGCTTGAGGCTGGTGTAGCTGGGCGCGAAGCCCGCCTGGGTGGGCGCGGAAAGGGCCAGTACGTCAACGGACTTGGACTGGAGCAGGCTGTTCCAGAGCTGCTGCCAGGCGCCGTTGTTGTTCGGCGCCTGCTGGAGCTTGACCTTCACGCCCGGATGGGCCTTCTCGAACTTGGCGTTGAGGTCCTGCGTGAACTCGATCGCGCCCGGGTTGGTCCACTCGGCGACGGTCAGGGTGGTCGTGGCGCCGCCGCCGCCGGACGAGGAGGAGCCGCAGCCGGTGAGCGCGGCCGACACGCAGGCGGTCGCCGCCAGCAGCGTGACGAAGGTACGGGGTCGCATGAGGGTGGGGCTCCTTCGTTTCGAGTTCGGTTCGAGTGCGGTGCGGGGGTCGGTTCGAGTGCGGGGCCGGTTCGAGTGCGGTGCGGGGTCGGTGCCGGGCGGGCGGGCGCGCGTCAGGGGCGCTGGAGCGCGCCGTCGGCCCGCCGCGGCGGCTTCCACGCCTGGCCGGGCTCCGCCGCGCCCTTGGGCGGGTACTTCAGCGCCAGCCGCTCGTCGAGGTCGACGCCGAGACCGGGCGCGTCGCTCGGCCACAGGTGGCCGTCGCGGATCTCGGGGCAGCCGGGGAAGACCTCCCGCGCGGCCGGGCCGAACAGATGCTGTTCCTGGATGCCGAAGTTGGGGGCGGCCAGGTCGAGGGCGAGGTTGGCGGCGTGCCCGACCGGCGAGACGTCGCCGGGACCGTGCCAGGCGGTGCGCACGCCGAACATCTCGCAGGCGGCGGCGAGCCGCCACGCCGGGGTGATGCCGCCGATCGCCGACACGTGGACCCGGATGAAGTCGCACAGCCGCTCCATGACGACCGGGCGGTACTCGGCCGGGTTGGTGAACAGCTCGCCGATCGCGATCGGGGTCACCGAGCGTCCGCGCAGGACGCGCAGCCACTCGATGTCCTCGGGCGCGACCGGGTCCTCCAGATAGAACAGGTCGTACGGTTCCAGATCCGCCGCGATCCGTACGGCGTCGGTGGGGTGCACCCGCTCGTGCACGTCGTGGATCAGCTCGACCTCGGAGCCCGCGTGCTCCCGCAGGTGCTCGAAGAGGCCGCGCACCGTGCGCCGATAGGCCGCCGGGTCCCAGGCGTTGGGGGTCAGCGCCTTGGCGGCGCCGGCCGTGGCCGCGGCGGCCGGCGCCCCGTAGGTGCCCGCGCCGGGCACGGCGACCTGGCAGCGGACGTGCCCGTACCCCTCGGCCATCAGGGCCAGCACCTCGTCGGTGACTTCCGCCGCGTCCCGTCCCGCGGCGTGCGCGTACACCGGGACCGCGGTGCGGCAGCGCCCGCCGAGGAGCTGCCACACCGGAAGTCCCGCCTGCTTGCCCTTGATGTCCCACAGGGCCATGTCCACGCCGGACAGCGCGTTGTTGAGCACGGGCCCCGACCGCCAGTAGCCGCTGACGTGCAAGGTCGACGCGATGTCCGTGATGTCCGCCGGGTCGCGGCCGATGAGCTGCGGCGCCAGATACTCGTCGACCGCCGTGGCGACCGCCTTCGCCCGCTGCGTGAAGGTCGCGCAGCCGAGTCCGTACAGGCCGGGCTCGCTGGTGTCGACCCGCACCACGACGAGCGTGGTGCCCGCGGGAGCGGTCAGGATCGTCCTGACCCCGGTGATACGGACGCCGGACGGCTGCGCCCACGGCGGCTCTGCGGGCACGGACTCCTTGACGGGTCCGGCGGAATCGGCGGCGTGGTCGGTCACGGGAGGGTGCTCCTGGTTCTGTGCGAAGAGGCGTTACGGGGTGCGCGGGATGGTCAACTGCCGATGCCCCAGCGGGTGTCCACGCGACCGCCGGTGAACTGGGCGCCGGTGCCCCAGAACGGCGCGAAGTTGTAGCAGCCGGACGTGGGCGGCTCCGCGGCGGTCGTCCAGTACGTGGCGCCGTGACCGCCGGTTCCCGCGTCCGTCACCTGGAAGGCGAAGGACATCGGGGTGACGGCGCCGGGCTGCGCGCTCTTCACCGCGGCGGCCACCTCGGGGAGTTGGCTCCAGGCGAGCGCGACCTCGTACCTGGTCACCTTGTTGACGTCGTCCCGCGACACCAGCACCCGGCCCTCGGTGCCGCTGTCCGCCTTCGCGTCCATCGGGCCCAGCGGCGTCGGGAGCGTCGCGTTGGTCGGGTAGTACGTCTGGTAGTTGGTGCCGGGCGCGAGCTGCCGGTGCAGTTCGGGTACGCCTCCGGTGGCGAGCGTGACGACGTACAGGTGGGAGAGCGACCGCAGGCACTTCTCGTAGTGCGCGTCCCCGACCAGCAGATCCTCGGTCTTGTGCGCGACCGCGTCGAAGCCGAGCTGGATGCTGTCCGCCTTGAACGGGAAGAGGTACTCGTTCGCCGCGAAGGGCACGTTGGAGAGCTGGACGTCGTCCTCGATCAGCGCCCTGAAGTACAGGAAGCCGTCGTCCCAGGCGGCCTGGAGGCTGTACGTCTTGGTGTCACCGGCCGCGCCGGTGCTGGTCATCGTCACCGGGACGACGTCGTTCCACTGGCTGGAGCTTCCGCCGACGGTGATCTGACGGAACGGCAGATACGCGAGCTGCACCTTCCGCGTCCCGGTCTGGTGCACCTGGGCCGAGCCGCGCGGCACCGTGATGTCGTAGCCGATCTCGTACTCGTTCGCGGAGTTAGCCGTGAACGACGTCACGGGGAAGGTCAGCGTCTTCGACTGGCCGGGCTTGAGGCTGATCCACGGCGAGACCGACAGCGACACCTGCCAGCCGGACGGCGGGGTGATCACGACCTTCGCGTTCTGCGTCTGCGGCGAGACGTTCTCCACCAGGACGTCGATGGTGCTGCTCGCGCCCAGCGGCCTGGTGAAGGACGGGACCTCGACCTTCAGCGGGGTGTCGTAGTCGAAGGCGGCACCCGTGGTCAGCACCGACTTCAGCGCCTCAGGACTCAGATCGCTGTCGAAGTACAGGACTTCCCACGGCTTGACCTGGAGCGTGACGGACGACGAGGCCCCGTCGGCGAGCCGGCGGCCGAGGTAGTCGTAGACCCGCACGCCCTGCGCGCCGTTGAGGGTGACGGTGCCGTTGTACCCGGCGCTCTGGTCCTCCATCGTGCCGTCGTAGAGCTGGTCGGCGTAGACGGCGGCCCGGCCCTTGCCGTCGGCGCCGCGGAACAGGAAGCCCCACGTCGACTTGGCGTTCGGGTACAACTCCTCTTCCAGCGTGGCGTCTTCGAGCAGGCTCGTCATGGTCGCGTAGGCGACGACGGCGGGCTTGGGGGACTTCGTGGCGATGTCGTAGATGTTGAACTCGACGCCGGAGTAGGTCTTGTCGTAGGACAGCGAGAACCAGAAGATCCGGATCGGCGAGTCCTCCTCGGCGCCCGCGAGCATGTGCAGCAGGTACGTCGGCGCCACCGTGCGGGCCACGCCGTACCCGGCCTGTCCGGCCGGCAGATGGGTGAAGTTGGCGTCGGCGTTGCCCAGTTCGGTCTGCCACTGCCCGGCGCGGCCCTGGGTGCGCGACCAGAGGCGGTCCATCTTGACCTGCGTCTTGGTCATCGCGTACTGCGTGGCGTCGGGGTAGCCGTAGGCGTGGTTCACCGAGCCGTCGATGTAGCCGGTGTCCTTGGAGCCCCGCGCGTACACGATGTCGCGGTTGTACGTGACCGAGCCGCCGCCGATCAGATTCACGTCGGGGAACTCGGGCTTCACCCGGTCCCAGATCAGCTTGCACATGTCGCGGTAGTCCTGGGCGTCACCGGTCATCCACGCCCAGCCGTGCACCCACGGCTCGTTCCACACCTCCCAGTTGGGGACCAGGTCCTGGAGCGGCGCGATGCAGTGGTAGACCATCTCGGCGTGCGCGACCAGGTCCTTGGGCCGGTTCTGGTAGGTCTTCACCGGCTTGCCGTCCGGGCCGGGCTGCACATTCCACGACATGTTGTAGTTGATGCCGGCGAGGGCCTCGATGCCGTGGGCGTGCCAGTCGGCGATCTCGGCCCGCGCCGCGTCGATCTGCGGCTGCTGCCAGAAGACGCCGGGGGACGGGCAGACGGTGTCCGGCTGCACGGCGTCGATGCCCCGGCACCACTTGACGCCGATGCGCTGGGCGATCTGCCGGGTGATGGCGGGAGTCGACTCCGAGCGGATGCCCAGCCCGAACGCCGAGTTCGGCCTGCGGCCCGCCACGGTCGGCCGGATCACGCCCAACCCGAGCGTCTGCGACAGCAGTTGGGCACCGGAGGCGTTGGTGACGGTGGCCGTGACGGCGTAGTGGTCGGGATCGTACGAGCCCAGCGGGATCGTGGTGGTGGTCTGCGTACCGGCCGGGGCGGTGAACGCGGTGGTGCCGCTGTTCAGCGGCGCCCCGGCGCGGGCGGCGATCGACCAGGTGACCGAACCGCTCAGCGGCGTCGTGGGGTTGAAGACCACGAGCAGGTCGGGGGCGGCCTTCGCCGTACCGGTCACCGGGTAGAGGCCGGTCGGGTCGGAGAATCCGAAGGCGACCACGGGCAGCGCGGCGGCTGCCGCCGTGCCCTCGGGCGCCGCGGCGCGGGCGCTCGGCGCAAGGCCCCAGTCCATGGCGCTCGCGGCGGCGGCGCCCGCGACGGCGGCTGCTCCGTAGCCCACGACCTTGCGCCGGGAGACCTCCGCGGGGGTGGCCGTCGCCGAGGTCGGCGTCGCCGGGGTGGTGCGGTCGGATCTGACGTGGCTGTCTGTCACGGTCGGTCCTCTCCAGGGTTCAGCGCGGGGATTGTTCGGGTGCCACCGGCCGGATGACGCACAGGCCGGAGGGCGGGACGGCGATCGGGGTGAGTCCGGGGCCGAGCGTGCGCGGGCCCGAGGCGGCGGGTCTGCCGCAGGCGTCGAAGACGTCCAGCCGGACGCGGACGCCGGGCCCTGCGACGCCAGGAGCGTCGATGTCCCGGCCCGACCCGCCTGCCACGCCCGCCATGCCTGCCACGCCTGCCATGCCTGCCACGCCCGGCCGCTCGACGCCGGGGTCCTCGATGTCCAGGACCACGCGCGGCCCGGCGGTGGAGTTCACCAGGGCGACCTCGGTGAACTCCGCCAACTGGAGCGGGACGAGGTGGTGTTCGGCGTAGCAGGCGATGACGGCGCGCCGGCCCAGGGCGGCCGTCACCGTCTGGTGGAGCTGGTCGGGGCGTCCGGCGCGGATCTCGCCCCGGCCGAGGACATCGGCGTACGTCCGCCGGACGCCGAGCCAGAAGGCGGTCATCGCGCGGTGCTCCGCGCTCTGTCCGGCCAGCGCGACGGAGATCTGCGGTGCCGAGAACAGCGCGGAGTGCAGCTGTCGGGCCGCCGCTTCCGCCGGGGCGGCCGGGTCCCACATCAGCATGTCCGAGTGGACCGCCGCCGATCCGGCGAGCACGCCGGTGTCCAGCGTGCGGACCCGGTTCGCGGTGGCGTCCGCCGGGCAGTCGGCCGCCCGGAACATGTTGCCGAAGCGCCGCATGCCGGGGCCGGTGTAGGGCTGTCGCAGCTCGATCAGCAGCTCGTCGCCGCGCAGTTCACGCAGCCGCTCGCGCAGTTCGGTGAGCAACAGCCGTATGCCCAGGCCCACATCGGCGACGTCCGCGACGGCGAGATCGGCGGGCGCCTCCGCGGTGACGCCTCGGCAGGTGTCCTTACCGGTGCCGGTGCCGGTGCCGGTGCCGGTGCCAGTGCCTCCGCCGGTGTCAGGTCCGGCGGCGGTGGCGACACCGGTACCGGCGTCTGTGGAGGCACCACGGCCCGCACCGGTGCCGTCATCGCGGCCGGTCCTGACGTTCTCGTCTGCGGCGCTCTCTTCGGCAGTCGGCCGGTCGGCCCCATGGACCTCGACCTTGTGGACTTCGACCGCGTGGACTTCGACCGCGTGGACCTCGGCCGCGTGGTCCCCGCCCGCGAGTTCCTCAGCCGCGTACTCCTCCGCCGCGTACGCCATCGCGAAGTCCAGGAAGTCGATCTTGAGCCCGTCCAGGCCGTAGCGCCGGACGAGGTCGACGCAGGAGTCGACGGCGAAGCGCCGGGCGGCCGGGCGGCGCGGGTCGAGGACCCGGCAGCCGAGCCGCGTCACCTCGTGCGGCGCGACCCGCGCCAACTCCTCGTACGCCGGGGTGCGTTCGCCGACCAGCAGGGGTGCGATCCAGGCCACGTACCGCAGGTCCAGGCCCTGCACGGTCCTCACATGCGCGGCGAAGTCGGGGAATTTGGCCGGGTCCGGGGTCCACGCGCCGCTGCCGGAGTAGCCGGGACCGTCCGCGTGGAGCTGCCAGCCGTCGTCCAACAGCAGCACCCCGCAGCCCATTTCGGCGGCGAGCACGGCTTCGGCCTCGACGCCCGCCGCGGTCAGCTCGCGGTGCATCGAGTACCAGGTCGAGTACGCGGGGGCGCGGGCCGCGTCGGGTACGGGCAGCGGCGCGGCGTCCGGGAGACCGCCGGTCACCTCCCGTACGGCCTCGGCCCACGGGCGGCCCGGGGCCTGGACGCGAATCCGACAGGTCTCCCCCGCCGCGAGGTCCATCGAGAGCCACACGCCGAAGCGGGCCGACTCCTCGCCGACACCGAATCTGACCCGCGTGGTGGCCGCGATCCGGTCGGACGCGAAGGCCAGCAGCGCGCGGCCCGCCGTGTCGTACAGGCAGCCCAGCGGCGCGGAGTCGACCAGGCCGACGGTGCGCCAGGGGTTGGCCCAGTCCGCCACCAGGTGCCGGTCCCAGCCCGCCCCCGGATGCCAGTAACCCGCTGCGTCGCCGAGCGGAACGGCCAGCCGCAGTACGGCCGTTGTGGCCGCGTCGGCGCGCAGTTCGAGCACGTCGGCGTCCGCGGGACGCCCGGCGCCCCCGTCCGCACCGGCCACGTGACCGCCCGTGGGCTCGACGCTCAGCCGCGCGCCGTCCGTCAGCAGGCTGACCGAGGCGCCCTGCACACGCAGGGCGTCGCGTGCGGCCCACATCTGCGCCGGACTGGCGAAGTCGGCCATCACCGCTCCTTTCCGAGGTCGGGGAAACATGTCTGACCAGCTGAGACAACGTTGCCTGACGAGACAAGCGGCGTCCCCCAGGGGGTTGGAGGGGATCACGACGCCCGCGCCACGGCTCCGGCCGTGCGCGCTCACCGACAGGCGGCGCCTTCGTGCCTGGTCAGCTACGTCCTGACGGCTGTCGACAGATCAACCACGCATACCGGAAGGAGCACCGGGACAGGAGGTCCGACCCGGCCGCCCTCCGCAGGCGGTCGTGCTGAACCCTAGCCACCTGAGACAACGTTGCCTAGAGTTTTCGCGCGAGTGACAGAGAAATCCCGCACGGAGATCCGGAGAGCGACCGCGTCACAAGCCGTTTACCCGCACGCGCCGGACATCTCCGTCCCCGGCGGGGCCGGGGTCGGGGTCGGCGAGGGTCCCGTCGTGGACCACCGCGTCGGCGAACTGGACTGGGTGGACATCCCGTTGGGCGCACTGTGGCGCGCCGCCCTCGGCGGCCGGGGAACGGCGCACGGGGCGGCCCGTATCGGCATGAGTCTCGGCGCGGTAGCGGTACGGGACCGCGCCGGTTGCGTGGCGAGTGGGGACGTTCGCGGGGGTGAGTGCGGGGTGGGCGTGGGGGGCGGGGCCTGAACAGGACCGACTGCGGCCCGGTTCAGTCCCGCGCGGGACTCGGCGGGGCCCCCGCGCCGGTCACCGTCCGGCGCCCGGCCGCGCCGCGCCGTGCTCGACGAGGGTGGTGGGGATGACCACCGTCTGGGGCCGCGACTTGTCCCCCGCGATCCGCCTGAAGAGCAGTTCCGCGCCGATCCGGCCGATGGCGCGGGCGTCGTAGGACACCACGGTCAGCGGGTGGGCCATCAGCGCGGCGGTCTCGAAGTCGTCGAAGCCCACCACTTCGACGGCGCTGCCCGCGCTGCCCGCGCCGCCCGCGCTGCCCGCGCTGCCCGCGCCGCCCGCGCCGCCCGCGCCGCCCGCGCCGCCGAGCCGGTTCAGCGCGCCGAGCACGCCGAGCGTGAGCCGGTTGTTCAGCGCGAACAGCGCGGTCGGCGGCTGCGGCCCGGTGAGCATCCGCTCGACGGCGGCCTCGGTGTCGCGCACGGTGTGCAGGCCGTATCTGATCAGGTCGGGGCGGTACGGCAGCCCGGCCCGCTCCAGCGCGGTCTCGGCGGCCGACAGCCGCTCGACCATGGGGTGGATGCTCAGCCAGTCCGAGACCACGCCGATCCGCTCGTGGCCGCGGGCCGTCAAGTGCTCGATCGCGGACCGCGCGCCCGCCGCGTTGTCGATGAGCACGGTGTCCGCGCGCAGGTTGGTGGGCGGCCGGTCGAGGAACACCGCGGGGGTGCCCATGTCGATCTCCGCGCGCAGGTAGACGTGGTCGGCGGTGCTGCCGGCCGGTACGACCAGCAGCCCGTCGACGCGTCGCTCGCACATCTGCAACAGCAGTCGGCGTTCCCGCTCGGCGTCCTCCTCGGAACTGGCGGTGATCAGCAGGGTGTCGTTCTCCAGGGCGCACTGCGCCGCGGCGGCGGCGATGCCCGCGTAGAACGGGTTGGCCAGGTCCTCGATGAGCAGGCCGACCGTGGCCGAGGTGGACTGCGTGCGCAGGTCCCTGGCCATGCTGTTGCGGCGGAAGCCGAGCCGCACCACGGCGGCCCTGACCCGCTCGGCCATCTCCGGATCGACGGTGGACACGCCGTTGACCACACGCGAGACCGTTTTGAGACTGACGTCGGCCTCCCGGGCGACGTCGGTCATCGTCGGCCGCCGCGGGGCCGCGCTCGGGCTCGGTGTACTCACGTGCTGCTCCCCTCGGCGACGCGGCGCCGAGGGGAGGGCCAACGTTGTCTCACGCTCGGATCATACCGCCGCCGGGGTCGCCGAAATCACCCTACGCCATCGGCTGCCGCCTCCCCTTCCGTCAGACCGAACCCGAGGGTGAAGCGGCCCGGTACGGCGGCCAGATGGTGCCGGGGCTGCAACGCGTGTCCGCAGGAGGCGCTGCCGAGGCCGTGGTGTTCGAGGTCGACATTGAGGTGGATACGGCCGTCGGGCCTGAGGTCGGCGGTGTGCCTGGCCGCCGCCAGGGCCGCGGTGGACCAGGGCCGCGCGGTCAGGTCGAACCAGGGGCTGCCGGTGATCTCCAGGCCGGGCCCCGCGGAGTCGCCTTCGGGACCGGTGAGGCGGGCCCAGCGCACATGGCGCCGGTTGCCGTTCTCCTGCGGGTACACGTACGGCGTCTGCGCCTCGGCGACCGTGGTCGCGTACCGCCCGACGCGGACGGCCTCCTCGCTGTCCCGGTAGGACTCGCCGGGACCGAGGCCGAACCAGCTCAGCCGGTCGAGCGCCGCCGGGAGGGTTAGCGCGACGCCGAGCCGGGGCAGCGGTACCTCCCAGGTGCCGCCGGGCCGGGTGTCGACGGTGAGCACGAGCCGGTCTCCGGGCCCGGTGGTCCAGTGGTAGTCCGCCAGCATCGCGAGGTCCAGGCCCGCCGGGGCGATCCTGGTCCTCACCGTGAGGCTCGCCCCGCCCGCCGAGATCTCCAGCACCTTGTGCCGGAGCCGGTGCAGGCCGCTGCGGTGCCAGGCGGCCAGGAGCGGCGACCGGCCGTCGTTGTCGATCGGGGCCCGCCACAGGTCGACGCGGGGGCCTTCGAGTGCCAGGTCACCGAGGCGGAGCAGCCGTCCGTCGGCCGCGTCGAACTGTCCGGCGCCGAGGCTGATCGTTCCGCGGCGGCGCGCCCGAGGGGTGGTCGTGGTGGAAGCCGCGCCCGCGGGTGCCGCCGTCAGCGTGGTCGTGGTGGAAGCCGCGCCCGCGGGTCCCGCCGTCAGCGTGGTCGCGCCGTGTCCGTCCGAGGCGAACTGGGACCAGGCGACGGTGTGCCCGGCTCCGGCCCACGACTCGTCCGCGCCGAGCTGCGCGCTGAGGGTCACCCAGCGCTCCCCCGGTCCCGCCGCGGCGAGCGCCTTGGCCAGGCTGTCGGGCCAGTCCGCGCGGCGGGTGTCGCCGGGGCCGGTCACCGGGACCTCCCACGCGCCCTCCCCGGCCTGCTCGCCGTCGACTTCGAGCAGCCAGACCCAGCGCAGGTAGCCGGTGTCCCGCGTGTGGTGCAGATTGCGGATCTCGACTCCGCCGCCGTCGCGGCGGGCGGTGATCCTGACCGGCTCGATGACCTTCGCGTACTCCAGGAGTCCGGGAGAGGGGGTGCGGTCGGGGAAGACCAGGCCGTCGGCGACGAAGTTGCCGTCGTGGACGGGCTCGCCGAAGTCGCCTCCGTAGGCGTAGAAGAGCGTGCCCTCCTCGTCGCGCTGGGCGACGCCGTGGTCGATCCACTCCCAGACGAAGCCGCCCGCCAGCCGGGGGCTGCTCTCGAACAGCTCCTGGTACTGGCGCAGTCCGCCGGGGCCGTTGCCCATCGCGTGGGCGTACTCGCACAGCAGGAACGGCATCGCGCGCCTGCGGGCGTCGTTGGCCGGGTCGCCGGTGAGCGGTTCCTGGCGCGCGGCGACCGCCGCCACGAACGCGTAGTCGGGGTACATCACCGAGTACACGTCGGTGTAGGCGCAGTCGTCCCAGTCGCCCTCGTAGTGGATCAGCCGGTCGGGGTCGCGGTCGCGGATCCACTCGGCCATGGCCGCGAGATTCGCGCCGACGCCGGACTCGTTGCCGAGCGACCACATCACGACGCTGGGGTGGTTCTTGTCGCGCTCGACCATCCGCTCGGCCCGGTCGAGCAGCGCGGGGCGCCACTCGGGCTCGTCTGAGGGGTTGCGGCGCCAGCCGTTCTCCGAGAAGCCGTGGGTCTCCAGGTCGCACTCGTCGACCACCCACAGGCCGTGTTCGTCGCAGAGGTCGAGGAAGACGGCGGCGGGCGGATAGTGGCTGGTCCGCACGGCGTTGATGTTGTGCCGCTTCATCAGCAGCACGTCGGCGAGCATCGTCTCGCGGGTCAGCGCGCGGCCCCTGACCGGGTCCCATTCGTGCCGGTTGACGCCGCGGAAGACGAGCGGCCTGCCGTTGGCGGTGACGACGCCGTCCTCGACCACGACCCGGCGGAAGCCGATACGCAGCGGGACGCGTTCGGTGGCCGTGACGAGTTCGCCCGCGTAGAGCCGGGGCTGTTCGTCGCTCCAGGGGGTGACGCCCGGCGCGGTGTGCGGACCGGCGGGATCGGCGTCGGTGATGCCGAGTTCGGGAACGCTCAGGCGCGCGTCGCCCGCGCCGTCGACGTCGACCCGCAGGGTGCCGGTGCCGGAGTGGTGGTCGTAGTCGGCGTGCACGAAGAAGTCGGCGATGCCGCCGGCCGGCCGGACCAGCAGCCGTACGGGGCGGAAGACACCCGACAGCCACCACATGTCCTGGTCTTCCAAGTAGCTGGCGGACGACCACTGGTGGACCCGTACGGCCAGCACGTTGCGGCCGGTCCGCAGGGTGTCGGTGACGTCGAATTCGGTGGGCAGCCGGCTGCCCTTGCCGTCGCCGAGCGGCCGGCCGTTGAGCCAGACCGCGAAGGCGGAGTCGACGCCCTCGAAGCGGAGCACCGCGGTGCCGCCGTCGGCGAAGCCCTCCGCGACGTCGAACTCCCTGCGGTACTCGCCTGTCGGGTTCTCGTCGGGCACGCGCGGCGGGTCGACGGGGATCGGGAAGGTGACGTTGGTGTACGCGGGTGTGCCGAAGCGGCCGGGTCCGGGGACGCCGTCCATCTGCCAGGACGAGGGCACGGGGACGGTCGTCCACTCGGCGGCGTCGAACTCCGGGGCCTCGAAGCCCACGGTCACGTCGTGGAGACCGTCGCCGAGCCGGAAGCTCCAGTCGCCGTTCAGGTCGAGGGCGGGTGCGTCGGAGTCGAACGACGCGCGGGGCCGCAGCCGGCCGTTGCCGGGTGATACGTCCTCGACGTAGGCGCAGGCGTCCGGGCTTTCGCTCCGGTTCTGGGCGGGGTCCATCGGTGCGACCGGTCCTTTCCGGGGGTCTGGGGCGTACCCATAAGGGGTGTACGAGTCGGGGCTGACGCGTCAGGCGGCGGGATCGCGCGGGGCGGGGCCGATGTACGGCGGACTTGCGCGAAGCGGGGCTGACGCGGGGCGGGATCGCGCGGGGCGGCGGGTGCTCAACCGGCCGCGCGCGGCGGCGCTGTGGAAGCGCGGACCTTGAGCGTGCTGGGCATGACGTTCTCGCGCTGGGCCGGCGGGCGGCCGTCCAGCAGGTCGAGCAGGATCTGTGCGGCGCGCCGGCCCACGTCGACGCTGTGCAGGTTGACGCTGGTCAGCGTCGGGTCGACGAGGTCGGCGGCCTCGGTGTCGTCGAAGCCCGCCACGGACACGTCGGCGGGCAGGGCGTGTCCGTGCTCGCGCAGCCAGCGCAGCGCGCCCAGGGCCATGCCGTCGTTGAAGGCGAAGATCGCGGTGGGCGGTTCCGGGTGGGCCATGAGCCGTTCGGCCGCCGCGTAGCCGGAAGCGGCGGTGAAGTCGCCGTGCTCCATGAGGTCGTCGGGGACAGTGCGGTGCGCGTCGGCCAGGGCGCGGTGCAGCCCGCGCAGCCGGGCGGCCATCGCGAGCCGGTTCTCCCGGGGGCCGTTGACCACGCCGATGCGGCGGTGGCCGAGGGCCAGCAGGTGCTGGGCGACGGCGTAGGCGCCGCCCTCGTCGTCGGGGTGGACGCAGGTGAGGTCTTCGGCGGTGTAGCCGATGACCACGGTGGGATATCCGGCGGACCGCAGGGCGGGCAGCGACTCCCCGCCGGTTCCGGCCTCGACCAGCAGGCCGTCGACCTGGCGGCGCTGGACGAACCGGCGGTAGGCGGAGGCGGGTTCGTCGGCCACCTCGCGGGTGGACAGCAGCAACCCGTAGCCGCGCGAGGTCAGTTCCTGGTCGGCGCCCTGCACCAGGCGGATCAAGTGGTCGTTGGAGAAGGCGAATCCGGGGTTGTGCGGCAGGACGACGCCGATCACCTCGGTACGGCCGCTGGCCAGGGCGCGGGCACCGGCGCTCGGCCGGTAGTCGAGCGTCCGCATGGCGACCAGCACCCGGTCACGTACGGCGTCGGTGACCGTACGGTCGCCGTTGATCACCCGGGAGACCGTCTGGTGGGAGACACCCGCCTCGGCCGCGACGGTACGCAGAGTCGGCCGATCCGACACGGGGCATCCTCGATTCCTCAGTGACCGTTCACATGATGCGTCACTCATTGTAGAACCGATCGCCGCCGAGCGGAAGAGGTACGCGCCATTGACGCCGGGTGCGGCGAGTCCTAGCTTTACCTCCCGTCAAGTGAACGGTCACTCGTGTACCGCCAGACCGGCTCGAAGGTGTCGGCCCCACGACGGAGGTCCCCGAACATGAGCGAGCAGGAACCCGCAGACAATCCCCCCGCACCCCGTCACACCCCGCGCGGTACCGGCGCCGTCTCCCGCCGGCGGATGCTGGCCTACGGCAGGAGCGCCGCGATCGTCGCCGGAGCCGCCGTGGCGCTTCCGGCCGCTGTCACCTCCGCGGCGCGGGCCGCCGCCCCGCCGCCCGCCGCGCCCACCGGCGCGTCAGGACCGCTCGCCGCGCCCCCGGTGGCCACCGCGATCCCGACCAACACCCTGCCGAACGTGGTCACTTCCTGGACCGGGAACACCTTCTCCGGGGCCACCGAGTGGGTGCAGGACTTCGTCTTCAACATCGCCGTCGCCAAGGACGGCACCGTCTACACCGTCAGCTTCTGGGACGAGGGCGGGAACTACGCCGGCATCTACAAGGACGGCCATCTCATCGGGAACTGCCACGGCGCGAACGGCGACGCGGTGGCGGTCAACGACTCGTACGTCTATCTCAGCGTCGGCAACGGCCTGACGCGCTTCGGCCTGAACGGCGCCGCCACCTCGCTGACCTACGCCGTGGGCAGTTCGCCCGCCGCCGCCGCGGCCTCGGCGACGCAGGTGGTCGCCACCGACCGGGCGGCCAACCTCGTCAAGGTCTTCGACGCCGCCAGCGGTGCGCTGCTGCGCAGTTGGAGCGTCAACAAGCCCGGCGCGGTGGCGATCGGCGCCAACGGCGAGATCTGGGTGGTCGCGAATGTCACGCGCGACGCCAACGACGGCCACTTCTGGCACGCCGACCCCGCGCATCCGGCGCAGATCCTGCACTTCTCCAACACCGGCGCGGCGCTGGGCGGAACGATCAGCGGCCCTTCCGCCGACTGGCTGCCCACCTCGCTCGCCGTGGACGTCCACGGCGACCTCCTCGTCGGCGACAACGGCCCGCTGCGCCAAGTCCACACGTACACCGGCCTGTCCGGTACGCCCACCCGGGCCCGCAGCCTCGGCCAGGCGGGCGGCATCGGCGCGGGGACACCGGGCCGGGTCACCGCGGACAAGTTCTTCGGCATCGTCGGCGTCGGCGGCGACTCCGCGGGCAACGTCTATGTCGCGATGTACGAATTCGGCACCTGGCTGCGGAAGTTCACCGCGGCCGGGGCCGTGGTGTGGCAGCTCCAGGGCAGCGCCTTCGTGGACTCCGCCGACTTCGACCCGGCCTCCGACGGCGTCGAGGTCTACACCAAGCAGAATCACTACACCGTCAACTACGCGCGGCAGCCCGGCACCGACGCGACCTGGCGCAGCTACACCCTCGACTCGGTCAACTACCCGCAAGACGCGCGGCTGTTCCTGCCCGGCCATCACCACCACGCCACCTCGCCCTTCCTGAAGCGGCTCAACGGGCAGATGTACATGTACGTGACGGGCATGTACTGCGGTCACCTGCTCATCTACCGCTTCCAGGGCGAGATCGCGAAGCCGTCGGGGGCGATCTTCAAGGCGCACTGGTCGGGAGCCGATCCGGGCGACGACCCCAACTGGCCGCCGAACCAGCCCGCCTCTGGTCAGTGGATCTGGCGCGACCTGAGCGGCAACGGCGCGTTCGAGGCCGGGGAGTTCATCCAGCCGGGCGACGGCAGCAACTCCCCGGGCAACTGCTGGGTCTGGTACGTCGACGACCGGGGCGACATCTGGGAGGGCGGCGACCGCGACCTGCGCCGCTACCCGTTGCAGGGCTTCGACGCGCAGGGCAACCCGGTCTACACGTACGCGAGCCGGGAGACGATCGCGCTGCCCGCGCCGTTCAGCGTCGTCCGCCGTCTGCACTACGACGTGGCCGCCGACGTGATGTACATGGTCGGCTACACCCCTGACCAGGTCTTCG
This sequence comes from Streptomyces sp. NPDC093221, assembly GCF_044753885.1. Classification (NCBI taxonomy): domain Bacteria; kingdom Bacillati; phylum Actinomycetota; class Actinomycetes; order Kitasatosporales; family Streptomycetaceae; genus Streptomyces; species Streptomyces sp. NPDC093221. Next base: position 240,634 of record NZ_JBIVOA010000009.1, on the reverse strand, counting down.
ACAACGCCCACTGGAAGGAGTGCGGCAAGGTCCTGGTGCGCTACGACAAGTGGAGCACCGGCAACCGCACCCCGACCTGGACGCTGCTGCTGCCCTGGGACACCGCCGCCAACCCGATCGTGACCATGGTGAGTCTGGCCTTCGCGGGCGACTACATCTTCATCTCCGGTATCGCGACGCGCGGGCAGATCTGGGTGTGGAAGGCCGCCGACGCCAGCCCGGTCGGGACCTGGCAGCCCGGCGCCAACGTCGGCGGCGTGGAACGTACGGGGTGGGTCGACGTGCCGTACGGCATCACCGCGACCCGCAGGTCCAACGGCGACTATCTGGTCCAGGTCGAGGACGACCTGTTCAACAAGGTGCTGCTGTACCGCTGGACGCCGTAGGGACGCGCGGGTGCGCGGACGGGCGGCCGGAGGGGTGCCGCCCGTCCGCGCCGATGCGCGCCGGTACCAGCCGCTGCACGTCGTCACATGTCGGTCCGTGGGGATGACGTCAACACATCGAGCAGACAGGGAGTTTCCGTGACGGACGGACAACGGGTGCGGGTGGTCGCATCCGACGGCGTCGAGCTGGACGCCGTCGTGCACCGCCCCGCGTCCGGAGCCCCCGGTACAGAGTCCGGAACAGGGGCCGGAACAGGGGCCGGGAACAGGCCAGGGACCAGGTCCGGAACAGGCCCCGAGGGCACGGTGCTCCTGGTCCATGGAATCTCCGCGGATCTCGACGAGGGCGGGGCGTTCGTACGGCTCGCCCAGCGGTTGGCCGAACAGGGCCTGACCGCGCTGCGGTTCAGCTTCCGCGGGCACGGGGAGAGCGGCGGCGCTCCGCAAGGTGTGACGATCGCCGGGGAGATGCTGGACCTGGCGGCCGTCACGGCCTACGCCGAGCGGGAGTTGCCCGGTCCGCTGGCGGTGGTGGCGGCGAGCTTCGGCGCCGTGTCCACCGGCCTGTCGATGCCCTGGCTGGGCGGGCGGCTGGCCCGGCTGGTGCTGTGGAATCCCGTGCTCGACCTGCGCCGGACCTTCCTCGAACCCGAACTCCCCTGGGGGCTGGCGAACTTCGGAGCGGGTCCGCTGAAGGGCCTCGCCGAGCACGGGGAGCTGCTGATCGGCGGCCGGTTCGCCCTGGGCCGGGTGCTGTTCGCGGAGCTGGCCGCCCACCGGCCGATCGACGCCTACACCGCGGGCGGCCCGCCCGCCCTCGTCCTGCACGGGGACCGCGACGACTGCGTCTCCTTCGACATCGCCCGTGACGTCGCGGCGACGGTCCCGCACTGGGAATTCCACCCGCTGCCCGGCGCCGGCCACGGTTTCCACTCCCCCGAGCACGAGCCCGAGGCGATCGCGGTGACCGCGCGGTGGCTCGCGCGCGGCATGACGGCCCAGGGGGGCACCGTATGACCCGGCCGGCCGGAGACCTTCCCTACCGTACGGCGCTGATCGGCGCGGGCAGCATCGCCGACGACGCCCATGTCCCCGCGATCCGGGCGCTGTCCGGGCAGCTCGACCTGGTGGCGGTCGCGGACTCCGACCCGGCGCGGGCCGCGGACTTCGCGGCGCGGCACGGCATCGCGCGCGGTTACGACGACGCGCTGGAACTGCTGGCCGTCGAACGGCCCGACCTGGTGGTGATCTGCTCCCCGTCGTTCACCCACACCGATCTGACGGTGGCCGCGCTGGAGGCGGGTGCCTGGGTCTACTGCGAGAAGCCGCTGTGCGGTTCGCTGGCCGACCACGACCGGATTCTGGCCGCGGAGCGCGCGACGGGCCGCTGCTGCGCGCCGGTCTTCCAGTGGCGGGCGGGGTCGGGCGCCGCGCACGTACGCGGTCTGCTGCGCGACGGTGTGCTCGGGCCGCCGCTGCTGGCGCTGTGCCAGACCACCTGGTACCGGGGGGCGGATTACTACGCGGCCCCGTGGCGCGGTCGGCGCGCCACCGAACTGGGCGGTGCCACCGTCACGCAGGGCATCCACGCCATGGACCTGATGCTGTGGCTGATGCCCGACTGGGCGGAGGTGAGCGCGCGGATCGCGACGGTCGACCGGGACATCGAGACGGAGGACGTGTCCCTCGCCCATGTCGCCTTCGCCTCCGGCGCGCAGGCGTCGATCGTGAACAGCGTCGTGTCGGCGCGCCAGGAGTCGTATCTGCGGATCGACTGCGCGCGGGCCAGTACGGAGCTGCGCCACCTGTACGCGTACGGCAACGAGCACTGGACGTTCACCCCCGCGCCCGACCGGCCGCCGTCCACGCCCGGCTGGGACACCATCGGCGCCGAGGTGCCCGCGCACCAGGCGCCGCAGCTCGCGGACCTGGTCGCGCGGATGCGGCGGGGCGAGCCGCCCGAGCACACGGCGGCCGACGCGCGCCGCACCACCGAATTCGTCACCGCCCTCTACAAGTCGGCCGCGACCGGCCGCCCGGTCCCGCGGGGCTCGATCGGCGCCGACGACCCCTTCCACCGGTCCTGGTGGGGTGCCCCGCCCTCTCCCTGACGGCTCCCGCGCTCCCCCGGCCCGAGCGCCGCGCCCTCACCGCCGGGCGGTGCGCGGGCTCCGGCGGCGCAGGTACTCGAGGAGCAGGACGTTGGCGAGGGCCGCGGCGATCAGGAGGACGACGTTGAGCGTCGCGCTGCCCGCGCTGAGCCAGGCGGCATCGTCGCCGTCGGCGTTCGTGGTGGACGCCCACAGCCCGCCGACCCCCTTGAGCAGCGCGTAGCCGCCGTAGACGAGGACCAGTGCCGCCATCCCGAAGGGCAGGGTCACGGCCACGGCCAGCAGGTACGGAAGGCTCGTCCCGGTGACGGCGCCGAGCACCGCCAGGACGGCCACGACCGCCATGTACAGGCCCTGGACGGTCCGCCATCCCCATGTCGCGCCGCGCATCGCCGTACTCCCCCCGCCGACGAGAACCACCACCGCACATGACTGTAGGCCCGGCGTGCGCGCGGGGAGCCGGGAGGGTCTCGCCATACGGGCCGTAGGGGCCATACGGGCCGTACGCGTCGCATACGCCACACGCGCCGTACGCACACCGCGTCGAGCCGGGACAGGCGGCGGCGCGCCCGGCCGGGAGAGACGGCGAAGGCTCCGCGCGTCCCTCCCGGCCGTCCCGGCCGCGTCACGCGGCCGTCGGCCGGAGCCTCACAGCTCGGCGCGCACCGTACGGGCCGCCGCCACCAGATTCTCCAGCGACGCCTTCGTCTCGGGCCAGCCGCGGGTCTTCAGGCCGCAGTCGGGGTTGACCCACAGCCGCTCGGCGGGGATGGCGAGCAGGCCCTCGCGCAGCAGCGAGGCCGCCTCCGCCGCGTCGGGCACCCGCGGCGAGTGGATGTCGTACACGCCGGGTCCCGCCTCGCGCGGGTAGCCGTGCGCGGCCAGTTCGGTGGCGACCTGCATGTGGGAGCGGGCGGCCTCCAGGCTGATGACGTCGGCGTCGAGGTCGTCGATGGCCTGGACGATGTCGCCGAACTCGGCGTAGCACATGTGGGTGTGGATCTGGGTGCCGGGAGCGACGGCGCCGGTGGTGAGCCGGAACGCCTCGGTGGCCCAGTCCAGGTACGCGGGCCGGTCGGCGGCGCGCAGCGGCAGGGTCTCGCGCAGCGCGGGCTCGTCGACCTGGATCACGCAGGTGCCCGCGGCCTCGAGGTCGGTGACCTCGTCGCGCAGGGCGAGCGCGACCTGCCGCGCGGTGTCGCCGAGCGGCTGGTCGTCGCGGACGAAGGACCAGGCCAGCATGGTGACGGGACCGGTGAGCATGCCCTTGACCGGGCGGTCGGTGAGCGACTGGGCGTACGACGTCCAGCGCACCGTCATCGGCTCCGGCCGGGAGATGTCCCCGGCCAGGACCGGCGGGCGCACGTACCGGGTGCCGTAGGACTGCACCCAGCCGTGCCGGGTGGCGAGGTAGCCGGTGAGCTGCTCGGCGAAGTACTGCACCATGTCGTTGCGTTCGGGTTCGCCGTGCACGAGCACGTCGAGGCCGGTCTTCTCCTGGAAGGAGACGACCTCGCCGATCTCGGCCCTGATCCGCTCCTCGTACCCCGCGGTGTCGATCCGGCCGGCCCGCAGGTCGGCGCGGGCGGCGCGCAGGTCGTCGGTCTGCGGGAACGAGCCGATGGTGGTGGTCGGCAGCAGCGGCAGGCCGAGCCGGGCGCGCTGGGCGGCGGCGCGCTCGGTGTACGGCTGGGAGCGGCGCCCGTCGGCGTCGGTGACGGCCGCGCTCCTGGCGCGTACGGCCGGGTCGCGGGTGATCGGGGAGGCGGCGCGGGAGGCGAGGGCGGCGCGGTTGGCGGCGATCTCGGCGGCGATGGTGTCGGTGCCCTCGGCCAGGCCCTTGGCGAGCGTCACGATCTCGCTTGTCTTCTGCGCGGCGAAGGCGAGCCAGCCCAGAATCCGGGGGTCGATGTCGCGTTCGGGCGCGGTGTCGAGCGGGACGTGCAGCAGCGAGCAGGACGCGGCCACGTCGACGCGGTCGGCGAAGCCGAGGAGGGTGGCGAGGGTGGCCAGCGACTTCTCGTAGTCGTTGATCCAGATGTTGCGGCCGTTGACGACGCCCGCGACGAGCCGCTTGCCCGGCAGTCCGCCGACGGCGGCGAGGCCGTCCAGATTCGCGGCGGCGGCGTCGGTGAAGTCCAGCGCCAGGCCCTCGACCGGGGCCTTGGCCAGGACGGGCAGCGCCTCGCCGAGCCGGTCGAAGTACGAGGCGACCAGCAGTTTCGGCCGGTCGGTGAGGCCGCCGAGGTCGCGGTAGGCGCGGGCGACGGCGTTCAGTTCGGCCGGGGTGCGGTCCTGGACGAGCGCGGGCTCGTCGAGCTGTGCCCAGGTGGCGCCCGCGGCGCGCAGGTCGGCGAGGACTTCGGCGTAGACGGGCAGCAGCCGGTCGAGCAGCGTCAGCGGCTCGAAGTCGGCGGCGACGCCGGGGGCGGGCTTGGCGAGCAGCAGATACGTGACCGGGCCGACCAGGACGGGCCGGGCGGTGTGGCCGAGCGCGGCGGCTTCCTTGAACTCGGCGACCTGCTTGGCGGAGTCGGCGGTGAAGACGGTGTCGGGGCCCAGTTCGGGGACCAGGTAGTGGTAGTTCGTGTCGAACCACTTGGTCATCTCCAGTGGCGCCACCTCCTGCGTGCCGCGGGCCATCGCGAAGTAGCCGTCGAGCGCGTCCGCGGTGACGGCCGACCGGTGCCTCGGGGGGACGGCGCCGACCATGACACTGGTGTCCAGCATGTGGTCGTAGTACGAGAAGTCGCCGGTCGGCACCTCGTGGACGCCCGTCTCGGCCAGCTTCCGCCAGGTCGAGCGGCGCAGGTCAGCCGCGGTCTGCCGGAGGGCGTCGGCGGTGACGCGGCCCTTCCAGTAGCCCTCGACGGCCTTCTTCAGTTCACGGTTCTCACCCTGGCGGGGGTAGCCGTACACGGTGGCCCGTGCTGCCGCGGCTGCGGACTTCGCTGTCACGGAAATCTCCTTCGCGAGATGACTCCTGGCCTCCCGGCGACGGGACGCGAGCGCGAAAGGGAGGTGACAGACCCGACGGACCCACAGTGCCCCGCAATGGCACCGGTCCGTCCGATATGCACGCCGACCCGCCCACGAGGTCACCGGGATATCCGTACGCGAACGGTCGCGTACGGGCGACGGGCAGGTCTTCGGACTCGCGGGCACGTCCGCCTGAGGCGGACACCTACTGACCGTCGCTTCCCAGGTCCGGTACGTCGGACCCAGTGCGTATGACGGCGGTCGTTCCCACTCACCGCTGCGGGGCAGTCCCGGATTCGCACCGGGTTCCCTCTTACGACGCGACCGCCTGGCTGACGGACGCGAACCTGTCGCACCGGCCAGGCTAGAGCGCGGACCACGCTCCGGTCACGTCGGACCACATTCCGGACGGCGGCCCCGGTCCTGAACCAGCCCTGAGCCGGCCATGACGCGGCCCTGGCCCGGTCCTGGCCCAGCCCTGTCCCGGTCCTGGCCTGGTGCGCGCTCTAGCCGGAGGTGGCGCCCGCGCCCGCCGCGACCGCGCCCGTCGCCACCAGCGCGATGATGACCACGCCGAGCAGCACCCGGTAGATCACGAACGGAGTGAAGCTGCGGTGGGAGATGTACTTCAGGAACCAGGCGATGGCCGCGTAGCCGACCGCGAAGGCGATGACCGTCGCCAGCATCGTCGGGCCCCAGGCGGGCGCCGGGCCGCTGCCGAGCTTGAACAGCTCCAGGCCGCCGGAGGCCAGCACGGCGGGGATGGCCAGCAGGAACGAGTAGCGCGCGGCGGCCTCGCGGCTGTAGCCGAGGAACAGTCCGGCGCTGATGGTGCCGCCGGAGCGGGAGACGCCGGGGATCAGGGCGAGCGCCTGCGCCAGGCCGTACCAGAGGGAGTGCCGGAAGGTCAGCTCGGTGATCGGCTTGGGGCGGCGCACGGCGCGGGTGCGGTCGGCGACCGCCAGGACGAGTCCGAACAGGATCAGGACGGTGCCGGTGATCCGCAGGTCGCGCAGGCCGTTCTCGATGGTGTGCTGGAATGCCGCGCCCAGGACGGCGATCGGGACCGTACCGACGATCACGAACCAGCCCATCCGCGCGTCGTGGTCCTTGCGGCGCTCGGGGTGGAACAGCGACGCGGTCCACGCCTTGACGATGGTGGCGATGTCGCGCCGGAAGTAGATCAGCACGGCGGTCTCCGTGCCCAGTTGGGTGACCGCGGTGAAGGCCGCTCCGGGGTCGTCCCATCCGGCGAGGACGGAGACCACGCGTATGTGCGCGCTCGACGACACCGGCAGGAATTCGGTCAGACCCTGCACAAGGCCCAGGACAGCGGCGGTGAACCAGGACACGGCGGGGTGCTCCGGGGAGAGTTCGAGGGGAGGGTGGGTGAAGCGGGCGACGGCGTGCGGAGTCCGGGCCGGGGGGGGCCCCCCCGGGGGGGGGGGGGGGCCCCCGCGGGGGGGGGGGGGGCCCCCCGGCCCCGGCCGAGGACGTCAGCGGCCGACGCGGCGGTCGGCGTCAGAGGTGGTGACGCCGGCACCCACGTCAGATGTTGACGCCGAAGTCGGTGGCGATGCCCGCCAGGCCCGAGGCGTACCCCTGGCCGATGGCGCGGAACTTCCACTCCGCGCCGTTGCGGTACAGCTCTCCGAAGACCATAGCCGTCTCGGTGGAGGCGTCCTCGGTCAGGTCGTACCTGGCCAGCTCCCGCCCGTCGGCCTGGTTCACGATCCGGATGAACGCGTTGCGCACCTGGCCGAAGCTCTGGCCGCGCTTCTCGGCGTCGTAGATCGACACGGGGAAGACGACCTTGTCGACCTGCGGGGGCACGGTGGCGAGGCTGACCTTGATCTGCTCGTCGTCGCCGTCGCCGCCACCGGTCAGATTGTCGCCGCTGTGCACCACGGAGCCGTCGGGGCTGCCGAGGTTGTTGAAGAACACGAAGTGCTGGTCGCTGAGGACCTTCCCGCCCACGTCGCACAGCAGCGCGGACGCGTCCAGGTCGTAGTCGGCGCCCGTGGTGGTCCGTACGTCCCACCCCAGGCCGACGGTGACCGCGGTGAGTCCGGGAGCTTCCTTGCTCAAAGAGACATTGCCGCCCTTGGACAGAGTCACGCCCACGAAATTACCTCCGGTTGCTTGGGGGTTGTCGGTAGTCGGTTGTCGATCGCCGGTATGTCGTCGTCCGCGCGCGTCTGCCAGGTCAACGGCGTGCGCGCCACGACAGTTCCTCGATTGCGTAACAGCTTAAGCGTTACGGGTGTGTGCGCGGGTCAGTCGTCCGAGTCGGGCTTGGAACGGGCGGCGGCGTACGCCTGGGTCGGCGTCATCGGGACCCGGTTGATCTGCACGGTCCGGTAGCGGCTGACCTTGGCGCAGGTGTCGGAGTCGTCGGCGGTCTGGGCGTGGGAGTTGCCCAGCGCCACCTTGGTGTCGGCGGGCGGCGCGGAGGACTTCCCGCCGGGGAAGGTGGTGCCGCTCGGCCAGTCCGCCCCGATCACGAGGGTGAGCCCGGCGACGGCGCCCTCCTTGAGGTGGGACGTCGCGATGCCGAGCGTACGGGCGACGGTCCCCGCCTCGGACCGCTGGCCGGGGCCGTAGGTCAGGGTCGTGGTGGCGGCGGGCGCCGGGGCGTTGCCGCCCGCGGTGGCCGGGTTGAAGCCCTTGCCGGTCAGGGTGTCGACGATCTCGGACGCGCGGCCCCCGATGCCGGTGCCGTTGCGCACCCGCACGGTGATCGCCGAGGCGGGGACGGACGTCGCGGTCGGGCTCGCCGACGCGGTCGCCGAGGCCGCGGCGGACGTGCCGCCCGAGGCGGTGGTCAGCGACTGGTCGTTGGCGATGGTGGCGAACAGCGTCTTCGCGCCGGATCCGACCACCACCCGGTTGGGGTCGGTCGGGTCGGGCCCGGTCTGCATGGTGGTGAAGGTGATCCGCTTGGACGGGACCTTGTCGAGGTCGGAGGCCAGGCCGACCAGCTTGCTGATGCTGCCGAGGCCGGTGTCGACGGTCAGCGCCTTGGTCGCCGCGTTGGCGAGCTTGTAGACGGCCGCCGGGTTGGTGAGGGTGCCCGCGCTCTTGAACTTGCGGATCAGCGCGCTGAGATAGATGTGCTGCGCGTACGTACGGCCGAGGTCGCTGCCGTCGCCGAAGCCGTGCCGCGAGCGGAGGAATTCCAGCGCCCCGACGCCCTTGAGGGTGTGGGTGCCCCGGGAGAGCTTCAGATGCGAGTAGGTGTCGTACACGTCGGCGTCCACACAGACCGATACCCCGCCCACGGCGTCGGACATGCTGACGACGCCGGAGAAGTCGACCTGGATGAAGTGGTCGATCGGAATTCCGGTCAACTTGTGGACGGTGGCCACCTGGCACGCCTGGCCGTACGTCAGGGCGCTGTTGATCATGCCGTGGTAGCCGGGGGTGGACGCGCCGGTCTTGGGATTCTCGCAGGCGGGCACGTCGGTGAGGGTGTCGCGCGGGATGCTCATCACGGTGGCGTTGGAGCGGTCGGCGGAGATGTGCACGACCATCTCGACATCGGCGTTGCCCCCGGTCTGGACGCCGGTCTTGGCGCAGCCGCCGCCCAGTTTGCAGTCGGCCTCGGTGGTCCGGCCGTCGCTGCCCATCACCAGGATGTTGATCGGCGTGCGCCCGAAGGCGTCCGCCTTCTCCTGGCCCGCGCTGTCCTTGCCCGCGCCGTCGGTCAGGGACACGCTGGTGATGTTGCCGTTGAGGTGCTGGTAGAGCCAGTAGCCGCCGCCCGCGGTGACCAGCAGGAGCACGGCCAGGGATATGCCGCCGATCTTCAGGAACCGCCGGCCCCGGCCGGCCTGCCTGGCGCGCCTGCCCCCGCGGCCCGACGACCGGGACCGCCCGCTCTCGGCGCGAGCGGCCGCCCGCGCCGCGGCCCGGCCGCTCCAGGGCTCGGTCATCTCCCGTGCTCCCTCTCCCGGGCGGCCCCCGTGGGGTGGTGCGGCCGGATTCGGCGGGTGAAGCGGCGCTTCACCCAAGGCTTCATGGTTGCGCAACGCGGCAAGGGTAAATCATGGCTCTGTGGGGTATCCGTGAGCGTCGCACCCGCGGCCGGCCTCCCCACCGGACACAGTTCCTGGTTTACGCAACCTTTAAAGTGTCTGCTATGCCAGAAACGCTACGACGAACCGGAAGGACACCTGTGGCCTGGGAGTGGGCGCATCTCGACGGAGGCCCGGCGGACGGCATGCGGGTACGGGTGACAGGCCCGCCCCGCGTGCTCCAAGTCACATCCGGATGCCAGGCGGAGGACGAGGCCGACGGCGACGGGCGGGGGCTGCGCGTCGAGGCGCTGTACGTCTACCGCCTCAAGCACGGTCAGCCACTGCGCTACGGCTGGGACCACGCCAGCCCCTGATGTCGTACGGGCCCGCGCCCCGGATCACGCGGGCCCGCGGCACGCCGCGGGAGGGAGGTCAGTCAGTCCCGCGGCGCGCGTTCGGGTTCGCGCACAGGGCGCGCGCCGACGGTCTCGCCGGGCGCGGACTTGACCGTACGGACCGCGGGGTCCGCGCTCGTCCCGGCCGTCGCCGTGCCAGGACCGGGGTCGTCCTTCAACGCCTTGGTCTCGCCCTTGAGGATGCGGAGCGACTTGCCCAGCGCCCGCGCGGAGTCCGGCAGCCGCTTGGAGCCGAACAGCACGATGACCACGAGCGCCACCACCAGCAGGTGCCAGGGCTCCAGTCCGTTTCTGAGCATCAACGTCTCCGCTTCCACATGCGTCGGTCCGCCGTTGCCGGACGGCGATGTGCCGCCCGGACCCCAACAGTTGCTACATTGCGCAATTATGAGAGTAGCGGTACCGAGGCGCAATGCCCGCACGGGCCCCCGTCCGGACCGTCCCCGCCCGTGCGCGCACCCTTCTCGGAGGTGACCGAAGGTGATCTTCGACATCGGCCCGCTCAAGCTGCTGACGCTGCTCGTCCTGGCCACACTGGTCTTCGGCGACAAACTGCCCGACATGATCACGCGGGCGAGAGACCTCATCCGCGCGGTGCGCTCCTTCGCCGACGACGCCAAGGAGGATGTGCGGCGCGAACTCGGCCCGGAGTTCAAGGACTTCGAATTCGAGGACCTGAACCCGCGGACGTTCATCGCCAAGAATCTGCTCGGCGACGACGACGCGCTGGGCCTGCGCGAGATCCGCGAGAGCCTGCGACTGGACGGCGAGGCCGAGGAGTTGCGCGAGGCGGCGCGGACGCTCAGCGACGGCGTGGACCTCACGAAGCCGTCCGCCGCGCGGGTCGCCGCGCGGGCGGCCGACGGGTCCGAGCCGGTCGCGTACCAGCCCGTCGCGTACGACACCGAGGCCACGTAGGACGGGCGCCGGGACCGGGCGCCTTGGCGGGTCAGGCCGTTGTCACCGCTCGCCGTCGTTCGGGCTGCTGAAGCCGGGGCTGCTGTAGCCGAGCCGGGGCCGCTGTCGCACCAGGCTCACGCCGTCGCCCGAGCTGAAGCCCGGGCTGCTGTAGCCCAGGCGCGGCCGTTGGCGTACCAGGTCGACGCCGACCGGCGGCGGGCCGACCGCGCGGGGAGCGGCGGCCCCCGCCTCGCGCGCCAACCGGTCGAGCAGATACGGCAGTACGCCCCGCACCAGCAACGCCTGCCGCCACGCCTCGTGGGCCTCGGTCACGTCCCGGCTCTCGCGCGTGACCGCGCCGTCGCGCCGGGCGGTCAGCGCCAGTCCGGCCAGGCCGATCAGCAGGCTGACGCCGAAGACCGCCGCGCACAGGAAGCCGATGTCGATCAGCGGGGCGCTGATTCCCGCGCCGCTCGCGACGGCCCTGATCCCGTACCCCAGCACCAGGAAGATCGCCGCCGCGATACCGCTCAGCATCGGGACCAGGACGGCCAGGGTGGCGAGGACGCCGGGGCCGCCGACCGCGCGCACGACCGGGCGAACCCGGCCACGGGAGTGCGCGCGCAGGCCGGTGTACCGCTCGTACTCGGCCGCGGCGGTGGCACCGATGGCGTCGGCGTCGGCCAGGGCGGCCGTCCGCAACTGCTCGGTGTTGGGCGCGCCCGGCAGGGCGCGGAGCGCGAGCCGGACGCGCTCGCCGCGCAGCGCCTGATCGAGAACCTGGGCGAAGTCAGCCCGGTAGATGTCGTCCGGCCGCTTGGCGCTGTCCATCATCCCCGCCCCGGTGTGTCGACGCGCGGCACGTCACCTTGTCTGCCCGCGCGTACGCATCAGGATAGTCTTCCCAATTGCATGATTGCATAATTACGCAACTGACTGAGAGTATCATGCCAGCGGCGCGGACCGCGGGCGCCGCATGCGTACTCTGGTGCTCGGAAAAGCCGCTGCGGTCAGGGAGGTTCACGTGACGAGGTCTGCCGCGGAGTTCGGCGACCCCAGCCCGGAGTTGTTCCAGAACGCCGCCGCTTCCTTCGGCTTGCTGGCGTCGACCATGCGACTCCAGATCGTCTGGATCCTGTCCGAGGGCGACTGCGACGTCACGGGGCTGGCCGAGCGGGTCGGCGCGACCCTGCCCGCGGTCAGCCAGCACCTGGCCAAGCTCAAGCTCGCCGGGCTCGTGCACTCACGGCGCGAGGGCCGACGGCAGGTCTATCTGGTGGACGACCCCGATGTCGTGACGGTGGTGCGGGTGATGGTCAGTCAGCTCGACCGCCGCTCCGCCCCCTCGCGTGACGTCCGCGGGCTGGGGGCCTGACAGGCCACGCCCCGGCCCCCTGCCGCGCGGAGGTCACGAACGGCTGGGCGCCGGATCGGCATCCGCGTCCACGTCGATCTCGACCGGCTCCACCGGCTCCACCGGCTCCACCGGCTCCACCGGCTCCACCGACTCGACCGGCTCCACCGCCTTGACCAACTCGACCGCGGGAGCGGCGGGCGCGGGTTCCGGGCGGCGGATGGCCTCGGTGAGTTTGCGGGCGATGGGCTCGGTCCAGCGGGCGGTGAGCGGGCCGAGGACGACCAGGATCAGCACATACGCGGTGGCCAGCGGCCCGATCCGGGGCTCGACACCGACCGCGAGTCCGGCGATGACGATGGAGAACTCGCCGCGCGCGACCAGCGTGCCGCCCGCCCGCCACCGTCCGGCGGGCCGGATTCCGGCCCTGCGCGCCGCGTACCAGCCGGTGGCGATCTTGGTGAGGGTCGTGACGACGGCCAGGATCAGCGCGGGGACCAGGACCGGCGGGATGTCGGCGGGGATGGTGCTCAGGCCGAAGAAGACGAAGAAGACCGCCGCGAACAGGTCCCGCAGCGGGGTCAGGAGATTGCGGGCGCCTTCGGCGACCTCACCGGAGAGCGCGATGCCGACCAGGAACGCGCCGACGGCGGCGGACACCTGGAGCTGTTGCGCGACACCGGCCACCAGCAGCGTCAGGCCGAGCACGACCAGCAGCAGCATCTCGGGATTGTCGGAGGAGACGGCGCGGCTGATCAGCCGCCCGTGGCGCAGCGCCACGTACAGGACGATCCCGACCGTGCCGAGCGAGATCAGCAGAGTGAGGGTGCCGCCCGCCAGGCTCACGCCCGCCAGCAGGGCGCTCAGGATCGGCAGATAGACCGCCATCGAGAGGTCTTCGAGGACCAGCACACCCAGAATGAGCGGGGTCTCACGGTTGCCGAGACGGCCGAGGTCCCCGAGGACCTTCGCGATCACACCCGACGAGGAGATCCACGTCACGCCCGCCAGCGCGACGGCCGCGACCGGACCCCAGCCGAGGAGGATCGCGGCGGCGGCGCCCGGCAATGCGTTGAGGACGAAGTCGACCGCGCCGGACGGATATTGGGTCTTGAGGTTGGTGACGAGTTCCGAGGCGCTGTATTCCAGACCCAGGAGGAGAAGCAGCAATACGACACCGATCTCGGCGCCGGTCGCGACGAATTCCTCGCTGGCCTGGAGCGGGATCAGTCCGCCTTTGCCGAAGGCGAGTCCCGCGAGCAGGTAGAGCGGGATCGGCGAGAAGCCGACACGTCCCGCGAGGCGGCCGAGGATGCCCAGGGCGAGGATGATCGCTCCGAGTTCGATGAGCATGTCGGTCGTGTTGTGCACAGGTTTCTATCCTCCTGTGATCAGTTCGGCGACGGCGCCGACGCCTTCGCGGGTGCCGACGACCACGAGGGTGTCGCCGACGGCGAAGCGGAAGTCGGGGGTGGGCGAGGGCACGGCGGAGGTGCGGCGGAGCACGGCGACGATCGAGGCGCCGGTACGGGTGCGTACCTGCGTGTCGCCGAGCGTGCGGCCCGCGTACGGCGAGCGTTTGCTCACGGTGATGTGTTCGGTGACCAGGTCGATCTCAAGGTGTTGTTGCAGGTGGCCGACGGGGTCGGGGGTCAGCAGGTCGGCCAGCGCGGTCGCCTCGTGGGGCGCGAGCGCGGTCGCGTCCTTGCAGGCGTCGTCGTCCTCGGGGTCATGGAACGCCAGGAACCGCCTGGCGTCCTGGTGCACGACCACCGACAGGTGGCGGCCGGACTCGGTCGTCATGTCATAGCGGGCCCCGACTCCCGGCAGCGGGGTCTTTCGGGCGCGGGCGGTTGGTTCCATGAACGTGCTCCATCGGGACGCGGGTGCGTGAGTGCCGGTCGCGGACGCCAGCATGCGCGTCACCCGGCAGAGTTCTGTGCCGGGTGACGACGCGCGTTATGCGGTGGCGTGCCGCAGCGCTCCTGCCACAGCGCCCGGCGTGGGAGCCGGACGCTGTCAGCAGTAAGGCGCGGAAAGGGGGTCCGTATCAGGTACGGCGTCCCGAGGCGCGTTCTCGACACGCGCGACCCGGGGAAAATACGGCGATGCCGTGGGGAGGACTTCCGACATGGTCGCGGATGCGCCTACGACGAGGACATCCCGTTCCATGACGTATCCTCCTCGGCTCACCTCTGCGACATATGTAAAGCGCTGGTCAAGACTCTAGCGCATAATAAATGCCGCAAATCCCACATGAGTGGATATAACACCCCAGGCGGATCTCTCATGGCCGGGAATTCACCTGGGCGTCACAGGGCGGGTCGGCCCGCCGCGACGCGCCCCGACCTGCCGGTACGCCGGGTCCGGCCGGCCCCGCCAACAATTCGGGTGCGCCCTTCGCCGCCCGGGGGCTAGGGTCCCCGGGGCCCATGACTGAGCGGTTCCGAGGAGACGAAGGGGTGGTCGGCCGTTCCGGCGCGCGCTGACGACGGAGGCGTTCCCGCGAAGGCCGCCGAGCCGCCCGCGGCTCCGGAGACGCCCGGGTCGCAGGGGCCGCAGGGGCCGCCGGGACCGCCAGGGCTGTGGCGGGACCGGGATTTCCGCTGGTTATGGGTGGGGCAGACGGTCTCGCAGCTCGGGGAGCACGGGAGCGCGGTGGTCCTGCCGCTGATCGCGGTGCTGCTGCTGGGCGCCGACGGCGGTGAGGTCGGGGTGCTGCGGGCGGTGGGGCAGGCGCCGATACCGCTGCTGTCGCTGTTCGTCGGGGCGTGGGTGGACGGATGGCGGACCCGTACGGTCATGGTGGCGGCGGACTGCGGGCGGGCGCTGGCGCTGGGGGCGGTGGCCGTGGCGTGCCTGCTCGGCGGGCTCGGTCTGCCGGTGCTGCTGGTGGCCGCGTTCGGCGTCGGGGCGCTGTCGGTCTTCTTCGACGTGGCGTATCAGGCGTCTGTCGTACGGCTGTTGGACCGCGACCAACTGGTCAGCGCCAACAGCGCGCTCGAAGGCAGCAGGTCGGCGGCGCAGATCGGCGGCCCGGCGCTCGGCGGTGTGCTGGTGTCGCTGCTGTCGGCGGCGGTCGCGCTCGCGTCCAGCGCGCTGTTCTTCGCGCTGTCGTTCGTGTCGATCCGGCGGATTCGGCGCGGCGAGGCGGTGCCTCGGCGCTCGGGACGTACGCCCGCTGTCCGGCGGCGGATTCGCGAGGGGGTCGGATTCGTCGTCGGTGAACCGTCGTTGCGGGCGGTGTGCCTCGCCTCCGCCGCCTTCCAGTGCGCCTTCGCGGCGACGATGACCGTCTATCTGCTGTTCCTGCCCAGGGAGTTGGGCCTGTCGGGCGCTGTCGTCGGGCTGGTGCTCGCGGCGACGGGGCCCGGCGCGCTGGTGGGTTCGCTGCTGGCGGCCCGGCTGCCGGGCCGGTTCGGCCACGGCCCGGTGCTCGCGTGCGCGGCCGTGCTCGGCGACAGCGTGATGATCGGCGTACCCGCGCTGCACGGCGGCGGCGCGCTGACCGTTCCGGCGCTCGTGGCGGTCAACCTGACGTTCGGCGCGTGCGGTCAGCTGGTCAGTGTGACGCTGATGGCGGTGCGGCAGACCGTCACTCCGGACGGGATGCAGGGCCGCGCGGCGGCGACGATCGGCTTCGTCGGCATGGGGACGGCCCCGCTCGGCTCGCTGCTCGGCGGTCTCCTCGCGGCGCAGTGCGGTCTGCGCACCGGCTTCCTGGTGGCGGCGGCGGGCATGCTGCTCTCCCCGCTGGTGATCTCCCTGTCCCCGCTCGCCCGGCTGGGCCGTACGCTCCCCGTCCGCGGAGCGGCGGACGCGTCGGCCCGGACGTGAGCGCGACGGAGGTGGCGCGGGCACCGGGCCCGCGCCACCTCGGTCACACGTGCGTTGCGCGCTCTGTCAGTTGAGGGTGAACTTCTGCGCGGCGCTGCCGTTGCAGTCGTAGATCTGGAGCCGGGTGCCGTTCCCGGTGGCGCCGCTCGGCGAGTCGAGGCAGCGCCCCGACTGCGGGTTGAACAGCGAGCCGTCGGCCTGCTGCTGCCAGACCTGGCCGCCGACGCCGTTGCAGTCCCACAGCTCGACCTGCGTGTTGTTCGCCGTGCCGTTGCCGTTGATGTCCAGGCAACGGCCGATCGTGCTCAGCGAGCCGTTGGCGTTGTGGTACCAGTGCTGGTCGGCGGCCCAGGACTGACAGTCCCAGAGCTGCACGGCGGTGCCGTTGACGCCCGTGTCGTCGGCGGCGACGTCCACGCACTTCCCGGCGGGCGCGGGCACCGGGGCGCCGCCCTTGACGGCGAATTTCTGCGCGGCGCTGCCGTTGCAGTCGTAGATCTGGAGCCGGGTGCCGTTCCCGGTGGCGGCGCTCGGCGAGTCGAGGCAGCGCCCCGACTGCGGGTTGAACAGCGAGCCGTCGGAGCGCTGGATCCACTTCTGGCCGCCGACGCCGTTGCAGTCCCACAGCTCGACCTGCGTGTTGTTCGCCGTGCCGTTGCCGTTGATGTCCAGGCAACGGCCGATCGTGCTCAGCGAGTTGTCGGCGTTGTGCGTCCAGTGCTGGTCCTCGGCGTACGTCTGGCAGTCCCAGAGCTGCACGGCCGCGCCGTTGACCCCGGTGTCGTCGGCGGCGACGTCCACGCACTTGCCGCCGGGGCCGGTGATCGTGCCCTGCGGGCCGTTGGGCACATTGGTCTGGCCCGAGTAGCCGACGGAGACGATGTTCGCCTGGACGGCGTTCTCGGCGGCGTCGGTCGGATAACCGGCGACCATCACGCCCTCGAAGAAGGTGCCCATGTTGCGGTTGCTGTTGTCACCGCCGGTGCCCAGGATGATGCCGCCCTCCTGGTGCATCGGTTTGTAGCCGCCCCGTGTCGGCAGCGACCCGTTCCACCAGGTCGACAGGCCCCCCGATTGGGAGTCGCCGCCCTTGATGGCGTACGTCGTCTGCCCGTTGTTCTTCAGCACCGCCGTGACGTAGGCGCTCTTGTTGCCCGCGTTGGCCGTGTTGGAGCCGTTGTCGCCCTGGAACATGCCGTTCTCCATGTCGGCCTCGACCCAGGGGCCCGAGCCGTTGCACGGCGCGAAGTAGCAGGTGGTGGCGATGCTCACGGCGTCCATGTGGCCGTTGCCGGTGTCGGACGGCGTGCTCTCGGCGTTGCCGTAGTCGAAGCAGCAGTCGGAGCCGACGTGGGTGCCGCTGGCGACCATGTAGACGCCCTCGGGCTGGCCGTTGACGGGGACGCCGGAGGCCGCGCCGGTGTAGCGGTAGCCGACGCCCGGCGAGATCCAGATGCCGTACACCTTGTGGCCGCCCGCGCGCACCGCGATCTCGCTCGCGTCCGCCCCTCGGTCCACGCCGCCTGCCGTGCCCGCGGGGCCCGGCAGCAGGTCGTTGTGGCGCGAGGTCTGGTCGTAGACCTTGGAGATGCGGCAGGTGGTGTTGGCACAGAAGATGTCCTGCTGCTCGGCGTTGGCGTAACCGCCCGCGGCCAGCAGCCCGATGTCGGCCCTGCCGCCGTCCGAGGCGCGCGTGACCTGGTACAGCGGGCCGTTGTACGCGGAGAACAGGGCGCGGGTGGTGCTGTGCGCGGCGACGCAGGGGGTGCTCGCCGCGCCGTAGAGGTCACAGGGCAGCGAACCGGCGGCCTGCGCGGTGCCCGGCAGGCTGATGAAGGCGCTGAAGACCAGGCCGAGAGTGGCCACGACCGAGGTCAGCAGGGCTTTCCAGCGGGCGGTGTATCTCCTTTTGCGCATGCGGTGCTCCTTGGGGTGGGGGGTGGAGCGGAGACGAGCGGTGCCTGCGGGGACGGGCGGCCCGAGCCGGGCGTGGGGGCCCGGATCGAACGCCTGGGGGACGTGACGGGTGCGGGAGGGACGTGAAGAACACGCGGGGTCGACCGGCTCGGAAAGTACGCCCCCTGTTCGACCCCGTCAATATTTGTTGCTTTCTTTGGCTTCGGCCGGGCACGACCTGTCCGAATCTGTGGCCCGGCGAGGAGTGCATTACCTCTGTGACACAAGTCAACTGACGTGGTGTAACACGCCGCTGCGAGAGTTCCCGCGCCATGAGCGAAAGGGGACATGACAGATGACACCGTTCAATCGCCGTGACTTCCTGCGCGCCGTCGGGGCCACCGGCGGCGCGGGAGCGATGCTGGCCACGATGGGTGCGCTGGGTCTGGCGCCCGGCGCGGAGGCGGCCACGCGCGGGGCGCCGTACCGCGCGCCGCGGCCGGGCGACTTCCACCTCACCGGCCGCGCCGCCGCCAAGGTCGTCGTGCTCGGCGGCGGCATCGCCGGACTGACGACCGCCTATGAACTGGGCAAGGCGGGCTACGACTGTACGGTCCTGGAGGCCCGCGACCGGCCCGGCGGCCGCAACTTCACCGTACGCGGCGGCGACACCACCACCGACCTGTACGGCAACCGGCAGACCGCCCGCTTCTCCGACGGCCAGTACATGAACGCCGGTCCCGCGCGGATCGCCCAGTGGATGGTCACGCTCGACTACTGCCGTGAACTCGGCGTGCCCATCGAGGTGTTCACCAACGTCAACGCCGACACCTACCTCTACAACGAGTCGGCCGGAATGACCGAGCCCATGCGTTACCGCAGCGCCAAGGCCGATGTGCTGGGCTACGTCAGCGAGTTGCTGGCCAAGGCCACCGACCAGGGCGCGCTGGACAAGGACCTGACCGCCGCCGACCAGGAGAAGCTGGTCGAATTCCTCAAGGACTACGGCGCGCTCGGCAACACCCTCGACTACAGCGGCGGTTCGCGGCGCGGCTACTCGGCCTGGCCGGGCGCCGCGGGCACACCGGGAGTGGTGGCGGGCGACGTGCCGACCGCCTCCGAGATCTTCGCGACCGGCGTCGGCCGCTACTTCGCCTTCGAGTTCGAGTTCGACCAGGCGATGCTGATGTTCCAGCCGGTCGGCGGCATGGACCGGATACCCCACGCGCTGGCCGCCGCGGTCGGCACGCGCAGGGTGCGGACGGGCTGCGCGGTCACGAAGGTCACCGACACCGCGCACGGCGTCACCGTCACGTACACCCAGGGGGGCAGGACGCGCACGGTCGACGCGGACTTCTGCGTCGCCGCCATGCCGCCGAACATCCTCGCCAAGGTGCCGCACAATCTGGGCGCGGGCGTGCAGTCGGCACTTGAGGCCATCACGCCGTCCTCGGCGGGCAAGATCGGCCTGGAGTACGCCTCGCGCTGGTGGGAGACCGACCACCGGATCTACGGCGGGATCACCGAGACCGACCTCGACGTCACCCACATCTGGCACCCGTCCTACGGCTTCCACGGCAGGCGCGGTCTGCTGATCGGCTACTACAACACCGGTTCCAAGGCCGACTCCTACGCGGCGCTGAGCCCCAAGGCCCGCGAGGCGCGGGCGGTCGCCGCGGGCGTGAAGATCTACGGCGAGAAGTACCGTACGGAGCTGGCCACGTCCTTCTCGCACCACTGGCGGCAGTTCCCGTACCAGGAAGCCGCCTGGCACAGCACGCCCGGCGGCCCGGACGCCGCCCGCTACCAGCCGCTCAACGAGCCGACCGGGCATGTGTACTTCGCCGGTGACTGGCTCAGCTACATGGACGCCTGGCAGCACGGCGCCTTCACCTCCGCGCGCAAGGCGGTGACGGCGCTGCACCGACGGGTCCTGGCCTGACGCACCGGGTCGGCCGCGAGCCGGCGGGGGCGGTACGGGAGGGGTACGGGGGCCGGGGCCGGTCTCAGCCCGAGGCCCTGGGCTCAGCCCGCGGGGGCGGTCTCAGCCCGCGGGACCGGTCTCAGCCCGCGGGGCCGGTCTCAGGCCGCGGGGCGGTGGGTGTCGCCGCTCAGCCCGGTCAGCGGCAACCCCGTACCGCCCCAACGGCACGTGACGACCCCGGCGGCCACGGGCACCGCCGTCTCCTCCGGGGTGCGGGTGCCGAGGTCGACGGCCTCACCCGCGTCGAGCGGCCCGCGGATGACGGCCGCGGCGTACGGCGTGCCGCCGGCTCCGGTGATTCCGACGCCCCGTGCCACCCGTGGTGTGATGTGGTGATCCATGACAGACCCTTCCACGAGTCGCGAGGAGGGCCCGCGAAGTGCCGGGAGAACCCGCGGGCGTGGGCGGGCGACCGTGAGCGGAGAGGCGGTGGGTGACGCGATGGCGGTCAAGGGGGAAGGCCGGGACGCCCCGCGTGCGTCCGGACCGCCGCTGACGGCCGGTGAGCGGGAGATCCTGCGGGTGCTGCGCCGGTCGGAGGACCTGGACAGCGTGGCGGCCCGCATCCTGGTCTCGGTCGGCAGCGCGATCATCGAGGGCCGGCTGAAACCGGGCGACGACCTCAACTCCGTGGATCTCGCGCGGCAGTTCAGCAGCAGCCGGACCCCGGTGCGCGAGGCGTTGCAGACCCTGGAGCGCGAGGGCCTGGTCGAGATCGCGGCCCGCAAGCGCCCTCGCGTGCGCCGCCTGGGCCTCACCGAGGTCCGGGAGATCTACGAGCTGCGGTCCGAGCTGTACGGGCTGGTGAGCCGCCGGATCATCGCCCACCGCACGGCCGGTGAGATCGAGGTCTTCGACGGCGTTCAGGCCCGTCTCGAGGAGGCCGCGGCGGCCGGGGACCTGGAGCGGTACTTCTGGCTGATCGTGGACTTCCGCAACACCGAGGCGCGGCTGGCCGGGAACGAGACCGTGCGCGCCGTCCTCGACTCGGTCGGCATCAGGACCCTGCATCTGCGTCACCTCAGCCTCTCCCTGCCCGGCCGCCTCGACACCTCCGTGGAGGACCACCGCAGGCTGGTCCGCGCGTACGCCGACGGCGAGGCGGAACTGGCCGTCGCGCTCACACGGTCCATCGTTCTGCGCGGTCTGGCGGCGGTGGAGCGCTCGGGGTGGACGGGCTCCCCGGACTGACCCGCCGGTCGACATCAGCGGGCCTCCGCGTCGTGGGCGCTCCTGGACCGCGCGGCCCCGCCCGGGGGCGTCCGCCGCGGTGCGGGCCCGGTCGAGGGCGACCGCTTCGGGGCGGCGGCCGCCGCGATCTCGTCGGCGATCCTGTCCAGGACCGGGCTGTCACCTGGCACCGCCCAGGATGTCCGGCCAGCGGCGTATCACGTGGTCGACCAGTTCCCTGCTGGCCTCCGCGACCCGCGGGAAGTCCTTGAGCCGGGTCCAGGGGCGGCAGGCGTCGATCACGGCGCGGGTGTTGAACGGCGGCAGGCCGGATGCGCGCAGCGGGTCGACCCTGCTCCCCCACGTCTGCCGCATCGTCTCGATGTCGTCGGCGGGGTCGGTGCGGGTGCAGACCGCCCACATCACGTCGTTGAGGCTGCGCGGGTCGACATCGGCGTCCACGACGACCACGAATTTGTTCATGTACGCGGCCTGCGGGAGCTGCGAGGTGAGGTAGCCCGCCTGCCGGGCGTGACCCGCGTAGTTCTGGTGGATCGACACGGCGAGCAACTGCCGTCCGCCGCCGACCTCGTGGGCCCAGACGCCCTCGACGCCGGGCAGTCCCGACCGCACCAGCGCGTCCTGGATCATCGCGGACTTCATCACGCTGCGCATGTAGGAGTAGTCGTGCGGCGGCTTGCCGGGAGGGGCGCCGAGCAGGATCGGGTCGTGGCGGTGGTAGATCCGCTCGACGTCCATGGTGAGCACGGCCTCGGTGCCGCCGCTGTAGTAACCGGTCCACTCGCCGAACGGCCCTTCCTGCTCCCGGCGTTCGGGATACAGCCAGCCCTCGACGGCTATTTCGGCGGTCGCGGGGATCGGCAGCCCGGTGACCTCGCCGCGGATCACCTCGACGGGGCGGCCCAACACGGCCCCGGCGTACTCCAGTTCCGACAGTCCCGTGGGCACCTCGGTGCCCGCGACGACCAGCAGCAGCGGGTCGTGGCCGAGCGAGGCGGTGACCGGCGCCCGGCCCTCGCGGGCGAACCACTCGCGGACGTGTGCGGCGCCGTGCTTGCCCGCCTCCATGTTGATGCTCGCCGCCCGCCCGCCGTTCTGCACCTGCATGCGGTACGCGCCCGCGTTGAGGACGCCGGTGGCCGGGTCGGTGGTGAAGACGGCGCAGCCGGTGCCGATGTACCGGCCGCCGTCGTTCTCGTGCCATTTCGGCACGGGGAAGGCGAGCAGGTCGGCGTCGGCCGCGGTGATCACGTTCTCGGTGACGGGGCCCCGGTCGACGGCCTCGACGGGGTACTTCCCGGCGTTCTCCACCCACTCGTTGGGGCGGGTGCGCAGCGCCTCGACCAGACCGCGGTCGTCCAGGTCGGTGCCGAGCCGCAGGGTCATGCCGAGCCTGCGGGCGTTGGCCATGCTGGCGGTGAGCACTCGCTGGCCGGGCCGGTAGCCCTCGATGTCGTCGAAGAGCAGCGCGGGCGGCGAGGGGCGTTTGTAGTTGACCTCGGACGCGGCACCGATCTCCTTGTCCCAGTGCGCGCCGGAGAGGGTGCGGACCTCACCGAGTTCCCCGGCCAGTTCGAGCCAGGTCCGCAGGTCATTGACGTCGTCGAGGGACCTCACGCCACTCGCCTCCCGTTCTCTCATGTGTGTCGCGACGCGATGAAGGTCGAAGAAGCCGCAAGAGTAGTCCGCGAGTTGTACGTCGCCGGTGCCGCTGCGCCCGCGGATGCCCGGGTCCCTCCTCGTCGAGGTGAGCGAGAACCGCCTTTCCCCTGAAGTGTCGACACTCGATCACGGGACCCGATTGAAGCAGTGGGGATACCCGCTGTCCAGGGGCCAGCGATCCGCACCCCCGCACCGTTGAGTGTCGACACTTCTGGTGAATCTGACCGAAGTCTTGTCATGGCCCCGCACGGCTCCTAACGTGTCGCCGCGAAGAAATTTGCTCGACTCTGTTCAGTTCCGTTGAGTCAAAGCGTCGAAATGCCAGCGATCCGCACACGATCAGTCCCACGGCGCGCATCCGCGGACCTCCGGTCC
The DNA here is from genome assembly GCF_044753885.1 of Streptomyces sp. NPDC093221. Lineage (NCBI taxonomy): Bacteria > Bacillati > Actinomycetota > Actinomycetes > Kitasatosporales > Streptomycetaceae > Streptomyces > Streptomyces sp. NPDC093221. The sequence goes on along the minus strand of NZ_JBIVOA010000009.1, from coordinate 217,524 downwards.
GCCTCGCCCACCCCGCGAGCAGAGGATTCTCCATGCCACGACTCGTCCGCAGGCTGCTCGCCTGCGCCACCGCCTGCACCCTGTGGGGCGGCGCCCTCGCGGGCGCGGCCGTCACGGCCGGTGCGGTGGTCACCGCCACCCCCGCCGCCGCACTCGACAACAGCCTCGCCCGTACGCCCCCGATGGGCTTCAACGACTGGAACGCCTTCGGCTGCGACGTCAGCCAGGCCCTGATCGAGCAGACCGCCGACTACCTGGTCAGCTCCGGTCTGAAGAGCGCCGGATACTCCTACGTCAACATCGACGACTGCTGGATGACGCACACCCGTGACGCCGACGGCCGCCTGGTCCCCGACCCGGTGAAGTTCCCCGACGGCATCAAGGGCACCGCCGACTACGTGCACGGCAAGGGACTCAAGCTCGGCATCTACGAGGACGCGGGCACGGCGACCTGCGCCGGGTACCCGGGCAGCCTCGGCCACGAGACCACGGACGCGCGGACCTTCGCGGACTGGGGTGTGGACTACCTCAAGTACGACAACTGCAACAACACCAGCGACGGCACCCGCGAGGACTACGTCAGGCGGTACACCGCGATGCGCGACGCGCTGGCCGCCACCGGCCGCCCGATCGTGTACTCGCTGTGCGAGTGGGGCGTGCAGAACCCGTGGGAGTGGGCCGGTGACGTCGGCAACTCGTGGCGCACCACGGGCGACATCGGCGACAACTGGACGAGCATGCTGTCCATCGCCGAGGACAACATGCCGCTGGCGCCGTACGCGGGCCCCGGCCGCTGGAACGACCCCGACATGCTGGAGGTCGGCAACGGCGGCATGACCGACACCGAGTACCGCACGCACTTCTCGCTCTGGTCGATGATGAACTCGCCGCTGCTGATCGGCACCGACCTGCGCAAGGCGACCCCGCAGACCCTGTCGATCCTCGGCAACAAGGACGTCATCGCCCTCGACCAGGACCCGCTCGGCAGCCAGGCCGCCGTGGTCTCCTCCGACGGCGGCCGGTACGTGCTCAGCAAGAAGCTGGCAGGCGGCGAGCGGGCGGTGGCCCTGTTCAACTCGGGCGACCAGGCGCAGCGGATCTCCACCACCGCGCGGGCCGCGGGACTGCCCAAACGCGGCAACTACTCGGTGCGCGACCTGTGGTCGCACACCGACTACCAGAGCGCGGGCGGCCTGTCCGCGACCGTGCCCGCGCACGGCACCGTCCTGCTGCGGGTCGGCACCGATCCCCGCGCGGTCCTCGCGCCGCCGCTGTTCGACACCGGGGTCACCGGACCCGACCACATCGAGCCGGGCCACAGCGCGACCGTGTCCACGTACGCCACCGACCTCGGCTCGCTGCCCGCCGCGACGGTGAAGGTGCGGCTGACCGGCCCCGACGGCTGGACGGTCCGCGCGACCGGCGCCACCGGCAGCCTGCTGCTGCCCGGCGGCCGGACCCTCATCACACCGTGGACGGTCACCGTGCCCGCCGACGCGCGGCCGGGCGCGTATCCGGTCACCGGCACGGTCAGCTACCGCGATCTGGTCAACGGCCGTACCGTCACGGTGCCGTTGGTCGGCAGCGTCGCCGTCAAGGTGCCGCCGCCCGCGGGGACCAGCTACCTCAGCGACCTGCCCTGGACGACATCGAGCAACGGGTGGGGGCCGGTCGAACGCGACCGCAGCAACGGTGAGACCGGCGCGGACGACGGCAGTCCGATCACGCTCGGCGGCACCGTCTACGCCAAGGGCCTCGGGGTGCACGCGCCGAGCGACATCGCCTACTACCTCGGCGGCGTCTGCTCCACGGTGACGGCGACGGTCGGCGTGGACGACGAGAAGAACGGCAAGGGCACCGTCCGCTTCACGGTCGTCGCGGACGGCACGACGGTCGCCGACAGCGGCGTGGTCACCAACGCCATGGGCGGCAAGGCGCTCACGGCCGACGTGACCGGCGCGCAGAATGTGCGGCTCGTCGTGGACGACGGCGGCGACGGCAACGACAGCGACCACGCGGACTGGGCGGACGCGAAGCTCATCTGCTCCTGACCGCCCACGACCCGGCGCGGCGGCGCGTATCCCTCCCACGCGCCGCCGCCTCGGCCCATGTCAGCCCGTGCCGCCCCGGCCCATGTCAGCCCGTGCGGTGCCGGGCCCTGGCCAGCGCCACCGCGCCCGCCACCGGGGGAACGTCCAGCAGGCGCAGGGTCAGCGAGGGGTGCGCGGCGGCGAGCCGGGCGCGGAAGGCGTCGGCGAGCCGCGGCTGGCGCACGACGACGCTGCCCGCGGCCACCACCGTGTCCCCGACGGCGCCCCGGCCGACGAGCCGGGTGACCAGCAGCGCCAACTGCCGGCCCGCCTCCTCGACCACCGCGGCGGCGAGCGCGGAGCCCGCGTCGGCGGCACGGAAGACGGCGGGCGCGGCCGGGCCCCAATTGGCGGGCGTGGGTTCGTCGTTGACGGTACGGGCCAGCGTCTGCGGGTCCGGGTCGCCGAAGTGGTCCAGCAGCGCCGCGAGCAGTCCGTCGTCGGCCCGCCCGGCGTCGTACGCGGCCAGCGCCGATCTGACGGCGTCCCTGACGATCGCGGGCGCGCCGCCCTCGTCGCCCAGCACCCAGCCCCAGCCGCCCGCGAAGAGCACCTCGCCCGCGGCGTCGGCGCCGACGCCGATCGAGCCGGTGCCCGCGATGACGCCGATGCCGGTGTCGAGACCGGCCGCGGGCACCAGCAGCGCCGCGTCGTTGACGACGACGGCGGGTACGCCGAGGGCTTCGACGGCAGCCGCCAGGTGCGCGCAGTGCCGCTGGGTGTCGCAGCCCTGCGCGCCGATCCCGACGGCGGCGATCTCGTCGCCCTCGGGCACCGCGCCCGTCAGCCGTTCCAGCAGCCAGCGCGCGGCGGTGTCGACCGGCGCCGCCTCCCAGCCGTCGGCCGGCAGCGTGCGGTCGGCGCGCGGCGACGCCGCCGGGTCGGCCAACGGCGCGACGCGGACGGCGAGTTTGGTGCCGCCCACGTCGGCGCCGACAACGACCTTCATACGCCCGGCCGTTCGGCCGCGACCTTGATGTCGGAGTTGTGGAACACGAATTCCTCGATCTCGACTCCCCTGACCTCGGCGACCGCTTCGACGAGGATCTGTGCGACCAGGATTTCGATGATCGCACGCTGCGCGGCCGGGAGGCGCGGCACGGTGACGGGGTGCAGCAGCGGGCCGCCCTGGACGGGCTCGCTGGTGACGAGGACGACCCGGTGGCCGGAGTACGCCAGGGTCTCGGCGACGGCGAGTTCGCGGGTGTCGCCGAAGATGACGTGCACCCCGCCGCCCGCCGACTCCATGGAGCCGTGCAGATACTGCCGGGTGCTCATGCCGGTCGACGGAATCCTGGCGACCTCGCGGAAGAGCAGGGCGCTCGCCTCCGCCGAGCCGACCGCGGGTCCGGTGCCGACGAAGTCCGCGGAGGTCGCGGACGCGAACAGCGGTGCCAGCGCGCGCAGTTGGGGTGTCAGGACGCGCTCGGTGCGGGCGAAGACCTCGCCGAGGCGGGCCCAGCCGTCGTCGATCCGGCCGCCGTCCCAGGCGTCGGCGAGGAGGCCGAGCGCGGCGACGGTCGCGGTGTAGCCGATGGTGGACGCGTAACTGTCGGGGATGCTGCCGAGGCCGAGCACACCGCTGGCGAGGTCCGCGATCGGCGACGGCACGACGTTGACCACCGCGAACCGTCGTGCCGGGTCGACGGAGTCCAGCACGGCGAGCGTCTCCGCGCTGCGTCCGCTCTGCGAGACGCCGACCACCGGGTGGGCGCTGGCGGGGAAGGGCAGCGGGTGGTCGCCCGCGCCGAGCCGCCAGGAGTGGACACCGCGGCTGCGCAGCGCCCAGACCGGCGCGCACGCGGCGGCCAGGCTGGCGCCGATGCCGACGAAGACCGGTCCTGGCCCCGCCAGCCGGCCCTCCGCCGCCGACGCCGTGACCGCGCCGGTCAGCCGGGTGACCGCCGTGGCGAGGGCCTCCGCCTGGGTCGCGCGGGCCGCCGAGTAGGCGATGTAGCCGTCGGTCATTTCTGCTCCGTTCCTTCGGACGTCCGGGTGGTCGGATCCCAGTGCGGCGGGATCGGTGGGACAGGCGGCGCGGTGCTGTCGATCCGTACCGGCGCGCCGAGGTCGGCGGACTCCTCGATCGCGAGCATGACGTCGAGTACGTGGTAGGCCAGTTCGCCGCCGGCGCGCGGCGGTCGGCCCGCCCGGATCGCGCGGGCCATCTCCAGGACGCCCACGCCCCGCCCGGCCGGGGCGCCGGTCGCGGGGACGGTCCGCCACGGCGCCTCGGGGCTGATGTCGGTCAACAGCCGTGTGGGGCCGTCGAATCCGCTGACCGGGACCTCCAGCACCCCGTCCGCGCCGGTCACTTCGAACAACTGGCGGCGTATTGGCGAGTCGAAGCTGTAGACGGACGTGCCGACCACCCCGGACGCGAAGGTGGTGAGGACGCTGAGGTGCGTGTCCACCTCGACGGGGAAGCGGGCGCCCGCGTCCGGTCCGGAGCCGACGGTGCGCTCCGCGCGCGGCCGGTGCCCCGCGGCGGTCACCGAGGCGACCGGGCCGAGGAGTTGGACGAGCGCGGTGAGGTAGTAGGGGCCGATGTCGAAGAGCGGTCCCGCGCCCTTGGCGAAGAGGAACCCCGGCCCGGGGTGCCAGGCGTCGGGTCCCGGGCCCTGCATCAGCGTCAGTACGGTCCGCGCCGGGCCGACCGCGCCGTCCGCGAGCAGCCGCGCGGCGGTCTGGATGCCGGGGCCCAGGATCGTGTCGGGCGCGTTGCCCACCGCGACCCCGGCGGCGCTCGCGGCGTCCAGGACGGCGCGGGCGCTGTCGCGGTCCAGCGTGAGCGGCTTCTCGCCCCACACGTGCTTGCCCGCCTCGATCGCGGCGAGCGCGACCTCGTCGTGCGCGGCCGGGACGGTCAGGTTGACCACGAGGTCGACGTCGTCGCGGCGCAGCACCTCGGCCGTCGTGCCGGACACCGGGACGCCGTACGCGTCGGCCTGCGCCCTGGCCCGCGCGGGGTCGAGGTCCGCGACGGCCGTGACGGCGAGGTCGGGGTAGGAGGTCAGCGAGCGCAGGTACTCGTCGGAGATGTTGCCCGCGCCGACCACCGCGACGCGGGTCGGCGTCCCGTGCGCGCTCACGCGGTCACCAGCTCGCGGAAGTAGGCGGCGTTGCGCTCCACCAGCGGCCATACGTCGCTGTGGTGGGCGACGACCTCGACGACCGGCAGTTCGAGTACGGGGGCGGCCAGCGCCACGACCTCGGCCATCCGGTCGGTGGCGTCGACGCCGAGCACCGGCCGGTCGTTGCCCGGCTCGCGGTCCCGTACGACGTGCAGCAGCCTGACCCGGTCGCCGAGCCGGGGCAGCAGCTCGAAGACGTCGGCGCCGCCGACCCCGGCCCAGTAGACGTCCAGTTCCAGGACGACGGCCGGGTCGAGGAGTCCGGCCAGCACCTCGTAGGCGGGGACGCCGTCCACGCGCTGCGCGAACTCGAAGTCGTGGTTGTGGTAGCCGATCCGCACACCGCGCGCGGCGGCCTGCTCGGCCGCCGCGTTGAGCGTGTCGGCGAGCCGCTGGACCCCGGCGCGGTCGGCGACGCTGTCGGGGGCGACCCACGGGGTGATCACCGTGCCGATGCCCGACTCGACGGCGGCGTCCACGATTTCGGCGGTGTCGTGGCGCAGCACGGAGGAGTGCGCGGTGGCCGCGTGCAGGCCGCTGTCGCGCAGGGCGGCGGCGAGCCCGGCCGGGTCGGTGAGGATGTCGTACGGCTCGGCGTGCGTGAAGCCCAGCGCCGCCAGGCGCGCGAGCGTGCCGTCGAGCCGGTCGGGCCCGAGGTCGTCACGCACGCTGTAGAGCTGGATGCCCAGCGGGTGCTCTGCCGTCATGCTCCGGCCTTTCCGTGATCGTCGTGCTGCTGCTGGTGCTTCTGCTGGTGGGTGTGGTCGTGGTCTTCGCCCCGGCCGTCCCGGTCGTCGTGGCCCCGGTGACCGTCATGGCCCTCGTGGCCCTCGTGGCCGCTGTGGCCCGCGCCCTGGGTTCCGGCCGGGTGGCAGTGGTCGCCGCTCGACGGCGGGATGTCGAGGGTGGGATTGCGGCCGAAGAACCCGTACGGCTTGAGGACGAAGCCGGCCGAGTCGACCGGCATGACCGGCCAGTCCTCGGGGCGCGGGAAGTGGGTGAGCCCGAAGGTGTGCCACAGCACGATGTCGGTGCCGTCCACGTCCCGGTCGGCGGCGGTCCAGGCGGGCAGCCCCGCGCCGCCGGTGTGCATGTTCACCAGGTCGCCCGCCGGATAGTTCTCGTCCGGCGCGTACGGCGTCACCCACAGGTGCTTGGTGGCGTACGTGGCCCGGCGGTGGATGTCCGACTCCTCGTCGGCGAGCAGCACGGGCAGGCCCTCGGGGTGCAGCATCCAGCCGACCGGGTTGCCGAGCCGGTTGGTCACCGAGGGGTTGGTGATCAGCCAGGAGCGGTTGCGGGTGTTGTCGGCGAGCCGCTGCGCGCCCGCTTCGGTGCGCAGCCGGGTGACGGTCTGGGTGAAGCCGGTGCCGGTGGGGTTGGCGGGTCCGCGCGGGACGAGGGCGGCCTCGACCTCGTCCACGGCGTTGTCCGTACCGTCGACCGTCATGTCCAGCCGGGCGCTGAACAGGTGCTGGTGGTAGGGGGCGCCGAGGCCGGGCGCGAGTTCCGAGGCGAAGGGGTGGCAGGGGCCCTGGTAGGCCGAGGTGAAGACGACACCGGTCGCCTTGACCTCCAGCTCGATCGCGCCGTCGAGCGAGAAGTACCAGTAGAAGCCGTAGTCGTAGTTGCCGACGGTGACGAAGAAGGAGACGACCAGGCGGCGGTTGCGGCGTGAGTCGGACGAGCCGGTCCAGTTGTCGTAGTGCTTCCAGAGGATGCCGGTGTCCTCCTCGTGGACGCAGATGGCCTGCGGGACGACCCGGACCTCGCCCGCGCTGTCGGCGAGCACGGCGTCCAGGTAGGTGATGTCGCCGACGCAGTCGCAGCCCAGTTCAAGGGAGTTGGCGAAGCCGCCGAGCAGGTATTCGCCGCAGTCGAAGAAGTTCTGGAACCAGCGCTGCGGGCTCGGGTCGCCGTAGGGGACCATCATCTCCGCGATGGAGGCGCGGTAGAGCACGGGGCGCGGCACGCCCGCGTCCTCGATGGCGATGTTGTGCAGGACCAGGCCCTCGCGCTGGTCGAAGCCGATCTGGAGGGACCAGCCGAGCCAGTGCAGGACGCCGTCGTCGTCGACGGTGAAGCTGGGGCCCTCGGGCTGGGTGATCTCGATGGGCTTCAGTCCCGCGCGCGGCGGTTGCCCGACCCACGCGGGGTCGTGGAAATTGCCGTCCTCGCGCGGCACCGGCAGGTCCATGTGGTCCTGGACGTCGAGGACTTCACGGGTGACGACGTCCACGATCGCGGTGACGCCGTCCACCGGGTGCGCCCACCCGAGGTCGTCGGGGGTCTTCTGCACGAAGGTGAAGCAGCGCTGGAGGCGGCGGCCGGTCTCGCCCTCGCCCGGCACCCCGGCCGACAGCGGATTGACCCGGAGCTGAGTGAGGTCGGTCAGGCCGCGCTTGCGCATGGCGGCGAGCCAGCGCTCGTCGCGGTGCACGATCTCCTCGACCAGCGGGAACTCGGCCAGGACGACGGGGACATGGCCGTCGGTGGCGACGTCCAGTTCCCTGGCGGTCACGACCCGGTCCTGCTCGGGGCAGACGACGGTGTCGTACGAGACCCCGGTGCGCATGTCGATGAGCATCACGCGGAAGCGGCGGGGGGCCACGTCGCCCGCGAGCAGTTCGCGCTTGTCCTGTTCGGCCAGGCCGAGGTACGCGACATGGGTGTCGGGGCCGAGGAGCCCTTCGCGCCGCAGCAGCGCGGTGGTCGCGGTGATCTCCACCGGCCGCGGCGAGGCGAGGGCCCCCGCGAGAGCCCCGGCGGGGGACCCGGCGAGCGCGTCGGCGCGGGCTCCCGGGACGGCCCCGGCTATGACGGACGGTTCAGGCGGGGTCGGGGTCACGAGGTCTCCGCATCTGCGAGTGGGTCCGGGCGGCGGGTCGGGGCGAGGGAGGCGGCGCGCGGGCGGCGGGCCGGGGCGGCTGCCGCGACCCCCGGGCGGCGGGCCGGAACCGTACGGGAGCGCGCCGTGGCGGCGGCCTTCGGGTGACGGCTCATGTCGCGTTGCCGCGCGCGAAGGAGGTCCGCAGCCGGTAGCGGTCGCCCGCGTACCGGATCGCCGAGGAGAGCAGCGGGCGCTGGCTCCGGTCGCGGACGATCTGCCGCATCTCCAGCACTGGCGTGCCCGCGGCGATGGCGAGGTGTCCGGCCAGTACGTCGTCGGCCGGGCGCGCCTCGATCGTCGTGTCGGCCCGGTCGAGCTGGAAGCCGAGCCCCGCGATGGTGTCGTAGAGCGAGTGGTCGGTGAAGTCGACCTCGTCGAAGCCGACGGCGATGTCGGCGGGGACGAAGGACTCGTCCACCGCGATCGGCACACCGTCGAGCATGCGCACCCGGTCGACGCGGTAGAGCGGGGTGCCCGGCGCGATCTGGAACGCCTCCGCCTCGTCGAAGGTCGAGGTGCCCAGTTCGCGGCGGAGCACCCGCGAGGTCGGCACCAGGCCCATCCGGCGGGCCGTCTCGGTGAACGACTCCAGGGTGTTGGGCCACTCCTTGCGCTCGGGCACGCCGACGTACCAGCCGCGGCCGTGCGCCGGGCGCAGCACGCCCTCCTCGACCAGCGCGGTGAGCGCCTTGCGCAGGGTCACGCGGGAGATGGCGAGCATCTGGCACAGTTCGCGCTCGGGCGGCAGCCGTGAGCCGGGCTCGACCTCGCCCGCGGCGATCCGTTCCTGGAGCGCGGCCTTGGCCTGGAGCCACAGCGGCTCCGGGTAGTGCGTGGTGAGCGCCCGGGGCGCCGTGTGCTGCGTGCTCATGCCGGGACCTGGACCTTCTCCCATGTGCCCGAGCGCATGGAGGCGTAGCAGGCGTCGAGGACGCGGTTGACGACATGGCCGTCCTCGAAGGTCTCCAGCGGGGTCTCGCCGCGGGCGAAGCGGTCCACGAAGTGCCGCATCTCCTGGCTGAAGCCGTAGGCGCGGGCCTCCTCGGGCACCGGGTGGACCCAGCCGGTGTCGGCGTCGGCCTTCTCCACCAGGTAGCCCGCGGGGTTCTCGATGAAGCCCCACACCGGGGTCGCCGAGGTGTCGGTGACCAACCGGCCCGCGCTGCCGACCAGTTCGTGGCGCAGTTGCATGCCGCCCTTCTCGATCCACGAGGACTCGACGGTGGCGAGCTGGCCGCCGGCGAATTTCAGCAGCGCGACGGCGGTGTCCTCGCCGGTGGTGCGGTCGGCGTGGGCGAGGGTGGCGCCCCAGGCGAAGACCTCGGTGACGGGGTTGTCCTTGCCGAAGAAGTGCCGGGCGGACTCCACGGTGTGGCAGCCCATGTCGAGCAGGGCGCCGCCGCCCGCGGTCCGCGCGTCCCAGAAGTGCGGGGCGTGCGGCCCGGAGTGCGCCTCGCGGGCGCGCAGGGTCAGCAGGTCGCCGATGGCGCCCGCGGCGACCATCTCGTGCGCCTTGGCGATATTCGGCGAGAAGACCGAACTCTCGGCGTAGCCGTGCCAGATCCCGGCCTCGCGGACCACCCGCAGGATCTCGGCGGCCTCGTCGCCGTCGCGGGCCAGCGGCTTGGTGCAGACCACGCCCTTGCCCGCGGCGGCGACCGCCCGTACCGCGTCCAGGTGTGCCTCGTTGGGCACGGCGACCACGACGAGGTCGACGTCCGGGTCCGCGCACAGCGCCGCCATGTCGTCGTAACAGGTCGCGTCCGGCGCCCACTTGGCGGCCAGCGCCTGTGCGCGTGCGAGGTCGCGCGAACAGGCGGCGACGAGCGCCGCGTTCCGTACGTCCTGGAGAGCGTCCGCGTAGGTGTCGCCGATGAATCCGGAACCGATGAGCCCGACGCCGATCACGCGTTCCTCTTCCCTCGTCATTCTCGCCCCATGATAGCAAAGTGGTTTTGCATTGGTCTTATAAAGGTACGTCACGTAAAGACCACGGAGTACCACTGTCCGGTGGGGCGCGCATCACGCCTCCAGCAGGCCGTCGAAGGCCCGGTCCAGGTCCTCGTCGACCACCCGCAGTCCGGGGTGGGCGTCGTAGTGCGCGAGCGCCTCACGCGCGCCCTGCGCGAAGGAGACCTCCGGCGCGAAACCGGGGACCAGCGCCCGCAGCTTGGAGGTGTCGAAGAGCATCGAGTGCCGGAAGTCGTGCTCCAGCACGTCCCGCCACCCCGGCACCAGCTCGGCGATCGACTCGCTCGACCGGTGCCGCAGCACCGGCTCCCGCACCCCGGCCGCGGCGGCCAGCGCGAGATGGATCTGGTCCCAGGTGAGGATCGCGCCGCTGACGACGTTGACGCTCTCGCCGATCGCCTGACCGTTGCCGAGCAGCGGGACGAAGGCGCGCGCGAAGTCCCGTGAGTGCGTCAGGGACCACAGCGAGGTGCCGTCGCCGTGCACGACGACCGGCCGGCCCGCCCGCATCCGCTCGATCGCGGTCCAGCCCGCGAGCACCGGGATCACCGTGCGGTCGTAGGTGTGGAAGGGCCGCACGATCGTCAGCGGGAAGCCCGCCTCGCGGTACGCCTCCTCCAGCAGCAGCTCACAGGCGATCTTGTCCCGCGCGTAGCCGAAGTGCGGCTGGCGGCGCGGGCTGGACTCGGTGATCGGCAGCAGCGGCACCGGGCGGCCGAAGACCGAGCAGGTGCTGATGAAGACGTACTGCCCGGCCCTGCCGGCGAACAGCTCCCGGTGGTCGCGCACGTCGTCGGGCGTGAAGCCGACCCAGTTGACGACGGCGTCGAACTCCTCCCCGCCCAGCACCGACGCGAGCGCGGCGGCGTCCCGGACGTCCGCGCGCAGCGACCGTACGCCCTCGGCCGGCGGCCGGACGGGCGCGGACCGCGTCACGATCGTCACGTCGGCGCCGCGCGCGACGGCCTCGCGGGCCGCCGCGGAACCGATCATCCCGGCGCCGCCGAGGAACAGCACCCTCATGCCCGCTCCTCGGTCGGCGCCGGGACGTGCGAGGCGCCGCGGGAGAGCCCGCGGCCGACCAGGTGGTCGTAGGAGCGGCGCAGCGCCTCGAACGTGTCGATGTGCAGCCGCTCCAGCTCGACGATGTGCCAGCGCAGGCCGGACGGCGTGGTCAGCGTGCGCGCCCAGTCGATCCGCCCCTCGCCGATGGGCACCATCACGTCGTCCTCGTAGCTGACGGCGGGGCCGTCCTTGACGTGCACGAAGCGCGCCCGGTCGCCGAGCCCGGCCAGCACCTCGGCCGGGTCGGCGCCGCCCATCTGCGCCCAGTAGGCGTCGAGTTCGACCAGGACGCGGTCGTCCAGCAGGTCGAGCAGCAGGTCGTACGCCTGCCGCCCGCCGAAGACTTGCGAGAACTCGGCGAAGTGGTTGTGGTACGCGATCCGCATGCCGCGCCCGGCGGCGCGCTCGGCGGCCTCGTTCACCCGCTCCACACCGCGCCTGATCGCGTCCGGCGAGTCGAACTCCTCGCGCTCCATGCTCCAGACCAGCACCTCGGCGCCCAGCTCCTGGTTGGTGTCCAGCAGCGCCTCGGCGTCAGGACCGGCGGGGAACGGGGTGTGCGCGCTGGTCAGCGCGAGCCCGGCGGACGCGACGGCGTCCCTGACCCGGGCGGCCCCGAAGTGCTCCACCAGGCCGTAGGTCTCCACGCCCGCGTAACCGATCCCGGCGATCTCGGCGAGCGTGCCCTCCAGGTCGGCGCGGGCCAGATCGAGCACCGTGTACGTCATCACACCGATCTCGGCGGTCACGCGTCCTCCTCCGTACGGCGGGCCGCCCACAGCAGGGCCTGGCGGACCAGGGCGCGCACCGGCGGCTCGCCCCACGAGCGCATGTCGTGGCCGAGCGCCAGATACACCACGCGGCCTTCCCCGGCCTCGCGGGCGTAGAGCACCGGGATCACCTCGCCGTCCGCGCGGCGGCGCGAGGCGAGGACCGTCACGTCGTCGTCGGCCAGCTCGAACTCGTAGTACTCGTCGAAGAGTTCGAAGTCGGACAAGCCGCGTGTGACCGGGTGGTCCGCGACGATCTCGACGGTGTGGCGGCCCTCGTGGTGACCGGGGCCGTGCGAGAGGTAGCGGTTGCCGAGCAGTTCGAACAGCGGCCGGTCGGCCGGGTCGAGCCCGTCGCCCGCCCAGCCCATGATGTTGGCGCCGTGCACGCCGACCAGGCCCTTGCCCGCGCGTACGGCGTCGGCCAGCGCCTGCTGCTGCTCGGTCGCGAAGTGGCCGCCCGCGGTGTAGAAGAGGTACACGTCCGCCTCGGCGGTCTCCGGCCGCGCGTCGACGAAGCGGCTGGTGCCCATCGCCTTGCGGGTCGCGAACCCGGCCTCGGTGCCGAGCTGTTGGAAGACCTCGGCAGCGCTCAGCAGGTCGTGGTGGATGTCGTCGCCGTTCACGATGACCATGGCTCTCGGGGTCGAGAGGTGTGGCATTGCGTTCCTCACAGATGGCTTGGGTCGTGCGTCGTGGCGTGGCTCGGCGGCCCCCGCCCGGCCGCGGGAGGCGGGCCGGGCGGGGGCGGGGAGGGTCAGACGGGCTTGAGCCGCAGGGCGACGACGGGGTTGGGCACCGGGCTGAAGTACGGGTTCTGCGGTGTGGGGAACCCGGTGGCCTTGGCGGTGCTCCAGTTGCCGTAGCTGCCCCAGTAGAACATCGGGATCCACGGCAGGTTCTCGACAAAGATCTCCTCGATCCTGTTGATGATCTGCTGCCGCTGCTCGTCCGTGGTCGCCTTGGGGTACTCGGTGAACAGCGTCGCGGCCTCGGCGTTCTGGAACCGCTCGATGTTCTGGAAGGTCGGCGTCGCCTTGCCGACCGGGTAGTACAGATTCGGGTTGATCGTGTCGTTGTAGTACGAGAAGGCGCGCGGGGCGGAGTTGACCGGGTAGCCCATCGTGGAGTCGAAGTTCCCCTTGGACGTCAGCCCGTTGATGTCGTTGACCGTGGTCGTGTCGACGTTGAGCTTGATGCCGATGTCCTTGAGCTGCGAGACCAGCACCTGCACGCGCGCGGCGATGTCGGTGTACGCGGAGGGGAAGCTGATCGAGAACTCGACGCGCTTGCCGTCCTTGCGGTAGTAGCCGTCGCCGCCCTTGGCGTATCCGGCGTCGGTCAGCGTCTTGTGCGCCTTGTCGACGTCCTGGACGAAGTCGACTCCCTTGTACCGCGGGGCGATCGAGGAGGCGTAGGCGGGCATCGGCAGACCGGTGACGCTGGTCGCGGGCGGCGCGCCGCTGGCCGCGCCGACCTGCTTGCGGTTCACACCGAGACTGATCGCCCTGCGCACCGCGATGTCGCTGAGCGGCCAGCGCTCCAGGTTGGGGATGATGCCGTCGGTTCCGGCGATCGGCGCCCAGTAGTTGTAGTGCTTGTTCCGGCTGAGATACGTCTTGTCGGCATTGGCGATGTACGTGCCGCCCCAGTCCGCGAGGCCCTGGACGAGGGCGTTGGTCATGCTCTCGTTGTCCTTGTACGCCACGAACCGCAGCGAGCTGATCTCCGCCTTCGGCTGCCAGTAGTCCTCGTTGCGCACCAGCAGGAAGCTCTGCGCGGAGAACGACGACAGCTTGAACGGCCCGGTCCCCACGGGGTTCTTGTCGGTGTACGTCGTCGGGTCCTTGACCTTCGACCACAGGTGCTGGGGGACGATCGGCGCCGACACGATGTTGGTGAAGTGCTGCTCGGAGGGCGCGGGGAAGGCGAAGACGACCTGCGCCGGACCGGGCGCGGTGACCGAACTGAAGTCGATGCCCAGCAGGTTGAGCCCCGGATACCGCTTGAGCATCGAGTAGGTGAAGACGACGTCGTCGGCGGAGAACGGGGTGCCGTCCGTCCACTTCACACCGGTCCGGAGCTCCATCGTCAGCGTCTTGTTGCCGTCCGACCAGCGCCAGGACTTGGCGAGCCACGGCAGGTCGCGCCCGATGTCGACGGTGTTGATCTGCACCAGCGGCTCGTAGATGAAGCCGCCCTGGCCCTGCGGGGTGTAGGTGAGGCTCTGCGCGGTGTTGGCCAGGAACGGGTTGAAGACCTGGGTGAGGTTGTCGGACTGGCCCGCCACGGTGAGCGTGCCCTTGGCGGAGCCCGAGCCTCCCGCGGTTCCCGAACAGGCCGACAGGGCAAGGGTTCCCGCGCCCGCGAGGGCGCCTGCGAGAAGACCGCGTCTCGTCATTCCTGACGCGATCGACGACTGCGTTGTGGTCACTGTGCGTCTGCTCCTTCGGAGGTGGGGACAGCGGAATCGGGTGTGGGGAGAGCGGGTTCGTCGACAGTGGGGTCGGTGACCGAGGGGTCGGTCCCGGCAGGCCGCGCGGCGGAGGCGGTGACGGCCGCCGCGTTCTCGGCGCGCCGCCCGCGCGCCTGCTCGTCGTCCGCGTACAGCCAGCAGCGGGCGGTGTGGCCGTCGGTCAGGTCGAAGGACGGCGGGATGTCGGTGGCGCAGCGCTCCATCGCGTACGGACAGCGCGGGTGGAAACGGCAGCCGCCCGGCGGGGAGATGAGGCTGGGCGGCTGCCCGATGTCCTTGACCCGCGCGGCGCCGCCCCGCGAGGGATCGGGCGCGGAGGCGATCAGGAGCTGGGTGTACGGGTGCGCCGCCTGCTGGGTGACCGCTTCCGAGGGGCCGGTCTCGATGACCTCGCCCGCGTACATCACGGCGGTGTCGGCCGCGAAGTACCGCGCGGAGGCGATGTCGTGGGTGACGTACAGCATCGCGACGTTGCGTTCCTCGGTGAGGCGGCGCAGCAGGTTGAGGATGCCGAGGCGGATGGAGACGTCGAGGCTGGAGACCGGTTCGTCGGCGAGGAACACCTCGGGGTCGGCCGCCAGGGCGCGGGCGATGGAGAGCCGCTGGAGCTGGCCGCCGGACAGTTCGTGCGGGTACTTCTCGGTGAACTGCCGTGGCGGCACGAGGTTGATCTGCTGGAGCAGGTCGTCGATGACGGCGGTCTGCTCCTTGCCGCGCTTGCCGGGGTGGTGGATGGCCACCGCGCGCTTGAGGGTGCCCGCGATGGTGGCGACCGGGTTGAAGGACGCGAAGGGGTCCTGGAGGATCAACTGCACCTGGCGGACGTGGTCGCGAAAGGCCCGGCCGCGCGGCGACTTCACGGGGACGCCGTGCAGCCGCACCTCCCCGCCGGTGACCGGGTAGAGCTGGGCGAGCAGCCGGGCCAGCGTCGACTTGCCGGAGCCCGACTCGCCGACCAGCGCGGTGATCCGGCCCGCGTACAGGCTCAGGCTGACGTTCTCCACGGCGTGCACGACCTGCGGGGCCGCGCCGCGGCGCAGGCGTCCGCCGCGTACCGGGAAGTGCTTGGTCACGTTGACCGCTTCGAGCACCGGCCGGGCGCCGTCCGCGGCGCGGCCGTCGCGGGCGGCGGCCCCGGCGTTCTTCTTCGTCACGTCGCCGCTCATCGCATCTCACCTGTCACGAGTCGGTCCTGGTTCTGTTCGCCGTCCGCGTGCAGCAGGCAGGCGGCGTGCGAGGTGGCGCCGTCCGGCCCGGTGATCCGCAGGAGCGGCGGTACGTGGCTCCCGCAGGCGTCGAAGGCGAGCGGGCAGCGCGGCTGGAAGGCGCAGCCGCTGGGCAGCCTGCGCAGGTCGGGCGGCGAGCCGACGATGCCGGTCAGCTCCCGCTTGGGGCCGCCGAGGGTCGGGAAGGACGCCAGCAGGCCCCGGCTGTAGGGGTGTTGGGGGCGGCGGTAGAAGTCGTCGGCCGCCGCCGTCTCGACGATCTTGCCGCCGTACATCACGGCGATCGTGTCGGAGAGTTCGATCAGCAGCGACAGGTCGTGGGTGATGAAGACGACCGAGAAGCCGAGCCGGTCCTTCAGCTCCATGATCTTCTCGATGATCTGCCGCTGGATGACGACGTCGAGCGCGGTGGTCGGCTCGTCCATCACGATGATCTCGGGGTCGAGCGCGAGGCCGATCGCGATCATCGCGCGCTGCCGCATGCCGCCGGACAGCTCGTGCGGGTAGGAGCCCGCCCGGTCGGCGGGGATGCCGACGACGCCGAGGAGTTCGACCACCCGGGCGGCCCGTTCCTGCCGGGTCATCCGCGGCCGGTGCGCGACGATGACGTCCTCGATCTGCTCGCCGATCCGCATGATCGGGTTGAGCGCGTGCATGGCCGACTGGAAGACGATCGACAGCTCCTCCCAGCGAAAGCCCCGCAATTCGGCGTCGCCCATCGCGAGCACGTCCACGGTGTCGCCGTCGGGCTTGGTGTAGACGATCCGGCCCCGGGTGATCTCGGCGGGCGGCTTGTGCAGCCGGGTGATGGCGTACGCGAGGGTGGACTTGCCCGAGCCCGACTCGCCCGCGATGCCGAGGACTTCGCCGCGCCGCAGGGTGAACGACACGTCGCTGACCGCCGGGGTGCGCTCACCGCCGTCACCGACGTACTCCACCCGCAGGTCGCGGACGTCGAGGACGACGTCGGTGCTGTCCGGGGTGAAGGGCGTGACCTCGGTGCGGCGTTCGGCCGGGGCGTGGTTCTTGATCCGGCGGGCGCGCTTGGCGGCGACCTGGCCGCGCTGGGCCTTCTTGGTGCCGATCCCGGCCTGGCGCAGCCGGGGGTTGATGAACTCGTCGATGCCGAAGTTGACCAGCGACAGGGCGGTGCCGAGCAGGGCGATGGCCAGGCCGGCGGGGACGAACCACCACCAGGCGCCGGTCAGCAGCGCGCTGCCGGTCTGGGCCCAGTACAGGATCGTGCCCCACGACCACTGGGTGACGTCGGCGAGGCCGAGGAAGGCCAGGGTCGCCTGGGTGAGGATCGCGAAGTTGACGGTGCCGAGGAAGGACGCGGCGATCACCGCGAGCTGGTTCGGCAGGATGTCCTTGAGGATGATCCGCCAGGTCTTGTCGCCGGTGGCGCGGGCGGCCTCCACGAAGTCGCGTTTGCGCAGCGAGAGCGTCTGCGCCCGCAGCACCCGCGCTCCCCAGGCCCAGCCGGTGAGCGTGATGACCAGGATGATGCCGAGCGAGCCGCTGTGCGGCAGATACGCGGCCAGGATGATCGTCAGTGGCACGCTGGGCAGCACCAGGAACACGTTGGCCAGCAGCGACAGCACTTCGTCGCCGAGGCCGCCGACGTATCCGGCGGTGACGCCGACGATCACCGACAGGAAGGTGGCGAGGACCGCGGCGCCCAGGCCGACGAGCATCGAGGCGCGGGCGCCGTAGAGCATCTGCGACAGGACGTCCTGGCCGTTCTGGGTGGTGCCGAGCCAGTGCGCGGTGGACGGTCCGACGAGGGTGTCGTCGCTGACCGTCGAGGGGTCGTACGGCGAGATCCACGGCGCGACGACGGCCAGGACGACGAAGACCAGAACGACCGCGAGGCCGATGAGGGTCAGCGGTGAGCGCAGCAGGCGCGACCGGAGGCGGGCGGGGCCGCCGGCGGGCTCGGCGGCGGTGTCGGCGGTGTCCGCCTCGGCGAGGGCGGCGGCTTGCACGGCCATGGATCAGCTCTCCCTTGTCCTCGGGTCGAGGAACACGTACGCGATGTCGGCGATCAGGTTGGCGATCAGCACCAGCACGGTGATGAGCAGGAAGATCGCGGACATCAGCGGGTAGTCGGCCGCCTGTGCGGCCTTGAACAGCACCGACCCGATGCCGGGGTAGTTGAAGACGACCTCGGTGACGATGGAGCCGCCGATCACGAAGCCGAGCGACATGGCGAAGCCGGAGAAGGACGGCAGCATCGCGTTGCGGGCGGCGTAGGTGTACATCACCCGGCGCCTGGGGAGCCCCTTGGCCTCGGCGAGCCGTACGTAGTCCTCGCTGAGCGTGGTGACCATCATGTTGCGCATGCTGATCAGCCAGCCGCCCACGGAGGCGACGGTGATGGTGACGGCGGGCAGGACGGCGTAGTTGATCGCGCTGCCGATGAACCCGGCGTTCAGGCCGATGGTCTGGTCGAGCCCGTAACCGCCGGACAGCGGGAACCACTTGAGGGTGATCGCGAAGACGTACACGATCATGATCGCGAACCAGAAGTACGGGATCGACGACAGGAAGGTGGTGATCGGTATCAGCGAGTCGAGCCAGGTGCCGCGCTTCCAGCCGACGAGCATGCCGAGCGTGGTGCCGATGACGAAGCCGAGCACCGTGCAGATGGTGACCAGGATCAGCGTCCAGTACATGCTCTGCCCGAGCACGGTGCTCACCTGCGACGGGTAGTAGGCGTACGAGGTGCCGAAGTCGCCGGTGAAGATGCTGTGCCAGTAACTGACGTACTGCTCCCACAGGTTCTTGTCGGACTCGCCGAACAGCACCCGCAGGGCCTGGACCGCGGAGGGGCTGAGCTTCCCGTGGAACTGCTGGATCAGGTTGTCCGCGGGGTTTCCCGGCATGACGCGCGGGATGACGAAGTTGAGGCTGATGGCCGCCCACGCCGTGAGCAGGTAGAAACAGATCTTCCGGAAAAGGATGCGCATGGGTCAGTTCCCTCGGGCTTCGAGGCGGCACGCCCAGCGGGCCGCGCGCCGGACGAGAAGGCGCACGGCGGGTTCTCCCCAGCTCCGCATGTCGTGGCCCAACTGGAGGTAGCAGACACGTCCGTCCCCGAATTCGCGGACGTGCAGCAGGGGTTCGGTGCCGCCGGGGGTCGTACGGCGGGCGAGGGTGAGCACGCCGGGCGCGGTCTCGACGTGGTAGTGCTCGTGCGTCAGCTCGAACGGCGGTATTCCGGCGGTCACTTCGTGTGCGCCGTCGAGGGTGACGGTGAACCGGCTCTCGTGGGGCGGTGGCCCGTGCGAGACGTACCGGCTGCCGACCAGGTCGAACAGGTCCGCGTCCACGGTGGTGGAGTGCAGGGCGATCAGTCCGGCGCCGCCGCGTACCGCGCGGGCCAGGCTCGCGCGCTGTGCGTCGGTGAAGCGGCCCAAGGCCGTGTAGAGCACGATGAGTTCGGCGTCGACCGGGCCGTCGAAGCGGCCGGTGCCGACGGCGGTACGGGTGACGAATCCCTCGTCGGTCAGCAGGGTCCGCACTTCGCGGGCGGCGGTGAAGAGGTCTTCGTGGACGTCGTCGCCGCTGAAGACGGCGAGGGCGGTGGGGCTGGCGGTTCTCGGCATCGTCGGGCCGCTCGTTTCAGTAGGTGGAGCGCAGTTCGCCGGTAGGGCTCCAGTAGCCCTGCGCACGCCCGCTGAGCAGGGCGTTGTCCATACGGTCGAGCGGCAGCGGCACGCGCCGCCGGGACCGGCTGCTCTCGTAGGTCGCGAAGACCAGTTCGGCGCCGCGCAGGCCGTGCTCGGCGTCGAGGGCGGGCTTGCCGCCGGTGCGCAGGCTGTCGACCGCGTCCCGCACCGCCTCGGCCGTGGCGGCCACGATCGCCGGGTCGACGCCGCGGTCCCAGGTGCGGGGGTCGGTGTCGAAGGGTGAGTCGTGGACCAGGTCGTCCTTGCCGAAGCGCTGGATCAGGCAGCGCGCGCCGCGGATGTCGGCGCGCCCGCGGGTGCCCTGGATGATCAGCCCCAGGTTGTTCTGGAGATTGAGGACCGGGGTGTGCGGTTCGCGTCCGGTGGAGACCACCGCGCGGACGCCGTCGGCCCAGCCGATCTGGGTGACCGACGCGGTCTCGACGAAGGCGCCGTACACATAGCGGTCGAGCGTCACGTCGAGTTGGCCGAAGACCCACTCCGGTGCGGTGTCGCCGCGGTGGAAGAGGATCAGGTCGAGGATGTGGGTGCCCCAGTCGAAGAGGTTCGGGCAGTACCCCTCGATGGTCACGACCTCGCCGATCTCGCCCGCGGCGACGGCTTCGCGGGCGAAGCGCTGCACGGCCTCGAAGCGGCGCTGGAGGTTGTAGGTCAGTTGCGTGCCGGCGTCGGCCGCGACCCGCGTCATCTCCAGGGCCTCGCCGTACGACAGCGCGACCGGCTTCTCGCAGTGCACCGCGCGGACCCCGGCCGCCGCCGCGGCCCGGACGATCTCCGGGTGCAGGGCGGGCGGTGTGCAGACGCTGACGACCTCGGGCCGTTCCAGGACGAGCAGTTCACGGTAGTCGCGGTACGTCCGCGGTACGCCCAGCTCCCCCGCCAGGTCCTCCGCGGTCCGCTCGTCGACATCGGCGAGGGCGACGAGCTCGACGCCCGGCACCGCCCTCAGGCCGAGGCCGTGCACCCGGCCCTGCGAACCCGCGCCGATGACTGCCGCGGTGACGGATGCCATCCGCTCTCCTCCCCTGAGTCCCGCCTGAAGTGAGTCCCGCCAGGACCGCTTCCGGGGCTGTCGAGGGCCCGGACAGCGGTCGTTGGGTATGTGCCAAAGCCATACCACTTGCCGCCATCGTAATACGAAAGCCGGTCCTGTCTAGAGGGTGAAGCAGACCAGAATGCCGGGGAAACCGGGCGCACTTCGCACTTTTCAGCCACAGACAGGCACAATTCCGCCGTCACCCCGGCCGGATTCCTACGACACCACTACTGACCACATAGGACCACTTCGCTACGCTGGTCCCCGGTCGTCGCCGACCCCGTCACCCCGCTCGGCCCGCCATCCCCGCCCAGCCGTCACACCACCAGCCGTCACATCACCAGCCGTCACACCACCAGCCGTCACACCACTCAGGCCAGGAGATCCGTATGAAGATCAGTCAGCTCGTCGGCCCGCGCACCTCGGAGGTCGTCGCGGCCGACGACCCGGTCCCCGGCGCCGGCCAGGTGCTGGTCGAGGTGCTGGCCAGCGGGGTCTGCACCTCCGACATCGGGCCGTGGCTCTCGCACGACCCGGCCGCGCCGCCGGTCAGGCTGGGCCACGAGATCGTGGGGCGGGTGGTCGGCACCGGCCGGGACGCGGGCCGCTGGGCGCCGGGCGACCTGGTGACCGGGCTCGGCGGCGAGGGATTCGCGACGCTCGCCGTCATGGACGCGCACGCCGTCCTGCCGGTACCGGCCGGGATCGAACCCGCGCACGCGATCGGCGAACCGGTCGCCGACCTGGAGGAGGCGCTGTCCCGTACGGGGGTGCGCGCGGGCGACCGGGTCGCCGTCGTCGGCCTCGGCTTCATGGGCCTCGGCCTGGTCCAGCTCGCCAAGCGGCACGCGCCGGGGCTGCTGGTGGGCGTCGACCCCGACCCGGCCCGCCGCGAGCGCGCCCTGCGGCTCGGCGCCGACCTCGTCTTCGCCCCCGACGACCTCCCGGAGGAGTACCGGAAGGACACCGGACGGGCCACCGACGCGCGGCTCGCCGTGGTCCTGGAGGCGACCGGCACGACGAGCGGGCTCGGCACGGCCGGCAGCCTGGTGCGGCCCTTCGGCACCCTGTGCGTCGTCGGCTACCACCACACCGGCGACGCGATGATGGACATGGACCTCTGGTACAAGGCCGTCACCGTCGTCAACGGCTTCTGCCCGGACCGCACCCGGCTGATGGGCGCCATGCGCGACGCGCTCGCGCTGATCGGCGAACGCCGCTTCAGCTACGCGCCGTTGATCACCCACCGCTTCGGCCTCGAAGGCGTGGACGACGCCTTCGGCGCCATGACGGCGGCCGGTCCCGACTTCGTCAAGGGAGTGCTGGTGCTCTGACCACGCGCACGGCTGAGGTCGGCACACCGGTCCGGCCTCAGCCCGCGGCTCAGCCGTACGGCCGCCCGCGGCTCAGCCGGGCGAGCGCCCGCGGCTCAGCCGGGCGGCCGCCCGCGGCTCAGCCGTGCGAGCGCGCGAAGGACGTACGCAGCCGGTACCGGTCGCCCGCGTACTGGATCGTGGACTCGAACAGCGGCTCCTCGTCGGAGCCGACCGCGATCTGGTGCATGACCAGAAGCGGATCGCCCGAGGCCATGTCGAGCTGTCCCGCGGCGCGGTCGTCGGCCTTGGTCGCCTCGATCGTGCTGTCCGCGCGGACCGGCTCGACCCCGGCGGCGGAAAGCGTCGCGTACAGCGAGCGGTCCGCGAAATCGACGTCCTCGATGCCGGGCACCAGAGCGAGCGGAATTCGCGTCAGGTCCAGCGCTATCGGAACACCGTCGAGCAGCCGTACCCGCTCCAGCCGGAACAGCGGAGTGCCGGGCGCGATACCGAGCCGCTCCGCCTCGTCGATGCTCGCCGGGCTCGCCTGTGCCATTAATACCTTGGAGTGCGGCTTCAACCCCATTCGTGCCGCGGTCTCGCTGAAGGATTCCAGGCTGTTCGGCCATTCCTTCTTCGGCGCCGACTGCGTCACGTACCAGCCACGGCCGTGGGACGCGCTGAGCACGCCCTCCTCCACCAGGTGACCCAGGGCTTTCCTCAGTGTGACCCGGCTGATGCCCAGTTGACGGCAGAGCTCCCGCTCGGGCGCCAGCCGCATTCCCGGCCTCAGCTCGCCCCGGTCGATTTCGCTGCGGATCAAATTCACCGCCTGGATCCACAGGGGTTCTGGATAGCCCGGCAGGATAACGCCCGCGACCTCGCGAGAGTCGTTCATACGTGAGGCCCCCATAATGACGCGCTCGCGACCTCCGGCCGCCGACGCCGTAACTGATGAACAGCGACGCTCAGGATAGCTTTCCGCCAGGTGGTCTGACCAGTTCCACGGGTCCCGGCGGCGGGACGGCCGGAACCGGCCGGTGCGAGCGGGTCCGCTCCCGCGCCCCGAATGCTTGAATGCCGGAGTGAATACGACATCGGGCGGCATCGATGTGCTGCGGGTCTTCTGCGGCCCCGACCGGCGGTACGGCAACCCGCTCGGCGTGGTCCGCGACGGCTCGCGCTACCCGGACCGCGCGGCACGGCAGGCCCTGGCCGGTGAACTCGGCTTCAGCGAAACGGTGTTCGTGGACGACCCGGAGCGCGGCGCGGTCGACATCTACACGCCGGGGCTGCGACTGCCCTTCGCCGGGCACCCGTTGGTCGGGGTCGCCTGGCTGCTCGACGTGGAGGTGCTCGAACCCGAGGTCGGGGAGGTCTTCACGCGCGACGACGGGGAGTTCACCTGGATCACCGTCCGCGCGGAGTGGGCGCCGCCGCGCACCCTGTGCGAGTACGCGCTGCCCGCCGAGGTCGACGCGCTGGACGTGCCGGAGCCGGGCGAGTGGGTGTACGCCTGGGCGTGGCAGGACGAGGCCGCCGGCCGGATCAGGGCGCGCGCCTTCCCCGGCCGCGGCGACGGCATCGACGAGGACGAGGCGACGGGCGCCGCCGCGCTGCTGCTCACCCGGCAGCTCGGCCGCGCGCTGCACATCACGCAGGGCCGGGGCTCGCAGATCCTCACCGCGCCCGGCCCTGACGGCACCGTCGAGATCGGCGGCCGGGTGTGTCTGGAGGCGGTCCTTCCCGCGCCGCGGGCCCGCTGAGCCCGGCGCTGAGCCCGGCGCGGAGGCCGTCCGTCGGCGTCACAAGTCGCGCGTTCCCCGTACACCGCCTTGACTGGTGGCGTTCGTGGCGTTCGTCGCCGCCGTGTTCGCGGTGCTCGCGGTGCTCGCCATGTCCGCCCGTCACAGCCGTGTCCGCCGTGTCCGCCGTGGAGGTCGCGTATGGCCGCCGCACCCTCCGGGCCCCCGGGCCGTGAGAAGGGCCGGGCCGACCGCGAGAAGGGCCTGGTCGGCCGTACGGTCGCGGGGGCGGCCGGGCGCGCGGCGCGCTGGAAGGCGCGCGGGCTGCGGCTGCGCCACGCGGCGGAACGGCGCTTCCCCGTCATCACCGAGCTGACCGCCCGCCTGCTGTCGGTGAATCTGCTGGACGCGGGCACCCGGCTGGCCGCCCAGCTCTTCCTGACCGCCGTCCCGCTGCTGTTCGTGGTCGCGGCCTTCGCGCCGAAGACCGTACGCGACCAGCTCGTGAGCACCGCGCGCAACGTCTTCGGCCTCACCGGGGCGTCGGACGAGCAGCTCAGGCAGGTCTACAGCGCGAACGGCGGGGATCTGCGGCAGACCATCGGGGTGATCGGCGTCCTGATGGCGCTGCTGTCCGCCACCGCGTGCAGCCGGGCGATGGCGCGGGTGTGCGAGCGGGCGTGGGGGCTGCCGCGCGCCTCGGTGCGGGTCGCGGTGTGGCGCTGGGTGGTGTGGATCGCCGCGTGGATGGTGGCGCTGGTGCTCCAGGGGCCGCTGCGCGACGGCTTCGGCGTCGGGCTGTGGGTCGGCCTGCCGCTGACCTTCCTCGCGGACGTGCTGGTGTGGTGGTGGACCCAGCGGCTGCTGCTGAGCAAGCGCGTCGCGTGGCTGCCGCTGCTGCCCGGCGCGATCCTCACCGCGCTGGCGATGACGGCCCTGTCGGTGACCGCCCGCCTCTACATGCCGACCGCCCTCAACCGCAGTCTGGCCAATTACGGCTCCCTGGGGTCGGTCTTCACGATGCTGTCCTGGCTGATCGCGATCTGCGCGGTGCTGACCTTCACCATCACCGCGGGCGCCGTGCTGGCCTCCGAGCCGCCGCTGGCCTCCCTCCTCGGACCCGCCGGCGGCACGGACCCGCGATCGCGCCGGAATGCCGGTGCGGACCGCGTCATCTAGCGTGGTCAGGGCGGGGGGACGCCTCGCGGCGGGCGCACCGCGGCGGGGGAACGGCGAAAGGTGCCCTCATGCGTCGCTACCCGCCGATCGCGGACCACGGCCTCATCGGAGACCTCCAGACCAGCGCGTTGGTGTCGTCGCGGGGCGTCGTCGACTGGTTCTGCGCGCCGCGCTTCGACTCGCCGAGCGTCTTCGCCTCGCTCCTCGACCACGACCGCGGCGGCTACTTCTCGATCGCGGCCGCGAGCCCTGAGGCGAGGGTCAGGCAGCTCTATCTGCCGGACACCGCGGTGCTCGTCACCCGCTTCATGACCCCCGACGGCGTCGGCGAGGTCATCGACTTCATGCCGGTGGACCGGCCGGAGACCGCCACCGACCGGCACCGGCTGCTGCGGGTCATGCGGGTGGTGCGCGGCACGGTCCGCTTCGCCCTGGAGTGCAGGCCGCGCTTCGACTACGGCCGCTGCGACCACCGGCTGCACGTGAGCGACGACGGCACGGCCAGATTCGGCGCGTCGGGGGCGTGGGCGTACCTCCAGCCGGTCGGCCCGCTGGACCTCGAACGCGACGAGGAGGACGTCCGGGCCGCGGTCACGCTGGAGCAGGGCGAGATGGCCGCCGCGGTGCTGACGGTGTGCGCGGCGCACGGCGAGCCGCCCGAGCCGGTGACGGTGGACGGCCTGCGGGCGGAATTCGACGGGGTGCGGGAGTTCTGGCACGGCTGGATCCGGCAGTGCCGCTACCGGGGCCGCTGGCAGCAGGCGGTGAACCGCTCGGCGATCACCTTGAAGCTGCTCACGTACGCGCCGACCGGCGCTCCGGTCGCCGCCGCCACCATGGGCCTGCCGGAGCAGGTCGGCGGCGAGCGCAACTGGGACTACCGCTATACGTGGGTCAGGGACGCGTCGCTGTCGGTGAACGCGCTGGTCGACCTCGGTTTCACCGCGGAGGCGGACGCCTTCCGCCGCTGGCTCGGCGGGCGGCTGCGCGCGGGCGGCACGGTCACCGGCGAGCCGTTGCAGATCATGTACCGGGTGGACGGCGACCCGCACCTGGCCGAGGAGACGCTGGACCACTTCGAGGGCTACCGCGGCTCCGCGCCCGTCCGGCTCGGCAACGGGGCCGCCGACCAGCTCCAGCTCGACATCTACGGCGAGGCCGTGCACGCCCTGTCCCGGTCGCAGGACATCGCCCAGCTCGCCGGGTGGGAGGGCTGGCGGGCCTTCTCCGGGCTGCTGGACTGGCTGGCCGCGCACTGGGACCGCGCGGACGAGGGCATCTGGGAGACCCGCGGCGGGCGGCAGGACTTCACGTACAGCCGTCTGATGTGCTGGTCGGCCTTCGACCGCGGCATCCGGCTGGCCGCGGAACTCGCCAGGCCCGCCGATCTGGAGACCTGGACGACGGCGCGCGACACGATCATGGAACAGGTCATGGACCGCGGCTGGAGCGAGAAGCGGCACGCCTTCGTGCAGCACTACGGCAGCGAGGTGCTGGACGCGTCGCTGCTGCTGATGCCGGAGGTCGGCTTCGTCGCGCCGAAGGAGCCGCGCTGGCTGTCGACGCTGGACGCGATGGACCAGGAGCTGGTCTCCGACAGCCTCGTCTACCGCTACGACCCGGGCGCGTCCCCCGACGGGCTGCGCGGCGGCGAGGGCACCTTCTCGCTGTGCAGCTTCCTGTACGTCGGCGCGCTCGCCCGCGCCGGGCGCCTGGGCCCGGCCCGTTACGCCTTCGACAAGATGCTCACCTACGCCAACCACGTCGGCCTGTTCGCCGAGGAGATCGGGCCGACGGGTGAGCAACTGGGCAACTTCCCGCAGGCGTTCACGCATCTGTCGCTGATCACGGCGGCGACGGCGCTGGACGAGGAGCTGGACAGGTCCGAGTCCTGACCGCCGGGCCCTGCCGCCGTCAGGCAGTCGTCGGGCCGCCGCCGTGGACGGTGGTGCTCCTGATGTCGCGGCCCTGGATGACCGGGGCGTGGAACACCCCGCCGTTGACGGTGTTGTTGACGACGCTGACCGAGCCACGGCCGGCCGCCGGGGCCAACTCCTCCAGCAGCAGCCGCAGTTCAGCGGCGGCGGCCGGGTCGTCCCGCAGGACGCGGCGCAGCCGGGTGCGCCAGCCCGCCTCGATGTCGGCGGCGGCGTCCGCGTCCCCCGAGTCCCTGGCGGCCGTCAACTCGGCGCGGGAGAGCTGGAGTTCGTCGAGAGCGGCGGTCTCGTCCCCGGCGCGTGCGGCGGCCCCGGTCGTACCGTCGTCGGCTGCCGTACCGTCCTCGGCCGCCGCCCCGGCGCTGCCGCCGCTGCCGCGTGCGAGGAACCGCGCCAGCCGGTCCCGTACCTGTGTCCAGGCGTCGGACGCCATCAGTGTGACCACCTGCGTCGCGCCCGACGCGGCCAGTGCCGCCAACTCCGCGTCCACGGAGCCCCCCTTCGTCCGCCGCCCCGCTCATCCGCGGGGCCGCCGCCACCAGCGTAGGGCGGTCGGGCCCGCCGCGGCAGACGGTCTCCGGCCGCGTACCGGCAGGGGACCGCCCGCGTGATCGCGTACGGGGACGGGGGGTCGCCGGGCGGGACCGCGATACGGCAGCATGTGGCCCATGAGCGACTTCCTGGTGATCGGTGAGTGCGTAGCGGACATCGTCCGGACCCCCGGACAGCCCGATGTGCCGCATCCCGGCGGCAGTCCGGCCAACGTGGCGTACGGGCTGGCCCGCCTCGGCCACGCCACCGCGCTCCTCACGCAGCTCGGCGACGACCCCTCGGGCAAGCTCATCACCGACCACCTGCGGTCGGCGGGCGTACACCTGCTCGCGGACGGCCGGCACGACGTCCGCACGCCGACGGCGGTGGTCACGCTCGACGAACAGGGCGCGGCGCGCTACGACTTCGACATCGCGTGGACGCTCGGGCCCGTCGAGCCGCCTACCGCGCTCCGGCACGTCCACATCGGGTCGATCGCCGCCGTGGCGGAGCCGGGCGCGGCCACCACCGTGGACCTCGCCGCACGGCTGCGCGCGGACGCCACCGTCAGCTACGACCCCAACATCCGGCCGGAGTTGATGGGCACGCACGAGCAGGGTGTCGCCGGAGTCGAGCGGTGCGTGGCGCTGAGCGACCTCGTCAAGGCGAGCGACGAGGATCTGGAGTGGCTGTATCCGGGCGAGCCGGTCGCGGCAGTCGCCGCGCGCTGGCTGGCGGCCGGGCCCGCCGTCGTCTTCGTGACCATGGGCGGGGAGGGCGCCGCCGCCTTCACCCGTGACATCGAGGTGACGGGCGCGCCGGTGCGGACCGAGGTCGCCGACACCGTGGGCGCGGGCGACTCCTTCATGTCCGCGACGCTGGACGCCCTCACCGGCCTCGGCCTCACCGGCGCCGCCGCCCGGCCCGCCCTCGGCGCCCTGGACAAGGCGACCCTCGCCCATATGCTGCGCCACGCGGGCACCGCCGCCGCGCTCACCGTCTCGCGGCCCGGCGCCAACCCGCCCACGACAGGGGAGTTGCGGGCGGCGCTCGCGTAGGCCACCGGGGCAGCGGAGGTGTGACGCCCAGCGGCCGTGGACCCGATTCGCCCCGGATCGGGCAGCCCGTACGGCCCGGCCGGACGGCGTGCCCCCTATCACCGTGACACCGCGCTCTTCTAGCCTCCCCTTGAAGATCGATCAGCCCACCGAGGGGGGACTTGCGTGGACGCGTCCGCGTACCGCATGGTCGTGTGGACCGAGCAGGACTACGTCACGG
Source organism: Streptomyces sp. NPDC093221 (assembly GCF_044753885.1). Lineage (NCBI taxonomy): Bacteria > Bacillati > Actinomycetota > Actinomycetes > Kitasatosporales > Streptomycetaceae > Streptomyces > Streptomyces sp. NPDC093221. The sequence continues at coordinate 189,185 of NZ_JBIVOA010000009.1, read as the reverse complement.
CCGCCGCGACGGCCGACCGGCTGGTCGCGGAGTGGCTCACCGACGCCAAGGGATATCCGGTCACGGCGCTGCACGACGGCCGCAATGAGATAGCCGAGCACGTGACGCTCGACCGGGACACCGATTCGGGGCAGCAGGGCGCGCACAGCCGCTGGCGATTGCGGGAGAGCCCGCCGACGTTGCGGGCGACCTGGCAGTCCACGCTCATCGTCCGTACCGACATGGCCGATCCGGGCCGCACCTGGGTGCAGCTCGATGTCGAACACCGGCCGGACTCCGCGGAGATACCGCAGATCCGCGCGTCCAAGCCGCGGCTGGCCGACGCGATACTCGACGCCCTGGACACGCACAGCGGCATCGCCGAGATCCGCGCCCGCGCCAGCTTCATCTACGCCGGTGACGTGAAGGAGGTGGTCGAGGAGCTGACCGACCGGGAGCGGCGGCTGCCCATCGTCGTGGCGAGCGTGCCGTACGGGACCGACGCCGACGAGTGGCTGGAGAAGGTCGTGGACCGCGCCTTCACCCAACTCGTGGGCCGCGCGGTGCTGTACGTGCTGACCCGCGAGGCGCAGGCCGCGTTCAACAAGGCGCTCGAACACCACCCGGTCTTCGGCGGCGGCATCCGTACGTACATGCCGCGCGTCGACCCCGCGTGGGCCGCCGACGGGCAGCGGCACCCGGTGATGTCCCGCGCCACGGTCGAGGCCGATCCGGTACGGGCCGCCACCGTGCTGACCGCGCTGCCGCGCAACCAGGCGGCCCGCATGCCGCTCCCCCAGCCGCTGGCCCGCCTGCACGCCCAGCGCCCGCGGCCCCGGTCCACCGAGCACGGCGACGAGATCGCGCGCCTGCGCGCCGACCACGAGAGCCTGATCGCCCTTCTCGACGAGGCGGCGGAGGCCGAGGCCGCCCGCTACAAGCAGGTCCGCGAGCTCCAGCACGACCTCGCCGACGCCAACTGGCTCGCCGAGGAGTTCTACGCCGAGCGCCGCGCCGCCCAACAGCAGGTCCGCGCGCTCCAGTTACGCCTCCAGCAAGTCGGCGCCTACGAGGCCGCCTTCGCCCCCGTCGAGGAGGACGAGAGCGAGGCGCTGCCCGGCAGCTTCACCGAACTCCACGCCCGGCTCCACCAGTTCCCCACCCTGCTCTTCACCGGGGACCCCAAGGTGATGACCGGTCTCGACGACCGTTCCAAGCCCAACTGGGTCAACGTCTGCTGGGAAGCGCTCCAGGCTCTCGAGGACTTCGCCGCCGCCTCCGTGGCCGGCCGCGCCCGCGGCGACTTCCGCTCCTGGTGCCAGGATCTCCCCTCCGGCTGCCACCCCTTCCCCGCGGGCAAGGTCCTGATGAAGGAGTCCGACACCGTCTGGCGCAACCTCTCCTGGCGCAAGGAGCGCACCCTCCCCGTGCCCCGCGCCGTCGATCCCTCCGGCGCGGTCTACATGGAGGCCCATCTGCGGATCGGCGGCGGCAGCACCATCTCCCCGCGGCTGCACTTCTTCGACGACACCGCCAACACCGGCCTGCTCTACATCGGCCACATCGGACCGCACCTCACCAACACCCGCACCTCATAGCGCCGGCAGGTGGGCTTCGACGCGGGCGACGGCCTGCGGGGTGCCGGTGAAGAGGTGGGCGCGCATGCCCGCGGTCTCGGCGGCGGCGATGTTGGGGGCGTGGTCGTCGATGAACAGGCAGTCCGACGGGCGGACTTCGAGGCGCTCGCAGGTGAGCGCGAAGGCGCGGGGGTCGGGCTTGGAGACGCCGATCTCGTGGGAGTAGACGATCTCGTCGACCAGTGAGTCGAAGCGGTAGCGGGCGGTCTCCCGTTCGCGGGCGCCGACGAAGCTGTTGCTGAGGATGCCGAGGCGGCAGCGGGAGCGCAGGCCGCGGACGTAGTCGATGAGTTCCGTGTTGGGGGCGCCGAGGTATTCGGCCCAGAGGTCGGACATGAAGGACTCGACCTGGCGGGCGTCGAGGCCGAAACGGGCGCCGACCTGGGCGCGTACCTCGGGCTCGGTGATCGCGCCGACCGCGCCGGCCTCCCAGACGTCGTCGAGACGACGGTCCACGGTGCCCGGCGGGAGGCCGAGGCGCTCGTCCCACCGCTCGATCCAGCCCGTCGGCGGTGTGATCTCCAGGACTCCGCCGATGTCGAGGATGACGCAGCGCTCTGTCGTGGAAGGTCCAGTCGTCTTCATGGAAGGTCCTCTCGTCCGGTTCCGCGGCGTGCGGTACGCCCTGCCCTCACGGTGGGCTCTCACCTTCGGTGAGGGTCAAGGCGGTGACGGAACCCGCGGACCGCCGCCGGGTCCGGGGACCGCGACCGCGGTGATTCGCGATAGCTTTCGCAAAAGGCGGACCGGCACGGCGGTACGGCCGCCGGGGCGCGAGCGCGGGAGAGCAGAGGATGGCGGCGGCGGAACCGGGGCACGAAGCCGACGGCGGCACAGACGCAGGCGCGGGGAGCGGCGCGGGCGGCGGAGGCACGACGACGCTCGCCGAGATCGCGCGGCAGGCGGGGGTGTCGGTCTCCACGGTCTCCAAGGTGCTGCACGACCGCTCGGACGTGGCGTCCAGGACCCGCGCCAAGGTCCAGCGGCTGCTGGAGCAGCACGGGTATCTCGCGCGGCACCGCCCCGCGGCGACGGCGCTGGCGGCGGGCGGCCTGATCGACTTCGTGATCAACGAACTGGCCAGCCCGTGGGCGGGCGAGCTGATCCGGGGCGCGGAGGAGGCGCTGCACGCCGAGGGGCTGGGCATGGTGGTGTCGGCGACGCACGGCCGCAGCCGGCTCACCCGGCAGTGGCTGGACTCGCTCGCCACCCGTCGCACGCGCGGCGCGATCCTGGTGCTGCCGGAGCTGACGGCCGCCCAGCACGAGGAGTTGCGCAGGCTCGGCCTGCCCTTCGCGCTGATCGCCCCGGCCGACGAGCCCGCGCCCGGAGTGCCGTGGGTGGGCGCCACGAACTGGCCGGGCGGGCTGGCCGCGACCCGCCATCTCATCGGGCTCGGCCACCGCAGGATCGCCGTCATCAGCGGGCCGCCGGAGCGGCTGGCCTCACGCGCCCGCGTGGACGGCTACCGCTCGGCGCTCGACGAGGCCGGGCTGCCCTTCGACCCGGCGCTCGTCCGCTACGGCGACTTCACCCACGAGCCCGCGCACCGGCACGCCCTGGACCTGCTGGGGCTGCCCGACCCGCCGACCGCGGTCTTCGCGGGCAACGACCAGCAGGCGCTGAGCACCTACCGCGCCGCCGCCGCGCTCGGGCTGCGCGTCCCGGCCGACCTGAGCGTCGTCGGCTTCGACGACCTGCCCTTCGCCGACTGGGTCACCCCGCGGCTGACCACCGTACGCACCCCGCTCGCCGACATGGCCGCGCTCGCCGCCCGGATGGTGCTCCAGCTCCTCGGCGGGGAGCAGCCCGCGTCAACCAGGGTGGAGGTCGCGGGCGAGCTGGTCGTCCGCGAGAGCAGCGGGCCGCCGCCCGTACGGTGACCAGGCGCTGGACCAGGGGCGGGTCAGCCCTGGACCAGGGGCGGGTCAGCCCTGGGCGAGGGGCGGGTCAGCCCTGGGCGAGGGCCGGGTCCAGCCAGAACAGCTCCCAGTGGTGGCCGTCCAGGTCGAAGAAGCTCCGGGTGTACATCGGGCTCTCGTGCTCGGTGCGCTTGGCCGCCGTGCCGCCCCCGGCCACGGCCGCCTCCGCGATCCGGTCGACCTGCTCCTTGCTGTCCAGGCCCAGCGCCACGATGGCCTCGGTGGTGGTCGCGGTGTCCGCGATCTCCTTCTCGGTGAAGGTCCGGAAGAAGGGCTCGACCAGCAGCATCGCGTAGATGTCGTCGCTGATCACCATGCAGGTCGCGTTGTCGTCGGTGAACTGCGGGTTGAAGGTGAACCCGGCGGCGGTGAAGAAGGCCACGGAGCGGTCGAGGTCCTTCACGGGGAGGTTGACGAAGATCTTCGTGGACATGGGTGCCTGCCTTACGTTCCGCTGGTCGGTGTCACGGGAAGGTCGTGCGTTTCACCGGGGTAGACCGGTGCGCGGCGCGGAACTCATCGGTACCCGCAGGGCGTCTTCGCCTCACTCCCCGCGCAGCAGCGTGTCCACGGCCCGGCCGAAGACGAGCCGTCCGGTACGCGCCGTGACCGCGTCGAACGCTCCCGGCAGCCGCCACACCCGCAGCTCCTCGCGCCAGCGCACCCACGAGCCGGTATCCGCGCCCGCACCTGTACCGCTGTCGTCCGGCCGTACGTCGATCTCCGCCCAGCCGGTGACGATCCGGCCGGTCTTCTCCAGACGGCAGAATCCGGGGCCGCCGTCGACCGGCGGCTCCCAGCGCACGATCCGCATCGGGTCGTCGAACCCGGCACCGCCGAGCCCGGTCCGCGCCACGAAGGCCGTGCCGACCCCGTCGGGCGGCGGCGTCAGCACGCTGATCCGGGTCAACGGCACGGTGGCGGTGTGCCGTTCCCAGTCGGTCAGCCGCCGCCACGCCTCGGCGACGGGCAGCGGGGTGCGGCGCTCGACCACGAAAGGGGACATAAGGCCAGGGTAGGGCGCGCCGCCGTCAGGACCAGCCGGTACGGGTCCGCAGCCAGTCGAGCGCGACGACGCCCTGGGCGTGCTGGAAGGGGCGCAGTGTCGGCAGGCCGGGCGGCGCGGGCCGCCGCGCGTGGCCGAGCAGGAAGCCGGCGAAGGCGGCCAGCACCGCCGTGACGCCGTCCGGGTCGGCGCCCGCGGCCACCGGGTGCCGGTCGAAGATCTCGGCGGGGGGCGGTCCGCCCTGCATCCCCACGCTGGGCAGCATCAGCAGCAGGTCGAACCAGGGCGCCGCCAGGCAGGCCCACGGCCAGTCCACGACCATGACGCGGCCGTCCGCGGTGAGCAGCAGATTGTCGGCCCGCAGGTCCGCGTGGGCCAGGGTCTTTCCGGCCGCCGCCCGCGCCCATCCGGCCTCCAACGCGGCCAGTTCCGCCAGATGGCGTACGGCCCAGGGGTCGAGGCCCGTCAGGTCGTCGGTGCCCGCCGCGTGCTCGGCGGCCAGGGCGCGCCAGCCGTGGAAGTTCTCCGCGTTCGCCTCCGCCACGGGCGGGACCTCCACCGGGGACGGTGTGAGCAGCGTCGCGAGGTCGCCGACCGCGGTCAGGACGCGCTCCAACTCGGCCGCGTCCCACGGCTGTGCGGGCGTGCGGCCCTCGATGTCCTCGAAGAGCAGGACCACCCAGTCGTCCCGCTCGAAGGAGGCCAGCAGGCGCGGGGCCGGGACTTCGCGGGGAAGCGCCGCGGCCACCGCGGCCTCCGCCCGGTGGATGCCCGGGCTCTCCGGATTCGCCGCCGGGGTCACGGCCTTGACGAACGCCCTCGTCCCGTCCGTCAGCCGCAGGCGGGCCGCCACGCCCGGCGAGAAGCCGCCGGCCTGCGTCTCCGCCGCCGCGACGCGTGCCCCCAGGCGCGCCTCGGCCTCTCCCCGCACCCCCGCGGGCACGTCCCCCCACTCGGCTCGCACACCTTGTGCCCCCACGGCCCCGCTGTCGGTCGTCATCGCCCCATCCTCCCGACCCCCCGGGGCCCGGGGCCACCGCGTTTCGGGAGGCGCGGGTCCTGAGGGGACGGTCGGTCGCGGCGCGGACGGGGCCGGGTCAGGGGGTGGGGAGGTAGCCGGTGGTGTGGCCGTGGGTGAGGTAGCGGGTGAGGACCGTGTCGGTCAGGGGCGGCAGGTGGACGCCCGCGGCGGCGGCTTGCGCGGCGGTGCGCCGGGAGTCGAAGCGGCGGTGGTGGGAGGGGGCGGAGCCGGCGGGCGGGGTGTCGTCGCCGAGCAGGAGCTGGGCGGCGTTGTCGGGCTGCGCCGCCACGCGGGAGCGCCACCGCGCCACCGGGACGGTGGGCAGCTCGTGGCCCAGGCGGGCGGCCACTTCGAAGACGGTCCGCAGGTCGGGGGCGTCCGGGTTGGTGAGGTGGTACACGGGCATGGCGGTACTGGTCCCGGCGGAGCGGGCCAGTGCCACGACGGCCGCGCTGACGTAGTCGACGGGTATCCAGTCGGTCGAGCCGTGCGGCAGGTCCGGCACCGCCCCGGCCTGGAGGCAGCCCTTGATGAGCTGCCAGAGCAGGTCGCGGTCCTGGCAGGCGCCGGTCGTGGTGTCGCCGCTGATCCGGCCGGGGCGGTAGACGGTGACCGGCAGGCCGCGGGCGCGCGCCAGGTCGACGATCCCCTCGGCCACCCACTTGCTCTGCGCGTAGCCGCCCGGCAGGTCGGCGGCCGGGCCGGTCGGCGTCGACTCCGTGACGGGCGCGGCGTCGGGATCGGACGACGGGGCGTAGACGCTCGTGGTCGAGATGTAGTGCATGCCCGGTGAGCCGGAGTCGGCGAGCAGCCGCAGCAGTTCCTCGGTACCGGCCACGTTGGGGGCGCGCAGATCGCCGTACGGGGCGGCGAAGTTGACCCGGGCGCCGTTGTGCAGCACCGGGCCGAGGCGGCGGGCCAGGGCGGCGCGGTCGTCGGGCGACAGGCCGAGGCCGGGGGCGGCCAGGTCGCCGGGGACGGGACGGACCAGGTCGGCGTAGGCGGGGCGCCAGAGGCCGTAGCGCTCCAGGTTGGCCCGCAGCCGGTGCGCCGCGTGGTCCGGGCCGTCGGCGCGGACCAGGCAGTCGACGGGGCCGTCCGTGGCCTCGATGAGGTCGCGCAGCAGGAACGCGCCGAGGAAGCCGGAAGCGCCGGTCAGCAGGGGGCGGGCGGCGGGGCGGGAGCGGGTGGGAGCGGGCACCGGCGCGGTCCGGCGCGCACCGCCCGTGATGTCGGGGGCGAGCCGGATCTCCGCGAGGAGGTACGACGCGACCGGGTCCAGCGGTCCCTCGCCCGGGCCCTCGCCCGGCCCGGTCGGCGTGGTGTCCGGCGCCGCCGGACCTCTGTCCGCCGCGCCGTCCAGCGACCGGATGACGCCTTCGACCGTCGGCGCCGCGAACAGCGCCCTGAGCGAGGGCCGTCGGCCGCACCGCTCCTCGATCCTGCGGGCCAGGGTCACCGCGAGCAGCGAGTGGCCGCCGAGGGCGAAGAAGTCGTCCGTCACCCCGACCTCGGGCACGCCGAGCGTCTGCGCGAACGCCGCGCACAGCTCGCGTTCGCGGTCGGTGGCCGGGGGCCTGGACGCGGCGGGCGCGGCGTGACCGGGTGCGGGCAGGGCACGACGGTCGGTCTTCCCGTTGGGGGTGACCGGCAGCGCGTCGAGCCGGACGCACGCGGCCGGGATCATGTGGCCGGGCAGCGTGTCGGCGAGCCGGGCGCGGATCGCCGCCTCGTCGGGGGCCGTCTCGCCGCGGGCGGCCACGGTGTAGGCGACCAGGCGCCGGTCGCCCGGCCGGTCCTCGCGGACGACGACGCAGGCCGCCGCGACGCCGGGCAGCGCCGTGATCGCGGCCTCGATCTCACCGGGTTCCACCCGGAATCCGCGGAGCTTGACCTGGTCGTCGACCCGGCCGACGTAGACGATCTGGCCCTCGGCCGTACGGCGGACCAGGTCGCCGGTGCGGTACATACGGCCGCCGGAGCGGTCGAACGGGTCGGCCACGAAGCGGGACGCGGTGAGGGCGGCCCTGCCGAGGTAGCCGCGGGCCAGTCCCGCGCCCGACACGTACAACTCGCCGATGACACCGGACGGGACGGGTGCCAGCCGGTCGTCCAGTACGTGCACGCGGGTGCCGTCCACGGGCAGGCCGATGGGGACCGCGCGGTCGGGGGCGAGGGCGCCGTCCGCCTGCTGGAAGCCGCTCATGGTGGCGCAGACGGTCGTCTCGGTGGGGCCGTAGGCGTTGACGAGGTACCGCTCGCGCGCCCAGGCCCGCGCCAGCTCCGGCGGGCACGCCTCGCCCGCGAGCACCAGGGTGATCCCGGTGGGCAGGGAGCCGGGCTCCATCACCGCGAGCGCGGCCGGGGGCAGCGTGAGGTGGGTGACGCCGCGCGTGCGGACGGCGTCCGCGAGGGCGGGTCCCGGCAGCAGGGCCTCGCGTTCCCCGATCTCCAGGCAGGCGCCGGACAGCAGCCCCATGCACAGCTCCCAGAACGCGGCGTCGAAGCTGACCGACGCCATCTGGAGGACCCGGCTGCCGGGACCGGCCCGGAGCCGGTCGCGCTGCGTCCTGGCCATGGCGCCGACGCCCTGGTGGGTGACGACCACGCCCTTGGGCCGGCCGGTGGAGCCGGAGGTGTAGATGACGTACGCGGGATGCGACGGGAGCGCACGCGGCGGGACGGCGGTGTCCCCGCGCGGCGGGACCGGCGGACCGTCCGCCTCGGGGCTGTCGAGCACCAGGCGCGGTACGGCGGTCTCCGGGAGGCGGGCGCCGACGTCGGCCGTGGTGAGGAGCAGCCGCGGCCCGGCGTCGTCGAGCATGAAGGACAGCCGCTGGGCCGGGTAGTCGGGGTCGAGCGGCAGATACGCGGCACCGGCCTTGAGGACGCCGAGGAGGGCGACGACGAGGTCGTTGGTCCGGGGCAGCGCGACGGCCACCCGGTCCTCGGGGCCGATCCCCCGCGCGAGGAGACGGCGGGCCAGGGCGTCGGCGCGCGCGTCGAGTTCGGCGTAGCTGAGGGTGGTGGCCGCGTCGCGCACCGCCGGGGCGTCCGGGGCGCGGCGGACCTGCCGGGCGAAGAGTTCGGGGACCGTCGGGCGGGGCAGGTCGTCGGCCGGTCCTGTGCCCAGGGCGGCGATCTGGGCGCGTTCGCCGGGGCCGAGGACGTCGTAGGTCCGCAGCGGGCGGCCGGGGTCGGCGGTGACCTCGCCGAGCAGGACGACGAGGCGCTCGGCGAGCGCGCCGACCGTGGCCTCGGTGAACAGCTCCGTCGCGTAGTCCACGGTCGCGCGCATGCCGCCGGACGGGCCGGACGCGCCGGACGCGTCCTGACCGTCCGCCGTATCCGTACCCGTATCCGTATCCGTACCGGCGGGTGTCTCGGTGAAGGTGAACGACAGGTCGAATTTGCTGACGCCCGGATCGACGGGCAGGCCGGAGACGGTGAGGCCGGGCAGGTCGAAGGGGGCGGCGGGGGCGTGGTTCTGGAGCACGAGCATGGTCTGGAAGAGCGGGTGGTGGTTCTGCGAGCGCGCGGGGTTGAGCAGTTCGACCAGCCGCTCGAAGGGGACGTCCTGGTGGGCGTAGGCCGCGAGGTCGGCGTCCTTGACGCGGTCCAGGAGTTCGAGGAACGTCGGGTCGCCCGTCAGGTCCGTGCGCAGCACGAGGGTGTTCACGAAGAAGCCCACGAGGTCGGTCGCGGCCTCGTCGGTGCGTCCGGCGACCGCCGTGCCCAGCGGGATGTCGTCACCGGCTCCGTGCCGGGACAGCAGCAGTGACAGGGCCGCCTGGAGCACCATGAAGACCGTGCAGCCGCGGCTGCGGGCGAGGTCGGTGACGCGCCGGGCCACGTCGGGGTCCAGGACGAAGTCGTGGCTGGCGCCGGTGTGCCGGGGGACGGCGGGGCGCGGCAGGTCCCACGGCAGTTCGACCAGGTGCGGCAGACCGTCCAACGCCTGCTTCCAGTACCGCAGTTGCCGGGCCATGGCGCTGTCGGGGTCCTGCTCGTCGCCGAGCAGCCGGCGCTGCCAGAGCGTGAAGTCGGCGTAGTCGACGGGCGGTTCGGCCCAGGCCGGGGCCCGTCCGCCGACGCGGGCGCGGTAGGCGGCGGCGAGGTCACGGGCGAGGGGCGCCATGGAGGACCCGTCGGAGGCGATGTGGTGGATCACCAGGACCAGGATGTGGGCGTCGTCGGCCAGCCGCAGCAGAGTCGCCCGCAGCGGCAACTGCCGCTCGATGTCGATCGGTTCGGCCGCCGCGGACCTGACCCGGTCGTGCAGCTTGTCCGGCTCGACGGTCTCCGCTGCCAGGACGAGGCGGACGTCGTCGGCCGCCGTGATGAGTTGGCGCGGTCCGCCGTCGTGCTCGGGGAAGACCGTGCGCATGGCGGAGTGCCGGACGACGACATCGCGCAGGGCCCGGCGCAGCGCGCCGGTGTCGAGGGGCCCGTCCAGGCGTACGGCGAAGGGGATGTTGTACGTCGCCGAGGGCCCTTCGAGGCGGTGCAGGAACCACAGGCGGCGCTGGGCGTACGACAGCGGGAGGACGGCAGGGCGGGGCTGGGGGACGAGCGCGGGCCGCGCCGGGCGGCGCGCGTCCTTCAGCGCGGTCGCGAGGGCGGCGGCGGTGGGGTGGTCGAACAGCGTGCGGATCTCGGTCTCGGCGGCCAGGGCGGTCCGGATGCGGCCCACCAGGCGGGTGGCGAGCAGCGAGTGGCCGCCGAGCGCGAAGAAGCTGTCGTCCGGGCCTACCCGGGGCACCCCGAGCACGTCGGCGAACAGGCCGGTCAGGATCTCCTCGTGGGCGTCGCGCGGCGCCCGGACCGGGGCCAGGTCAGGGGCGGCGGGCGCGGGGAGGGCCGCCCGGTCCAGCTTGCCGTTGACGGTCAGCGGGAAGCCGTCGAGCACCTGGATCGCGGTCGGCACCATGTAGCCGGGCAGATGGCTGCCGACGTGCGCGGTGAGCAGGTCGGGGTCGGGGGTGCGGCCGGGCGCGGGGACGACGTACGCGGCGAGTCCGCGACCGCCGGGCAGGTCCTCGCGCACCATGACGCAGGCGGACCGCACCGACGGGTCGGCGCGCAGCACCGCCTCGATCTCGCCGGGCTCGATGCGGTGGCCGCGCAGTTTGACCTGCTGGTCGGCCCGTGCGACGTACTGGAGGGCGCCGTCGGGCTGTTGGCGCACGAGGTCGCCGGTGCGGTACATGCGGTCCCCGGTGGCGGCGAACGGGTCGGCGACGAAGCGGGTGGCCGTCAGGGCGGGCCGCTCCAGGTAGCCGCGCGCCACGCCGGGGCCCGCGACGTACAGTTCGCCCTCGGCTCCCGGCGGGACCGGGCGCAGCGCGGCGTCCAGGACGTAGGCGCGGGTGCCGTCGGTGGGGCCGCCGATCGGCGGCGCGCCGTCGGGGCCGTCCCCGGGGCGCACCTGGTGGCGGGTGGCGAAGGTGGTCGTCTCGGTGGGCCCGTACACGTTGAGGACGGCGGTGCCGGGGTGGGCGGCGGCCAGGCGTTGCAGGACGCCGGGGGCGGCGGCCTCGCCGCCCGAGGCGACCGTGCGGAGCAGGCCGAGCGCGTCCGGGTCGGCCTCGGCGACGAGGTTGAACAGGGAGGTGGTCAAGAACGCCGACGTCAGGCCGTGCCGGGCCACGAGGTCCCGGAGCACGGCGGGCTGGAGGGGGCCGGGCGGGGCCACGACGACCCGGCCGCCGCTGAGCAGCGGCGCCCACATCTCGAAGGTGGAGGCGTCGAAGACGTACGCCGAGTGCAGCAGGACGGCGTCGGCCGCACCGCCGTGCCAGACGCGGTCGGCGGCCAGCGCGGCGATGTCGGCGTGGGTGACGCCGACGGCCTTGGGCAGGCCGGTGGAGCCCGAGGTGAACATCACGTACGCGAGCCGGGCTCCCCCGGTGACCTCCGGCAGGGTTCCGGGGGCGGCGGGCGCGCCTGCGCGGACCCGACCCGCGGCGTCCACGGTCAGCGTCGGCAGGGCGGTGGCGAGACCGCGGACCCACGGATGGGCGGCGGCGGCCTCGTCGACCACCAGGGCGCGCAGTCCGGCCGCCTCGGCGACACGGGTGAGCCGTTCGTCGGGCCAGCGCGGGTCGAGCGGCACATAGGCGGCGCCCGCGCCCAGCACGGCCAGGGACACGGTGACCTGGGCGGCCGAGCGCTCCGTCATGACACCGACGCGGCTGCCGGACGCGGTGGTGAGCCCGGTCAGGGCGCGGGCCGTCTCCCCCGCGACGTCGGCCAGTTCGCGGTACGACAATGGCTCGCCCGCGCCGGTCACGGCAGGCCGGTCGGGGTGGTCGGCGGCGTGGCGCAGCACGGTGTCCCAGACGCTGGTGTCCACGGTGCCGACGGGGAGCGGGGCGCCGCGCCCGAGGGCGAGCAGCCGTTCGCGCTCGCCGTCGAGGAGGACGTCGACGGTGTCGGCGCGGCGGTCGAGGCCGTCGGCCATCGCGGTCAGCACGCGCCGCACGCGGGCGACGGTGCGGGCCACGTCGTCGTGGTCGAGGACGGCGGCCCGGTAGCCGAAGGTGATCCTCAGCCGGTCGCCCGGCGCGATGGTGAGGGTGAGCGGGTAGTGGGCGGCGTCCGTGCCGGTGAAGCCGGTGAGGTCGAGGCCGGGCAGTCCGCGCCGGGCGGTGCTCAGCGCGGCGGCGTCCACCGGGTAGTTCTCGAAGACCGCGAGGGTGTCGAAGAGTTCGTCCAGTCCGGTGACGCCGCGGATGTCGGTCAGGCCCAGGTACTGGCTGTCCAGGAGGCGGCCCTGTTCGGCCTGGAGCCTGGTCAGGAGCGCGGCCAGGGTCTCGCCGGGCTCCAGGCGCAGCCGTACCGGCACGGTGTTGATGAACAGGCCGATCATCGATTCGACGCCGGGTATCTCGGGCGGGCGGCCGGAGACGGTGGTGCCGAAGACGATGTCGTCGCGCCCGGTGAGGTGCGTCAGCAGCAGTCCCCAGGCGCCCTGGACCAGGGTGTTGACGGTGAGCCGGTGGGCGCGGGCGGTCTCGCGCAGCCGGGTCGTGGTGGCCGCGTCCAGGTCGAGGACGAGCGTTCCGGGCAGGTCGTCGGTGGCGGCCGTCCGCGTCCGGCCGGGCCCGGCGAGCAGGGTCGGGGCCTCCAGGCCCGCCAGGGCGGTGCGCCAGGTGTCCAGGGCGGCGGCGCGGTCCTGCCGGGCGAGCCAGGCCAGGTAGGTCCGGTAGGGGGTGGGGCGGGGCAGCGCGGTGTCGTCGCCGCGGCTCGCGTACAGCTCGAACAGCTCCCGTACCAGCAGCGGTGTCGACCAGCCGTCGAGCAGGATGTGGTGGCTCGTCATGACCAGCCGCGACTGACGGGGGGCGGTGCGCACCAGGGTGAACCGCATCAGCGGCGGGGAGGTGAGGTCGAAGCGCCGGGTCCGGTCGGCGGCGAGGAACGCGCCGAGCCGTTCGCCCGCCGCCGCGCCGTCCCGCCCGGTCAGATCGAGTTCCTCCAGCGGTACGGGGACGGTGGCGGCGACCGCCTGTACGGGCTCGTCCAGGTCCTCGTGCAGGAAACCGACCCGCAGGTTGGCGTGCCGCCGCAGCAGGGCGCCGATGGCGGCGCGCAGCGCGGCGACGTCGACGGCGCCTTCGAGGTCGAAGACGAACTGCGCGGTGTAGACGTCCACGGCGGCGGAGTCGTACAGCGCGTGGAAGAGCATCCCCGACTGAAGCGGTGTCAGCGGAAGTACGTCCTCCAACTGGAACCCGGTCACTTGTGTCCACCCCACTTGTTCTGAAGCCGGTCGATCTGGGCCTGGTCGAGCGAGACCAGCGGTAGGTCGGAGGGCGTGTAGCCGCCCGCGTCGGGTTGTTCGGTGTGCTCGGCGATGGCGCGCAGGGCGCGGCCGAAGGCGTCGGACAGGGCGTCGATCTCCTCTTCCGCGATCAGGTCGGCGGCCCACGTCCACCGGGTCACCAGGCGCGGGCCGTCGGGCAGGTCCTCGGTGTGCGCGTTGATGTCGAGGACGTGGTGGACGGGCATGTCCGGGTCCTGGGCGCGCGGGCCGCCGCCGTCGAGCAGCACTTCCCAGTCGGCGCCCGCGTCCTGCCGCGCGGCCCCGGCGGTGTCCTGGTGCGAAGTGGTGTACCGGCCGAGGTAGTTGAAGCCGATCTGCGGTTCCGGCAGGGCGGCGAGCCGGGGGCGGGTGGCCGGGTTGAGGTGGCGCAGCATCCCGAATCCGAGGCCGTGGTCGGGCACGGCCCGCAACTGCTCCTTGACGCGTTTGAGCGCGCGGTCCACGAGCGCGGGGCCGAAGCGCCCGGGGTCGCGGGGATCGACGGGTCCCGGATCGACGCTGACCGGGTAGAGGCTGGTGAACCAGCCGACGGTACGGGACAGGTCGACGTGGTCGGCGATCTGCTCGCGTCCGTGGCCCTCGACGTCGAGCAGCACGCCGGTGCCGCCGGGCAACGGGCCGCCGTCGGCCGCCCGTTGGGCCTGCCAGGAGTTCAGGGCGAGGGCGAGGCCGGTGAGCAGGACGTCGCCGACTCCCGCGTGGAAGGCGGCGGGCACGTCGGTGAGCAGCGGCGCGGTCCAGGTGGCGGGCAGCCGGGTGGTCACCGTGCGGGTCCGGTCGGCGGTGTCCAGGTCGGGGTGGAGCGGCCGTTCTCCCATGCGGGGCGCGGGGGTGCTCAAGGCCCTTTCCCACAGCGGGAGTTCCGCTTCGCGCGCCGGTTCCAGCGCCTGGGCGGCGAGCAGCCGCGCCCAGCCGCGGTAGGTCGTGCCGACGGCGGGCAGGCCGTCCTCGGGCGGACCCGAGGTGACGGCGTGCCAGGCGGTGGCGAGGTCTTCGGCGAGGACGCGCCAGGAGACGGCGTCGACGGCGAGGTGGTGCACGACCAGCAGCAGCCGTCCGCGCGCGTGCGGTCCCGCGTCGCACCAGACCGCCTCGATCACGTGGCCGTGCGCGGGCCGCAGCCGCCGCCGGGCCCGCTCCCCGGCCTCGGCGAGGACGGTGCGGACGGCGTCGGCGTCGAGCCCCGCGACATCGACGCGGGTGAGGCGCCGGCGGATGCTCACGGCGCCGGGCGGCAGCACGTCGAGCACGGGGCCGTCCTCGCCGGTCCTGACGGCCCGCAGCCGGAGCGTGTCGTGGTGGTCGATGAGGCGCTGGAGCGTGGCGGCGACGCTGTCCTCGTCGGCTCCCGCGGGTGTGCGCAGCACCCCTGACTGGTTGTACCCGTCGATGGTGCCGGGCCGACGCAGCAGCCACGCGGCGATGGGCGTGGCCGGCAGTTCGCCGGAGCCGGGTACGGCCTGGGCCGGCACGTCCTGGCCGAGGGTTCGGGCGACGGCCGCGATCGCCTCGGGCGTGCGGTGCGCGAACACGTCGCGCGGTGTGACGCTCAGCCCGGCCTCCCGCGCGCGGCTGACGAGCTGGATCGAGAGGATGCTGTCGCCGCCGAGACCGAAGAAGTCGTCGTCGGTACGGACGGTGTCGGTGTGCAGCAGCGCGGCGAAGACCTCGCAGAGCACGCGCTCGGACGCGGTGCGCGGCTGTCCTCCGGGCCGGGCGGCGGCGGGCCGGGCCGGGGCAGGCAGCGCCTTGCGGTCGGTCTTTCCGTTGGGCAGCAGGGGCAGCGCGTCCAGCGGGACGAAGACGGCGGGTGTCATGTAGGCGGGCAGTTCCGCGGCCAGGCGGTCGCGCAGTTCGCGGTCGGTGGGGGCGCCGGGCCGGTCGGGGACGGTGTAGGCGACCAGGCGCCGCTCCCCCGGTATGTCCTCGCGGACCAGTACGCACGCGGCGGCGATCCCGTCCAGGCCGGTGAGGGCGGCCTCGATCTCGCCGGGTTCGATGCGCAGGCCGTTGAGCTTGACCTGTTCGTCGGCGCGGGCGACGAAGGTGAGCTCGCCGTCGGCGCCGTATCTGACGAGGTCGCCCGTGCGGTACATCCGGGCGCCGCCGGGTCCGTGCGGGTCGGCGACGAACCGCGCCGCGGTCAGCGCCGGGCGGCCGAGGTAGCCGCGGGCGAGGCCGTCGCCCGCGAGGTACAGCTCCCCGGTGACGCCGGGCGGCACGGGCTGGAGGCCGCTGTCGAGGACGTAGGCGCGGGTGTTGTCGACGGGGCGGCCCAGCGGGACGCTCTCCCCGTACCCGTCGGTGTCCTGCCGCCCGTCCCACCGGTGGGCGGTGGCGTCGATGGTGGCCTCGGTCGGGCCGTAGAGATTGTGCACCCGCGCCCGCCAGTCGCGGCCGACGCGCTCCGCCAGTGTCCGGGTCAGCGGCTCGCCGCCGCACAGCACCGCGCGCAGGCTCTCGGGCGCGTCGCCGGGGTCGGTCTCGGCCAGCAGGAGCGAGAGGTGCGAGGGCACGAACTGCGCGACGGTCACCTCCGTCTCGCGCATCAGGGCCAGCAGTCCCGCCGGGTCGTGGTTGGCCGCGGGCGGGACGGGGCAGGTGGCACCGCCGTGGAGCAGCGGCAGCCAGGTCTCCCAGACGGAGGCGTCGAAGCTCGGTGAGGTGCGGGCGAGGACCCGGTCGTCGTCGGTGAGTTCGAGGTGGCCGGCCATCCACGCCATGTGGTTGGTGACGGAGCCGTGGGTGACGACCACGCCCTTGGGGCGCCCGGTGGAGCCCGAGGTGTAGATGACGTACGCCGCGTCGCGCGGGTCGGCCGCCACAGCATTCCGACCGGCCGCGCCGGTGCTCCCGGCCCCCGGGTCCACGTCCAGGTCCACGTCCAGGTCCAGGACGGGTACGGGCAGGTCCTGCGGCGCGGTGGCCCCGCGGGTGAGCAGCAGTACGGGACGGGCGTCGTCGATCATGAAGGCGATACGGGCCCGCGGGTACTCGGGGTCGACCGCCAGATAGGCCGCCCCGGCCTTGGCCACCGCCAGCATGGCGACCGTCTGGTCCGCGGTGCCGGGCATCGCGAGGGCGACCAGGTCGCCGCGGCCGACCCCGCGACCGCGCAGGCGGTCCGCCAACTCGCCGGAGAGCGCGTCGAGTTCGGTGAAGGTCAGGGTCCGCGCGCCCGCGCGGACCGCGACGGCCTCCGGGGTCCGGGCGCGCTGGGCCGCGAACGCCGAGGGGATCGTGCCCGCAGCGGGCCGGAGCGGGCCGTGCCCGGCCGCCAGCAGCGCCGCCCGCCGGTCGGCGGCCAGGACGGGGGCGGTGTGCACCGGCCGCTCCGGCTCGGCGGCGAGCGCGCCGAGGAGCCGGGTGAGGCGGTCGGCCAGGCCGTGCGCGGTGGAGTGGGCGAACAGTTCGGTGGAGAACTCCAGGACCGCGTCGAGACCGGCGGGCGCGTTCACCTCGTCGCGCTTCTCGGTGAAGGTGAACGTCAGGTCGAACTTGCTGATGCCGGTGCCGACATGCTGCCCGGTCACGGTGAGGCCGGGCAGGTCCACGGCGGCGTCGGCCTGGTTCTGGAGCGCGACCATGGTCTGGAAGAGCGGGTGCCGGTTCTGGGCGCGGACCGGGTCGAGGCTGTCCACCAGGCGTTCGAACGGAATGTCCTGGTGGGCGTAGGCGGCCAGGTCGAACTCCCGCACGCGGTCGAGCACTTCGCCGAAGGTGGGGTTCCCCGACAGGTCGGTGCGCAGCACGAGGGTGTTGACGAAGAAGCCCACCAGGTCGTCCAGGGCCTCGTCGGTGCGCCCGGCCACGGGGGTGCCGAGCGGGATGTCCTCGCCCGCGCCGTGCCGGGAGAGCAGCACCGCCACACCGGCCTGGAGCACCATGAACAGGCTGCACCCGCGCGCGCGGGCGAGGTCCGCCAGCACCCGATGGGTACCGGCGTCCACGGCGAAGGAGAACGCGTCGCCGCGATGCGAGGTGACGTCGGGGCGCGGCCGGTCGTACGGCAGGTCGAGGAGTTCGGGAGCGCCGTCGAGCGCGCCGCGCCAGAAGTCCAGTTGGCGCGCGGCCCGGCTGGAGGGGTCGTCCTCGGCGCCGAGCAGTTCCCGCTGCCACAGCGTGTAGTCGGCGTACTGCACGGCGAGTTCGGTCCAGCCGGGCTCCTCGCCCGCGACGCGGGCCCGGTAGGCCAGGCCCAGGTCACGGGCGAGCGGGGCCAGCGACCAGCCGTCGCCCGCGATGTGGTGGACCAGCAGGACCAGGACGTGGGCGTCGTCGGCCAGCCGCAGCAGCCGCGCCCGCAGCGGGAGGCCGGTGCTCACGTCGAAGGTGTGCGCCACCTCCGCGCTCAGCGCCTCGTCCAGCCGCCCGGGGTCGGTGTCGCGCGGCGCGAGGTCGATGTCCGCGTCGTCGGCGGCGCGCACCACCTGGCGTGCCACGCCCCGTGTGTCGGGGAAGACCGTGCGCAGGCTCTCGTGCCGCTCGACGACGTCGGCGACGGCGCTCGCGAGGGCGTCCGCGTCGAGCGGACCGTCCAGCCGCAGCACCATCGGCACGTTGTACGTGGCGCTGGGCCCCTCGAACCGGTTGAGGAACCACAGCCGTTGCTGCGCGAAGGACAGCGGCAGCGGGTCGGGGCGGGAGGCGGCCCGCAGCAGCGGCGTCCTGGCCCGCCGCGCGTCGTCGAGAGCGTCGGCGAGCCGGGCCGGGGTGGGATGCTCGAACAGGGCTCTGACCTCGATCTCCACACCGAGCGCGGTGCGGACGCGGGCGGCGAGGCGGGTGGCGAGCAGCGAGTGGCCGCCCAGTGCGAAGAAGTCGTCGTCGGCCGCCGCGGCGGGCAGTCCGAGGACGTCGGCGAACAGGCCGCGGACGATCTCCTCGCGGGCGGTGCGGGCGGCCGTCGTGCGGACCGGCGCGCGGCGGGCGGGTTCGGGGAGCGCGTGCCGGTCGACCTTGCCGTTGGGGGTCAGCGGCAGCGTGTCGAGGAGGACGAACGCCGACGGCACCATGTAGGCGGGCAGCGAGTGGCCGAGGGCGCTCGCGAGCGCACCGGCCTCCGGGCGGCCGTCGGCCGCGGGCACCACGTAGGCCACGAGCCGGCGGTCACCGGGGGTGTCCTCCCTGACCATGGCGAAGGCGTCGGCCACCCCCTCGCAGCCTGCCAGCGCCCCTTCGATCTCGCCCAGTTCGATGCGGTAGCCGCGCAGCTTGACCTGGCCGTCGGCGCGGCCGACGTACTCCACGTGGCCGCCCGGGGTCCAGCGCACGAGGTCGCCGGTGCGGTACATCCGGCCGCCCCCCGTACCGAACGGGTCGGCCACGAAGCGCGTGGCGGTCAGGTCGGGGCGGCCGATGTACCCGCGCGCCACGCCGCGTCCTGCCAGGTACAGCTCGCCCGTGACACCGGGCGGCACCGGACGCAGGTGGTGGTCGAGGACGTGACCGCGCATGCCGTCCAGCGGGCGGCCGATGGGCGGCGGCCCGGTCGGCAGATCGTCGGTGACATGGTGGCGGGTGGCGAAGGTGGTGGTCTCGGTGGGCCCGTACACGTGCAGGAGTCGCGCTCCGGGCGCGACCCGGGCGACGCGCTGCATCAGGTCGGGCGAGGCCAGTTCACCACCGGCGCAGACGAGCCGCAGCCCCGCGAAGGCGCCGGGATCGGTCTCCGCGATCACGTTGAACAGGGCGGTGGTCAGGAAGACGGCGGTCACACCGTGCTCGTGGACGGCGTGGTCGAGGACGTGTGCCTCCAGGGCTCCTTCGGGTGCGACGACGATCCGGCCGCCGCTGAGCAGCGGCGCCCAGATCTCGAACGTCGAGGCGTCGAAGACGTACGCCGAGTGCATCAGCACCGCTTCCACCGCGCCGTCGTGCCACGCGGAGTCGGCCGCCAGCGCCAGGACGTCCCCGTGCGTGACGCCGACTCCCTTGGGCAGACCGGTCGAGCCCGAGGTGAACATCACGTACGCCAGGGTCGCGGGGCCGGGCACGGGGGCCGGGGCGGCGGGGCGGCGCGCTCCGGACAGCACCCGGCCGAGCCGGTCCACGACCACGACCGGCGTCCCGGCGGCGGCGACCCGGGGCGATCGCGCGGACTCCTCGCCGACGACGAGGAGGCGGATGTCCGCGATGTCGGCGACCTGGCTGTGGCGTTCGTCGGGCCAGCGCCCGTCGAGGGGGACGTAGGCGGCCCCGGAGCGGACGATGCCGAGGGACACCGACACCACCGCGGCGGACCGGTCGAGCAGCACACCGACCCGCGTCTCCGGACCGGCCCCGAGACCGGCGAGCACCCCGGCGAGGTCGGCCGAGATCCGGTCGAGTCCCGCGTAGTCGAGGGTGGTGTCGTCGGCGACGACGGCCACGGCGTCCGGTGTGCGCCGCGCCTGGGCGGCGAAGGCGGCGGTCAGGGTGCCGTCCTCCGGGCCGGTCGGCAGGGCGCGGCCGGTGCCCCAGCGCGTGATGCGGGTGTGTTCGTCCGGCGTCATCAGGTCGTACGCGGCCAGGCGCAGGTCCGGATCGGCCACGACCTGTTCCAGCAGCCCGACCAGGCGCGCGGCGAGGGTTTCGACGGTGGCACGGTCGAAGAGGGCGGTGGCGTACTCGATTCCGGCGCTCAGGGAGCCGTCCGCATCGGGGGCCCCCGCGGGCTCCTCGGTGAAGGCGAAGGTGAGGTCGAACTTGCTCAGGCCGTTGTGGACGAGGCGGTCCTCGACGGCGACGCCGGGCAGGTCGGGGCGGGGACTGTCCTGGTTCTGCAGGACGAGCATGGTCTGGAACAGCGGGTGGTGGTCGCGCGCTCTGGCGGGGTTGAGCTCCTCCACCAGCCGCTCGAAGGGTATGTCCTGGTGCGCGTAGGCCGTCAGGTCGAACTCCCTGACGCGGGTGAGGAGTTCGGCGAAGGTGGGGTCGCCGGACAGGTCGGTGCGCAGCACGAGGGTGTTGACGAAGAACCCGACCAGGTCTTCGAGCGCCTCGTCCGTGCGGCCCGCCACCGGGGTGCCGAGCGGGATGTCGTCCCCGGCGCCGTGCCGGCTCAGCAGGGTGGCGACGGCCGCCTGGAGCACCATGAACAGGCTGCTCCCCGACTGCCTGGCCAGCTTCAGCAGGCCGTCGCGCACGGCGGGCGGCACGTCGAAGGCGTGCACCGCGCCCCTCGGGTCGACGACGGCCGGTCGCGGCCGGTCCGAGGGCAGGTCGATCAGGACGGGCAGCCCGTCGAGGGCGGCGCGCCAGTGGTCGAGCTGTTCCCGCAGCAGGCTGTCGCCGTGGGCGGCGGGGTCCTCGACGGCACTGTCGCTTCCGTCCTCGGCGAGAAGGGCGTGCTGCCACAGGGTGTAGTCGGCGTACTGGAGCCGCGCGCCGGGCGCCGTGCCGCCCTCTTCGCCCGCCAGGCGCGCCCGGTAGGCGTCGCCGAGGTGGCGGGCGAGCGGGGCCAGCGACCAGCCGTCGCCCGCGATGTGGTGCAACACCAGGACCAGGACGTGGTGTTCGGGCGCGGAGCGCAGCAGCAGCGCGCGCAGCGGCAGGTCCGTCCCGACGTCGAACGGCTCCTGTACGGCGTCCAGGACGGCCGCCTCCAGCCGCGAGGGGGCGGTGCTCGTGACGGGCAGCGCGGGCGCGGCCGTGTCGGCCGGAAGGATCAACTGGTGCGGTACGCCGTCCCGTTCGGGGAACACCGTGCGCAGCGCCTCGTGCCGGGCGACGGTGTCGCGCAGCGCGCCGCGCAGGGCGTCCGCGTCCAGGGCGCCCCGCAGTTGCAGGACGAGCGGGATGTTGTACGTGGAGCTGGGGCCCTCCAGCCGGTTGAGGAACCACAGGCGGCGCTGGGCGAACGACAGCGGCAGCGGGTCGGGCCGCCGCGTTACGGGCAGCACCGCGGGTCGGCGGCGGCCCGGCGTGTCCAGGACGCGGGCCAGCTCCTCGACGGTCGGGTGCTCGAACAGCGTGCGCAGGGTGACGTCGGCGTGCAGCAGGGTGCGGATACGGCTGACGACGCGCATCGCGAGCAGGGAGTGCCCGCCGAGGTCGAAGAAGCTGTCCCCGGGCCGTACTTGGGGCACTTCGAGGACGTCGGCGAAGATCCCGGCGAGCAGTTCCTCCTGGAAGGTGCGCCGTCCCGGTGCGCTCGGGCCGCCGGTGCCCGCGGCGGGCTCGGGCAGGGCGCGGCGGTCCACCTTGCCGTTGGGCAGCAGCGGAAGGGCGTCGAGCACGACGACCGCCGAGGGGACCATGTGGTGGGGCAGCGTCCCGGCGAGCGCGTCGCGCAGGCCGGGACCCTGTGGTGCCGGGTCGCCGGTGACGGCGTACGCGACCAGGACGGGCCTGCCGGGGACGTCCTCGCGGACGACGGCGCAGGCGGCCGTGACGCCGGGCAGGGCCGCCAGTTCGGCCTCGACCTCGCCCAACTCGATCCGGAAGCCGCGGAGTTTGACCTGGTCGTCGGCGCGGCCCCGGTATTCGAGCAGGCCGTCGCGGCTCCACCGCACGAGGTCGCCCGTCCGGTACATCCGGGCACCGGCGGCGGAGGTCGGGTCGCCGGGGTCGGCGGTGGCGGCGAAGTCAGCGCCGGTGGCGGCGAGGTCGGCGGCGAAGGGGTCGGCGACGAACCGGGCGGCGGTCAGCCCCGGCCGGTCGAGGTAGCCGCGCGCGAGGTTGGGGCCCGCCAGGTACAACTCCCCCGTGACACCGGGCGGGACGGGCCGCAGCCGGTCGTCGAGGACGTACCCGCGCATGGTGTCGACGGGGCGGCCGATCGGCACGGTCTCGGACGCGGCGGGCGCGGCGGACGGCTCGTCGGGCGCGGCGGGCCGGGCGTGCGGGCCGGTGGGCGCGGTCGTCGCGTCCGGCACGCGGTGGGCGGTGGCGTCGATGGTCGCCTCGGTCGGCCCGTAGAGATTGTGCGTCGGCACCCGCCACTGGGCGGCGACCTCGGCCGCGACGGCGCGCGGCAGCGGTTCGCCGCCGCACAGCACGGCGCGCAGGTCGGGCAGCGGGGCGTGGCTCCCGGCCTCGGCGAGGACGAGGGCGAGGTGGGAGGGCACGAATTGGGCGAGGGTCACTCCGAACTTGCTCATCCAGGAGACGAGTTCACGGGGTTCCTCGTTGGCCTCGCGCGGCAGCACGCAGACCTCGGCGCCGTTCACCAGCGGGAGCCACACCTCCCAGACGGACGCGTCGAAGCTGGTGGAGGTGCGGGCGAGCACCCGGTCGTCCGCGGTGACGTCCAAGTGCCGCGTCATCCAGGCCATGTGGTTGGCCAGCGCGCCGTGCGGGACGACCACGCCCTTGGGGCGGCCGGTGGAACCTGAGGTGTAGATGACGTACGCGGGGTCGGCCGGATGGGACGCTCTCGGGTCCCGCGCCATGGGGCCGGCCGCCATGTCGGCCGGGTCGTCGAGCGCGAGCCGGGGCGGCCCGCCGACGGGCAGGTCCTCGCGTATCCGCCCGGTGGTGAGCAGCAGGACGGGCCCGGCGTCGTCGAGCATCTGCCGGATGCGCGCCGCCGGGTACCGCGGATCGACGGGCAGGTAGGCCCCGCCCGCCCGCAGGACCGCCAGCATGGCCACCACGGTGTCCACGGACGGCGGTACGGCCAGGGCCACGACGCTCTCGCGGCCGACCCCTCGCTCGCGCAGTACCTGGGCGAGGCTGTCGGCGCGGGCGTCGAGAGCGGCGTAGGTCAGGCTGGTGCCCGCGTCGCGCACGGCGACGGCGCCGGGTGTGCGCAGGGCCCAGTCCTGGACCGCCTCGGGCACGGTACGGGTCGGCAGCGGTCGCCGCTCGCCCTGTCCGCGGCCGAGGAGCCGGGCCCGCGCGCCGGGCGCCATCGGCTCCAACGCGCTGACGGCGAGGCCGGGTTCGGCCACCGCCTGGGTGAGGACACGGACGAAGCCGTCGCACAGGTCGCGGGCGGTGTCCGGGTCGAAGAGGTCGGCGGCGTACTCCAGATACCCGCTGATGCCGCCGGCCTCGGCCGGGTCGCCGTCGGGGTCGGGGTCGGCCTCCGTCAGCGAGAGGGTCAGGTCGAATTTGCTGATCCCGGTGTGCGCGGACCGGTCGTGGACGGTGACGCCCGGCAGGTCGAGCCGCGCCTGCCGCTGGCTCTGGAGGACCAGCATGGTCTGGAAGAGCGGGTGGTGGTCGCCCGAGCGCTCCGGGTTCAGCTCCTCCACCAGCCGTTCGAAGGGCAGGTCGGCGTGGCCGAAGGCGGCCAGGTCGAACCGCCCCACCCGGTCCAGCAGTTCGCGGAAGGTCGGGTCGCCGGACAGGTCGGTGCGCAGCACGAGGGTGTTGACGAAGAAGCCGACCAGGTCGTCCAGCGCTTCGTCGGTACGTCCGGCAACCGCGGTGCCCAGCGGGATGTCGGTGCCCGCGCCGTACGCGTGCAGCGTCACCGCGAGGGCCGCCTGGAGGACCATGAACGGGGTACGGCCGCACGCGCGGGCGAGCCGGACCAGCGCCGTGTGCGTGGCGGCGGGCAGTTCGATCGGGTGCGCGCCGCCGCGGTGGGTGGGCACCGCGCGCCGGGGCCGGTCGAGCGGCAGGTCGAGGAGGTCGGGCGCGCCCGCCAACGCCTCCCGCCAGAAGGCGAGTTGGCGTGCGCCCAGGCCGTCCGGGCCGTCGCCGCCGAGCAGTTCGCGCTGCCAGAGCGTGTAGTCGGCGTACTGCACGCGCAACGCGGGCCAGTCGGGGGCGTCCGCGCCCGCGGTCCTGGCCCGGTAGGCGGCTCCGAGGTCACGCACGAGCGGGGCCAGCGACCAGCCGTCGGCGACGACGTGGTGCAGGACGAGGACCAGGACGTGCCGGGCGGGGCTCAGCACGAGCAGGTGGGCGCGCAGCGGGGCGTCCCCTGCGAGGTCGAAGGGGAGCGAGGTCAGGTGCCGTACCGTTTCCTCGGCCCAGGCGGCGGCATGCTCCTGGCCCTGCTCGCGTCCCAGGCCCGCGCCGGCTTCCGCGCCTTCCGCGCCTTCCGCGCCGTCGTCGCGTGCTGCCGCTGCCCTGCCTGCCCTGCCTTCCCCGCCTTCATCGGACGGCGCGTGCGCGACCGTGAGCGGGACGAGCGCCGCCGCGTCGGCGCCGTGCCGGATCACCTGCCGGGCGACGCCGTCCTCCTCGGCGAAGACGGTGCGCAGGCTCTCGTGCCGGTCGACCACGTCGGCCAGCGCCTCGCGCAGGGTCCGCACGTCCAGGTCCCCGTCGAGCGCGAGGACGAGCGGGACGTTGTACGTGCTGCCGGGGCGGCCCTCGACGCGGTTGAGGAACCACAGCCGCTGCTGCGCGAAGGACAGCGGCAGCGGGTCGGGGCGCTGGCGCGGGCCGAGGACCGGTCCGCGGGCGCGAGCGGTGTCGAGGACCCCGGCGAGGGAGGCGACCGTCGGGTGGTCGAAGAGGGTGCGCAGGTCGAGTTCGGCCCCCAGCGCCGCCCGTAACCGGCCGGTGAGCCGGGTGGCCAGCAGCGAATGGCCGCCCAGCGCGAAGAAGTTGTCGTCGATGCCGACGGCGGCCACGCCCAGGACGTCGGCGAACAGCCCGGCGAGCACCTCCTCGCGCGGGGTGCGCGGGGCACGGCCGGTCGCGACCGCGGCCGGCGGCACGGGCAGGGCGCGCCGGTCGACCTTGCCGTTGGGGTTCAGCGGCAGCGCGTCCAGCGGGACGAACACCGAGGGCACCATGTACGAGGGCAGGGCGCGCGTGACGTGCCGGACCAGGGACTCGTCGTCGGGGCGGACGTCGGCCGACGGCACGATATAGGCGGCCAGCCGCCGGTCGCCCGGCGTGTCCTCGCGCACCACGACGCACGCGGCGCGCACACCCGGCGCGGTGAGCAGGACGGACTCGATCTCGGCGGGCTCGATGCGGTAGCCGCGGAGCTTGACCTGGCCGTCGGCGCGGCCGACGTACTCCACCTGGCCGCCCGCGGTCCAGCGCACGAGGTCGCCGGTGCGGTACATCCGGCCGCCCCCCGTACCGAACGGGTCGGCCACGAAACGGGTCGCGGTCAGGTCGGGGCGGCCGACGTAGCCGCGCGCCACACCGGAGCCGCCGACGTACAGCTCCCCCACCACGCCGGGCGGCACCAGGCGCAGGGCGTCGTCGAGCACGTACAGGCGCATGCCGTCCAGGGGCCGGCCGATGGGCGGCGGTCCCGGCAGCGGGTCGGCGGTGACGTGGTGGCGGGTGGCGAAGGTGGTGGTCTCGGTGGGCCCGTACACGTGCAGCACCGTCACGTCGGGCGCGCCGACGGCCACCCGTCGCAGCAGGTCGGGAGCGGCGGCCTCGCCTCCGGAGCAGACCAGGCGCAGTCCGGCGAACGCCGTCGGCTCCTCCTCGGCCACCAGGTTGAACAGGGCGGTGGTCAGGAACAGCGCGGTCACCGCGTGGCGCTCCACCATGTCGCGCAGGACCGGTGCGTGCAGGACGCTTTCGGGTGCGACGACGATCCGGCCGCCGCTGAGCAGCGGCGCCCAGATCTCGAACGTCGAGGCGTCGAAGACATACGCCGAGTGCATCAGCACCGCTTCCACCGCCCCGTCGTGCCACGCGGAATCGGCCGCCAACGCCAGAACATCCCCGTGCGTGACGCCAACACCCTTGGGCAGACCGGTCGAGCCCGAGGTGAACATCACATACGCGAGCCGGTCGGGATGTCCGGCCCTCGGCGGCGGCGTCGGGGACGGCGGCCCGCCGCGGACGACGGCGCCGGTCCTGTCGACGACGACGACCGGCAGACCGGCCGCCGCCTCCTTCACCCACGGCTGCGCGGCGGCGGCCTCATCGACCACCAGGGCGCGTACGTCCGCGACGCCGCAGACGCCGCTGAGCCGTTCCGCGGGCCAGGCCGGGTCCATCGGCACGTAGGCGGCGCCCGCGCCCACCACGCCGAGGGTGGCGGACACCACCGCGGCCGAGCGTTCCAAGAGCACCGCGACCCGGTCCTCCGCGGCCACGCCCCAGCCCGCCAGGGCGTGGGACAGGGCGTCCGCGGTGCGGGCGAGTTCGCGGTAGGAGAGCGTGCGGGCGCCGTCCACGACGGCCGTCGCGTCCGGGGTCAGGCGCGCCTGGGCGGCGAACGCCTCGGGCAGGTTCGCCGCTGCGGTGCGCGGCGGCAGTTGCGCGCCGCGGCCCTGGGCGAGGACCGCCTCGGCCGCGTCGTCGTCCAGGAACGGCAGGTCGCGCAGCAGGGTGTCGGCGTCCGCCGCCGCCAGAGCGGTGAGGAAGGAGACGAGAGCGTGCTGGTGGAGCAGGACGTCGTCGGGGTGGTAGAGCGCCGGGGCGGCGTCCAGCCCGATCAGCGGGCCTATGCCCTCCGACCGTTCGGAGACGAAGAGCGACACGTCGTCGACGGGTCCGATGGACAGCACGCGGGAGGTGGCGGGGCTGCCCGCGAGGTCGAGGTCGAAGTTGTAGGGCATGACGTTGACGACGAGATCGGTCAGGCGCGCGGCGTCGTCGCCCGCGTCCACCTCGCGGGCGAGCTGTTCGCGGGAGTAGCGGCGGTGGCGCAGGGCGCGGGCCATCTCGGCGGACACCGACCGGATCAGGTCGCCGACGGTCCGGTCGGCGGGCAGGCGCAGCCTGATCGGCAGCACGTTGGCCGTCATGCCGACGGCGTGCCGCAGCGCGCTGTGCCGACCGTTCGAGGCCAGCCCGACGGTGACGTCCTCGCGGCCGGTGGCCCGCGCGACGTACGCGGCGGCCGCGCTCACCACGACGGCCGTCCAGGTGGTGCGGCGGGCGGAGCCGAGCCGTCGTAGGCCGTCCAGGACGGCGACGGGCAGCGACTCGCCGGTGTGCAGCGGGGCGGCCGGGCCCGCGCCCTGCGGGGCGGCGGCGCCCGCGTCCGGCAGGTCCGCGGCGCGGCGGCGGATGAGCGGCGCGCCGCCGCGGGCGTCCGCCTCGTCCGCCGTTCGTGCCGTTCCCGCCGGTGCCGCTGTCCCGGCCGTCCCGGCCGCGTCCGTCCCGCGTTCGGCGGTCGGCCCGGCGAAGGTGTCGATCCAGTACGCCCGGTCCGCGCGGTGGCGCTCCGACCCGAGGTACGCCAGCTCGTCCGCCACCAGCTCGCGCAGTGAGGCGGCCGGGAGGTCGACCGCGGCGATGTCCTCGCCGCGGACCGCACGCGCGTAGAGGTCGGCCACGAGGTGGTTGACCACGCCGCCGCTGAGGCCGTCGATGGCTATGTGGTGGTAGCGCACGTACCAGTAGCGCAGCCGGGGGGCCAGACGCAGCAGCGCGAAGTGGTGGGACGGGGCGTCGAGCCGGTCGACGGTGGCCATGTCCCGTGCCATGTACGCCTCGGCCTCGGCCGCCGGGTTCTCCGCGCCGGACAGGTCGATCAGGCGGACCCGGTCGGTCGCGATGGCCGGGCGTTCGGTGACGTACTGCCGGACGCCGTCGTCGCCGGTCTCGAACCGCAGGTGGAGATTGTCGCAGTGGGCGACGGCCCGGCCGAGCGCGGCGGCGAAAAGAGCCTCGTCGAGGTCGCCGCGGATCTCCAGGCATTCCCCGATGTTGTACTTCGGGCTGTCCGGATCGATCAACTGCCCGTACCAGACACCTTGCTGGGCCGACGTCAGTTCGAAGAGATCCCGGGAAACGCTGTCCGCCGGGAAGGAACTGTCTTCTGAGAAGGAGCTGTCTTCATGCATGCCGGTCGACCCCTTCGGGGAGATTCTGGAACGGTGCGGAGAAACGACGAAATCAGCCCGTCGATAAAAAGGCCGCCGACGCCGTGCCGAGGGAGGCGGGCCGAAAGCGCGCCCGCGTCATCGCGTCGGGCACTCGGGTTCCGCCGGCGCGGCGATTCGCGGCGAGGGGCGTTCCCTGCCGCGCGCGGCGGATGACGCCGCGAAGGACCGGATGATGGTCCCGGTGAAACACCCGCGACGAAAGAGAGCATTCACGGACCGAAAGTGATCGCGTGCGGTCACCTTCGGTCGGACCCGCTCACCGAGGCGGCGGGAAGCGCGAGGGACGGGGTCGGCACCCGTCCCGACGAGGACGGGTGCCGACCCGGGATTCCGCCTACCGGACGTCCGCCTCCATCGCGCGCACCAGGCTCGTGGGCCGCATGTCGATCCAGGACTTCTCGATCGCGTCCAGGCACTCCTGACGGGATCTCTCCGGGCCGTCCGCGTGCCAGCCGCCGGGTTGGTCGAGATGTGCGGGCCACAGGGAGTGCTGTCCCTCGTCGTTCACCAATACGACGAACCGAGCCGAGTCGTCGTCGAAAGGATTAACCATGGCCGCTCCACCTTCCCTCAGTTTTCCGTTTCTTCTCGCCGTACGGGCCCCGGTAAAGCGCGGGGCGGCACAGCCCTGTCCCTATTCGCATCATCGTCAGAGTACAACAGCCGACTTCTTCGGACGGAAAGACTGCCGGGAGGCCGACGATTGGCCGGTTTCACCTGTTGGGGGTACGAACTTCCTCCTGACCTGATTCAGATCGAAGAACCGGGGTATATAGGCCCCGGCGGCGACGGACATATTTTCGATTACCGGGTGCACCCCGCCCCGAACTGCGCCTTCTTCGACGGCGGCGGAGCGGACCGGCCAGGCCGTAGATAAATGCCAGGGCATCGCATCACGTAAAGCTCGCCGCCTTGGCGCCCGAAACGACGGCGCGGAATCGGCGGCGCTCGTTAATGGCCAAATCCGTACATCGGTAATCGACCGGGCGGCATCACGGATTATTCGGCAAGAGCGGCTGGCATAGGCCACCGGATTCGGTGATTCCGCTCCGCGGGGAATTCGCACGTCACAGGTGCGCGCCAGGAAATGCGCCGTGCGGGCGCCGGGTGCCGCGCGCCCCCCGCGCGCCGGTTGCACTCGGGGCACGGGAGGGGCGCGTGAGGGGCGTGGGAGCTGAGATCTACGACCTTGCGCGTACGGCGACGCGGACGCGCGTAGGCGGACTGCTCAGCATTCCTGGTACGCGCGGCGACGCGCGACCGCCGGACCGGCCGGACGGCCCGGTGCGGCCCGGTCCGGTCCGATGGGTCGTCGGCGGCAGCGGCAGCGGCAGCGGCAGCGGCAGCGGCAGCGGCAGCGGCAGCGGATGAGCGTCACCGCCCGCGCGGTGTCACCAGGCGGAGGGGGCGTAGTCCTTCAGGAAGCAGCCGTAGAGATCCTCGCCGCGTTCGCCCCGGACGACGGGGTCGTAGACGCGGGCGGCGCCGTCGACGAGGTCGAGGGGGGCGTGGAAGCCCTCGGCGGCGAGCCGGACCTTGTCGGGGTGGGGCCGTTCGTCGGTGATCCAGCCGGTGTCGACGGCGGTCATGAGGATGCCGTCGGTGTCGAGCATCTCCTGGGCGCTGGTGCGGGTGAGCATGTTGAGCGCGGCCTTGGCCATGTTGGTGTGGGGGTGGCCGGGGCCCTTGTAGCCGCGGCTGAACTGCCCCTCCATGGCGGAGACGTTGACGACGTACTTGCGGCGCGCCGCGGCGGCGGCCATGGCGGGCCTGAGCCGGCTGACGAGGACGAACGGCGCGGTGACGTTGCAGAGCTGGACTTCGAGGAGTTCGACGGGGTCGACCTCGCCGACGGTCTGCACCCAGGTGTTGGTGGGGTCGAGGTCGGGCACGAGCCCGCCCGCGTCGATGGCGGTGCCCGCTTCGATCCTGGCGAGCGAGGCGGAGCCGCTGACGAGCGCGAGGCCGGTGACGTCCTGCGCGGTGAGGGCGTCCTCGCGGCGCGGGGCCGGGAGCGCGGCCGCGGTCTGCGCGCCGCTGCCGAAGGCGCCGAAGACCTCGGAGGCGGGCAGTTCGCCCGCGGGCAGCGGCGCGGACTCGGCGGCGACCAGCTCGCGGTAGGCGTCCGGGGAACGGCGTACGGTCTGGGCGGCGTTGTTGATCAGGATGTCGAGCGGGCCCGCCGCCGCGACCGAGTCGGCGAGGGCGACGACCTGGGCGGGGTCGCGCAGGTCGATGCCGACGATCTTGAGCCGGTGGATCCACTCGTCGCTGTCGGGCATGGCCTTGAAGCGGCGGACGGCGTCGTTGGGGAAGCGGGTGGTGATCGTCGTGTGCGCGCCGTCGCGGAGCAGCCGCAGCGCGATGTACATGCCGATCTTGGCGCGTCCGCCGGTGAGCAGCGCGCGGCGCCCGGTGAGGTCGGTGCGCGCGTCGCGGCGGGCCCGGTTCTCGGCGGCGCACGACGGGCAGAGCTGGTGGTAGAAGGCGTCGACCTCGACGTAGCGGGTCTTGCAGACGTAACAGGAGCGGGGCCGCTCCAGGATGCCCGCGATCTCCGTGCTGACGGAGGTGGTGAGCTGGATGCCGAGGGTCTCGTCGTCGATCCGGTCGGCGGCGCCGGTCGCGGTGGCCTCGGTGACGGCCTTGTCGTTGGCGGTCTTGGCGGCCCGGCGCTCCTGACGGCGGCGCTGCTTCACCGACCGGTAAATGCCCGCGGTGGCCCGGCGTACGGCGATGGCGTCGGGGTGGTCGACGGGCAGCGTGTCGAGTTCGCCGAGTACGGCGAGGCAGACCGCCATCCGCGCGGGATCGATGCCGGGCACGTCGGCGAAGCCCTCCACGGCCTCCGCAGCGTCCACGGCCTCCGCGCCGTCCGCGTCCTCGGCATCACCGATCGGTTCCTCGTAGGCCCCGTGGCCGTGAAGGTCCTGCGTTGTCGCCGTCATCCCGCCGCTGCTCTCTCCGTATGTGCCCATGCGATGCCCCCGCGTGCCCCGCCCCGGCCGAACTTTACGTTTGCACCGGTAGCAGCTCCAAACCCGGCCGCAGGACCCGGCGGTACCCTCGGGTCGTTTCCGCCGCGCAGGAGCCGCACCTGGAGGTCCGTTGAGCGCCAGCAGCCCGCTCGCCGTCCCGTACGACGCGCCCTTCGGGGTGCGCAATCTGCCGTACGGGGTGTTCAGCACCGCCGACGAGCCCGCCGCGCGGCGGATCGGGGTGGCGTACGGCGATCACGTACTGGACGCGGGGGCCGCGGCGCGGGCGGCCGGGGCTCCCGCCGATCTGGCCGCCGCGCTCGGCGCGGACTCGCTCAACCCGCTGCTGGCCGCGGGCCGTCCGCTGTGGACGCGGGTCAGGGCGGCGCTGACCGCGTGGCTGACCGACGACACCTACGCCGACGCCGTCGAGCCGTGCCTGCTGCCGCGCGCGGAGCTGACGATGCACCTGCCGTTCGAGGTGGCGGACTACGTGGACTTCTACGCCTCGGAGCACCACGCCGCGAACATCGGCCGGATCTTCCGGCCGGGGTCCGAGCCGCTGACCCCGAACTGGAAGCATCTGCCGATCGGTTACCACGGACGGGCGGGCACCGTCGTGGTCTCCGGCACGCCGGTGGTCAGGCCGTGCGGGCAGCGCAAGGCGGCGGCCGATCCGGCGCCGGACTTCGGCCCCTCGCGGAAGCTGGACATCGAGGCGGAGCTGGGCTTCGTGGTGGGCGCGCCCTCGCCGCTCGGCGGCCGGGTGGCGCTGGCCGACGCGGACGCGCACGTCTTCGGGGTGTGCCTGGTCAACGACTGGTCGGCGCGCGACCTCCAGGCGTGGGAGTACGTCCCGCTCGGCCCCTTCCTCGGCAAGTCCTTCGCCACGTCGGTGTCGCCGTGGGTGGTGCCGCTGGCCGCGCTCGCGCAGGCCCGTACCGACCCGCCGGTCCGTGACACCGAGCCGCTGCCGTATCTCGACGACCGCGCGGCGCGACCGCCGTACGGCCTCGACATCGCCCTGGAGGTACGGCTCAACGGGCATCTGGTGTCCCGGCCGCCGTTCGCCGCCATGTACTGGACGTACGCGCAGATGCTGGCGCACATGACGGTGAACGGCGCGAGCCTGCGGACCGGGGACTTCTTCGCCTCGGGCACGGTCAGCGGTCCCGACAGGGAGACCAGGGGCGCGCTGATGGAGCTTGCCTGGAACGGCGAGGAGCCGCTGGAGCTGCCGGACGGGACGCGCCGGTCGTTCCTGGAGGACGGCGACGAGGTGGTAATCAGCGCCACCGCGCCCGGCCCCGGCGGCGCGCGGATCGGCCTCGGCGAGGTCGTCGGCCGCGTCGAGCCCGCCCGCCCCTGACACACACCCGCCTTCAGCGGACCGCGCCCCCGGACCGGCCGCGCCTCTAACAGACCGGTCGCCGCTTCCGCCGCCGCCACTCCCGTGTCCGCCTCACCTCTCCCATCGCTCTCCCCCGTACGGCGCAATCCCATCCGGCACAGCCGGTTCACACGTGCTTCCGTGTGAAGGAGCATGCGGAGAGCAGAAGACGCATGGCCAAGAGCGGGACGAGCTACAGCCGGTCCATACGGCGGCCGGCGGGAAGCGGGAATCCATGGCGACACGTGCACGCTCAGGACTTCTGGGCGAACTGTCGGCGGAGTTCGTCGGGACGATGATCCTCATTCTGATCGGTGTCGGCGTCGTGGCCCAAGTCGTCGGCGGCGGCGCGCTGACCGATCCGAAGGGCGGTCTCGGCGACCATGACAGCATCGCCTGGGCCTGGGGGCTCGGCGTCACCCTCGGTGTCTACGTCGCCGCGCGACTCAGCGGCGCGCACCTCAACCCGGCGGTGACGCTGACGCTGGCGGTGTTCAAGGGCTTCGACTGGAAGAAGGTCGCCCCCTACGCGCTGGCGCAGACCGCGGGCGCCTTCGTCGCCGCGCTGCTGGTGCGCTGGAACTACTCCGAGATCCTGGGCCACGCCGACCCGGGCCACACCATCAAGACGCAGACGGTCTTCGCCACCCTGCCGGGCAACGGCTCGCTGACGGCCGGTGTCCACGAGTGGGGCGCCTTCCGCGACCAGGTGATCGGCACGGCGATCCTGCTGATCCTGATCCTCGCGGTCACCGATGTGCTCAACACCGCGCCCCGCGCGAATCTCGGCCCGTTCATCGTCGGCCTGATCGTGGTCGCGATCGGCATGGCGTACGGCGCCAATGCCGGTTACGCGATCAACCCGGCGCGTGACCTCGGCCCGCGGCTGGCCAGCTACATCACGGGCTACAGCACGGCGTGGCGCGACCAGTGGGGGAATCTCTACTTCTGGGTGCCGATCGTCGGACCGCTGATCGGCGGCGTCCTCGGCGGCGCGATCTACAAGATCTTCGTCGGCCGCTTCCTGCCCGAGGCCCCGCCGGAGCCCCCGGGACGCGCCCCCGCCTCCGAGCCCGCTGCCGAGGTCTGAGCCCGCGGGTCCACGAGGTCCGTACACCCCCGCGGTCCGTACGCGGGGGTCACGTACACGGCGGCCGTGCGGACGGCGGTCACGCACACCGCGGTCACGTACACCGCGGTCACGTACACCCACGAAAGGCAGGAAGCACCCATGGCGGACTTCGTCGGCGCGGTGGATCAGGGAACCACCAGCAGCCGCTTCATGATCTTCGACCACGACGGAAACGAAGTGGCCAAGCACCAGTTGGAGCACACCCAGTACCTGCCGAAGCCGGGCTGGGTGGAGCACGACCCGGTGGAGATCTGGGAGCGGACCAACGTCGCGATCCAGAACGCGGTGCGGTCGGCCGGTATCTCGGCCTCCGACCTCGCGGCGATCGGCATCACCAACCAGCGTGAGACCACCGTCGTCTGGGACCCGCGCACCGGTCGCCCGTACGGCAACGCGATCGTCTGGCAGGACACCAGGACCGACTCGATCGCCAAGGCGCTGGAGCGCGACGGCCACGGCGACCTGATCCGGCGCCGGGCGGGCCTGCCGCCCGCGACGTACTTCTCCGGCGGCAAGATCAAGTGGATCCTGGAGAACGTCGACGGGGTCCGCCAGGCCGCCGAGCAGGGGCACGCGCTGTTCGGCACCACGGACTCCTGGATCCTGTGGAACCTCACCGGCGGTCCGAACGGCGGTATCCACGCCACCGACGTCACCAACGCCAGCCGCACGATGCTGATGGACCTGGAGACGCTGGACTGGGACGAGGAGCTGCTCGGCATCTTCAACATCCCGCGCGCGATGCTGCCGACGATCCACGCGTCGTCGCACCCCGAGGCGTTCGGCACCACCCGCACCTCGCGCCCGCTGAGCGCGCCGATCCCCATCACGGGTGTGCTCGGCGACCAGCAGGCGGCCACCGTCGGCCAGGTCTGCTTCGCGCCGGGCGAGGCGAAGAACACCTACGGCACCGGTAACTTCCTGCTGCTCAACACCGGTACGGAGGCGGTCCGCTCCGAGCACGGCCTGCTGACGACCGTGGCGTACAAGTTCGGTGACGCCCCGGCGGTGTACGCGCTGGAGGGCTCCATCGCGGTGACCGGTTCCGCGGTGCAGTGGCTGCGCGACCAGATGCACCTGATCAGCGAGGCCGCGGAGAGCGAGCGGCTGGCGAAGACCGTCGAGAGCAGCGACGGGATCTACTTCGTGCCCGCCTTCTCCGGGCTGTTCGCGCCGTACTGGCGGTCCGACGCGCGCGGCGCCATCGTCGGCCTCGCCCGCTTCCACACCAACGGCCACCTGGCGCGGGCCACGCTGGAGTCCATGTGCTACCAGAGCCGCGACGTGGTCGAGGCGATGGAGCAGGACTCCGGTGTGCACCTGGACGTGCTCAAGGTCGACGGCGGTGTCACGGCCAACGACCTGTGCATGCAGACCCAGGCCGACGTCCTGGGCGTCCCGGTCAGCCGTCCGGTGGTCGCCGAGACCACCGCGCTGGGCGCGGCCTACGCGGCCGGTCTCGCCACCGGCTTCTGGCGCGACACCGACGAGCTGCGCGAGCACTGGCACGAGTCGCGCCGCTGGGAGCCCCAGTGGAGCGAGGAGCAGCGCGCCACGGGCTACAAGGGCTGGAAGAAGGCCGTGGACCGGACCCTGGACTGGGTCGACGTCGAGTAGTCCGGCGCCCGGGCGGCCCCCGGCTCTCCGCAGCCGTCCCCCGTACGCCCCGCCGGTCCCACGACCGGCGGGGCGTCCGCGTGTCCGCGGCCCCGCCGTACCGGCCCAGCAGGCGGTACGGTCGCCCGCCGGTCGCTACGGGCAGCTCTCCACGAGCCGGGACAGCGCCCAGCCCGCGCCGATGACGCGGACGTCGGGGCTGGGCGACGCCGACCGCGGGGTCCCGGCGGTCGGGACGTCGGGGACGGCGGTGGGGACGGCGCTGGCCCCGCCGGGCGGCGCGGTGCGCTGCGGGCCCCCCGGATTGGCCGCCACCGTGCACACCACCTGGTCCATGGCCAGCGGCGAGAGGCGGTCGACGCCCGCGGGCAGGCGCACGACGGTGGTGACGCCGTCGAAGGCGATCACGGGCGGGCGCGGCAGGGACGGCAGTCGCGTGGTGAGCGTCGTCGGGTCGGCGTCGCCGGGGCCCGCGAACAGCAGCCGCAGCGCGACGACCGGACCGGCGGCGTCGGGCGCGCGGCGGGGAACCGCCCGCAAGGTGTCGCCGGAGAGGAAGTAGACGCTGACGCCGGGGGTCATGCCCACCGCGGGCTCCCCGGCCTGGATGACGCTGGTCGGCGGGACGCCGCAGGCCGCGAGCGCGGCGGCGGACGCCAGGCAGGCCAGCGGACCGGCGGCGCGCCTCATCGGACGTCCTCGCTTCCGAAGGCGGCGGAATCAGCGGAATCAGCAGAACCGACGGAACCGACGGAACCGGCGCGGTCCCCGGCGTCGGCGGTGCCCGCGGCCGAGTCGCGGCGCAGCGGCAGTTCGACGGTGAGGACGGAGCCGCCGCCGTCCGCGTTGCGGGCGGTGATCCGGCCGCCGTGCAGCCGTACGTTCTCGGCCGTGATGGCCAGGCCGAGGCCGCTGCTCTCACTGCGGCTGCGCGAGGTGTCCGCCTTGTAGAAGCGCTCGAAGATGTGCGGCAGGGCCGCCTCCGGGATGCCGGGACCGGCGTCCCGTACCTCGATCACCGCCCACGCTCCCCCGGCGGACCGCCCGCCGACCGCGTTCAGGGACAGCACCACGGGCGGCGCGCCGTGCCGCAGCGCGTTGCCGACGAGGTTGGCCACCACCACGTCCAGGCGGCGCGGGTCGACGCGGGCGCGCAGGGCGCCGGGCGCGGGCAGCCGGGTGTCGACCTCCGCCAGCCAGCCGCGCGAGACGAGGGTGCGGCGCACCGACTCGGCCAGGTCGATCTCGTCCAGGTTGAGCCGCGCGGCGCCCGCGTCGAAGCGCGACACCTCCATCAGGTCCTCCACGAGCCGGGCGAGCCGTACCGTCTCCTCGCTGATCAGGCCGACCGCGGTGGCCGTCTCGGGGTCGAGGCGGCCCGCGCCCTCGTCCAGCACGTCGGTGACCGAGGACATCGCGGCCAGCGGTGTGCGCAGTTCGTGCGAGACGTCGGCGACGAAGCGCCGGGCCTGCGCCTCCAGCCGCCGCAGTTCGGTCACCGAGCGCTCCAGGGCGGCGGCCGTGTCGTTGAAGGACCGGGAGAGGTCGGCGAGTTCGTCGGAGCCGTTGACGGCCAGCCGTACGTCGAGGTGGCCCTCCGCCATCCGCCGGGTCGCGCGGCGCAGGGCGCGTACCGGGCGCAGCACGCCGCGCGCGGCGAAGAGCGCCAGGACGACCGCGAGGACCACGGCCCACAGCGCGGCGTCCTTGATGGCGGTGATCATGGCCTGGACGTACGCCTGCTCGGTGTCCTGCGGCACGACCAGGTACATGACGAGGCCGGAGAGCGTCAGCGACTGGTTCTCGGCGGCGCGGTACGCGACCGGCAGCCCGACGACGAGGACCGGGCCGTCGTCCGTGCTCACTCGTTGGAAGACCGCGGCGGCCTGGTCGCGCACCGACCCGAGGAGTTCGGGGGTCAGCCGCTCGAAGGCGTTCTCCGGCGCGGATCCGGCGCGGCGCTCCCCGTACGTGGCAAGGACCTGCCAGCGCTGCGACTGGTGGGCCCTCGCGACCTGGATGACCAGCGAGTCCATCGCCGCCTGGTCGGGCTCCGCGGGGATCGCGGGGGCCAGCGCGTCGACGCTGTCGCGGAACTGCCGGATGACCGCGTCCTGGCTCTGCTGGAGCACGCCGGTCCGCGCCTCCCTGAAGGCGAGGGCCCCGGTGCTCAGCGCGCTGACGACCGCGACCAGCACGAAGGCGACCACCAGCCGGGTGCGCAGCCCGCGCAGCGCGAGCAGGGCCCTGGAGACGGCGGACCTCATGGGGTCGGCTGGAGCGGCCGCGCGTACGGCGCGCGGAAGCGGTAGCCGAAGCCCCGTACGGTCTCGATGTAGCCGGACCCGGCGCCTGGTCCGCCGCCGAGCTTGCCGCGCAGCCGCTTCACGCAGGCGTCGACCAGCCGGATGTCGCCGTGGTAGCTGTGCTCCCAGACCGCTTCCAGGAGTTGCTGGCGGCTGAGCACCTGTCCCGGCGAGGCCGACAGGGTCAGCAGCAGCCGCAGTTCCGAGGGGGCCAGCGGTACGGGCTCGCCGCGCAGGGAGACCCGCAGCCCGGCGCGGTCGATGGACAGGTCGCCGTGCGACTCCTGCCGGGGCCTGGTGCCGTCGGCGCCGGGTGCGGCGATCCGGCGCAGCACCGCGCGTATGCGGGCTTCGAGCACGCGGGCCT
Source organism: Streptomyces sp. NPDC093221 (assembly GCF_044753885.1). Taxonomy (NCBI): domain Bacteria; kingdom Bacillati; phylum Actinomycetota; class Actinomycetes; order Kitasatosporales; family Streptomycetaceae; genus Streptomyces; species Streptomyces sp. NPDC093221. The sequence goes on along the minus strand of NZ_JBIVOA010000009.1, from coordinate 151,306 downwards.
GTACCGGCTTGACCACGTAGTCGTCCGCTCCGGCCTCCAGGCCGACCACCACGTCCACGTCGTCGCCGCGCGCGGTCACGATGATGATCGGGACCTGGTCGTGCTCGCGTATGCGACGGCAGACGTCGAGTCCGGCGATGCCGGGGAGCATGAGGTCGAGCACGACGACGTCGGGCCGGAAGGGGCGCAGGTGGCTCAGGCCCTCCTCACCGGTCGCGGCGGCGAGGACGTCGTGTCCCTGGTGGCGCAGGGCCAGCTGCACGCCCTTGCGGACCGCGGGGTCGTCTTCGACGAGCAGAACGCGGGGCATGCAGGTCAGTATGCGTGAGGTCCGGGCGGCCAGGGCCGTGAGAGGGGCTCGGCCGGGCAGCTGTTACGAAGGGGTCATACAGCGGCCGTCCGCCGTCGTGGTTACGCTTTCGTGATCTTCTGGGCCAGGGGCCATCACACGCGGACCGCAGTGTGAACAGCCATGCACCGGGAGAAGAAACGGAAATCGGCGGGCCGGGCGGGGGGCGGCGCCCGTACACGGCGTTCCCTGGCGACCCTACGGCGGCGCAGGCGACGGCGGACGACGTACACGCTCGGCACGCTGGCGGCGGTAGGGGTGGCCGGGGCGCTGCTGGTCGCCGCGCACGGCGGGAAGGACGGGAAGGACGGGAAGGGCGGGCACGCGGCGGACGGGGATACGGCGGGTTCGCCGCCCGCCGCCACCGAACCGGCGAGGACGCCGGCGGCGCCTTCCACGTCACCCGCCGGGCGGGCGCCCGCGTCCGCGCCGCCATCCGCGCCGCCATCCGGCACCGGAGGCAACGGCGTCTTCGACACCGCCCAGGCGTCGGGGACGTCGGTCGGCACCGGCACGCTGCGCCGCTACAAGGTGCAGGTCGAGCAGGGCACGGGCGTCAGAGCCGCCGACGCGGCGCGCGAGATCGAGAGCATCCTCGGCGACCGGCGGAGCTGGATCGCCGACGGCCACGACGCCTTCCAGCTCGTCTCCGGCGGCCAATACGACTTCGAGGTGAAGATCGCCAGCCCGGACACCGTGGACCGGATCTGCGGGGCGGCCGGGCTGCACACCCGCGGCGAGGTCAACTGCGATGTCGGCGACCAGGTGGTGGTGAACCTCAAGCGCTGGCGGACCGGTTCGCCGCAGTTCCCCGGGCCGCTCCACGAGTACCGCGCCCTGATCGTCAACCACGAGGTGGGCCACCGCATCGGGCACGGCCACGAGGGGTGTCCCGGCGCCGGGCGTCCGGCGCCCGCGATGATGCAGCAGATCGACGGACTGCACGGCTGTGTGGCGAACGCGTGGCCGTACGACGCGCACGGCACGTATCTGGCGGGACCGCCGATGCCCTGACATCGATGTCCGCACCGGTGTGTCGCGCGCGGAACGGCCCCGGAACGCCTGAGCGTTCCGGGGCCGCGATCCGTTCGTCAACCACCCGGGACCCGTTCGTCAACCGCCCAGGACCCGTTCCCCGGGCCGCCCGGGACGCGTGTCCGGACGGTCGGGGGCCGTGGTCCGAGGGTCAGTTGGCCACCCAGGTGGCCCAGGACATGTTCCAGCCGTTGATGCCGTTGCTCGGGTCGATGACCTTGTCGGGCGAGTGCACGACTTCGACGACGTCACCGATGAGCGAGTGGCTGTAGAACCAGGCGGCCGGGGTGTCCGGGTCGCCGCCGCCCTTCACGTCGTGCAGGCCCACGCAGCCGTGGCTGGTGTTCTCGTGTCCGAACACCGACACCGGGCGCCAGTAGTTGCCGTGCGCGAAGGTCCCCGAGTCGGACAGCCGCATGCCGTGCGGCACGTCCTTGATGTGGTACGAGTTGCCGAGGCCCACGGTGCGGGAGTCCATGTCCACCACCGGGTCCTTCTCCTCGATCACCATCTTGCCGTTGTACGTGGTGTGCTGGGGGTCACCGAGGCTCGCCGGGTACGTCTTGTACAGCTTCCCGCCCCGGTAGATCTTCAGCGTCTTCGCGGTGTTGTCGGCCACCGAGGTCTGCGAGCGGCCGATGGTGAAGCTCACGTCCTTCGACTGCTGACCGTAGACACCGGGCGACATCTGCACACCGTTGAGGTTCATGTGCAGCGTGACCTTGGTGCCGGGCGCCCAGTACCTCTCCGGCCGGAAGTCGATCCGCTGGTTGCCGAACCAGTGGCCCTCGACGGGCACCTGCGGGTCCGCCGTGACGGTGATCCCCTTGTGCGTCGCGGCCTGGTCGGCGACCGGCTTGTTGAAGCGGATCGACACCTCCATGCCCACGCCGTACGTCGAGCCCGGATCCACGTTGAACACGCCGTAGTTGACGGCCTGCGGCTTCAGCGTGGTGAACGACGACCGCTGTACGGTGCTGCGCCCGGCCGAGTCCACCGCCTCCGCGTTCACGGTGTACTTGGTCGCGGTGCGCAGAATCCCGGACGGCTTCCAACTGGTGCCGTCCGCCGATATCGCGCCGTCGACCGGCCGGTGGCCGGCCGCGTCGGTCACCGCGATCTTCACCAACTTGCCCTTGGCGGCCGTGATCTTGAGCGCGCCCGTGGTGTCCACCCCGGTCGCGCCGTCCTTGGGCACGATGCTCAGCGCCACCTGCGAGGCAGGCGTCGTCGTGGCACCGCCCGACGCCGAACCCTTGCCGTCCTGCTTTCCCTTGTCGGTCGACGCGCCCGCGCTCCCGCTGCAGGCGGTCGCCCCCAGCAGGACGGCGCCGAGCGCCAACGCCAACATCCCCTTCGCCACCCGCCGCTTACGCGAGCCCTGAGCGGCGGTGTCAACCGCCGTTGCCGTGATCAATCGAGTCTCCCCATCTCGCCGGTCGCACTATAGGAGAGTACGACCGCCCCAGCGGTTGCAGGTGCCGCATGACTGATACCCAACCCTTAGGCGGCGGTCGGGCGTACGCCGAACGGGTTGCGGGGACGGGCGCCGTGGGCGCGCCCCGGCGACGGACGCCGACGCGGAGCCGAGGATTTGACGACTTCGGCCGGGCTCATGGCCCCGGCGTACCAGAAGGGCGGACAGCGTTGACGGGCACGGGGAGCAGTCGGGTGGTACTCGACAGGCCGGGCAGGCACGGCATCGTGGAAGAGTTGCGGGACGCGATCACATTCAGGGCCGTCCTGGTCATGCTGGGCGTGCTCCTGCTGCAACTGGGCTTCGCGCTGTCCTACATGGGCGCCTTCCACTCGCCCAAGCCCCACCGGGTGCCGATCGTCGTGGTCGCACCGCAGGCCGCGGCGCGGGACGCGGTGGCCCGGCTCAACGCCCTTCCCGGTGAGCCGGTGCACGCCGTCGCGGTCGCCGACCGCGCCGAGGCCAGGGCCCGGCTGCTGGACCGGCGCACCGACGCCGCCGTCGTCGTCGACCCGCGCGGGACGACGGACACGGTCTTGGTCGCGTCCGCGGGCGGCCCCTCCGCCTCGGACGCGGCGACCCAGGTCGTGCGGCTGGCGGGACAGGCGCAGCACCGTGAGGTCGTCGTACGCGACATCCGCCCGCCGGTGAAGGGCGACTCGCGCGGCCTGTCGTCCTTCTACCTCGTCCTGAGCTGGACGATCGGCGGCTATCTGGCCGCGTCCGCGCTGAACATGGCGGCCGGGTCGGCGCGCCCCACCCTGCGCCGCGTCCTGGTGCGGCTGACCGCGATGCTGCCCTACGCCTTCGTCTCCGGCATCGGCGGCGCGGTGATCGTCGGTCCCGTCCTGCACTGCCTGCCCGGCGCCTTCTGGGACCTGGTCGGCATCGGCACTCTGATCGTGTTCGCCTCGGGCGCGGTGGGCGTCGCCCTCCAGTCGGTGGCGGGCACCATCGGCCTCGGCCTGACCATCCTGATCTTCACCGTCCTGGGCAATCCCAGCTCCGGCGGGGTCTATCCGGCCGCTCTCCTGCCGCCCTTCTGGCGGGCCATCGGCCAGATCCTGCCGCCGGGCGCCGGGACGACCGTGGTCCGCAACACCGTCTACTTCGACGGGCACGACATCACCAGGTCCCTGTGGATCCTGGGCGCCTGGGCCTTCGGCGGCATCGTCGTGTCGGTGCTGTCCGCCGCCCTGCGCGACCGTCGCCGCCCCACCCCCATGCCCCTCCCGGCGACGGTCTGACCCTCGGCCGCGTCCTCATGGCGATACTCGGCCCGGACTCGCTCCGCGGGACCATGTTCCTGTTCCGAAGGCCGAACCGCCTCACACCCTGACCGGGCCGGCCGCCCCGCCGTACCACCGCACCCCGACGGCGGTGGTACGGCGGGCGCGCGTGCCGCGACCGGTGGTCAGGCGGAGAAGCTGCCGACTCCGGTGACGTGAGTGCCGTAGCCGGCCGGAAGGACGCCGACGCCGGTGGTGGGAAGGGTCGCCGGGACCGTGCAGAAGGGGTCGGCGAAGACCTTGACCGGCTGGTCGGTGAGGTTGTCCAGCACATGCGCCGTCAACGGGAGTCGCTGACAGCCGGTGGGGTCCTGGTAGACCTTGAGCGGCTGGCCCTCGACGGAGAAGACGACGACCTGGCCGGTGGCGGCCTGGGCGGGAGTGGCCGCGAGGCCGACGACGGCCGCCGCGGCCATCGCGATCATGGTGGTGCTTCGACGCATGACAGGTGCCTCCAGTGCACGTGATTCGCGGGTGGGACATGTGCGCCGAATCACGCGGGTCGACCGGTGGGTGCCGGGCTCACCGCGCGCTTCGGACGAGAGGGGTGGGCCGTGCGCGCGGCGACGCGTCGCGCGGCCAGTTCCGCCGAGCGGACCGCGCCCTCGCTGCTGGGCCGCAGGAGAGTCCAGTCGCCGACGTAGTCGACGGGCCCCGCGGGCCGGGCGGCGAAGGCCGCGCGCAGGCCCAGCGCGGCGGGGGTGGCTTCGGGCAGGCCGTACCGGAAGCGGTGCACGAGCGTGCGGGTGGTGGCCTCGCCGAGCCCCGGCAGAAAGCGTTCTGCCTCGCCGACGAGCGTACGGGTGACCTCGGCGTCGTCGGCGTCCAGCAGGCGCGGGCCGATCGCGGGCGAGGCGAAGAGGCTGACCATCCCGCGGCCCGGCGGGACGCGCCCCTCGGCCTTGAGGTGGTCGAGGAGCAGCCCGCCGCAGATCCGGCTCTCGGTCGCGGGAACGGACAGGGCGTAGCTGGGGGCGCGGGTCGGGCTGGGCAGCGGTCGGTCGAGGAGGCAGACGGCCTTGAGCATGGGGGTGAAGGAACAGGCCGCCAGATAGGCGCGTTCGTCGGGCGACGGGTCGGCGTACAGGGACAGCGCGACCGGTGCCGGTACGGCGATCAGGATCTGACGCACCGTCAAGATCCCGCCGTCGGCGAGGTGTAGCCGTGCCTCGTCCGCGCCGGTCCGCTCAACGGCCGTGACCGAGCTGCCGAGTTGTACGGGGACCCGTTCGGCCAGGGCGCGCGGGAGGGTGTCCATGCCGGTGGTGTAAGTGGTCCAGCGGGCTCCCGCGCCGCCGACCGCGAGCAGCGTGGCGAGCATGGGGGCGGCGGCCGAGCGTTCCGAGTGCCAGCCGAAGCAGTGGCCCGACAGCGGCTGGAGCAGGCGGTCGTGCACGTCGGGGTGGTAGGCGCGGGCGTACTCGGCGAGGGTGGCCGTGCCGGGCGGCGCGAGTTCGGGCCGGTCGGCGTCGAAGTCCCCGCGGCGGCGCAGCAGTCGGGCGGTGAAGCGCAGCCAGTCCAGCCGCCCGCGCCAGGACATGCCCGCGCCGGTGAGCAGCCCCGCCGGGTGGCCGAGCCGGGCGTGGGCGCGGCCCTCGTGCCAGAGGGCGAATCCGGCCCGCACCGGGGTGAGGTGTGCGGGCGGCACGGCGAGTTCGTCGATGAGGCGCCAGGTGGCCTGGTAGCCGCGGGTGGCGATGGTCTCCGCTCCCTCGTCGACGAGGCAGCCGTCGACGAGGGAGCTGGCCATGCGTCCGCCGACGCGCGGGGCGGCCTCGAAGACCCGCACGGACCGGCCCGCCCGTTGCAGCCGGTAGGCGGCGGCGAGGCCGCCGATGCCGCCGCCGACGACCGCGACGTCGAGGTCCGTCACGTCCATCTCCCGGTTCCGTGGGTGGCGGTGCCGGCGAGGTAGCGGTCGCGCAGCTCGTGGCGGCGGACCTTGCCGGTGGCGGTGCGCGGGACGGCGTCCCAGTCCACCGTGAGGGGTTCGGCGAGCGCGGGCAGGTCGCGTACGGCGTGCCGCCAACGGGCCGGGTCGATGGGCGCGTTGACGACCAGGACGGTCTGCGGGTCGCGGTCCACGACGCCGAGGACGACGGCCTCCTCGACCTCGGGCAGCCGGTCGTGCAGGACGTCCTCCAGTTCCACGCAGCTCAGCCCCGGGATCATGTCGACCTCCCGGTCCAGCAGGATCAGCGAGCCGCCGCGCGTACGGACCGCGAGGTCTCCGGTGTTGAACCAGGGCCCGTGCGCCTTCTCGTCCCAGCGGTCCTGTTCGCCGAGGTAGCCGAGGCAGCGGGCCTTGGTCCGGGTGAGGACGAGGCCGACCTGTCCGCGCGGCACGGGTTGGAAGGTCCGCGGGTCCACCACCCGCAGGCCGACCCAGCCGGGGACCGGGCGGCCGAGGTCGCGGGTGGTGGGGTGGCGCTCCGCGCGCCGGGCCAGCGCCCCTCGGGTGAGGAAGCGGAAGGTGAGCGGCCCGGTCTCGGTCTGGCCCCAGCCCTGCATCCACAGCGGCCGGGCGCGCCGGCTGGCGTCGAGGAAGACCCGCACGGTCGGCGGGTGGACGGCGTCGAAGGTGGAGATGTACATGCGTACGTCCCGGAAGGGACTGTCGGGCTCGGCGGCCAGGCGCTGCCAGCGCACATACGTGGAGGGCAGCGCTTCCAGGACGGTGGGCGGGTGCGCGGTCAGGGTGCGGCGGGCCGCGTCGGGATCGGAGTCGGCGACGATCACGGTCTCGCGGGGCTGGTGCCACAGCGCGCTGACGGTCCAGGCGAGCGCGCGGCCGTGCGCGAAGGAGATGGCGCTGGCGACGGTGTCGCCGGCGCGCGGGGTGACCACGGGCCAGCGCCTGGCCTCGAATCCGGCGAGCCGCCGGATGAGCGTCGTGGTGGAGTGGACGACCAGCTTGGGCACGCCGGTGGTCCCCGAGGTGTGGTGCACGGCCAGCGGCTCGCCGTCACCGCGGCGGTGGATCGGGGCGAGCGGCCGTGCGGGCAGGTCGTGGAAGGAGCGGACCGGCTGGGGCGGCCGGGTGTCGTCCGGTACCGAGTCGTGCAGGCTCGCGCTGTCCAGGGTCAGCGTGCACGCGCTGTGGCGCGCCAGCTCGACATCGGCTCTGGCGGCCGTGCGCAGCAGGTGCGTCTGGGTGACCAGGACGGCGGGGCGCAGCCGTTCGAGCAGGATGTCGAGCACCTCGGGGGCGAGGTGGTCGGAGAGCAGCGCGGGGACGGCGCCGATCCGGACGGCGGCGCAGGCGAGCAGGACGTAGTCCCAGTGGTTGCGCTTGACGACGGCCACGTGGTCGCCGGGGCCCGCTCCCGCCGCGGCGAGCCGGGCGGCGGTGTCCCGTACCAGGCCGGCCAATTGGGGCACCGTCCACCGGGTGCCCTCCTCGGGCGCGAGGTCGAGGGGGCGGCTGAGGTGGACGACGGTCGGCGAGCCGCGGCGGGCGAGCGCGTCGAAGACGATGCCGGGGTCGAGGGGCTTGGTCACCGGGTCACCGCCAGCAGCAGGTCGGCCGCGATCATCAGCGCGGTGGCGAGGCGGTGCAGCCGGATGCCGCGGGTGCGGGCCCCCAGGACGTCACCGCGCCGATTGCCGCGTACCCACTGGCGGGCGCGCAGCACGAGGACGGGCGACATGAGCGGCGGGAACCACCACGGCGCGATCCCGGCGGCGGCGGGGACGACGATCAGCAGGGCCTCCAGCCCGGAAACCCCGGCGATGAAGGCGGAGTTGCCGCGCTCGGAGGCGACGGCGGCCACGGTCAGCCGCCCGACCGCGTGGTCCCCGTCCCGGTCGTTGATGTTGGAGTAGACGCCGAACAGCACGGGGCCGAGCCCGAAGATCAGCGCCTGCACGACGACGAAGCCGGGTGCGCCGCCGTTCAGCAGGCCGAAGAGCGGCAGCACATAGCCCCAGCCGAGCGCGGCCAGGAAGATCTCCTGGCCGCCGCGGTAGCTGAACTTCAGCCACCAGGAGTACTGGAACCCGAAGAGCGCGCAGGCCGCCGTGCCGAGCACCGCCCACAGCGGCCGGGCGGGAGCGGCGAGGACGGCCGCGCCCCAGAACAGCGCGCACAGCGCGACCGCCGCCCAGCCGAACCGGATCGCCTGCCGCTCGGTGAGCGTCCCGGCGACCAGCGGTTTACGGGCGAGGCGGCGGGCGGCGGCGTCCGGGCCGTAGTTGGCCGCGTCGCTGCCGTCGCGGTAGCCGGTCACGTCATCGAAGGCGACCATCCCGGCCACCATGGTCAGTTCGCCCAGGAAGAACAGGACCAGCACGAGCGCGGCGCGTCCCGTGGTCTCGGGCCGGAGTCCGGCCCCGGTGACGAGCCCGGCCCCGGTGACGACGCCGAACGGGACGAGCATCGCGGCGGCCAGCGGGATGCTCAGGTAGTAGTCGAGGATGTCCAGCTTGGCCAGCTTGGCGTAGGCGCGCCAACTGCCGGGCGCGATCGGCGAGGTGTCGGCGGCGGGAACGGCGCCGACGGGGGGCCTGGCCGCGGTGTCGAGTACGGGCGCGGGTTCCATGGGCGGGTGCTCCTCCTGCGGTGCGGTGTGGCTCAGGCGCTGCTCAGCGCCGGGGGGCGCGTACCGGGTCTTCTGGCGGACGGGCGAGGGCCGCGGCGGCGAGGGTGCGGCGGCAGACCTTGCCGGTGGCCCCGAGCGGCAACCGGTCCAGGTGCAGCACGAGTTCGGGCAGCTTGCGCCGGGCCAGACCGCGCTCGCCGGTCAGATACGCGGACAGCGCCACGACGGTCAGCGGCTCCGTGCCCGGGCGCTGGACCAGGAAGGCGCACAGCCGCTCGCCGAGATCCGGGTCGGGGACGGGTACGCAGGCGGCCTCGGCGACGTGCGGGTGGGTGTGCAGCTCCTCCTCGACCTCGGCGGGGCTGATCGTCCAGCCGCCGCGGATCACGGTCTGCCTGATCCGGTCCAGGACGCGCAGCGAACCGTCGGCGTCGAAGACCCCGAGGTCACCGGTCCTGATCCAGCCGTCGTCGGTGCGGTAGCGCAGGTCGAGGTCGGGCGCGCCGACGTAGGCAAGCGGGCTCATCGGGCCGCGGGCCTGGATCTCGCCGCTGTGCCCCGCGGGCAGCGGCCGGTCGTCGGCGCCGCAGACGCGCAGGTCGGTGACGCGCGGGTCCGGGTGTCCGACGCGGCGGACGTCGCCGTCAGAACCGGTCCAGGTGATACGGCAGTTCACGCCGTCGCTCGACCCGTAGACGTTGGTGACCGGGCGGCCGAAGCGGCGCAGCGCGGCGGCGAGGACGGTGGAGGTGAGCGGGGCGCCGCTGGAGACGACGGCCCGCAGCGAGCCCAGGTCCTCGCCGGGCACGGTGGGGTGGTCGGCGATCCGGCCCAGCATGGTGGGTACGGCGACGACGTGGGTGGGCCGCCAGTCGGTGACGGCGCGCAGGGCGGCGCCGGGGTCGAAGCGGTCCAGCAGGTGGAGGGTCGCGCCGCAGCGGGCGAGGGCGACCAGTCCGAAGGAGCCGAAGGAGGAGGCGAGCGGGACCAGGACGAGCGCGGCCGGGCCGCCGTCCTCGGCGCTTTCGCCGGTGCCGGGGTCGCCGCCGCCGGGCGTGTCCTGGCGGGTGCCGGTGGCCGTGTCGTGTCCGGCGCCGCCGCCGCGCAGCACCGCGTCCACGTAACTGCCGCGTCCGCCGAGCAGCGCGTTGTGGCTGTAGGCGGTCATCTTGGGCGCGGCCTCGGAGCCCGAGGAGACCAGGACGCGCGCCGGGTCCTCGGGGTCCACGACGGCGGGGACGCATCCGTCGGGGTCGCCGTAGAGGAGTTCGCCGACCGTGGTGAGGCGTTCCAGGTACGGGAGGGGGCCGTGCCGGTGGTCCAGTGGGGTGTCGCTCACCATGTAGCGGGCGCGGGACAGCTCCAGCAGGGCGTGGCTCTCGCGGGTGCCCTGCCCCGTGGGCCAGGGAAGGGCGACCGCGCCGACGGCGGCGACGGCGAGGTCCGTGGCCAGCGCGGGCCAGCCGCCGTTCAGCCGGATGCCGACCACATCACCGGGGCCCGCGCCGAGCGCGCCCAGCGCCGACGCCATCCCGCGTACCCGCAGGTCGAGTTCGCGGTAGGTCAGCGCGAGGCCGGGAGTGCGTACGGCCGTCCGGTCGCCGTGGTCGCGTACGTGCTCGGCGAAGGCCGCGTACAGCCCCGTGTCGGGACACTCCTCGCGCAGGGCCCAGCGCCGCCGCAGCGGGGCCGGGACCGTGTCGCGCAGCACGAGGCCGTTGCGGGACCGCCAGGTGCGTCCGGTCGCCGCCCGTACGGGAGGTGTCGCGTCGGTCGGCGTCTCCACCGGAGTGGTCATCGGTGGAACTCCCAGGGGTTTGCGGCCCGCGTGCACAGGTCGCGGTCGAGGGCGGGCGCGAGGCGGGGGTCCGCCGCGAGGTCGGTCAGGTCGGCGCGGTCGGGGACCGTCGTCCGCGCGGGAGCCGAGCGGAACCGCGGCCCGCACAGCAGCCGGGCGGCGGACAGCAGCGAGGAGGTGACGGCCTGTCCGCGCCCGGTCCGCCGGGCCGCGAGCAGCCCCGCGACGGCGCCTTCCGCGCAGATCACTCCGCCGAGCACGTCGGTGAGGGTGAGCAGGGACGGTGTCGGCGGCAGTCCCGGCGGGGTGACCAGGGCGGCGAGGCCCGTCCACGCCTGTACGGGGAAGTCGGTGCCGACGGGAGGCCGGGAGCCGCGCTCGTCGCCCCAGCCGGAGGCGGCGGCGTGCACCAGGCCGGGGCGGTGGGCGGTCAGGGTGTCGGCGTCGAGCCCGAACCGCCGGTCCTTGCCGGGGGCCAGGCTGTGCAGGAACACCTCGGCCCCCGCGAGGAGTTCGCGGACCGCGGCGCGCCCGGACGCGGTGGTGAGATCCGCCTCCACCGTCTCCTTGCCGTCGTTCAGGGCCGTGAAGCGGGCCGATGTGCCGCCCGCCATGGGCGGCATGCCCCGCATCGGGTCGCCGCCCGGCGGCTCGACGCGGACGACGCGCGCGCCGAGCAGCCGCAGCAGGTGCCCGGCGAGCGGCCCCTGGACGCGGCGGCACACCTCGACGACGGTCGCCCCGTCCAGCGGCGCCCCGGTGCCGGGCGCGGCCTGCGGCGCGGCCGTCGGGCCGGTGGGGCGCAGCCGCCAGGGCCGCTCGTCGCCGTCCGCCCACGGGGGCGGCCCCCCGGCGACCGGGGTCAGATCCACGCCGATCGCGTCGGCGAGGCGGCCGAGTTCGGGGAAGGGCAGCCGGGCGACGGCCTCGTGAAGGGCGGGCGGGAGCGGGCAGACCGCGGTGGCGTACCGCTGCTGGAAGGGGAGCCAGCCGCGTGCGGCGTCCGCGCGGTCCACGCCGAGCGCGGACCAGAAGCCGCGCCACGCCTCGGGGTCCAGGGTCTCCAGTTCGAACCGGACGCCGTCGGCGGCGGCGAAGGGCGGGCCGCCGGGTGCGTGGCGTTCCGGCCAGTCGTCGGCCGCGGTCGCGGCGGCCAGGTACTGGCCGACCGAGAGCAGCGCCGCCTGGGCGACCGAGGTGGTGACGCGGATCTCGCCGCCGTCGTCGGCGGGCCCGGCGGCCAGCGCGGCGAGGGTGCCGGTGGCGGCGAGCGCGCCCGCGACGCAGGAGGCGTAGTCGACGCCGAGCGGGGTCGGTCCTCCGTAGCGGCGGCCGTGCACCTGCGTCAGACCGCACGCGGCCTGTACGTCGGCCTCGCTGGTCAGCGGGAGGTCCACGGGCCCGGCCCAGCTCACCTCGCAGCGCGCGCGGACCCGGCCGTAGTGCGCGGTGAACGCTCCCGACCTGCCGTGCTCGGTGCCGCAGCCGAGCGCCCGCAGGTGGGCGACGGCGAGCCGGACGGCCGTGGCGGGCGCGCCGCCGCGCGCGGAAACCGGCGCCGTGCCGATACGCGGCGCCGCGGTGGTACGGGGGCCGGCCGTGGTGGCCGTCACTCCGGTCGCCTCGCCTGGACGCAGTACAGGACGCAGGAGGCGGCGCGGAAGTCCGGGTGGCGCATCGCGTCGCGCGCCGCGAGCAGTTCGTCCTCCGTCATCCCGTGCTCCAGGAGCGCGTCCCGCAGGTGGTAGGTGTGGTGCAGTTGCAGCCGCAGGCCCGGGGAGTCCGCCGTCCAGGGCACGAGGTGCGGTACGGGTTCGATGTCGGTGAATCCGGCGGCCCGCAGGTCGGCGGCGCAGGTGCGGCCCCACGCGGGGTCGGCCCCCGCGGCCCGCAGCACGCGGCCCTTGGCCGCCCGGAACGCCTCGTAGCCCGCGCGGGTGCGCTCGTCGGGAGCGAGGAGCACCGGCGCGTAGTCGATGTCGAACTCCTCCAACTGGAGGTGCCCGCCGGGCCGCAGGGCGCGCAGCAGCCGGCCGAGCACGGCCCGCCGCTGGGGCAGGTGGGTGAGCACCAGGCGGGAGTGGACGAGGTCGAAGGCCGCGTCGGGGAGCGGGTCGCGCACGATGTCGTGGCGGCGCTGTTCGAGACCGGGGCGGGCGGGGATGTGCTCTGGCTTGATGTCGGTGGCCAGCACGCTGCCGCCGGGCGCGGTGCGGTCGGCCAGCCACAGGGCGACGCTGCCGCCGCCCGCTCCCGCCTCCAGGCAGTCCCAGCCGGGGCCGACGCCGGTCTCCGCCAGCCGCGCGGTGGTGATCGCGTCGTGCGCGGCGGCCAGGCAGCGGTGCTGCTCGGTGGCGTACGGGCTGTCGTTGTCGAAGGCGTAGTCGCCTTCGGGGCGGTCGGCCGTCGCCGCCGTGGCGGTGGTCGTGCCGGGACTCGCGGCTGGCATGGACTCTCCGGTGCGTGGGCGGGGTGGCGGTGGGCCGCCGTCCGGACGACGGCCCACCGGAAAGGACTTCAGATCCCTCAGGCGTCCCAGCTCACGGTGTAGACCGCGAGCGCGGTGTTGGTGAAGTGGGCCGCGCCGGTGAGGCCCTTGTAGGCGCCCGTGCCGCCGACGACGACGCCGTCGAAGGACTTCGGGTAGGTCGCGGTGAGCGGGTTCTGGATCGGGAAGACCACCGAGAGGGCGACCTGGTCACCGCCGTTGAAGACGATGTTCGCGTGGCAGAACGCGGTCACCTCCTTGGCGGAGATGGCGTCCTTGTCGCACATGTCGTAGGCGGTGCCGACCGGCTTCCCGGAGGAGTCCTTGACCGTGGCGCTGCCGCCGAAGCCCGCGCCCACGGTGCTGGCGGCGGCGCCCGCGCTGTTGTTGCCGCTGAAGTCCAGCGTCAGCGACGGCGGGGTGGCGCGTACCTGCGTGGCGGTCGCGGTGGCGGTGGCGGAGGAACCGGCCACCAGGGCGAGGGCTGCGGCGCCGGTGGCGGTGGCTGCGACAGCGGCACGCTTCGCCGTGACAAAACGGGTCATGAACTCTCCTCGAACGGTCCGGACCGAATGTCCGGGTTCGCACGAAGTGGACCATATCGGAAGAAGGTTCGCATATGACTGCGGGATGTGCCGCCGTCGCCGTGTCGCGGGGAGCCCGATGGCCCGATCGTGGCCCGGCCCGCTGCTCGTCGGCGCCGGACGCGGGTCGTCACCGGCCGCTCCCGGCTCCCGCGAAGGCCGGACCAGCGCCGACAGGGTGAAGAATTCACCCTCATGACCGCCGCCCGGCCGCCACACGCACGGGCCGGGCGGGGACTGGTTCAAGATCGCGGTGAGCGGGCCCCGGGGCGCCTTCCCGGACCGCCCGTCGCGCAGCGCCCACCGTCCCCGGGGAGTCTCGGTCATGTCCTTCGATCTGCTCGTGGTGGGCCTGGGATACGTGGGTCTGCCCCTCGCCCGCGCCGCCGCCGACGCCGGGCTCGCGGTGGCCGGATACGACATCGCGCCGTCGACGGTCGCCGCGCTGCGCGGCGGGCGGTCCCCGGTCCGTGACGTCACCGACGCGGACGTAAGCCGGATGCTCGCCGCCGGTTTCGCCGTCGACACCGACCCCGCGCCGCTCGCGCGGGCCCAGGCCGTCGCGATCTGCGTCCCCACCGGCCTGACCCGCGAAGGAGGCCCCGACCTCGGCCCGCTCACCGCCGCCTGTCGTACGGTCGCCGCGCATCTGCGGCCGGGAACGCTGGTCGTCGTCGAATCGACCTCGTTCCCCGGCACCACCGAGGAGTTGGCCAGACCGCTGCTGGAGGCGTCGGGGCTGGTCGCGGGGAGGGACTTCCACCTCGGCTACTCCCCCGAACGCGTCGATCCGGCCAACCAGTTCTTCGGCATCGGCAACACGCCCAAGGTGGTCTCCGGGGTGACGCAGGTGTGCGCCAAGCAGTGCGCGGCGCTGTACGAGCGTTTCGTGGACCGGGTGATCGTGGCCCGCGGCACGCGCGAGGCGGAGCTGGCGAAGCTGCTGGAGAACACCTACCGCAGCGTCAACATCGCCCTGGTCAACGAATTCGCCCGCTACTGCCACGACGTGGGCGCGGACGTGTGGGACGTGGTGGCGTGCGCGGCGACGAAGCCCTTCGGCTTCCAGTCGTTCCGCCCCGGCCCCGGCGTCGGCGGGCACTGCATCCCGGTCGACCCGGTCTACCTGCTGCAAGGCGCGCCCGCCGACGCGTTCCAGGTCGTACGGGCCGCCCTGCGCGCGAACCGCGTCATGCCCGGCCATGTCGTCGCGCGCGCCTCGCGGTTGCTCCAGGACCGCGGGGTGCCGCTGCCGGGCGCCCGCGTCGCGCTGCTCGGCGCCGCGTACAAGCCCGACACCGACGACCTGCGCGAGTCGCCCGCGCTCGAGGTGGCGAGCGGGCTGCTCGACCTCGGCGCGCGGGTCGGCTGGCACGACCCGCACGCGGCGGACCTGCCGCTGGCGGACCCCCGGCTGCGGCGGTACGACGACGCGCTGTCGGCCGCGGCCGAGGCGGACCTGGTCGTCCTGCTCCAGGCCCACCGCGCCTACGACCTGGGCGCGATCACCAAGACGGCCCGGCTGCTCTTCGACACGACGGGCCGGCTGTCAGGGGAGCGCGTCGTACGGCTCTAGCGCCTGTCGGCGGACCGCGGGCCTCAGGGGGCCAGGGCGAACTCCCTGACGGCGTCGGCGATGTACTCCACCTGCGCGTCGCTCAGGTGCGGGTAGACGGGCAGCGACAGGATCCGCTCGCCCGCGCGTTCCGCGGCGGGCCAGCTGTCGCCGGGGGCGGCGAAGCCGGAGAAGGCGGGCTGGCGGGGCAGCGGCAGCGGGTAGTAGACGTGCGAGTCGACACCGCGCTCGGCCAGGTGCGCCTTGAGCGCGTCGCGCCGGTCGCACTGGAGCGTGTAGACGTAATAACAGCGGCCGTCGCGGCCGGGCGGCGGGGCGAGGACACCGCGCTCGGCGAGGTCGGCGAAGCGCTCGGTGTAGTGACCGGCGATCCGGGCGCGGCGCTCCAGACGGCCGGCCAGCCCCGGCAGGCGGTGGAGCTGGAAGGCGGCGAGCACCTCGTCGAACCGGCTGTTCCAGCCGATCCGGTGGTGGACGAAGCGGTGGACGCCGTCCTGCCCGTGGTTGCGCAGCATCCGTACCGTACGGCCCAGTTCCGCGTCGCGGGTGACGACCGCGCCGCCCTCCCCCGCCGTGCCGAAGGTCTTCACCTGGACGAAGGAGTAGACCCCCGCCTCGCCCGCCAGCCCCGCGGGAACCCCGCCCTGGACGCCGCCCTGCGCGACGGCGGAGTCCTCGACCAGCCGCAGCCCGCGGTCCCGCGCGAGCGCGGTCAGGCGCGGCATGTCCGCCATCACCGAGAACATGTGAGCGGGCATCAGGGCCTTGGTGCGCGGGGTGATCCGGCGTTCCATGTCGTCGGGGTCGACCACCATGGTCCAGGGGTCGATGTCGGCGAAGACCGGTGTCGCGCCGAGCGCCACGACCGAACCGGCCAGCGGGGCGCAGCCGAAGGCCGGGACCACGACCTCGTCGCCCGCGCCGACGTCCATCGCGGCCAGCACCAGGGTCAGCGCGCTGGTGCCGCTGCCGCAGGCGACGACGTCGGCGGCGCCGAGCTGTTCGCGCAGGGCCTGCTCGAAGCGGGCCGTGTGCTCGCCGAGGATGAACTTCTGGGCCGGTCCGGTGCCGGTCTCGCGCACGACGCGCAGCAGGTGCTCGCGGTCGGCCTCGAACAGGTCGGGGGGGAAGAACGGCAGCCGCGGGCGGTCGCCCCGGGCCGTCGCGGGCGCGGGAGGCGCAGGCACGGTGGTGGGCGTCGGAGGCACGGGAGCGGTCGCGGGCGTCGGCGTGGTCCCGGGCATCGGCGTGGTCGCGGGCGTCGGCGTGGTCGCGGGCGTCATGGGCGGGCTCCGGCTCCGGAGAAGAAGTCCTGGACCAGATCGCAGACCCGGTCCACGGCCTCGGTGGTCAGATCGGGGTAGAGCGGCAGCGCGAGGGTGCGCGCGCAGGCGGCCTCGGCCACGGGGAAGTCGCCCGGCTGGTGGCCGAGTTCGGCGAAGCAGGGCTGGAGGTGCAGCGGGCTCGGGTAGTACGTCTCGGTGCTCACGCCGTGCGCGGCCAGGTGCCCGGCCAGCTCGTCACGGCGTTCGGCCTCGATCAGATAGACGTAGAAGACCGGATCGGCCGTGCCGCCGCGGGCCACGACCGTCGGCAGCCGCAGGATGCCCGGCGTTCCGGCCAGCCGCCGGCTGTACGCGTCGGCCAGCGCTTCCCTGCGGGCGATGTCCGCGTCCAGCCGGGTGAGCTTCGCGAGCAGTACGGACGCCTGCACGTCGTCCATCTTGCTGTTGCAGCCCGGCAGCGAACTGCTGGTGTTGATGGTGGTGAAGTCCGCGATGGTGCGCCCGAACCGGCCGTGGTGGCGCAGCGCGTCCACGGTACGGGCGATCTCGTCGTCGTCGGTGAGCACCGCCCCCGCGTCCCCGATCGCGCCCAGGGTCTTGGTCGGGAAGAACGACAGCACCCCTCCGGCGCCGAACAGCCCCGCGTGGACGCCCTCGCGGCGCATGCCGATCGCCTCGGCGCTGTCCTCGACCACGGTGAGCCCGTGCCGCCCGGCCAGTTCGCCGAGCCGTTCCACGTCCGCGAGCTGGCAGAAGAGATGGACCGGCATCAGGAAGCGGCAGCGCGGGGTGAGCACGCGCTCCACCGAGGCGGGGTCGAGGGCGTACGTGACCGGGTCGATGTCCGCGAACACCGGCCGCCCGCCCGCCAGGACGACCGAGGAGGCGGAGGCCACGAAGCTGAAGGCCGGGACGACGACCTCGTCCCCCGGCCGCAGACCGGCCGCGCGCAGCAGCAGGACCAGGGCGTCGGTGCCGCTGTTGACCCCGATGACGTGCCGGGCGCCGGTGTAGGCGGTGAGCGCCCGTTCCAGCTCCGCCACCTTGGTGCCGTGGGAGAACTTCCCGTCCTCGAACATCTCCGACAGGTGCCGCTCGATCCGCGGCCAGAGGGCGGAGAAGGACTCGGCCTGGGTGAAGAACGGCACGTCGGCGGGGGCCGGTTCGCGCGCGTCGACGGTGTGCTGGAGGTCCATCTCCGCCTCTCTGCTGCCCGGATACGCCGGGTACGCCGAATGCGCTGGTCCATCCGGACGCGGTCGTTCGTCCCGGACGCGCTGGAGGCCGACGCTATGCCAGGCCCTCGGCCGGACGCGGGTCGGCGGCGCGGCCGACGGGGGGATTCACACAAAAGGGCGCTATCGGCGCGTTTGTTTGACTTCGCCCGGTTCGGGCGAGCAGGCTGACCGACGTCGTCGCGCCCTGCCCTCTTTTTTCCGCAACTCCCCCCGGCGCCCGGCGCTTTCCCCCGCTGTCCCGTACCGCCCTGTTCCGCTTCGTTTCCCCCGCCCCCACCGAAGTCGACGGAAGGCTGACGCAGGAGATGCCGCTGCGCACGATGGTCCTCGGCCTCGGCCGCGCGGGGGCGGGTCTCCACCTGCCGGTCCTCGCCAAGGCGCGGGACCTGCGGCCCCGGCTCTTCGCACCGGAGCCGGTGATCGCCTTCGACCGCGACCCGGCCGAACGGGCCCGGGCGGCGGGCGACACCGGTCTGCGCGTCGTGGACTCGCTCGCGCGGGCGCGGGAGTCGCTGGACCCGGAGCACACGGTCGTGCACATCTGCACCCCGCCGCTCGCCCGCGCCGAGGTCGTGGCCGAACTGCTCCGACTCGGCTTCCGCAGGCTGCTGTTGGAGAAGCCGCTCGCGGCGGGGCCGCGCGATCTCGCGCGGCTGGTGGAGCTGGTGGGGCGGCCCGGTGTCCAAGCCACCGTCGTGGCGCCCTGGTTGGCGAGCACGCTCACCGACCGGCTGATCGCCCTCGTGGAGGAGCGGCCCGGTCTCGGCGCGCTGCGGCAGATCTCGGTCGTGCAGGACAAGCCGCGCTTCCAGCGCACGCTCGCCACCTCGGGGCACCCCACGGCGTTCGACATCGAGATCCCGCACGCGCTCGGCGTCCTGCTGCGGCTGGCCGGGGACGCCGAAGTGGTCGGCGCCTCGTGCACCGACCTGGACGTGGACGGACGGCGGCTGCCCCGGCTCGGCGGCGCCGAGGTGCGCCTGGCCCACCGCGACGGCGTGCTCGCCGACATCCGCTCCGACCTCACCTCCCCGGTGCGCGAGCGCCGGATCACGCTCGGATTCGACGGCGGCACCGCCGTCGGCCACTACCCGGCCGACGCCGGCGACCACTACGCCCAACTGCGGCTGACCACACCGGAATGCCCGGCCGGGGACCGCGAGGTGTTCCGCGACGACGCCCTGACCGCGTTCATGCTCCGCGCCTACGCCGACTTCGCCGGGGACGACGGCCCCTGCCCCACGGACTTCGCGCGGCAGGCGCGCGTGGTCGGCCTGCTCACCGACGCCAAGAATCTGGCGGCCCCGCCCGACGCCTCGGGCCCACGAAGGGAGTTGGCCGGTGCCCGCTGAACAGCAGACCGCCGTACAGGCGGACGAGCCGTTGCGCCTCACCGGGATCGGCGACGAGGCCGCGCTCGGCGTGGAGGGCCAGATCGCGGCCGTCAGCGCCTTGGGCTGGCGGTCGATCGAGCTGCGGACCGTGGACGGCACGCCGGTCGCCGACCTGTCCCCTACCGCCTTCGACCGGGTCGCGGGGACGCTCGCGGACGCCGGGGTGTCGGTCGCCGCGGTGGACGCGAGGATCGGTGGCTGGGCCCGCCCGGTGACCGGTGACTTCGCCGCCGACCTGGCCGAACTCGCGGTCCTGGAACAGCGATGCGCCCGGCTCGGCACCCGCTTCGTCCGCGTGATGTCCTTCCCGAACGACGGGCTCGACGCCGACGCCTGGGAGCGTGAGGCGCTGCGCCGCGTCCGCGAACTCGCCCACCGCGCCGCCGAGTCGGGCCTGACGCTGCTGCACGAGAACTGCTCCGGCTGGGCGGGCGCCGACGCGACCCGTACGGTCCGCCTCCTGGAGACCGCGGGCCCGGGGCTCGCCCTGCTCTTCGACACCGGCAACGGCCCCGCGTACGGCTACGACGGCCACCGGCTGCTGACCGAACTGCTGCCGTACGCCGACCGAATCCTGCACGTCCACGTCAAGGACGCCGTCATCGCCCCCGACGGCCGCCCCGCCTACTGCGAGCCGGGCACCGGCGACCTGCGGATCGCCGACTGTCTGCGCGCCCTGCTGGCCCACGGCTACCGGGGCGCGCTGTCGATCGAACCGCACATCGCCGTACGGCCGCACGAGGACCACCGCGATCCGGAGGAGCGGTGCCACGCCGCCTTCGTCAGGAGCGGGGTGGCGCTGCGGAATCTGCTGGACGCGTGCGCGCGGGTGCCCGGCGGCACCATCGCGCACACCCCGCCGGACGGGGCGGCGTTGCGGGAGCCCGCTCAGTGAGCCCGCTCAGCCCCGCCGACCGCACCCTGCTGCTCGACCTGCTCGCCCTGCCGACGGCCGGCCCGCTCGAATGCGGCCCCGACGCGCCCGCACCCGCGCTGTGGGAGGCGCAGCGCCGTTACGCGGGGGCCGCCGCCGAACTCGGTTTCACCGTCCTGCACCACGCGGCCCCGCCGCCCGCCTGCGTCGACCGCGACGACGTACCGCTCCTGGTACGTCAAGCCGCCGCCGAGCGGCCGGAGTTCCTGGCCTGCCAGCCCAGCCTGGTGCTCGCCCTCGGCCCGGCCGGGGCACCGCGCGACCGTACGGTGATGTTCAACGTCCACCTCGACACCGTCGCGGGCCTCGAACCGGTCTCGTTCGACGGTGACCGCTTCCACGGCAGGGGCGCGATCGACGCGAAGGGCCCGGCCGTCGCGCTGCTGGCCGGACTGCGGCGCGCCCTGCGGGAGCGGCCCGAACTCCCCCGCGACACCCGGATTCTGGTGCAGGCCGTCTCCGGCGAGGAGGGCGGCGCGCTCGGCGCCTTCGGCACCCGTCCCCTCGTGGACGCCGGGCACCACGGGCGGCTCAACGTCTTCTGCGAACCCACCGGCGGCCGGGCCCTGACCCGCAGCACCGCGGCCATGACCGCGCGGCTGAGCGTCCGCGGCCGCGACGCGATCGACGACCGGCCCGAGGCGGGGCACAACGCCACCGTCCTGCTCGGCCATCTCGCCCAGCACCTCGCCGCCGCGCTCGACCCGCGACTCGACCCGGCCGACGGGCAGGTGTGCGTGGCGGGCCTGCGCACCGGCGACCTGCACAACCGCGTCTACGGCAGCGGCGACCTGCTGCTCAACCTCTCCTACGGCTCGGCCGCCACCGGACGGCGGCTGGAGCGGCTGCTGGGCGACGCCGTCGCCGAGGGGCTGGAGTCCTTCTGCGCCGCCTTCCGGCACAGCCGGCGGTTCGCCCGCACCGCGGCCGACGCGGCGGACATCCTGCGGCTGGACTGGCTCAAGCGCGGCCTGCCCGCGCTCGACGGCGACCCGTCGTGGCTCGGTCCGCTGCTCGACCGCGCCGAGGTGCCGCGGTGGCCCGCCGCCGAACCCGCCTTCACCTGCGACGCGATCTGGATGTCCGGCGTGCCCGACGCCCACACCGTCGTTCTGGGCCCCGGCAGCCTGGACGCCAACCGCGCCCACGCCGCGGGTGAGTTCGCCGATCTGGCCGACCTGGACGCCTTCGCGGCCACGGTCCCGCGCCTCCTGGCCGCCTTCGACGCGGCCGTGTCGCCTGCCGTGCCCGCGCCCGTCGTACCGCTCGCGCCGTCCGCGCCGCCGTCACTTCCCGCGCCGTCCACGCCACTTGCGCCGTCCACGCCCGTCAGCAGGAGGAACGAGCCCCATGCCGTTGTCGAGCCCACCGCAGTCGACCCTTCCGGCGCGGGCGCCGGACCGTACCGTGCGCCTCGCGTATGAGGAGTTGCTGACCTTCGTCACCGGCGTCTTCACGCGGTGCGGTCTCGCCGGGGAGCGGGCGGTCACGGCGGCCGAGGCGCTGTGTTACGGCGATCTGGCCGGGATGAGCTCCCATGGCGTGACGAATCTGACCCGGCTGTACCTGCCGCTGTTCGAGGAGCGCCGCGCCGACCCGGCGGCCGAGCCGGACCGTACCGTGGATCTCGGCGCCGCGGTCCGCCTGGACGCCCGGCGCGCGCTCGGCCTGTGGGCCGCGGCCGACGCGATGGACCTGGCCGTCGAGCGCGCGGAGCGCTTCGGCGTCGGCCTGGTCAGCGTCCACAACGCCACCCATCTGGGCTGCGCCGGGTACCACGCGGCCCGCGCGGCGCACCGCGGCATGGTCGGCCTGGTGGCCTCCAACTGCGGCCGTCAGCGCATCGCCCGGCCACCGGGCGGCCGGGTCACGATGCTCGGCACGAACCCGCTCGCCGTCGCGGCCCCTGCCGGGCCGCGCCACCCGTTCGTGCTCGACATGAGCACCACCGTCGTCCCCACCGGACGCGTGCGCGCCGCCGCCCGCGCGGGCCGGGCGGTGCCCGAGGGCTGGCTGACCGACGAGGCCGGGCTTCCGGTCACCGACCCGGCGGCCTTCGACCGCGGCCAGGCGTACCTCGGCTGGCTCGGCGGCGCACCGGAGACCGGCGCGTACAAGGGCTACGGGCTCGGGCTCGCGGTGGAGGTGCTGGCCGGTCTGGTCAGCGGCTCCGGCCTGGGCCCGGCCCCCGAGGCGCTGGACGGGGACGGGCGCCCCTCGGGCCGCGACGACGACATCGGCACTCTGGTCGCCGCCATCGCCCCCGCCATGCTCCGCCCGCGGGAGGACGTCGCCTCGGACGCCGACTCGCTGTTCGGCAGCCTGCTCGCCTGCCCGCCGGTCGACCCCGCCTCCCCCGTACGCTACCCCGGCTGGACCGAGGGCGCGACGGCCGACGCCCACCGTGCGGACGGTGTGCCGGTCACCGCCGGGCAGTACCGCGAACTCGGCGATGTGGCAGGGCGGTTCGGCCTGACCGCGCCCGTCCCGCTGGACGGGGGCCTTCGCCGATGACCCGGCACTCGATCGCCGTCGTCGGCCTGGGCGTCATCTCCCGCTTCTACCTGGCCGCCCTCGACGCCTCCCCGGCGGCCCGCCTCGCCGCCGTCTGCGACCGCGACCCGGCCGCGCTCGCCGCCAGGGGCGGACAGGACGCGTCCGGGGCCGTACCCGCCTACCGCGACCACCGCGAACTCCTCGCCGCCGGGCCGCCGCTCGACGGCGTGGTGATCACCGTCCCGAACGACGCCCACGCGGCGCTCTGCGCCGACTTCCTGCGCGCGGGCGTACCGGTGTGCGTGGAGAAGCCACTGGCCCTCACCGGCGCGGAGGGCGCCGGACTGACCGCGCTCGCGCAGGCGTCCGGGGTGCCGCTGTTCACCGCCTTCCACCGGCGCTACAACGCGGCGGTCAGGGCGCTGGCCGCCGGGCTGCCGCGGGACGTGCCGGTCGAGCGGGTCACGGTCCGGTACTTCGAGCGGATCGAGGAGCACATCGGGCGGGACCGCTGGTATCTGGACCCGGCCCGGTGCGGTGGCGGCTGCGTCGCCGACAACGGGCCCAACGCGTTCGACCTGGTACGGCTGTTGCTGGGCGAGGTGACCGTCGAGACCGCCCGGATCGGCTACGACGGGACGGGGCTCGACCGCAGCGCGACGATCGGGCTGCGCTCCGTCTCCGGCGCCGCGCGTGCCACGGTCGAGCTGGACTGGTCGTATCCGGGCGAGTTGAAGGACGTGACGGTCACGCTGGCCGACGGGTCCGTGCACCACGCCGACATGCTGGCCGGGCACCAGGGCTTCAAGTCCTCGCTCCGGCACGAGTACGCGGCGATCCTCGCGGACTTCACCGCCCGGCTCCGCGGTCCCTACCGCGCCGACCACGGCGGTACGGCGGCCCTGGAGCTGGTCGAGGCCGCGTACCGGCGTACGGAGGTGACGGCGTGCTGACCCCGCCCGCGGCGCACGAGCCCGCCACGCACGAGCCCACCGCTCAAGTACCCAGCGCTCAAGAGCCCGCCGTGCAAGAGCCCACCGTTCAAGAGCCCACCGTTCAAGAGCCGACCCCCGAAAGGGCTGCCGCCCCGCGCGAGGACGGGCTCAAGCGCACCGTCCACGGCTGTCTGGTCAAGGTCCTGATCCACCGCCGCGACGACCGCGGCATGGCCCTGGAACCCCACGCCAGCCGCTGCGTGCGCGCGGGCGAGGTCCATGAGCTGGTCACCACCGACCACACCGACAGCGCGCCGGGGGCGCGGATCGACCGCGTGGGCTTCCTCGGCTTCGTCGAACTGGACCGCGGCGGCGTCATCGACCGCGGCGACACCGTCCGTATCGGCGGACGGACCGTCGGCACGGTCCTCGGCTTTGACGCCTGCCACTTCCCCAACCACTACAACATCCTCATCCACGCCGACGCCCCGGTGACCGGCGCCGACCTGGAACTCACCCCCGAGACACCGGTCAGCTTCGAACAGACCCCGCCCCCACACCCCTGAGAGCCACGCCCATGCCGCAGGTCAACCCCACCGCCGCCGCCCCCGACGCCCTCCAGGCGCTCACCGAGCTGACCCGGGTCTCCGCCGAGGGCCTGGCTCCCGAGATCGCCGAACTGGTCCGCCTGCACGTCTCGCAGATGAACGGCTGCGCCTACTGCACCGCCCTGCACCACGACGCCGCCCTCGCGGCGGGCCACCCTCCGCTCAAGCTCGCCGCTCTCCCCCAGTGGCCCGACTCCCCCGACTTCACGCCCGCAGAGCGCGCCGCCCTCGACCTGGCGCGGCACCTCACCCGCCCCGCCGACGGCGCCGTCCCGGCCGCCGTCCACGCCGAGGTCACCACCCTCCTCGGCCCCGAAGCCACGGCCCGCCTGATCTGGACCGTCGCGGCGACCAACGCCTGGAACCGGATCGGCATCGCCACCGCGACCCGGCCGACGGAGGCCGAGGAGCCCCGCGCGAACTGACCGCCCGACGGATCAGGAGGCGGTCAGGCGGGTGCGCCAGCCGTGGCAGATCATGGGCATCACGACCAGGCCGTCCCGCATCTCGGCCGTCTCGCGGACCTTCGCCCCGATCAGGTCCGCGAGTTCGCGCTTCTGGCCGTCCGGCAGGGCGATGTACCTGCTGTAGGTGGCGAACATCGCGACGACCTCCTCGACGGTCAACTCGGCCGTCCAGGTGACGACATGAGCCTGCGGCGGCGCGAAGGGGACACCGTCGGGGAGCCACGGTCCGTCGGACATGCGCTGGATCAGGTCGCCGATCCAGTCGTCGTTGCCCATCTCGTCGTGGACGTAGGCGTCCAGCACGTCCACCCAGGGCACCCGCCGGTCGCGGCGGGTGTAGAGGATGCCGAGCGAGCCGCCCGGGGTGAGCACCCGGGCGATCTCGGGGAGCGTGAGGGCCGGGTCCATCCAGTGCCACGCCGAGGACACCGTGACCGCGGCGACCCGCGCGTCCGGCAGCGGAATGCGTTCGCCGAACCCGTGGAGCACCGTCGCCCGCGGGCAGACACCGGTCAGCACCCGCCGCATGCGCGCGTCGGGTTCGACCGCCACGACGTCCTCGACCCGTTCGGCGAGCCACCGGGTCAGCAGACCGGTCCCGGCGCCCAGGTCGAGCACCGAGGGGCAGTCCGCGGGCAGCAGCCAGTCGAGCATCCGGGCCGAGGGACCCACCCGGTAGCGGTCGTAGTCCCGTGCCGCGGCCCCGAAGGACAGGGCGAGGCTGGACAGTTCGGGCACGGCACTCCGTAGGTCGTCGGGCGCGGCCGTCGTACGGCCGGGAACAGGGCAGGACCGGTCGCGGGACCGGACCTCGGGTACCGCGACCGCGCGGCCTCAGAGGCCGCGCAGCCCGGTGAGCACCCGCTCCAGCAGCGTGACGTCCGGCCGGCCCTCGGCGTACGTGGGCTGCTGGACGATGACGAAGCCGCTCTCGGCGAGGTCGCCCACCAGGACGCGGGTCACGCCGAGCGGGATGTTCATCAGCGCGGAGATCTCGGCCACCGATGTGAGGTTCATGCACAGCCGGCAGATCGCCTGCTGCTCGGGGAAGAACCGCACACCGCTCTCCCAGGCGAGAGCGGTCGTACCGACCAGGGCCTCCAGCGCGAAGTCGGTCCGCGCCGTCGTCCGGCCGCGGGTGACGGCGTACGGACGGACGAACGGCGAGTTGCGCCTTCGGTCTCGGTCTCCACTCACGAACGCACATCCTTCCGGGTGTGATTCGGACGGCCCATCGCGCCGGCCCTCAGCCGGCCAGCGCGTTCTGCAGTTCCCTGCGCACGTCGGGCGTGAGGACGTCGCCGGTCCGCTCGACCAGCAACGCCATCTCGTAACCGACGACCTTCATGTCGCAGGTCGGCGAGGCCAGCACCACCAGCACGGAGCCGTCGCTGACCGACATCAGGAAGAGGAATCCGTTCTCCATGTCGACGACGGTCTGCGTGACCACCCCGGCCTCGAAGAGCAGGGCCGCGCCCTGCGTCAGACTCGCCAGGCCCGAGGCCATCGCGGCGAGTTGCTCGCCGCGGTCCCTGGGCAGGGACGCGGAGGCCAGGAGTTGAACGCCGTCCGAGGAGATCACGACCGCGTGCGCGACTCCCGGCACCTGCTTCACGAAGTTGGCGATGAGCCAGTTCAGGTTCTGTGCTTCGTTGCTCAGATCGCTCATGGGTGTAGCTGCTTCCTATGCTGCCGAGGACGTCGTCCGACGGCGCTACGGACAGGGGAAACACGGGAAACACGGAGGTCGTGGGAGCTGTGAGTCCGCTCATAGCGGACCCGATCCGCCCGGCGTCCGGCCGGGCCCCTCGCGGTCGGACCCATCCTTACCCTGTCTGACCCCTTGGTGGAAGTTCGACAGCCGATCCCTCATCAGGTTCGCCGCGCGCGGGGCGGTGGGCGCCGCGTTCGGCTGCGGCACCGGGCCGCGCGGGCGCGCCTCGGCCGAGAGGTTGTTCAGGGGCACCCGCCGGGGCAGACCCTGGGCGGTCGTGCCTCCGGTCGCCTGGCCGCCCGTGTCCTCGGGTCCCGGCCGGGCCCACGAGGGCGAGGTGTGACCGGGGTTGCCCGGCGGCTGGGCCGGCGGGCGGGGTTGCGCCTGCGGCCGGAGCTGCGCCTGGGGTTGGGCCTGCGGCAGGGGCTGCGGACGCTGGGCCGGCGGCTGGACCCGCTGGTGGGGCAGCGCCTGCGGCTGCGGCGGGACCTGCGGACGTACGTGCCCCTGTGGGGGCTGCGCCTGCTGCGGTCCCTGCCCGGCCGGCCACTGCGACCTCATCGCGTCGAAGATCGGTAACCGGTCGGACCCGTGCCCTTCCAGGCGCGCGACCGCCTCGGCCTCCTCCTCTTCCGAGGCGAACCACGAGAAGTCGCCGTCGGGGCCGCCGCCCTCCTCCTGGTCGTGGAACCACGGGAAGCCGCCGTCGGGCTGACCGGAGTGGCGGCCCGCCGGAACGTCGTCGTACGACCGGCCGCGCGAGGGCGTGCCCGCGGGCCCGTAGGGGCCGTCGAAGCGCGGGTCGCCCGCCTGTCCGGCCGCGACCCCGCCGCCCGGCAGTCCGGCCATCTCGCCGGTGTCGTACGGTCCGGGCCGCAGCGCCGACTGGTCGAAGACCTGCGGGCCGTCCACCTCCAGCTCGCTCGCGGACACCAGCAAAGTCAGTGGGATCCGGATGAGCGCGTTCAGGCCGGTCCTGCCCGTACTGGTCAGCCGCACCTGGATGCCGTACTTGGCCGCCAGCCGGCCGACCACGAACAGGCCCATGCGGCGGGAGATCGCGACATCGAGGACCGGGGGCTCGGCGAGCCGCCGGTTGATCCGCTCCAGCTCCTCGGGCCGGATGCCGATGCCCGCGTCCGCGATGTCCAGGACCACATCGCCCGCGGTGAGCATCTTGGCGCCCACCAGCACCTGGGTCTCGGGGCCGGAGAACGTCGTGGCGTTCTCGATGATCTCGGCCATCAGGTGGACGACGTCGGTGGCGGCATGTCCGACCACCGCCACGTCGGGCAGTTCGTAGAGCACCACGCGCTCGTACTGCTCGACCTCGGCGGTCGCGGCGCGGACCAGGTCGAACAGCGACACCGGCTGGTCCCAGCGGCGGCTCTGCTCCTCGCCCGCGAGCACCAGCAGGTTCTCGTTGTTGCGGCGCATGCGGGTGGCGAGGTGGTCGAGCTGGAACAGGGCGGTGAGCTGGCCGGGGTCCTGCTCGCTGTTCTCCAGGTCGTCGATGAGCTGGAGTTGGCGCAGCACCAGGCTCTCACTGCGCCGCGAGAGGTTGGTGAAGATCGCGTTGACGTTGGAGCGCATCCGCGCCTGCTCGGTGGCGAGCCGGACCGCCTCGAAGTGCACGCGGTCGAAGGCGCGCGCGACCTGGCCGACCTCGTCCTGCGACTGCACCTCGATCGGCTCGACCCGTACCGGCCGGTCCGTCTCCGAGGGGTTCACGTCGCGCAGTCGGCGGACCGCGCCCGGCAGCCGGTTGTCGGCCACGTCCAGTGCGGACACCCGCAGTTGGCGCAGCGGCCGGACCACGGACCTGGCCAGGATCAGCGCGCCGAGGAAGGACAGCGCGACCACGGCGACGATGATGGCGATGTTCTGGTAGAGCTGGGTGCGCACGGCCGACAGCAGGTGCGAGGACCGGTCGTTGAGGTCCGCCACGGTCTGCCGTTCGACGGTGCGTACGGCGTCGAGCTTGTCGGTGATCTGCTGGAACGCGGTGGCCTTGGTGATGCCGAGGCTGTCGAGCGGGATGTCCTCCTGCGCGGCGGTGGCGACCACCTGGATGGTGCCGTCGGCCGCGCCGACTTTGTCGCCGCTGACCGTCGACTGGTACAGGTTGAGCAGCGAGGTCGACGCGTTGTTCGTGAAGGTGCCGTTGGCGGTCTCGAAGTGCGCCTGCTCGATGTTCTCCTTGAGCTCCAGTGTGAAGCCGCGGTCGAGCGCGTCGACGATGAAGCCGCGTTCGCTCGACGTCTGCTGCTCGATCTGCTCGATCGAGGCGAGCGTGGTGACCAGGCTGCCGAGCATGTGGTCGGAGCCGACCGCCGCGAGCTGCTGGCTGAAGTCCAGCAGATTGCCGATGATCGTGCTGTAGGCGCTGAAGGTCGGTGTGTTGGCGCCGTGGGCGAGGCCCTTGGTCGAGGCGCGCAGCGGGGTCAGGTCACCGAGCCGGGCCTCGGCGCGCACGCCGATCAGGCGTACGGCGGCGGGCAGCGCGTCGACGCTGCTCCGGTGTTCGTCCAGGCTCTGGCCGAACGCCTTCACCTGCGCGTTGGTGGCCCGTTGCGCCGCCGCGAGCTTGTCGTCCTTGGCGGTACCCGACCCGGTGAGTGCCAACTGGGTGAGGTCGCGTTCGTCGTCGAGCGCGCTGACCAGCGTGGACACCTGCCGGGCGAGTTGCGCCTGCCCTTGGATATGGGCCGCGCTCCGGAGGTTGCCGACCGCGGAGAACACGCGCACGCCCGCCAGCGGAATGATCGCGATCAGCGGGACGAGCACGAGGAGCAGCATGCGATTGCGCAGCCGCCAGTCACCGAGCTTGCGTTTGGTCCAGAGCCTGGAGCCGAGCCCGGTGAGGGGGGAGATCCATTTCGGTGCGGGCGCGCGACCCCGTCTCCGCGCGCTCGTCATGCCGTCGCCGCATCGTGCTGTGTCAAGCGGTCCCCGCATGTCAACGGATTGCCGGCTCCGTGAGACCGCTGGTCTTCCATTCACTAACCCTTAACCCTCATAACGCCGCCGCATGGCGCGGCGACGCTTGATTATCCGGTTCACCGCGATGAGACGTTCGGCTCCGACCGCATACCACTGCGTACCAGGTCGGAGGCTCTTTGTGTCTGTTCACTTCCACGCCCTCTGCGGGAACTTTATTGCAGCACACGCGTGCCCGCAGGAGCAAAGGGTTGCGCTACTGACTTAACGTGGCCTCACCGCCGCCCACTCCCCCAGTCCAGTGGTCGGATCGGTCGAAATCGGACCCACCGAAAGCGGCGGCGATACGAGGTGTCCGACGGCATGATAGGTGCACAGGAGGGCATATATTTCCTGCTGCACGAGTTCAGGGCTTTTCGACCGTAATAGCACCCGTGGCCCGGTGATCTGCTCGACGAAGTGGGCGACCCCGTCGCCGCTCGCGACGGCCGCCTGTTCGTAGCGGGCCCTGATCTCGTCGGCCGGCACCGTGCTGTCGAGTACCGAGGTGACCAGCAGCGGAGCGCCCAGCACCGGTCCCGCGGCGGCGGCTCGCGCGGCCGTGCGGTCGCCGCACGGCACCACCCGGACCGCGGTCCCCGGCCCCGGACCTTCGCCTGGACCGGCGTCCGCCGCCAGTTCCGACAGGTAGGAGCCGTCGGGGAGTTCGCGCATCACCGGCAGTGAGTACGGGGCGGGTCCGAGGCCGCCGGAGCGCCAGATCTGGTCGGCGCCGGTCTCGGCCAGCGCCGACCACAGCGCGACCGGGATCAGTTCCTCGTCGCCGACCACCAGCGCCCGCTTGTCGAGAAGGTCTTCCGGCCACTGCGCGAGCAGGCCCTCGGCGCCTTCCTCGGCCCGGGGCGTGATGGCCGCGACCGCCGAGACGCGCAGTCGGCAGTCGGTGAGCGAGGACACCCACACGTCGAGCGAGCGGTGCTTGTCCAACCGGGGCGTCGTGGTGTCGGGGGAGCCGTAACCTGCCCTGTTCGCGGGGGTGTCCGGCACTTCCATCGCGACGCTCTCGTAGACGAAGACCCGCTCGCCGTCCAGCCGGGTCCCGTGGCCCGCGGCGTCGGCGAGGTGGCCGCAGAGCGCCTTGAGGGGTTCGACGCCGAGCCGCATGCGGGCCCGCGCGATGGCGGCCGCGCTGGCCACGTCGCCCGATCCGCCGACGCCTGCGCCCGGGAACATCTCGGGCAGACCGCCGGTGAGTTTGGCGAGCACCTCCTCATAAGAGGAGGCCCCGAAGAGCCACATCGCCAGAACGAAATACATCATGAGCTGTGCGGGCAGGAGACGCCTGCGGCGCTCTCGGCGCTCGGTTTTGTCCACGAGCCGGTCCATCACATCCGGCCGGAAAGTCTCCACGAGCATGCGCAGTGCGAGCCGGTCGGGAAGATGCGTTTCAGGCGATATGTCGAGATGGCGAAACGTCATTCGCCAGAAGCTACCCCCGGAGAACCCTCCGCGTCTAACCCACTATGGATAGTCGGGAGAAAGAGGCACTAGACGGAATTTCTCCGGACAACGACGTCGACGGAGAGTGAGGTCAGCGGCCTCCGGACGCTTAAGTCAATGCACCCTTGTTCGACGAGGTTGGTGTCTGCCCGTCGGTTCTGGCAGCCTCACTCGCGTGGCAAGCGAATCCCAGCACGGGCACAGCAATGGTCTAGTCAAATCGCCGCAACCGACGACATCGCCTATCGCGATGCGCGACGTGTGCAAGTCCTTCAGTACCCCGCAGGGCGGAAATCATGACGTCCTGCGCAACATCGATTTCACCGTCAGGCCCGGAGAGTTCACCGCGGTCGTGGGTCCCACCGGATGCGGGAAATCGACGACTCTCTCGTTGATCTCCGGCATGGAACGTCCGGACAGCGGTGAGGTGCTCGTCGACGGGCGCCCGGTGGAGGGCATTGGCAAGGACGTCGGGTTCGTCTTCCAGACGGACGCGGTGTTCCCCTGGAAGACCGTCATCGGCAACGTCGCGGCGGGTCCGCGCTTCCGGGGCGCGTCCCGCAAGGAGGCGCACGCCGCCGCGGCCGAGTGGATCCGCCGGGTGGGCCTCGCCGGGTTCGAGCGGTACCACCCGCACCAGCTCTCCGGCGGAATGCGCAAGAGGGTGGCGCTCGCGCAGACGATGATCAACGAGCCGCGGGTGCTGCTGATGGACGAGCCCTTCTCCGGGCTCGATGTGCAGACCCGTCAGATCATGTCCGACGAACTGCTCTCGCTCTGGGACCTGACCCGGCCCTCGGTCGTGTTCGTCACGCACGACCTGGAGGAGGCGATCTCGCTCGCCGACAAGGTCGTGGTGCTGACGGCGGGACCGGCCACCGTGAAGGAGGAGTTCGAGATCGATCTCCCCCGGCCGCGCAATCCCCGCGAGATCCGGCACACTCCCGAATTCGTCAAGCTCCACGAACGGGTCTGGCAGGCGCTGCGGGACGAGGTGCAGCTCGCGTACTCCCGCACGGCCGCGCGGCCCGAGACCGTGTCGGCCGAGACCGTGACGTCCGAATCGGCGGCCTGAACCATCCGTACGGAAGAGGCATGAGCCTATGAAGACCGACACCGCGACCGGGTCGGCGACCGACGAGATCCTCGCGCGACCCGAACCGCCGAAGAGCGACGCCGGAGCGGCCCGCGCCGCGCTGGCCAGGCGACAACGGGCCAGGCGCCGCGTGTGGGTCAACGTTGTCAGGGCCGCCGTCCTCGCCGCGTTCATCGGCCTGTGGCAGGTGCTCGCCTCGACGGAGGTCGTCGACCCGTTCTATTCCGGCAAGCCGTCGGGCATCTGCTCGAAGCTGTGGGGCTGGGTGCGCGACGGTACGTCGCAGGGACCGCTGTGGGACCAGGTGTGGGTGACGTTGCAGGAGACCCTGATGGGCTTCGGCATCGGGGTCACCCTGGGTGTCGTCCTCGGCATCGTGCTGGGCCGGCTGCGCTTCCTGGCCGATGTCTTCGCCCCCTACATCAAGACCCTGAACTCGATCCCGCGCATCCTGCTGGGCTCGGTGTTCGCGATCTGGTTCGGTCTCGGCATCAGCTCCAAGGTCATGCTGGCCGCCGTACTGGTCTTCTTCGGCGTGTTCTTCAACGCCTTCCAGGGCGCCCGCGAGGTGGACCGCAATCTCCTCGCCAACGCCCGCATCCTCGGCGCGAGCAACACCCGGGTGACCTTGCACGTGGTCGTCCCGTCCGCGCTGAGCTGGATCACCACCAGCCTGCACGTGGCCTTCGGTTTCGCCATCACCGGCGCGATCGTGGGCGAACTGCTCGGGGCGCAGCAGGGCCTCGGGCTGCTCATCTTCCAGGCGCAGGCCAACTTCGATCCCAACGGGGTCTACGCGGGACTCGTCATCACCGCCGCGTTCGCGCTGGCGGCCGAGGGACTGATCTCGCTGCTGGAGCGGTGGCTGCTGAGCTGGCAGCCGCGTCCGCAGAAGTCCGGAGCGCAGGCGTGACCGCCGTGACCGGCGACAGCACCGCCGGGACCGGGGCCGCCTCCGGGACTCCCGCCATCCCCGCCCATTCCGCCATCCCCCCGACGGTCAACCGCCCCGCGGCGACTCGCGGCCCGCGGCACGACCCGAGACGGCGCACGACCCACCCGCTTCCGAGGAGAAGACAACGCACATGTGGCACAAGAAGATCGTTCTCGCAGCCGCGACGGTAGTCCTGGCGACAGGCGTGACGGCCTGCTCGGACAGCAAGTCCGACAAGACCACCGACGCGGCGAGCGCGGGGTCGCTGGAGACGGTGACGATCGCCCTGTCGAACCAGGCGAACCAGAGTTACCTCCCGCTGATCCTGGCGCAGCGGATGGGCTACTTCACAAAGCAGGGTCTGAACGTGAAGATCGCCAACCTCCAGGGCACGCCGCAGGTCTCCGACGCGCTGCTCAAGGGTGACGCCCAGGGCATGATCGGCTTCTACGACTCGAACCTCAAGCTCCAGCTCAAGGGCAAGAACACCCAGGCGGTCGTCCAGCTCCTCCAGGCGCCCGGCATGGTCGAGATGGCCCGTACGAACGCGCCGTCGATCAAGTCGCCCGCGGACCTCAAGGGCAAGAACGTCGGCGTCACCTCGCTCGGTTCCGCCAGTTCCACCATCGCCTCGTACCTCGCGATCCACAACAACATCGCGGTGGCCGACACCCACTTGGTGGCGGTGGCGGCCGGTGCCACCTTCGTGGCGGCCTTCGAGCACAACCGGATCGACGCGGGTGTCACCACCGAGCCGACCATTTCGACGCTGCTCAAGAAGCAGCTCGGGACGATCATCGCGGACATGCGCACCGCGGCGGGCACCAAGGCCGCGCTCGGCGGCCCGTACCCCGGCACCGCGCTGACCGTCCAGACGGCGTGGGCCAACAGCCACAAGGAGACCGTCCAGAAGATGGTCAACGCCGTCTACCAGACGCTCCAGTGGATGGAGGCCCACTCGGCCGCGGAGATCACCGAGCAGGTCCCGGCCGACTTCTACGCCGGCAGCGGCAAGGACCAGTACGTCCAGGCGCTGGCCAACGAGATGGGCATGTACAACCCGACCGGCCAGATGCCGGCCGACGCCCCGCAGACGGTGCTCCGCGTCCTGACCGCGGTCGACCCGACCGTGAAGGGCAAGACGATCGACCTGTCGAAGACGTACACCGACGAGTACGTCCAGAAGGCGGCACAGGACCACTCCGCGTCCTGACCCCCCGCTCCCCCCAGGGCCCCTGCCCGGCGCGCCCCCGCCGCCCAGGGGCCCTGCGCCGTTCCTCGCCGCGCCCCCCGCCCGGTCAGCGCTCCCGGCCGCGCGCCTTCAGCGGGCCCGGCGGGAGGTCGGGGGCGGACAGGCGCTCGCCGTCGTAGCCGTGGACGTCGCCGAAGCGGGTGGCGGACTGCCAGGCGGTACGGGCCTCGGTGATCTCCTCGCTGGTGCGGGCGACGAAGTTCCACCACATGATGATGCGTTCGGCGAAGGGCTCGCCGCCCAGCAGCATGAGGGAGGCGGGGGTGTCGGCGCGCAGGGGGAGTTCGCGGCGGCCGCAGCCGAGGTAGAGCAGGGAGCCGGGGGTGAGGGGGACGCCGTCGACGTGGGATTCGCCGGACATGGTGAGGACGGCGTACTCGAAGTCGGGGTCGAGCGGGAGCCGGGCGTCGGTACCGGCGGCGAGGGTGAGGTCGGCGCCGACGAGCGGGGTGTGGATCGTGCCGGGCGAGGCGGCGCCGTCGAGGTCGCCGAGGATGACGGTGGCGTGGAGTCCGCCGCCGCCGGTGACCTCGGGGAGTACGGGGTGGTGCTCGAAGGAGGGCGCGGTGTCGCGGGTGGCGTCGGGCAGGGCGACCCAGAGCTGGGCGCCGTGCAGGTAGCGGGCGTGGTCGCGCGGTGATTCCTCGGAGTGGGCGATGGCCCGGCCCGAGGTCATCAGGCCCAGCTCGCGGGGGCGCACCGTCTGGAGGCTGCCGAGGCTGTCGCGGTGCAGCACCTCGCCGTCGTGCAGCCAGCTGACGGTCTGCAAGCCCATGTGCGGATGGGGCGGCACCTGCATGCCGGGCTCGTCGGCGATGTCGTCGGGCCCGTAATGGTCAACAAAGCACCAAGCGCCGACCATGCGCCGTCCGAGGTTGGGGAGCAGCCGCCGTACCTCGGTGCTCTCACCGAGCTGGACGGTGCGGCCGGCGAGCAGGTCGCGGACCGGGGCGGCGGAGACGTCGGCGCGCCCGCCGCAGCGGGTGGCGGCGGGCGTCGTGTCGAGATTGCTCATGGTGCCGATCATGCCGCGCGCGACCGCCCGAAGCGAGGAGGGGACCGGGCGGTCGCGCGGGTCAGGGGGTCCGTCGGCCCCGGGCGGCAGGAATCCCGAGGCCAGGGGCCGGGCGGGCGGTTACCGGGCGGGCGGCGCGGAGTGGGCGGGGTGGATGCCGTGCACGAGGTCGCGGGCCTCGCTGACGTACATCTCCCGGTCGCCGAGCGTCAGGCCGGGGAAGTAGTCCTTGAGCCTGGTCACGACCTGCTGCTCCGACTCGTGGCACTCACGCAGCAGAAAGATCGCCTTGCGCAGGATGTCGCCGTCCATGGGGACCGCCCTTCACTACCCCCGCGGGCCCGTCGCCCTCGGACGATTCCCATCATGACTCCACGAATGTCACCTCTTGGGCAACGGCGTGTACTGGCTCTGCAAAAGATCCACCAGCTTTTCCGGCACGTCCGCGAGGCATCCCCGAAGCCGCTCCCCCAGCGCCTTGGCCTGCGGATCGGCCCTGGTGGAAGCGGCGACGCCATCGCCGAGCAGCCCGTGCACGACGAAGTTCACCGCGCGCAGATTCGGCAGTTCCCAACGGCTCACCGGCAGCGTCGCGGTCTCCGGCAGCAGGGCCCGCAGCCGGGGTACGTCCAGATACGCGCGCAGCCACGCGTACCCCTCGTCGTCCCGCGCCCACAGCCCGACGTTCGCGTCGCCGCCCTTGTCCCCCGAGCGCGCCCCGACGACGGTCCCGAGCGGCAGCCGTACCGTCCGGCCGAAGGGCTCGGGCGGCCCGGTCCGCGCCTGGCGGGGCGCGGGTCCGGTGACCGGCGACACCAGCGGCGGCGGTACGGGACCGGAGTCGGGCACCGGACCCGGCCGTCCCTCGCGGAGGTCGGTGGCGCCGTGCGGCGGGCGCGGTACGGGCAGCCGGGTGCCGTCGGCGAGCACGGTCACGGCGGTGACCTCGTCGGCGGCCACCAGCGCGGGCCAGTACACGCCGTACTCGGTGGGGCGCGGCGAGGCGTGCTCCAGGTAGAGCCCGGGGTAGCCGGCCAGCGCGGAGCCCGCGACGTCGGTGAAGAAGCCGCGGCCGACGGTGTCGAGGTCCGGGTCCTTGACGGTGAGCGTCAACCGGTCGGCCTCGCCGCCGTGTTCGCGCCGCAGGTCGTACCCGGCGAAGCGGCCCGGCCCGCCGGTCGCGTCGCGCAGGGTGGCCTCGGCGAAGTCCGCCTTCGCGTCGAGGTCGAGGCCGGTGAGCACGAAGGTCGCGGAATTGCGGTAGCCGCCGCGGTGGTTGAGGCAGACCTTGAGGGTGTCGGGCGCGGGCTCGCCCGCGACCGGGCCGACGGAGACCCGGTCGGGGCCCTGCTGGATGAGCCGGACGGTGTCGAAGCGGGCCACGACGTCGGTGTTGAGGTAGCCGGGTCCGCCGATCTCGTACAGGAGTTGGGCGGTGACGGTGCCGATGGTGACGGCGCCGCCGGTGCCGGGGTGCTTGGTGATGACGCTGGAGCCGTCGGCGTGGATCTCGGCGATCGGGAAGCCGGGGTGCACCGGGTCGGGGATCTCGGTGAAGAAGGAGTAGTTGCCGCCGGTGGCCTGGGTGCCGCACTCGATGATGTGGCCCGCGGTGACGGCGCCCGCCAGCCGGTCCCAGTCATCGAGCGCCCACTCGAAGGCCCAGGCGGCGGGCCCGACGACCAGCGAGGCGTCGGTGACCCGGCCGCAGATCACCACGTCGGCGCCGCCGCGCAGCGCCTGCGCGATGCCCCAGCCGCCGAGGTACGCGTTGGCGGTGACCGGCTCGACGCCGGAGCCCGCCAGCGGGCGGCCAGTGGCCAGGTGCGCGAAGTCGTGGCCGCGGGACTGGAGTTCGGGCAGCCGGTCCAGCAGGTCGTCGCCCTCGACGTACGCCACGGACGGGTGCAGGCCGCCGACCGCGGCCAACTCGGCGAGTTTGGCGGCCAGTCCCGCCGGGTTGAGGCCGCCCGCGTTGACGACGATCTTGATGCCGCGCTCCAGGCAGGTGCCGAGCACCTCGCGCATCTGGGCGAGGAAGGAGACCGCGTAGCCGCCGTCCGGGTCGCGCTGCCGCGCCTTCCACAGCAGCAGCATGGTCAGTTCGGCCAGGTAGTCGCCGGTGAGGACGTCGATGGGGCCGCCCTCGACCATCTCGCGGGCGGCCGACAGCCGGTCACCGTAGTAGCCGGAGCAGTTCGCGATCCGCAGCGGCGCCCCGCGCTCCCGCTGCGCCCGCGGTGCCCGCCGGTCCTGTCGCGTCTGGGGCGCCTGCGGTACCCGGGGCGCCTGGTGTGCCGTCATCCCACACTCCCGTCACTCCCCCGTCTCACCGAACCGGGACGATCATCTTGCCGGTGTCCGCGCCGCGCAAGACCACCAGGGGGCGCGCCCGGGGCGGGTCCGGCGGCCGGTGGTTGAATCGGCTCCATGAACGAGCCCACACCGCGACCCCCGCTGTCCGCCGACGAGATCATCGACATCGTGGACGAGCACGACCGGGTCGTCGGCAGGTCGTCGCGCGGCGAGGCGTACGCCAGGGGCCTGCGGCACCGCTGCGTCTTCATCCTGGCCAGGGACGCCGAGGACCGGATCTTCGTGCACCGCCGCACCGCGGAGAAGCTGGTCTTCCCCTCCCTCTACGACATGTTCGTCGGCGGTGTCGTCGGCGCGGGCGAGTCCTACGAGGAGGCGGCGCTGCGCGAGGCGGAGGAGGAACTGGGGGTGAGCGGACTGCCGCGCCCCGAGCCGCTGTTCCGATTCCTCTACGAGGACGGGCCGCGGACGTGGTGGTCGTCGGTCTACCAGGTGCGGTGCACACTGCCGGTCGCCCCGCAGGCCGAGGAGGTGGCCTGGCACACCTTCCTCACCGAGGAGGAGCTGGCCGCCAGGCTCACCGAGTGGGAGTGGGTGCCGGACGGCCTCGACGGCTACCGCAGGCTGCTCGAATGGCGTGCGACGCACGGGAGTTGACCGCCCGGCGGCTTAACCCGCGACCAGGAGACCGGCGATGACCGAGGCGCAGTTGGCGGCGACCGAGGCCGCGTACGGCAACGGGCCCCGCAGCCGCAGCAGTCGGCCGAGCAGCAGACCCTCCACGAGGCAGACCGCGCTCTCCGCGACGGCGAAGGCGGGCCAGTACGCGGCGCCGTGCGTCTGCCGCAGGAACCACCACAGCGGCGGGTGCGTCACACAGTTGACCATGACGGCCGCGAGAGCGGTCCGCGTCGGTCGGACGGCGGACGCCGCGGTGACCGCCGCGACGTAGCAGGGCACCTCGACGAGCAGGGTGAGGGCGAGGGCCAGCGGATACGGCACGGGCGGATCGTGCCACGGAGAGGGGACGAGTGGCCAGCGCGGTGGGGGCGCCCCTGGTGGGCGGTGCGGGCACGGGCGATACGGGCACGGCCGATACGGGACGCGCGGGGCGGACGCTGCCGGTCGCCGGTTTCGTCCTGGCGGCGGCGGTGGCGCTCGCCGTCTCGCTGCGGCTGCCCGCGGGCACGGCCGTGGTGGGCCTCGCGGTCTTCGGCATTCTGCACAATGTGCTCGAACTGCGGTACGTGACCGGCCGGTTCGAAGGCGTCCTGCACGGCCCGTTCCTGCGGCTGCTGGGCACGCTCATCACCGGCATCGTCGTGTGCCGCCTGCTGCCGCCGTCCTCGGGCACCCGTACCGCCGAGATCCTGCTCGCGTACGTGCTGCTCGCCGCGGCCTGCGTGCACGCGCTGCGGACCAGGCCCGTACCGCTGGCCGCCTCCTGCGCGCTGCTGGCGGGCGCCGCCATGGCGTCGCTGGCCTTCCCCGCCTACCACTTCGTGGTGCTGGCCCATCTGCACAATGTGGTGCCGCTGCTCTTCTTGTGGGAGTGGTCGCGCGCCATGCCGCGCGGTCGTGCCGCCTTCCGGGCGGTGCAGTGCGGGTGGGTGCTGGTGATTCCCGCGCTGCTGCTGTCCGGCGCCCTCGACGGTCTGCTCGGCGCGGGCTCGGGCTGGACGGACCGGCTGGCGCTGTCGTACACCCCGCCCGCCTGGCAGCACACGCACGCCGGGCTGCGCTTCGTCGCGGTCTTCGCCTTCCTCCAGACCATGCATTACGTGGTGTGGGTGTGGTTCATGCCGCGGTACGCGCCGGACGCGACCGAGGCGTTCGAGCGGCGCGCGCCCGTGCTGCGCGGTGTGCGGGCCTGGGCGCTGGGGCTCGGCGGGGCGGCGGCCCTGTCGGTGCTGTTCGTCAGCGACTACACGCGGGGCAGGTCGCTGTACGCGGCGGTGGCCAGCTACCACGCGTATCTGGAGTTCCCGGTGCTGCTGATGCTGGTGCTGGGGCTCGGGGAGCGGGGCCGGGCGGCCGGGGCGGACCTGACCGGGACGAGGCCGACCGGGACGAGGCCGACCGGGACGAGCGCGACCGAAAAGAGGCCGCCCGAGAAGAGCCCGCCCGCAATGGGCGCGACCGCAATGGGCGCGACCGAAGAGAGCGCGACCGACGCGCGTGCGACCGACGGAAGGAAGGAGTCCTCCGATGCTGCTCGCTGACGTCGCGCCGCCGCAGGACGGTGGCGGCGGCTCCGCAGGCCATGTGGTGATCGCCGTGGTCGGCGTGGTGCTGCTGGCCGCGGTGCTCGCCGTGATCATCGCGGCGGTCTCCCGCCGGAAGTGACCGCCCGCGCCCGCTTCCGACCTGGTCGTTAGTGTGGACGCGTGATCGCTTTCGCCCAGGAGCTGCCCGCGCGGCTGCGTGCCGCGCGGGATTCCGTACGTCTGTGGTTCGCCCCCGCCCGCGTGCGGGACGAGGGCACGACCCCCGACTACCGCTTCTCGCTGGCCAACGAGCGGACCTTCCTCGCCTGGATCCGCACCGCGCTCGCCCTGATCGGCGGCGGTTTCGCCGTCGACCAGTTCCTCACCGACCACCTCGCGCACTGGGTACGGGTCTCGCTGGCGCTCGTCCTGCTGGCCGGTGGCGTCGCCTGCACGCTGCGCGCGGTCAACCACTGGGCCCGCTGCGAACGCGCCATGCGCCGCGGCGCCGACCTGCCCGTCTCCCGCTTCCCCGCGCTGCTCGCGGTCGCCATCGCGGTGATCGCCGTCGCGATGGTGTGCGTGGTGCTCTTCGGCTGGGCCGGATGAGCCACGACCGCCAGGACGGCGGGCCGCCGGGAGTCGGCGGCCGACCCGGTGACGACCGGGATCCGGGGCTCCAGCCGGAGCGAACGCGGCTGGCGTGGCGGCGTACGACGCTGTCCTGCGCGGTGACGGCCGTGCTGGCCGGGCGGCAGGTGCTGCACCACGAGGGCGGGGCGCTCCCCGCGGTGGCCATCGGTCTGACCGCGCTCGCGTTCCTGGCCTTCCTCCGGCTGGCGCACCGCAGGATTCAGCAGCTCGGCGGCGCGCCGCACCCGGCGGTGATGGCGCCGGGCGCCGCCGTCGCGGTGGTGGGCTGCACGGTGGCGCTCGCGGTGTTCGGCGCGGCGCTGGTGTGGTGAGGCGCGCCCTGATGTGGTGAGGCGCGCCCTCGTGTGGTGACGCGCCCTGCTGTGGTGAGGCGCGCCGGCCGCGCCCCTCAGCGTCGTCGCAGCGCGCTCACCAGCGCCCGGACCTCCCTGTCGGCGAAGCCCGGCTCGCCCGCGACGGTCCGCACGAGTCCGTCCCGCACGGTACGGCTTCGGCCGGCCTCCACCAGCGCCAGCGACTCAGCCAGCGCCTGCGGGAGCGCCTGGTGGTACCAGGGTGTGTCCGCGTCCTCGTCGAACCAGCGGCTCGGCGGAAAGGTGCCGTTGAGCTTGGGCTGCGCATTGCCGTACCAGCCCCATTCGGGCCAGGGCAGCGACACGTTGACCACGTGTCCCGCGGGCAGCGTCCGCACCCAGCGGGCGGAATCGGGTGACTGCTGCCAGCGGTCGGCGTTCGGGCCGCTCTTGCCGCGGGGCGTCACCCCGACGTAGCGCAGCTTGCGGCGGATCACCGGCCAGGGTTCGCGGCTCTCGGCGATCCACGCGGCCAGTTCGCGGTGGAGCGCGTCGAAGGTGGAGCCGCTGTGGACCACGTCGACCACGGCCAGCGGGCGCTTGCGGCGGGCCAGGGCGCGCGGTTCGAGGCCCGCCGCGGCCAGGTGCTCGCGCAAGCGCTCCCGCTGGGGCTGCGGGAGGCGGGCGGACCGGCGGATCGACAGGGGGAGCCGCAGGAGTCCGCCAGGGCGGTCCGCGTGTTCCAGCGCGCCGGTGAGCAGGTCGTACATGCTGTCCAGCGAGCGGCCGACGAAGCGGAGGTCGGCCGCGCGGGAGCGGGCCAGCACCTTGCCCGTGCACTGTGTGAGCGCCGGAAGGTGCCACAGCCGTACGGGTTCCGAGCCGTCCGCGAGCGTGCCGAGGCGGTCCGGCGGGCGGCCCTCGTACGAGGACAGCGCCCAGCGGAAGGGCTGCGGCGGGGCGGGTTGACGAGCGGTCACGCGTATTAGTGCAGCACTGCCGGGCCGTGCGGGTAAACGGATTTTCAGGGCGCCAGGATGTCCAGCTCGTGCAGGGCGCCCACGCAGATCTCGCGCATCAGGTCCTCGGCGGCGGCGGCTTCGCGGGAGCGGATCGCCTCGGCGACGCGGACGTGGAGGGTGACGGCGGCGGGGTCGGGCTCGGCGAACATCACATGGTGTTCGGTGCGGCCGGTGAGGACTTCGGCGACGACGTCCCCGAGGCGGGCGAACATCTCGTTGCCCGAGGCGTCGAGGACGACGCGGTGGAAGGCGACGTCGTGCACGAGGTACGCGTCGAGGTCGGCGGCGCGGGCGGCGGCGGCCATCTCGGCGGCCAGCACGGTGAGTTCGCGGCACTGGGCGGGACCGGCGGCGGTCGCGGCGAGCCCCGCGGCGACCGGTTCGACGGCGGTGCGCAAGGTGGTGAGGGAGCGCAGTTGGCGGGGGCGGTCGGCGCCGGCCAGGCGCCAGCGGATGACGGCCGGGTCGAAGACGTTCCACTCCTCGCTGCGCAGCACGGTGACGCCGACGCGGCGGCGGGACTCCACGAGGTGCATCGCCTCCAGCACCCGGACCGCCTCGCGGACGACGGTGCGCGAGACGCCGTAGCGCGATTCCAGTTCGTCGATGCGCAGAACCGTCCCCGGCGGGTAGTCGCCCGAGGCGATGGCGGGGCCGAGTTCGGCCAGAACACGGGCGTGCAGACCCCCGGCGTCGTCCCGCGGTGCTTCCTGCTGAGGCATGAGGACAGCTTATGCGGCAGCACAGTCATGTGACTTTTACATCACGGACTCTTGAATAAGTAGTACCTATGGCGTTGAGTGTCCCCGACCGCTTGCACAAGGAGGTTCGAGCGCATGACCAGCTCCCCGCGCCCACCGCACTCCCCCGTCGTCGTCGTGATGGGGGTCTCCGGTTCGGGCAAGTCGACCGTCGGCGGCCTGCTGGCGGATCGGCTGGGCGTCCCGTACGCCGAGGCCGACGACTTCCACCCGGCGGCCAACATCGCCAAGATGTCGGCCGGTCACCCGCTGGACGACGCCGACCGGGCGCCCTGGCTGGACGCCATCGGCGCGTGGATCGCGCAACGCGAGGGCAAGGGCGGGGTGGTGAGCTGTTCCGCCCTGCGCCGCCGCTACCGCGACCACCTGCGTCAGAGCGCGCCCGACCTGTTCTTCCTGCACCTGGACGGGTCCCCGGAGCTGATCGCCTCCCGGCTGGCCGCGCGGATGCAGCACTTCATGCCGTCCGAGTTGCTGCGCTCGCAGTTCGCGACGCTGGAGCCGCTGGAGCCGGACGAGGCGGGCGCGGTCGTGACGATCGAGGGCGGCCCGCGGGAGATCGCGGACCGCGCGCTCGCCGCCGTACCCCGCTGACGTCGCCGGACTGACCCGCCCCACCCGTTCGAACCCCCTCCCCCCTGTCCCCGTCCTTCCCCCTGGAGTCCTCCGTGTCCGCACTCAGCGTGGAGCTGCTGGCCGCCGATCCGTCCCCGATCACCGACGCGGGCAACACCCGCCTGGCACTGGCCGCCCTGGCCGGTATCGCCGTCATCGTGCTGCTGATCACCCGCTGGAAGGTGCACGCCTTCCTCGCCCTGACCATCGGCTCCGGTGTGCTCGGCTCCGTCGCGGGCGCGCCGCTGGCCAAGACGATCACCAGTTTCTCGACCGGCCTCGGCTCGACCGTGGCGAGCGTCGGCACCCTGATCGCGCTCGGCGCGATACTCGGCAAACTGCTCGCCGACTCCGGCGGCGCGGACCAGATCGTCGACACGATCCTGGCCCGTACCAGCGAGAAACGGCTGCCGTGGGCGATGGCCCTGATCGCGGGTCTGGTCGGCCTGCCGCTCTTCTTCGAGATCGGCATCGTGATCCTCATCCCGGTGGTGCTGCTGGTCGCCAAGCGCAGCGGCCAGTCGCTGATCCGGCTGGGCATCCCGGCGCTGGCCGGTCTGTCGGTGAT
Organism: Streptomyces sp. NPDC093221; assembly: GCF_044753885.1. Classification (NCBI taxonomy): domain Bacteria; kingdom Bacillati; phylum Actinomycetota; class Actinomycetes; order Kitasatosporales; family Streptomycetaceae; genus Streptomyces; species Streptomyces sp. NPDC093221. Next base: position 107,924 of record NZ_JBIVOA010000009.1, on the reverse strand, counting down.
GCACGGTCTGGTGCCGCCGCACCCCGGCCCGCTGGCCGCGATCGGCGCCATCCACGCCGACATGGGCATCACCCTCGCGCTCGGCGTGCTGGTCGCGATACCCACGCTCGCCATCGCGGGTCCGCTCTTCGGCCGGGTGGCCGCGGGCTGGGTGGACGTGACGCCGCCGGAGCGGATGACGCCCGCGCGCGCCTCCGACGACCTGGAGCGGCGGCCGAGCTTCGCCGCGACGACCTGCACGATGCTGCTGCCGGTGGTGCTGATGCTGGCCAAGGCCCTGGTCGACGTGATCGTGGACGACCAGAGCAGCCTGACGTACCGGATCTTCGACGTCATCGGTACGCCGCTGGTGGCGCTGCTGGCCGCGGTGATCGTGGCGATGTTCACCCTCGGGCGGGCCGCGGGCTTCAGCAAGGACCGCGTCTCCTCGACCGTGGACGCCTCGCTCGGCCCGATCGCGGGCATCCTGCTGATCGTCGGCGCGGGCGGCGGCTTCAAGCAGACCCTGATCGACTGCGGGGTCGGTCAGATGATCCTCGACTGGTCCAAGAGCTGGCACATCTCGGCGCTGCTGCTCGCCTGGCTGATCGCGGTGCTGATCCGGGTCGCGACCGGTTCCGCGACGGTGGCGATCATCTCGGCCGCCGGTCTCGTCGCGCCGCTCGCCGAGGGCATGTCGTCCTCGCACACCGCGCTGCTGGTGCTGTCGGTGGGCGCCGGTTCGCTGTTCTTCTCGCACGTCAACGACGCCGGATTCTGGCTGGTGAAGGAGTACTTCGGGATGGACGTCCCGCAGACCCTCAAGACCTGGTCGGTGATGGAGACGGTGATCTCGGTGGTGGCGCTGGGCTTCGTCATGCTGCTGTCGCTGGTGCTGTGAGGCGCTGACGTCGTGAGGCGTGTGGGGCGGCGGGCCGTACGGTCCGCCGCCCCACACGCGTGTGTCACCAGCGCGGCACGGGCGGCGTCCGCCAGTCCGGGTCCGCCCTGCGCATCGCGGCGGCGTCGTCGCGGTCGCGCATGGCCCCGTCGTCGTCGCGCCAGCGCTGGTGCAGCGCCTTGAGCGCGTCCTGGTCGAGTTCGACGCCGAGGCCGGGGAGGTCGCTGACGGCGAGGCGGCCGTCCTCGAAGACATGGCGGCGGGTGATGACGTCCTCGGTCTGCCACGGGTAGTGCGAGTCGCAGGCGTAGTCGAGGTTGGGCACGGTGGCCGCGACATGGGTCATGGCGGCGAGGCTGATGCCGAGGTGGGTGTTGGAGTGCATGGACAGGCCCACGCCGAACGTCCGGCAGATCGCGGCGAGTTGCTGCGTGTTGCGCAGGCCGCCCCAGTAGTGGTGGTCGGAGAGCACCACCTGGACGGCGCCGCGCGTGAAGGCGTCCTGGATCTCGGCGAAGGTCGTCACGCACATGTTGGTCGCCAGCGGCACGGAGGTGCCGCTCGCGACCCGGGCCATGCGGTCGGTGGTGCTGGCCGGGTCCTCCAGGTACTCCAGCACCTCGCCCAGCTCGCGGGCCACGTACAGCGAGGTCTCCACCGACCAGGCGCCGTTGGGGTCGAGGCGCAGCGGCCGGCCGGGGAAGGCGGCGGCCAGGGCGCGTACGGCGGCGATCTCCTCGTCGGGCGGGAAGACACCGCCCTTGAGCTTGAAGGAGCCGAAGCCGTACGTGTCGGCGAAGCGGCGGGCCTGGGCGACGACGCCTTCCGGGTCGAGGGCGGGACCCCAGTCGTCGGCCTCGCCCTGCCCCTCGGGGTGGGCGGCGAGCCGGTAGAAGAGGTAGGCGCTGTAGTCGACGGCGTCGCGGACCTTGCCGCCGAGCAGCGCGTGCACCGGCAGGCCGAGGTGCTTGCCGAGGGCGTCGAGGCAGGCCACCTCGAAGCCGGAGATGACCGACAGCCGCAGCTTGTCGGCGGTCTGCACACCGCGCAGCCCGCCGACGTCGACGGAGTCGGAGACGTCGGCGGGGTCGCCGCAGACCTCTTCCGCGAGGGTGAACAGCCCGTTCAGATCGCTGACCGTGTGGCCGGGCAGCGCGCTGGCCAGGGGCGCGGCGAGGCCGAGATAGCGGGTGTCGCCGTAGGTCTCGCCCACCCCGGCCGTACCGTCGGCGGTGACGACCTCGATGATGAGGCGGGGCGTGTAGGGCTGGTGGACACCCTGGGTGTTGAGCAGCGGCGGATCGGCGATGAGGATGGGGGTCAGCCGCACCTCGGTGATCACGAGTCCGGCGGAGCGATCTGCTGTCTGCATATGTGAATTACGTTCACCCATAAGTCCAGAGCGTAGGTGCGGCGACCACGGCCGTCAATGCGGCCTCCCGAGCGCGGATGTGACGGACGGGACGCGACGGGGAGAGCGAAGAGCTGGACGACATACCGACTGGTCGGTACGATCTCTGAAGCCACGACGGTGACGAGGAGACGGCATGAGCGATACCGACAACCCCCCGGGTCTCGATCTGGGCCGGCTGCGCGCCCATCTCGACCGGGAGCGGCCGGGGCTGGTCGGCGGCGGCCTGCGCGGCAAGCTCATCGAGGGCGGCCGGTCCAACCTCACGTACTGGGTCACCGACGGCGGCACCGAATGGGTCGTCCGCAGGCCGCCGCTCGGGCACGTCCTGGCCACCGCGCACGACATGACGCGCGAGCACCGGGTGATCAGCGCGCTCGCCGCCACCCCGGTGCCGGTGCCCGGCTCGGTGCTGCTGTGCGAGGACGGCGAGGTGATCGGCGCCCCGTTCTACGTCATGGAATTCGTCGAGGGCACCCCCTTCCGCACCGAGAGCCAGCTCAGGGAGCTGGGCGCCGAGCGGACCCGCGAGGTCGTGCTCGCGCTGGTCGACACGCTGGTCGACCTGCACGCGGTGGACCCGGCGGCGGTCGGCCTCGGCGACTTCGGCCGCCCCGAGGGCTATCTGGAACGGCAGTTGCGCCGCTGGGGCAAGCAGCTCGACGCCTCCCGCAGCCGTGAACTGCCCGGCATCGACGCGCTGCACGCCGCGCTCGGCGCGGCCCTGCCCGACTCCCCCGGCGGCGCCGTCATCCACGGCGACTACAAGCTGGACAACGTCCTGGTGGACACCGCCGACCGGCTCACCGCCGTGCTGGACTGGGAGATGTCCACCCTCGGCGACCCGCTCACCGACCTCGGGCTGCTGCTGGTCTACAGCGAGCCACAGATCGCCTCGGACTTCCCCATCCAGGCGGCGGGCGGCGCGCCCGGCCACCCCTCGGAGGCGGAACTCCTCCAGCGGTACGCCGAGCGGTCCGGCCGCGACGTGTCGACCGTCGACTGGTACACGGCCTTCGCCTGCTACAAGCTCGCCGTCATCTCCGAGGGCATCCACTACCGCTACACCCTCGGGCAGACGGTCGGCGCCGGATTCGACCGGATCGGCGGCATCGTCCCCCACTTCGTCGAGCGCGGCCTCGACCGGCTCCGGCGGCACGCCGAGCGGCAGGGCCGGCCGCGCCCCTCGCAGGACTCCCCCCGGAAGGAAGGCTGAGCAGCCATGGAATTCGCCTTCGACACCCGTACCGAGGAGCTGCGGTCGCGGCTGACCGCGTTCCTCGACGAGCACGTCTACCCCGCCGAGCCGGTCTTCGCCGAGCAGCGCGCCGTGGCCACGGGGGACGACCGGTGGACCGCGCCGCCCGTGGTGGAGGACCTCAAGGCCGAGGCCAGGCGGCAGGGCCTGTGGAATCTCTTCCTGCCCGGCGAGCACGGCGCGGGACTGACCAATCTCCAGTACGCGCCGCTCGCCGAACTCACCGGCCGCAGCCCCCACTTGGCCCCGCCCGCCCTCAACTGCGCCGCTCCCGACACCGGCAACATGGAAGTCCTCAGCGAATTCGGCACCCCCGCCCAGCGCAAGGAGTGGCTGGAGCCGCTGCTCGCCGGGGAGATCAGGTCCGCCTTCGCGATGACCGAGCCGGACGTCGCCTCCTCCGACGCCACCAACATCGAGACGCGGATCGTACGGGACGGCGACTCGTACGTGATCAACGGCCGCAAGTGGTACATCTCCGGGGCGATGAACCCCAAGTGCGCGGTCTTCATCGTCATGGGCAAGACCGACCCGGACGCCGAACGGCACCGCCAGCAGAGCCAGATCCTCGTGCCGCGCGACACTCCCGGCATCGAAGTACGGCGCGGCATGCGGGTGTTCGGCTTCGACGACGGCGACCACGGCGGTCACGCCGAGATCGCCTTCCACGACGTGCGCGTGCCCGCCGGGAATCTGATCGGCGAGGAGGGCGGCGGCTTCGCCATCGCCCAGGCCCGGCTCGGCCCCGGCCGCATCCACCACTGCATGCGGCTGATCGGCATGGCCGAGCGCGCGCTTGAACTCATGTGCCGTCGCGCCGCCTCCCGTGTCGCCTTCGGCAAGCCGCTCGCCGCCCAGGGCGTGGTCCAGGAGTGGATCGCCGAAGCCCGCGTCGAGATCGAGCAGTTGCGGCTTCTCGTCCTCAAGACGGCCTGGCTCATGGACACCGTCGGCAACCAGGGCGCCCACACGGAGATCCAGTCCATCAAGATCGCCACCCCCGTCGCCGTCCAGCGCATCGTCGACCGCGCCATCCAGGTCCACGGCGCCGGCGGCGTCAGCCAGGACTTCCCCCTGTCCCAACTCTTCGCCGCCGCCCGTAGCCTGCGGCTCGCGGACGGACCCGACGAGGTCCACAAGCGCTCGCTCGCCCGCCGCGAGCTGAAGAAGTACCTGACCCCGTAAGGGGACCACGCCCGCGCGGGGCGGTACGCCGGTGTCTTGAGCGGCCCACCGCGGAGGGGTACCTCCGCGGTGGGCGGCGCGCCGGTCTTTTCAGGGGCGCTGAGGGCGTTACGGCTGGACGACCAGCCGGCCGATCGTCGTGCCGTCCGCGACGCGTTGAACGGCCTCGGCGGCGCCGTCGAAAGCCACCCGCTCGCTCACGAGGGGACGGACGGCCCCGGAAGCCGCCAGCTCGCACAGCGCCTCGTGGGCCTGGCGGACCGCCACCGGATCGTGGGTGTTGTAGAGCCCCCAGTGGAGACCGAGGATGGCGTAGTTCTTGACGAGGGCGTGGCTGAGCGCGGGCGCGGGGACGGTGCCGCCGGCGAAGCCGACGACGACGATGCGCCCTTCGAAGGCGACGCACTTGGTGGACTTGGTGTAGGAGTCGCCGCCGACGGGGTCGAAGACGACGTTGGCACCGCGCCCGGCGGTGGCTTCCTTGACGACCGCGACGAAGTCCTCCGCGTGCCGGTCCACGACGATGTCGGCGCCGAGCTCACGGGCGGCCTCGGCCTTGTCGGGGCCGCCGACGACACCGATGACGGTGGCGCCCGCGGCCTTGCCGAGCTGGACGGCGGCGCTGCCGACACCGCCCGCGGCGGCGTGCACGAGCAGGGTCTCGCCGGGCCTGAGGGCGGCGCGGCGGTGCAGGGCGAACCAGCCGGTCTGGTAGCCGATGTGGAGGGCGGCGGCCTCGGCGTCGTCCAGGGCCTCGGGCGCGGGCAGCACCCCGGCGGCGGGGACGACGGCGTATTCGGCGAAGGCGCCGCGCGGCAGGGCGGCGGGCGTGATGACGCGGGCGCCGGTGTCCAGGTCCGTGACCCCTTCACCGACGGCGACGACCTCGCCGCAGAATTCCACGCCGGGCGTGAACGGCAGCGGCGGCCGGATCTGGTAGGTGCCCCGGCAGAGCATCGCGTCGGGGAAGTTGACCCCGGCGGCGCGTACCCGCAGCAGCGCCTCGCCGGGACCCGGCTCGGGGGTGGGGACCTCGTCGAGGCGCATCGCCTCGCGCGGCTCGCCGTTCTCGTGCACGCGCCATGCCTTCACGTCAAAGCTCCCAGCGGGTCAGTGCCGCCGCACCGAGTGCAGCAGCAGGTCGGAGAATTCGGTGGCGACCTGCTCGGCGGAGAGCGGGCCCTCCGCGTGGTACCAGGTGCCGAGGTGGTGCACGGAGCCGAAGAAGAAGTCGACCACGAGGTCGGGCCGCAGGTCGGCGCGGAAGTGGCCGCCGCGCTGGCCCTCCTCGATCAGGGAGCGGAACTTCTCGTGGTAGCGGCGGCGCTCGGCACGTACCGCCTTCTGCTTCTCCGGGGCGAGCTGGTGGATGGAGCGGAAGAAGATCTTGGTGTCGTCCAGGTTCTGGATGCTGGTGACGACGACGTCGGCGGCGGCCTCGGCGAGCCGGTCGGGCACGGCGGTGTCGCGGGCGGCGATGGCGTCGAGACGTTCGGTCTGGAGCCGCAGCACCCGGCCGTAGATCTCGTGCAGCAGATCGTCCTTGGAGCCGAAGTAGTGGTAGAGCGCGCCCTTGGTGACTCCGGCGGCCTCCACGATCTCCTGGACGGAGGTGCGGTCGTAGCCGCGCTCGGCGAAGAGCCGGGTGGCCTCGGCGAGCAGCCGCTCGGGTACCGCGGCGGTGCCGCCCTCGCCGGAGCCGCCGCTGCCGCCGCCCGTCGCATTGCGTGCCATGGCCTGACCTCTTTCCGTACCCACGTGCCCACGTATCCCCGTACCGACCTGCCGGTGAACCGATGTGGCGCCGTACCGACAAAGCGACGCGCGTTCCGGCCGGTAGGGAACCCTATCCGGCCCGGACCTTGAGTTCGCGCCGGAGGATCTTCCCGGTGGCCGTCTTGGGGAGGTCGCCGAGCACCTCGACCTCGCGCGGGTATTTGAAGGCGGCGAGCCGGTCCTTGCAGTAGGCGACGATCTCCTCGGGCCCCGCGGTGGCGCCGGGCCGCAGGCTGACGTACGCCTTGACGCTCTCGCCGCGGTAGGCGTCGGGGACGCCGACGACGGCCGCCTCGCGGACCGCGGGGTGGGTGTAGAGGACGTCCTCGACCTCGCGCGGCCAGACCTTGAAGCCGGACGCGTTGATCATGTCCTTCTTGCGGTCGACGACATAGAGCCAGCCGTCCTCGTCCATGAAGCCGATGTCGCCGGTCAGCAGCTCGCCGCCGGGCAGGGCCGCCGCGGATTCCTCCGGCCGGTTCCAGTAGCCCGGTACGACCATCGGTCCGGCGACGGCGATCTCGCCGGATTCGCCGAACGGCACCTCGGCGCCCGTGTCGTCCAGGATTCGGACCATCGTGCCGGGTCCCGGAACGCCGACGGCGAGGGTGCCGGACGCGGGGTCGACGGGGGCCTCGGTGCCGGGCGGGACGCTGGCGCAGGGGGCCGTGCACTCGGTGAGGCCGTATCCGTTGGCGAGGTAGAGGCCGCCGGAGCGGGCGCGGAAGCCCTCCACCACGGCGGGTGGCAGCGGCGCGCCGCCCGAGGAGATCAGCCGGAAGGACGCGAAGTCCGCGGCGTCGGCGTCGGGCCTGGCCAGCAGCGCCATGAAGGCGGTGGACGGGCCGACGGTGTACGTCGGGCGGTGCTCGCGGAAGGCGTCGAGCACCACGCCCGGCTCGAAGCGGTACGCGAGGACGACGGTGTGGCCGCCCGCCAGCCCCGCCGAGAGCTGGCAGACCATGCCGGTGATGTGGAAGAGCGGCGCGAGCGCGAAGATGACGGCGTCGTCGGCGAAGCCCTGGACGCGTACCTGCCGGTGGGCGTTGAAGGAGATGTTGCCGTGTGTGTTGAGCGCCCCCTTGGGCTTGCCGCTGGTGCCCGAGGTGTAGCTGATCAGCGCGATGTCGCGGGCGGCGGGCAGGGGGACGTCGGGGCGCGGTCCGGCCGCGGCGCGGGCGGCGGTGAGCACGTCGTCCGCGCCCTCACCGGCCTGGGCGGGCGGCCGTTCCCCGGTCAGTACGCGGCTGTCGTCGCGCGTCTGGAGGTCGAATTCGCTGGCGGTCAGCGCGATACGGACCGGCGAGTCCACGACGGTGGCGCGGACGTATCCCTGCCAGGCGCGCTCCGAGCAGAGGATCGCGGCGGCCCCGGCGTCGGTCAGGATGTGCGCCAACTCGCCCTGCTTGTACATGGGGTTGACCGGGATGACGGTGCCGCCCGCCTTCCACCCGGCGAGCAGGCCGACGACGAACTGCGGCACATTTTGCAGCATGACCGCGAGGCGGTCGCCGGGGGCGAAGCCGCGCGCGGCCAGATGCCGGGCCAACCCGTCGGAGAGGGCGTCGAGTTCGCGGTAGCTCAGCGCGCCGTCGAAGTAGGCGAGCGCGCGGTGGTCGGGTATCCGCGCGGCGACGTCGAGGAAGGTGTGCAGGACGGACGGCGGGTGCTCGGCGTCCTCGCGCTGCTCGTCGGTGAAGTGCTTGAGCCAGGGCTGGTCGGCGTAGGTGGTCATGCCGGTTCCCCTTCCCGCGCGGGGGCGTTGGCGGATTCCGTGGTCTGCCCGGCTCTCCCTGTGTCCTCGGCTTTCCCGGTGTCGTCGGCTCTCCCGGCCTTCCCCGCGCCCTCGGCTTTCACGGCGTCCTCGGCTTTCCCGGCCTTCCCCGCGCCCTCGGCCTGTCCGGCTTCCTTCGCCCGCAACTCCTCGTAGGTGCGCTGGAGTTTGTTCATGCCGCGGAGCCAGCGGTCGGGTTCCGCGGCGCGGGCCGCGTAATAACCGGCGACCTCGGGGTGCGGCAGGATCAGGAAGCGGTCGGCCGCGATGCCGTCGAGCACCGCCTGGGCGACGTCCTCGGGCTCGATGGCGTTCGGCGCGAGCACGAGGTCGCCCGCGACCCCGGTGGAGCGGAGCATCGCGGTGCGCACGCCCTGCGGGCACACCGCGTGCACGTGGACGCCGCGGTGCCGGTAGGTGAGCGAGAGCCATTCGGCGAAGGCGAGCGCGCCGTGCTTGGTGACCGAGTACGGGGCCGCGCCGATCATCGTCAGCAGTCCGGCGGCCGAGACGGTGGACACGAAGCGCCCCTGCCCGCGCTCCAGCCATTCGGGGAGCAGCGCGCGGGCGGCGCGGACGTGGCTCATGACGTTGACGTCCCAGGCCAGCTCCCAGGCGGCGTCGTCCGCCTCGGGGCCGCCGCCGGTGCCGACCCCGGCGTTGGCGCAGAAGATGTCGACGCCGCCGCCGAGCGCGGTGCGGGCGGCGGGCACGATGCCGGAGGCGTCGCCGGGGACGACGGCCGCGCCGATCTCGTCGGCGACCGCGCGGGCGGCGTCGGCGTCCAGGTCGTTCACCACGACCCGGGCGCCCTCGGCGGCGAATCTGCGGGCGAGGGCGGCTCCGATGCCGCCGCCCGCCCCGGTGACGACCACCCGGGCGCCGCGCACTGCTTCCACGACCACGATCGTGTCTCCTTCGACTCGACTCGGCTCCTTCGCATACTAAGCGGTCGGTCACACAATCCGGTAGTGCCGGGCCGGGGGGCGGGCCCCGGACGCGAGGCCCTGGGGCCCGGGCGCACGCCGTGTACGTAGCCGGTGCCGCCGCGTACGTAGCCGGTGCGTATTCAGCCGTCCGGGGGATGGACGACACCGACCCCTGTCGGGATGATGCGGGCGAACCACACCATCACGGCGTATTTCCAGGGGGGCACCATGGCCGTGACCGGCACCTCAGTGACCAGCACCTCAGTGACCAGCGTCCGGCCGTACTGGGACCTGACCTTCGACGCGGACGGCGACCCCGACCCCCGGCAGCGGGACGCGCTGCTGGAGGCGGTCGGGGACCGGACCGATGTGGTGGTCTTCTCGCACGGCTGGAACAACGACATCGCCACCGCGACCGCGCTCTACGACGGCTTCTTCGGCCCCTTCCCCGGCCTGCTGGCCGCCGCGCCGGACCTCCGCTTCGGCTACGTCGGCGTGCACTGGCCGTCGATGCGCTTCAGCGACGAGCCCATCCCCGATTTCCCGCGCACCTCCCCGACGCTCGCCGCGCCCTTGGCGGACGGCGCCGCCGCGTCGGGCGCCGCACTCGACCCCCTGACCAGGGCCGCGCTCGGCGAGGTCTTCCCCGGCAGCGGACAGACGCTCGACCGGATCGCGGAACTGCTGGCCGAGCGGCCGGAAGCGCCCGAGCGGCTGGACGAATTCGCCGCGCTGGTCCGTACGCTCACCGGACTGCCGCCGAGTCCGGGCGCGGCCGCACGGACTCCCGGCGCACGGGGTCCCGCCGCCTCAGGTCCGGCCGCACAGGGTCCCGGCGCACAAGGCGTCGCCGCCCAGAGCCTCCTCGCCGAGGACATGGGCACCGCGCCGGGCGCCGAGCCGCTCCTCTTCACCCAGGACGCCGTCACCACCTGCCTCTCACTGGCCGACGCGCTGGCGACAGCGGGCGCCGAGGTCGCCCCGGCCCAACCGGCCTCCGGCGAGGCGCTGTTCGGCGGGCTCGGCCGGCGCGTGTGGGACGGCGCCAAGGAGTTGCTGCGGCAGGCCACGTACTACGCGATGAAGCGGCGCGCGGGGACCGTCGGGCAGCGCGGGCTCGGGCCGCTGCTCGGGGTGCTGGCGCGCCGGGCGCCCTCGGTCCGGGTCCACCTGATCGGGCACAGCTTCGGCGCGCGGCTGGTGTCCTTCGCCCTGGACGGCATGCCGTCCAGCGTCCGGGTCTCGTCGGTGACCCTGCTCCAAGGGGCCCTCTCGCACTACGCGTTCAGCGGCCCGCAGCCCTTCGACGCGCGGGGCGGGGCGCTGCACGGCAGGCAACAGCGGGTCACCGGGCCCCTGGTGGCCTGCCATTCGCGGCACGACCAGGCGCTCGGCGTGTTCTACCCGCTGGCCTCGCGGCTCGCGGGTGAGGACGAGTCGCTGCTCGGCGACATCGCCCACGCGGGAGCGGATTTGCTCGGCTTCGGCGAACGCTGGGGAGCGCTGGGCCACGACGGCTTCCAAGCTCTGGACGGCGCACCGGAGTTGACCCTGGAGCGAGCCCTGGCCGGTGAGCTGCCGAGGACCGGCTGCGTCAGCGTGGACGCGTCCTCGGTGGTGTGCTCGGGCGGGCCGCCGTCCGGCGCGCACAGCGACATCTGCCACGAGGAGCTGGCCCGCCTGGTGCTGCGCGCCGCGGGCCGGGTCCCCGGCTGAGGACCCGGCCCGCGACTGTCACCGCGGACCGCTCAAGGGCTCACCCCTGAGCGGAACGCGTCACCGGTGTGACGGGAATTCCACCACCTGCTGGAAGGTGGGCCGGTTCTGCCACGCGATCCGGTCGTCCGTGACTCCGCCCAGCGGACGCTGGACGATCGAGTCGGCGCACCACTGGTCACCGGCGGAGCAGCCGCTGTCGTCGGCCGGGTAGACGGTGGCCGCCGGGACGGCCGCCGCCTGCTTCAGCGTGGACAGCAACATGTCGCGGCAGGCGGCCAGTTGGCCGCCGCCGCAGTACGTCTGGTCGAGCGCGCCCTGCACCGGCTTGCCGAGCACCTTGCGCAGATCCTTGTCGGCGTACGACCACCAGCCGTACTGGAAGGCGCTGCCCGCGTGCGAGCCGGTCGGCCCGTGTCCCGCGGACGGCGACTCGTCGATCGCGAGGTTCGCGGCCAGCGCGTTGTAGAGGTCGCTGCCGAGGCCGGGCTGGAACTCGCCCGCGATCAGCAGCGGCCACCACGCGTCCATCACCCGTACCGCGTCCGCGTTGGCGTACGTGTGCGAGCCGGGCGAGGTCTCGTGCCGCTTGGTGCCCGCCGTGCTCCACGCCTCCAACTGCTGTACGGCGGTGGCTTCCTGGGGATCGGTGACCGGTGCGCTGTGGATCACCTGGAGCAGGTCGGGCAGGACGTCCTCACCGCGCAGGTCGGTGAGCGCCGCGTCCGCCATGGCCTTGGTGAGCGCGGCGCGGGTGACGCCGCCCGCCTGGGTGAGCGCCTTCACCCGGTCCTCCAGCAGGTCGGCGCGGTGCACGGAGCCGTTGCCGAAGCCCGCCGAGGTGTACCCCTTGGCCTGCTTGTTGTTCCACGACACGTAGTAGTCCTGGTCGACGGACTGTGGATGCTGCGCGGGCGGGGTGTAGGAGGCGGTGTTGGTCACCGGGTCCCAGCCGCGCCAGTCGTAGGCGGCCTGCGCCCACACCGGGAACGACGGGTCCACGCCGTCCGCCCTGACCGGGTTGGTGCCGCTGTTGTAGTACGCGGTGTGCTGGGAGTCCGCGTAGAACCAGTTGAAGGTGTAGTTGATGTCCTGCGTCGCCCGTTGGAACGAGGCGGCGTCGTGCACGAATCCGGGGTCGTTCAGCTCCTGGAAGCCCAGGATCGAGTCGGCCTCGTGCCGGTACGAACTGCGCAGCGCCGTATAGGCGACGGCCTTGCCGCCGACGGTCGCCCGGTACTGCACCGGGCCGTACGCCGTGCGCCAGACCTGCATGCGGTACGAGCCCGCCGCCGTGGAGTCGGCGACGGTCGGCGACCAGGAGTTGGTGCGCTCCAGCTTCTCCATCGGCACGCACGCGCCGTGCAGCACATAGTGCGTGGAGTCCTGGCACAGCTCCACGGCGTAGGTGTCGGTGACGTCCTGGCTCGCGGAGGTCGCGCTCCAGGCGTAGTCCTGGCCCCGGCCGAGTTCCACGTACATGCCCAGGCCCGCGAAGGACGCGCCGCGCGCGCTGATGCCGGGGCCCTGCAACTCCTGGAGCATCAGCAACTGTGGCGCGAAATAGCCGGTTTGCGGACCGAAGACGGCGACCGGGTGGCCGCTGGCGGTGTGCGCGCCGCTGACCACGAGAGCGTTGGACATTCCCTTCTTCGTGGCGTCGCCGGAGAAGAGGTTGCTCGGCAGCACTCCGGGGCTCTTGGTGGTGGCCTGCTTGGCGCCGCCGGTCGCGTCGTAGACCAGCGGTTCCGGTACGACCGAGCCGGCGTCGGGCAGCGCCTGGCCCTTGGCCTGCGCGGGCTTGCCGGCGTACGGGAAGCTGCTGCCGTCGTGCACGGTGGGCGTGGCCTCGGGGTCGTCCCGCTCGCGGAAGGACTCCCAGACCTTGGTGCCCTCGGCGACCCCGTACTTCTGCTGCGCCGCCAGCAGCGACAGCGCGGACTCCACCTCTCCGCCGCCGCCGGTGCCGAACAACGCGCCGATCACCGAGGCGAGCGCGATCATGTCGGTGAGCTGGAACGGGTCGATCGTGCCCGCGTTGGTGATCGCGTCCATGTGCCCGGTGAGGACGTACTCGCCGGGGAAGTAACGGCCGTTCTTGGACTGCGTGATGTAGGCGTTGATGCCGTCGACGTACGCCTGCGCGTCGGCGAGCGCCTGCTGGCCGCGGGCGCCGCCGCTGTTCGCCAGCCGGGTGACCTGGTCCTGGAGGTCGGCCTCGGTGTACGGGGCCTGCCGCCAGAACTCCTGCTCCAGGCCGCGGTTGGCCGCCGCGCCGCCCGCGAACGACGACAGTTCGCCGCGTCCGACGTGCCGGAAGAGGTCCATCAGCCACAGCCGGTCCTGCGCCGCCGCGTATCCGGCGCCGTACTCCGTGCCCTGCCTGGTCGTGCCCTTGATGTGGGGGACGCCCGTCGCCTTGTCACGGGTGATCGTCACGTCCGAGCGCGGGCTGATCACCGAGGCGACCTGGCCCGAAGGGACGCCGAAGGACGAGCTGTTGAAGAAGTTGCTGATGGTCGCGTCGGTCAGCCCTGGGTATCCGTCGGCGAGCGACGAATACGGTCCGAGCTGGTCAGAGGTGTGCGCGGGGCGTGTCCCGAGCACCTTGTTCGCCAGAATGTCCGCGAGCGTGGCGTTGCCGTTCTCGCCGGGCGGCAGAATGTCAGAGCACTGTCCCGCGCAGTAGTCGCCCGAGTTGTCCGCGGCGTGCGCCGCCAGCGGCAACGGGGCCACCAAGGTGGCCCCGAGCGCCAGCAGCGCCGCGGCTGTCGCCGTTCTCCACTTGCCGATCCTGCCCAGCTTGCCGATCCGTCGTGGGGTCCGCAGCGGCATGTCTGCTCCTTCCGGATACCAGTCCCCGGACGTTACCGCCGGTACCTCCTTCCCGGAAGATGAACATGCGTCAGCTTTTCACTTCCCCCACATCCCGCCGCCCCCGACTCCCGCAGCCGCGGGGGCGCGTTGGGGTGAGTGGGGGCGCGTTGGGGTCGGCGGGCACGCGTCGCGTTCAGCGGGGCACGCCGGGAGCAGCGGCGCGCGTCGCGGTCAGCGGGGGCGCAGGACGAAGACGCCCCAGCCGAAGTAGCGCTTGCCGTAGGTGAGATGGCCGCGCCGCTGGTGGTCGAGGAATTCGCGCATGGCCGGTACGTCGGGGTGGTCGGCGGGGGTGCGGCGGAGCCATTCGGAGATCGCGAACCACTGGGGCGCGTAGTAGCGGTCCCAGTTGTCGCCGTCGGCCAGCACCATTTCGACCAGGTCGACGCCCGCCGCCTCGAAGCGGTCCAGGGTGCCGCTGAGCGACACGAAGTCGTCCGGCTCGGTGCCGAGTGCCTCGTACGCCTCCTCCGGAGGTGTCTCGTGCCAGTACGGCTCGCCGATCAGCATGAGTCCGCCGGGGCGCAGGGCGGGCCGCAGCAGCTCGATCGTGCCCGCGAGGCCGTCCCCGATCCAGGTGGCGCCGAGGCACGAGGCGATGTCGAAGGCGGCGGGCTCCGGCTGGTATTTCCCGGCGTCGCCGCGCTCGAAGGTCACGCTCTCCGAAACGCCGAATTCCGCGGCCCGCTCGCGCGCCGCCGTCAGGAAGACCTCGCTGAGGTCGACGCCGATACCGCCCGTGCCGTACCGCTTCGCCCAGCCGGCCAGCATCTCGCCCTTCCCGCAGGCGAGGTCGAGGTGCCGCTGCCCCTCCTTCAACCGGCAGATCTCACCGAGCAGCCGGAGCTTCTCCTGGCTGAGGGGGTTGAGGATGCGGTTGTCCGCCTCGGCGATCTCGTGGTGGCGCAGGCTCATGTGGCTCCTTGGCGGTGCTGGTCGTTCACAGGCGGGCTCGGGCGTTCGCGATGGTCCCCGATCGGGATGGCGGGTGCCACTCATTTTGGCCCGTCGGCTCCGCTCCATAGTGGCCGACGGCCGTCACCGGTCGGCGGGGGTCACCGGCCCGCGGGCGTCACCGGTCGACGGCCGCCACCGGTCGGCAGGCGCCACCGGCCCGCGGGCGTCACCGGCCGACGGGCGTCACCGCCACGGGGCCGCGGTCATCAGGCGTGACGGGTTCCGGGCGGTGACCGGGTCCGCCGAGGGGCTGGTCGCTACCCGCCGGTAGTGCGAGGATCGCGGCGCACGACGCGTGGCGCACGGCGGTACGAGCGGCGGAAGGCGGGAGCGGGCATGGCCCAGTTGCACGATCTGACGGCGGTGGAGCAGGCGGCTGCGGTACGTGAGGGGGCGGTGTCGCCGGTCGAGTTGACCGAGCACTATCTGGAGCGGATCGACCGGCTCGACGCGACGCTCGGCGCGTTCATCACCGTGACGCCGGAGGTCGCCCGCAAGCAGGCGGCGGAGGCCGAGGCGTGGGCGCTGGCCGCGCGGCGCGAGGGCGCGGCCGACGAACTGCCCGTGCTGCACGGCGTCCCGGTGCCGGTCAAGGACCTGAATCTGGTGGCGGGTGTGCGCTGCACCTTCGGTTCCGCGGCCTTCGCGGAGCACGTACCCGACGCCGAGGACCATGTGGCGGCCCGGCTGCGCAAGGCGGGCACGATCCTGCTCGGCAAGACCAACACCCCCGAGTTCGGGCTGCCCTGCTACACCGAGAACCGGCTGGCGCCGCCTGCCCGCACGCCCTGGGACCTGGAGCGGTCGGCGGGCGGTTCGAGCGGTGGCGCCGGGGCGGCGGTGGCGGGCGGCCTCGCGCCGGTCGCGCAGGGCAGCGACGGCGGCGGCTCGATCCGTATCCCGTCCTCGGTTTGCGGGCTGTTCGGCATAAAACCGAGCCGCGGCCGGGTGAGCGGCGGCCCCGTCCTGCACGACGTGAGCGGGCTCAGTACGTCGGGCCCGATCGCCCGTACCGTCGCCGACGCGGCGGCGCTGCTCGACATCCTCGCGGGCCCCGAGCCCGGCGCCCCGTACGGGGCGCCCGCGCTGCCGCCCGGCGAGACCTTCCTCTCCCACGCCCGCCGCGAGCCGGGGCCGCTGCGCGTGGTGGCGCTCGCCGATCCGCCGGTGCCCGGCGTCGCGCTGCACCCCGACTGCCGGGCCGCGCTCGACGGCGCGGCGGGGCTGCTGCGCGAACTGGGCCACGACGTGGACGAGATGGCGCTGCCGGTGGACGACTCGGTGCGGCAGGCGTTCAACGCGGTCTGGTCGGTGATGGCCGCGGCCCGGCCGGTCGCGCCGGGCGACGAGCACTTGCTGATGCCGCTGACCCGGCATCTGCGGGGGGCGGGCGGCAAGGTGTCGGGGCTGGACTTCGCGGGCGCCCTCTACGTCTTCCGCATGCTCGGCCAGCTCATCGCGGACGCGCTCCTGACGTCGTACGACGTGATCCTGACGCCGACGCTCGCGCAGCCGCCCGCCCTGGTCGGGGGCATGCGCGACGACGCGGACCCGACGGCCGAATTCGACG
The DNA here is from genome assembly GCF_044753885.1 of Streptomyces sp. NPDC093221. Taxonomy (NCBI): domain Bacteria; kingdom Bacillati; phylum Actinomycetota; class Actinomycetes; order Kitasatosporales; family Streptomycetaceae; genus Streptomyces; species Streptomyces sp. NPDC093221. The sequence goes on along the minus strand of NZ_JBIVOA010000009.1, from coordinate 91,591 downwards.
CGATGGCCGCCTTCACGCCCTTCACCCCGCTGTACAACGCGACGGGCCAGCCCGCGGTCAGCGTCCCGCTGCACTGGACGGACGCGGGGCTGCCGATCGGCGTGATGCTGGGCGGGCGGTACGGCGACGAGGCGACGCTGATGTCGCTGTCGGCGCAGTTGGAACGGGCCAGGCCCTGGGCGGGGCGGCGGCCGGAGGTCTGGTAGCGGCGCGGCGGCCGGAGCTCTGGTAGCGGCGCGGGAGCCGGGGGTACGGGATCGGCGGCCGGGCGGCGCGAGGGGCGGCCGACCGCGCCGGCGATTGACACCCGGCGGCCCCCGAACCATGCTGAGAGTCGCTGAGCAAGCGCTTAGAAACCCGTAGCGCGCCGTACCGGACCGCCCCTGGAGGCCACCCCATGTCGCAGCCCCGCATCTTCGCTTCGCCGGACGAACTGCGCGCCGCCGTCGGCGAACAGCTCGGCTGGACCGAGTGGCAGGAGATCGACCAGAAGCGGATCGACCTGTTCGCCGAGGCCACCGGGGACCACCAGTGGATCCACGTCGACGCGGAGAAGGCGGCGCTCGGCCCGTTCGGCACGACCATCGCGCACGGCTATCTGACGCTCTCCCTGATCCCGTCCCTCACCCCGCGGCTCCTGCTGGTCGAGGGCGTGAAGATGGGCGTCAACTACGGCGTGAACAAGGTGCGTTTCCCCGCTCCCGTACCGGTCGGCTCCCGGCTCCGCGCGACCGCCGAGGTCGCGGAGGTCACCGAGGTGGGCGGCGGCATCCAGCTCGTGACGAAGGTGACCATCGAGCGCGAGGGCGGCGACAAGCCGGTGTGCGTGGCGGAGACGGTGGCCCGCTTCTATCTGTAACTCTGCGGACGCGTTCGGGCGGCTGTCCGTGGACGCGTTCGCGCGGGTCGCGCCCTCAGGCCGTGGGCCGCACCATGCGCAGCACGAGGTCGGCGTAGAGCGCGCCGACCTCGTCCGGGGTCCTGCGGCCCTCGGGGTTGAACCAGCGGGCCACGTCGATGCAGAGCGACAGCACGGCGAGCGTGGTCCCGGAGACCTCGGGGACGTCGAATTCGCCCGCCGTCACGCCGTCCTTGATGATCGTGCGGATCGCGTCCTCGCTCTGCCGCCGCAGCGCCACGATCTCCGCGTGGTGCTCGGGGGCGAGCGCGCCCAGCTCGTACTGCACGACCCGCCCGGTCGTGTGGTGCTCGGCGTGCCAGCGGACGAAGGCGCGTACGGCGCTCTCCAGCCGTTCGGCCGGGCTGCCGTCGCCGTCCCTGGCCTCGGAGAGCATGGCGAGCGAGCGCAGGTGGCCGACCTTGCTGATCTGGTAGAGCAGTTCCTCTTTGGTCTTGTAGTGGATGTAGAGCGCGGCGGGGCTCATGCCCGCGCGCCCGGCGATGTCGCGGGTGGTCGTGGCGTGGTAGCCGCGCTCGGCGAACGCCTGCACCGCCGCGATCACCAGCCGCCTCGCGGCGTCGGGGCTGATGTCCCCCCACGCCTCGCCGGTTGTCGCCTCGACGCTCATCGCACGCTCCTCACCGCCGGTCACAGCCGCCACCCTATCGCGGGGCTGAGCAAGCGCTTAGATACTAAGCGGTCGCTCGTCACTTGTCGTGACCAGGGCAGGGGACGTCGGGACAGGACGTCGAAGTGGTACGGGTGCCGTACGGGGAAGCGGTACGGGTGCGCGGTGCGTGGAAGTGGTACGGGTGTCCGGGGAGTGCGATACGGGGACGCGGTGCGTGGAAGCGGTACGGGTGCGTACGGGTGCGCGGCCTGCGGTCAGAACGCCGATACGCCGGTCAGCGCCCGTCCGATCAGCAGCTTGTGTATCTGGCTGGTGCCTTCGTACAGTGTCATGACCCGCGCGTCCCGCAGCAGCTTGCCCGCCGGGTACTCGTCGATGTAGCCGTAGCCGCCGAAGACCTGGAGGGCGTTGTTGGCACAGCGCACGGCGGCCTCGCTCGCGTAGAGCTTGGCGACCGAGGACTCGGTGGCGAAGGGCAGCCCGCGGTCGATCAGGTCGGCGACCCGCCAGGTGAGCAGCCGGGCCGCGTCCACGTCCACCGCGATGTCGGCGAGCAGCTCCTGGACGAGCTGGCGTCCGGCGATCGGCGCGCCGAACTGCTCGCGCTCCCCCGCGTACGCCACCGCCGCGTCCAGGCACGCCTGGGCGATGCCGACACAGCCCGCCGCGACCGACATCCGGCCCTTGGCCAGCGCGGACATCGCCACGGAGAAGCCCTTGCCCTCGGGCGCGAGCATCGCGGAGGCCGGGACGCGGACGCCGTCGAGGACCAGCTCGGCCGTCGCCTGCCCGCGCAGCCCGAGCTTGCCGTGGATCTCTCGGCGGGTCAGGCCCGCCGTGTCGGTCGGCACCAAGAAGGCGCTGACGCCCTTGTGCCCCTCGTCGGCGCGACCGGTGCGGGCGAAGAGCAGGACGACATCGGCCCAGGTGCCGTTGGTGATGAACATCTTGCTGCCGGTGATCACGTACGAGTCGCCGTCCCGTACCGCGCGGGTGGTGAGATTCGCGGCGTCCGAACCGGTGCCCGGCTCGGTCAGCCCGAAGCAGCCGACCGCGTCGCCCGCGGTGAGCCGGGGCAGCCACGCGCGCTTGTGCTCCTCGCTCCCCCAGCGCGCGATCGACTTGGCGACCAGGCCGAGCGAGACCGAGACGATGCCGCGCACGGAGGAGTCGCCGCGGCCCAGCTCCTCGGTCACCAGGCAGTAGGCGAGGTGGTCGCCGCCGGAGCCGCCGTACTCCTCGTCGACGGTCAGCCCCAGGAAACCGAGCGCGCCGAGCTTCTTCACGATGGCGCGGTCCACGCTCTCGGCGCGGTCCCACGCCACCGCGTTCGGCGTGATCTCGCGCTCGGTGAAGTCCCTGGCCAGCTCCTTGACGGCGGCCTGCTCCTCGGTCAGCTCAAGGTTCACTGCGTCGTCACCGCATCCCACGATCGTCCGGACGATCCTTCGAAACTACCACCGCTAGTTTTTGGGCGGCAGGCTCTACTATGTGCCGCATGGCCCGCCCCCGCAAGCCCCTGCTCAGCCGCGACCGGATCGTCACGGCGGCCCTCGCCCTCATCGACGAGGAGGGTCTGGCGGCCCTGTCCACCCGGCGGCTCGCGGCCGAACTGGGCGTGAGCGGGCCCTCCCTCTACAACCACTTCGCCACCAAGGAAGCCATCCTCGACGCGGCGGCCGACACCGTCGTCACCCAGGTCGACCTGTCGATGTTCGGTGACGGCAGGGACTGGCGGCAGGCGCTGCTCGACTGGGGCCGCTCCTACCGCGCCGCCCTCACCGACCACCCGCACATCGTGCCGTTCCTCGCCGTCGGGCCCGGCCTGCGGCCCGCCGGGCTCCGGATGGCCGACGCCGTCTTCGGCGGCATGGTCGAGGCGGGCTGGCCGCCCGCCCACGCCACCCGGATCGGCGCCCTCATGCGCTACTTCGTCACCGGCTCCGCGCTCGGCTCCTTCGCGGGCGGCTTCGTCGGCGACGCGGACGTCTACGACCCCGCCGACTATCCGCACCTCGGCCAGGCCCACCTCCTCGCCAAGCACCAGCGGCAGATCGACAGCGGCGCCTTCGAGACGGGGCTGCGCGCGCTGATCGACGGTCTGGCCGTCCAGTTCGAGGCGCTCGCGGGCCCGGGAACCGCCCCGGCGTGAGCCCGGCAAGGGTGGCCTCCCGGCGGGAAATCCGGGGGCGGACCTGCCGCGCCTGCTGACAGGATGGCGCCATGTCAGAATCGGTCCCGCAGGGCCCCGAGCCCGACTTCGTCCAGGTCAACTACCGCAAATACGACGGCACTCTGCACTGGAATCTGCGGATGCGGCGGCTCGGCGAGGACGAGCACGGCGTATGGCTCGGCCTCCCCGGCTTCGGCCTGGTGCGCAAGGGCCACAACCCCCACGTCCCGATCCCCGAGGCGCACATCATCCTCTTCCCGCGCGACGCCTGGTGGACGGCGACCTTCAACGCCGCGCCCCGCCGCACCGAGATCTACTGCGACATCACCACCCCGCCGCGGTGGCCGTCCCCCGCCGAGGTCACCATGGTCGACCTCGACCTGGACGTCCTGCTCAAGCGCGGCGCCGAACTGCCGATCCTGGTCGACGAGGACGAATTCGCCGAGCACCAGGTGCGGTACGGCTACCCCGCCGATGTGATCGGCGCCGCCGAATCCGCCGCCGCGTGGCTGATGACGGCGGTGGCGGAGGGCACCGGTCCCTTCGACGGCACCCACCGGCACTGGCTGGCGATGGTCGACGGCGCGCAGGCGTAGGCGTACGCGTAGACGTCCGCCTAGACGTACGCCCAGGGACGCGCCCGCTGACAGCGGCGGGTGCGCGGTCCCGCGGGAATCCGGCCCGACCGACCGGTCAGAAGACCACCAGCGCCCGGCCGCCGCGCCCGGCGGTCATCGCCTCGAAGGCCGCCGGGATGCCGTCGAGCGTGATGCGGTCGGTGACCATGGCGGACAGGTCGAGGCGGCCCGCCCGTACGTGCTCGGCGAGCACCGGCAGATCCACGGCCGGGTCGCAGTTTCCGTACACGCAGCCGGAGAGCGTGCGGCCGAAGTAGAAGAGTTCCAGCGCGGTGAAGGTGACCTGCTGGTCCTGGCCGCCGATGCCGACCACTGTCGTACGGCCGCCGCGGCGCGTGGAGGACCAGGCGGTGCGGATGGTGTCGGCGCGGCCCACGCACTCGATGGCCGCGTCGGCGCCGAAGCCGTCGGTGAGCTTGCGGATCCGCTTGGCCGTGTCGTCCCCGGAGACGACGAAGTCGGTGGCGCCGGCCGCCCGCGCCAGCTCCTCCTTGGCGGGCGCGACATCGACCGCGATGATCCGCTCGGCGCCCGCGATCCGCGCCGATTGGAGCACGGCGAGCCCCACGCCGCCGACCCCGTAGACGGCGACGCTCTCGCCGGTACGGATCCGCGCCGAGTGGTGCACCGCGCCGTAGCCGGTGAGTACGGCGCAGCCGAGCAGCGCGGCGTCGGTGAGCGGGACGCCGTCGGGGAGCGGCAGGACCGCGCCCGCGGCGACCACGGTCTCCTCGGCGAAGACGGCGGTGCCCAGGCCCGGGTAGAGCGGGCTGCCGTCGGCGGCCAGCGTGGCGTACGGACTGGCGGCTGCCGTGGCGGAGTTGGCGCACAGCCAGGGCTCGGCGAGGCCGCAGAAGTGGCAGTCGCCGCAGGCTGGCGCCCAGTTGAGGACCACGCGGTCGCCGGGGGCGAGATGGCCGACGCCGTCTCCGACCGACACCACCGTGCCCGCGCCCTCATGGCCGAGGACGGCGGGTACCGGCTGGCGCAGCGTCCCGTTGGACAGCGACAGGTCGGAGTGGCACACGCCCGCCGCCGCCAGCCGGACCCGGACCTGTCCGGGGCCGGGGTCGGGCAGCTCGATGTCGGCGACGGCCAGCGGCGCGTTGACGGCGGGCAGGACGGCTGCGCGTACCACGAGGTCTCCTGGGTGCGGGGCTGCGAGCGGATCCGGATGCGGACGGATGCGGTCGGGGGCTGGCGGATGCGGACGGACGCGGGTGCGGGTGCGGACGAGCGGGCGTGAGCGGGGTGGGGCAACGGGCCGGTCGGACCGGGTCGGCCGGGGTGATCCCGGTCGACCGAGTCGGCCCGAACGGGTCGGGAGGGGCGAGCGGTTCGTGCGGTTCAGGCGGGTCGGGCGGTCCTGCGGTCCTGCGGTCAGAACTGGAGGGACTTGGTCTGGAGGTACTCCGCCAGCCCGTGCGCGCCCAGCTCTCGGCCGACTCCGGACTGCTTGTAACCGCCGAAGGGCGCCAGCGGGTTGAACCGGCCGCCGTTGATGTCGACCTGTCCGGTGTCCATCCGGCGGGCGAAGGCGACGGCCTCCGCGTCGTCGGCGCCCCAGACCGCGCCCGCGAGGCCGTAGACCGTGCCGTTGGCGATGCGCAGGGCGTCGTCCTCGTCCTCGTACCTGATCAGGGCGACGACCGGGCCGAAGATCTCCTCCTGGGCGATCGTCATACCGGGGTCGACGTCGGCGAAGACGGTGGGGAGTACGTAGTAGCCGGTCTCCAGTCCGTCCGGCGCGTCGGGGCCGCCGACGACGATCCGCGCGCCTTCCGCGGCGCCGCGCCGTATGTAGCCGCGCACCCGCTCGCGCTGCTTGGCGTTGACGACCGGGCCGAGCCGTTCGCCGGGTACGTACTTGGCGGCTGCCGCGGTGGCCGCCTCGACGGCTTCGTCGTAGCGCGCGGAGTCGACGAGGATCCGGGTCCAGGCGCTGCACGTCTGGCCGGAGTTGGCGAAGACGTTGGCGATGCCGACGTTGACGGCGCGGGCGAGGTCGGCGCCGGGGAGGATGACGTTCGCGGACTTTCCGCCCAGTTCGAGCGCGACGCGCTTGACGGCCGCGCCCGCGGTGGCGCCGATCTGCCGTCCGACCGCGGTGGAACCGGTGAAGGAGACCATGTCCACGCCGGGGTGCTCGGCGAGCGCCTGTCCGGCGACCGGGCCGAGGCCGGTGACCAGGTTGAAGACTCCGGCGGGGAGCCCGGCCTCGTCGAGGATCGCGGCGAAGAGCTGGGCGACCAGCGGGGTGTCCTCCGCGGGCTTGAGCACCACGGTGCAGCCCGCGGCCAGCGCGGGGGCGGCCTTGGCGACGACCTGGTGCAGCGGGTAGTTCCACGGCGTGATCGCGCCGACGACGCCGACCGGCTCCTGGAACACCCGTGAGTTGCCGACCTGTTCCTCGAAGCCGTACCCGGCGGCGAGCGCGGCGAAGCTGCCCATGACGGCGGTGGGCATGTCGGTGTGGACGGCGGCGGCGAAGGCGGGCGGGGCGCCCAGCTCGGCGGCGACGGTCGCGGCGATCTCCTCGCGGCGCGCCGCCATCAGGTCGCGTACCGCGCCGAGTATCGCGCCGCGTTCCGCGGGCGGGGTGGCCGCCCAGCCGGGCAGGGCGGCGCGCGCGGCGCGTACGGCCTCGTCCACGTCCTCCGCGGTGCCCGCGGGCACCTGTCCGATGACCTTCTCGGTCACCGGGTTGACGACGTCGATCCGGCCGCCGCCCGCGGCGGGGCGCCACTTCCCGCCGATGTACTGGGCGTCGCGCGATGTCACCAGGTCCTGTGCGCCCTCTGCCGTACCGTCCACCGTTGCTGCCCTCCGGGGTCACCGCTCTGCGTCCGACGCCCAAACTAGCGCCGTTAGTTTTTTGTGGCCAGGGTGCGTCGCGTGCCGTCAGTCACGTCGCGCCGGGAACACCCGACGACCCGGGCTCCGCGCGGGGCCGGGCCGGGCCCGTGACGTCCGGCCGCCCTCCCCGGGCGACCCGCGCCCAGGGGTCCCGTGCCCCGCTGTCCGGGTGTCACACCACTCGGCGGCGCCGTGTCACCCGGCCGTGTCACGGGCGCGGCGCGGGTCAGCGGACGGCCTCCATCCGTATCGGGAATCCGTTGAGCACGGCCGTGCCGGAGAGCGGGTCGAGCCGCGTGCCGTCGAGCAACTGATTGACGTTGACGCCCGGCTCGCGGGCCGCCTCGGTCAGCCGGGTGCCCTCGCGGTCGTGACCCCAGCCGTGCGGCACGCTGACCACTCCGGGGCGCAGCGCGTCGGTGATCTCGACGGCCGCGGTGATCTCCCCGCCGTCGCCCTTGATCAGGGCGAGCGCCCCGTCGGCCAGCCCGAGCCGGGCCGCGTCGACGGGGTGTATCTGCACCGTGCAGCGGTTGGTGCCGCCGGTGAGCGCGGGCACATTGTGCATCCAGGAGTTGTTGGACCGCAGGTGGCGGCGCCCGATGAGGACCAGCCCTTCGCCGTCCGCGCCGCGCGTCACCGCGGCCCGCAGCCGCGGCAGATCGGCGGCAATGGCCTCGGGCGCCAGCTCGACCGTGCCGGACGGTGTCCGCAGCACCTCGGGCACGCGCGGGCGCAGCGGGCCGAGGTCGATGCCGTGCGGCCGGTCCAGGACCCTCGCCAGGGTGAGGCCGTCGGGGTCGGCGCCGAAGCCGTCGCCGTACGGGCCGAGGCGCAGCATCATGTCGAGCCGCCGCTCGTATCCGGTCCTCCCGCCGAGCGCGGCGGACAGCTCCGCGACGTCCCGGCCGTGGACCGGCGAGTGCGGGTCGCCGGTCTCGGCGGTGAGCTTGCGGACCACCGCCTGTTCGTCCACGAGCGCGGGGGCGGCTCCCTGGCCCCGGGTATGTCCCAGGACGGCGAGGATCAGCCGGGCGTGGATCTCCGGTTCGTCCAGCAGTCCGTCCTCCAGCGGCACCGCGGGCGGGCTGTAGCGGACGGTGTTGCGGACCGCGAGCGTGCTGAAGGCGAAGTCGTAGTGCGCGCTCTGCGCGGGCGGGGGCGGGGGCAGCACCACATCGGCGTGGCGCGAGGTCTCGTTGAGGTACGGATCGACGCTGACCATGAAGTCCAGGCCGTCCAGGGCGCGGTCGAGCCGCAGGCCGTCGGGGGCGGACAGCACCGGGTTGGCCGCGACCACGACGAGGGCGCGCAGGCGGCCGTCCCCGGGAGTGTCGATCTCCTCGGCGAGGGCGGCGGCGGGCAGTTCACCCTTGACCTCCGGGTGTCCCGAGACCCGGCTGTGCCAGCGGCCGACACGGAATCCCTTGCCGGGGCCGGGCGGTCGGGGCGCCCGCGCGGTGGCCGCGAGCGGGAACATGGCACCGCCCGGCCGGTCCAGATTGCCGGTCAGCGCGTTGAGCACGTCGACCGCCCAGCTCGCCAGGGTGCCGAATTCCACGGCGGTGCTGCCGAGCCGCCCGTAGACCACGGCGCGCCCGGCCGCCGCCAACTCGCGTGCCAGGGCCCGGATGTCGTCGGCCGGGACGTCGCAATACGCGGCGACCGCCTCCGGCGCGAAATCCGTCACAAGGTCGCGTACTTCGGCCACGCCGCTGAGCCACGGGGTCAGTTCGCCGGGGTCCGCGAGCCCTTCGGCGAACAGTGTCCTGACCATGGCGAGCAGCAGGGCCGCGTCGGTGCCGGGCCTGGGCGCCACATGGCGGTCGGCGGCGCGGGCGGTCCTGGTGCGGTGCGGGTCGATGACGACGAGTCTGCCGCCGCGCCGCCGCAGCGCCTTGAGCTTGCCGGGGAAGTCGGCGGCGGTGGCCAGACTGCCGTTGGACACCAGCGGGTTCGCGCCGATGAGCAGCAGATGGTCGGTGCGGTCCAGGTCGGGCACCGGGATCGCGTTCGGGTCGCCGAAGAGGTAGCCGCAGGACACGTGCTTGGGCATCTGGTCGAGCGTGCTCGCGGTGAAGACGCGGCGGGTGCGCAGCGCGCCGATGAGCTGCGCGGGGTAGAGGCCGCCCGCCATCGTGTGCACATTGGGGTTGCCGAGGACGACGCCGACCGCGTCACCGCCGTGCGCGCCGGTGACCGCGCCGATCCCGGCGGCGACGGCCGCGTACGCCTCGTCCCACGTCGCCTCGGTCAGCCGGCCCTCGCGGCGCACCAGGGGGCGCCGCAGCCGGTCGGGGTCGGCGTCGAGCGCGCCGAAAGCGGCGCCCTTGGGGCAGATGAAGCCCGCGCTGAACACGTCGTCCCGGTCGCCGCGGGCATGCGTCACCCGTCCGTCGTCGACGGACAGCGTGAGGCCGCAGGTGGCCTCGCAGAGCGGACAGATGCGCAGGGCGGTTCGGGTCATCGGGGACTCCCCTGGACGGGCGGCGACGTTGGCGCGCGGTCGTCTTCGACATTACCCGGCGGTACTGACAACGACCCCTGGAGCGGGCATCGGGCCTCGCGAGGGCGGGTGCGGGAGATCCGGGAAGGGGCGGGGAGGCCAGGGGACCTGGGGGCCTGGGGGCCTGGGGGCCTGGGGGCCTGGGAGATCAGTCCAGGACGGTCGCGAGATAGGCCCGGATCAGCTCCTTCGTCTCGGAGATCACCCCGGGGTCGCCCGACGGGTCGGTGCGGAAGGCGAGTTGCAGCGCGGCGTCCGCCGTCTCGACGGCGATCACCAGGGCCAGCCGCAGCCGGGGTTCCGAGGGGTCGACCGAGAGCCGTTCCCCGAGCAGCGCGGGCAGCCGGTCGGCGAGGTCGTGGTTGGTCTCGCCCGGCACGCCGAAGTCGACCAGCGCGAAACCGGGCGCGGTGCGCTTCATGGCGGTGTACTCGTCGACCAGGATGTTCACCGCCGTGCGCCAGTCGGGGTCGGTGCCGGGCTCCGCGAGACGCGCGGCCGTACGGTCGAGGAATTCGTCGAGGTTGCGGTGGGCGAGGGCGTCCGCGAGGGCGCGCTTGTCGGAGAAGAAACGGTAGACCGACCCGATGGGGACGCCCGCGCGGGCGGCGACGGCGCGGGTGCTAAGACGCTCGTAACCGCCCTCGTCCAATAGCCGGGCGCAGGCGTCGAGGATGCGTTCCAGGCGTTCGGTGCTGCGCTGCTGCACCGGTGCGCGGCGCAGTCCGCTGTCCGCGCCCACGGCCCGTGGCACGGCTCCCTCAGCCCTTCGCGGCGAGCGCGTCGAAGAGCTTGCGCAGGTCCGCGAGGGCTTCCGCCAGGGCGGCCGGCGGGTCGTCGGCCCTGACGATCGCCATCGCGCTCTCGCTGAGTCCGCCGTAGAGCATCGACGTCAGCGGGTCGGCGGGGCGCTGCGAGATCGCGCCCGCCTTGATGGCGTACTTCACGCCGCGCAGGGTGAGTTGGCGGCAGTTGACGCCGAGGTCGCGCATCGCCTCCCAGCCGAGCGCGCCCGGAGCGTCGAAGAGCGTGATGCGCTGCACCTCGGGGTCCAAGGACGCCTCCAGATAGGCGCGGCTGCCCTCGTAGACCGCCTCCCACGGGTCGGCGACCTGGAGATACGCGGTCGAGATCCGGTGGGCGAGACGTTCCTGCTCGCGGGTGTAGACGGCGCTGAAGAGCTGCCTCTTGCCGGAGAAGTGGTGGTAAAGGGCGCCTTTGGTGACGCCCGCCCGCTCGCAGACCGCGTCCAGCGAGGTGGCCGCGTAGCCCTCGGCGGCGAACAGCGCGCGGGCCGCGGTGAGCAGGTCCTCGACGGTGGCGTCCGACCGCTCGCGCTGCGTGGGGCGTGCCGCCGCCCTGCGGGCCGGGACGGTGCCCGTCCCGCTTCCGGTGCCTGTGCGCGGTGCTGCCACGGCGGCGCCCTCCTGTCGTTCGCGATGCCCTTCCCACCCTAGGGCCTGCCCACTCTTGACAGGCACATACCTTCGGTATGCATTTTCATACCGTTAGTATGTACTCTCAGTATGTTTCTCGCTGCCAAGGCAAGGACGGCCCATGTCCTCCCCCGCTTCCACCCTCCCCGCACCGCCCGGCTCAGGACGGACCCCGGACGTCAGACCGGGGCTCGTCCTGCTGCTCAGCGCGGGCGCCACCTTCATCGCGTTCCTCGACGCCACCATCGTCAACGTCGCTTTCCCCGACCTGGCCGAGAGCTTCCCCGCCGACCGCGTGTCCGACCTGTCGTGGGTCGTGAGCAGCTACGCGGTGCTCTTCGCCGCGCTGCTCACCCCGGCGGGACGGATAGCCGACGCCTTCGGCCGCAAGCGCGTCTTCCTGCTGTCGCTCACCGGCTTCACGGTCGCCTCCGCCTTGTGCGCCGCCGCGCCCGGCCTGCCCTGGCTGATCGCCGCCCGCGCCCTCCAGGGCGCCGCCGCGGCCGGGATGATCCCGGCCGCGCTCGGGCTGCTGCTCGCCACCACGCCCCCCGCCGGGCTCGCGGCGGCGATCGGCGTCTGGGGCGCCGCGGGCTCGATGGCCAGCGCCGCCGGGCCGAGCCTGGGCGGTCTGCTGGTCGACGCCTTCGGCTGGCGCTCCGTTTTCCTCATCAATGTGCCGGTGGGCATCCTCCTGGTGGCCGCGGGACTGCGCGGCCTGCCGGAACGCGTCGGCGCGGAACGGCGGTTGCCCGACCCGCTGGGCACGCTCGCCGTCACCCTGGGCATCGGCCTGCTGGTGCTCGGCCTCAGCAAGGGCAGCGACTGGGGCTGGGCGTCCGCGGCCACTGTGGGCAGCACATTGTGCGGCGCGGCACTGCTCGTCGTGGCGCTCGTCCGTTCCACGCACCAGGTGACGCCCGCCGTCGAGACCGGCCTGTTCCGCGACAGCGCCTTCGCCGTCGCCTCCGCCGCAGCCGCTTTCGCCGGGGCCGCGCTCTTCGCCTGGATGCTCTGCGGACCGCTGTTCCTCACCACCGTGTGGCACTACTCGGTCCTCAAGGCGGGCTTCGCCCTCACACCCGGCGCGCTCACCTCCGCGGTGGCCGCGCTGGTGGTCGGCAAGCGCGCCCGGCCGCACCATCTGCCCGCCGTTGTCGCCGTGTCCATGGCCGCCTTCGCCGCGGTGAGCGTCTGGACCTGGTTCCAACTCGGCGCCGACACCCGTTTCCTGGCGCTGTGGCTGCCCATGGGCCTGATCGGCGGCGCCGCCTTCGGGGCCACGCTCACCGCCCTGTCCACCGCCGCCGCGACATCGCTGCCGCCCAGGCAGTTCGCCTCGGGCGTCGGCATGACCACCACCGCGCGGCAGTTGGGCGGCGCGCTCGGCGTCGCCGCGACCGCCTCGGTCATCGCCGCCCACGGCCTGGACGGGACGCGGGCGTTCCGCGAGGTGTTCCTCGTCTGCGCCGCGCTTGCCGCCGTCGCCGCCGTGGTCGGCCTCGGCCTGACCCGCACCCTTGCCAAGGAGTCCTGAGATGACGCAGCACGGCGACGCCGTTCCCGTTCCCCTCCCCGATCCCCTCCCCGCTCCCGATCCCGATCCCGATCCCGATCCCGCCCAGAGTCCCGTCCCCGATCCCGATCCCGTCCCCGGTCCCGCTCAGAGTCCCGATCCCGATCCCGTCCCCGATCCCGTCCGCAGCGCGGTCAGCGCCTTCTCCGCCACCTATGCGGCCGATCACCCGGCGGAGGCCGCCGACCCCCACTGCCTGTCACCCGAGGAGAGCGACCGGCTGCTGCGCGGCGCGCCCTGGAAGCGCTTCGCGGTCGTCGGCGACAGCATCGCCGAGGGCCTGGGCGACCCCGTGCCCGGATACCGCACCGTGCCCTGGGCCGACCGCACCGCGGAGGCCCTGCGCCGGGTCGTGCCGGAGCTGACGTATCTCAACCTCGGCATGCGCGGTCTCACCGCGGGCCAGGTACGCGCCGACCAGGCCGAGCGCGCCGCGCGCTTCGCGCCCGACCTGGTCGCGATCGTCTGCGGCGGCAACGACCTGCTGCTGCCCGGCTTCTCCCCCGAGGTGCTGGAGAAGGAGCTCGACCTGCTCTTCGCCCGGCTGGCCGCGCCCGGCAGGACCCTGTTCGCGTACGCGCTGATGAATGTCGCGGCGGCCGTGCCGGAACTGCGCGGCGGCCCGCTGGAGACCGGCGTCGCCGTCCTCAATCAGGTGACCCGGACGGTCGCGGAGCGCTACGGCGCGGTGGTCGTCGAGATGTACGACCATCCCGCCGTCGCCGACCGCGACCTGTACAGCGCCGACCTGGTGCACGCCTCGGCGCGCGGCCACGCGATCTCGGCCGCGGCCACCGTCCGGGCCCTGGCAGCGGAGTTTTCCACAGGCTCGGGCTGAGGGTTGCCGCCGTGATTCCTATGGTTCAGCATAGGAATCACGGACGAGACCCCACCGGGAGCAGACCATGAACGCCACGAACGCCGTGAACGGGCCGGGCGGCGCCGACGCCGAGGACGGCAAGGACCTGCCGTACTCCTCGGGCTTCGGCAACGAGCACAGCAGCGAAGCCGTGGCGGGCGCGCTCCCGGAGGGGCGCAACTCACCGCAGCGCGCCCCCTTCGGGCTCTACGCGGAACAGCTCAGCGGCACCGCGTTCACCGAGCCGCGCGCCCGCAACCGACGGAGCTGGCTCTACCGGATCCGGCCCTCGGCCGCCCATCCGCCCTTCCGCCGCGTCCCCAACGGCCAGGTGCGCAGCGCCCCGTTCCTGGACGTGGAGCCCGACCCCAACCGGCTGCGCTGGGGCCCGCTGCCGATGCCGCAGGAGCCGACGGATTTCGTGACCGGCCTGGTCACGGTCGGGGGCAACGGCGATGTGCTGCGCCGTGAGGGCATCGGCATCCACTGGTACGCGGCCAACCTCTCGATGCACAACCGGGTGTTCTCCTCCTCGGACGGCGAGTTCCTGATCGTGCCGCAGCGGGGCGCCCTGCTGCTGCGGACCGAGTTGGGGCTGATCCGCGCCGATCCGGGCGAGGTCGCGCTGATCCCGCGCGGCGTCCGCTTCCGCGTCGAGCTGCCGGACGGCACGGCGAGCGGCTACGTCTGCGAGAACTACGGCCAGCCCTTCCAGCTCCCGGAGTTGGGCCCGATCGGTGCGAACGGACTGGCCAACGCGCGGGACTTCCGCGCCCCGGTCGCCGCCTACGAGGACCGGGACGAGCAGACGGAGGTGGTCAACAAATTCGGCGGCAATCTCTGGGCCGCGGTCTACGACCACTCGCCGCTCGACGTGGTCGCCTGGCACGGCAGCCATGTGCCGTACGTGTACGACCTGCACCGCTTCAACGTGCTGGGGTCGCTCAGCTACGACCACCCCGACCCGTCGATCTTCACGGTGCTCACCTCGCCCTCGGACACGCCGGGGCTCGCGGGCGCGGACTTCGTGGTCTTCGCCCCCCGCTGGCTGGTCGGCGAGGACACCTTCAGGCCGCCGTACTTCCACCGCAATGTGATGACCGAGTTCATGGGCCTGATCGAGGGGGCGTACGACGCCAAGGCCGAGGGCTTCGTGCCCGGCGGCGCCTCGCTGCACAACATGATGTCGGCGCACGGACCTGACCGGGCCACCTTCGACAAGGCGAGCGCCGCCGAACTGGCGCCGCAGCGCGTGGACGACGGGCTGGCGTTCATGTTCGAGACCCGTTGGCCGGTCGTGCCCACCGAGTTCGCGCTGAACGGGGAGCACCGGCAGGGGGGCTACGACCGGGTGTGGGAGGGGCTTGCGAGAAACTTCCGGCCGTGACGTCCTTCGCCCCCGACTCCCTCGTCCTGAACCGCAAGCTGCCGCTGTGGTACCAGGTCTCGCAGTCGTTGCGCGCCTCGATACTGGGCCGCCACGCGCAGGCCCCGCTGCGGCTGCCCACCGAGGACGAGCTGGCCGGGCACTACGGGGTGAGTGTCCTCACCATGCGGCAGGCGCTCAAGGAGCTGGAGGACGAGGGCCTGATCAGCCGGCACCGCAGGCGTGGCACCTTCATCGAGCCGACGGCGCTGCGCGGGGCGCCGGTGAAGCTGCTCGGCTCGGTGGACGCGATCGTGGCGCAGCAGTCCGGCGGCCGTACGGCGGTGCTGCGCTACGGTTCCGAGCCGCTGCCGCCGGGGGCCGCCGAGCACTTCCCCGACCTCGACCGGGCCATGGCCTACCGCAGGCTGCGCTGCGACGAGAGCGGTGAGCCCACCAACTGGGCGGAGAATTTCGTACGTCCGGAACTCGGCGCCCGGATCGACCTCGCCGACCTGGAGCGGTGGCCGATGACGAAGGTGCTGCGGGACGTGCTCGGCGTGCGGATCAGCCGGATCACCGACACCGTGGAGGCGCGGCTGGCCGACCCCGAGACGGCGCGGCTGCTGCAAGTGCCGCTGCTGAGCCCGATATTGCACTACACCGGGGTGACCTACGACGAGTCGGGCCGGGCGGTGGACGTGGTGCGCATCCATTACCGGGGTGACCGCTTCTCGTTCACGGTGACGATGGAGGCGCCCTGAGGGTCGTCAGTAGCATGCGTGCGGTGAGCAATGACGCGCCTTTGCTGCACGACGTGATGCCGTGGTCCGTACGCCCGTTGCGGATCGGCCGCGGCTGGCCGATGGCCGCGGAGCCTTCCTGTCTGCATGCCCGGTGGGCGCTGTTCACCGGCACCGCGGACCAGGACGCCCGGTCGGCGCTGCTGCATCCGACGCGGGCCAGGAATCTGCACACGCCCGTCGCGCAGTTGCCGGGCCACCGCACCCCGACCACCGCGCTGGCCGGCGAGACCGGTCGCTGCCCCGAGCCGGTGCGGGTGCAGCACGGCCCGTACGACCGGCAGTGGCTGATACCCGACCACCGGCTGATCGACGTGGCGCGGGCCGAGATATGGCGGACGGCCGACGACCGGCAGGTCTTCGCACTGGAACAGGCGTATCAGGCGCGGGCCGCGTCGGTGGCGGAGTCCGGGGCGCCGGAGCCCGCCGTGGTGTTCTGCGCGCTGCTGCCCGACGGGCGCTCCCCTGCCGGGCGGCCGGGCTGGATACGGCCGCTGTTCCGGCAGCCGGGCGGCCGGGACCCCAACATCGCGCCGGGGCTGACCGCCCTGCTCTCCGCGCGGCTGGGCACCGAGGTCGCCGCCGCGGACGTGCTGGCCTGGATCGGCGCGGCGGCGCGGCCGGGCCCCGGCGGCGCCCTCGTACCGCTGCCCCGTGATCCCGCGCTCTGGCAGGAGGGGCTGGCGCTCGGGCGCCGGACGCTGTGGCTCCAGACCCACGGGGCGCGGTTCGCCGATGCCGCCGAGGGACGCGACGCCGGTCGGCTCCGGCTGCCCGGAGGAAGCCGCCCTTACGTCCGCTCGCCGCTGCCGGACGCCCCGGCCGCCGGGGAGTTGTCGTACGACCCGGACGAGCGGGCGCTGCTGATCGGTGACGGCCGGATCTCGCCGGTCTCACCGGCCGCCTGGGAGGTCACCGCGGGTGGGGTGCGGGTGATCGAGGCGTGGTTCGAGCGGCGTACGGCGCCGGGTGCGCCGGGGACCCTGGAGGCGCTGCGACCCGCCGCGTGGACACGGGCCACCACGTCGGAACTGCTGGAACTGATCAGTGTGCTGACACTGCTGGCCGGTCTGCGCGCGGACCGCGAGGGTCTGGCGCGCCGCCTGGCGGTGCGCGGCGAGACGGTCACGACGGCCGAACTGCGGGCCGGCGGCGTACTGCCGGTGCCCGCCGCCAGGCGCAGGCCCGCCTCCGTGCTGGAACACCACGAGGAAGGGCCGGACGGGCAGTTCGCCCTGCTGTGACCAGCCGTTGTGACCAGCCGTGCCGTGAACGACCTTGCCGTAAGCGGTCCTGCTGCGGCCGGGTGCAGGGTGTCCGCGCGACCTGGTGTCGCGGCGGACCGTCCGGTGGGGAGGGACGGCCGCGGCGGGCACACACCGAAGCGCCGCGCGAAGCAGCGCCGAGCCGGGACGGTGTGGCCGCCGGACGATCCGAGCACCTGGCCGGTCCGCGGCCCCGACCGAGGTCAGGGGACGGCGGGACCTGGGAGTCCGAGTCCTGGGAGAGGGCGGAGCGGACTCAGCCTCGGTTGCCGAACAGCGATCTCCGCAGCCGTCGCAGCGGCGCGAAGAGCGACACCCTCGCACCGCGGTTGGCCTTGGTGTGCACGGTGTTGCGCGAGGTCAGCTCCTGCATCAGCACAGTCGCTTCCTCTGTGTCGCGCTGGGGCAGGGCAGGCCCGGCCAGTATCGCGAGGTGCCGGTCGAGGCGCGCACTGGACGCGCCTGTACCGCAGTTGATGGCAGGCACTCGTGGCCTGCTGTGCATCGCTATCTGTTCCATTACTCTCCCCACCCTTACGAGGGCACCCGGCTCGGGCAGGCTAACCCTATCGCCCCGCCACGTCACGTGCGCATCCTGGACTCATTCGCGACGCCGTATTCACCTTCTCCTCAAGGGCGTTGACATTCCAAGGGCATGTGCCCAGCTCGGCCGCCCGATCGGCGGCGACCGCTGTGACCTGGCAACAGTGCCGTTCCTGTGGGTCTCCCCCGCCGCCCCGCCGGGGACACCCACGAGCGTGGACGTACGCTTGTACGAGAAGTTCAAGCCGCCCGGCACCTCGCTCGCCAAAAACTGACAAGACGGTATGAATCCACCAACGGCGTGGTGGGAGGCCCGGCATGGAAAAAGACTGGGCGAATCGGGCCCGCGTGCCGGATCATGGGCCGCATGTCCGCGACACCCAGTGAACCGAGGAGGCAAGTGCCGCCCACCACCGGAACCGGCAAGGGACCGGCCGCCAAGCCGACCGCCGCCACCGCCCCGCACCAGGCGCTCCCCGTCCATCTGCGACTGGACGACAGCGACTCCCCGTCCGATGTCGTGGACGCCCTCTTCCTGGGCCGGTTCACCTCGGGCGAGCAGCCGTTCTCGCGCGGCGCCTCGCTGGAGAATGTGAAGTCCGGCCTCACACTGCTGCCGCCGGACGCGGTGGTATTGCGCCAGGCCCGCGACAAGGACCGCAGCGCCACCCTCGCCGAGGGCGACGGCTGGACCGTCCTCATCTCCCGCTGGAACCGGGGCGCCGACGTCACCGTGGCCGCCGTCACGGACGAACTGGCCGAGCAGGTGCTGAAGTCCTCCGTCGACGACGCCGAGGACGAGCCGGAGCCGCAGCCCGAGAACGTCACCATGGGCTTCTGGTACGTCTCGCCGCGCCGCGGACCGCACCGCACCACCCGGCAGATCTCCGCCGCCACGTGGGAGGAGCTGCGCGGGAACTACACCGCGCCGGTCGCCGACTCGATGGACGGCCTGATGAAGCTCACGGCCGACGACATCACCGGCCGCCTGCTGCTGCTCCACGGCCCGCCCGGCACCGGCAAGACCTCGGCGCTGCGCACTCTGGCCCGGTCCTGGCGCGACTGGTGCCAGGTCGACTGCGTGCTCGACCCCGAGCGGCTCTTCAACGACGTCGGCTATCTGATGGACATCGCCATCGGCGAGGACGACGGCACGGCGGGCGGTCGCTGGCGGCTCCTGCTGCTGGAGGACTGCGACGAGCTGATCCGGGGGCAGGCCAAGCACCAGACCGGCCAGGCGCTGTCCCGGCTGCTCAATCTCACGGACGGGCTGCTGGGCCAAGGCCGCAATGTGCTGGTCGGCATCACCACCAACGAGGATCTGGAACGCCTGCACCCCGCGGTGGTCCGGCCGGGCCGCTGCCTGGCCAGGATCGAGGTCGGCCCGCTGACCCGTGACGAGGCCGTCAACTGGCTGGGCACTCCCGAGGGCATCGGCCGCGAAGGCGCCACCCTCGCCGAGCTGTACGCGCTCCGCCGCGGCAGCACGGCCGCCCTGCCCGTCCCCGCCCAGGCGTCGGACGGCCTCTACCTCTAGCAGCTCCGGCGGTTTCCCCGCCCCGGACGCCGCCAAGGCCGATGAGGCGTCCGGGAACCGCGCGGCCCGCGGGTGAGAAGACGCACGAGGAGACGCGCGAGTACCGGACGCCGCCTTGCAGACGTCCGCTGTTGTCATGACTCCGACAGCACCGACGCCCTCGTGGCCCGAGTGGCGGAGGAACTCGCGGCAGCGCCCGGCGAACGCTCCGAGCAGACGGTGTACGCGGCGGGCGATCTCGCCGTGGCCGTCCGTACCGGCATCCCGGCGACCGATCCTCCACCACCTGCGGACCATCGCGATCACTCCCCCGTCTCGCCGAAGCCGACTCCCCCATGGGCCGACTCCGTTACGCACTCCCGCCGATCCACTACGACGGCTCCCCCACCACCTGGTCACGCCCGCCCGGCCCCCCGGCCGCCGACCTGCCACGCTGGCGCCCCTCCGAGAGCGAGAACCTCCGGGGTCCGGGGCTCTAGGCCTCGTCGACGGCGCGCAGCGCCTCGTCCACCGCGGCCCGCGCGGCGTCCCGGTCGAGCCCGAGGCGGCGCGTGCGTGCCACGTACTCCGCCGCCGCGGCGGCCACTTCCCGTGCGCGGGCGTCGGCTGCGGCGATGTAGGTGCCGTGCCTGCCGCGGGTCTCGATCACCCCGTCGGCCTCCAGCGCGCGGTACGCCTTGGCGACCGTGTTGGCCGCAAGCCCCAACTGCTCGGCGAGTCCCCGTACGGTGGGCAGCTTGTAGCCGACCGGAAGGCGTCCCTCGCGGGCCTCTTCCGCGATCTGCCCGCGCAGTTGCTCGTACGGGGCGGTGGCCGCGTCCGCGTCTACGGTGATCTTCAGGCTCATATCCGGGATCCTGGCACAGCGGACGGCGGCAGCGGCACCGCTCGGCCGCTGCCGGCCGGGTCGTGGGCGATCGGGTCCCCGCTCTCGTGCAGGTGGAGCAGGAACGGCTGCCCGCCCCGGTAGGCGTCGATGCCCGCTCGGCAGTACGCGACCATGTCGTCGGGCAGGGCGTCCAGCGGGTACCAGCCCAGCTCGGAGCACTTGTCGGGCTCGCGGTTGACGGGCTCGCCGCCGCTGCCGTATTCGGCCGTGAAGAACCAGCCGATCCTGGCCGCGCCGTCCGGTGCGCGGTGCTGCATGACCAGGGCGACCGCCAGCTCCTCCGACGCCAACTCGATGCCGATCTCCTCGCGGGCCTCGCGGATCATGCCGCTTCTGACGTCCTCGCCGTCCTCCAGGTGTCCGGACGGCGCGTTCAGCAGACCGTCCGCGTAGCCGGTGCCCGAGCGGCGGGCGAGCAGCACCTCGTCGCCGCGGAGCAGCAGCAGATGGACGTCGACGATCTCCTTGTGCCGTTGGGGCGCGGGCGGCCGGAGCACCGCCGCGTACCGCTCGTCCTCGACCTCACGGCCCCACAACGCGGCATCGTGCCCGAGCTGTTCGATCACCAGTCGGCCGCCGAGCGGTGCGGTCAGCTCGACGAGTTCCGCGGCCCCGATGCCGACCGGGCTGATCGCGCCCCAGCGTCCTTCGACCAGTACGAGCCTGCCGCCCGGCCGCAACAACCCCACCCAGTGCCGCAGTACGGCCGCCGGATCCGGCAGGGTCCACAGCACGTGCCGGACGAGGACGACATCGAATCCGGCGGGGCCGACCGGCGGCCGGGCGGCGTCGCCGACCAGCACCCGCGCCCCCGTACCCGTCAGCTTCTCCTCGGCCCGCGCGACCATCTTTGTCGATGAGTCGACAGCGGTGATCCGGTGTCCCGCCTCGGCCGCGAGCAACGCGAGGCTTCCCGTGCCGCAGCCGAGGTCGAGCACGTCGGACGGCGTCCCGGGCAGCCACGAGCGCAGCCGTATGGCCCAGGCGTCCCTGACCTTCGGGTCGCGCAGGCCGTGGTCGGGCTCGTCGTCGAAGCGGTCGGCTTCGCCGTCCCAGAAGTCGCGGTTGTCCGTCTCGGTGCTCATGGGAAAAGCCTGCCACCCACCACTGACAATGGCCCCTCAGACCCCGCCCAGCCTGCGATAACGCGCTCTGCGGGCGGCTGTTCGCCGCTCGGGGTCCATCGCGCGGAGGTCCGCGAGACGCGCGCCGAGGACGTGGGCGAGACGAGTGAGGAAGGCGTCCGGGTCGTCGGCGGCGTCCGGGTCCTCCGGGACGACGGCGTCCGCGATGCCGTGGGCGAGCAGCGCGGCCGAGCCGATGCCCTGCTGTTCGGCGAGTTCGACGGCGCGGTCCGTCGTGCGGTGGAGGATCGCGGAGGCGCCTTCGGGCGGGAGCGGGGACAGCCAGGCGTGCCGGGCGACGAGCACCTGATCGGCGGGCAGCAGAGCGAGCGCGCCGCCGCCCGCCCCTTGGCCGAGGAGCAGGCACAGCGTGGGCGCGGGGAGCGTGACGAGGTCGGCGAGGCTGCGGGCGATCTCGGCGGCGAGACCGCCTTCCTCCGCCTCGCGGGAGAGCGCGGCGCCCGCCGTGTCGACAACGGTGAGGAGAGGCAGGCCGAGTTCGGCGGCGATCCGCATCCCGCGCCGTGCCTCGCGCAGTCCGGCGGGTCCCAGCGGCGCGGGTCCGGATTCCGCGGGGCGGCGGTCGTGGCCGAGCACCACGCACGGCGAGGGTCCGAAGCGGGCGAGTGCCAGCAGCAGACCGGGGTCGCGCTCTCCCGCGCCGGTGCCGCTCAGCGGTGTCACATCGGTGGCACGGGCCAACAGGTCGTGCAGTCCGGGGCGTTCGGGTCGGCGGCTGCGGCGCAGCGAGTCGGCGGTGTCGGCGGGAAGTGACGCGCTCGTGGGAAGCGACGCGTCCACGGGTAGCGGCGTGTCCTCTCCTTGTCCTCTCTCTTCCTGCCCTGCGGGCGTGGGCGGAGATAGGAGTGCGGGCGGAGATACGGGCGCGGGCGTGGACACGGACGGAGGCGCGGGCACGTGCCGGGGCGCGGTCAGGGGCCGGTGCGAGAGCGGGCCCTGCTCGCCGCAGAGCACGTCGAGCGCCGTGGCCGCCGCCGCGGCGAGCGCGCCCGCGGGCAGCACCGCGTCGATCAGACCGTGGGCGAGCAGATTCTCGGAGGTCTGCACTCCGGCGGGGAACTCCTCGCCGTAGAGCGCCTGGTGCACCCGTGGTCCCAGGAAGCCGATGAGCGCGCCGGGTTCCGCCGAGGTGACATGGCCGAGCGATCCCCAGGACGCGAGCACCCCGCCGGTCGTGGGGTGCCGCAGGTGGACCAGGTAAGGGAGTCCGGCGGCTTTGTGGTCGGCGATGGCGGCGGTGACCTTGACCATCTGGAGGAAGGCGATGGTTCCTTCCTGCATGCGGGTGCCGCCGGAGGCGGGCGTGGCCAGCAGCGGGAGCCGTTCGCGGGTGGCGCGTTCGACCGCCGTGACCAGCCGGGTGCCCGCGGCGACTCCGATGGACCCGCCGAGGAAGCCGAACTCCCCTGCCATCAGCGCCACTCGGCGCCCCCGGATCCGCCCCTCCCCCGTCACCACCGACTCGTCCAGGCCGGTACGGGCGCGGGCGGCGAGCAGATCCGCCCGGTAGTCGCCCGCTTCGGGCAGGTCGGCCACGGTCACCGGTTCGTCCCAGCGGCGCCAGGTGCCGGGGTCGAGGACGGTCCCGATGATCCGGAGGGCAGTGGGCCGGCGGTCTGGATCGCTCATGGCGCCACCCTGCCACGGCCGGTGCGGCCGGGCCGCGTTCTCCTCCGGCGGTCGGCCGCGTGCCGCGCTACCAGCTCGGACGGATGGGGCCGGTGGGCGCGAGGCGGACCAGTTCGTCGCGCAGCGCGAGCAGCCGCTCCTCGCCGAGGAGTTCGATCCAGGGCTGGACGGCTTCCGCGGCGGACTCCTCGGCGGCGCGGGTGCACCGCCACCCCTGCGGGGTGAGCACGACCAGCCGGGCCCGCGCGTCGTCGGGGTGCGGGCGGCGTTCGACGTACCCCTTGCGCTCCAGCTCGTCCACGATCTGACTGGCCGCCTGGCGAGTGACGCCGAGGTGTTCGGCGATCTCGGTGACGGTCGCGCCGGACGGGGCCAGCCGGGAGAAGACAAAGCCGTGCGTGGGGCGCAGGTCGGTGTAGCCGAGGGCCACGACGCCGTTGTGGATGTCCTCGACGAGCGAGCCGGTGGCGGCGAGGAGCGCCGCGCTCAGGCTCATGGCATCGGAATTCTTCACAGGAACACCTTGACACAGTGCGCAAGCTGCTTGAACATATAGGCAAGGAGATTACGCAAGCTACTTGCCTAAAACCGGAGGTTGTCATGCCTTTCATCACCGCGGCCGACGCCGTCGCACATGAGATCCACGGGGTGCGCTTCGTGTCCTACGCGGCGCCCGCACTCGGCAGCGAGGAACTGTGCGCCTGGCGCAGCGAGGTCCCGGCCGGGACGTCGGGACCTCCGCACACCATCACTCGCGAGGAGGTGTTCCTGGCCCTGTCCGGGTCGGTGGAGCTGTCCGTCGACGGGGAGACGCGCTCCCTGACACCGGGAGATGCCGCCATCGCACGGCCCGGCTCCTCCATAGGTCTGTCCAACCGCACGGAGGAGCCGGCCACCTTGTGGGTCACCACAAGCATCGGCCTGCAAGCCACGCTGGCCGACGGCTCGCGCATATCACCGCCATGGGCTAACTGAACGCCGACAGGCAGGTGGTCGGGGTCGCGTGCGCCGGATCGAGCGCGTTCGCCGCCTCGTGGAAGGCGATGCGGTCGGTCAGGCCGATGGCCACATGCTCGGACACGTCGACCGGGCACAGGTTCTGGAGCACGACGTTGTGAACGTCGGGCCCGGACAGCGCCTGGGTCGTATACGGCGTGACGACCTCGTCGTAGATGGTCGAGATCACCGTGTAGTGCACGCCGGGCACGGTGTCGCCGCCCGCGTTCAGGTGCTGCTGGAAGGGCGATCCGGCCACCTGGTCGGCGAGTCCGGGGGTGATCCCGTGGAGCGCGTCGGCCGCGCCGGGGAAGTACGGGAGCAGCTTGGTGAGTCCGTCGAGCGTGGTCCCGTGGTTGTCGGGGGCCAGTGCGACCAGGGCGTTCACCTTCGCCGCGCCGCCGAGGAAGCGCAGGTAGTAACGCGGCATCATGCCGCCCTGCGAGTGCCCGACGATGTCGACCTTGGAGGTGCCGGAGGCGGCGAGCACCCGGTCGGTGAAGTCGGAGAGCTGCTGCGCCGAGTCCGCGATCGGACCGAGGCCGCCGATCAACGGCACGCCGGGCAGCATCCCGTAGTCGAACGAGTAGACGCAGTAGCCGCGCTGCACCAGGTAGGGGGCGAAGGCGAGCCAGTTGTCGGTGCCGTTGCCGAAGGTGCCGTGGACCAGGACGACAGGACGGGGGTGTTGGGCCGAGGGGCGGCAGGAGAAGTTGTTCCACCCGCTTGACGGTGCCGAGTTGGCAGATGCGGAGGCGGTGGCAGCGGGCGCCACAACCATCGCGGCAGCCAGCGAAAGCGCGGCCAAGAGCCGTCGCCAGGGCAGCCTCATGTGATCTCCTCGCAGTTCGGGAAAATGGACACACGCAGGCCCTGTGATCCGGATCACGAGGTTGCTGAACACCCGTTAAATTACGCGCGAGTAAGTACGGGCGGCTAGTTACGCGTGAGTAAAAAGTCGGCGCGTCGTTATCCGCCGGTCACAAAACCCACGACCCTCCACGGCATCTCAGCGGAAGTGACGGCCTCCACCGGCGTCCGCGAGTACGGCAGGCGGCGGGCGGACGTCGGCCACCGGAGTGACGACGGCCGAGCGGGCCGAGAACGGCGTCGCGACCGCCCCCGCCCGGGCGATCAGGGGCGGGCCGAGCGGCCGCGGTCGAGCGGATGCAGAGGACATGCGTATCGACCGTACGACACCCCTCACGTGCGGTGATGGTGGTGTGCCGACTTGCCTTGTTCGAACGTGCGTGCGAATGTCGGGGGCATGGGTGCAGTGCTGGCGGCAGACGGTCGGGCGGGACACGGGACGGTCGCCGGACCGGGGTCCGTGTGGGGTCCGCTGCTGCCCGAAGGGCGGCTGCGGGCGGGCACGGTGACCGCTGTCGGCGGGGACAAGGGGCTGCTGCTGGCGTTGGCGGCGCAGGCGGTGGGACGGCGTCCCGGGGTCGGCTGGGCCGTGGTGGGGCTGCCGTCCTTGGGGGCGCTGGCCGCGCGGGACGCGGGGCTGGACGCCGGGGCGGGCCTGTGGGTGGACGCGCCGGGGGGCCGGTGGGCTCAGGTGGTGTCGTTGCTGGTGTCGACGGTGCCGGTGATCCTGCTCGGCGCGCCGGGGTCGGCGCCGGGGCGAGTGGTGCGACGGGTGGCAGGACAGGTACGGGCCCACGGCGCCGTGTTGCTCGTGGCCGGTCCGTGGGACGGCGCCGATCTGCGGCTGCGGGTGACCGAGGCGCGGTGGGACGGGCTCGGTGCGGGCCACGGTGTGCTGCGTCATCGCCGCGTGGTGGTGGAGGTGTCCGGGCGCGGCGCCGCGGGCGGTGCCCCGCGCCGGGCGGAGCTGTTGCTGCCCGGCCCGACCGGGATGGCGATGCCCGTGGCGGAGCCCGAACCGGTCGCTCCGCCCGCGGATCAGGTGCGGGCCGGGGCCGCGCCGGGCCGGGGCCGGGCGCTGCGCGTGGTGGGGTGAGCGGGCGTGCGAGTGCTGGTGTCGTGGGTCCCGGACTGGCCGCTGATCACCACGGGGCTGCCGGACGGCGAGCCGGTGGCGGTCGTGTCGGGGGACGGACGGGTGGTGGCGTGTTCGGCCGCGGCGCGGGCGGCCGGGGTACGCCGGGGGATGCGGGTGCGGCAGGCGCAGTCCCGCTGCCCCGGGCTGCGGGTCGCCGAACGGGATCAGGCGGCCGAGACGCGCGGGTTCGAGCCGGTGGTACGCCGGTTGGAGGCGGAGGTGATGCCGCGGCTGGAGGTGATCCGTCCGGGCATGGTGGCCGCCCCGGCCCGCGGTCCCGCGCGGTACTGGGGCGGCGAGGCGGAGCTGGCCGCGCGGGTCGCCGCGGCGCTCTCCCGGCTCGGCCACCCCGTGCAGAGCGGGGCCGCGGATACGACCTTCGCCGCGGCGCTGGCGGCCCGCGCCCGGTCCGGGGTCCTGGTTCCGGCCGGGGAGACGGCCGGTTTACTCGCCCCCTATCCGGTGGGCGTGCTCGGTCGGCCCCGGCTGGCCGAACTGCTGGTCAGGCTCGGGATCGGCACGCTGGGCGGTTTCGCGGCGCTGCCCTCGGACCAGGTGTCGGCCCGCTTCGGCGCCGACGGGGCGGCGGCGCACCGCACCGCGTCCGGGCGTGAGCCGCGGCTTCTGAACGCCTCGGGCGCGGAGCCCGACCACGCGGTGCGGTGGGGCTTCGACCCTGCCGAGGAACGCACCGAGCCGTTGGCGTTCGCGGGGAAGGCACTGGCCGAACGGTTGCAGGAGCGGCTGACGTCGGCGGGCGTCGTCGGAGCACGAGTGGAGGTGGAGGTGGGCCTGGCCGACGGCCGCAAGTTGCGGCGGGCGTGGCGGCACGAGGGACGACTGTCGTCGTTGGCGGTCGCGGAGCGGGTGCGCTGGCAGGTGCAGGCGTGGACCGATGCCGGGGATCTCACCCCGGCCGCCGACGGGGCCGGGGGCGCGGTCGGAGTGGTGGAGCTGGTGCTGCGGCCCCGGCAGCTCAGCGCGGCCACCGGCCGTCAGACGGTGCTGTTCGGCGGGGGCGCCACGCTGGACGATCTGGAGCGTGCGGCCGGTCAGGTGCAGGCGCTGCTCGGGCACCGGGCGGTCACGCGGGTGGAGTTGACCGGGGGCCGCGGCCCGGCCGACCGGGTCCGCAAGGTCCCGGTCGGCGACATCGCCACGCCCCCGGCCGGTGGCGGGCCGTGGCCCGGCAGGCTGCCCGCCCCGCACCCGGCCACGGTGTACCAGCCGCTGCTGCCCGCCCGGTTGCTGGACGGCGCCGGGCAGGTGGTGGGCGTCTCAGGACGGCTGGCGGTCTCCGCGCCTCCGGTCCGGCTGACCGTGGACGGGCTCCCCGGCGTGCTGGAAGTGACCGCGTGGAGTGCGCCGTGGCCCGCGCTGGAACAGTGGTGGGACCGGGACCGTGCGCGGCGGATCGCCCGGATGCAGATCACCACCGCCGCGGGCGGGGCATGGCTGTTGCAGATCTCCGCGGGCCGGTGGTGGGCCGAGGCCCACTATGGCTGACCGCCGCACCGGTCGTCTGCTGCGCCTGCCCGCCGCCGCTCCGCGCACGGCGCGCCCAGCGAATCCGGCGCACGCGGCGGACCCGGCGGACCCGGCACACGCGGCACACACCGAATACCGGGAAGAGCGGAGCCGGTTGCCGTGGGCGGAGCTGCATGTGCACAGCTCGCTGTCGTTCCTCCAAGGGGCCAGTGATCCGGGGGCGCTGGTCACGGAGGCCATGCGGCTCGGCATCGAGGTGCTGGCGCTCACCGACCGGGACGGGCTGTACGGGGCCCGGCGGGTTGCCGAGGCCGCCCGCGGTACCGGGCTGCGGACCGTGTTCGGCGCCGAACTCACCCTCACCGCTCACGGGCTCGGGCACCCCGTCGTCCTCGCCCGGAACCTCGACGGGTTCCACCGCCTGTCCGCGGCGATCACCGCGGCCCAGCTCGCCGGGTCCAAAGGCCGTCCGGTGTACGACCTCGACGTGCTCGCCCGCGCCGCCGCCGGCGGCGACTGGGCGGTCCTGACCGGCTGCCCGCCCGCCGACGCGGGCGAGGACGGTACGGAGATCGGACAGCTCGCCTTCCACCTCGACCGGCTCGGCGAGGTGTTCGGCAGCGGCAGCGTGCACGCGGAACTCATCGACTGGAATCTTCCCGTCGACAGCGTGCGCGCCGACGCCTTGGTGGTGGCCGCTCACCGCACCGGCACCCCCGTGGTCGCCACCAACGCCGTCCACTACGCCGCGCCCGCGCAGGCCCGGCTCGCCCAGGCCCTCACCGCACTGCGACGGATCGAGACCCTCGACCAGGCCACCGGGTATCTGATGGCCGCGCCGACCGCGCACCTGCGGACCGGGGCGGAGATGGAGGAGCGGCTGGCCCGCTACCCCGGAGCGTACGAATCGACCATCGCCCTGGGCCAGTCGTGCGTCCTGGACCTCGCCGAGCTGCGGCCCGAACTGCCGCGCTTCCCCGTACCGCCCGGTCACGACGACAGCTCCTGGCTGCGGCGACTGGCCGAGCGGGGCTGCGCGGCCCGCTACGGAGCCCGTGACGATCCGGCGGCGGCGACCGCGTGGCGGCAGCTCGACCACGAACTGGGGGTGATCGGCGATCTGGGCATGGCCGGGTACTTCCTGATCGTCCACGACATCGTGCGCTTCTCGCAGGAGCAGGGCATCTGGTGCCAGGGCCGGGGCAGCGCCGCCAGCAGCGTGGTCTGCTACGTCCTGGGCATCACGGCGGTGGACGCGCTCAAGCACGGGTTGCTCTTCGAACGGTTCCTGTCGATGGAGAAGTCGGGGCCGCCGGACATCGACATCGACTTCGAGAACCACCGCCGCGAAGAGGTCATCCAGTACGTCTACACCCGCTACGGCCGTGACCACGCCGCGCAGGTCGCCAACCTCATCAGCTACCAGCCGAAGCTGGCGGTCAGGGACGCGGCCCGAGTGCTCGGTTACCCGGCCGCCGCCGTCAACGCCATGACCCGGTCCCTGCACCACCGGCCCGGCCGCCCCCACACCCCCGACGGCGCGAGCAGCGACACAAACACGGCCACGAGCACGGGCACGGGCACGGGCACGACAGCCGATCCGGACATCCCCGCCGACGTCACCGACCTGGCCGCTCAGCTCAAAGGTCTGCCACGGCACCTGGGGGTGCACTCCGGCGGCATGGTGCTGACCGCGCAGCCGATCGGCGAGGTCATGCCGGTCGAATGGGCCACCATGCCCGGCCGGTCCGTCCTCCAGGGCGACAAGGACGACGTCGCCGCCGCCCATCTGGTCAAGATCGATCTGCTGGGTCTCGGCATGCTCGCGGCTCTGCACACCGCCTGTGACCTGATCGCCGGACACCACGGCGTACACCTCGACATGGCGACGATCCCGCAGGACGACCCGCGGGTGTACGCGATGATCGCCCGCGCCGACACCATAGGGGTCTACCAGGCCGAGAGCCGCGCCCAGATCAGCACCCTGCCGCAGCTGAAACCGGCCTGCTTCGAGGACCTCACCGTCGCCGCCTCGATCATCCGCCCCGGGCCGATCCAGGCCGGGAGCAAGCACCCGTATCTGCGGCGCAGGGCGGGCGAGGAACCCGTCACCTACCCCCACCCGCTGGCCGAAGCGGCGCTGAAGAAGTCCCTGGGGGTGGTGTTGTGGCAGGAGCAGGCGATCCGGCTCGCCACCGACTGCGCCGGGTTCACCCCCGGCGAGGCCGACCGGCTCCGCAAGGACCTCGCCGCCAAACACGCCACCGAGAAGGTCGCCCGGCTGCGCGACCGACTGCTGACCGGCATGGCGCGGCGCGGGATCGGCCCGGACGCCGCGGAGCGGATCATCACCATGATCTCGTCGCTGAGCAGTTACGGCTTCCCCGAGTCCCACGCGCAGTCCATGGCGGGCATCATCTACGCGTCCGCCTGGATCAAGCACTACTACCCCGCGGCCCTGATCGCCGGGATCATGGCCCACCTGCCGATGGGCTTCTACGACTCCCAGACCCTCATCCAGGACGCCCGCCACCACGGCATCGCCGTCCGGGGCGTCGACATCAACGCCTCCGGCGTGCACGCCACCCTCGAACCCGACTCCGCGCGCCCCGACGGACACCCGGCGATCCGCCGCGGGCTCACCAGCGTCCGCGGACTGTCGCAGGACGCCGCCACGGCCCTCCTCACGGCCCGCGCCGAGCGGCCGTTCCGGGACCTGGACGACGTCGCCCGACGCGGCGGCCTGGGCGCCCGGCTCCTCGAACAGCTCGCCACCGCCGGCGCCTTCGCGTCCCTGGGCACCGGCCGCCGCACCGCGATCTGGCGCTCCGGCGCCCGCACCGCGCACCAGCAGCCGGTCCTGCCCGGCTTCGACGCCCTGCCCGACGCCCCCGAACTCCCCGCCATGACCGCGGGCGAGACCACCCTGGCCGACCTCACCGCCACCGGCGCCACCGCGGGACCGCACCCCGTCCACCATCTGCGCCCCTACCTCGACCACCTCGGCGCACAGCCCACCAAGGCCATCCGCACCTGGCCCGCACAGCGCCGCATCCGCGTCGGCGGCATCGTCAAATACCTCCAACGCCCCCCGACCGCCAACGGCATGGCCTTCGCCGTCGTCGAGGACGAGACCGCCATGGCCAACCTCGTCATCACCCCACCGGTCTGGGCCCTCATCCGCCGCACCATCCTCGACGCCCCCGCCGTCCTGCTCGACGGCCACATCGAACGCGAACACGACGTCACCAACCTCGTCGTCCACACCGCCCGCCCCCTCGGCGAGGGCGAGCCGAAGGCGTAGGACCGCGACGGGTGTTGGGGGACGGTGGGTGTCGGGTGACGGTGGGTGTTGGGTGGCGGTGCGAGGGACGGGCGGGGGACGATGCCAGGTATGGGTCAGAAGGGAACGTCGGGGCGCGCGGCGGGTAGGACCGCGTTGGTGGCTGTGGTGCCGGAGGCGGAGAAGGTGGTGGGCGCGGCGCGGGAGCGGTACGACCCGGCCGCGGCGGAGGGGGTGCCCGCGCACCTCACGGTGCTGTATCCGTTCCTTCCGGCCGAGCGGATCGACACGGGGGTGCGGGCTGCGCTGGGTGAACTCTTCGCGGGCCACGCACCGTTCGAGGTGCGCTTCCCCCGCTTCGGGCGGTTCCCGGATCTGCTGTGGCTGGCGCCCGAGCCCGAAGGACCCGTGCGGGCGCTGACCGCGGCGGTGGCGACCCGGTGGCCGGAAGCCCCGCCGTACGGAGGCGCGTTCGATGATCCGGCCCCCCATCTGACTGTCGCGCAGGGGCAGTCGGACGAGGTGTACGCCGCGGTGGAGGCGGAGTGCGTCCCGGCGCTAGCGCTGCTGCGGACGCGGATCGCGGAGGTCCGGCTGGTGGTCTTCGACGGCGTCCGCTGGACGCAGGACGCCGTGTTCCCCCTGGGCGGAGCCCCCCTCGGCGGGGCTCGCTGAAACAGAGCCCGCTGAAACGGCGTCCGCCGGAACGCACTGCGCTGAACCGGCGTCCGCCAAACCCTCGGCCCTCACCGAACCCGCGTCCGCCGAACCCGCGCTCCCGCCACGCAGCAGCAGAAGCCACGCGGCCAGCAGCCCGAGGACCCCGACGGCGGCGAGTTGGAGCCGGAAGTCGACCAGGGCGACCAGCCCCGCGCCGAGGGCGGCGGCCAGCGCCGTGGGTCCGAAGATCACCGTGCTCGCGGTGGCCGCGACCCGGCCGACCAGTTCGGGAGCGGTGCGCTGCTGGACGGCGGTGAAGGCCGCGACGATGACCCAGGGCAGCCCGACCCCGATGGCGAGGGTCGCGACGAGCACGACGGGCAGTGAGGGGACGGCGCGCAGGGCGGCGCCGGTGGTGAAGAGCAGCAGGCCGACGGCGGCGAAGACCCGTTCCGGCAGGCAGCGCATGACCGCGCCCGCGACCACTCCGGCGACGATCGACCCGGCGCCCTGCACCACGTAGAGCACCGCCACGAAGGCGGGCGGACGGTGCAGCCCGGCCTCGGTCATCTCGTAGATCGCGGAGCTGCTGAGCCCGGACAGCACCATCGCGACCGCTCCGACGGTCACCAGCGGGCGCAGCAGGGGGTGGTCGCGCAGGCAGCGGATGCCCTCCGCGGTCTGCTCGCGCCAGCCCTCGGCCGGTGGGACCGGCGGGAGTTCACGGGTGCGCAGCATCGCGAAGGCCGCCGCCGCGAGGACGAAGGTGACGGCGTCGAGGACGGCGACGGCCCCGCCGCCGTAGCGCAGGAAGAGGCCCGCGCCGACGAGCGGGGCGAGCAGCTTCATGGCCTCGTTGACGGTCATCCGCAGGCCGTTGAAGTCGCCGCGCAGGTCGACGGGGACGGCGGCGGTGACGAGACCGGCCTCGGCGGCGTCCGACAGCACGGAGGCGGCGCCGACCACCGCGAGGACCACGAACAGCAGCCATGCCTCGCGGCCGGACCGTACCGCGAGAAGGACCGGGAGCAGGACGGCCAGGGCCGCGTTGGTCCAGATCAGCAGCGAGCGGCGGCGAACCCGGTCGGCGAGGGTGCCGAGCACGGGTCCGGCCAGGGCGGGCGCCCACACGCAGAAGGTCACGGCCGCCGCGAGGCTGCTGGAGCCGGTCAGCGTCTTCACCCAGATACCGGCGACGAGCAGCATCGCCGAGTCGCCGAAACCGGAGACCAGGACACCGCCCAGATACGTCGCCGCGTCACGGTCCCCCAGGACCTTGCGCACCGTCATGACTCCCAACATATTGCTTGGGAGTCAGCGACGGCAACCGCCTGCCCGCTTCCCGCGGCCGTGGACGGTCTAATGGGCACATGACGGCGACCGATCCCCTCCTCAGAGCCCTCGCCCACCCGGTGCGGCTGCGCATCGTGTCCCTGGTCTGGAACGCGCCGCTGTCCGCCGCGGAACTCGCCCGCGAACTGGGCGTCTCGCACGCCCTGGCCAGTCAGCATCTGCGCAGGCTGGACGCGGTCGGCCTGGTGGAACTCGCCGAGGTGCGCGCCAACCGCGGCGGCAGGGAGCGCCGTTACCGCGCGGTGCACGGCTCCCCGCTCTCCGATCAGCGGGACGAGGGGGCGCTGCTGATCGCCGAGGCACTGGCCCACAATCTGCGCGACCGGGCGGGCCGCCGCGCGCCGGGCGCCGCGGGGGTGACCTCGGACGCGGAGCTATGGGTGGCGCCCGAGGTCTGGGACACCTTCCGTGTCCGACTGGCCGCGCTCTTCGACGAGCTGCACGACGCGGCGCGAGCGCCGCATTCGCCGGGCACGGTCGGAATCGGCGCGACGGTGATGGCGTTTCCCCTCACTGAACCCGACGCCGGACCGGGACCCGCACAGCCCGACCACAAGCACGAGCCAGCCCGCGAGCGCGACCACGACGAGCACCAGCACCAGCACCAGCACCAGCATGACCACGCACCCGCACCCGTGCCCGAGGCCGCACCGGCCACCGGCCACCACCCCGAAGCCCCACGATCAGAACCGGAGCGATGATGAGCCGTCAGGAAACCTCCGCCCACCCGCTGTTCGACCTCCTCCAGCGGCAGCTCAACGGCGTCCTCGTCACGCTGAAGCGGGACGGCCGGCCGCAGTTGTCCAACGTGACCTTCCACTACGACGACTCGACCCGCACCATCCGCGTCTCGGCGACCGACGACCGCGCGAAGACCCGCAATCTGCGCCGCGACCCGCGGGCCAGCTTCTACGTCTCCACGCCCGACCTCGGCGCGTACCTGGTCGCCGAGGGCGACGCCGAACTCACCCCGGTGGCCGCCGATCCGCACGACGCGACCGTGGAGGAGCTGGTCGACCTGTACCGCGCGCTCCGGGGCGAGCACCCGGACTGGGACGAGTACCGCGCCGCGATGGTCGCCGACCACCGCCTGGTGATCAAGCTGCGTGCCGACCGCGCCTATGGCTGGGGCCGCGAAGAGGGCGCCACCAGCGGCCCGTTGGCCTGAGGCCCCCTGAGGCCCGGCGCCGCGACACCGATTGCCACGGACGGACGGCCGAACAGGTTGAATTCCGGCGGGAATTCCCGGCAGAGTTCCCTCATGGACGAAAATGAGTTCGATTTCTACCGGACGCAGAGCGTGGCCAGCGATCCGGGCGGCACGGACGTCTTCGCCGGGCTGCCCGCCGACCCGAGGGTCCTCGCCGAGACGGTGCGCAGTCTGCTCGTCCACCGGGAGGAGACGCACCTGTTCGGGTACGAGCTGCCGCGCGACCGCAAGGACGCCGAGGCGGAGACCCGTTACGCCGCGGACATCCTCGCGGTGGCGCGCGGCCTGTGCGACGCGCCGCTCGACCGCCCGCGCCGCCCGGAGGAGCGATTCGCCGGTACCTGCCGGGACTTCGCGCTGCTGCTGTGCTCCGCGCTGCGCGAGAAGGGCGTCCCCGCCAGGGTCCGCGGCGGCTACGCCACGTACTTCACACCGGGTTTCCACGACGACCACTGGATCACCGAATACTGGGACGCGGACCGCGCGAGCTGGCGGCTGGTCGACGCGCAGATGGCCGCGCCCGAGCTGATCAGCGCGCACGGCATCGACTTCGACCCGTTCGACGTGCCGCGCGACCGGTTCGTGGTGGCGGGCCGGGCGTGGCAGGACTGCCGGTCGGGCGCGGCGGACCCGCGGACGTACGGGGTCGAACTCCTCGGTCTGCAAGGGTGGTGGTTCGTGCAGCACAATCTGCTGCTCGACCTGGCGATGCTCAACAGCACCGAACTGCTGGTGTGGGACGGCTGGGGGCTGGCCGACCCGCCGATGGACCAGCCGTTCGACGCACTCGGCGCCGACGACGTGGCACTGCTCGACGCGGTCGCCGAACTCAGCGCCGCGGGCGGCCCCTTCACCGGAATCCGCCGTCTCCCGCGCGAGCACGAGGCGCTGCGGGTGCCGCCGGTGGTCAGCTCGCACACCACCTACCTGGGCGAACGGAGTGTGACGCTCCGTCAAGCGGTCGCTTCCGACTGAGCCTTGCTCACCCCGGCCCCGAGGACGCCTCCGTCCCGTCGGCCACCCCGCGGTCCGCCGCCCGCGTCAGCCGCCCCGCCACCACCCGCAGATACTCGGCGAGTTCGGGCGGCTCCCGCACTTCGAAGTCCACCCCGAGCATGCCGACGAACATCGCCAGCGCGTCCAACGACTCGAAGCCGGTGGTCAGTTCGCAGGTGTCGGCGTCGAGCGGGTCGACCGCTCCGAAACCCGCCCAGATCTGCCGGACGGTCGAGGCGGGCGCGTGCAGCACCACGCGCGCCTGGAAGCGGTACGCGTGCGAGGTGACGCCCTTGGCCACGTACTCCGCCGCGTCCTCGGGCAGTTCGCGGGGCGTGAAGCGCGGGCCGGTGGGCGGCTTGGGCTCCATCCGGTCGACGCGGAAGGTCCGCCAGTCCGCGCGGTCGACGTCGTAGGCGAGCAGGTACCAGCGCCATCCGTGGTGGACGAGCCGGTACGGTTCCACGGCCCGGCGGCTGGCCTTGCCCGCGTAGTCGCGGTAGTCGAAGCGCAGCAACTCCCGGTCCCGGCACGCGGCGCCGATCACGGTCAGCACCTCCTGGCCGACCGTCGGACCGGCGGCGCGCGGCCGTACGGTGACCGCCTGCATCGCCTGGACGCGGTGCCGCAGCCGGGACGGCAGCACCTGCTCCAGCTTGGTCAGCGCGCGTACCGACGTCTCCTGGATCCCCTCGACGCTGCTGCCCGCCCCGGTACGCAGGCAGAGCGCGACCGCCACCGCCTCCTCGTCGTCGAGCAGCAGCGGCGGCAGCGCGGCCCCCGCGCCCAGCCGGTAGCCGCCCGCGGTGCCGGGCGCCGCGTGCACGGGATAGCCGAGCGCCCGCAGCCGCTCGACGTCACGGCGGACCGTGCGCGCGGTGACGCCCAGCCGCTCGGCGAGGTCGGGCCCCGTCCAGTCGCGGCGTGACTGGAGCAGCGAGAGCAGGCGCAACAGCCGCGCCGAGGTTTCCAGCATGCCGTCCAGTCTGTACGAACCGGCGCCCCCACCGCGCGGGGTGCGGTGGGGGCGTCGGACGGTGGAGCTGTTGAGCGGGTGAAGTGCCTTTGCCCGCAGGGCTTCCGCCCGCTCGGCCGATTCACGCCGACTCGCGCGGGCCTCGCTTACTCGCGCGGGTTTCGGCGGACGGCTCAGTAGACGCTGACCCCGTACGCGCTCAGCGCCTCCGTGACGGGCTGGAAGTACGTGGTCCCGCCGGAGGAGCAGTTGCCGCTGCCGCCGGAGGTCAGGCCGATGGCCTTGGTGCCGTCGTAGAGGGAGCCGCCGCTGTCGCCGGGCTCGGCGCAGACGTTGGTCTTGATCAGACCGTAGACGATCTCGCCGTTGCCGTAGTTGACGGTGGCGTTGAGGGCCTGGACGGTGCCGCTGTGGATGCCGGTGGTCGAGCCGCGACGCGTGACGGACTCGCCGACGTAGGCGTTGGCGGCGCTGGTGATGTCCTGGCTGCCGACGGTGCCGTCATGGGCGACCGTCGAGTCGTAGCGGACGATGCCGTAGTCGTTGGTCGGGAAGCTGGTGCCCGTCGTCGGGCCGATGTAGGTGCCGGAGGTGGTGTAGTACGCGGGCTTGCCCTCGGTGCAGTGACCCGCGGTCAGGAAGTAGTACGTGCTGCCGCTGCGGACGTTGAAGCCCACCGAGCAGCGCCACTGGGTGGTCTGCACCGCGTCGCCGCCGGAGAGCAGCGTGTTGAAGGTGCCCTCGACCCGGTTGATGCGCACGGCGTCGCCGAAGCCGGCCGTGGACTTCTTGAGCTGGTCGAGCTGGGAGGCGGTGACCCGGCTGTCGATGCTGACTTCCAGGGTGTTGCTGCGCGGGTCGACGGACCAGGCGGTGCCCGCGACGTCGGCCGCCTTGGTCGCGTCGCCCGCCTTGGCGAGCTGCGCGGCGCTGTGGCTGACCAGGCGCGGGGTGGCGCCCGCGGCGCGGACGCTGTCGGCCGCGGCCTGGGTGGTGACGTTGACGACGGTGGTCTTGCTCGCCGCGTCGTAGTAGGTGCCCGCGGTGCTGTTCGCGCCGAGGTGGGTCGCGAGGGTGGCGGCCGCGTCGGGCGTGGCCTTGGGGGTGGGGGTGGCGCTCGCCGACGGGAGTGCGATGGCGGTGGCGGCGATCAGGCCGGAGGTGACGGCCAGAAGCTGTATGCGCCGGGTGGTCTTCACTCGTTTCCTCCTGTGGGGGTGGGAGGTTGCGGGGGGATTTGTCGGTGTACTGTCAGACTCGATCCGATATTCGAACGCCTCATACGCCTGACAAGCACTCACAGGAGTATTCAGATCCCACAGGCAACACACAAGGGGGCCTTTCGGCCGGGTAGTTCGGCCGAATGTCCGTACGGCGCCTGACACAGCGCTGCCCCGGCGGTCCAAAAACCGCCGGGGCAACCGGATGTGACGCCGTCTCAGTTGGTGAGAACTGCCCGCTCCCCCGCTTCCAGCGCGAAGGCCAGGGTGTTGCCCGGCGGCGGGAACGGGCAGATGAAGGCGTCCGCGAAAGCACACGGCGGCAGCGTCGTACGGTTCAGGTCCAGCGTCAGCGAACCGTCGGCGTCCGGCGCGGGCGCGTGCAGGAAACGGAACCGGAATGTGCTGGTTCCGCTGGTCGCGTCCGCGATGACGCCCCACAGCCTGCCGTCGTCCTCGACCGTCACGGCGAGCGTGTGCTCGGTCCCGTCCACCGTGAACGCCAACTCGCCGCCGAGGCCGAGACCGCGCTCACGGCCGTCCGCGTTCGGTACCCGGACGGTGCGGTCGGCCTCGAACGGGCGGAAGACCGCGGGCAGCACCCAGCGCTCGTCGGGGTCGAAGGCCGCGATCCCGGCGAAGGCCAGACGGGCGGGCGACCGCGGGTCCCAGACCCGTACGGCGAGCAGGCCCTCGCGGACGATCGCCAGCAGTTTCCTGCCGTCCGGCAGGAACACCGGCTCGCCCTCGGCCTCCAGCACGGTCGACACGCCGTCCGCCTCGTGCACCACCGCCCCGCCGTCCTGCCGCCACCGGCCCGGCAGTCCGGGGATCGTCCCGTCCCCGGCCACGTCGTCGAGCCAGTACGTACCGATCAGGGCCAGCGGACCGTACGGCGCCGCGACGGTCTCGGCCCGCCGCTCGTGCCACCGCTTCCAAGCAAGAACCGTTTCTGCGCTCATGCCGACCAAGCCTTCCATACGGGCCGCGCGAGCCGGGTGCGCTCGCACGGCGGTGACCTGCGGGGAGTGTGCCGTGAGGGGGTACGGGGAGTGTCGCGGGAGAGGGCGCGCGGAGTCATGGGACAGGACGTGCGAAGCCTCGGAAGGAGGCGCGCGGAGCCTCGGGAGGCGGCGCGCGGCGACGCACCGCCGTCCGGCCGGTGAGACGGGCGGTTCACCGGAGGTCCGGTAACGGGCGGTGCAGGCCCAGGTGTTCGCGCAGTGTCGCGCCCGGGTGGAAGGAGCGGAACAGACCCCGGTGCTGGAGCAGCGCGGTGGTCCCGTTCACGAAGCGCTCCAGATCGCGTCGGGGCTCCACCGGCCGGACGCGGAAGCCGTCGACCGCGCCCGCCTGCTGCCACGCGGCGATCAGCTCGGCCAGGTCGACGGGGCCGCCGCAGAACAGCACGCCGCCCGCGCCGTCCGGCACCAGGGTGATCTCGGCGCCCGGCTCCGGGCCGATCTCGCCGCCGCCGAGGTCGACGGAGAGTTCGGCGAGCACCAGCAGCCGGTCAGGGTCCCGCCCCGCTCCGACCGCCAGCC
Organism: Streptomyces sp. NPDC093221; assembly: GCF_044753885.1. Lineage (NCBI taxonomy): Bacteria > Bacillati > Actinomycetota > Actinomycetes > Kitasatosporales > Streptomycetaceae > Streptomyces > Streptomyces sp. NPDC093221. The sequence goes on along the minus strand of NZ_JBIVOA010000009.1, from coordinate 53,104 downwards.
GCCGCAGTTCGTCCCGTACCAGCCCGGCGGTCTCGGGACCCGCGGCGCGGACGAAGGCGAGGTCGGCGTACCGGGCCGCGACCGCGCGGGCGGCGGGTTCGGTCGCGTCCACCGCCGTGACCGGCCGCCCCTGCCGCACCCGCGGGCCGGGCGCGCCGCCGTCCCACTCCCGCGCGACCGCCTCGGCGACGGCCGCCGTCTCCCGCCACATCGCCTCGGCTCTCGCTTTCGGCGTGAGCGCGGATCTCGGACCGGATCTCAGGTCGGCCGTCCCCCCGGCCCTCGACTCGGACCTCCGACCGGACGCCGGACCGGACCTCCGACCGGACGCCGGACCGGACGCCGACTCAGGCACCGGCTCTGGCACCGCCCGGGGCGTCCAGCCGGCCCGGCCCCGGCTGGCCGAATCCAGGGCGCCGACCGCCGCCGCGACACCACGCGGCCCGGCGCGGGTCACGGGCACCGCGGGGACGAGCCCGATCCGGCCGGTCTCGGCGGCCACCGCGGTGAGTACGGCGAGCGGATCGGCGTCGGCCGCGCCGTCCAGGGTGACGAAGTCCAGCGCGCCGCCCTCCGCGAGCCGGGCCAACTCCCCGTACGAGGCCACCTCGTAGCGGTCGGGGACGTCGATCGCGGCGGCGAGATGCAGCGAGCGCGTACGGCGCCGGACGGCGGGTGCGGGCGGCGCGGCGGCAGCGGCGGCGGTCACGGAGGCACCCCGCGACGCGGAGGCGGGGGAAGAAGAGGAAGAAGGCGAGGGAGAAGAAGGGGAGAAGGCAGCAGGCATGCGAAGGCTCCGTGGACACGCGGAAGGGGCACGGGAGTCGTCTTCACACAGGCCGCCGCGTCCCTCAACGCGGCTGGGCCCGTCAAGGGCCTTGACACGAGGCTATGCCGACGCCGTCACCCGCTGTCAAGCATGTCCAGGTGCTGGACCACGCGTCTCAGCGTGGTTGACGGATGCCCTGATGGGCTGCTGCACTGTGGGCATGCGTAGCTGTCGGCTCGTCACTCGCGGCCACATCGACTTCGGTCGGGTGTGGTCGGCGTCGTGTTGTTGTAGCTGACCTTTCTCCGACGGATCGTCCCGTCCTCACACACGCGCGCACGCAGCCCCGCCGTTTGGCCGCCCTCCCTCGGGCGCTCCCCTCGCAGGTCACCCCCGCAGGCCGTCCCGCCCACCGGGCTCCCGCTACGGGCCCGACCTCATTCGTAGAGTTCATTCGTAGAGCTCATTCGTACAGCTCACCCGAACACCTCACCCGTACAGCTCATCCGCACGCCCCGCCCGTACAGCCTCAGCAGTCGCACCCGCAGTCGCAGCAGTCACAGCAATCGCAACAATCACCGCAGTCCGAGCAGCCGTCGCAGTCGCAGTTGCTGCACCAGGAGTCGCGGCGCTGCCCGCTCCACGGGTCGTCGTGCTCGCGGCAGCACAGCTCACAGGTGCAGCACATCCCGGCGTAGACCAGGCAGCCCATGACCAGTCCGCGCCTGCGCGGCGGCTCGGGCGGCGGGAAGCCGCCGGGAAAACCGGGGCCGCCGGGCGCGTTCGGCCGCTGGCCCGGACCGTGCGGAGTGCCGCCGGGCGCGCCGGGCGCGTAGGGGTTGCCCGGCGGGGGCGAGGCGGCGGACGGCGCCGCGCCCTGGTGCGCGCAACCGCCGGTGCCGAAGGCCCTGTCCACCGACCGTCCCAATTCGTGGACGAGCAGGACATGGGTGAGCTTGCCCGAGGCGGACCCGGCGAAGTCGGTGTCGCGGAGCGCGAGCCGTATGCCGTGCAGCGCGTCGTCGCACAGCCGCCGCGCCTCGGCGAGGTCGGTGCCGGTCGCGGTGAGCGGGTTCCAGGCGCCGGAGCGGGTGTCCTCGGCCAGGTCCTCGACCGCGTCCAGGAGGTGGGCGAGCCGTCCGAAGAGCCGTCCGGCCTCCGCCAGCGGTTCCCGGTTGGCGGGCCGCCCGGCGAGTACGGCGGTGTGCGCGAAGGCCGCGGCGGTCGCCGTCTCGGTGGGCTCGGTGACGGTCAGCAGCGAGGTGCCGAGTCCGGCCGCCGCCTCGATCCCGCCCTGCCGCCCGACCGCGTCGAGCAGCACCGCGGTGTCGAAGCCCAGGCTGTCGCCGGTACGCGCCCCGGCCCGGTCCCAGCGGCGGGCGACCGTACGGGCCGCCGCGGCGACCGGCCGCCGGGCGAACGCCCCGTCGGCGTCCTCCACATGGTCACGCATCTTCGCCGAGGCGAGCACCAGCGAGACGGCCGCGGCCAGCCGCGCGCCCTCCCCCATGGCGACCGGCGCCGTCCGCATCCCGCGCAGCGGGCACGGCCCGGCCTTGCGGCGCAGGCTGTCGGCGTCACCGGACACGGCCGTCTGCGCCTCGACGAGCACCGACACGACGAGTCCGTCGTAGTTGGTGGCGATTCTCGCGAACTGGCCGTGCCCGTCCCGCAACGCGAGACACAGGCCGCACAAGTGGGCCGTCCAGGAGGCCGCGAGCCCCTCGGACATGCGGTGCCGACACGGCCTGATGATCCCGAACATCGCGTGCTCCCCCGTTGAACTCGCCCGCCCGCAGGGCCGACCCCTGCGACCGGCGGACATATTATCCGCAGCCGGGGGCAGGGGTCAGTCGTCGGCGGCAGCCGTACGGGTCCGTCCGGGCCCACGGTCGGCCGCTCGCCACGACGCGCGGATCGTGTACGACGGTTCGGGGCCGGCCGGTCGGCGCCGGATACGAGCGGACTTACGACGACACGTACGGCCGTGCCTACGAGCGCGTGTACGGCCGGACGGCCCCGCGCGTCACCCGGAAGTGGGGAGCGCTCCCAACGAAGTGTCAGGGGCCATATCCCTGGGCCTGCCTGACGATCCGCCACTATCGTGTGCACCAGTACCGTCACAAGACGCCTGACTGGCGGCAATCCGCTTGGCACATCATCCACATCATGGACGACCATAGGACTGCGGACGGTACTGACCGTGTGAGAGAGGAGGCGTCCATGGGATCGGTTCGACGGGCGAGTGCTTGGCTGGGCCTCGTTGACGACAACGGCGGCGAGGGTTACTACGACGAGGAGTACGCCGACTACGGCGAGGGCTCCGAGCGGGCTGACACGTGGGTGACCGACCCGCGGGTGCGGGTGGCCACCGAGACCGCCGAAGAGCAGGGCCGCAGGATCGCCACCGTGACCCCGGACGGTTTCCGGGACGCGCGCGGCATCGGGGAGCTGTTCCGCGAGGGCGTCCCGGTCATCGTCAACCTCACCGGCATGGAGCCGAGCGACGCCAAGCGCGTCGTCGACTTCGCCGCCGGTCTCACGTTCGGGCTGCGCGGCTCCATCGAGCGCGTCGCCACCAGGGTCTTCCTGCTGACTCCCGCCGACTACATGGTCATGAACGCCGACGCCAAGCGCGGCGGCGACGGCTTCTTCAACCAGAACTGACACTCTGGTTCGACCAGAACCGACACTCTGGCCGCCGCTCCCTCACCAGCCCGCCGGTCCCGCCCCTGCCGGGGGCCGGGGGTTGTCTCCCCGGGGACAACCCCCGATCAGGACCGGGCAGGGCGCTCACCGGGCCGGTACGGCCGCACCGCGTCATCCGCGGAAGGCGTCGAGTCCGGTGAGCGCCTTGCCCAGGACGAGCTGGTGCATCTCGACCGTGCCCTCATAGGTGAGCACGGACTCCAGGTTGGTGGCGTGCCGCATCACCGGGTACTCCAGTGAGATCCCGTTGGCGCCCAGGATCGTCCGGGCGGTGCGGCAGATCTCGATCGCCTCGCGGACGTTGTTGAGCTTGCCGAAGCTCACCTGTTCCGGCCGCAGCCGTCCGGCGTCCATCCGCTGTCCCAGGTGGTGGGCGAGCAGGATGCCCTTGTGCAGTTCGACCGCCATGTCGGCGAGTTTGGCCTGGGTGAGCTGGAAGCCACCGATCGGCCTGCCGAACTGCTCGCGCGTCGTCGCGTACGACAGCGCGGCCTCGAAGCTGCTGCGCGCGGCGCCCATCGCGCCCCAGACGATTCCGTAGCGCGCGTGACTGAGGCAGCTCAGCGGTCCGCGCAGGCCGGTGACCTCGGGGAGCACTGCGTCGGCGGGCAACCGGACGTCGTCCATGACGAGTTCGCTGGTGACCGAGGCGCGCAGGCTCCACTTGTGGTGGATCTCCGGCGCGGAGAAGCCGGGGGTGTCGGTGGGGACGACGAAGCCGCGGATGCCGCCGGGTGCGTCCGTCGTCTGGGCCCAGACGACGGCGACACCGGCCACCGAGCCGTTGGTGATCCACATCTTGCGGCCGCTGAGCACCCAGTCGGAGCCGTCCCGCCTGGCGTGGGTGGTCATGGCGGCCGGGTCGGAGCCGTGGTCGGGTTCGGTGAGGCCGAAGCAGCCGATCACCTCGCCCGCGGCCATCGACGGGAGCCAGCGCTGCTTCTGTTCCTCGGAGCCGTAGCGGTGGACGGCGTACATCGCGAGCGAGCCCTGGACCGAGACCAGCGACCGGATGCCGGAGTCGGCGGCCTCCAGTTCCAGACAGGCCAGGCCGTACTGGACGGCGCTCGCGCCCGCGCAGCCGTAGCCGGTCAGCGGCATGCCGAGGGCGCCGATCGCGCCCAGCTCACGGGCGAGTTCCCTGATGACGGGCAGTTCGCCGCGCTCGTACCAGTCGGCGACATGCGGCAGCACGCGGTCGGCGGCCCATTTCCGTACGGTGTCGCGGACCGCGCGGTCCTCGGGCGTCAGCAGGTCGTCGAGGCCCAGCGGGTCGTACGGGTCGAAGGGCGGGGTTGCGGCTCCGGGCATGACGGGGGACCTCCGGCACAGAAGGACACGGACGGAAACTAGCGGCGGTAACCTACGGCTCGGCGCCGACGTTACGTTTCAGTCTGCCGTGCGTCCAGACCGCTCGGCCCGCCGCGCGCCGGGAGCCGCGGGAGCCGGATGTCCCGGCCGGCGGGAGCCCGATCTCATGGCCAAAGGCAGCGGGTTCGGCGCCCGGCGCCGGGACCTTCGCGCACCCCGTGGCCCGGCCGCCGGGGGCCGGACGCGGCTCACTCCCCCGGCGCGCCGGACCGTACGGCCGCCGCGGGCTCCTGGCGGGCCGGGACCACCAGATCGCAGGTGGCCTGCCCCTTGTCCGCGCCGCATTCCATGACGCGCGGCAGCCGCAGCGCGGCCAGCGCCCCGGTGAGCAGCAGCCCCGCGCTCACCAGCAGGGTCATGTGCAGCCCGGTGACGAAGGAGTGCCGGGCCGCGTGCCGCAGCGCCGCGCCCGAGCCGCCGCCGAGCCGGTCGGCGACGTCGTACGCCTCACCGAGCGAGTGGCCCGCGGCGGTGCTGTCGGCGGCGCTCACTCCCGGGGTGCGGGCGACGCCCGGCGCGTAGGCGGCGTTCATCACACTGCCGAGCAGCGCGATGCCCATCCCGGCGCCCAGTTGGTACGAGGTCTCGCCGATCGCCGCCGCGCCGCCCGCCTGGTGCGCGGGGGATTCGCTGAGCATGGACTCGTAGGCGCCGAAGAGGGTGGCCTCCAGGCCGAAGCCGAGCAGGACGAAGGCGGTGGTGAGCAGGACCGGCCGGTCGCTCTGGCCCATGGCGGTCAGCGCGAGTACGGCGACGGCGGTGAGCACGAAGCCGCCGCAGACCATGCGGCGTGGACCGAAGCCGCGCAGCATGCGGGAGCCGGTGAGTCCCGCGGCCATGGCGGCGAAGGTGAGCGGCAGCAGGCGCAGTCCGGTCTGGAGCGGGCTGAGGCCGAGGACCAGTTGCAGGTACTGCACCGCGATCAGTTCCAGGCCGACCAGGGCGAGCATGGCGAGCACGATGCAGCCGACCGAGGTGGAGAAGGCGGGCTGGGAGAACATCCGGACGTCGATCAGCGGGTGCTCGCGGCGGCGCTGGCGGCGTATGAACCAGACCAGCAGGCCCACTCCGGCCAGCAGCGGGATGAAGGCCGCGGCGTCCAGCGGGCTCGCGCCGCCGCCGAGCCGCTTCATGCCGAGGACCACGCCGAGGACGCCGAGGGCGGCGGTGACCGCGCCGAGCACGTCCCACGGGCCGTCGGTGCTGCCCCGGGACTCCGGCAGGAGTATCCGGCCGAGCGGCAGCATCACCGCCATCAGCGGGATGTTGATCAGGAAGACCGAGCCCCACCAGAAGTGCTCGACGAGGAAGCCGCCGAGCACCGGGCCGACGGCGGCGCCCACCGCGGCGACCGCGCTCCACACGCCGATCGCCGTCGCGCGCTCGCGGCGGTCGGGGAAGACCTGTCGAAGTATCGACAAAGTGGCAGGCATGATCATCGCGCCGCCGGCGCCGAGCAGCGCGCGGGCGGCGATCAGTACGTGGGGCGTCGGCGCGAAGGCGGCGAGCGCGGAGGCCACGCCGAAGAGGGCGTAGCCGATCAGCAGGACCTTGCGGCGGCCGATGCGGTCGCCGAGTGTCCCGAAAAGGATCAGCAGAGAGGCGGCGATCAGCGGATAGGCGTCCACGATCCACAGCAGGTCCTGGGCGCCGGGCCGCAGATCCTCGGTGAGGGCGGGGACGGCCACGTGCAGCACCGTCGCGTCGAGAGCGACGATCAGCAGGCTGACGCAGAGGACGAACAGAATGGTCCACCTGCTGACCGGCCTCGTCATACGCATACCTCCACGAACGAGTGAGTCGTCAGCGTACGCGAGACCACTCGCTGGTCACGGGCTCACAACACCCGGTCACCGCCCCCGCGGGACCCCCTCGGACACCCGTCTCGCGCCCCGGCGCCGCCCGTGCGCGGCCCCGTTCGATCACGTCGGCCCGGGTATGGACGGGGAAACTGCGGAGAAAGGTGAGGGAAATAAGCAATAAATAAGAAGGCCGCACCTTGCCGACCCTGTGAGTATCAACACCCGAACATAAACTCCAGCCACTCCCGCATTCCGCCCGAATCACCGGCCGCCAAAGGGCTCCCTGAGACGCACTCCACATCACATCGTCATTACAAAGCAGCTCGTACGGCCGAACTATGCCGTCACACGCTGTAACGTCGATTGAGTGCGAACCGATGAGAAGCGCCTCCGTACGGCGGAGCGCCCGACCACCCGCGACCTGCCGCGGATGAGCCGAACACGCGTGTGGCTGTTCGGTTCGACGCTGGCGGTCTACGTGGCGATCGTCGTGGGCGTCCTCACCACTTCCAAACTGGTGACGCTGGACTGGCAGGTCATGCTCTGGCGTCCCTACAAACAATGGCCGCAAATCCACGCGTTCCTGGATTATTTCGTCGTCCTCGGCCAACGAGGTCCCACCGCGGTGATGGTGCTCGCGTGGCTGGGGTGGCGCGCGTGGCGCCACCGCACGCTGCACCCACTGCTGGTCCTCGGCACCTCACTGCTGTTGCTGAACATCACCGTGGGAGCCGTGAAATACGGTCTCGGGCGGCTCGGTCCGCACTACGCGACGACCGTCGGCTCCGCCGAGATGTTCGCCGGCGGCGATATATTTCCCTCGGGTCACACCGCCAACGCGGTCGTGACCTGGGGCGTTCTGGCGTATCTGGCCACGACTCCGCGCGCCCGCAGGCTGGGGTCCGTGGTGAGCGCGCTGCTCGCGCTCGGCGTGGGCGCCACGACGGTCTACCTCGGTACGCACTGGGTGAGCGACGTGCTGCTCGGCTGGGCGGCCGGTCTGCTGATCCTGCTGGCGCTGCCGTGGTTCGAGCCCGCGATGGCACGGGCCGAGGACTTCCTGGCCTACGCCTGGGCCCGGATGCGCACCGGTTCCGCCGAAGCGGTCCTCCGCCCGGAGGCCGTGAGCCCGGTGCTGGTCGCCCAGCGCTCCCCGGCCTCCGCGCAGGACGAGGACCCGGACGCGGAGCAGGAGGAGCACGCGCCGAGCCGCGCGACGGTCGGCGCGGTCGCCCGGGGCGCCACCGCGGCGGTCACGGCCACCACGACCACTCCGGTCGCCGCCGCCCCGCACGCGCCCGGCAGGCCGCCCACCGGACGCAACGAGCGCACACCGCTCACCCCGGTCGGCAGCCGCCGTCCGCCCGTCGAGCGCCCGGCCAGGCCCACGACCCCGCTCGCGCACCAGCAGGTGCGCGGCCGGGGCATCGCGGGCTGAGCCGGGCGGCTCGGCCCGTCAGCCGACCCAGCAGCGCTGGACGCGGCCCCCTTCCACGGTGAAGTTCAGCCGCCCGACGACGTACTCCATGGTCACGATCGCGCCGGGCGGCAGGCTGCGCACCGTCTGCCAGCCCCGCTGCTCGGCCAGGCGCTCGGCCTCCCGCGCGTCGAGGCCGGTGTAGGCGTCGGGGTCGTCGGCCGGGCTCCGTGGGGGCCGCGGATCCTGTGGGGTCTGAGGGTTGTGAGGCATACCTTCACGGTAGGCGTCCCCGGCACAGAACGACCTTGATCATCACGTTTCTGTCACAGATCGTGCCCTACGGTGCGCTCCGTCCCCGTGAATACCCGCAGGTCACTGAATTACCTGTCCACACAACTCCCGCACAGCATCTTCGCAATGCCTCCGGTTACTCGCGGGTCCATGAGCATGAAGAGATAGGAATTGGGTAGACGGTCGTCTTTAACTGACGATGTGTTGCCTTCGGCGTCCGGCCTTCCTGACCGCGGCCCCCGTCATGTCCCCCGCGGACAGCAGGGCGCCCATCGTCCGCCCGACCGACGCGCGGACCGCGGCGCGCGGACGGGCGCCGCCGCGCGCCCGGTCGTCCAGCAGCCGCTGGAAGAGGTCCACATGGCGCCGGGCGATGACCGAGGGGTCGTAGTGCGCCGAGGAGGCCAGCGCGGCGCGGCCCATCTCCCGGCGGCGCTCGTCGTCCTCGATGAGCGACAGCAGCGCGGCGGCGATCGCGTCGATGTCGCGCGGCGGCACCAGCAGACCGTTCACGCCGTCGTCGACGATCTCCCGCGGCCCGAGCGGGCAGTCGGTGGAGACCACGGGAAGCCCCGCGCACATGCCCTCCACCAGCGTCATGCCGAAGGACTCCAGGGTCGAGGTGACGGCGAGCACCGACGCCTTGGCGAGCTCCGGTTCGATCGGCGAGACCGCGCCCATCAGCTTCACGTTGTCGCGCACGCCCAGTTCGGTGACGAGCGCGTCGAGCTTCGCGCGCTCGCGGCCCGAGCCGTACAGCCGCAGCGTCCAGTCGGGGCGGCGGTCGCGGACGAGGGCGAAGGCGCGGATCAGGTCGTCGTAGCGCTTGGCGGGGGCGAGCCGACCGGCGGCGACCACGACGGGCGCGGTGCAGTCGGAGGGGGCGGCGCCGGTGGGCGGCACGCTGTTGGGGACGGCGGCGACCCGGACGCCCGGCATACGGCGGCGGTAGACGGCCGCGTCGGCCTCCGTGGTGGTGGTGACGGCGTCCAGGCCCGGGTAGTGGCGGCGCAGGGTCAGCACGAGCCGCGTGGAGTGCGTGTCGAGCGTCAGGTGTTCCTGGGCGACCCGGACGAGGCCGCGCGGCGCCTGGCGGGCGAGGTGCACGTTGAGGCCCGGCCGGGTGCCGACCACCACGTCGGTGTCGAGTTCCGCCAGGCACGCGCCGATGCGTTCGTCGGTGATCGGGCTGTAGAGGGCGTGCCGCCGGTCGGTGGACGGGAAGATCGCCGACGGCCGCTGGTGGCGCGGGTCGTCGAGGACGCCGTCCTGGGCGCCTTTGCGGATGTCGACCAGATATCTCAGCCGGATCCGGGGGTCGTACGTGAACTCGGGCCGGTCGCGGTCGCGGAAGACCGAGACGATCTCGACCTCGTGCTCGTCGGCCAGCCGCGCCGCCAGATTGCGCACCGTGCGAATGGTGCCGCCGATGCCGTACGTGGTGTGTATCAGGAAGGTGATGCGCATGGGCGTGCCCGTGTTCCTGTTCCCCCGCTGGACGCGGGTCGGTCGGCCCGCGCGACCGACCGTAGCAACCGTGGCGCGTCCCTTTGCCGGACGCGCCACGGACGGGTGAACGGGGTTGACTCGGGTGGGCCGCCGCGTCAGTTGACGGTGAGGACGGTTCCCGCGATCAGCCGGTCGGGGTCGGGGCCGATGAGGTCCTTGTTGAGCTGGTAGAGGTACTGCCAGCCCCCTTGGGTTCCATAGGAACGGGCAATGGCCGACAAGGTCTCGCCGCTCTTGACGGTGTGCACGATGTGGCGGTGGCCGGTGAAGCCGTTGCGCCGCGCGCAGACCGGCCAGGCGTTCCAGCCCTGCACCTTCAGCACTTCCTCCGCGACCGAGATCTGCTCGGCGGGGGTGGCGAGGTCGGCGCGCCGGGCATAGGCGCGACCGCCGAACAGCTCCCAGGTGGGCTGCCAGAACTGGAGGCCGCCGTAGTAGCTGTTGCCGGTGTTGATGTGCCAGTTCCCGCTGCTCTCGCACATGGCGATCCGGTCCCAGACGGTCGGGGACCCGGCGGCGGCCCGCGCGGCCTGGAAGGCGATGGCCGCCTGTACCGACGGCACCGACTGCGGGGACCCGCCGGACCGCTCGGGCTGCTGCGGCTGTCCCGGCCGCTCCACGGGCGGTGGGACGGCCGGCGCGCCCTGGGCGGCCGTCGCGGGTGGCGCGGCGGCCACCGGCAGCAGCACGGCCGCACCGAGCGCGGCCAGCGTGGCGGCGGCGCGTGCGACGGCCACGGCGACGCGCACCGAGGCACGCGGGGAGACGATATGACGATAAGACGACTGATCGCTCATCGGGCCACGCTAAGCACGGCCGCACCCCGGATCGGGGGCATCGCGTCCGTACGTCGCGTGTACCCCACCCGGTCGGACCACAACGGGGTGGGGCACACGGGGGAACGCGGCGGGTCCGGTTTACGGCGGCCTTACGACGCTCCGGCACCGAACGAGCGCGGTCCCGGGGCGCCCCGGCCGGGCGGGCGCCCGAACCGCCCCTCCGGCGGACGGTCCGTCACCAGTGCGGCCACCACGCCGGAACGACCGGGCCCTGACCCCGCTCCGCCGGGCCACGCACGACGGCGATCAGGGCGGTGCGTGTCGCGTTGCGGTCGGCCCGGCCCTCGGCGGCCGACTCGTAGCGCGGCATGGTCCGCCGTACGACCTTCGCCGGTTCCCGCTTCTTCGGCTCGGCGGCGGGCTTGACGGTCTTCCTGACGGGCTTGTCGAGGGACTTGCCCGTCGACTTCGAGGACGGCGTACCCGCGGACGGCGCGTCCCCGTAGGCTCCCGCGCGGCGCGAGCAGACGGGCCAGGCGCCCCAGCCGCTGGCGCGCTGGAGCTTTGTCGCTATGGCGATCTGCTGCTCGCGGCTGGCGAGGTCCGCGGTCGGCGCGTACGCGGTGCCGCCGTAGGACCGCCAGGTGCCGGGGGCGAACTGGAGTCCGCCGTAGTAGCCGTTGTGGGTGTTGATGTGCCAGTTCCCGCCGCTCTCGCACTGCGCGATACGGTCCCACACCCCGTTGTCGGCCGCCGACGCCTCTCCCGCGGCGGCCAGCACGCCCAGCGGCGCCAGTGCGGCGACGCCGGTCAGGAGCGCGGTGTGCCGGTACTTGCAGTTCAAGACCATGGATTCCCTCTCCACGGACCCGGGTGTCCCCCCTGCTGCGTCACGACGGGCGCCGCTCCCCCACGGATGCGGCGCCCGTCCGAACCCGGGCGGTGCGATTTGCACACGGCGGGCGAATCTAGGCAGCCGCACCCCCTCGCACCAAACAATTGCCGTCCGCCGCAGGCCAGTTGAGGGTTACCGGCGGTAAGAAGACGAGGTTTACGGGTGATTGGCGCGTACGTATCGTCGTAAATGAGGATCTAAACGGCGCGCTCCGTGAGTAGCCTCACAGGCCCAACTTTCGTCACCCACACGGCCGTTCGACGCTGCGTGAGCGATTCGCCGGGAATCTCACCCTCGGCGACCGGTAACGGAATACATCCCCCCGCAAAGCGTGACTCCCACCACAGATCATCCGTTGTCACTATGCGCCGGGACAGGTCCGGCGTTCCGGCCGGATTCGTGACCGCACCACCGCACTTCAAGGAGACTCCCGTGCCGCCCATGCTCGACGTGAGTGACGAGGTACGAGCCGAGATCGGCGACGAGGAGACCCAGCGGCTCCTCAACGGCGCCAACGCTCCTGGCACGTACGACTGCACGTCCTGTCGCACCCCCGGGGACACCGGGCAGGAGCGGACCAGCACCGTGCTCTTCGTGGGCGACGAGACGGCGGTCCTCGCCTTCGCGCACGCCGCCTGCATCCCCTCGCAGGTCGTCCCGGTCACCGAGGAGCAGTTGCAGGGCGCCGTCCGCAGCATCGGCGGCCCCGAGACGGCGGCGGGGCCCTCGATCGGCGGCCAGGCCGACGCGCCGCCCGTGGAGACCGCGCCCCGGCAGGCGGTGCTCGGCATCACCTGCGGTCTGATCATCGTCGAGGAGACGCTGCGCCCGGCGCTCGTGATCGAGCCCACCGGGCCGGTCGCACGGGTCGGCGCCACCGGCGCGGGCGACGACTTCCTGCCGCTGCTGATCGAGCAGGGCTTCATGCCGCATCTCGACCTGGAGGTGCCGCCGTCGCCACTGTCGGGCTGGTCGGTGCTGCTGGCCACCGGGCGGCTGCACGCCGTGCTCCAGCCCGGCGCGGGCGGCACCCCCGGCACCGCGTGGTGGCAGGCCCACCAGCCGCTCCAGGTCAGCGACGGCTGGCGGAACGCCGTCAACCGGACCAACGAGGTGTACGTCTACGCCGCCCCGGCCGGTTCCATCGGCCGTCAGCCGCGCGAGGACCTGATGCGGGACGCCCTGGCCAGGGCGTGCTCGCGGGGCCTGCTGGTGGCCGCGACGATGCCGCTGTCGGGGACCTGAGCCACCCGTCTCACCGGAAACGAGGGGCGTGTACGGGACACCGTGCGCGCCCCTTCCGCGCGCCCACTGCCGCCCGGGTCAAAGATCTGCAATTCAACCGACTGGCCCGCATCCCGGACAACACCGGCTCGTTGGCACATACGTGCACACCTTTGACACCTCCTCCCGGGCCCCTTTCCAGCGCTACATCCCGTCCATGCGCAGCGCGCTGGACGCGACCGGGGGCGGTGCCACAGAAACACCCATCTACGACGCGCTCTACTCGGAGTACCAGCGGCTCTTCCGCACGCTGCCCGGCGACCGGACCGGCGAGGAGGCGTTGCAGTTCAACGGCTTCACCACCTGGCACGCGGAGCAGCCGGCGTACGCCCCCGGCAGGCACCGCGGCAACGGCCCGGCGGCGCTGCCGCCGGGCCGTCCCGACAATCGGATGCCCGGGCTCTGACCCCAGGAGCCCCCGGCTCGCGGGGGCCCGTGCGCGCCGCTACTTCTTGCGCCCGCGCTTCTCGCGGACCCGCACCGACACCTGGATCGGCGTACCGGCGAAGCCGAACTCCTCGCGCAGCCGACGCTCGATGAAGCGCCGGTAGCCCGCCTCCAGGAAGCCCGAGGCGAACAGCACGAACCGCGGCGGCTTGATGCCCGCCTGCGTCCCGAACAGGATGCGGGGCTGCTTTCCGCCGCGGATCGGGTGCGGGTGCGCGGCGACCAGCTCGCCCAGGAACGCGTTGAGGCGGCCGGTCGGCACCCGGGTCTCCCAGCCCGCGATGGCCGTCTCGATCGCCGGGACCAGCCGCTCCATGTGCCGCCCGGTGCGCGCCGAGACGTTGACCCGCGGCGCCCACTGCACCTGCACGAGGTCCTTCTCGATCTCGCGCTCCAGGTAGTAGCGCCGCTCCTCGTCCAGCAGGTCCCACTTGTTGTACGCGATCACGACCGCGCGGCCCGCCTCGACGGCCATGGTGATGATCCGGGTGTCCTGCTCGGCCAGCGTCTCACTGGCGTCCACCAGGATGACCGCGACCTCGGCCTTCTCCAGCGCCGCCGCCGTACGCAGCGACGCGTAGTAGTCCGCACCCTCGGTGAGGTGGACGCGGCGGCGGATGCCCGCGGTGTCGATGAACTTCCAGGTGACACCGCCGAGCTGGATCAGCTCGTCCACCGGGTCGCGGGTGGTGCCCGCGACCTCGTTGACGACCACCCGGTCCTCGTTGGCCACCTTGTTCAGCAGGGACGACTTGCCGACGTTCGGGCGGCCGATGAGCGCGATCCTGCGCGGGCCGCCGACGACGTCGCCGAAGGTCAGCGCGGGCGCCTCGGGCAGCACCTCGATGATGGCGTCGAGCAGATCGCCGGTGCCGCGGCCGTGCAGCGAGGAGACCGGGTAGGGCTCGCCGAGGCCGAGGTTCCACAGCGCGGCCGCGTCGGCCTCGCCGGACGGTCCGTCGACCTTGTTGGCGGCCAGCACGACCGGCTTGCCCGCGCGGCGCAGCAGCCGTACGACCGCCGCGTCGGTGTCGGTGGCGCCGACGGTGGAGTCCACGACGAAGACCACCGCGTCGGACGCCTCGATGGCGAACTCGGCCTGCGCCGCCACGGAGGCGTCGATGCCGAGGACGTCCTGTTCCCAGCCGCCGGTGTCCACGATCTTGAAGCGGCGGCCGTTCCAGTTCGCCTCGTACGTGACGCGGTCGCGGGTGACGCCCGGCTTGTCCTCCACGACCGCCTCGCGGCGGCCGATGATCCGGTTGACCAGTGTCGACTTGCCGACGTTGGGACGGCCGACCACGGCGAGCACCGGCAGCGGGCCGTGCCCGGCCTCGGCCAGGTCGTCGGCCACCTCTTCGAGGTCGAAGCCCTCCTCGGCGGCAAGCTCCATGAACTCGGCGTATTCGGCGTCGCCGAGCGCGCCGGTCCCGCCGTGCTCGGTCTGCTCGTCTGCGTGGTCCATGAGGTATCTCCGTCGATCAACTGTGGCGGCTGCGGTAACCAGTGTGGTGCAGCCGGTGCGGTTCGGCCTGCGCGTTTTCCGTCTGCGCGGTCAGCGGCCGGTGGCTTGCTTGGCGTGCGCCAGGTGGGCGGTGAGCCGCTCCTGGATGCGCAGCGTGGCGGCGTGCATCGCGCTGCGGGTGCGGCGCCCGCTGCCGTCGCCCGCCTCGAAGGGCTCCCCGAAGACGACGTCGATCCGCGAGCGCAGCGGCGGCAGCGCCGGGACCGCCCGGCCCTTGGCGGTGCTGCCGAGGACGGCGACCGGCACGACGGGCGCGCCGGAGCGCACCGCGAAGTACGCCAGACCCGAGCGCAGCTCGGCGAAGTCGCCGTCGCCCCGGGTGCCCTCGGGGAAGATGCCGAGCATCCCGCCGCGCTCCAGGACGCCGAGCGCGGCGGTTATCGCCGTACGGTCGGCGGTCTCGCGGTCGACCTTGAGCTGCCCGATGGAGCGCAGGAACGGGTCGAGCGGCCCGACGAAGGCTTCCTTCTTCACCAGGAAGTGCAGCGGGCGCGGCGAGATGCCGATCAGCATCGGGCCGTCGATGTTGTGCGAGTGGTTGCCCGCCAGGATGACCGGGCCGTGCGCCGGTACCCGCCAGGCGCCGAGCACCCGGGGCCGCCACAGGCCGTTCATCAAGACGATGCCGATCCGGCGTCCGACGGCCGCTCCGCGCGGTCCCGGCGCCGTGCCCTGCTCTGCGGTCACCTGGGCGCCCGCTTCTCCTCGACCAGAGTGACGATGCACTCGATGACCTGGTCGAGGGTGAGGTCGGTGGTGTCGACCTCGACCGCGTCGGCGGCCTTGGCCAGCGGGGAGGTCTTGCGGCCCGAGTCGGCCGCGTCCCGCTTGATGAGCGCGGCCCGGGTGTCCGCGACGCTCAGCGCGCCGTTCAGCTCGCCGCTGCGGCGGGCGGCGCGGGCCTCGGCGGACGCGGTGAGGAAGATCTTGACGGTGGCGTCCGGGAAGACGGTCGTGCCGATGTCCCGGCCCTCGACCACGATGCCGCCGGGGGACGCGGTGGCGGCGGCGCGCTGCAACTCGACCATCCTGGCCCGTACCTCGGGGACCGCGCTGACGGCGCTGACCGCGGCGGTGACCTCCTGGGTGCGGATCGGGCCCGAGGCGTCCACGCCGTCCACGGTGATGCCGGGGGCCGCCGGGTCGTGGCCCGCGACGATGGCGGGCTTGCCCGCGCAGTCGGCGACGGCCACCGGGTCGTTGACGTCGATGCCGTTGCTCAGCATCCACCAGGTGATCGCGCGGTACTGCGCCCCGGTGTCGAGGTAGCTCAGCCCCAGCTTCGCCGCGACCGCCCTGGACGTGCTGGACTTGCCGGTGCCGGAAGGGCCGTCGATGGCGACGATCACCGGATTTTCCACAGCGGGTGGCCTTCCTCGTGCGCGGAGCGGGGGGCGGGCGGGCCGGCCGAGGGGCCGGATGCCATTCCCCCAAGGTTACCGGCCGCCCGCGCGCCGGAACGCCACGGGTTTTCCCTGCCGGGACGGGCACGGGGGCGGGGGCGGGGCCGGGGTGCCGGGCCGGGTGCCCGTCACGCTCGCGCCCGGGTGTGCCGGGTGAGCCATGTGCGCCCTGTGCCCGTGTACGGTCCTGCGGCTGACCCGTCCGGCACGCGTCCGATCCGTACCGCCGGAGCCCGGCCGCGCCCCGACCGTGCCACCGCCCGGCCCGCGCCGTACGTCTACTGCCGGATCGACCAGCCGCGTTCGCGCAGTGCCACGGTCAGGGCGGGCGCGGTGCGCGGCTCGACCATGAGGTGCACCAGACCGGCCTGCTGTCCGGTGGAGTGTTCGATGCGGACGTCCTCGATGTTGACGCCCGCCGCGCCCGCGTCGGCGAAGAGGCGGGCCAGCTCGCCCGGCTGGTCGCCGATGAGGACGGCCACGATCTCGTACGCCTTGGGCGCCGTGCCGTGCTTGCCGGGGACCTTGGCGCGGCCCGCGTTGCCGCGCCGCAGGATGTCCTCGATGCCCGCCGCGCCGCCGCGCCGCTTGTCCTCGTCGGCGGACTGGAGGGCGCGCAGCGCCGCGACCGTCTCGGTCAGGTCGACGGCGACGTCGGCGAGGACGTCGGCGACCGGTCCGGGGTTGGCGGCCAGGATGTCCATCCACATGCCGGGCTCGGAGCCCGCGATCCGCGTGACGTCGAGGATGCCCTGGCCGCACAGGCGTACGGCGGTGTCCTCGGCGTGCTCCAGGCGGGCCGCGACCATGCTGGAGACGAGCTGCGGGGTGTGCGAGACCAGGGCGACGGCCCGGTCGTGGGCGTCGGCGTCCATGACGACGGGGACGGCGCGGCACAGCGCGACCAGTTCGAGGGCGAGGTTGAGCACCTCGGTGTCGGTGGCCGGGGTCGGGGTGAGCACCCAGGGGCGGCCCTCGAAGAGGTCGGCGGTCGCGGCCAGCGGCCCGGAGCGCTCGCGGCCCGCCATGGGGTGGGTGCCGATGTAGTGGGTGAGGTCGCAGCCCAGCGCCTCCAGGTCGCGGCGCGGGCCGCCCTTGACGCTGGCGATGTCGAGGTAGCCGCGGCCGAGGCCGCGGGTCAGCGCGTCGGCGAGGGTGGCCGCGACGTGGGCGGGCGGCACGGCGACGATCACGAGGTCGACCGGGCCCTCGGGCTCCCCCGTGGTGCCCGCGCCGAGCGAGGCCGCGGTGCGCGCGGTGCCCGGGTCGTGGTCGGTGAGGTGGACGTCCACACCGCGCGCGGTGAGCGCGAGGGCGGCGGAGGTGCCCATCAGGCCGCTGCCGACGACCAGGGCGGTCCTCACTGGGCGACGCTCCCGGAGGCGTCCCGCTCGGGTCGGCCGCTCCCGCGGACCGTTCGTACCGCCACGTCACTGCTCCCTCGGCTGCTCACGTACCTGCCGACCAGGGTAGTCACCGGGGGCGGGGCGCGAGACGGACGCCCGCACTGCGAGACGCGCGGCGAGGACGTACGGGTGCCGCGGGCGTACAGGCGGCGCAGGCGTACAGGCGGCGCAGGCGTACGGGCAAGGCCCCCGTGACGGCCGGGTACGCGAGCCGGACCGCCACGGGGGCGGGGACATTACTTGCCGAGGCCGCCGAGCTTGCCGAGCTGCCTGCTGATGACGTCCTGGAGGGACTCCCCCTGCGGGACCTCGCCCTCGGGCGTCAGCTTGTCCACCGCCTCGGGGAGGCTGCCCGCGAGGTGGTCGGCGGCCTCCCGCGGGGAGACGCCCGCGTCCTGCGCCGCCTTCTGGAGGGCGTCGTCGGGAAGCGCCTGGGCGATCTGGTCGCCGGTGACGGGCTTGTTGTCGCCCTGGCCCACCCACGACCTGGCCTGCTCGCCGAGGCCGGACTTGTTGAGCATGCCGAGCAGCCCTTCGAGGGGGTTGCCCGAGGCGCCGTTGGCCGCGGCGGCGCCGGTGCCACCGGCCGCGCCCTTGCCGCCGAGCTGGCCCAGCAGCGAACCGAGGAGGCCGCCCGCGCCGCCGGAGGAGGAGCCGCCCTTCGCGCCGCTGAGCAGAGTGCCGAGAAGGCTTCCGAGGTCGTTTCCCGCCATGGTCTCGTCCCTTTCAGGAGTCGGGCCGTCGGCGCGCGTCACGTCGCCCGGCACCGAACACGGACAATGTCCCGCAAACCCGTCTCCGCCGCCACTTGCCACCGCCTCACCCGCCCGGACCAGGTAGAACTTCCCCATGCTCTTCCACTTGGTGCCGCTGGACGACTGGCTGCACGCGCCCGAGCGCCCGTACGCCCCCGCCTCCCTGGACGAGGAGGGTTTTGTGCACTGCTCGCCCGACGAGGCCGTGACGCTCGCGGTGGCCGACGCCTTCTACCGGGAGGTGGCGGGGCCGCTGATGGTGCTGCTGATCGAGGAGGCCGCGTTGCGCGCCGAGGTCCGCTGGGAGGCGGCCGATCCGGCGCCGCCGCCCGGCGTTCCGGAGGGCACGGCCTTCCCGCACGTCTACGGCCCCATCGACCGGCCCGCGGTGACCGGCATGCTGGAGGTCGTACGGGATTCGTACGGCCGTCCGCTCGGGCTGACGGCCTGGTCGTAGTCCCGCTACGGCCCTCGGGATCTCCCCCGCCGCAGCGGTACCGTGGGCCCCGCCCTCACCGTCCGCAACGTGATCACCGCACGAAGCAGTGGAAACTCCGGCGCTTGGTCGGACTTCATGGCGATAATCGCCCTCATGCGCGATCCGCTGGGGCACGACCTTGTCCGGGACCACACGGTCTATGCCTGCGTCATGGGCTCGCGCGCCTTCGGTCTGGCCACCGACGGCAGTGACACCGACCGGCGGGGTGTGTACGTGGCGCCCACCGAATTGTTCTGGCGTTTCGACAAGCCGCCGACGCATGTCACAGGACCGCGGCACGAACAGTTCTCCTGGGAGCTGGAGCGATTCTGCTCGCTCGCGCTGCGCGCCAACCCCAATCTGCTCGAATGCCTGCACTCACCGCTGGTGGAGTACGCCGACCCGACCGGGCTCGAACTCCTCGACCTGCGCGACGCGTTCCTCTCCCGCCGCGCCGACGCCACCTTCCGCGGCTACGCCGCCCAGCAGCTCGGCCGCCTCGAAGCGGACATCCGCACCCACGGCCAGCCGCGCTGGAAGCACGCCATGCACCTGCTGCGGCTCCTGATGTCCTGCCGCGACCTGCTGCGCACCGGCCGCCTCACCATCGACGTCGGCGACCAGCGCGAGCGCCTGCTGTCCGTCAAGCGCGGCGAACTGAGCTGGGACGAGGTCCGCGCTTGGATGCGCACGCTCCACGAAGAGACCGACACCGCCGCCGCCCGCTCCCCCCTCCCCACCGACCCCGACCGCCCCCGCATAGAAGCCTTCCTCACCCGCGTCCGCCGCACCTCAGCCACATTCCCACTCCCCCCCAAGCCCGCGTAGCTCACCCGCGCGAAGGCGCCCGTCCATCTGGACGGACGCCGCGCGGGTCCGCACCTCCAGGCCCGGCGGTCCGGCGGGGCCGGGGGGCGGGGCGGTGGGGTTAGAGCTCGACCTCGTGCATCAGCATGCCGACCTCGGTGTTGGTCAGGCGGCGGAGCCAGCCGGACTTCTGGTCGCCGAGGGGGATGGGGCCGAAGCTGGTGCGGACCAGTTTGTCGACGGGGAAGCCCGCTTCGGAGAGCATGCGGCGGACGATGTGCTTGCGGCCCTCGTGGAGGGTGACCTCGACGAGGTAGTTCTTGCCGGTGTTCTGGACCACGCGGAAGTGGTCCGCGCGGGCCCAGCCGTCCTCCAGCTCGATACCGCTCTTGAGCTGCTTGCCGAGGTCGCGCGGGAGCGGCCCCTGGATCGCGGCGAGATAGGTCTTCTGCACGCCGTAGCGCGGGTGGGTCAGCCGGTGGGCCAGCTCGCCGTGGTTGGTGAGCAGGATCAGGCCCTCGGTCTCGGTGTCGAGCCGACCGACGTGGAAGAGCCGGGTCTCGCGGTTGGTGACGTAGTCGCCGAGGCACTGGCGGCCGTCGGGGTCCTCCATGGTGGAGACGACACCGGCCGGCTTGTTGAGCGCGAAGAAGAGATACGACTGGGTGGCGACGGTCAGCCCGTCGACCTTCACCTCGTCGTGGTCCACGTCGACCCGCAGGCCCTGCTCGGTGACGATCCGCCCGTTGACCTCGACGCGGTGCTGTTCGATCAGCTCCTCGCACGCGCGGCGCGAACCCATTCCGGCCCGCGCGAGCACCTTTTGCAGGCGCTCGCCCTCCTGCTCGGCGCCGGGGAAGGTCTTGGGCGTCTTGATCTGCGGCTTGCTGTGCCGCTCCCGGTTGCGCTCCTCGATCTGCGCGTCCAGCTCGCGCGGCCGGGCCGGCACCGGCTTGCGGCCGCGGTTGCCGGTCGGCTTGTTGCTGCCGGGCTTGGTACGCGGCATGCCGCCGGGCTTGTTCGCACCGGACTGGCCGGTGCTGCCCACGTCGTAGCGGCGCTCCTCGGGACGCGGCGTGCCCTTGGGCCGCTGGCTCTGGCCCTCACCGCGGCGCGCGTCCCCCGAGCGCCCGTCGCCCGAGCGGCCGTCGCCGCGCCGGTCGGCACCGCCACGCCGGTCGGCGTCACGGGGCCTGTCGCCTCCGCCGCCCCGCGGGTTCCGGTTGCCGCCGCTGTTCCTGTCGCTGCTTCGCATCAAGTGTCCGTTGTCGAGGTGTCGTCCGGCGCGTCCGGATCGAACGACGGAAGCCCCTCCTGGGACTCCGCCTCGATCGCTTCCGCCTCCGGCAGGAACGGTGCTAGCTCGGGCAGCTCGTCGAGGCTGCGCAGGCCCATACGTTCCAGGAAGTAGTTCGTCGTCCTGTACAGGATCGCACCTGTCTCGGGTTCCGTCCCACCTTCCTCGACCAGCCCCCGCTGGAGGAGGGTGCGCATGACGCCGTCGCAGTTGACTCCGCGGACCGCCGAGACGCGCGAACGGCTGACCGGCTGCCGGTACGCGACCACCGCCAGCGTCTCCAGCGCGGCCTGCGTGAGCCGGGCGTGCTGCCCGTCGAGGACGAACTTCTCCACGGCGGGCGCGAAGGCGGGCCGGGTGTAGAAGCGCCAGCCACCGGCGACCAGCCGCAGGTCGAAGCCGCGTCCCTCGCGGGTGTAGTCGTCGGACAGCTCGCGCAGCGCCCTGCCGACGGCCCGCCGCGGCCGTTCCAGGACCTTGGCCAGGTGCTCCTCGGTGGCCGGTTCGTCGACGACCATCAGCACCGCCTCCAGGGCGGGCTTCAGCTCCAGCTCGGCGGTCGCGGCGGCGAGCAGGCCCGCGGGCGCCGCCGTATCGCCTGCCGCGCCGGCCGCGGCAAGGACCTCGGTGATATCCGACACGTCCGTCATTCCTCGGCCTCTCCCTGCTCGTGCTGCGGCTCACGCACCGGCACTGACTCCGCCGCCGGCACCGGTTCCGGCTCCCGCCGCGGTTCCGGCCTGCGCGCCGGAGCCGCCGCCTCCTGGTCGAACTCGTCGGTCACCAGCGGCGCCGCCGTGTCCTGTTCCCCGCCCGTCCAGCGGACCTGGAGCAGCCCCAGGGCCTCCTCCTGGTCCAGCGCGACCGCCTTCTCCCGGTACAGCTCAAGGAGCGCGAGGAAGCGCGCCACGACCGTCAGCGTGTCCGGCGCGTCCTCGGTCAACTGCCCGAAACTGGCCACGCCGAGCTCCCGCAGCAGCGCGATCACCCGCTCGCCCTGTTCCCGGACGCTCACCAGTGGCGCGTGGATGTGGTCGACGTACACCTGCGGCTTGGGCTTGGGCAGCATCGCCTTCACCGCGAGCCGCGCGAAGCGCTCGGGGCCGATGCTGAGGACGACCTCGGGCAGCAACTCCGCGTGCTGCGGTTCGAGGCCGACGGTACGGGGGTAGCGCAGCGCCTCGTTGTCCAGCCGCTCGGCGAAGATCGCCGCGATCCGCTTGTACGCCCGGTACTGGAGCAGCCGGGCGAAAAGCAGGTCCCGTGCTTCCAGCAGCGCGAGGTCCGCCTCGTCCTCGACCTCGGCGGACGGCAGCAGCCGGGCCGCCTTCAGGTCCAGCAGGGTGGCCGCGACCACCAGGAACTCGGTGGTCTGGTCGAGGTCCCAGTCCGGGCCCATGGCGTGGATGTACGTCATGAACTCGTTGGTGACCTTCGACAGCGCCACCTCCGTGACGTCCATCTTGTGCTTGGAGATCAGCCCGAGCAGCAGGTCGAACGGCCCCTCGAAATTCGCCAGCCGTACGGTGAAACGGTCCCCTCCGGCCGGAGCCGGAGCCGGCTCGGCCTCAACGGCCTCCACGGCTTCGACCGCCGCCGCGGGCCCGGTCTCTTCCACCGCCTCTTCCACGGCCTGTTCCGCCACCGCGACAGGCGGCTCCGCTGTCACGGCAGGCGTCGGTTCCGCCTCGGCGGCGGCGCCGAGCCCGAGGCTGCGGCGGGGAGTGGCGGGTGAGGTCGGCATCGGGGTCCAGGGTACGAAGTGGTCTGTGCAGGCTACTCGCCGCAGCAGGCCATGCCCCGTTCCCCGACCGCGCGCCGTCGGGGCGTCAGCGGCCCCGCAGACGGCGTACGAGGATGCTCGCGTCGCCGCGCGACTCCAGATCGGCCAGCACCACGGCGACGGCCTCGCGGACGATCCGGCCGCGGTCGATGGCGAGCCCGTGCTCACCGCGCAGCACCAGCCGGGCGTGTTCCAGATCCATCAGCTCCTCGGCGGAGACATAGACGGTGATCTTCTCGTCGTGCCGCTCGCGCCCGCTGGGACGGCGGTTCTGCCGGGCGGCCTTGCGCCGCGCCTGCTGGGGCTGCGGCTGGGCGGTGATCGGGGGCTGGACCGGTGCGGCCTGCGGCTGCGGCGCGGGCGCGGTCATGGTGCCGGCGGAGGCGGCGGGCGACGGCATACCGGCCCGTTCGGCGGTCAGCGGGCGGCGTGAGGTCGGGATGTCCCGGCCGCCGTGTTCCGCGCTGTCCTCGCCCTGTCCCGCAGTGCCGGAGGGTCGTGTCCCTTCGTCGCCGTCCGCGGGATCGGCCGCGTCGTTCCCGGCGGCCGGGTCGGCCACCGGTACGGACCGCAGCCGGCCGTCCGCCTGCGTACCGTTCTGTCCTTCGCCCGGACCACCGGAGCCGCCGGAGCTCCCGGAACCACCGGAGCCGCCGGGGCCGGGGCCGCCGGGGTGCTGCCGTGGCTGCGGGGCCTGGAGCGCCGCTCCTCCGGTCGTCCGGAACAGCTCGTCGGCGCCCGGCAGACTCACTCGGCGTGGCACCGGGCGAGCACCTCCCTGGCGAGCTGGCGATAGGCGGCCGCGCCGACGGAGTTGGACGCGTAGGTGGTGATCGGCTCGCCCGCCACGGTCGTCTCGGGGAACCGCACGGTGCGGCCGATGACGGTGTGGAAGACGTGCTCGTCGAACGCCTCGACGACCCGGGCCAGCACCTCGCGGCTGTGCACGGTGCGCGAGTCGTACATGGTGGCGAGGATGCCGTCGAGCTCCAGCTCGGGGTTGAGCCGCTCGCGGACCTTCTCGATGGTCTCGGTGAGCAGCGCGACCCCGCGCAGTGCGAAGAACTCGCACTCCAGCGGAACGATCACCGAGTGCGCCGCGGTGAGCGCGTTGACCGTCAGCAGGCCGAGCGAGGGCTGGCAGTCGATGACGATGTAGTCGTAGTCGGCCATCAGCGGCTTGAGGGCGCGCTGGAGCGACGACTCGCGGGCGACCTCGCTGACGAGCTGCACTTCCGCTGCCGACAGGTCGATATTGCTGGGGAGCAGGTCCATGCCGGGCACCGCGGTCTTCAGCAGGCACTCGTCGGCCGCCAGTCCGCGTTCCATCAGCAGGTTGTAGACCGTGATGTCGAGTTCCATCGGGTTGACCCCGAGGCCGACCGAGAGCGCGCCCTGCGGGTCGAAGTCGACAAGAAGCACCCGGCGGCCGTATTCGGCCAGCGCCGCGCCCAGGTTGATGGTCGAGGTGGTCTTGCCGACCCCGCCCTTCTGGTTGCACATCGCGACGATCTTCGCGGGGCCGTGGTTGGTGAGCGGATTGGGGATCGGGAAGTACGGCAGGGGCCGGCCGGTGGGGCCGACGCGTTCGCGGCGCTGCCGGGCCGCGTCCGGGGCGAGGGTGGCCGCGTACTCCGGATCCGGTTCGTACTCGGCATCCGGGTCGTAGAACTGACCGTCCTGCAGGTCGTTGTCGTTGAAAGGCGCCATGGCGTAAGCAGGTTGCGTCTCTGTGTTCGTCTCGGGCCGGCGGGACTCGAAGGTGCGGACCGCGACGGAACCGACGGTCATTCCTGGTTGACCACCCCCGGGAGCAAATGTCGACTCATTCACAAGTCGTCTTACCTCCTTGGTGACCAGGAAACTTCTAGACAGGTCAGCGTGACTACAGCCGACGATTCGCGACTCTATGGCGTGTCGGTGGTCCACAGCAACACAATCCGCCGGACACGGCACGATGTGTCGGCAACCGAACACCCCGCTGTCAAGGGCGTAAGCACATGAACGGCCGGGCCTCGCCACACAAGACCCGGCCGGTGGTGCGGTGTTGGCGCGATGTTGACGCGCCTGGTCACAGTGGCCGCCGCTCAGCCCAGCAGCGCGTGCAGGTCGGTGGAGTCGAGGCCGTGCGCCTCGGCCACCGGACCGTAAACAACTTGTCCCTCATGCGTGTTGAGACCGAGAGCGAGAGCCGCGTCACGTCGCAGCGCCTCGCGCCAGCCGCGGTTGGCCAGTTCGACGATGTACGGCAGCGTCGCGTTGGTCAGCGCGTACGTCGAGGTGTTGGGAACCGCGCCGGGCATGTTCGCGACGCAGTAGAACACCGACTGGTGTACGGGGAACGTCGGTTCGGCGTGCGTGGTGGGGCGGGAGTCCTCGAAGCAGCCGCCCTGGTCGATCGCGATGTCGACAAGGACAGATCCCGGCTTCATGCGCGAGACCAGCTCGTTGGTGACCAGCTTCGGCGCCTTCGCGCCCGGAATGAGCACCGCGCCGATCACGAGGTCGGCGTCGAGCACGGCCTTCTCCAGCGCGTAGGCGTTGGAGGCGATGGTCTGCACGCGGTTGCCGAACACCTTGTCGGCCTCGCGCAGTTTGTTGACGTCCTTGTCCAGCAGCGTGACGTGGAAGCCGAGTCCGAGCGCGATGGTGGTGGCGTGCCAGCCGGAGACACCGGCGCCGATGACGACGGCCTTGCCGGACTGGACACCGGGGACGCCGCCGGGCAGGACGCCGCGACCGCCGGCCGAGCGCATCAGGTGGTAGGCGCCGACCTGCGGGGCGAGCCGGCCGGCCACCTCGGACATCGGGGCGAGCAGCGGGAGCTGGCGGTTCGCGGTCTCCACCGTCTCGTACGCGATGGCGGTGGTGCCCGACTCCAGCAGCGCGTCCGTGCACGCGCGGGAGGCGGCGAGGTGCAGATAGGTGAAGAGCGTCTGGTCCTTGCGGAGCCGGTGGTACTCCTCGGCGATCGGCTCCTTCACCTTGAGCAGCAGATCGGCCGTGGCCCACACCTCGTCGGCGGTGGCGAGGATGCCCGCACCGGCCGAGACGTACTCCTCGTCGGGGATGGACGAGCCGTCGCCGGCGCCCTGCTCCACGAAGACCTGGTGTCCATTGCGGACGAGTTCGTGCACGCCTGCCGGGGTGATGGCCACGCGGAACTCGTTGTTCTTGACCTCGCGGGGGATGCCCACCTTCACGTCGATCACGGTCCTTGCGCTCAGGGAAGAATGACCGCTTTGGGGCGGCAGAAAGCCAGTCTAGTGAAGGAAGACTCTCTGTCCAGCCTTACAAAGTGACCACTTTGGCCGAGACCATTGGCAGTTTCGTAGGTATACAGCGCGGGGATCGTCAGTTCGGCGCCGACTCGCCCTCGCTGAGCAGGCGGTTCGCGGCGGCGCGCTGGACCGTGGCGCCGCTGGGATCGCCGAGCCGGTCGAGCGTGTCGGCGAGCCGCAGCAGGATCGCGCCCTCCAGCCGCCGCTCCCCCGCCTTGCGCGCCCAGTACAGCGCGTCGCGGCAGGTCCGCAGCGCGTCCTCCGGGTAGCCCGCGTACTCCTGCACCCGCGCGGCCTCGGTCAGCGCGCGGGCCTGCGCGCCCAGGTCGGCCAGCCGCCGGTACGCCCCGGCGGCGGCGCGCCATTCGCGCAGCGCGGGCCCGTACCGGCCGTCGTAGGTGAACAGCGCGCCGATCCGGCCGTGCAGCCGGGCCTCGTGGAAGGTCTCGCCGCGTTCCTGGCGCAGCGCGAGCGCCCTGCCGTACCAGTCGGCGGCCCGCTGCGGGTCGTGCCGCTCCTGGTACGTACCGCCGAGGGCTTCCAGCACCCGGCCCTCGGCCTCCGCGTCGTCGCACTTGCGGGCCGCGCCCAGTGCGGCGCGGTACCGGTCGAGCGCCCGGTCGGAACGGCCCGCCGCCGCGTCCAGGTCGCCGAGATTGATCAGCGCCGCCGCCTTCTCCCGGTCCAGGCCGCGCCGCTCGGCGACGTCCAGGACCAGGCCGTGCAGTTCGTACTGCTCGGCCGCCATCGCGTTCCCGCCGGGGAAGGCGGCGAGCGCCTGCACCTGGGCGGCGATCAGCCGTCTGGCCAGGGTGTCCAGATCGCCGTCCGCGACGGCGACCCGCGCGGAGGCCAGCAGCGCGGGCAGGCGGGACCGCAGCCACTCGGCGGCCGTCGCGGGCGAGTCGAAGCTGAGGCTGCGCGGGCCGTCGTCCGGCAGCCGCATCCGCACGAGCGCCGAGCCGCACGACAGCAGCAGCCGTACGGTCCGCTCCAGCATCCTGGCCCGGGCCAGCCGGACCTCCTCCGGGCGGTCGCGGGATTCGAGCAGCCCGCGCAGCAGCGGCTCGAAGCAGCCGGGCAGGCGGTACTGCGGCGGCAGCTCGTCGCCCGTCACCGGACCGGGCGCCAGCAGTGCGCCGCCGACGAAGTCGTCGAGCGTGCTCTGCGCGGCGGCCACGGAACAGCCCGCGAGCGCCGAGGCGACCTGCGCGTCGACCATGCCCGCAGGTGCCAGCGACAGGAGTCGCAGCATCCGCGCGGCGGTCTGCGGCACGTCCTCGTAGACCAGCCGGAAGGACCGGACGAGTTCGCCCTGCGCGGTGGCGCGCGAGGGCGCCGTCCCGTCCGCTTCGGCCGAGGGCGCGGCGGGCGCGTCGGCCGAGACGGTACGCAGCCGGGTCGCGGCGTCCGCCACGGAGAGCGTCGGCCGGGCCGCGAGCCAGGCGGCGACCAGCCGCAGCGCGGTGGGGTGCCCGCCGATCTCCTGCACCAGGGCCTCGGCGGCGCGCGGGTCGCAGGTCACCCGGGTGGAGCCGATGCTGTGCGCGAGCAGTTCCACGGCGGCGGGCGTGTCGAGCCCGCCCAGCGTGCACGGCCGCACGTCCGGCACTCCGGGCAGCGGGCCGTCCGAGGTGACGACGACAAGGCTGCCGGGCGCGTCGGGGATCAGCCCGTCGAGCTGATCGGCGCGCAGGACGTCGTCCAGGACGAGGAGCGTCTTGCGCGAGGTGGCGGCGGGGCCGCCGGACGGGGCGGCCGGGGCGGGAGCGGCGGGTGTTACGGGGGCGGCCGATCCGCCGGCTCCCGGAGTACGGGCGAGGGCTCGGCGGAGGGCGCGGACGGCCTGCTCGGCGGGTACGGGCTCCCCCTCCGGGGAGGTCATACGCAAGAAGACCTGGCCGTCCGGGTAGTCGTCGGCCAGGTCTTCGGCCAGGCGCAGCGCGAGCGCGGTCCGACCGACGCCGGGGCGTCCGGCGACGAGCAGCACGCGCGCCCGCCCCTTCCCCTGCTTTCCGAGGCCCGGCCGTCCGATCTCCCCGCGCAGCTCCGCCAACTCCCTTTCCCGGCCCACGAATTGACCGTCGCCCCGGGCTCCCGCCCATACGGCGGCGCCGACCCGCACCGTGACCTCGCCGGTCCGGCTCACCGGGCGGGCAGCGCCCGCGCCGACATCCGAAGGCGCGGCGGGCGCGGTCCCGGCCCTGGGGTCGGCCTTGGGGTCGGCGTTGGGGTCGGCCTTGGGGTCGGTCTTGCGATGAGGCGTGGGATCAGGCTGGGGGTCCGCCTCGACGTCGGCCCCGGTGTCCGCCCCGGACCCGTTCTCGGTTCCCGGCGCGACGGCGGCGGTGCGCTCGGCCTTCGCCGGACGAACGGCCGGAGTGTCCGGTGCCGACTCGGACTCGGACTCGGGTTCCGGCTCGGCGTCCGGTCCGGCGGCGGTGCGTTCGGCTTTGGGGCCGGTCGCGGACGACGGCTCGGCGTCCTTCGCGGGCGACTGCTCCGGCCCGGACTCGACGGCGGCAGAAGGGGCCTCGGGGGCCGGGCCCTTGCGCGTCGGGGAGCCGGCGGAAGCCGACCGTCGGCGGCGGGCGCGCGCCTTGGCGGGTGCGGCGGCCGTGTCCGGTTCAGGTGCCGCCGGGGCGTCCGCTCCCGCAGGGGTCCCGTTGGGGTTCAGCGCCTGATCCGTCACGGCCTACGCTCCCGGCTCAGTGGGGTCGTCCGCGCGGGGCGCGGATGCGCGGGTACGCGGCTACGGCGACGAGCCTAGTTCACGCGGTCGGGCCGGTCCGGGGCTCCGACGCGGCCGACCGCGTAAATGATCACTCCATCGGATCATCGAGACCGATGAGGGAGCTGTGAAGAGGCTGGGGAGCGGACGGTCAGGGCGTGAAGGGCCGCGCGGGCCACGGCGACTCGGCGGGCCGCAGCGCGTCCAGACCGGCGCCGTTCATCGCGGCCTGGAGCGCGAAGACGCCCACGACCAGGCAATTGTTGTGCAGGTCGCCCGCGAGGATCCCGCTGACGAGGTCGGCGAGGGGGACGCGGGCCAGCTCCATGTCGGCCTCCTCCTCGGCGACCGCGAAGCGCTCGCCGTCCGCCTCGGAGACACCGCGCGCGAGGAAGATCCGTACCGCCTCGTCCGTACCGCCGGGGCTGGTGTAGACGT
The DNA here is from genome assembly GCF_044753885.1 of Streptomyces sp. NPDC093221. Classification (NCBI taxonomy): domain Bacteria; kingdom Bacillati; phylum Actinomycetota; class Actinomycetes; order Kitasatosporales; family Streptomycetaceae; genus Streptomyces; species Streptomyces sp. NPDC093221. The sequence goes on along the minus strand of NZ_JBIVOA010000009.1, from coordinate 23,924 downwards.
CGGTGAGGACCCGCCAGTCCTCGGCCTTGACGTGCGCCTCCTCGTACAGCTCGCGCTGGGCCGCGTGCAGCGGATTCTCGCCGGGGATGTCGAGCAGTCCGGCCGGGATCTCCCAGAGCTTCTGCCGTACGGGGTGCCGGTACTGGCGCAGTACGAGGACGCGGTCGGCGTCGTCGAGGGCGAGGACGGCCACCGAGCCGGGGTGGACCTGGTAGTCGCGGACGGCGGTGGTGCCGTCGGGCATGACCACCTCGTCCGTGCGTACCGACGTCTTCTTGCCGGTGAACGGCGTGGAGGTCACGGTGACCCGCCACTCCTCCTGAGTGTCCTTCAGCATGCTGCGCCTTCCGAGTCCGTGACCGTACCGAGTGACCGGGAGCGGGCGCCGGGCCCGCTCCCGTAACGCCGCCTTCAGCCCTGCCGCTCCTGCGGGTCCTGCTGCTGGCGCGCGACCGCCGCCTTGACCAGCCCGGCGAACAGCGGGTGGGGCCGGGTCGGGCGGGACTTCAGTTCGGGGTGCGCCTGGGTGGCGACCAGGTACGGGTGCACCTCGCGCGGGTACTCGACGTACTCGACGAGCTTGTTGTCGGGCGAGGTGCCCGAGAAGACGATGCCGGTCGCCTTCTCCAGCTCGGCGCGGTAGGCGTTGTTCACCTCGTAGCGGTGGCGGTGCCGCTCCTCGACGTACGGCTGGTCGCCGTAGACCTCGCGGACGATGGAGCCCTCGGCGAGCTTCGCCGGGTAGGTGCCCAGGCGCATCGTGCCGCCGAGGTCGCCCTTGCCGTCCACGATGTCGAGCTGCTCGGCCATGGTCGAGATGACCGGGTGTCCGGTGCCGGGGTCGAACTCGGTGGAGTTGGCGTCGGCGATCCCGGCGAGGTTGCGCGCGGCCTCGATGACCACGCATTGCAGGCCGAGGCAGAGTCCGAGCAGTGGGACGCGGTTCTCACGGGCGAAGGTGATCGCGGTGACCTTGCCCTCGACGCCTCGGTCGCCGAAGCCGCCGGGCACGCAGATCGCGTCCACATCGCCGAGCTGCGCCGCCGCGCCCGCCGGGGTCCGGCAGTCGTCGGAGGTGACCCACTTGACGTGCACCTTCGCGTTGTTGGCGAATCCGCCGGCGCGCAGTGCCTCGGTCACCGACAGATAGGCGTCGGGCAGGTCGATGTACTTGCCGACCAGCGCGACCTTCACCTCGTGGGCGGGCTCGTGCACCCGCTTGAGCAGGTCGTCCCACTGGGCCCAGTCCACATCGCGGAAGGGCAGGTCCAGCCGCCGGACGACGTACGCGTCCAGGCCCTCGGTGTGCAGCACCTTGGGGATGTCGTAGATGGAGGGCGCGTCGATCGCGGCGACCACCGCGTCCTCGTCGACGTCGCACATCAGCGAGATCTTCCGCTTGATGGCGTCCGGCACATGGCGGTCCGCGCGCAGCACGATCGCGTCGGGCTGGATGCCGATGTTGCGCAGCGCGGCCACCGAGTGCTGGGTCGGCTTGGTCTTCAGCTCGCCGGAGGGGCCGATGTACGGCAGCAGCGAGATGTGCACCACGAAGACGTTGTCCCGGCCGACCTCGTGCCTGACCTGGCGGACCGACTCCAGGAACGGCAGCGACTCGATGTCGCCGACCGTGCCGCCGACCTCGGTGATGACGACGTCCACGTCGTCGGTGGCCATCCGGCGGATACGGGACTTGATCTCGTTGGTGATGTGCGGGATCACCTGAACGGTGTCTCCGAGGTACTCGCCGCGCCGCTCCTTGGCGATCACCGTGGAGTAGATCTGGCCGGTGGTGACGTTGGCGGAACCCGCCAGATTGACGTCGAGGAAGCGCTCGTAGTGGCCGATGTCGAGGTCGGTCTCGGCGCCGTCGTCCGTGACGAAGACCTCGCCGTGCTGGAAGGGGTTCATGGTGCCCGGATCCACGTTGAGATAAGGATCGAGCTTCTGCATGGTGACCCGCAGGCCCCGTGCCTTGAGCAGCGCCCCGAGGCTGGAGGCCGTCAGGCCCTTGCCGAGAGAGGAGGCCACACCACCGGTGACGAAGATGTGCTTCGTCGTGGATTTCGGCGCATTCTTCAGAAAAGCTGCCAAGAGGGGGCTCCCGTGGTCGCGAGGTGAGGGTCGGGACGGCGTTCGTGCTTGGGAGCGCCGTCGCGGCGGTTCAGTGGTTCATCCCACCGGCCCACGGGCTACCAGGGTATCAGCGACCCCGGCCGCCGAATGATGCGCCACGGCGGCCGGCGGGCACGACCGATGACTTTCGCCACTCCGGGCCGCCACCGCCCGGCCTCCGCCCGGCCTCCGGACGGCCATCGGGCGGTCGCCGGGCGGTCTTGGTGAGGTCTTCGTGAGGTCTTCGGGCAGCTTTCGTGCGCTCTTCTGGCCGTCGAAGCGCCGTCGAAGGGCCGTCGAAGGGCCGTAGTAAGGCCGTAGTAAGGCCGTAGTAAGGCGTTGTAGCGCAGCCGCGGGGCCGTCGTGGAGCCGCCGCGGGGCCGGTACACCCGACCGGCGGAGCGAAGATCGCGGAGACATGCGCACGCCCTCCTCGGACGACGTATCCTGCACGGACGCATTGCTACGAGCCGACCGGCACGGCACTATCCCCGCCCAGTTCCCGGATCATGAGCTCGTCCAAAATCCCCAGACCGCAAGACCGTCCCCAGCGGGGGCGGCGCCTGTCGTTCGACTGGAGTTGCACGTGGCCGGGCTCATCGAGGACTACGCCCTCATCGGTGATATGCAGACCGCCGCACTGGTCTGCCGGGACGGCACGGTCGACTGGCTGTGCCTCCCCCGGTTCGACTCGCCCGCCGTCTTCGCCGGACTGCTCGGTACCGAGCAGCACGGCTTCTGGCGGCTCGGCCCCGCGCACGGCAAGGACGACCAGCCGCCGGCCGCGACGCGCCGCAGGTACCGGGGCGACTCGCTGGTGCTGGAGTCCGAGTGGGACACCGAGCGCGGCACGGTCCGTGTGATCGACTTCATGCCGCCGCGTGACGGCGCACCGCAGGTCATCCGGATCGTGGAGGGCGTGCACGGCCGCGTCCCGATGCGCTCCGCCCTGCGGATGCGTTTCTCCTACGGGCAGATCACGCCGTGGGTGCACAAGGTCGGCGACCGTACGGTCGCGGTGGCCGGGCCCGACTCCGTGTGGCTGGACACCGATGTCGACACCTACGGCCAGGATCTGACGACGTACTCCGAGTTCACCGTCGCGCCCGGCGACCGCATCGCGTTCACCATCAGTTGGGAGCCGTCGCACAAGCCGCAGCCCTCGCTGCCGGAGCCCGAGGCGTCGCTGACCGCCACCGAGGACTTCTGGCGCGAGTGGGTCGAGCAGTGTACGTACACCGGGCCGTACCGGGACGCGGTGGTGCGCTCGCTGATCACGCTCAAGGCGCTGACGTACGGGCCGACCGGCGCGATCGTCGCCGCGCCGACCACCTCGCTGCCCGAGGACATCGGCGGGGTCCGCAACTGGGACTACCGCTTCACCTGGCTGCGCGACGCCGCGATCACCCTGTCCTCGCTGCTGCGCACCGGCTACCGCGACGAGGCCCGCGCCTGGCGCGAGTGGCTGCTGCGCGCGGTGGCGGGCGACCCCGAGAACCTCCAGATCATGTACGGCATCGCCGGCGAGCGCGAGCTGGGCGAGAACGAGCTGCACTGGCTGCCCGGTTACGAGGGCTCCTCCCCCGTGCGGATCGGCAACGGCGCGGCCCACCAGCTCCAGCTCGACGTGTACGGCGAGGTCACCGAGGCCCTGCACCTGGGCCACATGACGGGCCTGGCCCGCAACGACTACGCGAGCGTCCTCCAGCTCAAGCTGATCCGCTACCTGGAGAAGCACTGGAACGAGCCGGACGAGGGCATCTGGGAAGTCCGGGGCCCGCGCCGCCACTTCGTGCACTCCAAGGTGATGGCCTGGGTCGCGGTCGACCGCACCGTCAAGCTCATCGAGTCCGGCGAGGTCGACGGCCCGCTGGAGCGGCTCAAGGAGCTGCGCGAGGACATCCACTACGACGTGTGCGAGAAGGGCTTCGACCGGGAGCGCAACACCTTCACGCAGTCCTACGGCTCCAAGGAGCTGGACGCCTCGCTGCTGCTCATCCCGCAGATGGGCTTCCTGCCGCCGGACGACAAGCGGGTCATCGGCACCATCGAGGCGATCCAGCGGGAGCTGTCGACCGAGGACGGCTTCGTCCTGCGCTACCCCGTCTCCAGCGGCGCCGACGGCGAGGAGAATCTGGACGGCCTGCCCGGCGACGAAGGGGCGTTCCTCGCCTGCTCGTTCTGGCTCGCCGACGACCTCGCGATGATCGGCCGGGTCGAGGAGGCGCGCAAGCTCTTCGAGAAGCTGCTGGCGCTCCGCAACGACCTGGGTCTGCTCGCCGAGGAGTGGGACCCGCGCCGCAAGCGCCAGGTCGGCAACTTCCCGCAGGCGTTCAGCCATGTGCCGCTGATCGACACGGCGCTGCGGCTCACCGCCACCGGGGCGTTCCGCGCGTAACGGGTCCCGGACCCCGGTCCGTCAGACCTGCGTCAGCTCGTCGTAGACGCTGAGCACCTGGGCCACCGTGTCGTCCTCGGTGGGCCAGGTGGCGGCCTGGGCGCGGCCCGCCACGGACAGGGCGGTACGGCGGCCGGGGTCGGCGAGCAGGGTGACGACGGCGCGGGCGAGGGCCGCCGCGTCGCCGTAGGGGACGAGGACCGCCGCGTCGCCGACGAGTTCGGGGGTGCCGCCGACGGCGGTGGCGATCAGGGGAACGCCCGCGTGCAGGGCTTCCTGGGCGATCAGCGGGCGGGCCTCCCAGCGGCTGGGCAGCACGACGAGGTCGGCGGCGGCGAGCAGTTCCGGCACGTCGTCGCGGCGGCCGAGCAGGACCACCGGGAGCTGTTCCGCCTCGATCCGCTTCTCCAGGGCCGCGCGCCTACTGCCCTCGCCCGCGACGGCTACCAGCGGCGGCGGTTCGAGACCCGTCCAGTGGGCGGCGGCGTCCAACAGCAGGTCGTAGCCCTTGTGGGCTTCGAGGCGGCCGACGGCCAGCAGCAGCGGGCGGTCGATCGCGCCGAATTCGGCGCGGGTCTTGTGGGTGTGCCGCTCGCCGTCGCCGGGCAGGCGCGGCGGCGGGGCGACCGGGCGCGGTACGGCGGCCGGTGCCAGCCTGACGTCCTTGGCGCCGAGGTGGCGGGCCCGGTCGACGAGTTCGGCGCAGACGCCGAGGACGACGGTGGCGCCGCGTACCGCCCGGCGCTCCAGCCAGCGCAGCAGCGCGGCGCGGCCCGCGCCGTCGTGTTCCGCGGGGGCGCCGCCGTGCCAGGTGAGAACCAGTGGGGTGCTGCGCCCGCCGAGCGCGATCGCGGCCAGCAGTCCGGCGCGCAGGCCGTGCGCGTGGACGATTCCGGCGCCGGAGAAGACGGCGCGCAGGGCGGCGACGGCGGGCGCGTCGGTGGCGGCGGCGGCCCTGCGGCCGATGTCGAGGGGTACGAAGCGGGCGCCGGTGCCGGAGAAGGCGTAGTCGGCCTCGGCGGCGGGGGGCCCGCAGACGGTGACCGCGACACCCCGCGCCACGAGCCCGCCCGCCAGCGAGCTGACGTGCGCTCCCGACGTCGTGCCCATGACGTGCACGGCGTGGAGCTGCCCCTGGAAGGGGGTGGACATGCTGCTCACGCGGGGCACTGCTCCTGACTCGGCACGGGACGGCGGGTGTTGGCGGGTACGGGCAACCCCTCCAGGATGCCAGGCCGCACCCGCGGGTCACCGGTCACGGTCGCGCTCAGGCCCGCTCACCCGCCCTTGGGATCACCCATACGGGTGTGCCACGCGGCCCCAGGAGTCAACGTGCCGCACTCCGGGCGCGTTCCACAACCGCTCGTGGGAGGAGATCCGGTCGCCCGCTGCGGTCATCGCGATGAGCGCCGCCGCGTGCAGCAGCAGCCCGGTCCTGCCGTTGGCGACGACGATCGCCGCGCCCAGCGCCGCGCCGAGCGCGTGGGCGCCGCCGTCGCCGAGCATCGTCCGCTCGCTGAGGTCGTCGCCGAGTACGGCCGCCGCGGCGCCCACGGGGGCCGCGGCCAGCACTCCCGCGGGGCCGCGGCGCAGCAGGCCGGGCACGCCGACGGCGATGACCGCCTTCGCGGCGCGGCCGGGCGAGATGTCCACCAGGTTCACCGCGTGCGCGGTGCCCGCGATGACGACGCCCGCGAGCAGTTGGTCGAAGGGCCGCACCTTGAGCAGGGTGCCCGCGGCGAGCCCGGCCGCGCCGATGCCGAGGAGTTTCACGGCGCCCGAGGTGAACCGGCCCTCGCGCAGCGCCTTCAGATGCGCGCCGAAGCCGCGTTCGTCGGGCGAGCCGGCCTGGTCGTCGTAGGCCCCGCAGGCGCCCGCGGCCAGTGCGGCGCCGACAGCCGCGATCCGGGAGCGTACGGTCAGGCCGCGCGCGGTGCCCAGGGCGGTCGCGGCCCCGGCCGCGGCGGCCAGGCCGCCGTACAGCTCCACACCGCGCCCCGCGTAGTTGCTGCGCTGCCACATCCGGGCCTCGACCGGGGGCCGCCTGCGCAGCTCCGCGTAGGCCGCGCGGGTCGCACCGGCCGCCGCCATGCCGACGGACAGCCGTCCCGACCGCCCCTTCCAGCCACGCCTGCTCATCCCGCTGCCTCCACGTCGTCGCCGTCGTCCGCTCGCGGCCAACCGCCGCGCCCGGCTGCGCAATTACCCGGCCCGCACAGCCTTCCCCGCCACGCCCCCGGAAAGCCGTCTCCGCGCGCTCCCGCCGCGCGCGGCACATTATCCGACCGCGCCGATGTCCTCCGGACCCGGACCACCAGGGGCCCGCAGGCCCGTCCGACCGACGCGCCGCGTCCGGCCCCGCCCCTGTCCCGGACCGCCAAGGGCTCTCCGCGGCCGAGGTGCCGTACCGCCCTCGCCGCACCCCGGCGCACCCGGCCTCCTTCGACAGGCCGCCACCCGACCGACCTCACCCTCCCGCCTCCCGCCGCCTCAACGACTGGCGGCCACGCGCCCCCCGCCCGCCCGGGCGGTGCACCCGCACGTCGCCATCCGGACCTGCGGTCCCAGGCCCGCTCCTCGGGCAGCTCCGACCGGAGCGGCCGGGCCTCAGCACCCCGGCTGACGCCCCCGGCGGCACCGGCCTGCCTCCGGACGGCCACGCGACCTCACGCCAGGACCGGCGGCGCAGCCGGACCTCGGCGTCCGGGCCCGCTCCTCGGACCGCCGCGAGACCCCGGCCACGTCCGAGCGGAGCGGTCGGGGCTCAGCGACACGGCTGACGCTCCCGGCAGCACCGGCCTGCGCCGGACCGCCGCGAGACCTTGGGCACGTTCGACCGGGGCGCTCAGCGGCTCGGCGACGCGGCTGGCGGCAGCGGGCCGGGGTGTCGGGGGGTCAGCGGGCCGCCTTGGCCGCGGCGAGGAGTTCCTCGGCGTGGGCGCGGCCCAGTTCGGAGTCCTCGAGACCGGCCAGCATGCGGGAGAGCTCCTTCACCCGGGCCTCGCCCTCCAGGATGGTGACGCCGCTGCGGGTGACGGACCCGTCGTTGGTCTTCTCGACCAGGAGCTGCCGGTCGGCGAAGGCCGCGACCTGCGGGAGGTGGGTGACGACCACGACCTGCGCGGTACGGGCCAGGCGCGCCAGGCGGCGGCCGACCTCGACCGCCGCCTTGCCGCCGACTCCGGCGTCCACCTCGTCGAAGAGGTACGTCGGCACCGGGTCGGACCCGGCGAAGACCACCTCGACGGCGAGCATGACGCGCGACAGCTCACCGCCCGAGGCACCCTTGGCGATCGGCCGGGCCGGGGAGCCGGGGTGCGGGGCCAGTTGCAGCTCCACCTCGTCGGCGCCGGTCGGGCCGAAGGCCACGGCCCGGCCGCCCACCTCGATCCCGGCGTCCGGCTCGGCCGTCTCGGTCTGCCGGATCGCAACGCCGACACGGGCGTGCGGCATCGCCAGCTCGGCGAGTTCCGCGGTGACGGCGGCGGCGAAACGGTCCGCCGCCTCGCACCGCGCGTCGGTCAGGTCCTGGGCGAGCGCGCCCAGCTCCGCGCGGAGCGCGTCCCGCTCCGCGGTGAGTCCTTCGATCCGCTCGTCGTCGCCCTCGAGTTCGCCGAGCCGCGCGGCGCTCTCCTCGGCCCAGGCCAGCACGCCGTCGATGTCGACGCCGTACTTGCGCGTCAGATGCGCCAGTACGGACCTGCGCTCCTCGACGGCCGCGAGCCGCAGCGGGTCGGCGTCCAGATTGTCGGCGTATCCCGCCAGCTCGCCCGAGACGTCACCGAGCAGGATGCCGATCTCGCCGAGCCGGGCCGCCAGGGCCGCCAGCTCCGGGTCGTGCGTGCTGACCGCGTCCACCGCGCGCTGCGCCCCCGCGACGAGGGTGCCCGCGTCCACGCCCTCCGGGTCCTCCGGGTTCCCCGCGAGCGCCGCGTGCGCGATGGCCGCCGCGCTCGCCAGCGCCTCGGCGTGGCCGAGGCGGGCCGCCTCGGCGGCCAGCTCGGTGTCCTCGCCCGCGACCGGCTCGGCCGCCGCCACTTCCTCGATGCCGAACCGCAGCAGGTCCGCTTCCTGCGCGCGCTCCCTGGCCCGCGTCGTCAGCTCGTCCAGCTCCGCCGCGACCTCCCGCAGCCTGCGGTAGGCCGACCCGTACTTCGCCAGCGGCGCCGCGACGGCGTCGCCCGCGTACCGGTCCAGGGCCTCGCGCTGCCGCGCCGGGCGCAGCAGGCCCTGCTGGTCGGTCTGGCCGTGCACGGCCACCAGGTCGTCCGCCAGCTCGCCGAGCAGCCCGACCGGGACGGTACGGCCGCCCACGAACGCCCGTGAGCGGCCTTCCGCCGAGACGGTACGGCTGATCAGCAGCGCGCCGTCGTCCAGCTCCGCGCCCGCTTCCTCCGCCCGTACGGAGGCCCGGTTGCCGGGGGCCATCGTTATCCGGCCCTCGACGGACGCCGCCTTCGCGCCGATGCGTACCAGCGCAGGATCGGCCCGGCCGCCCAGGAGCAGGCCGAGGCTGGTCACGACCATGGTCTTGCCCGCACCGGTCTCGCCGGTCACCGCGGTGAAGCCGGGTGAGAGTTCCACCACGGCGTCCTCGATGACCCCGAGCGACCGGATTCGCATTTCCTCCAACACGGGTACGACCATACGAGGTTTGCGCCCCGCCGCGCGACGGTCCCCTGCGGGGGGCGGTACGCATCTCCGGGGCTCGGCCCCGAACGGGTCCCCCTTGCGGAGTGGGCAAGCGTCTTCCGGGGCGCGGCCCCCGGCCTTTCTTCGCCGGGGCGGCACACCGGTCTTTTCAGGGGCGGCTGGGGCTGCGCGGCCCGCCGAAGCGCTCCCGCGGGGCACCACCGGCCCCAGCGGGGCAGACCGGCTGTTCTCGGGCCGACGGCCCGGCGGGGGCTGGTCGCGCGGTTCCCCGCGCCCCTAAGAACCCGGCCCTGCGCAAGGGGAGCGCCCTGTCCTCACGCCCGCGACGGGCGCCCGCCTGCGCGCAGCGAACGGTCCGCCGTCAGGCGGGTTATTGGGGGGCGCCGCGCCATCCGGCGACGGGGAGGGCGAATTTGGCGACGAGACGGTCCGTGAAGGAGGCGTGGTGGAGCCGGGCCAGCCGCACGGGCACGGCGCCCCGGCGGACTTCGACGCGGGCACCGGCGAGAAGCTCGACGGTACGGCGGCCGTCGCACCACAGGACGCCGTGCGGCGTCTTGGGCTGGACCTCGACGGCGAGGACGGAGCGGGGCGAGGTCACCAGGGGCTTGGCGAAGAGGGCGTGGGCGCTGATGGGCACCATCAGGAGCGCTTCGACCTCGGGCCAGACGACGGGCCCGCCGGCCGAGAACGCGTAGGCGGTGGAGCCGGTGGGGGTGGCGCAGACGACGCCGTCGCCGCCGAAGCGGGAGACCGGGCGGCCGTCGACCTCGGTGACGACCTCCAGGAGGCGTTCGCGGGACGCCTTCTCGACCGAGGCCTCGTTGAGCGCCCAGTCGGTGTGCACGATGTGCCCGTCGTTGCGGACCAGCACGTCGAGGGTCATCCGCTCCTCGACCTCGTACTCGCGGGTGACGACGCGGTCGACGACCTTGTCGAGGTCGTCCCGCTCGGCCTCGGCGAGGAAGCCGACCCGGCCGAGGTTCACGCCGAGCAGCGGCACCCCGGAGGCGCGGGCGAATTCGGCGCCGCGCAGCAGTGTGCCGTCACCGCCGAGTACGACGATCAGCTCGCAGCCCTCGACGGACTCGGGCCCCGGCTCCGTGACGTGCTCGACCTCGGCGGGCAGCGGCAGGTCCGCGGCCTCCTCGGCGAGCAGCCGTACGCCGATCCCGCACCTCAGCAGCCCCTTGACCACGCGTTCCGCACTGCGGATGGCGGCCGGGCGGCCGGTGTGGGCGAGCAGGAAGACGGTACGGGCGCCGCCCGGTCCGCACTGCGCGTCGCGTCCGGCTTCGGATCCGGTTCCGGATTCGGTCTTGGTGGTCAACGGGGCCCCTCCGCCACAGCACGGTCGACATCGGCCGGGTCCAGAGGAGGCGCACCGGCCCGCAGCCACAGAAAATATTCCACATTCCCGGACGGTCCGGGCAGCGGACTGGCCGTGACGCCCAGCACCCCGAGCCCCAGCTCCGCCCCCTGAGCGGCGACCTTGCGTACGCTCTCGGCCCGCAGCTGGGTGCTGCGGACGACGCCACCGCTGCCCAGTCGTTCCCTACCCACCTCGAACTGCGGCTTCACCATCAGTACGAGATCGGCGTCGGGCGCGGCGCACCGTACGAGCGCGGGCAGCACCAGACCGAGCGGAATGAACGACAGGTCGCCGACGATCAGGTCGACGGGGGTGCCGTCGATGTGGTCGAGCGTCAACTCGCGGACGTTCGTACGGTCCTTGACGGTGACGCGGTCGTCGCTCTGCAACGACCAGGCCAGCTGGCCGTAGCCGACGTCGACCGCGACGACCTCGGCGGCGGCCGCCCGCAGCAGCACATCGGTGAAGCCGCCGGTGGACGCGCCCGCGTCGAGCGCCCTGCGGCCCTCGACGGTCAGCCCGCGCGGCTGGAACGCGGCGAGCGCGCCGGCCAGCTTGTGGCCGCCGCGCGACACGTAGTCGGGTTCGTCGGCGTCCCGCGCCACCACCACGGCGGCGCTGGTCTCCACCTGCGTGGCCGCCTTCGTGGCGGTCGCGCCGCCGACGGTCACCCGCCCGGCGGCGATCAACTGGCTTGCGTGCTCCCGCGAGCGCGCGAGACTCCGGCGCACCAGCTCGGCGTCGAGTCGGCGTCGTGCCACCACGTACGGTTCAGCTCCTGTTCTCGTCCAGCGCGGCGAGTGCGTCCCGCAATCCGCGGTGCGCGTCCTCGTACACCTCTATGTGTCCCGCGGTCGGCAGTTCGTCGGCGTCCGACAGCCGGGCAACCGCCGCGTCCACGTCGGCATTCCCCGTCTCCCGCAGCACCACGCCGAGCGGTACGGGACCGGCCGCCTCCGGCAGGGCGTGAACGGCCCCGTCCGCCGGTCCGACCGCGTCGGCGTCCTGCGCCGGTGCGGCGTCCGGCGCCTCGTCGCCGTCCGGTGCCGGTGCGGCACCGGACGGCCCGAAATCGAGGTCACTCACCGCCGTTACCCGCCTCAGGCCCCGGTGCGGACTTCTTCGCGGGCGTGGCCTTCTTCGCGGCGGGCGCCTTCTTGGCCGCGGCCTTCTTCGTCGTGGCCGTCCTGGCCGTCGCCGACTTCTTCACCGCGGCGGTCTTCTTGACGGCGGACGCCTTCTTCGCCGCGGGGGCCTTCTTGGCTGCCGTCTTCTTGGCCACCGTCTTCTCGGGTGTCGCCTTCTTCGCCGTCGCCTTCTTCGCCGGGGCGGTGCCTTCCGGCTGTTCCGGCGTCGCGGGGGCCGCGGGCGCCGGAGGGGCCGCCTGGGCCGGAGTGGGCCTGGCCGGGGTGGTCTTGCGAGTGGCGGACTTCTTCGCGGGCGCGATCTTCTTGGCCGCGGCCTTCTTGGCGGACGCGGTCTTCGTGGCGGCCGGGCCCGTACCCGCGGTGGCGGTCTTCCGGGTCGGGGCGGCCTTCTTCGCCGCCGGAGAGGCCGGGGAAGCCGGGGAAGCCGGGGAAGCCGGAGCGGCCGGAGAAGGAGTCGTCGCCGACTTCTTGGCCGCCGTCTTCCGCGCCGAAGGCGCCTTCTTCGCCGCCGCCTTGCGGACCGCGGTCGACGCCGTGCCCTTGGGAGCGGTCGCCGCGGCCGGGGCCGCCTTCTTCGCGGGCGCGGCGGCGGGCGCCGCGTCCGGCTCGACCTTGACGTGCTGGACCGGCGGGGCGGCGCCGCGCCGGGGAGCCGCCTCCGAGGGCCGGGCCTGCCCGGCACCGCTGTCGGCCGCGTCCTCGTCGGTGGACTCCAGGTTCCCGATGCGCCGTTCGAGCGTTTCGAGGACGACGCCGACCTTCGTCACTTCGTCGGCGAGGCGGCCGACCCGGCTCATCGTCTTGTCGACTTCGTCACGGATGAGTCCGAGCAGCAGGTCACGGTTGGCCCGGCCCGAGGCCATCAGCTCGTCGGCGAGGGTCTGGACTTCGGCCGGAATGGCGGAGCCGATCCTGCGCTGGACGGCGTCGACGTCTATTCCCGTCTGGTCGAGCAGCTCCCTCGCCGCGTCGATCGTGCGCCGCCGGGTGGCCTCGGTCAGGCCGCCCGCGATCTGTAGACAGGTACGCAGCGCGTCCCGCATCGCTCACACTCCTCGCCTCGCCGTTGACGTATCCGGTCACGACGCTACCGCGTATCGCGACCGCGGCCCGAGCACGGTGCCCCGCGGTGCTGCGGTAGCGTCGTCCGGACGTGCGCGCGGACCGCGCACGATCCGGCACGATCCAGAAGGACACCGCACCGATGGCGACGATCGAGGAGTGCCGCAGCGCGCTCGACCGACTGGCGGCGAACCTCGCCGACGCCGAGGGCGGCGTGCGCTCAGCCGCCGCCATGGACCGCTCCCTGAGCTGCCGGATCACCGATCTGGACGTGACCTTCGTGGGGCGGCTGTCCGGCGGCCGGATCGAGGATGTGACGACCGTGCCGGGCACGCCCGCCGACAAGGCGCAGATCAGGCTGACCATGTCGGGCGACGACCTGGTCGCCCTGGTCGGCGGCGAGTTGAACTTCGCCAAGGCGTGGGGCAGCGGCCGGGTCAAGCTCCAGGCCGGCCTGCGGGACGTCCTGCGTCTGCGGTCTCTGCTGTAAGCGGGCCGGGCGCGGAATCACCGGATACGGATACGGAACCGGCTGCCGACGCGGAGTCACGCGCGGCACCTGACCCGGAATCCGACACCGTGCCCGGCCCCGAGCCTGGCACGGCATCAGACCCGGCCCCCGGCACGGAACCAGGCCCGGAACCGGGCACGGAATCGACGGGGTCGGAACCCGTACCGGACTTGACGCCGGGAGCCTGTTCCGAGTCCTGGCCCGGCTCGGCGTCGGTGAGGGTCGCGCCGGCCGCCACCGCACCGGCCCGCCGCGCGGCGGGCACCACCAGCGGCGTACCGCTCTCCGGGTCCTCGATGATCCGGCAGCGCACCCCGAAGACCCGCTCCACCAGCTCCGCGGTGATGATCTCGGCGGGCGGCCCCTGCGCCTCGATCCGGCCGTCGCGCATGGCGATCAAATGAGTGGCGTAGCGCGCGGCCTGGTTGAGGTCGTGCAGGACGGCGACGAGCGTACGGCCGCGCTGTTCGTGGAGTTCCGCGCAGAGGTCGAGCACGTCGAGCTGGTGCTGGATGTCGAGGAAGGTGGTCGGCTCGTCGAGCAGCAGCAGCGGGGTCTGCTGGGCGAGGGCCATGGCGATCCAGACGCGTTGCCGCTGTCCGCCGGACAGTTCGTCGACATAGCGATCGGCCAGGGCGGTGACGCCGGTCGCCGCCATCGATTCGTCGACGATTCGCTCGTCCTCGGGCGACCACTGCCGCAGCAGCCCCTGGTGCGGGTACCGGCCGCGCGACACCAGCCCCGACACGGTGATCCCGTCGGGTGCCACCGAGCTCTGCGGGAGCAGCCCCAGCGTCCTGGCGACCGCCTTCGCGGGCAGCGTGCCGATGGCCTGGCCGTCCAGCAGGACCTGGCCCGCGGCCGGCTTCAGCAGCCGCGACAGCGCGCGCAGCAATGTCGACTTGCCGCAGGCGTTCGGTCCGACGATGACGGTGAAGGACTGGTCGGGTACGGCGACCGACAACTCCTTCGCGATGACCCGCTGGTCGTACGCGAGAGTGACGGACTCGGCGGCGAGGCGGGTCATGCGGGACGCTCCGTGTTCTGCCGAAGGGGTCTGGCGGGTGGTGTCTGCCGGTGGCCGCGGCTGCTTCCGTCGGCCGCCGCGGCGCGGTCTCAGCCGCGCTGTGAGCGCCGTACGCTCGGGGCCGGCCGCGCCCTGCGTACGTTCCGGGTCCGCCGTGCCCTGCGTACGTTCCGGGTCGACCGCGCTCCGCGCGTTCTCCGTACGCTCCTCGCGTTCCGTACGCGTCCTCATATCCGTCCGGCCCTCCGCTCCGCGATCAGCAGCCACAGCAGATAGCCGCCGCCGAGCACGCCGGTGGCGACACCGACCGGCACCTGGCCTGAGCCGAAGGCGCGTTGGGCGGCCAGGTCGGCGGCGACGAGCAGCGCGGCGCCCAACAGCGCGGACGACAGCAGCGAGACACCCGGCGAACGGGTCAGGCGCCGGGCCAGTTGGGGCGCGGTCAGCGCGATGAAGGCGATGGGGCCCGCCGCCGCGGTGGCGGACGCGGTGAGCAGGACGGCGCCGAGTACGACGATCAGCCGGGTGCGTTCCACGCGGACGCCCAGCGCCGCCGCCGCGTCGTCGCCCATCTCGCTGATCCGCAGCGCGCGTCCCTGGGACAGCAGCAGGGGCATGAGGACGCCGCAGGCGACGAGCAGCGGCCAGACCTGGTTCCAGTCGCGGCCGTCGAGGGAGCCGGTGATCCAGACGATCGCGCGGGCGGCGTCCACGAAGTCGGCCTTGACCAGCAGATAGCTGTTGACGGCCGACAGCACGGCCGAGGCGCCGATGCCGATCAGCACCAGCCGGTAGCCGTGCACCCCGCGCTTCCAGGCCAGCACGTAGACGGCGATGCCGGTGAGCAGTCCGCCCGCGACCGCGCCGATGGAGACCTGGTAGGCGCTGCCCTTGAGCAGCACGATGACGATCAGCGCGCCCGCGGCGGAGCCCTGGCCGAAGCCGATGACGTCGGGGCTGCCGAGCGGGTTGCGGGAGACGGTCTGGAAGGCGGCGCCCGCCATGCCGAGCGCGGCGCCGACGAGCAGCGCCACGATCACCCGCGGCAGCCTCAGGTCGCGGACGATGAACTCCTGGGCGGCGGTGCCGTGTCCGGTCAGGGTGCGGACGACGTCGAGCGGGGCGATGGCGTAGTCGCCCGTGCCGATCAGGACGACGGAGACGGCGAGGGCCGCGAGCAGCAGGACGCAGGAGACGACGGCCGCGCGCCGGTCGAACCGGATGGACAGTCCGCCGCGGGTGCGCAGTACGGGTTCTCTCACAGTTCGGCCATCCTTCGGCGGCGTACGAGGGCGATGAAGACCGGTCCGCCGAGGACCGCGGTGACGATGCCGACCTGGAGTTCGGCCGGGCGGGTGATGAGCCGTCCGACCACGTCAGCGCCGAGCAGCAGCACCGGTGACAGCACGGCCGCGTAGGGCAGGATCCAGCGCATGTCGGGTCCGGTGATGCCGCGTACGACGTGCGGCACCATCAGGCCGATGAAGACGATGGGCCCGCAGGCGGCGGTGGCCGCGCCGCACAGCAGCGTGATGGAGATCATCACCAGCACGCGGGTGCGGGTCAGTTTGGCCCCGAGGCCGCGGGCGGTGTCGTCGCCGAGCGCGACGGCGTTGAGCGGCCGGCCGCTGATGAACGCGAGTACGGCGCCGGCCAGGAGGAACGGGGTCACGTAGCGGACGGTCACCATGTCGGCGGCGGCGAGCGAGCCGACCTGCCAGAAGCGCATCCGGTCCAGGGCCGCGTTGTCGCTGAGTTCGACGGCGGTGGTCCAGCCCTGGAGCACGGCGGTGACGGCGGTGCCCGCGAGGGCGAGGCGGACCGGGGTCGCGGACCGGCTGCCGCCGATGACGTAGACCAGCGCCGAGACCACGGCCGCGCCGCCGAGGGCGAACCACACGTAACCGCTCATGCTGGTCACGCCGAAGAAGCTGATCGCGGAGACGACGGCCGCCGCGGCGCCCGCGTTGACGCCGAGCAGTCCGGGGTCGGCGAGCGGGTTGCGGGTGAGGGCCTGCATGGCCGCGCCCGCGACGCCGAGCGCGGCGCCGACGAGGAGTCCGAGGACCGTACGCGGCAGCCGCAGTTTGCGGATCACCACGTCGTTGTCGGTGCCCGCGTAGTGGAACAGCCCGTGCCAGACCTGGTCGACGGGTATGTCCTTGGCGCCGATGGCGATGCTCGCGAGGGCCACGACGACCAGCAGGCCGACGGCGGCGAGCAGTCCGGCGGCGCGTTTCGCGTTCGCCCGCGCGACGCTGCCGCGGCGTTCGACGGCCGGTGGGCCGGCGACCTGCTGTCCGGTGACCGGAGCGGGTGGGGAGTGACGATCGACCAACACGGTGATTAGGTTAGCCTAACCTGGCCACCTCAACTCCGAGCAGAGCGGCTGTCTTGATGAATCCCCCTCGTTTCTCACCCATGTCCGGAATGTCGCGGCGCGGCGTGCTCGCCGTGGGCGGCTCCGTCGGTGTCGGCGCCCTGCTCGCGGCTTGCGGCGGCTCCTCCGACAAGGACTCCAAGGACTCGGGCGCCGACTCCGGCGGCACGGCGGACTCCGGCGCCAAGACCCCCGCGGGCCCCTGGTCCTTCACCGACGACCGCAAGACCACCGTGAAGCTCGACAAGACCCCCGCCAAACTGGTCGCCTACGTCGGCGCCGCCGCCGCGCTGCACGACTACGGCGTCGAGTGCGTCGGCGTCTTCGGCCCGACCACGGTCAAGGGCGGCGGCGCCGACGCCCAGGCGGGCGACCTCGACGTCAGCAAGCTCACCGTGGTCGGCAACACCTGGGGCGAGTTCAACATCGAGAAGTACGCGGCTCTCTCCCCCCAACTGCTGATCAGCCACATGTACGAGGCGCCGACCCTCTGGTACGTGCCGGACGAGAGCGCCAAGAAGATCCTCGGCATCGCGCCCAGCGTCGGCATCAGCCTCAAGGGCGTCCCGATCACCACCCCGCTCCAGCGGTACGCCGAACTCGCCGCGTCCCTGGGCGCGGACATGAACTCGACCACCAACGCCGCCGCCAAGGCCCGCTTCGAGAAGGCGTCCGGCGATCTGCGCGCCGCCGCCAAGGCGTCCGGCGGCATCAAGGTGATGGCCGCCTCCGGCAGCGCCGACTCCTTCTACGTCTCGACCCCGCCCTCCGCGTCCGACCTCAGCTACTACAAGAGCCTCGGTGTCGACTTCGTCGTCCCCGACAAGGTCGAAGGCGGCTTCTTCGAGACGCTGAGCTGGGAGAACGCCGACAAGTACAAGCCCGACATCATCATGCTCGACAACCGCACCGCGACCCTCCAGCCCAAGGACCTGGCGGCCAAGCCCACCTGGGCGCAACTGGCCGCCGTCAAGGCCGGACAGGTCATCGGCTGGCCGAGCGAGCCGATCTTCTCGTACGACAAGTGCGCCGCCCAGATCGAGGCGCTGACCAAGGCCATCGCCGGTGCGAAGAAGGTGAGCTGACGCCGTGTCCACCGCGCCCTACCTCTTCTTCCACCCCCGCGTCCTGCGCACCGAGCGGCTGTCGCCCACGCTGGTACGGATCGTGCTCGGCGGCGACGACCTGGCCGGCGTCGTGAGCGGCGGCCGGGATCAGCGCTTCAAGCTCTTCCTGCCGCAGCGGGGCCAGACCCGCCCGGTGCTGCCGGAACCGCTCGGCGCCGACTGGTACGCCGACTGGCGCGCCCTCGACCCCGACGTCCGCGGCATCATGCGGACGTACACGATCCGCGCGGTCCGCCGCGACCCGCTGGAATTCGACATCGACTTCGCCCTGCACGGCGACCTCGGCCCCGCCTCCCGCTGGGCCCAACAGGCCAAGCCCGGCGACCCGGTGAGCATCCTCGCCCCGGCAGGCGAGGACAACGGCGGCGTCGACTTCCAGCCGCCCGCCGGTACCGACTGGGTGCTGCTGACCGCCGACGAGACCGCGCTGCCCGCCGTGGCGAGCATCCTGGAGTGGCTGCCCGCGGGCATGCCCGTCAAGGTCTGGATCGAGGTCGCCCACCCCGACGACCGCATCCCGCTGACCACCGACGCCGACGCCGACATCACCTGGCTGGTACGGGAACACCCCGGCGCCGACCGCACCGCCGCGCTGCTGGCCGCCGTCCGCGACGCCGGGGACCTGCCCTCCGGCACCCCCTACGCCTGGATCGCGGGCGAGGCCGCCTCGGCACGCGCGCTCCGCCGCCACCTGGTCAACGACCGCGGCATCGACCGCAAGGCGATCAAATTCACCGGCTACTGGCGGCACGGCGTCACCGAGGACGACCTGCTGGCGGCGGCCGTCGCGCAAGCCGAAGCCGAGGCCGAGGCGGGCGCGAAGAGCGAGGCCACGGCGGACGCGGACGCCTGACCCGGCCGCGCGCCACGGGGCGCGCACGGCATGGCGCGCACCGCGTCAGGCGGGCGGGTGCGGCGCGGTCAGACGCGCCCGCGCGGGTCAGCCGGGCTCAAGTGCCGGTCCGGGCCCGCATCATGGAGCCCGCCTCAGAGCCCCGGCCGGGCTCAGAGCGCCGGCCCGCCTCGGAGCCCCGGCCCGCCGCAAAACCCCAGCCGGGCTCAAAGGCCCAGCCACGCTCAAAGGCCCAGCCGCGCCAGTGCCTTGTCCGCGTCCAGGCCGCATGTGCCGTCGCCCGCCGACGTCCAGGCCGCGGCGCACAGCGCGCGCAGTCCGTCGAGCGCGTCGCCGTCACCGTCGAGCACGAGCGCGTCCGAGGCGGCGGAGGCGGTCCAACCCCCGCAGCGGAAGCCGCCGTCGGCCGCCGTGACCTCCGGCTGCGCGACCAGCAGCCCGCGCAGGTCGGCGGCGACATACGTGGGACGGTGGCGCGGCTCGGCGGCGAGCAGGTGGGCCGCGTCCGTCACCCCGGTCAGCACGAGCAGCGAATCTACCTCGCCTGCGTACGCGCCCTCGATGTCCGTGTCGAGCCGGTCCCCCACCACCAGGGGCCGCTTCGCCCCCGTCCTGATCACCGTCTCACGGTGCATCGGCGGCAGCGGCTTCCCCGCGACCTGCGGCTCACCGCCGGTCGCGATCCGTACGACCTCCACCGCCGCGCCGTTCCCCGGCGCGATCCCGCGCGCGCTCGGAATCGTCAGATCCGTGTTGGACGCGAACCACGGCACGCCCCGGTTCACCGCGTACGCCATCTCCCCGAGCTGCGACCACCGCAGGTCGGGCCCGTACCCCTGCACGGCCGCCACCGGCTCGTCGTCCGCCGACTCCACCGGCCGCAGCCCGCGCTCGCGCAGCGCCGCGAACAGCCCCTCGCCGCCCACCGCGAGCACCTTCGCCCCCTCCGGCACCTGATCGGCGATCAGCCGCGCCACCGCCTGCGCCGAGGTGATCACCTCGTCGGCCTCCGCGGGCACCCCGAGGTCTGTGAGGTGCTCCGCGACGGCCTGCGGCGTACGCGAGGCGTTGTTCGTCACGTAGGCCAGGCGCATCCCGTGCCCGCTCGCCGCGGCCAGCGACTCGACCGCGTGCGCGATGGCGTCACCGCCCGCGTACACGACCCCGTCGAGGTCGAGGAGCGCCGTGTCGTACGCCGTGTCCAGCGGTCCTTCGGTGCCGTTCGGACTGGTCCGGTGGGTCATGACGGGCTCGCTCCTCGGGGTGTCGTCGATGACCCCGATCATCCCTCATGGCCGCCCCGGACATAGCATGCGCTGATGACCAACTCCGGACTCAACGGCGAGCACGGCCTGCGTCTGAAGCCCTTCCGCGGGCTCCGCTACGTACGACAGCGCGTCGGCAGCCTGGCCGCGGTGACCTCACCGCCGTACGACGTCGTCGTACGCCCCGACGGCCAGCGGCGGTTGGAGACGGCCGACCCGTACAACGTCGTCCGGCTCATCCTCCCCGAGGCCGAGACACCGGCCGCCCGGCACGGCAAGGCCGCCAGGACCCTCACCGCCTGGCTCGACGAGGGCGTCCTCGCCGCCGACCCGCTGCCCGCCCTCTACGTCTACGAACAGCGCGACGGCGACCACCTCCAGCGCGGGGTGATCGGCGCACTGCGGCTCACACCGCCGGAGGACGGCGTCGTCCTGCCGCACGAGGACGTCATGCCCGGCCCGGTCGCCGACCGCGCGGCCCTGATGCGCGCGACCGGCGCCAATCTGGAGCCGCTGCTGCTGTCCTACCGGCAGGGCGACGCGACGGCCGCCGTCATCGACCGCACCGCCGCCGACGCCGAGCCGCTGCTGGCCACGGTCACCGAGGACGGGGTACGGCACCGGCTGTGGGCGCTCACCGACCCCGCCGACCACGCGGCTGTCGAGGCCGATCTCGCGTCCCACCAGGCCCTGATCGCCGACGGCCACCACCGCTGGGCGACCTACCGGCTGCTCCAGTCGGCCCATCGCCCCGGCACCCCCTGGGACTACGGCCTCGTCCTGCTGGTCGACACCGCCCGCTACCCGCTGCGCGTACGTGCCATCCACCGCGTCCTGCCGCGGCTGCCGCCGGCCGACGCGCTGGAGGCCGCCCGCACCACCTTCCGCGTACGGCCGCTGCCCGGTCCTTCGCTGGACGGCGCGCTCGACGCGCTGGCGCAGGCCGCGGACGACGGCAACGCCTTCCTGCTCGCGGGCGACGGCGGCTTCCACCTGCTGGACCGCCCCGACCCGGCGGCCATCGAGCGCGGCGTACCGGCCGACCGCCCCGCGCAATGGCGCCGCCTGGACGCCGCCGTCCTGCACAGCCTGCTGCTCGACGACGTCTGGAAGGTCCCCGACTCCCCCGAGGACATTCGCTACATCCACGACACGGCCGCCGCCGTCGGCCTCGCGGAACGGCTGCACGGCACGGCCGTCCTCATGCATCCGGTGCACGAGGACGTCGTCCGCGACCTCGCCCGCCAGGGCGTGACCATGCCTCGCAAGTCCACGTCCTTCGGCCCGAAACCGGCGAGCGGACTGGTGATGCGCAGTGTCGGACTCGGCTGATCCGGCGCCTCGTCCGGGTCGGGGCGGAGCCGGGTCGGAGGTGGGGCGGAGTCGAGGCGCGGCCGGGTCGTAGCCGGGCATACGAAAGGGCGGCACCCGCGGTGTGCGGGTGCCGCCCTTTCACGTGGGACGCGTGCGGGTGTCAGTCCTCGTCGTCGCTCTTCGGCTCGCCGTGGGCGGCGGGCTCGCGGAACGGCGAGTCGAGGAAGGAGGACGGGGCGGCTCCGTCGGCCGCCTCGGCCTTCTGCCCGGCCTTCTCGGCGTCGTCGGAGCCCCCTTCGTCGTGGGCGCCTTCGTCGTCGTCCTCGTCCTCAGAGTCGTCCTCGTCCTGCGCGGACTCGTCGGTACCGCCGACGGGCTCCTCGGAGGTCTCGGAGGTCTCGTCGTCGTCCTCGTCGGAGACGTCGTCGTCCGAAACGTCGTCGTCCTCGTCGTCCGCCGCCTCGTCCGTCGTGTCCGGCCGCTGGGGCTCGGACTCGGACTCGGCCGCGTCGTCCTCGTCGATGGCGTCGACGAATTCCACGCCGTCGAGCTGGGCGAGGCGGTCGGAGGCGTCGGTGGTGCCGTTGTGGTCGGCTTCGAGCGCCTTCGCGAACCAGTCGCGGCCCTCGCGCTCACGGCCGACGCGCAGCAGCGCGTCCGCGTAGGCGTACCGCAGGCGGGCGGTCCACGGGTGCACGGCGTTGGACGCCAGCTCGGAGCTCTGGAGGGTGACCACCGCGGCCTCGTCCTGGCCCATGTCCTGCCGGGCCCCGGCCGCGACCAGGCGCATCTCGACCTGGCCGGCCTTGTCCAGCTTGTGCACCTCGGGGGCGCCCGCCATCTCCAGCGCGCGCTCCGGACGGCCGAGACCGCGCTCGCAGTCCGCCATCACCGGCCACAGGTCGACGGTGCCGGTCATCCGCCGGGTCGCCCGGAATTCGGCCAGCGCCTCGGCGTACCGCTCACTGGCGTACGACGCGAAGCCCGCCGCTTCCCTGACGGCCGCGACGCGGGACGCGAGACGCAGCGCGACGCGCGAGTACGCGTACGCCTGCTCGGGCTCCTCGTCCAGCAGCCGGGCCACCATGACGAGGTTGCGCGCCACGTCCTCCGCGAGCGTCTTCGGCAGGCTCATCAGCTCCTGGCGCACGCTCGGGTCGATCTCGTGGCCGGTGACCTCGTCAGGGATCGGCAGCCTGCGGACGGGCTCCCGCTCCTCACGGCGGTCGTCCCTGCCCCGGTTCTCGAACCGGCCGCGGCCCTCGACCACGGGGCGACGCCCCTGGCCGCCACGGTCCCGGTCGTCGTCCCGGCGCGGGCCACGCGGACGGTCGTCACGGCGGTCATCGCGACGGTCGTCGCGGGGCCGGTCGAAACGGGGACGGTCGTCGTCGCGGCGCGGACCGCGCGGGCGGTCGTCACGCGGGCCGTCGAAACGGGGACGGTCGTCGCGGGGCCTGTCGTCCCTGCGGAACCCGCCACCGCCGCCACCGGGGCGGTCGTCACGCGGGCGGTCGTAGCGCGGCCGGTCCTCACGGGGACGGAAGCCGCCGCCGGACCGGTCGTCGCGCCGGTCGTCACGGGGCCTGTCGAAGCGGGGACGGTCGTCACGGGGCCTGTCGTCACGGGGACGGTCCTCGCGCGGGCGGTCAAAACGAGGCCGGTCGTCACGCGGGCGGAAGCCACCGCCGCCACCGCCGGAGCGGTCGTCGCGGGGGCGGTCCTGGCGCGGGCGGTCGTCCCTGGGACGGTCGTCGCGCGGGCGGTAGCCGCCGCGGTCGTCCTCACGGCGCGGGCCACGGGGACGGTCGTCACGCCGGTCGTCACGCGGACGGTCGTCACGACGGAAACCACCGCCACCGCCGGGACGGTCCTCGCGCGGGCGGTCAAAACGAGGCCGGTCATCGCGCGGGCGGAAGCCACCGCCACCGCCGCCGGGCCGGTCCTGACGGGGCCGGTCGTCCCTGGGACGGTCGTCGCGCGGGCGGTAGCCGCCGCGGTCGTCCTCACGGCGCGGGCCACGGGGACGGTCGTCACGCCGGTCGTCACGCGGACGGTCGTCACGACGGAAACCGCCACCACCGCCGGGACGGTCCTCGCGCGGGCGGTCAAAACGAGGCCGGTCGTCACGCGGGCGGAAGCCACCGCCGCCACCGCCGGAGCGGTCGTCGCGGGGGCGGTCCTGGCGCGGGCGGTCGTCCCTGGGACGGTCGTCACGGGGGCGGTAGCCGCCGCCGGCCGGAGGACGGCCACCACTGTCGCGGCGGTCGTCGCGCGGGCGGTAGCCGCCACGGTCGTCTTCGCGACGCGGGCCCCGCGGACGGTCGTCACGTCGATCGTCGCGACGGAAGCCGCCGGTGGGACGGTCACCGTCCCGCCGCGGACCGCTGCTGCGGTAACCCCCGCGGTCGCCGCCGCCGTTCGGGCGCGAGTCCCGGCGTTCGGGACGCTCGGGCCGGTCTTCAGGCGAGTTGGGCATCGACGTGACTCCTGTCGGATCGTACTGCTGTAGTGCGAGTCTCTCGCCATGACGGAGAGGACGCGCACCGAAGAACAACGAAAAAAGACCCCCGGTCCCAGCGCTTAGGCCAGGACCGAGGGTCCATAAAGATTGTTCGGCGGTGTCCTACTCTCCCACAGGGTCCCCCCTGCAGTACCATCGGCGCTGAAAGGCTTAGCTTCCGGGTTCGGAATGTAAC
>NZ_JBIVOA010000008.1:0-417555 GCF_044753885.1 Streptomyces sp. NPDC093221 | reverse complement strand
CCACACCTACAACCACCACCGCACCCACACCGCACTCGGCGGCCAGCCACCCATCACCCGCGTCAACAACCCTCCAGGTCAATACACCTAGGGCCCGTCCTGCGGGGCGGCCGGGCGCCAGGCGCGGGCGGCGGCGATGCGTTCGGCGGGGGTGGGGTGGGTGCCGAACATCAGGTGCAGGGCGCGCGGCGGGTCGGGGTCGCCGATGTTCGCGATCGTCAGGCGGCGCTGCATCGCGATGAACTCGGCCGGGTCCGCGGTCAGTTCGAGGGCGTGCCGGTCGGCGCGCCGCTCGACCCCGCGGCTCACCGCGCAGCCCAGCGGCCCGGCGACGGCGCCGCCGACAGTGGCGACGGCCGCCAGCAGCCAGGCGGAGCGCGGGTCCGCGAAGTCGTCGGCGCCCGCGAGGTCGAGCAGGGGCCGCCAGGTCACCACGGCGGCCAGGACGCACACGCCGACGGCCGCGCCCAGCGCGCCGAGCGCGGTGCCGCGCGGCACGTCCCGGTGCACGACGTGGCCGAGTTCATGGGCGACCACCAGTTCCACCTCGCGCGGCTGCGCCGTGGTCAGCAGGGTGTCGTAGACGACGATGCGGCGGGTGCGGCCGAAGCCGGACACGTACGCGTTGAGCGCGGTCGTACGGCGCGAGGCGTCGGCGACCAGCACATCCTCGACGGTGACGCCGTCGCGGGCGGCGAGCGCCAGCAGGGCGTCCCTGAGGGGGCCCGGCTCCATCGGTGTGAAGCGGTTGAACAGCGGCTCGAAGATCATGGGCGCCGCCCAGGACATCAGGACGGTCAGCGCGGCGGCGCCGAGCGCGGCCCACGCCCACCAGTGGCCGGTCGCCCCGGCGAGGGCGTAGACGGCGAAGAGCGCGCCGAAGGTCAGCGGCAGCGAGATCAGCAGGCCGCGCAGCACGTCCGCCCACCACCCGCCCCAGCCCTGCGTCACCAGGCCGAACCGGCGGCGCACCTCGCGCCCGCGCGCCGCGAAGGGCAGCCCCAGCACCTCGGGCAGCAGCACCAGCGACACCGCCGCGCCCGCCACCCGGCCGCCCCACGTCCCGCCGCCGAACGCCGCGACCAGCCCCGCTCCCCCGGTCGTCAGCCCCAGCCCCAGCATCAGCCCCAGCGCTGCCACCCGCCCCCCGAGCGCGACCGGCCACACCCCCCGCCGCAAAGCCCGCGCCCGCCCGACCTCCTCCGCACTGAAGTCCCCCACCCCCGCAGCCGAAGACCCGGCATCCGCCGCAGGCGAAGATCCTGCTGGCGGCGGGGTGTGCGGGGGGCGTCCTGGGGCGGCGTTCGACGGAGGCGGGGGCCGGTGGGCCGGGGGGTCCGCGGCGGGGTCACGGGTCATGGCAGCTCCTGGTGGAGGTAGGCGCGCCAGCGGGCGGTGAAGGCGGGGAGGGTGGTGCCGAGAGTGGTGCGCAGGTGGGAGTCGACGGTGCCGCCGGAGGCGACGGCGCGGTAGAAGGCGACGAGCGCGTCCGGGGACCACTGGTCGGCGATCAGGCGGCAGGCGAGCCAGCCGCCCTCGTAGGCGCGGGAGAGGGTGTCGGCGTCGGCGGAGTGGAAGTCGGCGTCGGCGGGCAGCGCGGCGGGGACGCGGCCCGCGGCGACGGCGGCGGCCAGTTCCGGGGCGAGCTCGCGGGCGGTGCGGCCCGCCGTACGGTAGGCGGTCCAGTCGGCGGCGCCCTCGGAGAGCCACAGCGGGGTGCGGGCGGTGGTCCACGCGCGGGTGGCGACATGCGTGGTCTCGTGGGTGAGCACGGTCTGCCGGCCGAAGGCGGAGAGCCCGCTGAACGCCTCGGGGTTGATGATCACCCGGTCGGAGCCGACCCGCGCGCTGCCGCCGCCCTCCCCCGTGGTGACGGCGGCGATGTTGCGGTAATCGGCCGGGTCCGCGTCGGCCAGCGCGGCCATCTGGTCCAGCGTGCGCGGCACCTCGACCACCACCTTGCCCGACCACCCGGCGCCGCCCCAGGTCCGCCGGACCTCCGGCACCGCCCGGTCCACGTCCTCGGCGTAGCCGCGCAGCCCGGCGGCGTCGCCGAGCCCGAGCACCAGGCTGTCCGTGCCCCGCACCACCGTCACCCGGCCCTGGTCCCACAGCTGTACGGCGCCGCGGTGCCCGGACGCGGCGCCGTCGTCGTCCCCGGCCACGTACCAGCTCCCGCCCCGCCGGGACAGCGTCAGGTAGTCGGTCGCGGCGACCGGCGCCGCGTCGAATCCGCTGAGCCGGTACCGCAGTTGGACCTCGGCCGCGGCCCGTACCGTGCCGTCGGCGGTCGGCGGCAGGCCGAACGCGCCGGTCCGCACCAGCCGGTAGGACCAGTCGGCCAGCGGCACGTCCGCGATGTCGGTGAACATCGCCTTCTGCCGGTCGAGGAAGCGCGTCGCCCGCGGGTCGATCCCGGCGAGGAAGGCCGCCCGGTCGTGGTGCAGCACCGCGGCGGCCCGCCGGTCGAGCGCCTGCCGGATCCCGGCGTCGGTGGCGTCCGCCGTGGGCCGCCCGCCCGAGGCGGTCCCGCCGCACCCGGCGACGAGCGCCGCCAGCAGCGCCAGGGACAGGCCGAGCACCGCCGCCCGGACACGGGAAGCGGTCGGCGTACGTCGGAGGGGCGCCACGGCCATGGGCCCGATCGTACGGCCCCGAGGACGCCCCCCACGGCCGGGGCGCCGCGCCCTTACGGCCGGGTCACGGCCGTGATCGGCATCATGCCGACCGGGTCGTAGCGGACCCTGGCGCCGGGGTAGGGGGCGTGGATGACCTGGCCGCCGCCGACGTACATCGCGACATGGCTGGCGTCGCCGCGGTAGATCACCAGATCGCCGGGCCGCGCCTGGTCCAGCGGCACCCGCTGCCCGGCGTTCATCTGCTCCTGCGAGGTGCGCGGCAGGGCGACCCCGGCCCGTGCGTACGAGTACTGCATCAGGCCCGAGCAGTCGAAGGAGTTGGGCCCGGTGGCGCCCCAGACGTAAGGGGCGCCGACCATCTGGCGGGCGGCGGCCACGGCCATCGCGCCGCGCCCCGAGGCGGCGGGCAGATTCGGGATGG
Organism: Streptomyces sp. NPDC093221; assembly: GCF_044753885.1. Lineage (NCBI taxonomy): Bacteria > Bacillati > Actinomycetota > Actinomycetes > Kitasatosporales > Streptomycetaceae > Streptomyces > Streptomyces sp. NPDC093221. The sequence continues at coordinate 414,495 of NZ_JBIVOA010000008.1, read as the reverse complement.
TCGGCAGGTCGGCGGTCGTACGGTCGCGGGAGGCGCGCCCGGCGTCCATGCCGGGCCGGTATCCGGCGCGCTGGGCGGCGGGCATCGCGTTGAGCAGCCGCTGGGCCTCGGCGAGCGCCCGCTGCACCGACCGCTTGCGGTCCTGGAGCACCGCCCCGGCCTTGTCCAGTTCGGCGAGCTTGCCCGCCGCCTGGGAGCGCTGCTGGAGCAACAGCCTCTCGGCCTCCTGGAGTTGGCGCAGTCGCCCGGCCTGCTGGGCGCTGAGCCGGTCCAAGGTGGTGGCCCGGTCCAGGTACTGGTCGGGGTCCGAGGACATCATCAGGGCGAGCGAGGGGTCGATGCCGCCGCTGCGGTACTGCTCGGAGGCGAGCGAACCCAGCTCCTGCCGCATGTCGTTGACCCGCTGCTGCCCCTCGGCGGCCCGGTCTTGAAGGGTGGTCAGGTCGGCGCGGAGCCGCTTGGCGTGCTCCTGCGCCGCGTTGTACTTCTCGGTGGCCTGCTCGGCCTGCTGGTAGAGGCGGTCGAGCCGGGACGCCGTGTCGGGTGCGCCCCCGCCGGGATCGGCCGAGGCGACCTGCGCCGCACCGCCGGACAGCGCCGCGGTGGCCGCGGCGGCCGCGGACAGCACGGTGACCCGGGTGGTGCGGGCGGCGAAGCCCGGCTGTGGGGAGCGTCGATGGGAAGCCACGGGAGCTGACAGTAGTCAGCGCGACGCGGAGAGTTCAAAGAAGGCGCGGCCCCCGCATCGCCGCGCCGCGCCTCCCGCCCAGGTCACACACCCGCACCGGGCGGCACCGGGCACTTGTTCATCACCCGAACGCCGTAGGAGTCCGAACGCCGTATGAACGCACCGGAGTCCGCGGGAGACTCCCGCGGACCCGTGAAATCGGTGAGGAACGACGCCGGAAGGCGTCAGATGCGGACGCCGAACTGGAACGGCATGTTGCCGATCGACTCGTAGCGCACCGAGGCGCCCGGCTTCGGCGCGTGCAGCACCATGCCGTTGCCCGCGTAGAGGCCGACGTGGTGGTAGTCGCCGTAGAAGATGACGAGGTCGCCGACGGCGAGCTGGGAGGTGGAGTAGATCCGGGTCCCGGCGTTCGCCTGGGCCTGCGAGGTGCGCGGTATCGTCACGCCGGCCTGGTTGTACGCCCACGAGGTGAGGCCGGAGCAGTCGAAGGAGCTGGGGCCCGAGGCGCCGTACACGTACGGCAGGCCGACCCTGGACTGCGCGGCGGAGAAGGCGGCGGCGGCGCGCTGCGAGGCGGGCTTCGCGTCGCCGAGGTCCACGCGGGTGGTGGAGCGGTTGGCGCGGGCGTCGGCGGCGGCGATGGACGCGCGCTGCGCGGCCGTCAGCGAGTTGAGGATCTGCTGGGCCTGGGCCAGCTTGTCCTTCGCCTCGGCCTTGCGCTTGGCCAGCTCGGTGCGGGTGGTCTGGAGCTCGGTCAGCTTGGCGGTCGCCTCGGCGCGCTGCTGGTCCAGGGTCCGCTTGGCGTCCTGGAGTTGGTGCAGCGAGTCGGTCTGGATCGACGTGAGCTGGTTGAGCGTGGTCGCCTGGTCCAGGTAGTTGTCCGGGTTGGACGACAGGAAGAGCTGGAGCGACGGGTCGATGCCACCGCTGCGGTACTGGGACGCGGCGATGGCGCCGAGGCCGTCCCTGAGCTGGTTCAGGTGCTGCTGCTGCCTGGCCACCTGGTCCTGGAGAGTGCCCGCCTCCTTCTGGAGGGTGTGCAGCTTCTCGTTGGCCCCGTCGTACTTCTCTGAGGCCTGCTCAGCCTGCTCGTACAGCGCGTCCACCTTCGCCTTGGCGTCCTTGACGGTCGGCTTGGCGGGGGCGGCCTGGGCCGCCTGGGAGGTGAGGGCCACCGCGGCTGCGGCGGTGGCGGTCAGCACGGTCACGCGCGTGCGGCTTGCCGGCTTGGGACGACGGTGGGACGCCACGAAGGCGAGCTCCTTCTTCCTTCAGCCGCCTACCGGTTGACTGGCGGGCGGCCCCCGGCGCGCCATCCGGATTGGATGATCGACTGCGCGGAGGTTCGACGCCCGACCTTAGTGACCTATCTGTGATCGGTTCAAATCCTTGTTGGCAAAATCTCGACCGGTTCGCACATTCTTTACGACCTTCGTACGCGCAGTGAGGGTGGATCAACGCTCCGTCGACGATGGCGCGTTCGCGAACCGAATACTCGAACGAATAGTGATCTGTTCGGTGGTTCGGTGCTGCGGCGGTGCGGCGACCGGGAGCCGGGGGCCGGAGGCGCGGGCGGCGCGAGCGGCAGGCGCGGTTCAGACGCGTGCGAGACGTTTCAGCAGCAGGACGGAGGCGACCGGGCGGGCGCCCGCCTTGGCCACGCCGTCGGCGACTTCGCGGTCCGCGGAGACCACCACGATCTGCCGGCCGGGCGGTTCCGCCCGCACCAGCCGCCGGATCAACTCGTCAGCGGTCTCACCGGCCTTGCTGAACAACACCCGCACCCCGCGCGGCGGCGCGAGCAGCACCGGCATGTCCAGGTCGGCGCCGTCGAAGACACAGGTGACCTCGGCGCCGCTCTGCGCGGCCAGCGCCGCGAGCCCGCCGAGCAGCCGCAGCCGCTGTTTCTCCAACGGCATCGACGGATAGCCGGTCTTGGTGACGTTGTAGCCGTCGACGACGAGGTGCGCCTGCGGCAGCGCGAGCAACTGGTCGAGCAGCGCCGGGTCGGTCTCGGACAGCGCGCGGGTGGCGATGTCGCGCGGGCTGAAGGCCCCGGGCGCGACCGCGTCCACCGTGTCGGCGGGGCGTACGCCCAGGGTGTCGCGCGGCGGCAGCGCCAGTTCACGGCGGAGCCCCGAGGCCGCGTCGAGGACGGTGTCCAGCAGCAGGCGCAGCCGTACGTCCTCGATGCTGCGGCCCTCACGGGCGGCGCGGCGGCCCGACTCGACCGCCGCCTCGGCCTCGGCGAGCCGGGTGCGCAGCCGCCGTGCCTCGCTCTCCGCGGCGGCCTTGTCCTGGGCGGCGGCGGCCCGCGCCTCGTCCAGTTCCGCCTGGATCTTGCGCTGGGCGGCCTCGGCGCGCTTGACGTCGCTGAGGGCGCTGCGCAGCTTGCGGTGCACCGAGTCGCCCTCCTTGCGGACGGCGTCCAGTTCGGCGCGGGCCCGTACGGCGTCCGAGCGCAGCTGCGTGTGCAGGCCCTGGACCTCCTCGCGGAGCTTGGCCAGTTCGCGCAGCGTCTCCTCGTCGGCCCGCTCGGCGTGCGCCCGTTGGGCCTCCTCGCCCGCGGTGGTGACAAGCTTGGCCCAGCCCGCGGGGCGCAGCAGATAGGCCGCGGCGGCCACGTCGAGCGGGTCCGCGGCGGGCGGCGGGGTGCCGGCGTCCAGCGCCCCGGTCAGCTCCGGCTGCGCCTCGCGCAGTTTGCCCGCGACCTTGTGCCGGAAGGCCGGGTCGCCCTCCAGCGCGGTGGCCAGCGCGGTGGCCGCGTATTTCACACGTCTGGACGGGGTGAAACGGGCGTACGGCCGCAGCGAGACCGGCAGTTCGGCGAAGGTGAACCCGCCGAAGGCGTCGGCGGCGACGGCGACGACGCGGTGGCGTACGCCTTCGGGCAGCGGCCGGTCGAGCGCGGGTTCATGAGCGGCGTCGTCATGAGCGGCGTCGTCATCGGCAGTGACACCGGTATCGGCGGGGTCGGCGGTATCACCGGGAGCGTCGGCGCCGGGGGCAGCGTTGCCGTCGGGAGCGCTGCCGGCGACGCTGCCGGTAGAGCCGTCGGGAGTGCCGCCGCCGTCACGGCCGGGCGGTGCTTCGGCGCCCGGTTCGTCGTCGGCCCGCGGTGTGTCGGGGTCCTGCGCCGCGGCGCCGGACGCGTCGGCGCCCGGCCCGTCGGCGGCATCCGTCTCGGACCCCCTCGCCTCGGCCCGCGGAAAGCCGCCGATACCGTCCACCAGTCACTCCCGTCCGGTTACACGGCGCCTCCCCGGCCCCCTTCGATCCCTCCGGCCGCCGCCTCTTGCATCCATTGTCCCCGTAAGGAGGCTCAGTCCCGCGCCGAACCGGTCTCCGCGTCCGCGCCGGAGTCCGTTTCCCGGGCCGTTCCCTCGGACGTTCCCGCGGCCACGGCCGCGCCCGGCCGGTCGACCAGCTCGATCTGGTCCGCGGCGTTGCACCAGCGGCACCGCACGGACTCGACCGTCTCGGTCAACACGTCGGTCTCCTCGATCCGCGGCTCGCCGCCGAGGTCGAGATGGACGTACTCCACGACCCGCGTGGAGCGGGTCACGTCGAACCGGGTCAGATTGCCGCACTGCGTGCAGCGCCACCGGGTGGTGGCGGTGGGCATGGGCACCGGCATCGGTCCTGCACCTCTTCCTCGGTCGGGCGTATCAGTGCTGACGGGCGTACGTCGGGGTCACCTTACGGCCTCCGACCCGCGACGCGCTGCGGCGAGGCGGCCTATGTCCGTTACGACCGCTGCGTCATCATCGGTCCATGGTCATCCCGGTGTACGACAAGAACCCGGTCCGCCGCACGCCGGTCGTGACGTATGCGCTGATCGCCCTGTGCACCGTGGTCTTCCTCCTCGGACCGCTGTCCGGCTTCAACCCCTCCTACGGCACGGGCGACAAGCTCCAGTGCGCGCAGGCCGTCTACTTCGCGCACTGGGGTGTCATCCCCAGTGAGCTGTTCCACGGCCGGCTCCCGATGGACCGGCTCGACCTGCCCGCGGGCTGCGCGGCCCCGCACGCGTACGCGAAGTCGCCGCTGCTGTCGGTGCTCACGGCGATGTTCCTGCACGGGAGCTGGCTGCACCTGATCGGCAACATGCTCTTCCTCTACGTCTTCGGCGACAACGTCGAGAACCGGATGGGCCGGGTGCGCTTCGCGCTCTTCTACCTGGTCGCGGGCTATCTGGCGACGTACGGCTTCGCGCTCGCCAACCCCGAGTCGACGCAGAGCCTGGTCGGCGCGTCCGGGGCGATCTCCGGGGCGCTGGGCGCGTATCTCTATCTGTATCCCAAGGCCCGGGTGACGAGCCTGTTCCCCTTCCTCTTCTTCATCCCGCTGCGCTTCCCCGCGTGGATGGTGCTCGGCTTCTGGTTCGTCCTCCAGTGGCTCGCCGCCCAGACCGGCAGCAACGGTCCGGGGGTGGCGTATCTCGCCCATGTCGTCGGCTTCGCCTTCGGGTTCCTGTGCGCCTGGGTGTGCTACCGGCCGCGTCGTAAGCTGAGCGTCGTAGTCGGGTCGACCCAAGGAGACATCCAGCCGTGATCACCGCGATCGTGCTCATCAAGACTTCCGTCGACCGGATTCCGGAGATCGCCGAGGCCATCGCCGCGCTGGACAACGTCAGCGAGGTCTACTCCGTGACCGGCACGTACGACCTCGTCGCGCTGGTCCGCGTCGCCCGCCACGACGACCTGGCGGACATCATTCCGGGCCGGATCTCCAAGATCCCCGGTGTCGAGGCCACCGACACCCATGTCGCCTTCCGTACGTACTCGCAGCACGACCTGGAGGCCGCGTTCGCGATCGGCCTCGACGCCTGAGGCTGATTCCCTCTACGGATTCCGCCTACGGGTTCGTCCTACGGATTCGTCCTGCGCTCCCGGTACGCGGTCACGCGCGGGCCGCGTCCAGCAGCGGGCCCAACTCCCGTGCGGCGGTGGTGAGGGCGCGGACGTCGCGCTCCGCCCTGGCGATCAGGATCGCGCCCTCCAGGGTGCTGATCATGAGGGTCGCCAGCGGTACGGACCGGTCCTCGGGAACGCCCATGCCGGTCAGCGCCGCGGCCACCGGCGCGGTCCAGGCCGCGAAGGCGGCGGCGGTCGCCTTCCGGGTGGACTCGGTGGTCCGCGCGCAGTCCACCGAGGCGGCGGCGACCGGGCATCCGGCGTCGAAGCCGTCGGCCGCGTACTCGTCCGTCCACTGGCCGACCATCGCGGCGAACAGGCCGCCGGGGGTCGGCTCGGGCAGCGCGGCCAGGAAGCGGGCGACGCGCTTGGCGGCGTAGTTCCCCGCCCAGGCGACCGCCTCGTTGACGAGCTGTTCCTTGCCGTCGGGGAAGTAGTGCTGGAGCGAGCCGCGCGGGGCGCCCGCGTGGGCGGCGACCTCGCGCATACCGGTCGCGCCGACGCCCTCGCGCCGGATGAGCTGGGCCGCGCTGAAGACCATCCGCTCGCGCGGTCCGCGTTCTGACCCGGCCATCGTCGACACCTCCACGGAGCTACTGCGTTCCGACCCCCGCCGCCCGGGTCGTCCGGGCCACCTTATAGACGGCGGTCAGACCGTCCGGGGTGTACGACGCGCGGACCGGTTCCAGGCGGCGGCCGAGCGCGGCGAGCAGGCCCCGCCTGCCGTGCGGGACGTTCACCGTCACGTGCTCGACGCCCCTGGCCCGCGCGCGGGCCAGCAGCAGGCCGACCATGGCGGTGCCGACGCCCCGGCGCTGCCAGGCGTCCACGACCAGCACGCCCAGCTCGCCGCCGGTTCCCGGCCCGGCGGTGTCGTCCGCCGCGAAGCCCGCGATTCCCACCAGGCGGTCCCGGCCGCCGCGGTACGCGACCACGGCGTCGTGCGCCGCGGGCGGTCCTGCCAGCAGACGGTCCAGGTGGGCGCGGGGGAATTCGCGCGCGCCGCCGAGGAAGCGCAGCCGGACCGTCTCCGGGGAGCAGGCCGCGAAGAGGGCGGCCACCGCGTCCGCGTCGGCGGGCCTGAGCAGGTCGATCCCGTCGGCGGAAGCGGCCGTCCGCCGATCCGCACCCTCTATGACCACTGTCATAACGACCAGTATTATGACGGCTGTCATAAACGGCAAGAGAGGCGGCGGTGCGTCGTGGACATCGGATTCCTGGGGCTCGGGGTCATGGGCCGGCCCATGGCGCTCAATCTCCTCCGCGCCGGGACCCCGCTGGTGGTGTGGAACCGCAGCGCGCCCGCCGCCGAGGCCCTGCGGGCGGCGGGCGCCGAAACCGCCGACAGCCCCGCCGACCTCTTCCGCCGCGCCGGGACCGTCTTCGTGATGCTCGCCGACGGCGCCGCCATCGACTCCTGCCTCGGCCGCGGCACCCCCGCCTTCGCGGCGAACGTCGCGGGGCACACCCTCGTGCACATGGGCACGACCTCGCCCGAGTACTCGCTCGGCCTCGAAGCCGAGGTCCGCGCGGCGGGCGGCCACTACGTCGAGGCCCCGGTCTCCGGCTCCCGCGCCCCGGCCGAGGCGGGCCGCCTGGTGGCGATGCTCGCGGGCGAGGACGCCGTCGTCTCAGCGGTACGGCCGCTGCTGGCGCCCATGTGCCACGAGACCTTCGTCTGCGGGCCGGTGCCCGGCGCCCTGCTCATGAAGCTGTCGGTCAACCTCTTCCTGATCACCGTGGTCACCGGGCTCACCGAGGCGTTCCACTTCGCCGAGCGGCACGGCGTCGACGCCCGTCAGTTCCTCGCCGTGCTCGACGCGGGACCGATGGCCAGCGGCGTCTCCCGTATGAAGTCCCCCAAGCTGCTCGCCCGCGACTTCACCGTCCAGGCCGCCGCCGCCGACGTCCTCATGAACAACCGCCTCATCGCGGAGGCCGCCCGCGCCTCCGCCACCGCCACTCCCCTGCTCGACACCTGCCTCGCCCTGTTCACCGAGACCGCCGCCACCGACCCGGCCGCGGACATGATCGCCGTCCTGAAGGCCATCGAGTCCCGCACCGAGGGTGCCGTTCGTGTTCCGCCGGAGAGGCGCTAGCCGCGGTCGGGCACGCAGCGGCCGCCCTCCGTGCGGTAGTTCCACTGGGCGCCGTCGCGCACGAGGGTGCGGACGGCGTGGACGAAGCGGTCGACGTGCTCCTCGGGGGTGCCCGCGCCGAAGCTCACGCGGATGGCGTTGAGGACGCGCTCGCCGGGCGCGGCCTCGGGAGCGCCGCACTCGCCCGGGTCGTCGCCCTCGGCGCCGAGGAGCGTACGCACCAGCGGGTGGGCGCAGAAGAGACCGTCGCGGACACCGATCCCGTACTCGGCGGAGAGCGCGGCGGCGAAGTGCGAGCTGTTCCAGCCCTGGACGACGAAGGAGAGCACGCCGACCCGGGGCGCGTCCTCGCCGAACAGGGAGAGCACCCGCACCTCGGGCACGGAGGCGAGCCCTTCCCGCAGCCGGGCGAGCAACCGCTGCTCACGGGTGACGAGTTGGTCGAACCCGGCCTCGGTCAGCGCCTTGCAGGCCGAGGCGATGGCGTAGACGCCGATGACGTTCGGCGACCCGGCCTCGTGCCGCGCCGCGGTGGTGTGCCACTCGACGTCGACTCCGCCGTCCGCGCGCCGCGCGACCTTGCGGCTGGCGCCGCCGCCCGCGAGGTACGGCTCGGCCTCGCGCAGCCAGTCGGCGCGGCCCGCGAGGACACCGGAGCCGAAGGGCGCGTACAGCTTGTGGCCGGAGAAGGCGACCCAGTCGACGTCGAGCGCGGCGATGTCCACCGGGTGGTGCGGGGCCAGTTGGGCGGCGTCCAGGACGATACGGGCGCCGTGCCGGTGCGCGGCGGCGGCCAGCTCCCGCACCGGCCACAGCTCACCGGTGACGTTGGAGGCGCCGGTGACGCAGACCAGCTTGGGCCCCTTGGGGGCGCCGTGCAGGGCCACGTCGAGCGCGGCGACGGCCTGCTCGGGCGTCCGCGGCGCGCCCAGGACGGTGACCCGCGCGTCGTCCCGCGTCTGCCACGGCAGCAGCGAGGCGTGGTGCTCGGTCTCGAAGACGAAGACGTGGGTGCCCGCCGGGATGACGGCGGCGAGCAGATTGAGCGAGTCGGTCGTCGAACGGGTGAAGATCACCTGGTCCTCGGCCCGACAGCCGAGGAATTCCGCGACCGTGGCCCGGCTCTGCTCGAACAGGTCGGTGGAGAGCTGCGAGAGGTAGCCGGCGCCGCGGTGCACGCTGCCGTAGTAGGGGGCGTAGGCGGCCACGTCGTCCCACACCCGCTGGAGCGCGGGGGCGCTGGCGGCGTAGTCGAGCGCGGCGTACGTCACTTCGCCGCCCGTCACGAGCGGCACGAGGACGTCCCGGCCCAGAACGGGCAGCGGGGTACAAATCTCACGGTCGGTGGCAGCGATGGACACAGTCATGGCGATCTCCCGGATTACGGCAGGCGAAATCACCGCACATCTGAAGCCGAAAAGGAATGGCTCGCGGTACAGAAGCGCGGGATGGAAACGTCGAACGAAAGGCGGAACGGCGGAACCGGGCCGACAGGCCCTATCGCATTCGCTTGCTCATGAAAGAACTCCCCAAGTCCGGCTTGCCATGAGCCTCGCTGCTCACGGCCTGGTCATCACCCGGGGCACCCCGCCTCGGACGGAGGGTTGCCGGACAGCGAGCCGGGGCCTTGACGCTGTCACTCGTGACCTGGACAGCATTCTGCCACAAGGCGCCGAACGCACAAGACGCCGTCCAGAAATTGGACAGCGTCGTGTGCTCGGTCCCCGGGGGACCTATCCGAATTCCGCCACAGTGGCGATTACGCGTTGCTCGCCGCCGCCCACCGCTCCAGCGTCGCCGCCGCCGCGCCCGAGTCGATCGACTCGGCCGCCGTCACCAGACCGGCCGCGATCTGCTCCTCCAACGGCCCGCTGCCGGGCCGCAGGGCCACCAGCGCCGCCGCCGAGTTGAGCAGCACGGCGTCCCGTACGGGCCCGGTCTCGCCCGCGAGCAGCCGCCGGGCGACGTCCGCGTTGTGGGCCGCGTCGGCGCCGCGCAGCGCCTCCACGGGCACCAGGGGCAGGCCGACGTCCCGCGGGTCGAAGGCGGTCTGCTCCACCTTGCCGTCGCGCACCACCCACACCTGGGAGGTGGCGGTGGTGGTCAGCTCGTCCAGGCCGTCGTCACCGCGGAACACCAGTGCGGACGAGCCGCGTTCGGCCAGCACGCCGGCCATGATCGGCGCCATCCGCGGGTCCGCGACCCCGGTGGCCTGCGCCCGTACCCGGGCCGGATTGGTCAGCGGGCCGAGGAAGTTGAAGACGGTCGCCACCCCCAACTGGCTCCGGGCGGTGCCCGCGTGGCGCAGCGCGGGGTGGAATTTGATCGCGAAGCAGAAGGTGATGCCCGCCTCCTCCGCGACCTCCACGACCCGCTGCGGCGTCAGTTGCAGATTGACGCCGAGCTCTCCCAGGACGTCGGAGGCGCCGCTGGCCGAGGACGCGGCGCGGTTGCCGTGCTTGACGACCTTCGCCCCGGTGCCCGCGACCACGATCGCCGACATGGTGGAGATGTTGACGGTCTTCGCCCGGTCGCCGCCGGTGCCGACGATGTCCACGGTCGCGCCGGGCACCTCGATGGTGTTCGCGTGCGCGTACATCGACCGCACCATGCCGGAGACCTCTTCGACGGTCTCCCCCTTCGCCCGCAGCGCGACGACGAACCCGGCGATCTGCACGTCACTCGCCTCGCCGCGCATGATCGCGTCCATCGCCCACGCGGTGTCGTCCCCACCCAGATTCCGCCCTGCCAGCAGCGTGGTCAGCACGTCCGGCCAGGACCGCGTCGCCGGACTCTCGCCGCCTGCCGGGGTCACAACGCTCATGGTCCACGCTCCTGGTGGTGGGATGGGGAACTGCGCGCTCAGCCTATCCGCGCCGCGGGGCCCGACGGCTCCCTGCCCGCACTGCGGACGGCGGACGCCGAAGGGCCGGGCCCGGGACTCCCCTGAGGGGGATTCCCGGGCCCGGCCCGTGAGTGGCTCAGCTCAGCGGCGGCGGCTCAGTGGTGGCCGTGTCCGCTGGTGATCTCCTCGTACTCCTCGGCCGTGGGCTTCGGAATCTGGCTGTGCTCGCCGTAGAAGCCGCGGGAGAGCTTGGCCCGCGCCTTCTCGATCGGGTTGAGCTTGCGCTCCACGCCGTTCTCGTCCACCTCGGGGCCCGCGTCGATCGGCTCCGGCTGGACGTGCGCGGTGAGGATGTGCCGCTGCTCCTGCGAGATCGGCTCGTGCACCTCGATGTACTCACCGTGCGGCAGCCGCTTGATGATGCCGGTCTCACGACCGTGCAGCACCTTGTCGCGGTCACGCCGCTGGAGACCCAGGCAGATCCGCTTGGTGATGATGAAGGCCAGGACCGGCGCGACGAAGAAGCCGACGCGGACGAACCAGGTGATCCAGTTGATCGACAGGTGGAAGTGCGTGGCCCACAGGTCGTTGCCGCCACCGATCAGCAGCACGAAGTACTCGGTCAGCCAGGCCACACCGAAGCCGGTGCGCACCGGGCGGTTGCGCGGCCGGTCCAGCAGGTGGTGTTCGCGCTTGTCCCCGGTGACCCACGCCTCGATGAACGGGTAGACGGCGATGGCCGCCAGCACCACCGGGAAGACCATCAGCGGGATGAACACGCCCAGGACGAGTGTGTGTCCCCAGGCGTTGATCTCCCAGCCGGGCATCACACGGATCAGGCCCTCGGAGAAGCCCATGTACCAGTCCGGCTGGGCGCCGGTGGACACTTGGTCCGGCCGGTACGGTCCCATCGACCAGATCGGGTTGATCGACACGGTCGCGGCGATGGCCGAGATCACGCCGAAGACCAGGAAGAAGAAGCCGCCCGCCTTCGCGGTGTAGATCGGCAGCAGCGGCATGCCGACGACGTTCTTCTCGGTCTTGCCCGCACCCGGGAACTGCGTGTGCTTGTGGTAGAAGACCAGGATCAGGTGGGCGGTCAGCAGACCGGCCATCAGACCCGGCAGCAGCAGGATGTGGATCGAGTAGAACCGGCTGACGATGTCGTGGCCGGGGAACTCCCCGCCGAACAGGAAGAACGACAGGTACGAGCCGACCACCGGGGTGGCGAGCACCGCGCCGTCGGCGAACCGGATGCCGGTGCCGGACAGCAGGTCGTCCGGGAGCGAGTAACCGGTGAAGCCGGTGAACATGCCGAGGAACAGCAGCGTCCAGCCGAACAGCCAGTTGATCTCACGCGGCTTGCGGAAACCGCCGGTGAAGAACACGCGCATCATGTGCACGATCATCGCCGCGATGAAGATCAGCGCGGCCCAGTGGTGGATCTGCCGGATCAGCAGACCACCGCGCACCTCGAAGCTGATGTGCAGGGTGGAGGCGTACGCCTCGGACATCCGCACGCCCTGGAGCGGCGCGTACGGGCCGTGGTAGACGACCTCGTTCATGCTGGGGTGGAAGAACAGCGTCAGATACACACCCGTGAGGATGAGGATGACGAAGCTGTAGAGGCAGATCTCGCCCAGCATGAAGGACCAGTGGTCCGGGAAGATCTTCCGCATGTTGGCCTTGGCCAACTTGTAGATACCGAGCCGGGGGTCAGTCCACTCGGCGGCCCGCTGGCCGACCGGCTTTTTGCCCCGACGGGTCGAGCTTTCCGTCGTAGTACTCATCCGCGCTCCCAGAATGCCGGACCGACGGGCTCATCGAAGTCGCCGAGAGCGACGAGATTGCCCTCACCATTGACGCTGATCCGAAGCTGCGGCAGCCGGTGCCCCGCCGGGCCGAAGATCACCCGCGCGCCGTCCGACAGGTCGAACGTCGACTGGTGGCACGGGCAGAGCACGTGGTGCGTCTGCTGCTCGTAGAGGCTGATCGGGCAGCCCACGTGTGTGCAGATCTTGGAGTAGGCCACGATTCCCTCGTGGGCCCAGTCACGCTCGCGCTTGTCCTTGATGTCGTCCGGCTTGATCCGGACGATCATCAGAGCCGCCTTGGCGATCTGCTCCTGGAAGTCCTCCTGGGACTCCTCCAGACCCTCGGGCATCGCGAAGGTGAGCGAGCCCACCACGATGTCCTCGGGGCGCAGCGGCTTGTTCGTGTTCTGGTTGATCAGCACCTTGCCCTTGGCCCACAGGGTGTGCCGGAGCTTGTCCTCCGGCAGCGGGCCGAGGTCGCGCAGGATCACGACACCGGCCAGCGGGACCAGGGTCAGGGCGCCGAACATCGTGTTGCGGATCAGCTTGCGCCGTCCGAACCCGCTCTCGCGGGCGCCCTGCGCCCACTGCTGCTCGATGTTCTCGCGCAGTTCCTCGTCCGCGCCCGCCGCGTGGCGTTCGTCGGCGAACTCCTCGTCGGACATCAGGGTGCGGGCCCAGTGGACCGCGCCCGCGCCGATGCCCAGCAGCGCCACGGCGAGCGTGAGGCCGAGCGAGAAGTTCAGCGCGCTCACGTTGCCGAACGGGAAGATGAAGACGATCTTGTCGACCGGGAAGATCACGAAGCAGGCGATGAACGCGACGGTGCCGAGCATCGACAGGCCGAACAGCCCCGCCACGACCCGCTCGGAGTGCTTCTCGGCCCGCTCGTCGATGTCCTGACGGCGGTACTCGTGGGGGGGATGGCCGGGGTTGGCGAACGGGTCGTCGGGGACCGCTGGTTCGCTCCCGTGAGCGCCGTGCTCACTTGGCAGGTTCTCTGACACGTCTTTGTGAGATCCAGTCTCGCTCATGACTTCTTGGCCTTGGTCGTCCGGGCGGCGATCCAGGTGGTGCAGACGAGCAGGAAGCCGAGGCCGAAGACCCAGGCGACCAGACCCTCGGACACCGGACCGATGCTGCCCAGCGAGAGACCGCCGGGGTTCTTCGTCTCGCTGCTGTTGACCTCGTGGAGGTACGCGATGATGTCCGCCTTCGTGTCCTGCGGCATCGTGCTGTCCGGGAAGGACGGCATGCTCTGCGGACCCGTCAGCATGGCCTCGTAGATGTGCTTGGGCGAGGCGCCCTGGATCGTCGGCGCGTACTTGCCGTTGGTCAGCGCACCGCCCTTGCCGACGAAGTTGTGGCACTGGGCGCAGTTGGTGCGGAACAGCTCCCCGCCCTTGCCGGCGTCCGCGCCCGCGGGGTTGTACTGGTCCTTGCTCGGCACGGCGGGGCCGGGGCCGAGGGACGCGATGTACGCGGCGAGCTGGTCGATCTCGGCCTGGTCGTAGATGACCTTCTTCTTCGGGATCTGCGCGCCGGGCTGCTGCGCGGGCATCCGGCCGGTGCCGACCTGGAAGTCGACGGCGGCGGAGCCGACGCCGACCAGGCTCGGTCCGTCGGAGCTGCCCTGGCCCGAAGTGCCGTGGCAGCTTGCGCAGCCGACGGAGTACAGCTTCTTGCCCTCAGTGATCGCGAGGGACTGGGCCGCGTCGTCGGCCTGCGCCTTCGGCGCCGGCGCGAGCGCGGCGTACAGCCCCCCGGTGACCGCGAGCGCGAAGAGTAGGACGACAAGCGCCGCCAGCGGGTGGCGCCGTCGTGCGGAGAGCTTTTTCACGGATTACCCCGGTGTCAGGATCTCTTGCGTCGATGCTTCTGGAATGTGTGTGCGGTGTGCGACCGGCTACTTGATCAGGTAGATCGTGGCGAAGAGGCCGATCCACACGACATCGACGAAGTGCCAGTAGTAGGACACGACGATGGCTGCGGTGGCCTGCTGGTGGGTGAACCGCTTGGCCGCGTACGTCCGCCCGAGTACCAGCAGGAACGCGATCAGTCCGCCCGTCACGTGCAACCCGTGGAACCCGGTCGTCAGGTAGAACACCGAGCCGTAGGGGTCCGAGCTGAGCGAGATGCCGTCCTTCTTGACCAGTTCGGTGTACTCGAAGATCTGCCCGCCGATGAAGATCGCACCCATGATGAAGGTCACGATGAACCAGGAGCGGAGCTTCTTCACGTCGCCGCGCTCAGCGGCGAAGACGCCCATCTGGCAGGTGAAGGAGGAGAGCACCAGGATCGTCGTGTTCGTCGCCGAGAACGGGACGTTCAACGCATGGGCGTGTTCCTTCCAGAAGTCGGCACCCGTGACCGACCGAAGGGTGAAGTACATCGCGAAGAGGGCCGCGAAGAACATCAGCTCGGAACTCAGCCAGATGATGGTTCCGACGCTGGTGAGGTTCGGCCGGTTGACCGACGGGTGCGCGTGCCCGGTATCTACTGCTGTTGCTGTCGCCACGTCCGACATTATGTCGGTCGCTTATCTGGCGCTGACTCCGGGGGGTGCCATTCGGTGTGTCAAGGCCCGCAGGAGACCCGCGTGGCCTAGCGGTGCCGTCCCCCGAAGGAGGGATGACGGTGCGTCGGACGACCGGGCCGCCGATCTTCGCGGGGTACGAACCCTCCTCGCGAAGGCGCTGGCGGGAGTAGCATCCGACGCACTTGAGAACGCCTTCACGAGGAGGAACCACGATGCAGGCGACCGCCACGGTGCTGGTCTACAGCGACGACGCGAACACCCGGGAGCAGGTCCGGCTCGCCGTCGGCCGCAGGCCCGCCGCCGACCTGCCGCCGGTGGAGTACGTGGAGTGCGCGACGATGCCCGCGGTTCTCACCGAGTTGGAGCGCGGCGGCATCGACGTCTGCGTCTTCGACGGTGAGACCTCCCCCGCCGGCGGCATGGGGGTGTGCCGTCAGGCGAAGGACGAGATCTTCCGCTGCCCGCCGGTGCTGGTGCTGATCGGCCGTCCCCAGGACGCCTGGCTGGCGACCTGGAGCCGGGCCGACGCGGCGGTCGCCCACCCCGTCGACCCGGTCGCCCTCAGCGAGTCCCTGGCGGGGCTGCTGCGGGCCAGGCTGGCGCCGAGGACCACGGCCGTGGCGACGACGGCGCGCTGAGCGCCGCGGCGGCCGGTCAGAGCGCCTGGGGGCGCAGCCGGGCCGGGTTGGAGACGGTGGCGGTGGTGGCGGTGTTCTGCGTCGCCGCGGACTGACCCGCGGCGCCGAGGGCACTGCCCTTCTTCCACTGCGCCCAGCTCAGATTCCAGTCGCCGAAGCCGTTGTCGAACGGCGTCATCGTGTCGCCGAGGCTGTGGGTGACCTCCACGATGTCGCCCTGCCGCACGTTGTCGAAGAACCAGTGGGCGTTGTCCATGCTCATGCCGGTGCAGCCGTGGCTGACGTTGGCGTACCCCTGCGAGCCCTCGGACCACGGCGCGGCGTGCACGTATTCACCGCTCCATGTCACCCGGGTGGCCCAGTAGACCGGCAGGTCGTAGGAGTCGGAGCTGCCCGCGGCGATGCCGATGCTCTCGCTCTGCATCCGGACGAACTGCTCCTTGCCGAGCACCACCTTGACGCCGTTGCGGGTGGAGAAGCCGGGCTTGCCGGTGGTGACGGGGAGCGTACGGACCACCTTCCCGTTCCGCTTGAAGGTCATCTGGTGGGTGCCCGCGTCGGTGAGCGCCTCGACCCGGTCGCCGGTGTGCAGCTCCAGGGACTTGTCGGTGCCGCCGTAGAGCCCGTCCTGGACGCGTACGCCGTTCAGGGTGCTGGTCACGTCGATCGTGGCGTCCGCGGGCCAGTACGTGCTGGGCCGGTAGTGCAGGGTGCGGTCGTCGACCCAGTACCAGGAGCCGGGGGCGGCCTGGGGGGTCGAGCTGACCTTGAGGTTGCCCTCGACGGCGGCGCGGGCCGCCGGGTCCTTGACCGGGACGCTCAGCTCGGCGGTGATCGGCTGTCCGACGCCGTACGTACCCGCGTCGGGGCCGAAGGCGACGTGCAGTCCCGCGTCCGCGGGCGTGGTGTCGAAACCGAGCGTCTTACGGCCGGGGCGGCCGTCGGAGTCCTCGGTGCTCACCCGGACCGTGTAGTGCGCGCCTGCGGCCAGCGCGCCGGTGGAGTGCCAGCTCAGGCCGTCGGAGCCGAGTTCGCCGCGTACGTAGCGCCCTGCGGCGTCCGTAGCGGTCACGTCGGTTATCCGGCTCCCGTCCTTCTTGATGGTCACCTGGAGTGGTTTGGACGGGTCGGCCTTGCCTCCGGCCGCGGAGCCGAACGCGACCTTGGCGGCGGCGTCGTGCGGCGTGGCGGCGAGCGGATTGCCGCCGCCGCCACAAGCGGTGAGCCCCACCGCGAGGGGCGCCACCAGCAGGGAGCAGCGCAGCGCGTTACGGCGTAGAGAATTGTGGCTCATGCACTCAAGTTAGGAACAACCGGGTGATTTCGCTCGGTGGATACGTGCAAAAGAGGTCGGACGCGCGAACGGGCGGGCCCGGACACCTGAGTCGGTGTCCGGGCCCGCCCGTACTTCTGTTCCCCGGGTGACGCGGGTCCCGTGGGGGCCGCGTCACCGCCCTGCCCGGCTACTGGGTGCGGTTCTCACCGCGGTAGTACTCGAACACCCAGCCGTACACGCCGATCAGGATCACCGGCAGCGAGACGAACAGCAGCCACCAGCCGAAGATGATGCCCATGAACGCCAGCGCGCCGCCGGTGGCCAGCGCGAGCGGCTGCCAACTGTGCGGGCTGAAGAAGCCCAGCTCGCCGGCGTCGTCCGCGACCTCCGCGTCCTCCCGGTCCTGCGCGCCGGTGTCGGCCCTGCGCGCGGTGAACGCGAGGTAGAAGCCGATCATCGTGCTCAGCGCGAAGGCGAGGAAGAGCGCCGTGGTGCCCGCGGGCTCCTTGGACCACAGGCCGTACACGATGGCCGAGGCCAGGATGAAGACGGCCAGGCCGAGGAACATCTTGCCTTGGACCCTCACTGACCGGACTCCTTACGGTCGTGGTGCAGGTCGCCACTGACGCCCGAGAGCGCCTGGTCGGGACCCCGGTTGACGAGCGAGTCGATCGCCGAGATCTCCGGGTGGTGCAGGTCGAACGCCGGGGATTCGGAGCGGATGCGCGGCAGCGTGGTGAAGTTGTGCCGCGGCGGCGGGCACGAGGTGGCCCACTCCAGCGAACGGCCGTAGCCCCACGGGTCGTCGACTTCGACCTTCTTGCCGTACTTGGCGGTCTTCCACACGTTGTAGAGGAACGGCAGTATCGACAGACCGAGCAGGAACGAGCTGATGGTGGAGATGGTGTTCAGCGTGGTGAACCCGTCAGCCGCCAGGTAGTCCGCGTACCGGCGCGGCATGCCCTCGGCGCCCAGCCAGTGCTGGACGAGGAAGGTGCCGTGGAAGCCGAAGAACAGCGTCCAGAAGGTGATCTTGCCGAGCCGCTCGTCCAGCATCTTGCCGGTCATCTTGGGCCACCAGAAGTGGAAGCCCGCGAACATCGCGAACACGACGGTGCCGAACACCACGTAGTGGAAGTGCGCGACCACGAAGTACGAGTCCGAGACGTGGAAGTCCAGCGGCGGCGCCGCCAGGATGACACCGGTCAGACCACCGAAGGCGAAGGTGATCAGGAAGCCGATGGACCACAGCATCGGGGTCTCGAAACTCAGTGACCCCTTCCACATCGTGCCGATCCAGTTGAAGAACTTCACACCGGTCGGCACCGCGATCAGGAAGGTCATGAACGAGAAGAACGGCAGCAGCACCCCGCCGGTGACGTACATGTGGTGCGCCCACACGGTCACGGACAGACCGGCGATGGAGATCGTCGCGGCCACCAGGCCGATGTAGCCGAACATCGGCTTGCGGCTGAAGACCGGGATGACCTCGGAGATGATGCCGAAGAAGGGCAACGCGATGATGTACACCTCTGGATGGCCGAAGAACCAGAAGAGGTGTTGCCAGAGCAACGCGCCGCCGTTGGCGGCGTCGAACACATGCGCCCCGAATTTCCGGTCGGCCTCCAGGGCGAGCAGCGCGGCGGCGAGCACCGGGAAGGCCAGCAGGACGAGGACACCGGTCAGCAGCACGTTCCAGCAGAAGATCGGCATGCGGAACATCGTCATACCGGGTGCGCGCATGCAGATGATCGTGGTGATGAAGTTGACCGCGCCGAGGATGGTGCCGAAGCCGGACAGGGCCAGGCCCATGATCCACATGTCGGCGCCGATGCCCGGCGAGCGGACCGCGTCCGACAGCGGCGAGTACGCGAACCAGCCGAAGTCGGCCGCGCCCTGCGGGGTCACGAAGCCGCCGACCGCGATGAGCGAGCCGAACAGGTAGAGCCAGTAGGCGAACATGTTCAGCCGCGGGAACGCGACGTCGGGGGCGCCGATCTGCAGCGGCATGATCCAGTTCGCGAAGCCCGCGAAGAGCGGGGTCGCGAACATCAGCAGCATCACGGTGCCGTGCATCGTGAACGCCTGGTTGAACTGCTCGTTCGACAGGTACTGGTTGCCCGGCCGGGCCAGCTCCGCGCGCATCAGCAGCGCGAGCACGCCGCCGATGAGGAAGAAGGCGAACGACGTGATGAGGTACATCGAGCCGATCGTCTTGTGGTCCGTGGTGCTCATCCACGTGACGATGACCGAGCCGGGCTTGCGCCGGCGTGCCGGGATCTCGTCCGCGTAGGAGTCGTCCGCCGCGGCGGCGCCCTGCGGTTCGTTCAGAATGCTCATGTGGTCTTGGGCTCCGAGTTCTTCGCGTTGCCCGTGGTGGCGATGCCCGCCGGGATGTACCCGGTCTGGCCCTTCGCCGCCAGGTCCTTGAGGTGCTGCTTGTACTCCTCGGGCGAAACGACCTTCACGTTGAAGAGCATCCGGGAGTGGTCCACACCGCAAAGCTCGGCGCACTTGCCAAGGAAGGTGCCCTCCTTGCTCGGAGTCACCTCGAAGACGTTGGTGTGGCCGGGGATGACGTCCATCTTCATCAGGAACGGAACGATCCAGAAGGAGTGGATGACATCACGCGAGGTGAGGACGAACCGCACGCTCTCTCCCTTGGGGAGCCAGAGCGTCGGACCGGGGTTGCCGGTGTCCGGGTTCCTGCTGGCCGGCGTGCCCACGTCGTAGACGCCCTCGGCGCCGGGGGGCAGCAGCAGCTTGTTCGCGGGGATCTCGGACAGTTCCTTCGGCACGCCCGTGGGGGTCGCCGGGTTGCCGTCCACGTCCTCGACGTAGTTGAAGCCCCAGCTCCATTGGAAGCCGACCACGTTGATCACGTGCTGCGGCTTCTTGGAGGTGTCCAGGATCTTCGACTCGTCACGGGCGGTGAAGTAGAACAGCACCGCGATGACGATGATCGGGACGATCGTGTACAGGGCCTCAAGGGGCATGTTGTAGCGCGTCTGCGCGGGGACCTCGACCTTGGTCCGGCTGCGCCGGTGGAAGATCACGCTCCACAGGATCAGGCCCCAGACAAGGCAGCCGGTCACCAGCGCGGCGGCCCAGGAGCCCTGCCAGAGCGCGAGGATCCGGGGTGCCTGTTCCGTGGCAGGACTGGGCATGCCGAGGCGGGGATAGTCCTTGTACGAGCAACCAGTGGCGGTCGCAAGGACCAGGCCCGCGGCCAGCGCCCGCGGCAGCCATCGCCGCACCGGGCGCCGCGACGAGGGGGTACCTCCCACGCCGTTCTGGCCGTGGGGGAGGTCGGAGCCGTTGGGACTCACGTAGCGCCTTCCCGAGAGTCTCGCCCGAGCGTCCGGGTGCCCGGCCGCCTGCTGGTCGGTCGGTCCGTGCACGGGCAATTAGGTGTGGATGTTTATGCGGACCAAACCCTACTGGACGCTATTTGAGGTCACGCGGGGAGGGGGTACAACGCGCCGGGGCACACCCCGAAGGGATGGAATCCCGCACTCCGGGGGCCTTCTGACAGTGCGCCCGGCCGGTCGGCGCGGGCGGGTTGTAGCGTGCTGAGGTGTCCTATTTCGATATGGCTTCGGCCGCTCCGCTGCACCCTGTCGCCCGGCAGGCGCTGCTCGCCGCCCTCGACGAGGGGTGGGCCGACCCCGCGCGGCTGTACCGCGAGGGGCGCCGGGCGCGGCTGCTGCTCGACGCGGCCCGCGAGGCCGCGGCGGACGCGGTCGGCTGCCGCCCCGACGAACTGGTCTTCACTCCTTCGGGGACACGCGCGGTGCACACGGGTGTGTCCGGCGCCATGGCGGGCCGCCGTCGGACGGGCCGTCAGGTGGTGGTCTCGGCCGTCGAGCACTCGTCGGTGCTGCACGCGGCGGAGGCGTACGAACGGGTGACGGTGGGCGTCGACCGGTCGGGGCGGGTGGCCGCCGCGGACTTCGCGGCGGCGCTGCGCGCGGACACCGCGCTGGCCTGCCTCCAGTCCGCCAACCACGAGGTGGGTACGGTGCAGCCGGTCGCGGAGGCGGCGGCGCTGTGCCGGGCGGCCGGGGTGCCGCTGCTGGTGGACGCGGCGCAGTCGCTGGGCTGGGGGCGGGTCGAGGGCGAGTGGTCGCTGCTGACGGCGAGCGCGCACAAGTGGGGCGGGCCGTCCGGGGTCGGGCTGCTCGTGGTCCGCAAGGGCACCCGCTTCGCGCCTCAGGGGCCCGCGGACGAACGGGAGTCGGGGCGCGCGCCCGGCTTCGAGAACCTGCCCGCGATCGTCGCCGCCGCCGCGTCGCTGCGGGCGGTGCGCGAGGAGGCGGCGCGGGAGGCCGTCCGGCTGACGGCGTTGGTGGACCTGATCAGGTCGCGCGTGCCGCGGGTCGTGCCGGACGTGGAGGTGGTCGGCCACGGCACGCTGCGGCTGCCGCACCTGGTCACCTTCTCCTGCCTGTACGTCGACGGCGAGGCGCTGTTGACCGGTCTCGACCGGGCCGGTTTCTCGGTGTCGTCCGGATCGTCGTGCACGTCGAGCACGTTGACGCCCAGCCATGTGCTCAAGGCGATGGGTGTGCTGTCCGAGGGGAACGTACGGGTGTCGCTGCCGCCGGGGACCGCCGCGGAGGACGTCGAGCGCTTCCTCGCGGTGCTGCCGGGGGTCGTGGCCGAGGTCCGCTCGGCGCTGGGCGCGCCGTCGGCCGCGTCGGCCGGGCCCGGCCGACAGGGCGGGCGGGAGCCGCGGGAGTCCGCTCTGGTCGTGGACTCGCTCGGCAAGCTCTGCCCGATCCCGGTCATCGACCTCGCGCGGGTCATCGACGACGTGCCGGTCGGCGGCCTCGTCACCGTGCTGTCCGACGACGAGGCCGCCCGGCTCGACATCCCCGCGTGGTGCGAGATGCGGGCCCACGACTATCTGGGTGAGCGCCCGGCGGAGCGCGGCACCGCGTACACGGTGCGGCGCAGGGCCTGACGGGCGCTCACCCGGGAGCGTTCAGCGCGCGCCGAGGTGCGTGCGGACCTCTTCGGCGGCGGTGTCGCCGTACGCCTTGCTGAAGCGCTGCATGAAGTGGCCGCGGCGCAGCTCGTACTCCTGGGTGCCGACGGTCTCGATGACGAGGGTCGCCAGCATGCAGCCGACCTGCGCGGCGCGTTCGAGGCTGACGCCCCAGGCGAGCCCGGACAGGAAGCCGGCGCGGAAGCCGTCGCCGACTCCGGTGGGGTCGGCCTTGGTCTGTTCCTCGGCGCAGCCGACCTGGACGGGCTCCTCGCCCTTGCGGTCGATCCGGACGCCGTGGGAGCCGAGGGTGGTGACGCGGGTGCCGACCCGGTCCAGGATCTCCTCGTCGCTCCAGCCGGTCTTGGCCTCGATGAGGCCCTTCTCGTACTCGTTGCTGAAGAGGTACGCGGCACCTTCGAGCAGGACGCGGATGTCGTCGCCGTCCATCCGCGCGATCTGCTGGGAGAAGTCGGCGGCGAAGGGGATGCCGCGGGTCCTGCACTCCTCGGTGTGCCGGATCATCGCCTCGGGGTCGTCGGCGCCGATCGAGACCAGGTCGAGGCCGCCGACGCGGTCGGCGACGGCCTGGAGCTCGATCAGCCGGGCCTCGCTCATGGCGCCGGTGTAGAAGGAGCCGATCTGGTTGTGGTCGGCGTCGGTGGTGCAGATGAAGCGGGCGGTGTGCAGCACCTCGGAGATCCGTACGGACGAGGTGTCCACGCCGTGCCGCTGGAGCCAGGCGCGGTACTCGGCGAAGTCGTTGCCCGCCGCGCCGACCAGGATCGGCGAGGTGCCGAGCTGGCCCATGCCGAAGCAGATGTTGGCGGCGACCCCGCCGCGCCGCACGTCGAGACCGTCCACGAGGAAGGACAGCGAGACCGTGTGGAGCTGGTCGGCGACGAGCTGATCGGCGAAACGGCCGGGGAAGGTCATCAGATGATCAGTGGCGATGGATCCGGTTACGGCGATACGCACGGCGGCAGGCTCCTGCGGGGGATCGACGAGAAGAGCAGGCGTCCCACGCTACCGGGTGCGCCGTAGCAGTCGGACACGGCGAAACTACCCGATAGTAGGGCTTTCTCGATGGTCCGCCCGTGCCTAGGGTCGAGGTATGAGGTCTACCCCCGCCGCACCCGTGCCGTCCTCCGCTTCCGCCCTTTCGGCCACGCCTCCGGTGTCCGCGTCGTTCCCGCTCGCCGAGCCCGAGTCGCTCGACCAGTTGCTCGGCGACTGCCGCCGGATGGCCGCGCACTGGCACACCCCGGCCGCCAAGGCCCAGGCCGTGGTCGCCCCCGCCAGCCTGCACGGCATCGTCGTCCCGCCCGCGTCCGCGCACGTGGTGCGCGGTATGGCCGAGTTCGGCGACTAGGGCCTGTCCGGCGTATCACGAACGGCCCCTTCGGCGGGGCCCGCGTCGCCGTTCCTCCGGACGGCGCAACGGGCCCGGCGGAACCGGAATCCGGCCCGCCGCGTCAGATCCGCATCTGACGTACGGAGCCGAAGGAGCACGCGGTGAGCACCGAACGCGACGACGACAACGCGGACCCGACGACGGAAGGGCCCCGCCCCGAGCGGTCCGCGCCCCGGCCACGGCTGTTGGTGGCGGCGGTGGCCGCCGCCGTCCTGCTGGCCGGTGGCGGCGGGGCGTACTGGGCGGCGACCGCGAACGAGGGCGGTCACCCGAAGGCCGGGCCGGCCCCGCTGCGGCTGAACGACGCCCCCGGCGAAGGCTCGGGCAGCGCGGACGGCGGCGGCGCGGACAACGGGACGAGCAGCGGTCCGGCGACCGGCGGCACGTACACGCTGACCGGCTCGCTGCCCAAGGGCCCCGATTCCGCCGCGGTCTACCGCGGGGAGGGTCCGGTCGTCGCGGCCGACGCGGAACGGCTGGCGAAGCTGCTCGGGATGAGCGGCCCGGCCACCGCGCAGGGCGACTCGTGGCGGGTGGGGCCGGGCGACGGCGCGGGGCCGACGCTGCTGGTCACCAAGGCCGCGCCGGGCACCTGGTCGTACAGCCGGTACGGCGCGACCACCGTCAACCCGGCGGAACCTGCCTATCCCCCGCGGCCGGTGAACCCCGGCGGCCCGGAGAAGAGCGGCCCGGGGACGGACACCGGCACGGGCTCCAGCGATTCGAGCAACGCCGACAGCCCCGGCAGCCCCGGCACGAACGGACCGGTGTCCTCCGCCCCCGCGAGCGGTACGACCTCGACGCAGGCGCCGACGCCCGAGCCGCCGGTGTCCGAGCAGCGCGCGAAGGCGGTGGCCGCGCCCGTATTGGCCGGTCTCGGCCTGTCGGGCGCCACGGTCGACGCGCACGAGACGGCGGGCGCGCTCCGCGCGGTGACGGCCGACCCGGTCGTGGACGGCCTGCCGACGCACAACTGGAGCACCGGCCTCGACGTCGGCTCCGACGGGCTGATCACGCTGGCGCACGGCCGCCTCTCGGCGCTCGACAAGGGCGACAGCTATCCGGTGGTGAGCGCCGTGCAGGCGCTGAAGGACCTCAACGGGCAGGTGATGCACCCCGATCACGGGATCGCCGCCTGTCCGGCGAAGTCGGCGCCCGCGCCGAAGCCGAGCGCTCTGCCGACCACGCCCGGCGAGGACAGGACGCTCCCCCACACGCTGCCGTGCGTGCCGGGCAACGGCCATCCGATGGACGTGCGCGGGGCCGAGTTCGGCCTGTCGCTCGACTACGTGTCCGGCGCCCAGGTGCTGGTGCCGTCCTGGCTCTTCGAGGTCGCGCAGCCCGGTGTGAGCCGGTCGAGCGTGGAGGCGCAGCCCGCGGTGGACCCGGCGTACATCCAGCGTGACGCGCCCGGTACCGCCGTGCCGCCCTCCGGCGTGCCGGAGCAGCCGAGCGGGCCCGCCCAGCGGCACCACACGGTCGGTCTGACCACGTACCACGCGGACGGCGGCACGCTGTCGCTGACCTTCTACGGCGGGGTGTGCAGCACGTACAGCGCGAAGGCCGCGGAGTCGGCGGACGAGGTGCGGGTGACGGTGACCGCGGCCGACAAGGGCGGCACGTGCGTCACGCTCGCCAAGGAGTTCACCGAGAAGGTGAGGCTGGACAAGCCGCTCGGCGGCCGTACGGTGGTGGACACCTCCAGCGGGCACCCGCTGAAGGCGCGCTGAGCGCACCGCGTACGCCGGGCACAGGTGAAGGCGGCGGGGCCCCCCCCCCCGGGGGGGGGGCCGCCGGGGGGGCGGGGGGGGGGGGGGGGGGGGGGGGCGCGGCGGCGGGGGGGGGGGGGGGGCGGCGGGCGCGGGGGGCCCCCCCACCGGGGGGGGGGGGGGGGGGGGGGGGGGGGGGGGGGGGGCCCCGGGGGGGGCCCCCCCCCCGGCCCCCCCCCCGCCGCGCGTCCTAAGGGACAATGGCGGTATGGAGATGCCGATGAACGCGATGAACGAACGCTCGCCGGAAAGCTCGCAGAATCCGCAGAATCCGCAGCACTCACCGAATCAGCAGGTCCTGATCGTCGGTTCCGACGGAATGGCCCTGGGAGGCGCGCCGACCGGTGACGGCGGCGAGCACGGCGAGATCCCGGTGACGGAGATGGTCGAGCAGCCCGCGAAGGTCATGCGCATCGGCAGCATGATCAAGCAGTTGCTGGAGGAAGTGCGCCAGGCGCCGCTCGACGAGGCCAGCCGCGTACGCCTGAAGGAGATCCACGCCAGCTCGGTGAAGGAGCTGGAGGCCGGGCTCGCGCCCGAGCTGGTGGAGGAGCTGGACCGGCTCTCGCTGCCCTTCACCAACGACAGCGTGCCCAGCGAGGCGGAGCTGCGGATCGCCCAGGCCCAGCTCGTCGGCTGGCTCGAAGGGCTCTTCCACGGCATCCAGACCGCGCTGTTCGCCCAGCAGATGGCGGCCCGCGCCCAGCTCGAACAGATGCGGCGCGCCCTGCCGCCCGGCGCCGGCGGCCACGAGGAGGACGACGGCGGCAACCAGGGCGCCCGCTCGGGCCCGTATCTCTAGTCCGGATCTCTCGTCCGGATCTCATGTCCGGCCTTTAATCCGCATCCGAGCCGGTGAGGTGTCGCACCGGCGGGGGCCCGGTCAGTTCGAGCTCTTGCCGGTGGACACCCAGATGGTGACCTTGCCGCCCTTCTTCGGGTTGTAGTCCTCCAGATACTTCGGGGTCTGGCTGGTCACCGCGCCCTTGCCCCACTGCTGCTCGTCGGTCTGCTTGATCGTGTACTGCCAGCCCGCCGCCTTGATGCAGGCGACGACCGAGTCCACGTAGATCGACGTGAAGTCCGGCATCGTCATGACGTCCGGGTCGTTCGAGATCAGGTCGTTGTGCGCCTTGGTGCACTTGTCGGGGTCGATCGTGCGGCTCTGGTCGCCGTTCACGACGTCGCCCGCGCCCGTGCCCGTGGTCGGGTCGGCGGACGCCTGGGTCGAGGACGAGGTCGTCGGGCCGCCCGACTGGTCGTCGGCGCTGGGGCTGCCCTTGCCGCCGCCGCTGTTGGCCAGGACGATCGCGACGATCACCGCGAGGGCCACGACCACGACGGCCGCGCCCGCGATCAGCGGTGTGTTGGACTTCCCGCCGCCACCGGTGCCGCCGCCCGGGTGACCGCCCGCGCGCTGCTGCGGCATCTGCTGGTGCTGCTGGTGCTGGGGCGCCATGGTGTACGCCGGGGTCGGCGGCGGCGTCGGGGACTGCTGCGGGTAGCCGTACGCCGAGGGCAGCGACGGGGCCGGCGCGGGCTGCCCGTAACCGCCCTGCTGCGGATTGCCCGGCGCGTACGGCGTCCGCATCTGCGGCGGCGGGGTCTGGAGCGGGCCCTGCGCGTACGGGAAGACCGACGCCGCCACGTCCTGGCCGCGGTTGCCGGTGGGCGGCGCGGAGCCGGACATCAGCGGCATCGTGTCGCGCCGCGTGGCCGCCAGGACCCGGTCCGCCTCGTCGTGCATCGCGTCCGCGGTCGGGAAGCGCTCCGCGGGGTTCTTGCGCAGCGCGCGCGCCACCAGCGCGTCCACGGCCGGGCCCAGCGCGCGGTTGAACGTCGACGGCGCGGGCGGGATCTCCTGTACGTGCTGGTACGCCATCGCCAGCGGCGAGTCCGCGTCGAAGGGCAGCCGCGCGGTCAGCAGCTCGAAGAGCATGCAGCCGACCGAGTACAGGTCGGAGCGCTCGTCCACACCGCGCCCCAGCGCCTGCTCCGGCGACAGGTACTGCGGGGTGCCGACCACCATGCCGGTCTGCGTCATCGAGGTGACACCGGACTGCATGGCGCGCGCGATGCCGAAGTCCATGACCTTGACCACACCGCGCTTGGTGATCATCACATTGCCGGGCTTGATGTCCCGGTGGACCAGGCCCATCTCGTGGCTGACCGCGAGCGCCGCCAGCACGTCCCCGGTGATCTTCAGCGCCTTGTCGGCGGGCATCGCGCCGTGCTGCGCCACATCGGCGGCCAGCACGTCGCCGAGCGGGCTGCCCTCGACGTACTCCATGACGATGTACGGCACGAGCTGGCCGTCGATGGTGTCCTCGCCGGAGTCGAAGACGGAGACGATGTTGGTGTGGTTCAGCTTCGCGACGGACTGCGCCTCGCGGCGGAAGCGCTCGCGGAAGGACTGCTCGTTGCCCAGGTTGGTGTGGAGGGTCTTGACGGCCACCGGCCGGTCGAGCACGGTGTCGTGCGCCAGGTGCACAGACGCCATGCCGCCCTCGCCCAGCAGGTCGCGCAGCACGTACCGCCCGCCGCCGACCGAGCGCCCCGTGTACTCGCCCTGCGTGGCGTCCCCGCTCATCTGTACCGCTACCCCCTGGAAAGTCCACCGGGGAGAGGGTCGCGCCGGTACCTGTGCGGTTGCCTGTGGCGATATTCGTCCCCGAGCTTGCCCGCCAAGTCTGGCCCATCGCACGGACACGTCAAGTTCGTTGACCATCTCGTCACCTGACGCACATCGGGCACGCACATGCTGTGTATCCCCGCGGGACCGCCGTATTGAGGTGCTGTGACGCGGACGTGTGCCCGGCGGGGCACGCGAAAGCGGTACGGTGGCCGCTCCGGGGCATCCGTACGATACGGGCGTCCGCGCGCGCCCGCCCGGACGATGACCGCGTACGAACGACGGCGAGGACTGATGGTCGACCCCAAAGAGACGGCCCCGGGCCCCGGAGCGTCGGAGACATCCGGCCAGTGGGGCGTGGGCACCGTCGTCGGCGAGGGCCGCTACCGGCTGACCGGGCGGCTCGGCCGCGGCGGCATGGCCGAGGTCTTCGCGGCGGAGGACGTGCGCCTGGGCCGGATCGTGGCGGTGAAGCTGCTGCGCACCGACCTCGCCGAGGACCCGGTCTCCAAGGCCCGCTTCACCCGCGAGGCCCAGGCCGTCGCGGGTCTGAACCACCACGCGGTGGTCGCGGTCTACGACTCCGGCGAGGACCGTACGCCCACCGGCACCGTCCCCTACATCGTGATGGAGCTGGTCGAGGGCCACACCATCAGGGACCTGCTCTCCAGCGCCGAGCCGCCGCCCGTCGACCAGGCGCTGCTGATCGTCTCCGGCGTCCTCGAAGCGCTGGCCTACAGCCACCAGCACGGCATCGTGCACCGCGACATCAAGCCCGCCAACGTGATCATCACCACGAACGGCGCGGTCAAGGTCATGGACTTCGGCATCGCGCGGGCGCTGCACGGCGCCCAGAGCACGATGACGCAGACCGGCATGGTCATGGGCACCCCGCAGTACCTCTCGCCCGAGCAGGCGCTCGGCAAGGCCGTCGACCACCGCAGCGACCTGTACGCGACCGGCTGTCTCCTCTACGAGCTGCTGGCGCTGCGTCCGCCCTTCACCGGCGAGACGCCGCTTTCGGTGGTCTACCAGCACGTCCAGGACGAGCCGCAGGTCCCGTCGCAGATCAGCGACCGGGTGCCGCCCGAGCTGGACGGGCTCGTGCTGCGCGCGCTCGCCAAGCAGCCGGACGACCGCTTCCAGAGCGCCGAGGAGATGCGCGGCGTCGTCCAGTACGCGCATCAGGCGCTCGTCCAGCAGGGCGGCTGGACCGGCGGCATGTGGAACACCGGCGTCATCACCCCCCTCGCGGGCCCCCGGACCGGCGGCATGTCGCCGACCGTCGTGGCACAGGGCCGGCCCGGCAACAGCACCACCGCCGAATTCGGCGCCCCGCTGCTCGCCGGAATCTCCGGCACCGGTGACGACGACGGCGGTCAGGGCTACGGCGAGCGGCCGCCGGGCGGCGGCGGCAACCGCTGGCTCAAACCGGTGCTCTTCGCCATCGCCGCGGTGCTGGCCATCGCGCTGGGCGTCTACTTCGCCACGCGCGGTACCGGCGGGGACGGCGGCGCGCCCGCCAACTCCCCGTCGCCGTCGGTGACCCAGGACACGGGCACCCCGTCCGACCCGCCGTCCACGGAGCCGACGGAGACCGGGTCCGACCAGACCGACCCGACCACGACTCCGGCGACGACCCCGCCGACGACTCCGTCCACGACCCCGCCGACGACTCCGACCACCAAGCCCCCCACGACCCCGCCGACGACTCCGCCGACCACGCCCCCCACCACCCCTCCGACCACGCCCCCCACCACCCCGCCGACGACCCCGCCGACGTCGGACGCGGCCACCCCGGAGAACTGACCCTCACGGTCAGCGCCCCTCCGGGCGCACGGCCCCTCCTCCGTGGCGCGACCCCGGACGGTTTCCTTGCGCTGGGCGGCACGCCGATCTTTTTAGGGGCGCTGGGGGCGCCTCCCAGCGGTAGCTGGGGGAGGAACTGCGCGCTCAGCCAGCGCGATGGTGCGCCGTGAAAAACCGGCCCCAGTGGGGCAGATGCTGTTGTTTTCGGGCTGACAGCCCGGTGGGGGCTGGTGGCGCAGTTCCCCGCGCCCCTAAAAACTCGGGGTACCGCCCTGCGCAGGGGCACCGCTGAAGACTCCGCGCACCGCCCTGCGTAAGGGCGCCCTTCTCGGGGGGCCGTTAGGACGTGAAGGCGTCGATGACGGCGCCGTATTCGGCCGTCCACCAGACGGCCAGGGCGGAGGCGGGCGGGAAAAGCGGATCGCTGCGGGGGTCACGCCGCTGATAACGCCACTGGAGCATCCAGAAGTCGTTGAGGCGTTCCCACCAGACGCGGTGGACGGCGGCGGCCAGCTCGGCGACGGGAACCCCCGCCGCGGAGCGGTAGGCACGGGCGTAGGAGCGGATCTTCCGCAGGTCGAGACGCCCGTCCAGCGGGTGGACGAAGAAGATGGCGGCGGCGCGTACCGCCTCCTCGGCACGCGGCTGCACACCGAGCCGGTCCCAGTCGACGATGGCGGCGGGCTCCTCACCGCGGTAGAGCAGGTTGAGCGGGTGGAAGTCGCCGTGCACCCAGCCGCTGACCGTCCCGTCGGCGTCCGGCGGCCGGCGGTGGGCGTGGCGGCGCAGCAGGGCGCGGCGCTCCAGCAGCCGGTGCTCGGCGAGTTCGTCGAAGGCGTCGCGCGGCCGGTGCCGGCGTACCAGCGCGAGCAGTTCGTCGATCTGCGCGTACGTACGGTCCGGGTCGGCGCTCGGGTGGTGGCGTTGGTCCTCCGGCGGGGGCGGCTGCACGCGGGCGAGTCCGGCGTGCACCATGCCGAGCAGCGTGCCGAGCCGCCGCGACTGGGTGGCGGTCAGCTCGGTGCCCTCGCGGTGCCTGCCCTCGATCCAGGGGAAGAGCGCGTATCCGTGGCCGCCGAGCCGCGCGACCGTACGCCCGCGGGAGTCCGGCAGGGGCGCGGCGACGGGCAGTCCGAGGCCGACCAGACCCCGCGTCGCGCGGTGCTGCCGGGCGATCACGCCGGGGTCCGCGGTGTCCCGGGCGACGTACTGCTTGAGGAAGAACCGGCCGCGGGTGGTGGTCACCTCGTAGCCCTTGTTGAGCAAGCCCCGGGGAACGGGTACGCAGGTCAGCGGGGTACCCGCGTCCTCGTAGCGGCGCAGCAGAGCGGTCAGCGAAGCCCGCGCCGGCGGCACCTTCGCCGTGCCCGTCACGTGCAGAAGCGTAGATCACCGCGACACCCCGCCCGCGCGGACTGGCGCCGACCCCCTGGGACGTGCTAAGGCATATGCCTCCGGTCACCCTCGGCCTGCATGCGGGCCACGTACGCGGCGGCCTGGGTGCGCCGCTCCATGCCGAGCTTGGCGAGCATCGAGGACACGTAGTTCTTCACCGTCTTCTCCGCCAGGTGCAGGCGCTCGCCGATCTGGCGGTTGGTGAGGCCCTCGCCGATCAGGTCGAGGATGCGGCGCTCCTGGGCGGTCAGGTCGGCCGTACGGTCGTCGCCCTCGGAGCGCGCGCCGCCGTGCCGGAGCCGGTCCAGGACCTTGGCGGTCGCGACCGGGTCCAGCAGCGACTTTCCCGCGGCCACGTCGCGGATGGCGTCGATCAGGTCGTTGCCGCGGATCACCTTGAGCACGTATCCGGCGGCGCCCGCCATGATCGCGTCGAAGAGCGCCTCGTCGTCCGCGAAGGACGTCAGCATCAGGCACTTGATCGACGGGTCGTGCGAGCGGACCTCGCGGCACACCTCGACGCCGCTGCCGTCGGGCAGCCGTACGTCGAGCACCGCGACGTCCGGGCGGGTGGCCGGAATGCGCGCC
The DNA here is from genome assembly GCF_044753885.1 of Streptomyces sp. NPDC093221. Classification (NCBI taxonomy): domain Bacteria; kingdom Bacillati; phylum Actinomycetota; class Actinomycetes; order Kitasatosporales; family Streptomycetaceae; genus Streptomyces; species Streptomyces sp. NPDC093221. The sequence goes on along the minus strand of NZ_JBIVOA010000008.1, from coordinate 383,080 downwards.
ACCGCCTCCGCTGCGTTCCCGGCCTCGCCGACGATCTCGATTCCCGGCTCGGCCGAGAGGAGTTCGTGCACCCCGCGCCTGACCACCTCGTGGTCGTCGAGCAGGAACACGCGGATTGTGGGGCTATTTCCTTCTACAGGCACCTGCCCAGCGTCGCACCGCCGGGAGCTCCCCGCCTCTTACGGACAACAGCCCGCGCCTCTTACGGACGACAGCGCCGCCTCTTACGCACTTTCCGTATCCGGGATACGGTGCGGTTGTCCCGGTGGCCTGCGGTAACGCGTATTTACTAGGAACTCCAAGCAAAACCGCAGGTCGGACGGCTTCGCGCGATGGCGTGGGTTATAGGTAACGTCTCTGTTGCAGGCCACTTGGCCGGGGCACTGTCACGCCTGGCTCGGCCATGCCGCACACACCCCGTGCGCCGCGTCGTACCAGGTGAGCCGCACACTGGCTGCCCGGCGGATCCCGGGGGCCGGACAGACGGAGGAGCGAACGTGAGCGTGAAGAGCACTGCCGCTGGGGCCACCCCCGCCAGGAGCGGGGGGCGAAGCACCGCCACTCCCGCCAAGGGCAGGGGACGGACCACCCGCGCAGCAGGCGCCAAGCGCCGTGGCACCGAGCCCGAACTCGTACAGTTGCTGACGCCCGAGGGCGAGCGCGTCGAGCACGGCGAATACTCCATCGACCTGACGCCGGAAGAGTTGCGTGGCCTGTACCGCGACATGGTGCTGACCCGCCGTTTCGACGCCGAGGCGATCACCCTGCAACGCCAGGGCGAGCTGGGCCTGTGGGCCTCGCTGCTCGGCCAGGAGGCCGCGCAGATCGGTTCGGGGCGGGCCACCCGCCCGGACGACTACGTCTTCCCGACCTACCGCGAGCACGGTGTGGCCTGGACCCGTGACGTGGACCCGCTCAATCTGCTCGGCATGTTCCGTGGTGTGAACCACGGCGGCTGGGACCCCAACGAGAACAACTTCCACCTCTACACGATCGTCATCGGCTCGCAGACGCTGCACGCCACCGGCTACGCCATGGGCGTGGCCAAGGACGGCGCGGATTCGGCCGTCATCGCGTACTTCGGCGACGGCGCCTCCAGCCAGGGCGACGTGGCGGAGGCGTTCACCTTCGCCGCCGTCTACAACGCGCCGGTCGTCTTCTTCTGCCAGAACAACCAGTGGGCGATCTCCGAGCCGACCGAGAAGCAGTCCCGCGTGCCGATCTACCAGCGCGCCGCCGGTTACGGCTTCCCCGGCGTCCGCGTGGACGGCAACGACGTCCTCGCGGTGCTCGCCGTCACCCGTGCGGCCCTGGAGCACGCGCGCAGCGGCCAGGGCCCGATGCTGGTCGAGGCGTTCACGTACCGGATGGGCGCCCACACCACGACCGACGACCCGACCCGCTACCGCGCCGACGAGGAGCGCGAGCAGTGGGAGTCGAAGGACCCGATCCTGCGGCTGAAGACGTATCTGGACAAGCAGGGCCTGGCCGACGAGGCGTACTACGCGTCGATCGAGCAGGAGAGCGACGTACTGGCCAAGCGGGTGCGCGACGGCGTACGCACGATGGAGAACCCGGACACCATGGCGATCTTCGAGAACGTCTACGCCGACGGGCACGCGCTCGTCGACGAGGAGCGCGCGCAGTTCGCCGCGTACCTGGCCTCGTTCGAGTCCGAGGGCGCCGCTTCCGGAGAGGGACGCTGACATGACCCAGATGTCCATCGCCAAGGCCCTCAACGAGTCGCTGCGCACGGCGCTCGACAACGACCCGAAGGTCCTCGTCATGGGTGAGGACGTCGGCAAGCTCGGCGGCGTCTTCCGGATCACCGACGGTCTCCAGAAGGACTTCGGGGAGGGGCGCGTCATCGACACCCCGCTCGCCGAGTCCGGCATCGTCGGCACCGCGATCGGCCTCGCGCTGCGCGGCTACCGCCCGGTGGTCGAGATCCAGTTCGACGGCTTCGTCTTCCCGGCCTACGACCAGATCGTCACGCAGCTCGCGAAGATGCACGCCCGCGCGCTCGGCAAGATCAAGCTGCCGGTCGTCATCCGTATCCCGTACGCGGGCGGCATCGGCGCGGTCGAGCACCACAGCGAGTCGCCCGAGGTGCTGTTCGCGCACGTCCCCGGCCTGAAGGTGATCACGCCTTCGAACGCCTCCGACGCGTACTGGATGCTCCAGCAGGCCATCGAGTGCGACGACCCGGTGATCTTCTTCGAGCCGAAGCGGCGCTACTGGGACAAGGGCGAGGTCGACACCTCGGCCGTGCCCGGCTCCCCGCACAAGGCGGTCGTGGCCCAGGAGGGCACCGACCTCACGCTCGCCGCGTACGGTCCGATGGTGAAGGTCTGCCTGGAGGCTGCCGCGGCCGCCTCGAACGAGGGCCGTAGCCTGGAGGTCGTGGACCTGCGCTCGCTCTCGCCCCTCGACTTCGACACTCTCCAGACGTCCGTGGAGAAGACCCGCCGCCTGGTCGTCGTGCACGAGGCCCCGGTCTTCTACGGCACGGGCGCGGAGATCGCGGCCCGGATCACCGAGCGCTGCTTCTACCACCTCGAGGCCCCGGTACTGCGGGTGGGCGGTTTCCACGCCCCGTACCCGCCGGCCCGCCTGGAGGAGGAGTACCTGCCCGGCCTGGACCGCGTACTCGACGCCGTCGACCGCGCGCTGGCGTTCTGAGGAGAGGGTTGTGACGACCATGACCGCACCTGCACAGCGCTTCCGCGAATTCCGGATGCCGGATGTCGGCGAGGGCCTGACCGAGGCGGAGATCCTCAAGTGGTACGTGGCCGTCGGTGACACCGTCACCGACGGGCAGGTCATCTGCGAGGTGGAGACGGCGAAGGCCGCCGTCGAGCTGCCCATTCCGTACGACGGGGTGGTGAGCGAGATCCGCTTCGGCGAGGGCACGACGGTGGATGTCGGTACGCCGATCATCGTGGTGGACGCCGGGGGGGACGGGGCCGCCGGTTCCGCCGATTCGGGCGGTTCCGCAGGGTCCGCCGGGGTCGCGGCTTCGGAGCCGCCCGCCGTGCAGACTCCCGCCCCCGAGGCCCCGCCCGCCGAGCCCAAGCGGCAGGCGGTGCTCGTCGGATACGGCGTCGCGCCGTCGGCCACGACGCGCCGTCCGCGCAAGCAGGCGGCCCCTGACGTACCAGCCCCTGACGTACCGACCGCTGACGTACCGACCGCTGCCGTACCGGCTCAGGCCGCCGAGCTGAACGGTCACGACCGTGCGGCGGCGGTGGACCGGCCGCTGGCCAAGCCGCCGGTACGGAAGCTGGCCAAGGAGCTGGGCATCGACCTGGCGACCGTGGTGCCGACCGGGCCGAACGGCGTGGTGACCCGCGAGGACATCCGCGCGGCGGCGGCCCCGCCTGCCGCCCTGCCGCCGGTGACGGCCGCGCCCGAGCCGCTCGCGGCGACCGCCGGCGCCCGGGAGACGCGTATCCCGATCAAGGGCGTCCGCAAGGCCACCGCCCAGGCGATGGTCACCAGCGCCTTCACCGCGCCGCACGTCACGGAATTCGTGACGTTCGACATCACGCGGACGATGAAGCTGGTCCAGGAGCTGAAGGAGGACCGCGCCTTCACGGGCGTACGGGTCGGCCCGCTGCTGCTGGTCGCGAAGGCCCTGCTGGTCGCCCTCAAGCGGCACCCCGAGGCGAACGCCGCGTGGGACGAGGCCGCGCAGGAGATCGTCCACAAGTCGTACGTCAACCTGGGGATCGCCGCCGCCACCCCGCGCGGTCTGATCGTCCCCAACATCAAGGACGCGCACGACAAGACGCTCCCCGAACTGGCCGCCGCACTCGGCGAACTGGTCGCCACCGCCCGTGACGGCAAGACCTCGCCGGCCGCGATGCAGGGCGGCACGGTGACCATCACCAACGTCGGTGTCTTCGGCGTGGACACCGGCACGCCCATCCTCAACCCGGGCGAGTCGGCGATTCTCGCCTTCGGCGCGATCAAGCTCCAGCCCTGGGTCCACAAGGGCAAGGTGAAGCCGCGTCAGGTCACCACGCTCGCTCTCTCCTTCGACCACCGCCTGGTCGACGGCGAACTCGGCTCCCGCGTGCTGGCCGACGTGGCCGCCATCCTCGAACAGCCCAAGCGGCTGCTCACCTGGGGCTGACGCCGTCACCCGCACGGAGGGCCCGGACGTACAAACGTCCGGGCCCTCCGTCGTGCGTGCGTCCCACCCATTCGTCCCCTTTTATGCTGCCATCACCCCATGGCCGTCTCCGTCTCCGTCGTCCTGCTGCTCCTCGTCCTCGCCGCCATGATGATGCGCAACAAGTCCCTCAAGCCCAGCCACGCCGTCATCTGCGTCCTCCTCGGCTTCTGCCTCTCCTCCACCAGCCTCGCCCCCACCATCCAGTCCACGATGAACTCCACCGCCTCCCTGGTCAGCACGATCCGTCCCTGACGAGCGCCGCTGACGCCCGCAGGACCATGAGCGGCCCCTCCACGGCCGCCACCATGGCGAAGGGGAACCGGTCGAGTTCGAGGCAGAGCGCGATGTCGTCGGGGTGCACTCCTTCGCGCACCCCCTCCGCCAGCTCGGCGGCGGCGCGCGACGTGGCGGCGCGGCGCAGGAACTCGGCGGCGTCCGTTCCGGCCCCGGCGGCCCGCCCGGCGATGTACTGAGCGCACGCCAGGTCCTCGTCGGCCTGACCGTCCTCGCCGGTGACCACGAAGGTGACGCCGTCGCCCGCGTGCGCCCGCAGGTGGTCGGCCGTCGCCTCCGCCACCACGAACGCGGCGCACAGCACCAGCGGCGCGTCCTTCACCGCGAGCGCGCCGACCGTCCCCGCCGTGGTCTTCTGTACGACGGTCCGTCCCTCCAGGGCGAGTGACCGCATCAGGCCCGGTGAGTTGACGGTGTCGAACCCCGGCGCGGGCGCACCGTCCTTGACCGTCACCCAGTCCGGATGCCGGGCCTTGAGCGCCAGCGCCTCGTCCAACGACCCGGCCAGCACTACCTTCTCCGCCCCGCGCCCGAGCGCCCAAGCCGCCACGGTGAACGCCCGCATGACGTCCACGACCACCGCCACGGCCGGTGCCCGGCCCCGCTCGCCGAGTTCAGCGATCCCGAGAAATGAAGTCTCCATACCGCCCATGCTCCCCCTCACTCTCGCCCTAGGGGTGTCAGGTCCAACTCGGCCCAGACCGTTTTGCCCACGTCCAGGGGGACGACGGCCCAGCGGGCGGCGACGGCCGCGACGATCAGTAAGCCCCGGCCGGACTCGTCGTCGTCGCTCACGGCCTCGGGCACCTGGGGCCGCCGCTCCCCGCGCGCGTCGGTGACGCCCACCCGCAGTACGTCGTCGGCCAGCCGCACCTCGACCCGGAACAGCCGCCCGGCCACCCGCCCGTACCGGACCGCGTTGGTCGCCAGCTCGCTCACCAACAGCCCGGCGTCCCCGGCCACTTCGGGGTGCCCCCACTTCTCCACCAGCTCGGCGGTCCGCACCCGCGCCCTGCTCACACTCCGCGCCGTCGGTGCGTACAGGCATGTGTCATACGTCGTCTCCGCGTCGCCCATCCCGGCGACCTCCCAGCCTCGCGCGTCAGCCCGCGCACGGTCCCTGGCGGTGGCGTCGCCCCCACGCCCTCCGCCCCACCCGGGCATGACGCAGCGGTGCACTTCCGCCATGCGGCGCCGCTGTGCGAGCGGGTCGTCACCGACGGTAGAGGGTTCCCTTTCTTGGGTGCAACCTTCTTGGGGAAACATGTCTCCGTAACTGGCTTGCCGCTGCGGAAGATCGGTTGCAGACTGAGTCCGCTTCCAGGGAGGTGGCGACCCGTGGCAACCAGCCGGGCAGATGTGGGCAATCGCGTATCGACCGTGCTCGCCCGCAAGTTGGGCGGCGAACTGCTCCGCCTGCGCGAGGACGCCGGACTGACCCAGCCGCGCGCGGCGGAAGTGCTCAGCGCGTCGGTGGCCAAGGTGACGAAGATGGAACGGGGCTGGGTCCCGTTCCGCGACCCCGACGTCATCGCCCTGTGCAAGCTCTACGGCGTCACGGACTCCGTCGTGCTCGACCGGTTGCTCGGTCTGGCGAAGACCGACCGCGACCGCCGGAAGGCAAAGGGCTGGTGGAACCAGCACCCCGCGCTGTCCGACATGGTGGAGTACGTCGCTCTGGAGGACATCGCCACCCACATCCGAACCTGGCAACAGGCGATCGTACCCGGCCTGCTCCAGACCCCGGACTACGCTCGCGCCCTCGCGGTGGGCAACGGAAATTGGGACGACCCCGACGAGATCGAGCCGTTCGTGGAGTCGCGGATGGCCCGCCAGGTCCGGCTCACCGGTGAACAGCCGCTCCAGCTCTGGGCAGTCGTGCACGAGGGCGCGCTACGCCAACTCGTCGGTGGACGACACGTGATGCGCGCCCAGTTGGACCACCTGCGAGAAGTGGCTCGACTGCCCAACGTGAAGATCCAGGTGCTGCCCTATTTGGCCGGTGCGCATCCCGGCATGACCAGCGCTTTCACCATCGTCTCGTTCGCGGAACCCGGCTCGATGGACGTGGTGCACATGGACACCACCTCGTCTACGCTCTGGCTGGAGAGCGAGCGCGATGCCGCCCGTGAGGGCGCGATCTTCGACCGGCTCGTGCGCCTCTCCTTGGCGCAGCACAATTCGGCTGCGCTCATCGACGGGATTCTCAAGGAGACGTAGGGCGTGCCCGAGTTCCATTTCACCAAGTCGAGCTACAGCGGCGGGAACGCCGGGCAGGAATGCGTCGAGGTGGCGACCAACGTGCCCGGCACCATACGTGTCCGCGACTCCAAGGACCCGGACGGTCCGGCCCTGGCCTTCACTCCCTCGGAGTGGACCCACTTCCAACAGGCCCTGACGACAGGCACATTCGCAACGTAAGGGGATGCGCGATGAGGCACTTCGAGTTCAAGAAGTCCAGCTACAGCGGCCCGGACCCTGCGGGTCAGGAATGCGTTGAGGTCGCCGTCAACGTGCCCGGCACCGTACGCGTGCGCGACTCGAAGAACCCCGACGGTCCGGCCCTCGCCTTCACCCCCGTCGAGTGGACGCACTTCCAACGGGCGCTCGCCGCAGGCGACTTCGTCAACTGACCGGCAGCCGCCGGTTACGGCGCCCGCACCACGGAACCGCCTCGGCGTGCGCGCCCCACGGTGTCAGCGGTCGGCGTACAAACCGGCACCCGTACGGCACCGGCCCCGTCAAGGCCGCCTGTCACCGCGACCCACCCCGGGCCCGGGCCCGCCCGACAGCCCCGGCCGGCCTCCCTCCCCACCGCAGCCAGCGGCAGTGCGCCCGCAGGGCGCGAGACGAACCCGCCACGGCCCCACCGGGCCGTTCGCCCCAGCCCCCATCACCGAGAGCGGCGTTGAGATGAGTCAGTACTACGAGGTCGGCGACCGCGTCCTGTGGAACCCCTCGACGGGCGTCAGCCGCCTCTTCCACGGGCAGGTGCCGGTGTTCGAGGAGCGGGTCGGGGTGGCGTCGGGCATCGGACCGATGGTGAACGACGACTGCCGGGTCGACCCGGCCGCGCTGGCCGTCTTCGCGCAGGCGCTGCTGGACTGGGACCTACGGGTCGGCCATTCGATCAACCGGGCGCTGTCCGAAGGCTTCGTCGGCACTGTCCTGGCCCTCGCCTCCCGCGCGGGCGTCACGCTTACCTGGCCGTCCCTGCCGGACCTCGGACGCCCCGCCCGGCTGCGGCGACTGGCGCGCGAACTGGAACAGGCCATGCCGGGCGACCGCCCCTGAGGGCGTACGCGCGCGTCGTAGCCAGGCAACCTGACGGGCGGGGAACGTACCGCTGGTCAGGCCGGGACGGCCGGGGAGGCGGGCTGGATCGCGCGGCGCCTGACGAGCAGCACGATGATCAGGGCGACCTGGAGCAGGATGATCAGGAGGGTGCCCAGCGACACCTGGGGCTTGTCGCCCACGAGGTTGGAGATCAGGCTCGTGTCCCACAGGCCGTGGACGAGCATCGGCAGCACGAGGACGCCGCCGGCGCGCAGGCACAGGTAGAAGAAGTAGCCCGAGGTGGAGACGACGGCGGCCTGCCCGAGCGCTTGTGGTCCCTGGCTGATGGCGTTGCTGATGTGGACGAGGCCGAAGACGACGGAGGAGCAGAGAGCGACCTTGCCCTCGGTGAATCCCGCCCGGCGGAAGACATGGACGCCGATGCCCCGGAACATGAGTTCCTCGCCGACGCCGACGAACAGCCCGAGCAGCAGCAGGCAGGCCACGAGAGACAGGCTCTGGTCCGCCAGGTGCGGGTAGTTCAGCCCGATCACCGCGGCGGCGATCATCGAGATCGGTACCCAGCGCACCCAGCGCCGCACCGGCGCGCGGTAGCGCAGGACCTCGCCCCACCAGCCCAGCCAGGAGACCACCGCGGCGCCGAACGCGATCGACGCCCCGATCGGGATCAGCGCGTTGCGCACCAGGGACGCGGTCGTGGGGAACTGGCTGTCGGAGTCACCGGTGTCCACGCCGATCAGCAGGCCCAGGCCCTGGATGATGCCCACGTACACGACCACCACGACGAGGAACCAGGGCCACGACAGCCTGCGTCCCGCCCCGGCCTCCGGTATCGCCTCCACCGTGTCGCGCATCGTGCAGCCCTTTCAGCGGCGGCGAGGTTCGCCGCCCGACGGGCACCGTCACACATCGCCGCGGTTCCCCAGCAGACTCTCATACCGGAATGAACACCCCTCGTGCCCCTTCCCCGAACCGGCGGCACCACCCCGAGGACCGGCCGCCCGTCCGCGGTGGCCGTCCCGGCGGGCCGCGAAAGCCGGCGGGCGATCGGGGATTCGGCTACTCCGCGCTCCTGACACTTCACCGTGCCGCTGACACTTCACTGTCCCGGTGATGCCGAACGGGCATATGACGTCGAGGATATGGCAAAACGAATATGCCGGGAATCGTCTCGGGGCGGGAGGCGCGTCATGCATGTGACCGCGCATGGGGGTAAATCGGCTATTCGGGAGGGGCGATGAGGCCCGGACCGGTGGGAACCGGACAGGCTCGGGCGCCGTGAAGTGGTGCGCAAGGAAGGTGAGTTGGGCGGAGCGGCCGGTCGGCAGGGCGGGGGACGGGCTGGTCAGGGCGGGAAACGACGGGACGGCGGCGGGTTGCGGCGAGAGAAAGTTGATCTTGGCCGGAAGGGGCGAAAACTTGCCTCGGTGAGGCGGCCTCGGGGTGCCTCGAATTGCGCATGAGTGATATCGAGCCCCACGCGTCCCCGCTGTGTACCAATTTTGAAGATCAATATCGCCGATTGGCCGTATAGGTGATACAAGGTCGTACACCTGTGCGCGCGTGCCTCTCCGGCCTGCGCTGTCGTCACTTCACTCAGCAGGCAGGAAAATCCTGAGAGGGCCGCTCAAATGCAACACCACGAACCGCTCTGGTCCAACTCCCTTTATCCGACGTTCGCTTACGTGATCGCCTTTGTCGGCTCCGTGCTCGGCCTGGCCTGCTCGTCCCGGCTGCACCTCGTGGGATTCGGGCGGGGAAAGAGCTGGCTCGGATCGGGAGCCGTCGCGCTGGGCACCGGAATCTGGGGCATGCACTTCGTCGCGATGCTCGGCTACGACGTCCAGGGCGTGACGCTGCGCTACAACGTGACGCTGACCGTGCTGAGTTGGGTGCTCGCGGTGGGCGTCGTCGGCGTCGGGATCTACGTGGCGGGCCGGGACTCGTCCTGGCCGTCGCTGCTGGCGGGCGGCCTGCTCGCCGGGGTCGGCGTGGCGGGTATGCACTACCTCGGCATGGCGGCGATCATCATGCCGGGCACGATGAGCTACGACGGCTCCACCGTCGCCCTGTCGATCGTCATCGCCATCGTGGCCGCCACGGCGGCGCTGTGGGCGACGCTCCGCGCGCGCGGCCCGCTCTTCATCACCGGGGCCGCGCTCGTCATGGCCTTCGCGATCAGCGGCATGCACTACACGGGCATGGCGGCGGTCAGTTCCACGATCACCGACCACACCGACCCGACCACGGGCGTCTCGGCCTCCGCCTTCGTCCTGCCCCTGATCGCGGGCCTGAGCCTGATCGTCTTCGTGGTCGCCTTCGCGGTCCTGATGAACCCGACCGAGGAGCTGGCCGCCGACAATCCGGCCCCCGTCCGCCAGGCCCCGCCCCAGCCCGCGACGACCCACGGCGACTGGCCGTCCTGAGCCCGGACGCCCGGACGTCCGGACGCGTACGGCCGCGCGCGGCGGAATTGACCGCCCCGGCCACCCGGGCGGGCTTCGCGGCCCCACCCCCTCGGGCGTACGAACTCGCCCTCCCCGGTCGTCCCGGCAGCCCCACCAGTGGGCCGACGCGGCCCGCTCGGTAGCGTGGACCGGGTTCCGGCGGCCCGAGGCCGTTACGGGGAAGTGTTGTTCACGGGGAAGCAGGGACTCATGGTTAACCGAAAGCACCGCGTCGCGCTGGCGGCGGGCCTCGCGGCGACGTGTCTCGTCCTGACCGCCGGGTGCGGCGGCTCGTCGTCGGACGAGACGTCGGACACGTCCACGGAGAAGAGCGGGGACGCGGGCAAGGGCAAGGGCGGGAAGAACGCGGCGCCGCTGCTGACCGTGGCCGAGGCGAACAAGATCGTGGACACGTATCAGGCGCTCAACAACGAGGCGAACGCGAAGCTCAGCCCGGCGCTGATCGCCAAGGCCGAGGCGGGGGCCATGCTCGCCTTCGACAAGGGCTACTTCACGCAGGCGTCCGGCCTCGACCAGAAGAACGTCAAGGCGAATCTGGCGGCCTTCGTGTACGTCAACCGCGCGTTCTACATCCCTCCGGCCGCGGCCAACACGGACTGGTTCATGGTGAAGGCGCAGGGCGCGGAGCTGAAGGACGGCAAGCCGGGCGCGCCGTGGACGACCGGCACCCGCTTCATCGTCTTCAAGCACACGGCCGACGGCTGGCGCGCGGTCAACTCCCAGGACTTCTCGGGCGACGAGCAGAAGAAGATCCCGGAGATCGCGCTGGACGCGGACGGGCTGGCGCGGGTCGCCGAGCCGACGGCGAAGATCGGCGGCACCGCGCCCGCGGACCTGGCCGACCTGGTGGCGGACCTCTACGTGACCGGCGGCGCCGACACCCCGCTGGCGCGGACCACGGCGCGCGAGAACGCGATCTCCGCGTACAACAACCGTCTCAACGGCCTCGACGGCCACGCGTACAACGACTACAAGAAGGCCGCCCCGCGCGTCGGCACCACGTACGCGCTGCGCACGAAGGACGGCGGGGCCCTCGTGCTCAACGACAGCGCCGTCGACGAGACGTCACTGGCCAAGGACCTGACCTCGTACATCACCCTCGGCAAGCGGCTCAAGCCGTTCGTCAAGAAGGGCGCGAGCGACCACATGTACCAGGTCGTGAACCACGAGATGCAGATGGAAGTGGGCGTGATCGCCCCGAGCGGCACCCCCGCCGTCTACGGCCTCGAACAGCAGACGACGAGCGTGGACGCGACCCCGATGAGCACCGTCTGACGGACGGTGCGTCCGCGCCGGCAGTACGGCGGGCGGCGGCCGTTGAGCCGCCCGCCGCCTGCCGCCTCGCGTCCGTCCGCCCGCCGCCCGCCGCCTCGCGTCCGCCCGTCCGTCCCTCCCGCTGTCCGTCCGGGACGACATCACCCGAAGACGGCGACCAGCCGTCCGATCACCTCGCCGCGCTCCAGCCGCCCGACACCCTCGCCGATCTCCTCGAATCCGATCTCGGTGACCCGCGACGACAGCTTCCCCTCGGCGACGAGGTCGAGCACCGCCGCGCAGTCCTCCTTCGATCCGGCCTGGGAGCCGACGAGTTCGACCTCGTTGAGGGTGAGCGCCTGAAGGTCGATCTCGCCGCGCGCGCGGCCGAGGCCGACCTGGACGATACGGCCGCCCCGGCGTACGGAGTGGATCGCGCCGTCGGTGGTCGTCCCGAACCCGGCGAAGTCGACGACCACGTCGAGGTTCTCGCCCGCGAAGTCGGTGATGTCGCCCGCGACCTTCTCCGCGCCGAGCGAGCGGGCGAAGTCGTGCACGCGCTCGTTCTTCTCGGCGACGAACACCGTCGCGCCGAGCGCGAGCGCGGTCTGGGCGCCGAGCGAGCCGAGCCCGCCGAGGCCGATGATCCCGACGCGGGAGCCGGCGGTGACCTTCCCCTGCACGGAGACCGCGTGGTACGAGGTGAGCCCGGCGTCGGTGGCGGCTGCCGCCTGGTCGAACGGCACCCCGTCCGGCAGCGCGACGACGAGCCGTTCGAGGACGACGACCTCGTCCGCGAATCCGCCGTTCTTCGATGTGCCGGGACCCTCGATGGCGGCCGGGATGACGACCTTCTGGCCCACGGCGAACCGCGTCACGTCCGAGCCCACGGCGGAGACGACCCCCGCGATCTCGTGACCCAGTGTGATCGGCCGGAACGGGAGCAGCGGCGTCAGCGTGCCGTCGAGAAACCCGACGTCGCTGTGGCACAGCCCGGCCGCGCGGACGTGCACGACGAGTTCGTCCGCGCCCGGTGCCGGGGCCGGGACCTCACTGAGGGTGAGGGGCTTGCCGATGTCGGTGAACTGCCATGCGCGCATTTTCCGCTCCTTGGACGGTGGGCTCCCGGCGGGGCCGCGCTGATGTCGGCGGTCACCCGGAAGAATATTGGTACCTCATCCCAAAAATACTCCTCCACTACGCTCGGGCGATGACCACCTCCCGAAGGAGCCGCGGGCGACCGCCCGCCTCGACCCGCGAAGCCCTGGAGGAAGTCGCCTTCGACCTGCTGCTTCGCGACGGCTACGAGGCGACGACGCTCCAGGCGATCATGGCCGCGGGCGGTGTCGGGCGCTCGACGCTCTTCCGCTACTTCGGGTCGAAGTCGGGGATCGTGTGGGGCGAGTTCGACCGCGCGGTCGAGCGGCTGCGGGCCGCCCTTCGCGACGCCGACGACGTACCCGTCATGACGGCCGTACGGTCGGCGGTCGTCCGGTCCACGCGGCTTTCGCAGGCGGCGGCGCCGGACTCGTGGCTCGACCGCTTCCGCGTGCTCGACCGGGACCCCGCGCTCGTCGCGGAGGCCGCCGCGCACTGGCGCGTCTGGGGCGAGACGGTGAGCGGGTACGCGGCCGGGCGAACCGGCCTCGACGCGGGCGACCCCGTCCCGGCGGCGATCGGCGGCGCCGTACAGGCGGCCTACGTCGCGGTGCTCAGGCGGTGGGCCGGGGCGGCGGAGACGCGCGGGGACGACGCCGGGGCCGAAGCGGTCGACATCGACGAGCTCGACCGGGACCTGCGCCCGGTCACCGACGCCTTCCAGGCCGTCCTGGACGGCGTGACGCGAGGCTGAACGGAGGCTCCGCCGCCGCTTGGCGACCTCCTTCGGCCCCCTTGTCCCGCGGCGGCGGCCGTGTTGCGACGGTGGGCGCGAGCCAGCCGAAGCGCGAGGGACATCAGGACCGTACAGGCGTCGATCGGGGAGAGAACCTGCCCCGCTATGCGCGGTCGGGCAGCGGCCTGATCCGTGTCGTCTCCTCCGAACCCGTCGGCGACGGCGTCCGCTCCGTCCACGTCGCCTACGAGTTCCCCGAGGGCCGCTGGACCCAGACCTTCCTCTCCCGCCTCCTCACCCCCGCCCCCTTCGAACAGGCCCTCCGCGAAGCCGACTTGACCCTCGACCGGGGCCGCAGCCCACGTCCGCCACGGGACCGCCCCCGGCGCCGGTGACCTCGGCGGCGAACAGAGCGAGCGCCGTACGCAGGGCCGGCGCGCCGTCCAACGCCTCCCGTACGAAGTCCGCGTAGCTCACCGCGACCGTGTCGTACGAGGTTCGGGTGTCCGCCAGCCAGTCGTCCGCAGCCATGCTCCGAGACGGTAGCCCCGCGGCCCGCCGCCGCCGAAGCGCCCCTGCGCGACGGGCTCCTGGCATGTCCATATCCCGGACGCCCGTACCGTCCCCTCAACTGTTGTATCTATGATGCGTGCATCATGGATGCCAGCACTCTCACCGTCGCCGCGCCCGGCCCCGCCGTCAAGGCGCCGCCCGCCGCCGAGCGGGTCTATCTGCACGTCAAGTCCGGTGTCCTGGACCGGAGTTACGAGGGCGGCACGCTGCTCACCGAGGGGGATCTCGCCGACGCGGTGGGGGTCTCGCGCACGCCGGTGCGCGAGGCGCTGCTGCGGCTGGAGGCGGAGGGGCTGATCAAGCTCTACCCGAAGAAGGGCGCGCTGGTGCTGCCGGTGTCGGCGCAGGAGATCGCCGACGTGGTGGAGACCCGGCTGCTGGTGGAACAGCACGCCGTGGCCAAGGTGGTCGGGGCGGTGCCGCCGCGGCTCATCGCGCGGCTGGAGGAGTCCCTGGCCGAGCAGCGCGGGCACGCGGAGACCGGCGACCTGGCGGCCTTCGCCGTCGCGGACCGCTGCTTCCACGCGGAGATCGTCCGCGCGGCGGGCAACCGTATCCTCGCGCACCTCTACGACCAGCTCAGGGACCGTCAGTTGCGGATGGGGGTGGCCACCATGCACGCCGAGCCGAGCCGGGTGGCGAAGAACATCGCGGAGCACACCGAGATCCTGGACGCGCTCAGGGACGGCGCGGCCGACACGGCCGCCGACGTCGTGGACCGGCACGTCTCGTGGGTGAAGGTGCTCGCCAGGGGCGAGTCGTGAGCCGGAGCCCGGCCCCGGAGAAGGTCCTGCCGGGCGACCCGCCCGGCGGACGCCGTGCCGCCCTCGTCTGGGGCGTCGGCACCTCCGTCTACCTCGTCGCCGTCGTCCACCGCACCAGCCTCGGCGTCGCGGGCATCGACGCCGCCGACCGCTTCCACATCGGCGCCTCCGCGCTCTCCAGCTTCTCGATCCTCCAGGTGCTGGTCTACGCGGGCATGCAGATACCGGTCGGCCTGATGGTGGACCGGCTCGGCACGAAGAAGGTCCTGCTGCTCGGCGCCGTGCTGTTCACCCTCGGCCAGGGGGCGTTCGCGCTGTCCCACTCGTACGGCATGGCCCTCGGCGCCCGCGCCGTGCTGGGCTGCGGCGACGCCATGACCTTCGTGAGCGTGCTGCGGCTCGGCTCGCGCTGGTTCCCCGCCAGGCGCGGTCCGATGATCGCCCAGGGCGCCGCGCTGTTCGGCGTCGCGGGCAACCTCGTCTCGACCGTCGTCCTCTCCCGCGTCCTGCACTCGGCGGGCTGGACCCCGACCTTCCTCGGCACCGCCCTGGTCGGCGCGCTCGTCCTCGTCCTGGTCGCCCTCTTCCTCAAGGACCATCCCGAGGGATACGAACCCGCGCCCGCCGAACACGCGGGCCTGACGTACGTACGCCGCCAGATCGCCGCCTCCTGGGCCGAACCCGGTACGCGCCTGGGCATGTGGACGCACTTCACCACCCAGTTCTCCGGCATGGTGTTCCTGCTGCTGTGGGGGCTGCCGTACCTCGTCGAGGACCAGGGGCTCTCGCGCGGCGCGGCGGGCGGGCTGCTCACGCTCGTCGTCGTCGCCAACATGTTCTTCGGCATGGTCTTCGGGCAGCTCATCTCCCGCCACCACGGCGCCCGCATGCCGCTCACCCTCGGCGTGATCGCGGCCACCGCCGCCGCCTGGGCCACGACGCTCGCCTGGGGCGGCGGCCACGGCCAGGACCCGATGTGGCTGCTGGTCGCCCTGTGCGTCGTCCTCGGCGCCTGCGGGCCCGCCTCGATGATCGGCTTCGACTTCGCCCGCCCCGCCAACCCGCCCGAGCGCTTCGGCACCGCCTCCGGGATCGTCAACATCGGCGGCTTCACCGCCTCCGTCCTCACCCTGCTCGCCGTCGGCCTGCTCCTCGACGCGACCGGCGACGACTACCGGATCGCCTGGAGCAGCGTCTTCGTGCTCCAGGCGGTCGGCACCGCCCAGATCCTCCGGCTCCGCCGCCGTGCGGAACGGCTGGAGCGGGAGCGGATCGCGGTCAGCCGCGTCGAGAGCGTGCACCGCCTGCCGGCGGCGGTCACCTCCGACTGACGCCCGGCGCGGCCGTACGACGCTGTACGGCGGCGGGGTTCATGCCGGGCGCGCCGTGATTCGGGCGCGCGGTGATTCGGGAACGGCGCGATCCGGGAACGCCATGATCCGGGAACGGTGCGATCCGAAAACGGCGCCCGAGGCGCCGGGCGCTACTTCGTGACCGCGATGTGCGACAGGATCGCGTCCGCCAGTTGCCGGTCGCCCTCGATCTTGAGCTGGTCGGCGAGCGCGGCCGGACGCGCCCGGCCGGTGAGCAGCCGCAGGAACGTCTCCCAGTCCACGACGAAGGTGACGGCCGGGCCGAGCGAGACGGCCGAGTCGATGCTGCCGTGGCCCTCGGCGTTCACCCGTACGGTCCGCATGAACTCCAGCGGTCCGTGCACGTCGAAGACGACCGCGGAGCCCGGCTTGGCGCCCGCGTCCTCGGCGACCAGCTTCGGCAGCGAGCGCAGGAGGTAGTCACGGGCCAGTACGGCCGCGGGGGAGGCGAGGTTGCCCGGGGCGTCGAGGGCCCGGCGCAGATCCTGCTCGTGCACCCACACGTCGAAGACGCGGCCCCAGAGCTGTTCCTCCAGGGTGACCTCGCCGCCGCCGATCGCGCGGACCTCGGCGTCCGGCTGCCGCGACTCGTTCCTGAGCTGCCGCGAGCGGCGGATGATCGTGTACTCCAGCTCGGACGTCATCTCCGGCGCCGTGTGGTGGCGGCGGATGTCGACCGGGACCTCCGTGTAGCGGGCCGTCTCGCTGGTGATGTGCCGGAGGTCGCTGGGAAGTGTGTGGATGGGGCGCGGGTCGCCCAGCAGCTCGCACTCGAAGCCGATGATGTGGGACACGACATCGCGGACCGACCAGTACGGGCACTCGGTGTGGCGGTTCCACGCGCCGTCGGGCAGCGGCGTCACCAGTTCGTTGACGGATTCTATGGAGTGGGTCCAGGCGTCGATATACGGCTGGAGCTTGCTGTGGACGGTCACGGGACCCCTCGACGGTCGGTGCGCGGTCGTGGCGGTTGGCGCCTAAGTTACGCTGCGCGCGGGCGCCCACGCAGTGCTTTCGAGTGACGATGGTAGGCCCGGCTTGACGACCCAACGTATGGGCGGTGTCCGAGTGCGCGCAACGCTTCTTCAGATCGACGTGGACCAGAGGGAATCGGTCGCCTCGCGGCGCGACCGTGTGGCAGCGATGGTACGTGCCCACGCGGACGCGGATCTTGTCGTGCTGCCCGAACTGTGGCCGGTCGGCGCCTTCGCCGCCGAGGACTTCGCGGCCGAGGCCGAGACGGCGGACGGCGGCCCGACCGCCGAGGTGATGAGCGCGGCGGCGCGCGACGCCGGGGTGTGGCTGCACGCCGGGTCGATCGTCGAACGCGACGTCGTCGGCGGCGAATTGTTCAACACCTCGCTGCTCTTCTCCCCCGGCGGCGCTCTCGCGGCCGTCTACCGCAAGATCCACCGCTTCGGCTTCGACCAGGGCGAGGCCGTCCTCATGTCCTCCGGGCACGACATCGTCACCGCCCGCGTCCCCGGCACCGTCCTCGGCCTCGCCACCTGCTACGACCTGCGCTTTCCCGAGCAGTTCCGGCTGCTGCTCGACGCCGGGGCGCAGACGCTGGTCGTTCCGGCGGGCTGGCCCGCGCGGCGGCTCGCCCACTGGCGGCTGCTGGTGCGCGCCCGCGCCGTCGAGTCCCAGGCGTACGTCCTCGCCTGCGGGACGGCCGGCACCCACGCCGGGGTGGAGCAGGCCGGGCACAGCATGATCGTCGATCCCTGGGGTGAGATCGTCGCCGAGGCCGGGCCCGCCGAGCAGGCGCTCTCCGCCGAGGTCGACGTCTTCCGCGTGGACGTCACCCGCGCCGATTTCCCCGTCCTCCGCGACCGCGTCCTCGGAGTCCCCACCCCGAAGCCCCGCTAGGGCCTGTCCGGCCGCGAGAAGGGCCCGCCGATCTTTCAGGGGCGCTGCGGGCACCCACCCGCGCGAGGCTCGGGCACAGGGGCGGCGCCCCGGAAAGACCGGGTCGCCGCCCTGCGCAGGGCTATTCGTCCTCGTGCTCCTTGTCGACCATGCGGTCGACGCACACCGCCACCGCGATCAGCATCGCGGCATCGGCGTCCTCGCGCTCGATGTCGATGGCGTAGGCGTCACGGAGGGTGAACCACTTGCGGGAGATGCGCGCGAGGCGCTCCCCCTCGTACTCGATGTCGAACTCCTTGTCGATGATGTCGCCGCGCACTTCGAGTTCCTCGCCGGAGGCGAGCTCGGCGCGGAAGACGTCGCGGAGCAGGTGGAGGCGCTTCTTGCGGACGGTGACGAGGACGTCGCCGTCGCGCTCGATGGTCATGGCGTCCCGCAGGGACACCAGCTTCTTGCGGATGACGGCGACCTCGTTGCCGTCCGGGTCCTGGAGTTCGAGGGTGTCGCGGATCCGGAGGACCTTCCCGTCGACGTAGAAGGCCCTGCGGCCGTGCTCGTCCTCGATCCAGTAGTCGTCACCGATGGCGAACATCTTCTCTCGCACCACGTATTTCATAGGGAATGCCTACCCCGGCGGATGCTGTTGGATGGGGATATGACTGCACGTGCACGTGTCCGGGCGCCCGAGCTGACCGGCGAGGGCGGCTGGCTGAACACCGGCGACAAGCATCCGACCCTCGCTGACCTGCGGGGCAGCATCGTCATTCTGGATTTCTGGACGTTCTGCTGTGTGAACTGTCTGCATGTCCTGGACGAGCTGCGGGCCCTGGAGGAGCGGCACAGGGACACGGTGGTGATCGTCGGCGTGCACTCGCCGAAATTCGTGCACGAGGCCGAGCACCAGGCGGTCGTGGACGCGGTGGAGCGGTACGAGGTGCACCACCCGGTGCTGGACGACCCGCAGCTCTCGACGTGGAAGCAGTACGCCGTACGGGCCTGGCCGACGCTGGTGGTGATCGACCCCGAGGGGTACGTGGTCGCGCAGCACGCGGGCGAGGGGCACGCGCACGCGCTGGAGCAGCTCGTGACGGCGCTGGAGAAGGAGCACGCGGCCAAGGGCACCCTGCGCAGGGGCGACGGCCCGTACGTACCGCCCGAGCCGGTCGCGACCGACCTCCGCTTCCCCGGCAAGGCGCTCGCGCTGCCCGGCTCCGGGCACTTCCTGGTGTCGGACTCGACCCGGCACGCCCTGGTGGAGCTGGCGGCGGACGCCGAGAGCGTGGTGCGGCGGATCGGCACCGGCACGCGCGGGCTGGCCGACGGCAACGCGGAGACGGCCCGCTTCAGCGAGCCGCAGGGGCTGACGCTGCTGCCGGACGGCAGCGTGATCGTCGCCGACACCGTCAATCACGCGCTGCGCCGCGTCGACCTGGGCACCGGGCACGTGACGACGGTCGCGGGCACCGGAAAGCAGTGGTGGCAGGGCTCCCCGACGTCCGGCCCGGCCCGCGAGGTGGACCTGTCCTCGCCGTGGGACGTGGCCTGGTTCGACGACCGGGTGTGGATCGCGATGGCGGGCGTGCACCAGCTCTGGACGTACGACCCGGCGACGGAGACCGTACGGGTCGCGGCGGGCACGACCAACGAAGGGCTGGTGGACGGGCACGCGGCGCAGGCGTGGTTCGCCCAGCCGTCCGGCCTCGCGGCGGCGCCGGAGCGCGGCGAGGCGGGGGCGCCCCCGGCCGACGGCTGGGGAAGGCTGTGGATCGCCGACTCCGAGACCTCGGCGCTGCGCTGGGTCGAGCGCGCCGACGACGACCCGGACCCGGACGCGGACGCGGCAGGCGGTGACGGCGGAGAGCCGCGCCGCTACATCATCCGTACGGCCGTCGGCACCGGCCTGTTCGACTTCGGCCACCGCGACGGCCCCGCCGGGCAGGCGCTGCTCCAGCACCCGCTGGGCGTCACCGCGCTGCCGGACGGCTCGGTCGCGGTCAGCGACACGTACAACAACGCGCTGCGCCGCTACGACCCGGTGACCGGCGAGGTCACCACGCTCGCGACCGGCCTGCGCGAGCCCTCGGACGCGGTGGTCGTGGACGGCGACATCGTCGTGGTGGAGTCCGCCGGGCACCGGCTGACCCGGATGCACCTGCCGGAGGAGGCCGTCCGCGTGGAGGCCGTCGCCCACCGTACGCAGCGGGACGCGACCGACGTGGCGGCCGGTGCCTTCCGGCTCGACGTGGTGTTCACCGCGCCCGACGGGCAGAAGCTCGACGAGCGCTACGGGCCCTCGACGCGGCTGCTGGTCAGCGCCACCCCGCCGGAACTCCTGGCGGAGGGTGCGGGCAAGGGCACCGACCTCTTCCGCGACCTGGTCCTCGACCCGTCCGTCACCGAGGGCGTCCTGCACGTCTCCGCGATGGCCGCGTCCTGCGACGACGATCCGGCCAACCCCTACCCCGCCTGTCACGTGCACCAGCAGGACTGGGGCGTCCCGGTCCGCGTCGGCGCCGACGGCGACTCCCGGCTGGCGCTGGTCCTGGCGGGCCTGGACGCGTAAGGCGTACAGGCGCCGTACGGGCGTGCCCGGGCGGTGAGTAAGCTCCGGCCATCACTCTTGATCCGCCGGGGGGCGGAGCGTCACCTGGGGAGGGACCGAGTGCCTCGTCGCGCTCTCACACGCGGCTCCGTCGCGGCGGCCACCGTCGTCGTCATGGCCGCCGGGCTCGCCCCGGCCGCCACCGGCGGCACGGCGTACGCGGACGGTACGCCGTCCGGTACCGCGTCGCAGGAGACCGTCATACCCGCCGGTTCGCGGTGGCTGCCGCAGAGCGAGCCGCTGATCACCGCCGGGAACGACGGATACCTGGTCAGGGGGGCCAACGGCGCCCACTGGGTGAATCCGGCGGACGGCAGCGAGGGCCCGGTACTGCCGGATCCCACGCCGCCCTTGGTCAACACCGGCCTGTCCGCGCACCTCATCCGCAACTTCCCGTCCCAGTCGGTGACGATCACCGACTACGACACCAACACCTTCCGCACGGTCACCGCGCCGGTGGGCCAGCGCTGGGTGCCGTTCGGCTTCAGCCTCGACCGCGTCCTCACCAGCGAGACCGCCGCCGACGGCACGCTCGCCGCGCTGCACGTGATCGGCGACGGCAAGGACGGTTCCGCCGACCTGACCGTCACCGGGCTGCCCCCGGGGACCGCCGTGCCCGACTGGCCCGACCTGCTCGCGCAGAACCGCGACCACGCCGTCCTGCGGCTGACCTCGGGCGCCGCGCCCGGCACCGCGCACGCCTACCTGCTGGACTACCGCACCGGCACGCTGCGCGCGATCCTCGCCGACGTGCCCGCCGCCGAGCAGACCACCGTCGTCCTCGGCAGGGACCGGGTGCTGGCGTACGGCGGCGCGGCCACGACGGCGTACACCGTACGGCTCGACGACCCGACGGCCCCCGTCGAGAAGACGCCGCTGCCCACCGACGGCCGGGACGGTACGCCGAAGCTCACCGTCACCGGGGACCGCGTCCTGGTGCTGGAGCGGTCGACGGACAGCCAGTCCGCGGGACTTCCGCTGCGGGCCGTCCCGGTCGGCGGCGGCCCCGCGCGGACCCTGCTGGCCAAGGTCGCCACGGACATGGCGACCGCGCCCGACGGCTCGGTGCTGGTCGAGGGCGGCACCGGACCCGACGACTGGGCGGTCCGCCGGATCACCGCGGCCGACGGCGCCGACGCGACCGTCACCGACCTCAAGACGCTGCCGCCGGTCGCGGCCACGGTCTACGGACTGTCCTACAGCGCCGGGCGGCTGGCGTACTCCGACACCACCCGGCCCTACCCGGCCCTGGTACGGCGCGATGTGGCCGCGGGCCCGGCGCCCGCCGTGTCGGAACCCGAACTGCTGTGGAGCTACGGTCCGAAGCCCGCCGACTGCGGCTCCGGCGTCTCCTGCGTGCACCTCCAGGGCACCGGCACCGGCACCGTGGCCTTCTCCGCCGCCAACATCATCACCGTGCCCCAGCCGCCGTCCCCGACCGATTCGCGCGCCGTCTTCCTCGGCGCGCCCGGCACGGTCACCGACGCCGCGGGACCGTACGTCGTGGTGCACACGGGCACCCCCGCGCGGCAGAAGGTCTTCGACCTCCGCTACGACGGCACCCTGTTCGACGGCCCGGTCACGGCCTCCGCGCTGTGGGGCCGCACCCTGTGGGTGCCCGGCAGCGCCACCGGCACCGTCCGCCCGTACGACCTGGAGCGGCGGACGTACGGCGCCACGGTCCAGACGGGCGCGCCGTGCGTGCCCAAGGAGCTTCAGGCGGACGGGCGTTGGCTGTACTGGTCGTGCGGCACCAGCGCCGGGGTGTACGACCGTACGACCGGCAAGAACGTGCCGGTGCCGACCGGGACCGCGCTGCTGGGCGACGGTTACGTCGTCCGGCACGACACGACGGCGGGCCGTCTGATGCTCACCGACGTGCACACGGGCTCGGCCGTCGGCAGCAACCTCGCGGAACTGGCAGCGAGCGACCTGGCCGACGACCGAGGCGTGACGTGGACGGTGGACAAGTACGGCGGCGGTGTCGCCTACGTCGATGCGCAACACCGCTTCCACGTGCAGCCGTTGACCTCGATACCGCGCAGCGCGGTGTCGGTGCTGAGCAGCGACGTCGGCCCGGCCGTCGTCGACGTCCTGGACAACCCCGAGGACTGGTACGGCAGGTGGACGCTGTCCCGGCCCGTCGCGGGCTGGAGCCTGACGGTCACGGACGAGGCGGGCAGGACGGTCGCCACCCGCCGCGGCTCCAAGGGCGCGCAGGTGTCGGCGAGTTGGAATCTCAAGGGCGCCGACGGGGCGTGGGTCAAGAACGGCCGCTACACCTGGACGCTGACCGCGCCCCCGGCCGACGGCGGCCCCGGCGGGCTCTCCCTCACCGGCCTGATCGTCGTCAAGGGCGCCGCGGGCGTGCACGACTTCACCGGTGACGGGACCGGCGACTTCTTCGGCCTCACCCCGTCCGGCCGCCTGGACCTGCGCGCCGGCAACGGCAAGGGCAACGTCAACGCGGCCCGCTCCACGTCCGGTTGGCCGACGTCCTCGCTGTACGTGCCCTACGGCGACCTCGGCGGCGACCGGGTCAACGACCTGCTGGTCAGGGACGCCTCGGGCCAACTGTGGCGCTACGACGGCAAGGCGGGCACGAACTTCACCCCGTCCCAGCCGCGCACGCTCATCGGCCCCGGCTGGAACGCGTACGACGCGCTGGCCTCGGTCGGCGACCTGACCGGTGACGGCCGCGCGGACCTCGTGGCGCGTACGCCGTCCGGCAGCCTGTACCTCTACGCCGCCGACCGGAACGGCAGGTTCGGGCCGCGCACCCTCATCGGCGGCGGCTGGAACACGTACAACCTGCTGATCGGCTCGCAGCACTCCGAATCCGTCGGCTACGGCCGTCAGCTTCTGGCCCGGGACAAGTCCGGGGTGCTGTGGGCCTATGACGGCGACGGCAAGGGGCACTTCGGGCCGCGCGTGAAGATCGGGTCCGGCTGGAACATCTACAACTCGATCGTGGGCGTCGGCGAAATCCGGCCGGTCCGGGGGGCGTACCTCACCGGACTGGTCGCCCGTGACGCGGCGGGCGACCTGTGGCGCTACGACGGCCGCGACAGCGAGCCGGGCTTTGCCGCCCGCGTCAGGCTCGGCGCGGGCTGGCAGATGTACAAGTCGCTGTTCTGAGATCCGGGGCTGACCTCACGTCAGAACGCCGGTGGTACTGGCCTGGTGTCAGTACCGCCGGTCACCCGGGTAGTAGCGCTCCTCGACGGGCGGGATGTCGCCGTCGGCCGTCGGGGGAATCCGGCGGCGCTTGAAGATGCTGACGTAAGCGGCGAGTCCGATGATGCC
Organism: Streptomyces sp. NPDC093221; assembly: GCF_044753885.1. Classification (NCBI taxonomy): domain Bacteria; kingdom Bacillati; phylum Actinomycetota; class Actinomycetes; order Kitasatosporales; family Streptomycetaceae; genus Streptomyces; species Streptomyces sp. NPDC093221. The sequence goes on along the minus strand of NZ_JBIVOA010000008.1, from coordinate 359,263 downwards.
GACGGCCATCATGATCAGGCCGAGCAGATCCATGTTGACGCCCTTGGCGTGCCAGTCGGTGGCGAACGTGATGATCGCACCGACCGCGATCAGAATGATGCAGCCTCCGATGCCCACAATTACCGCTTCCTTTGGCCTAGTTGTGCTCCGGCGTTCTGAAGCAGCGCCTACCCCGGACCTCGGGGCACAAGCAGGCGCATCGGGTCGCGGGCGGGCCGGGGCGCGGCCCCGGCCCGCAAGCAGGCCCCGGAAGGCCCCGGGAAGCAGGCCCCGGAGTCAGGCCGCCAGGAAGGCCGTCAGGGCGCTGGCCAGCAGATGCGGGTCGTCGGCGCCGGACATCTCGCGGGCCGAGTGCATCGAGAGGATCGGCACCCCGACGTCGACCGTGGTGATGCCGTGCCGGGCGGAGGTGATCGGGCCGACCGTCGTCCCGCAGGGCATCGAGTTGTTCGACACGAAGTGCTGGTAGGGGACGCCCGCGGTGTCGCAGGCCGCCGCGAAGACGCCGCGGCCGGTGCCGTCGGTGGCGTACCGCTGGTTGACGTTGGTCTTCAGGATCGGGCCGCCGTTGGCGCGCGGGTGGTGCGTCGGGTCGTGCCGCTCGGCGTAGTTGGGGTGCACGGCGTGGCCGGAGTCCGACGAGACGCAGACGCTCCCGGCCAGCGCGCGCTGCCGCTCCTCGAAGCCGCCGCCGCGCGCGTGCACCGAGCGGCTGAGGACGTTGCCGAGCAGCGGGCCCTGGGCGCCGGTGTCGGACTGGCTGCCGTTCTCCTCGTGGTCGAAGGCAGCGAGCACCGGGATGTACGTGAGGTCCTGGCCGCCCGCCGCGGCGGCCAGCGCGGCGGCGCCCGCGTGCACCGACAGCAGATTGTCCAGCCGGGGGCAGGCGAACAGCTCCTCGTCGCGCCCGAGGAAGGCGGGCGGCTGCGTGTCGTGCGTCATCAGGTCCCAGCCGACGACGTCCTCCGGGTCGAGGTCCGCCCGCTCGGCGAGGTAGCCGATCAGGTCGCCGTCCTGCGCGTCGCCCAGGCCCCACACCGGCTGGAGGTGGCGCTGCTTGTCCAGCGTCAGCCCGTCGTTCACGCCCCGGTCCAGGTGGATCGCGAGCTGCGGCACCCGCAGCAGCGGGCGGTCGGTCGCGACCAGCCGCGTACTGCCGTCGCGCAGCGTCAGCCGGCCCGCCAGGCCCAGGTCCCGGTCCAGCCAGCTGTTCAGCAGCGGGCCGCCGTAGATCTCCACCGCCACCTGGCGCCAGCCCTGCGACCCCATGTCCGGGCGCGGCTTCACCCGCAGATTCGGCGAGTCCGTGTGCGCGCCGACGATCCTGAACGGTGTCTCCGGCCGTGCGCCGTCCGGCACGAACCACGCCACCACCGCGCCCCCGCGCAGCACATACCGCCCGCCCGGCTCGGCCCCCCACTTCTCCGTCTCCGCCACCCGCCGGAACCCGGCCCCCTCCAGCCGCTCCGCCACGGTCGCCACCGCGTGGTACGGCGTCGGACTCGCCTGCACGAAGGCGGCCAGATCTTCGGTGTGCTTACGGTCAAACGCCGGACGCTGAGAGCTCATGCCCTCAGCTTAGTTTTCGGCCACATGGCTCGCCCCGTGAGGGGCGCGGGGTGCGCGAGCAACCCACCACCGGCGGGCAGTCCGGCGACCACCGGACTGCCCGCCGGGGCGGGTTGGAAGGAGTCCCCGGGGGCGGGTCAGAAGGAGTCCTCCGGGAGGTCCATGAGGCCGAGGTCGACGGATTCGGCCAGGGACCGAGCCGTCCCCACGCCGGGAAGGACATTGGCGGCGAAGAACTTCGCGGCGGCGACCTTCCCCGCGTAGAAGGCGGCGTCCTTGGCGGAGGCCCCGGAGAGCTTCTCGGCGGCCACGCCGGCCCCGCGCAGGAGCAGGTATCCGATGACCACGTCACCGGAGGCGAGCAGCAGCCGCGTGGTGTTGAGCCCCACCTTGTAGATCGAGCGGACGTCCTGCTCGGTGGCCGAAAGGTCCGTGAGCATGGCGCCGACGATCGCCTCCAGGTCCACCGCCGCCTTGGCGAGCTGGTCGCGGGCGGCGGCCAGGTCCTCCCCGCCCGTGGCCTCGGCGAGGAACTTCTTGATCTCCTCGCTGAGCGCCGTCATGGCCTGCCCCTGGTCGCGGACGATCTTCCGGAAGAAGTAGTCCTGCCCCTGGATGGCGGTGGTGCCCTCGTAGAGCGTGTCGATCTTGGCGTCCCGGATGTACTGCTCGATCGGGTACTCCTGGAGGTACCCGGAGCCGCCGAAGGTCTGGAGGGACTGGGCGAGCTGCTCGTACGACTTCTCGGAGCCGTAGCCCTTGACGATCGGCAGCAGCAGGTCGTTGAGCCCGTGCAGCCTCGTGGCGTCCTCGCCGGCCGCCTCGGCGACCTGGATGGCGTCCTGCACGGAGGCGGTGTAGAGCACCAGCGCCCGCATGCCCTCGGCGTACGCCTTCTGCGTCATGAGCGAGCGGCGGACGTCGGGGTGGTGGGTGATGGTGACCTTGGGCGCGGTCTTGTCCATGAACTGCGCGAGGTCCGGGCCCTGCACGCGCTCCTTGGCGTACTCCAGCGCGTTCAGGTAGCCGGTGGAGAGCGTCGCGATGGCCTTCGTGCCGACCATCATGCGGGCGAATTCGATGATCCGGAACATCTGCCGGATGCCGTCGTGCTTCTCGCCGATCAGCCAGCCCTTGGCGGGGAGCCCGTCGCCGAAGGTCATCTCGCAGGTGTTGGACGCCTTCAGGCCCATCTTGTGCTCGACGTTGGTGGCGTAGACGCCGTTGCGCTCGCCCAGCTCGCCGGTCTCGAAGTCGAACTCGTACTTCGGGACCATGAACAGCGACAGGCCCTTGGTGCCGGGTCCCGCGCCCTCGGGGCGGGCCAGCACGTAGTGGATGATGTTCTCGGACATGTCGTGCTCGCCCGAGGTGATGAAGCGCTTGACGCCCTCGATGTGCCAGGTGCCGTCGTCCTGCTTGACCGCCTTCGTGCGGCCCGCGCCGACGTCGGAGCCCGCGTCGGGCTCGGTGAGGACCATGGTGGAGCCCCACTGCTTGTCGACCATGAGCGCGGCGATCTTCTTCTGCTCCTCGGTGCCCTCCTCGTAGAGGATTCCGGCGAAGGCCGGGCCGGAGGAGTACATCCACACGGCGGGGTTGGCGCCCAGCACCAGCTCCGCGTAGGACCAGATCAGGGAGCGCGGCGCGGTGGTGCCGCCGATCTCCTCGGGCAGGCCGAGCCGCCAGTACTCGGCGTCCATGAAGGCCTGGTAGCTCTTCTTGAAGGTCTCGGGCACCGGGGCGGTGTTGGTCTTCGGGTCGAAGACCGGCGGGTTGCGGTCGGCGTCGGCGAAGGACTCCGCCAGCTCGTTCTCCGCCATGCGCGCCAGCTCGGCGAGGACGTCCTTCGCGGTCTCCACGTCCATCTCGGCGAACGGACCCGTGCCGTAGAGCTGGTCGCGGCCGAGCACCTCGAAGAGGTTGAACTCGATGTCGCGGAGGTTCGACTTGTAGTGGCCCATGACGTCGGCTCCGTATCGCAAGTGGGGTGGTCGTGGCACTCGTGGAAAATAATGCTACCCGTCGGTAATAAGAAGCAACCCCGGAAGGGCCGGATGTGACCGTTTCCTCGTCCCGGGGGCCGTTACTCTTGAGGCCGTGTACGGCTACGAGCAGAGCGTGAATCCCGGACCCGGCCCGGTCCAGGGCGCCGCACCCATGCCCGGTGGCTATCCGGAGCCCTCCCCGCCGTCCCTGGCCGACGCGGTCCGCGCCTTCACCACGGGTTCGATGGCCGCCGAGGACTTCCAGGCGATCTTCGCCACGTCCAAGGTGTACTGCCCGCGCGGCGACAATCCGGGCTTCCTGGCACTGCACGACACCCAGCAGCCGGTCATCCCGATGTTCACCTCCCTGAAGGAGCTGCGGCGGTACGCGGGCAAGGAGTCCAAGTTCTTCGTGATCACCGGCGCCGAGGTGCTGGACCTGCTGCCCACCGGCTACGGCTTCGTGCTGGACATCGACGGCCAGCATCGCATGGTCTTCGACGCCAAGGCGGTCGAGCAGATGGTCGACTTCACGATGCGCCGGATGTACGGCTGAGGCTGCCCGGCGGCACGCCTGAGGCCGTACGGCGGCACGCCTGAGGCCGCACGGCGGTACGCCTGAGACCGTACGGGCGCACGTCCCGGCTCGTACGCCCGCGCTTTCGATCTTCCCCTCCGGTGAGTGCTGGAATAGTCACGCCTTGCAAGATGTTCAGTGTTCAACTACTTTGGAACCGGAGCATCCCGAAGGAGGCAGTCATGCCCGCCGTGACCGTAGAGAACCCGCTGACCCTGCCGCGTGTGAGCGCGCCCGACGACGCCCAGCCCCGCAAGGCGCTACAGGTGTCCACCGCCCCGAGCGGTTTCGAGGGGGAGGGCTTCCCCGTGCGCCGCGCCTTCGCGGGCATCGACTACCGCAACCTCGACCCGTTCATCATGATGGACCAGATGGGTGAGGTGGAGTACGCGCCGGGAGAGCCCAAGGGCACCCCCTGGCACCCGCACCGCGGCTTCGAGACCGTCACGTACATCATGGACGGCACCTTCATCCACCAGGACTCGCACGGCGGTGGCGGCACGATCACCAACGGCGACACGCAGTGGATGACCGCCGGGTCCGGCCTGCTGCACATCGAGACCCCGCCGGAGTCGCTGGTCACCAGCGGCGGCCTCTTCCACGGCCTCCAGCTCTGGGTGAACCTGCCGAAGGCCGACAAGATGATGCCGCCCAAGTACCAGGACATCCGGGCGGGCGGTCTGAAGCTGCTCACCTCGGGTGACGGCGGCGCGCTGATCCGGCTGATCGCCGGTGACCTCGCGGGCCACGAGGGCCCCGGCGCCACCCACACCCCGATCACGATGATCCACGTCTCGGTGAACCCCGGCGCCTCGGTGACCCTGCCCTGGCGCGCCGACTTCAACGCCCTCGCCTACGGCCTCGCCGGCCGCGGCTTCGCGGGCCCCGACGCCCGCCCCTTCCGTATGGGCCAGGCCGTCGTCTTCGGCAAGGGAGACTCCCTCACCATCCGCGCGGACGAGACCCAGGAGTCCCGCTCGCCCAACTTCGAGGTCGTCCTGCTCGGCGGCCTCCCGATCCGCGAGCCGATGATGCAGTACGGCCCCTTCGTCATGAACACCCACGCCGAACTGGCCCAGGCCTTCGACGACTTCCAGGCCGGCCGCCTCGGCACCATCCCGGCCGACACGGTCCTCGGCCGCTAGCCGGTCCGCCCCGGCGGCCCGGACGGTGCGCCGGGCCGCGCGCCGGGCGGTGTTTCGAGGGGTGTGTCGAGCAGGCCCGCGGCACTGCGGGTCGTGACCTGACCCGACGGTGACGGCCGACGGCCGTCGGGGGCTTCTTGACCGCGAGGTGGCCGGCCTACAGCAGGTGGTCGGCCTTGCCGGCCTTGATGTCGGTGATCAGGGTGCGGAGGGCTTCGCGGGTGTCGGTGAGGTATTCGTCCTCGCGGCCGTTGACGGCTATGTAGCCGTTGCCGTCGGCGTCGGTGCCGAGGCGGAAGCAGGAGCTGCCTTCGCCGCAGAAGGGGGCTTCCCAGGTGATGTCGGGCATCGGGTCTGATCTCCTCAGAGCTGGTGCGCGATCTCGCGGATGAGGTCGCGGGACCGGTCGGCGGACACGGACAACTCTTCCAACAGGTCGAGTTGCGCTCGGTATTTCGCGAGTTGCGCCTCGGCGTGGAGGAAGACCGGTCCGTGGGAGCTGTCGACCTGCACGGTGTCGAGCTGGCTCACGGCGCCTTCGGCGTAGACGACGGTGTGACCCGCGCCGGGGAAGGCCCCGTGGGCGAAGGGGAGGACCAGCACGGTGACGTTGTCCCGCTCGGAGACCTCCAGCAGGTAGTCCAGTTGGGCGCGCGCCACGTCAGGTCCCCCGAACTGCATGCGCAGCGCGGCTTCGTGGATCACCGCGACGTACGGGAGCGTGCTGGTGCCGGTGACCAGTTGCTGGCGCTCCGATCGGTGGGCGAGGCGCAGGGCGACCTCGTGCTCCGGGAGCTTGGGCACCACGGCGCGGAAGATGGCTATGGCGTGGTCGGACGTCTGGAGCATGCCCGGGATGTGGACCGTGTTGGCGCCGCGCAGCCGTAACGCGCCTGCCTCCATTTCGGAGATGTCCAGGAACCCCTGGGGCAGGCTGCCCCGATAACGCTCCCACCATCCGGTGCCGCTCGGCTCGGCCATCGCGGCCAAGGCGTTGACGTACCGCTCGTCCGTGCATTCGCAGTTGACGGCCAGCTTGCGCACGCGCTCCGCGCTGATCGCCCGAAGTCCCGACTCCATGTTGGAGATTCGGCTCCGGTCGACGCCCAGGAGTCCCGCCGCGCTCTCGGCGGACATGCCCGCCGCCGTGCGCAGCCTGCGCAACTCGCTTCCCACACGCTTCTGTCGCTCGGTGAGGACCGTCCTCGTCGGCATGCCCTTCCTCCCTGTGCGTGTCTCGACCGCTTGCCACGGTGAGCATAGGCGCATGGCCGGGAGGCCATTTATTTGAAGCGCCTGGCAAAAGTGGCCCCATCCCCCTACCGTAGTAGCGCGCAGCTACGCACAACTACGTCGGAAGCGCACCGCGAGTGACGGCGGCATGCCACCGGCGAACCCTCAAGACGCCACAAGACCCCTTCGACGCAACGGAGTTCGTCATGCCTGAAATCCCCCGCTTACCAGCACTCTGGCGCTTCCCGGCGCGGCCGGAGTCCGTGCGCCGGGCGCGGCACGCCGTCGCGGAGGCGCTCCCTCGTGGAGTGGAGCCCCAACTGGCCGCGGATCTCGGGTTGGTGACCAGTGAGCTGGTCACGAACGCCGTGCGGCACGGGGACCGGTGCGAGGAGGACGCGGTCATCGAGCTGGTGCTGTGGCCCGCCGACGGGCACTACTGGGTGGCGGTGTCCGACGGCGGGCCGGAGAAGCCGGAGTTGGCCGAGGCCGGGCCGGAGAGCGAGGGCGGAAGGGGGCTGGTGCTCATCGACGCCCTCGCCGAGGTCTGGGGAGTCGTGCCGCGCCCGGTGCGCGGGAAGTCGGTGGTCGCCGGGCTCAGCGACGTCAGCCGGTCGAGGCCGGGCGGGCTTCGGACAGGCGGTTGGCCTGGTGGGTGAGCGCGCGGCGCAGGATCGGCGTCAAGGGGCGTTCGACCAGGCGGTAGATGAGGTAGGCGAGCAGCAGCATCGAGCCGATCGCGAGGGCGAGCACGCCGTAGTTCGGTATGCCGGTGTGGGCCTTCAGCTTCTCGATGACGAGCGTGCCCAGGATCTCGTGGACCAGGTAGAAGGGGTACGTCAGGGCGCCCGCCGTGGTCAGCCAGCGCCAGTCGACGTCGGCGACGCGGCGCACGAGCGTCACCGCGGCGATGGCGGCGAAGCCCGCGGCGACCAGGGCGATGACGACGGTCGGCGAGCGGTGGAAGGTGACGGCCACACCGGGCTTGGGGACGAGGCCCAGGACCGCGTAGTGCTGGCCGAGCAGGAAGCCGGTCGCGACGACGCCCCAGGTCAGCAGGTCGTGGCCGAAGCGGCGCAGCAGGTAGAGGCCGATGCCGCCGATGAAGAAGGGCGCGTACTCGGGCATCAGGGCCAGCTTGAGGAACTCCTGGCCGGAGGAGTCCGCGTACAGGGCGCCGATCGTCCACAGGGCGCAGAAGGCCAGGACGCGCTTGCGGGTGGCGCCGCGCCACAGGACGGTGACGGCGAAGAGCACGTAGAAGCGCATCTCGGCCCACAGCGTCCAGGAGACGCCCAGGACGCGCTCGGAGCCCGCCGGGGTCTGGAGCATCGTGAAGTTGGTGAGCAGGTCGGTGCGCGAGACGGTCTTGTAGCCGAGGACGAACAGGACGACGGTCACCAGGATCAGCGCCGCCCAGTAGGCCGGGTACAGGCGGCTGATCCGGGAGATCGCGAACGCCTTGACGCTGCGGCCCCAGCCGCTCATGCAGATCACGAAGCCGCTGATGATGAAGAAGAACTGCACGCCCAGCGGTCCGTACGCGGCGGCGTGCGACAGGTGCGGGAAGATCTCCAGCGGCTGTCCGCGCCAGGCTCCGCTGCCCCGGAAGGCCAGGTGGTAGATCGCCACCATGAGCGCGGCCACCAGCCGCAGCCCGTCCAGCGCCCGCAACCGGCCCTTCCCGCCGCCGCGCGGTGCCGGTGCGGCGGACGCCGCCGGTACGCGGCCGGGCGACGTCGGGTCGCCGGGCGCGGTCGGGTCGCCGGGCGACGTCGGATCGTCCGTGGGTGCGGGGAGTTTCAGGCTCATCCCAGTGCTGCCTTTTCGCCGGCGTGAGTGTCAGGGCGCGCGGTCGGCCGTACGATCGCCCGTCACGTAGGCGTTCAGGCTAGGTGGAGGCACCGGCTCCACGGGGCGTTGGAGCGGGCCCAACCGCTCTGTGCGACCAGTGTTTTCCTCCGTTTCACGGCCGGTTCACACGACCGTGACGGATTCGCGTCCGCGGCCGACCCCGCCCCCCCGCCGGGCGGTCACCCGATCGACGGGCTCGTCGCCTCGTACAGCTCGAACCAGATGGACTTGCCGTCGCCGCGCGGGTCGACGCCCCAGGCGTCGGCGAGCTCCTCGATGAGCATCAGGCCGCGGCCGGAGGAGGCCATCTCGCCGGGGGAGCGGCGGTGCGGCATGTCGTCGGAGCGGTCGCCGACCTCGACGTGGAGGCGGCGGGTGCCGGGCATGCCGGTGACCATGGCGGTCAGCACGGCGTCCTCGTCGGTGTGCACCAGCACGTTGGTGACGAGTTCGGAGACGAGCAGGACGGCGGACTCGACCTGGTCGGCCGAGGTCCAGTCGTGCAGCAGGGCGCGGATGTCGTCGCGGGTGGCGCGGATGCGGCCCGGGTCGGTCTGCGAGACGGTCAGCACCGCGCGGCGGACCGGGACCGCGCAGGTCGGGCCGTCGGGGTCGCGGCGCAGCAGGACCAGCGCGATGTCGTCCTCGCGGCGGTCGGCCAGCGGCCCGGTGGTGTGGTGGGAGGCGGGCCCGTGCACCGCGCGGATCAGGGAGTCGGCCAGCTCCTCCAGATCGCCCGCGGGCCCGGCCTCCAGCACATCGCGCAGCCGCTGCCAGCCGGTCTCCAGGTCGTGGCCGCCGGTCTCGATCAGGCCGTCGGTGCACAGCAGCAGCACCTCGCCGGGCTCCAGGACCAGCCGGGTCGTCGGGTAGTCGGTGTCCGGCTCGATGCCCAGCGGCAGGCCGCCCGCCGTACGCCGGACGATCGTCGTACCGTCGCCGAGCCGGATCGCGGGCTCCGGGTGCCCGGCGCGCACCACGTCGAGCGTGCCGGTCAGCGGGTCGGCCTCCAGATAGAGGCAGGTCGCGAAGCGTACGTCGGCGGACTCGTCGGCGCTCAGCCCCTCGTGCAGGCCGTCGCGCAGCCCGTCCGCCGGCCCGTCGGGGAGCCCGTCGTGCAGCCCGGCCAGAAAGCGGGAGGTGCGCGAGAGCACCGCGTCCGGGTGGTGGCCCTCGGCCGCGTAGGCGCGCAGCGCGATCCGCAGCTGGCCCATGATCCCCGCGGCCCGTACGTCGTGGCCCTGGACGTCGCCGATGACGATCGCGGTTCGGCCCGACGGCAGCCCGATCACGTCGTACCAGTCGCCGCCGACCTGGAGGCCGCCGCCGGTCGGCACGTACCGGGCGGCCACCGCCATGCCCTCGATGCCGGGCCTGCGCGCGGGCAGCATCGTGCGCTGGAGGCCGTCGGTCAGGGCGCGCTCCGACTCGTGCAGATGCGCGCGGGACAGCGCCTGCGCGAGCATCCGGGCCACGGTGGTGAGCACCGAGCGCTCGTCGGGGGTGAAGGCCACCGGGTCGCGGAAGGCCGCCATCCAGGCGCCGATCGTGGACCCGGCCACGACCAGCGGGAGATACGCCCAGGAGGAGCGGCCAAACGGTTTCACCAGCGGCCAGGTGACCGGGAAGCGGTCCTCGTACGCGGCCGGCGACGGCAGATAGACCGCCTGGCCGGTACGGACCACCAGCGCGGCCGGGTAGTCGGTGTCCAGCGGCATGTCGAGGAAGGGGTCCTCGGTGCCCGCCGCCTGCCCGTGGTGCCCGATCACCGACAGCCGGTCGCCGTCCGTGCCGAAGACGGCGAGGCCGTCGGGCGAGAAACCCGGCATCGACAAGGTGGCCGCCACCCGCAGCACCTCGGCGGTGGAGTCGGCCTCGGCCAGCGCGCGCCCCGCGTCCAGCAGGAACGCCTCCCTGGCCCGCCGCCAGCCGCCGCCCGCCTGCGCCGCCCGTGAGGGGCCGCCGCGCACCTCGTGCAGCGTGCCCGCCATCACCGTGCCCTGCGGGCGCACCCTGGCCCGTACCGTCCGCAGGGTCGCGCCGTCGTCGCCCACCACCCGCACCAGCGCCTCGGCGACCGTGCCCTCCGAGTAGGCCAGCGAGACCGCGCCGGCCAGCGACACGTAATCGGCGGCGTGCAGGCACGCCCGAACGGCGGACGTCCGGTGCTCGGCCGGGCCGCCGGACAGCCCGAGCAGGCGCGCGGCGCGGGCGTCGACCGTCACGGTGCCGGTGGCCTCGTGCCACTGCCACAGCCCGGTACCGACTGCGGCCAGGACGTCCTCGGTGCGCATTGTGTCAGTTTATGAGAATTGGGGCGTTATGGCCCAGTAGGGCGGCCTTCGTGGCCTTACGCCCCACCGAATCCGGAGTGAGGCCGGTGTGCGGGCGCCGGTAAGCTGTGCTGGGCCGCTGGCCCGGCCACCCACCCAACATCCAGCGTCGAGGACGAATGATGCACCGGTACCGGTCCCACACCTGCGGCGAGCTGCGCGCCACCGACGTCGACACCGACGTCCGCCTGTCCGGCTGGCTGCACAATCGCCGCGACCTGGGCGGCATCCTCTTCGTCGACCTGCGCGACCACTACGGCTTCACCCAGCTCGTCGTCCGCCCCGGCTCCCCGGTGTACGACCAGCTCAGCGGCCAGTCCAAGGAGTCCGTCGTCCGCGTCGACGGCCGCGTCCTGGCCCGCTCCGCGGAGAACGTCAACCCGGAGCTGCCGACCGGCGAGGTCGAGGTCGACGTGACCGCCCTGGAGGTGCTGGGCGCGGCCGACCCGCTGCCCTTCCCGGTCTTCCCCGAGGACAACGCGAACGAGGAGATGCGGCTCACCAACCGCTTCCTCGACCTGCGCCGCCAGCGCATGCACCGCAACATCATGCTGCGCACCCAGGTCATCTCCTTCCTGCGCCGCGAGATGACCGCGCTCGGCTTCAACGAGATGGCCACCCCGATCCTGTCGGCCACCTCCCCCGAGGGCGCCCGCGACTTCCTGGTGCCCTCCCGCGTGCACGCCGGGAAGTTCTACGCGCTGCCGCAGGCCCCGCAGCAGTTCAAGCAGCTCCTGATGATCTCCGGCTTCGACCGCTACTTCCAGATCGCGCCCTGCTTCCGCGACGAGGACTCACGCGCCGACCGCTCGCCCGGCGAGTTCTACCAGCTCGACGTCGAGATGAGCTTCGTCGAGCAGGAGGACGTCTTCGGCGTCATCGAGAAGGTCATGACCGACCTCTTCACCGAGCTGGGCGGCGGACGCACGGTCACCTCGCCGTTCCCCCGCATCCCCTTCCGCGAGTCGATGCTCAAGTACGGCAACGACAAGCCGGACCTGCGCACCACGCTCGAACTGGTTGACGTCTCCGACGTGTTCGCCGGGAGCGGCTTCAAGGCGTTCGCCGGCAAGCACGTACGCGCGCTCGCCGTGCCCGACACCGCCGAGCAGCCGCGCAAGTTCTTCGACCAGCTCGGCGAGTACGCGGTCTCGCTCGGCGCCAAGGGCCTGGCCTGGGTCCGGGTCGGCGACGGCAACGCGTTGACCGGCCCGATCGCCAAATTCCTCACCCCCGAGGACGTCACCGCGCTGCTCGCCGCCGTCGGCGCGAAGCCCGGCACCGCGATCTTCTTCGGCGCCGGTGAGTTCGACGAGGTCTCCAAGATCATGGGCCCGGTCCGGGTCGAGGCCGCCAAGCGCACCGGCCAGTTCGAGGAGAACGTCTTCCGCTTCTGCTGGATCGTCGACTTCCCGATGTTCGAGCGCAACGAGGACACCGGGGCCGTGGAGTTCTCGCACAACCCCTTCTCCATGCCGCAGGGCGGCCTCGAAGCCCTCAACACCAAGGACCCGCTGGACATCCTGGCCTGGCAGTACGACATCGTCTGCAACGGCATCGAGCTGTCCTCCGGGGCCATCCGTAACCACGAACCCGCCGTCATGTACCGCGCGTTCGAGATCGCGGGCTACACCCGCGAGACGGTGGAGGCCGAGTTCGGCGGCATGCTCCGCGCCTTCCACTTCGGCGCGCCGCCGCACGGGGGCATCGCGCCGGGCGTCGACCGTATGGTCATGCTCCTCGCCGATGAGCCCAACATCCGCGAGACGATCGCGTTTCCGCTCAACCAGAACGCCCAGGACCTGCTCATGGGCGCGCCCTCCGAGGTCGAGGAGGCGCGGCTGCGCGAGCTCCACATCCAGCTCCGCCCTTCGGCAGGGCGCCCTTCCGCGGGGCGCTAGGACGGCGTCTCGGGAGGGGCGAGCCGGGGGGCAACCCCGGAGGCGGGTCACCGCGTTGAAGGGGTGTGGAGAGGAACAACGGTGTCGCACCCCGGTTTCGAGGAGTTCGTGGCGGCCCGCGGCCCCAGACTGCTGCGGGTCGCGTGGCTGTTGACCGGCGACCCGCACCTCGCAGAGGACCTGCTCCAGACGGTGCTGGCCAGGGTGTGGCCGAAGTGGCACCGGATCGCGGGCGACAGCCCGGAGGCGTACGTACGCAAGGCGCTGGTGCACACCCACGCCTCGTGGTGGCGGCGGCGCTGGCGCGGCGAGGTGCCGCACGGCGAGCTGCCCGACCGCCCGCAGCCGGCGGACCCGTACGGGGACGTGGACCTGGAGCAGGCGCTGGCCGCGGCGATACGGGAACTGCCGGTACGCCAGCGCGCGGTGGTCGTGCTGCGCTACTTCGAGGACCTGAGCGTGGCCGACACCGCGGATGTCCTCGGCTGCACGGAGGGCACCGTCAAGAGCCAGGCGTCCAAGGCGCTGCGGGCGCTGCGCGGACGGCTGCCCGAAGCGGTCGACACGGGCGTCGGAGGTGAACACCATGCCGGATGAGCGTTTCGCGGAGGACGAGCTGCGCGACCTGCTGGAGCGCGCGGTGCCCCAACTGCCCGCCCCCGTACAGCGGTTGGAGCGGGTCAAGGAGCGTGCGCTGCGCCGTCGCAGGCGCCGCGCGGTCGGGATGTCCGCCGCCGTCGTGGTGGCGGTCGCGGCGGCCGGGACGGTGCTGCCCGGTCTCGGCGGCGCGGCGAGCGCCCCGGCGCCGCCCGCCGTCGTCACCTCGCTCGCGCCGCCCGCGTCCGGCAGCGGCGGCCCGACGGCGAGCGCTCCGACGGCGACCGGCCCGGTGGACAGCGGTCCGAGCCCGACCCCGAGCCTCGGACAGACCACCCGCGCGACCGAGTCGGCGTCCGCCGCGTCGGCGGCGGTCACGTACCACTTCCCCGAACTGGCCGGTCTCGACCTGCGGTTGCCGCCCGGCTGGACGACGGTCGTCGCGCCCAAGACGGGTGACGTCTTCGCCTCCTCGCAGGCGCTCGGCCTGCCCACCGACGGCTGCGTCAAGCCGCTGGACGGCTTCTGCACCCCGCTGGTCCGCACCCTGACCCGCGGCGGGGCGCTGATGATGCTGACGCTCCGGCACAGCAAGACGACGGTGGACAAGCTCAACGCCGACGGCCACCCGGTGACCTCGTCCGTCGTCGTCAGCGCCTGCCGGGCGGTCGGCGGCACCGCGCAGACCAAGGCCCTGCTCACCGACGCGTCCGGCTCCGACGTCCTGATCGAGGTCTCGGTGTGCCTGGCCGACGCCACCGACGCGCAGCAGTCCCAGATCAACGACGCGCTGAAGAACGCCGTCTTCTCGTGAAGGCTCCCGTGAAAGGCCCCCGCCACGTCATGCGCACCACCCGCCGCCCCCGCCGTCTCCTGGCCGCCGCCGTCCTGACCGCGCTGGCCGCCGCCCCGCTGGTGTCCGGCTGCGTGGCCGGTGGCACGGGCGTGCGGGCGTCGAAGGTCGGCGACGAGGGGCCGCTGAGCACGGTGGTGAGCGGTCCCGCGGGCCGGGCGGGCAGGTCCGCGCCCGAGCCGGTGCGCACGACACCCGCGCCGCCCGCCCAACTGCCGGGCCTGGGGCCGAAGACGCGCTCGCAGATCCCCGCCGACGCGCGGCAGGCCGTCCTGGTCACCGGCGCGGGCCCCGACTCGCCGGACGCGAAGGTCACCTTCTACACCCGCGAGAACACGGCCGGTTGGCGGCCCTCGGGTCCGGTGTGGGCCGCGCACAACGCGCTGCGCGGCTGGACCGACGCGCACCGCACCGGCGATCTGCGCTCACCGATCGGCGTCTTCGGCCTCACCGACGCGGGCGGCCACCTCCCCGACCCCGGCACCGAACTCCCCTACGACCACGCGCCGATCGGCTTCAGCGTCTCCGGCACCGGCTTCAGGGGCGAGCCGCTGGCGGGCTCCTTCGACTACGTCATCGCCATCAACTACAACCACCTGCCCGGCACGTCACCGCGCGACTGGACGCGTCCGCTGGGCGCCTCGCGCGGCGGCGGCATCTGGCTGCACGTGGACCACGGCGGCCCGACCCAGGGCTGTGTCTCGCTGCCGCAGCAGGCCATGCGGACGCTGCTGCGCACCCTGGACCCGAAGCTGCACCCGGTGGTGGTGATGGGCGACGGGGCCGCGCTGGCGCGCTGAACGGCCGTACGCACGGCCCCGATCGCGTTCCTCAGGCGGCCGGCGCGTCCGGGTCGCCGCCGAACCGCTCGATGTACGACGCCAGGTCCTCGTCGGAGATCTTCGCGAAGAGCACCGGCGGCACCGTGAAGGGGGTGCCCGCGGGCACCGAGTCCAGCGCGCGGGCCTCGTCGGCGGTGACCCAGCGGGCGTCGTCGGCGGGCAGCGCGAAGGCGGCCCGCATGGCGGCGGCCGAGGCCGGGATGAACGGCTCGGACACCACCGCGTAGAGGTGGATGAGATTCATCGCGGTACGCAGCGTGAGCGCGGCGCCGTCCTGGTCGGTCTTGATCTCCATCCAGGGGGCCTTCTCCTCCAGGTAGGAGTTGCCCGCACTCCACAGCGCCCGCAACGACTGCGCGGCCTTGCGGAATTGCAGCGTCTCCATGTGGCCCTCGTATTCGGCGAGGAGCGCTGCGATCTGCTCGCCGAGCTTCGCCTCGGCGGCGCCGGCCGCCGAACCCGCGGGCACTTCGTCGCCGAATCGCTTGCGCGAGAAGGACAGGACGCGGTTGACGAAATTGCCGAGGGTGTCGGCGAGGTCCTTGTTGACGCCCGCCGCGAACAGCTCCCAGGTGAAGGAGGTGTCGTCGGACTCCGGCGCGTTCGCGATGAGGAAGTAGCGCCAGTAGTCGGCGGGCAGCAACTCGAGGGCGGCGTCGGTGAAGACACCGCGGCGCTGCGAGGTGGAGAACTTGCCGCCGTAGTAGTTCAGCCAGTTGAAAGCCTTGACGTAGTCGACCTTCTTCCACGGTTCACGGGTGCCCAGTTGGGTCGCCGGGAACATCACGGTGTGGAAGGGCACATTGTCCTTGGCCATGAACTCGGTGTAACGGACCGTGTCGTCGGCCTCGTACCACCACGACTTCCAGTCCCGTACTTCACCCTCGGACGCGGCGTCGGCCCACTCCTTGGTGGAACCGATGTACTCGATGGGTGCGTCGAACCAGACGTAGAACACCTTTCCGTCCGCGGCCAGCTCCGGCCAGGTGTCGGCCGGTACGGGAACGCCCCAATCCAGGTCACGGGTGATCGCCCGGTCCTGGAGTCCCTCGGTGAGCCATTTCCGCGCGATGGACGAGGCCAGGGTGGGCCAGTCGGCGCCGTTCGCGTCGATCCACGCCTCGACCTCGCCGGCGAGCTTGGACTGGAGGAGGAACAGGTGCTTGGTCTCGCGGACCTCCAGCGCGCTGCTGCCGCTGATCGCGGAGCGCGCGTCGATGAGGTCGGTCGGGTCGAGCACCCGCGTGCAGTTCTCGCACTGGTCGCCGCGGGCCTTGTCGTACCCGCAGTACGGGCACGTGCCGACGATGTAGCGGTCGGGCAGGAAGCGTTCGTCGGCGAGCGAGTAGACCTGCCGGACGGCCCGCTCCTCGATGAAGCCGTTCTCGTTGAGCCTGCGCGCGAAGTGCTGGGTGATGTCGCGGTTCTCCGCCGAGGAGCTGCGGCCGAAGTGGTCGAAGGACAGCTCGAAGCCGTCGTAGATCGCCTTCTGCGCGAGGTGTGCCTGGCCGCAGAAGACGTCGACCGGCAGGCCCGCCTCCTTGGCGGCCAGCTCGGCGGGGGTGCCGTGCTCGTCGGTGGCGCAGATGTAGAGGACGTCGTGGCCGCGCTGCCGCAGATACCGCGAGTAGACGTCGGCCGGGAGCATGGACCCCACCATGTTGCCCAGATGCTTGATCCCGTTGATATAGGGGAGGGCTGAGGTGATGAGGTGACGCGCCATTGCGGGCTGCTCCCAATTCGTTGCGGGGAGTGAGTAATTCCTCTACGGACGGTCAATATCGTATCGGACGACCGGGGGGCATCCGCCGCCCCTTTTCCGGGTAGCCGGGCTGTGAAGGGCTGTGAACAGCCCCGGGGGGTCGAGCCCTGAAGATCACAGCGAGTGACTGCACGTGCACGTGCACGTGCACATGCACGTGCCTGCCCAACGAGTTATGATCTGCCGTACCAGACATGGCACTTATGGGGAGTGGCTGATGCGCCGGACGCACAACGGAATGGCTGCAGAAGACCTACGTGGAGTGGTCTGGCAGAAGAGCCGTCACAGTAATGCCAATGGAACGTGCGTCGAGTTCGCCGCCCTGCCCGACGGCGAGGTCGCCGTACGGAATTCGCGCTTCCCCGAGGGTCCGGCGCTGATATACACACGTGCGGAGATCGAATCGATGATCATCGGCGTGAAAGCCGGTGAATTCGACCACCTGGTCCCGTAATGCGCCGGTTGCGCCGCGACCCGCGTGGAACCGGCGGAACTAACAGGGTCCGCCCGGTGTGAGAAAAAGCGCCCAGACGACCTTTCCCGTGCCGCTCAGCGGGTGCCATCCCCAGTTCTCGCTGAACGAGTCCACCAGATGAAGTCCGCGGCCGGTCTCGGCCACGAAATCAGGGTCCTTGGCGACGGGCGCCACCCCGCTGGGGTCACGCACCGCACACACCACGCGCGAGGTCCAGCGCACCAGGCTCAGCCGTACCGGGGCGCCGGGCGCGCCGATCGGCACCGCGTACCGCAGCGCGTTGGTCACCAGCTCGGACGCGACCAGTTCGACCGAGTCGCGGAGCGTGGACAGATCCCATCGTTGGAGCGTCGCGCGCGTGAAGTGACGTGCCTCACCCACTGACTCCAGGGCGGCGGGCAGCTCACAGGTGGCTCCGTTACCCGAGGCCACGCGCTCAGGCGCGAGCACTCCCTGCCATAACGGCTCCAGCACGGCGACTGCCTCTGCCTTCATACGTGCCCCCGGGGTATCTGCACGTCCACCATGCTCATGGATCAGCACCCTCCGATGCAAGAGCGTCTGCACGTGCATCTGCAAGGAATTGATGCACGTGTCGGTGGAGAGTGACCGAACGGGTACACCGCGCAGTCCGTTAGTGGCAGACTGCTGATGAACCAAGGGCGGAGCGTGACCTATGAGCGCAGGGCAGCCGGGAGGCGGGTCCATCGTGCGACGAATGCTGCTCGGAGCGCAGCTGCGGCGGCTGCGTGAGTCCAAGGGCATCACCCGCGAGCTGGCGGGCTACTCGATCCGGGCCTCCGAATCGAAGATCAGCCGCATGGAGCTGGGAAGAGTCAGTTTCAAGGAGCGTGACGTCGCCGATCTGCTGACCCTCTACGAGGTCACGGACGAAGCCGAGCGGGCGGCCATGCTGGGCCTGGTCCGCGAGGCCAACGCGGCCGGCTGGTGGCACGGATACGGCGAGGTCATGCCGACGTGGTTCCAGACGTACGTGGGCCTGGAGGAGTCGGCCGCGCTGATCCGCACCTTCGAAGTGCAGTT
Source organism: Streptomyces sp. NPDC093221 (assembly GCF_044753885.1). Lineage (NCBI taxonomy): Bacteria > Bacillati > Actinomycetota > Actinomycetes > Kitasatosporales > Streptomycetaceae > Streptomyces > Streptomyces sp. NPDC093221. Next base: position 341,090 of record NZ_JBIVOA010000008.1, on the reverse strand, counting down.
CGTGCACGGCCTGTTGCAGACCGAGGACTACATAAGATCGGTGATCCGGCTTGGTCACCCCGAGGCAGCCGTGCCCTGGGTGGAAAGACGAGTCGGTCTACGCCTGGAGCGGCAAAAGCTTCTCGTCTCCGAGCAGGCGCCCCACTTCGTCGCCGTCATGGACGAGGGCGCGCTGCGCCGTCCGTTCGGCGGCCGGCAGGTGATGATCGACCAGGTGCGGCACATCCTGGAAGCCGCCGAGCGGCCCAACGTCGACGTCCGCATCCTGCCGTTCGCCACGGGCGGGCACGCGGCGGGCGGCGGCGCCTTCACGCTGCTGAGCTTCCCGGAGTCCGATCTGCCGGACCTGGTCTACCTGGAGCAGCTCACCGGGGCGCTCTACATCGACAAGCCCGACGAAGTGGTCGAGTACCAGAAGGCGATGAACGCGCTGAGTGATGTCGCGCTGACGCCCACCGCTTCCCTGGACTGGCTGAACTCCTTCCAGCGCGAACTGTGAGCCGTGCGCCCGGGGCCGACTTCCGCCGATGACGGCGGGAGTTGGCCCTTCGCGTGTGCCCCGGGCCCTTCGCGTGTGCCCCGGCCCTTTGCGTGCGCCCCGAGCCCTTCGCGTGCGCGCCGCGCCACGGACAGCCGCGGATGCGGAGCTTCCGCTCCCGATTCCGTCACCCTCCCCGCATTGACGATTACCGAAATGCGCACCACGTACAGTGTCTCGCCGGGCAATTCCCCCGAGGCGGAGCCGGTGTGACGCGCGTCATACGAGCGGGATGGTTCAAGTGGTAAACGTTGGGGCTTCGTCGTGTGCGTGCGAGCCACCGGACTGAAGGTGTGGGAATGGGCGTTCGTGGGCGCAAGCGAGAACCCAAGCGCAGTCGCAAGCGCTGGATCATCGCGATATCCGTCGCCTTCGTGGTGCTGCTGGCCGGCGGCGCCGGCGCGATCTACCTGAAGCTCAACGCCAATATCTCGACGTTCGACTCGGCGGGGCTGAGCAAGAACCGGCCCAAGGCCGGGCCCGCGGACGCCAACGGCCACACCGCCGTCAACGTCCTGCTGATCGGCTCCGACACCCGCTCCGGCGCGAACGGCAAGCTGGGCGGCTCCGCCTCCGGCGACATCGGCCGCTCGGACACCACGATCCTGCTGCACGTCTACCCCGACCACAAACACGCGGTGGGCATCTCCGTACCGCGTGACTCGATGGTCGACATACCCCCGTGCCTGCTGCCCGACGGCAAGTGGTCGCCGGACCAGCCCAGGGCGCAGTTCAACTCGGCGTTCTCGATGGGCGACACGGCCAAGGGCAATCCGGCGTGTACGCAGAACACCATCGAGAAGCTGTCCGGGCTGCGCGTGGACCACACCATGGTGGTCGACTTCGAGGGCTTCGCGTCCATGACCTCCGCCGTGCACGGCGTCGAGGTCTGCGTGCCGAACAAGATCTACCAGGGGGACATGAACCCCAACCGCGGCAGCAAGGGCAAGGTCGTCCTCGACGCGGGCATGCAGAACCTCCAGGGCCAGCAGGCACTGGACTACGTCCGCGTACGGCACGGGGTCGGCGACAACTCCGACGTCGGCCGCATGCTGCGGCAGCAGGCGTTCCTGTCCGCCCTGATCGCCAAGATCAAGGGGCAGGGCATGAACCCGACGACGCTGCTGCCGCTGGCCGACGCCGCCACCAAGTCGCTCACCGTGGACCCGGGGCTCGGCAGCGCCACCAAGCTGATGTCCTTCGGGCTGTCGCTGAAGAACATCGACCTCAAGAACATCCAGTTCATCACCGCGCCGTGGAAGTACGACGGGCCGCGCATCGACCTCGTCCACCCCGACGTGGACGACCTCTTCGCGGAGCTGCGGGCCAACCGGACCCTGGAAGGCGTCGACGCCTCGGGCAAGCCGAAGTCGACGGCCTCCCCGACGCCCGCCGCCACGGTCGACGGCACCGGCGTCTCGGTCGGCGTCTTCAACGGCACCACCGTGGACGGGCTCGGCGGCAAGGCCGCCGACAAGCTCAAGGGCTCCGGCTACACCGTCACCGGGACCTCCACCGCCAAGTCCCAGGACCACGCCACCACCCGTATCGAGTACGGGCCCGCCGACAAGGCGCACGCCACCGAGCTCGCCAAGCTCTTTCCCGGCGCGGAGCTCGCTCCGCTCGCCATCTCGGGCATCAATCTCGTCGTCGGCCAGGATTTCGCCTCGGCGGCGAGCAAGCCGAAGCCGTTGCCCACCAATCTCACGCAGCAGGCTCGCGCCGCGGACACCGACCCCTGCAAAAAACTCTCCTACGGCTAGCCCCCCGCCGGGCCCCTCCCGGGCAGGGGCGCTCTTCCAGGGGCCCGGCCCCAGGGCGGTTCCTCTGCGCTGGTCGGCACGCCGATCTTTTCGGGGCGCGGCCCCGGGCGGTTCTTCTGCTGGGGCGGCAGCCACGCGTTTTTTGGGGGCGCGGTCCCTGGGCGGTTTCCTTGCGCTGGTCGGCACGCCGATTTTTTAGGGGCGCGGCCCTGGGCGGTTCTTCTGCCGGGGCGGCAGCCACGTGTTTTTTGGGGCGCGGCCCTGGTGCGGTTCTTTTGCCGGGGGGCCAGCCACGTGTTTTTAGGGGCGCGGGGAACTGCGCGCTCAGCCACGGCGGTGGTGCGCCGTGAGAACCGGCCCCAGCGGGGCAGATGCGGTTGTTTTCGGGCTGGCAGCCCGGTGGGGGCTGGTCGCGCAGTTCCCCGCGCCCCTAAAAAGATCGGCCCACCGTCCGGGCCAGGTGCGGGTGCGGGGGCCGGGCCCCGGGAAAGATCCGGCCCACTGCCCCGGGCAGGTGCGGGTGCGGGGGCGGCGCCCGGGAAAGATCGGCCCACCGTCCGGGCCACGTGCGGGTGCGGGGGCGGGGCCCGGGAAAGATCGGCTCACCGTTCTGGGCGGGGGCGGGGCCCGGGGGCTAGTCGGCTACGGCGGCTTGGGCCGTGACACGGTTGATGCGGCCACGGACGAGATATTCACCGGGAACGGCGTTGCGGGCACCGAATTCGGCCCCCCGGGCGGAGCCCATGTAGCGGGAACCGATCTTGGTGGACCAGTGAAGCAGGGCGGCGGGGTCCTCGACGAGCTCGGCGGTGCACTCGAAGAGGACGTAGGAGTAGGGCGGCTCCTGATCGTCCACGCAGAGCGCGAAGCGGGCGTCGCGGCGCAGGGCCTTGCCCTTGAGCGAGTCGCTGCCGGTGTTGAAGACGACGCGGATGTCGGAGGGGTCGGTGTCGTCGAGCAGGAACCAGACGGGCGTGACGTGGGGACCGCCGTCCTTGCGCTGGACGGCGAGCTTCCCCGTGCGGGTACCGGTGGAGGCGAAGGCGCGCCATTCGGCCTCGGTCATGTGCTGCATGGGGTCAGGTTAGGGCCGGGCGGGTCCGGGGGTCAGGCCGCCCCGCCGTGGGCGCGGGCGGCGGCGCCGCGTACCTCCAGGCCGTCGAGGAGGTCGGCGGTGGCCGCGGCGACGGCGGCCACGGCGGCGTCGAAGACCTCCCGGTTGTGCGCGGCGGGCGCGCGGAAACCGGAGATCTTGCGGACGTACTGGAGCGCCGCCGCTTCGATGTCGTCCTCGTCCGGATCGGGCGTCATCGGCGGTCGCAGGGTCTTGATGCTTCTGCACATGCCTCCAGTGTCGCGCGGGGGTACGACATCGCGCCACGAACTCGGTCGCGGCGGCCCCTTGGCGTGCGGCCGTCGCAGTGCTTCAATGCTCTCCATTGGTTAGGAACCTTTCCTAACTGCACAGCAGGCCCCCGCAGTTGGCCGTTCCTCCGACGGCCGGAAACGGAGACGCACGTGCACCGATCCCCCCACTCGCACCGCTCGAACCGGCGCCCCAGCCGCCGGATAGCCATGATCGCCGCCGTCGGCGTACTGGCGGGCGGCGGCGCCTCGCTGGCCCTGGCCACGGCGGGCAACGCGGCCACCGCGCCCGGCGCGCACGCCGCCGCCGTCGCGCCCAAGGCGGCGGCAGCCGGTCTCGCCGACCCGCACAAGAAGGAAATCGCGATGGAGCTGGTCTCCAGCGCGGAGAACTCCTCGCTGGACTGGAAGGCCCAGTACAAGTACATCGAGGACATCGGCGACGGCCGCGGCTACACCGCGGGCATCATCGGCTTCTGTTCCGGCACCGGCGACATGCTGGACCTGGTCAAGCACTACAACGACCTCAAGCCCGGCAACGTCCTGGCCAAGTACCTCCCCGCGCTGGAGAGCGTCAACGGCTCCGACTCGCACTCCGGCCTCGGCTCGGCCTTCGTGAGCGCGTGGAAGACCGCCGCCAAGGACACCGTCTTCCAGACCGCGCAGAACGACGAGCGCGACCGCGTCTACTTCAACCCGTCGGTCAACCAGGCCAAGACGGACGGCCTCGGCACCCTCGGCCAGTTCATCTACTACGACGCCATCGTGATGCACGGCCCCGGCGACGACTCCGTCAGCTTCGGCGGCATCCGCAAGACCGCCATGAAGAAGGCCAAGACCCCGGCCCAGGGCGGCAACGAGACCACGTACCTCAATGCCTTCCTCGACGCCCGCAAGGCCGCGATGAAGACCGAGGACGCCCACGACGACACCAGCCGCGTCGACACCGAGCAGCGCGTCTTCCTCAACGCGGGCAACCTCAACCTGGACCCGCCGCTGAAGTGGAAGACGTACGGGGACTCGTACCAGATCCTGACGCTTCCGTAGCGCCCGACGCTTCCCGCCCCCGGCCCGCCGACCCTTGTGTCGGCGGGCCGGGTACGCTCCCGGGGTCGGATGCAGAGATCGGATGTATCGAAGGAGTCGCCGCCCATGCTGCGCTACGGACTGACCCACCCCGCGATCCTCGCCGCGCTCGCCGCCGCGGGCCACGGCTCCCGCGTCCTGATCAGCGACGGCCACTATCCGCACACCACGGGCGCCAACCCGGCCGCCGAGCGCGTCTACCTCAACCTCAGCCCCGACCGGCTGCTGGTCACCGAGGTACTGGACGCCCTGGTCGACGCGGTCCCGATCGAGGCGGCGGCCGTCATGACCCCGCCGCCTGACCGTGACGACACTTCCGAGACGTCCGACACTTCCGACCTTTCCGCGCCGGAGATCTTCGCGGAGTTCCGTACCGCCCTCCCCGGCCTCACCCTCGACGGCCTCGACCGCTTCGCCTTCTACGACGCGGCCCGCGGCCCCGACACCGCCCTCGTGGTGGCCACCGGCGACCGGCGTACGTACGCCAATCTGCTGCTCACGATCGGAGTGCGGTCGGAGGACCGCTGAGCGGCGGACGCCCTTCGCCCCCTGCCGTCCCGGCCGGGTGGCGGCTTACGCTGGGGCCCACACGCTGTGCACGCTCGACACGGGGGTTCCTTCCGTATGAACTGGCTCTGGTGGGTGATCGCCCTCTTCGCGGTCGGCGGTTTCACCTCGATCGCCGACACCGTCCGCACCGCGCTGCGCACCCGGCACGAGCGCACGATGGAGCGCCTTGAGGCGGACCGCAAGGAGCGCCGCGAGCTGGAGGCGGCGGGGCGCGGCCCCGAGCCGGTCTGCGGCTGCACCCACCACCTGGCCAAGCACGACAAGTCCGGCCGCTGCCACGAGACCGTCGAGGTCCCCACGGCCTGGGACGCGGACAAGAAGCCCACGCACTACGAGCCGGGCACGTGCAACTGCCAGCAGTACGTGGGCCCGCAGCCGCTCACCACGCTCTACGCCCAGGAGATCACCGACCTCTGACGACGCGTCAGCGCGGCTCCCGCGCGACGGTCGGCAGCGCGCGGGCCAGGGCGCGGGCGGTGCGCGCGGCGCGGGACTCCGCGCGGGCGACGGCGTCCGGCGCCGGGCCGAGCAGACCCTCCGCGAGGAAGAGGACCATGCCGTGCGCGGCCGAGGAGACGTCGAGTATCAACTCCACCGCGCGGTCGCCCGAGGTGAGGCGGCGGGCCGTCGGGAGCACGGCGGTCAGCACCTGGTCGCCCGCCGAAGCCAGGCTCGAATAGCGGGACTTGTCGAGTCCCGCGCTGAACGTGATGTCGAACAGGGCCCGTTCCTCCACCGCGAACCGGACGTAGGCGGCGGCGAAGTCCGCCAACTGCTCGACCGGGTCCGCGGATTGACGGACGGCGGCCGAGAACCGGCGGTGCTGCTCGCGGTACCCGCGCTCGGCCAGCGCCGCCAGCAGCGCGTCCCGGTCGGCGAAGTGCTTGTACGGCGCCGCCGCGCTGACCCCCGCCCGCCGGCTGGCCTCCGCGAGCGTGAAGCCATGCGGCCCGCGCTCGGCGACGAGGCCGAGGGCGGCCCGCTCCAGGGCGTTGCGGAGGTCGCCGTGGTGCTGTCCACTGCGGCGGGCCGGTGCGGTGCGCTCGACGGAAGGCGTCATATCCGCAGGTTAACACCCGTCACCACAAGGTGAATCGCCGTAACCTCAGGCGTTCGCGACCGGCGAGGGGCGCACCATGAACACGTCGACCGCGTCCTCCGTCTCCAGGACGAAGCCCCACCGTTCGTAGAGCCGCCGGGCGGCGCTGCCCTGGAGGACGTTCAGCCGTACGTCCTCGCCGCGCGCGTCGGCGCGGCCCAGCAGTTCCCGCAGCACGGCCGAGCCCAACCCCCGCCCCTGGTAACGGGGTTCCAGATAGAAGTGTTCGAGCAGAGCGCCGCCGGTCTCGGCGGGCCGCAGCGTCACGCACCCGGCGAAGTCCCCCTCGACGGTGACGACCGAGGTGTACCGCGTCGAGAACGAGTCCCGCAGCCGCTGCCGTACCCGGTGCCCGTCGTACCGCCCGAGCCGTTCCAGATCCGCCCGCATCACGACGGCCCGCAGCTCGGCTATCGGCTCCACGTCCCCCGCGACGGCCGCGCGCAGCGCCCACCGCAGGTCAGCGCTCTGTACCGCCCCATTCGTCCGCATCCCCCAAGTATCCGCGAGCGCCCGCGCCGCCTCACCCCGGCCCCCCACGCGCCACCGCCCCGGCGGCAGACCGCGGGACCACCGCCCCGGCAGCAGGGCTCGGGAGAGTCGTCCGCGCCGTCTTCCGCGAGGCGTACGGAGGCGGGTCAGGTGCCGGGGGTTCCGGCGGGGCTGAGCGCCTGGGTGCCGACGACGCCGAGCAGGGTGAGGCGTTCGGCGTCCTCGGTGCCGGGCTCGGCGGTGTAGACCATGATCCGCAGATCGCTTCCGGCGACGCTGAGGATGTCGCAGTCCAGGGTCAGCGGGCCGACCACCGGGTGGTCGATCGTCTTGCGGGAGGCGTCGTGCCGGGTGACCTCGCCGGATTCCCACAGCTCGGCGAAGCGCGGGCTGCGGGCGCGCAGCTCGGCGACCAGGCGGCGCAGGCGCTGGTCGGCGGGGTAGCGGTTGGCGGTGGCGCGCAACTGGGCGACCTGGGAGATCTCCAGCAGCCGCAGCGACTCGGGGGTGTGGCGGACCCGGGAGCCGGAGCCGAGGAAATTGCGCCAGATCGCGTTGCGGTCGTTGCCCTGCTGCTGCCCCATCAGGGCCACGTACAGGGGGTTGGCCAGCAGCAGCGTCCACGCGGCGTCGCTGACGGCGACCGGCGTCCCGGTCAGCCGGTCGAGCATGCGCTGCACGCTCGGCGTGATGTACGCGGGGACGGTGCCCTGGCCCGGCGGGACGAGTCCGGCGACGTGGAAGAGGTGCTCGCGCTCGGCGGTGGTCAGCCGCAGCGCGCGGCCGAGCGCTTCGACGACCTGCTCGGAGGGGTTGGCCGCGCGGCCTTGTTCGAGCCGGGTGACGTAGTCGACGGAGATCCCGGCGAGCAGGGCCAGCTCCTCGCGGCGCAGCCCGGCCGCCCGCCGGTGGCCCCCGGCGGGCAGCCCGGCCGCCTCGGGGGAGACCCGGTCGCGCCAGCGCCGTACCGTGTGCCCGAACTCCGTGGTCGCCATGGTTCCACTGTGCACCGTGCGGCCCGCGCCGTCCTGGTACCGGCAGTCCCAGGAAGACCGGGCCACTGGCTGCCCCGGCGGGCCTGCCGCACCGTGGACGTATGACAACGACACTGATCACCGGAGCGAACAAGGGCCTCGGCTTCGAGACCGCCCGCCGCCTGCTGGCCGCGGGGCACACCGTCTACGTGGGCAGCCGGGACGCCGACCGCGGGCGGGAGGCCGTCGAGCGGCTGGGCGCGGGCGCGCGGGCGGTCCGGCTCGACGTCACCGACGACGCGTCCGTCGGGGCTGCGGCCGAGGCGATCGCGGCGGACGGCGGCCTCGACGTCCTGGTCAACAACGCGGGCATCGAGAGCAGGACCGCCGACAACGGCGTCGTCGGCGCCGCCGACCTGACCGCCGACGTCATGCGGGAGACGTTCGAGACGAACGTCTTCGGCCTGGTGCGCGTCACCCACGCGTTCCTGCCGCTGCTGCACCGCTCGGCCGCGCCGGTCGTGGTCAACCTCAGCAGCGGGCTGGCCTCGCTGTCCCGGCTCAGCGCCCCCGGCACCCCCGCCTACGCGTATCCGGGCGTCGCGTACCCGGCGTCGAAGACCACCGTGAACATGATCACGGTGCAGTACGCGAAGGCGTTCCCCGAGATGCGGATCAACGCCGTCGAGCCCGGTTTCACCAAGACCGATCTGAACGGGAACACCGGGGTCCAGACGGTCGAGCAGGGCGCCGAGATCATCGTCCGGATGGCGCAGGTGCCGGCCGACGGCCCGACCGGCGGGTACTTCGACGCCGAGGGGCCGCTGCCCTGGTAGCCGCGGCCCCTGACGGGGCGGCCCCGACGGCCCCTGTACGCCGGGGCCGCGGGTGCCGCCCGCCCCTTGGCTCTCAGCCGAACATGCCCGGCTCGTAGTCCCCCGCGGGCTGCTGAATGATCACGTTCAGCCGGTTGAAGGCGTTGATCAGGGCGATGCCCGTGACGAGGGCGGCCAGCTCCTCCTCGTTGTAGTGCTTGGCGGCGTTCGCCCACACCTCGTCCGCGACGCCCCCGGCCGCGTCGGCGATACGGGTGCCCTGCTCGGCCAGCTCCAGAGCCGCGCGCTCGGCGTCGGTGAAGACCTTGGCCTCGCGCCAGGCGGCCACCAGATTGAGCCGCTGCTGCGTCTCCCCGGCCGCCGCCGCGTCCTTGGTGTGCATGTCGGTGCAGAATCCGCAGCCGTTGATCTGGCTGGCGCGCAGCCGTACCAGTTCCTGGGTGGCGAGCGGCACCGTCGAGTCCGCCAGCACTTTGCCGGCCGCGGTGAGGTGCCGCAGCGACTTCGCGGCGAGCGGGCTCTCGAAAAGGTTCAGACGGGCTTCCATGGCGTTACTACTCCTCGGGCTCGTGCGTTTCCGCGCCGCCGCCGCCCTTCCACGACGTCCCCGGCGCACGCACCTCCCTGACGCCCCGCCCCACCCCGATGTGACCGCCCCCCGAAGTGACCCCCGTCTCCCCTCCGGGGGCGGGGGCGGGCGGGACGGCGGGGTCTAGCCGCGCGGGCCGCGTTGGAGGGGTGTCACGACCGTGTCGTGGAAGCGGTCGACGGCTTCGTCCACGCTGCGGATGAAGCCGGTCTCGGCCGTACCGCGGGTGCTGCCCATGCCCTTGAAGAGGGAGAGGCGGAAGCCGGTGATCGTGGCGCCGTCCCGGGGGAGCAGGTCGGCGGGCTCGGGGCGCAGCCGCTCCAGTGTTCCCCGGGGGCCGGAGCCGCGTCCGTCGACCAGCGTCTCCACGTGCAAGTCGGCGGGAGCGTCGGGAAGTTGGCGTACCAGTCGCTTCGCCCAGGTCAGCGGGGAGCCGGCGGCGGGCGCGGGAACGTCCAGGGACGTACGCAACTTGCTGGTCCGCAGATCGGCGGTGAGACCGAGGACGCCGGGGCTGTCCTCGATCCGCAACTCGGCCTGGAGGCGCCCTTCGCGACACAGCCGGTCGGCGAGCGCGGCGCGGCGCTCCCCGGGGTCGGTGCCGCGCTTGACCCGCTGCACCGGCAGCACCTTCTGGCCCAGTTCACCGCCCAGCCGCAGACAGACCTGACGGATCAGCCGCTCCCAGTTGGCGACCACGTCGACGGCGCGCGGATCGCCCTCGCACAGCGTCTCCTCGTCGATGCCCCGGCGCACCGGCACCCAGGCCGGGCCCATGTTCTGGAAGCCGTGGCAGCCGGAGTTCTCGTGCTGGAGGTAGTACAGCAACTCCTGCAACAGCCAGGCGTGCGCCGCGTTCCCGACGCCCTCGTGCCGGATCAGCATCTGCGCCTGGTGGGTGACCTCCGCCCAGGACAGGTGCCACAGGGCCACCTTGTGCTTGCGGCGGCCGTCGATCTTGACGTCCACGAGCGGACTGCCGTCCAGGGCGACGTCGTTGGAGAGCGTGATCACCGCTTCGTACGCGCGGCGGCCCGCGATGTCCACGTAGTCCTGGACCTGCGCGGTCCGCAGCGGATTTCCGTTGGTCTTCGTCTCGACCAGCGCGGTCCACAGCTTGCCCGCGCGCTCCACCCGGATCAGCCCGTCGGGCCGCTTGGGGCTCTCGCCGCCGTGCGGCAGCGAGACCTCGGTGTACGTCTCCATCCGCCCGGCGGGCGCACCGAACGCCGCCGTCAACCGCCGTCCGAACTCGGGCACTTGGGCCATCACCGAGAGCAGTACGGACGTGGCCCTGGTCTCCCGCTCGCGGTCGCTCTTGAGCGTGCCCGCGGGGAAGAGCCGTGCCATGCGCCAGGAGTCGTTCTCCGCGAGGGACTTGCGGGTGACGGCGGGCAGCGTGACCTTCTTGCGGGCGGTGCGGGGGCGCTTGGGCGGCGGTGCCTGCTCGACCGACGAGGCGGCCGTCGGGACGGCGGCCTGCGGCGCGACCTGCCGGGGGATCGACGCCGAGGTGCCCACCGGGTCCTGGGCGGCCACCGGGTCCTGGGCGTGTGCCGGGTCCGGAACGGCCACCCGCGCCGACGTGTCCGTGGGAGCCTGGGGCTCCGGCGCCGCTTCCAGCGCGCCGCCCGGCTCCTCGTCGGCCGCCGTCTCGTCCGCGTCGTCCACGTCGATGCCGAAGTCCGTTGCCAGGCCCGCGAGTCCCGAGTCGTACCCCTGACCGACGGCCCGGAACTTCCAGCCGCCGTCCCGCCGGTACAGCTCCCCGAAGATCACGGCCCCGATCGGGCCCGCGTCCTCGATCGTGAACCGCAGCAGCCCCTCGCCGTTGCCGTCGGCGAGCGTCAGCCGAAGGTCGTCCAGGTCCCCGAACCGCGCGCCCCCGTACCGGCTCGCCGCCAGCACGATCCGCTGCACATCCCCGGCGGCGGCCGTCAGATCCAGGCTGATCCGGTCCTCGCTGCCGTTCTCCGTCGGGGTCTTGCCGAGCAACTGCACGCTTCCGTCCGCCGCCGCGGGGTTGTTGTAGAAGTAGAAGTCGTCGTCGCTGCGGACCTTGCCGTCGCCGTCCAGCAGCAACACGGACACATCGGCGTCCCCGTCCCCGCTCGCGCTGCTCCACCCCAGGCTGACGATCACCGCCCCGGCGTGCTCGCTCAATGCCGAAAGCCCGACATTGCCGCCCTTGACCATCTCGCGCATACGGCCCCCCACAGGCTGTGACCCAGCGCACAACCGCCGTGCGCTGCCTGCACCTTAGCGCCGCAATGTGCCCGCGCGATCCCATTCGCCCGGCCCTTTGCGCATGTGCCCGGATAAGGGGGCACCTGTGCCCCGGACGGCTGGGGCGGGAGGGCGGTTATGTCGGTGAGGGGGAGGCGGGCGGGCGGGTGGGGAGGAGGGGTTTGCAGGTGGTGTAGGCCCTGGCCGTCTTCGGGTCGGAGGTGTTGAGGTCGCCGAAGCCGAAGCCGCCGCGGCGGGTGGTGGGGGAGCCGGAGGCGTTGGGGGAGGGGGTGGGGAGGGTGACGCCGTGGTCCTTGAGGCAGCTCGTGAACGCCTGGAAGGCGGAGCTGTCGCCGCCGGGGCCGCCGCCGCGCTGGCCGTTGAACTGGGGGCGCAGCGAGGCGCATGCCTCCATGGCCTTCTGGGTGGCCGGGTCGGCGGACTCGCCGCCGAAACCGCCGAAACCGCCGAAGCCGCCTGAGCCCCCGCCGAATCCGCCGCTCGGGCGGCCGGAGGGGCGGCCCGAGGGACGGCCGGACGCGCGGTCGGAGGGGCGGCCGGAGAAGGACGGCAGCTTCACGCCGTGCTGGGAGAGGCAGTCGCGGTAGGCCGCCATGTCCTGCGCGCCGCCGGAGGCGCCCTTGGCGGAGGACGACGGCGAGGACGAGGACGACGCCTTCGCGTCGGCGGACGCCGAGCCAGAGGAGCCCGACGACGAGCAGGCGGTGAGCAGCAGCGCGCCCGAGGCGAGGACGGCGACGCACGCGCCCGCCCGCAGCGCGGAGCGGCGCGCGGACTGCCGGGTGGTGGTCAGGGTCATGACCGTGGTCTCCTCGGATGCGGGGGCGGGGGGCGCCGCTCACCCACGCGCACGCGCGGGACACGAGCACCCATGAGTGGCGGCGCATGAGTGAACCGCCGCGAGTTAGGCACAGCCAGGGCGCGAGCTGTGAGTTCCCGGGGAGCCGGGGCGCGCGAATCGGCCGTCGCGACCCGTACGGGCCCGCCGTACGGTCCGGTTGAGACGTAAAGCGACCGCTTCGTGCCGTGGCGGGGCGGCCTCGCGCACGGCGCCGTTCCCAGGAAACTCCCAGCCTTCTCCCAGGCCATCAAAGGCGTCGGCGGCCAGGATGCGCGCCATGAAGGTGCTCCCACGGCGGCGCAGGGCCGTCCTGATCAACTCGGTGCTCGGCGTGGTGGTCCTCGCGGGCGCAGGCGGCGCCTACGCGGCGGTCAACAACGGTGACAGCGGCAACACCCGTGGTACGGGCGCGCGCGTGGTGACGGTGTCCAAGGGCACGGTGCTGGCGACGGTGTCCGGCTCCGGCACGCTCGCCTCGCCCAGCGACGCCGGTGTGGACTTCACCACGGGCGGCACACTCACCGAGGTCGACGTGAAGCCGGGCGACAAGGTCACCAAGGGCCAGGTGCTGGCGAAGGTCGATCCGACCGACGCCAAGGAGACGTTGCAGCAGGACCAGGCGACGCTGACGGCGGCGCGGGCCAACCTCACCAAGGTCGAGGCGGGCGAGCTGGTCACCTCCACCACGGGCTCCGGCAGCGGCTCCGGCACGGGCTCCAACACCGGCTCCGGCAGCGGCGGCTCGCGGGACGCCGCCCCGACGCCCACGCCGTCCCCCACCTACACCGTCGACCCGGCCCAACTCGCCCAGGCACAGGCCCAGTTGACGCAAGCCCAGAACGCCGTGGACGCCGACCAGCGCGCGGTGGACGGCACCACGCTCAAGGCCCCGGTGTCCGGCACGGTCGCCTCGGTCTCGGCCGCCAAGGGCCAGACGGTGTCGGGCACCGGCGGCACCGGCAGCGGCTCGGGCGGCCAGGGCTCGAACTCCAGCAGCTCCAACTCCACGTCGAGCAGCAGCGGTTCCAGCACCCCGTCCGGCTTCGTCGTCCTGACCAACCCCACCGGCATGCAGGTGACGGCGAACTTCTCCGAGGCCGACTCGCTGAAGGTCAAGGCGGGCCAGCCCGCCACCGTCACCCTCAACGCGCAGTCGAGCACGGTGCTCAACGCCAAGGTGCTGTCGGTCAGTTCGCTCCCGGTGAGCAGCGGAAGCGGCAGCGGCGGCGGGAGCAGCAGCGCCGTGCAGTACGCGGCCACGCTCGCCATCACCAGCCCCACCGCGGACCTGCGGACCGGCCTGAGCGCCAGTATCCAGGTGATCACCGGCTCGGCGTCCGGCGCGCTGAACGTGCCGACCGCCGCGGTCTCCGGTACCGGCGCCAACCGTACGGTCACGGTGGTCAACTCCGACGGCAGCACGACCCGTACGTCCGTGACCGTCGGCGTCGAGGGCGACACCGCCGACCAGATCACCAGCGGTCTGAAGGAGGGCCAGCAGGTGCAGATCGCCACGGTCGCGTCCTCCGGCAACGGCGGTTTCCCGAGCGGCGCGTTCCCCGGCGGCCTCGGCGGCGGCGCGAACCGGATCGGCGGCGGCGGTGGCTTCCGTACCGGCGGTGGCGGCGGTGCCGGCGGTGGCCGCGGATGAGGCCCGCCCTGCGGCAGCGCCTCGGCGGCCTGCGGCCCGGCGCCCGTACCGGTGACGCCGAAGAGAGTCCGGGCGCGGAAGAGACCTCGGGCGTCGAGCAGACCTCGGGCGTCGAGCAGAACTCGGGCCGCGAGGAAACCGCGGGTGTCTAGGGGGACGACGACAGCCCCTGGGGCCGCCCGCCGGTCATCGAGGTGCGGTCGCTGCTGAAGACGTACGGGCACGGCGACGCCGCCGTGCGCGCGCTCGGCGGCGACCCCGACCCCGTCACCGGCGTCTCGCCCGGCGTGAATCTGCTGGTCGAACAGGGCGACATGGTGGCCGTGATGGGCAGTTCCGGGTCCGGCAAGTCGACCCTGATGAACATCCTCGGCTGCCTCGACATCCCCACCGAGGGCCGTTATCTGCTCGACGGCATCGACGTCGGCGGCCTGGACGAGCACCAGCTCTCGCTCGTCCGCAACCGTAAGATCGGCTTCGTCTTCCAGTCGTTCAACCTCGTGCCGCGCACCCCCGCGCTCGCGCAGGTCGAACTCCCCCTGGCCTACGCGGGTGTGCGGTCCGCCGAGCGCAGGAGGCGCGCGCTGGCGGCGCTCGCGCTGGTCGGCCTCGCCGACCGCGTCGACCACCGGCCGAACGAACTCTCCGGCGGCCAGCAGCAACGCGTTGCCGTGGCAAGGGCGTTGGTCACCGCACCGGCCATGCTGCTCGCCGACGAGCCGACCGGAAACCTGGACAGCCACAGCACCGAGGAAGTGCTCGCCATCGTCGACCGGCTCAACGCCTCCGGGCGCACCGTCGTACTGATCACGCACGAGGACGAGGTCGCCCGGCACGCCAAGCGGGTGATCACGCTGGTCGACGGCCAGGTGGTCGAGGACCGGCGCCAGGCACCGGCCGACGGCCCGCCGCCCGCGCTGCGCGACCCTGCGTCCTTCGCCGCGCACCACCCGCAGGACCCGGTAACCGGCGGCCGGCGTCAGGCCCTCACCGGAAGCCGCCACGGCAACGGCAGCAACGGCGGTACGCGCAACAGCCGTACGGGCAATGGCGGTACGGGCGTAGGCAATACGGGCAACGGCTTCGGAAGCGGGGGCACCGCGTGAACCCCTTCGAGACCCTCCGCTTCGCCTTCGGCGGCCTCGCCGCCAACAAGGTCCGCTCCGGACTGACCATGCTCGGCGTCCTGATCGGCGTCGCCGCCGTCATCATCCTGCTCGCGGTCGGCAACGGCTCCTCGCAGTCCGTCAAGGACTCCATCGAGAAGCTGGGCACCAACTCGCTGACCATCTCCTCCGGCGCCGGATTCGGCGGCGGTTCGTCCTCGTCGGCGACCACCGTCAAGCCGCTGACCGTGGACGACGCGCGGGCGCTCGCCGACCCGACGGCCGCGCCCAGCATCGAGTCCGTCGCCCCCGAAGTGACCACGTCCTCGCAGACCGCGCTGTACGAGGGCACCTCGCACGACGTCGCGCAGGTCGTCGGCACCTACCCCGCGTACTTCAAGGCGTCCAACAGCAAGGTCGCCAAGGGCGACTACTTCAGCGCCGACGACGTCCTCAACTCCCGCAAGGTGGCGGTGATCGGCTCGACCACGGCCACCGACCTGTTCGGCACGGCCGACCCGGTCGGCAAGAAGGTGGTGCTCGGCGGGACGCCGTTCACGGTCGTCGGCGTGCTGGAGACCAAGGGCGGCACCGGCTTCCAGGACCCGGACGACATCCTGGTCGCGCCGCTGCCGACCGTGCAGAACGCCTTCACCGGCTTCGGCTCGGTCAACCAGATCCTGGTGGAGGCCACGTCGGCCGACGCGACGACCCCGGCGCAGAACGAGATCACCACGATCCTGATGGGCACGCACGGCATCAAGGACGCCAACGCGCTGGACTTCCGGGTCAGCAGCCAGCAGTCGCTGCTCAGCACCCAGTCCGACACCAACAGGACGTTCACGGTGCTGCTCGGCGCGGTCGCGGCGATCTCGCTGCTGGTCGGCGGGATCGGCATCACCAACATCATGCTGGTGACGGTCACCGAGCGGACCCGCGAGATCGGCATCCGCAAGGCGATCGGCGCGCCCAAGGGCGTCATCCTCGGGCAGTTCCTCGCCGAGTCGACCCTGCTGTCGCTGGTCGGCGGCGGGCTCGGGGTGGTGGCGGGACTGATCGGCTCGCGCTTCACGATCGTCGGCATCAAACCGGTGATCATCCCGGAGTCGGTGTGGGGCGCCTTCGCCATCGCGGTCGCCATCGGCCTGTTCTTCGGCAGCTACCCCGCCAACCGGGCCGCCGCCCTGCGCCCGATCGAGGCCCTGCGCCATGAGTAGGCCGTCCACCACCACACCGCACGACGTACGAGGGACGAGGGAGAACCGGACATGGCGCGACGCCGCACCGAACTCGTGAAGGCCGACGCCGACACGGAGCTGCTGCCGCTCACCGACACGTTCGGCGAGGTGGAGATCGTCGAGCGGCCCGGCGAGGCGGTGCTCACCGAACGGCCGGAGGACGTCCTGTCCGAGCCGCCGGACGCCCGTGACATCTCGGCCGAGCTGGCCGCCCCGCCGCGCCGCAAACTGCCCTGGCTGACGCTGCTGCTGTCCGCGGGCGTCGTCGCCGCGGCGGCCTTCGCGGGCGGCGCGCTGGTGGAGAAGAACCACCTCAACGGCCGTTCGTCCGGCGGCGGTTCGGCAGCGGCCCGCGACTTCGCCTCGGCCTTCGCGGGCGCCAACGGCCGTACGGGCACGGGCTCGGGTACGGGTACGGGCACGGGTACGGGCTCCGGTACGGCGCCGGGCGCGGCTCC
This sequence comes from Streptomyces sp. NPDC093221, assembly GCF_044753885.1. Classification (NCBI taxonomy): domain Bacteria; kingdom Bacillati; phylum Actinomycetota; class Actinomycetes; order Kitasatosporales; family Streptomycetaceae; genus Streptomyces; species Streptomyces sp. NPDC093221. The sequence goes on along the minus strand of NZ_JBIVOA010000008.1, from coordinate 324,237 downwards.
CGGCGCGGGCGGCGGCGCAGGCACCGGCGGCGCAGGCACCGGCGGCACCGGCTCCGGCGGCACCGGCTCCGGCGTCACCGTCGGCACCGTCAAGCTGGTGGACGGCGACACCATCTACGTCACCGACGCCCAGGGCGGCATCGTCAAGGTCACCACCGGCGGCTCCACGAAGGTCACCGTCACCAAGGACGGCAAGACCTCGGACCTCCAGCCCGGCCAGAGCGTGACCGTACGCGGCAGCGCGAACTCCTCAGGCGACATCGCCGCCACCACCGTCACCGAGGGCGCGGCCACCGCGGGCGGCTTCGGCGGCGGCTTCGGAGGCTTCGGCGGCCGTGGCGGCGCCGGAGGTGCCGGAGGTGCCGGAGGCGCGGGCGGCGGTACGGGTACGGCGGGCGGCTCGGGCGGCTCGGGCGGCGGTACGGGCAACTGACCCCGCCTTCACAGGACGGGAGCGTACGGTGCGAAACCGCACCGTACGACGGGGGCCAGGAGGACTCCATGGAGACGACGCCCGAGGCCAGCCTGCTGGTCGTCGACGACGAGCCCAACATCAGGGAACTGCTCTCCGCGTCCCTGCGCTTCGTCGGCTTCAAGGTGGTCTCCGCCGCCTCGGGCGCCGACGCGCTGGCCGCCGTCGCCCGTGAGCGCCCCGACCTGGTCGTCCTCGACGTGATGCTGCCCGACATGACCGGTTTCGCGGTCGTCCGGCACCTGCGCGAGGAGTCGGGGCCGCACGCGCGCCCCGGCAGCGGCGCCGCCGACCGGCTCCCCGTGCTGTTCCTGACCGCCAAGGACGGCGTGGACGACAAGATCAGCGGCCTGACGGCGGGCGGCGACGACTACGTCACCAAGCCGTTCAGCCTGGAGGAGCTGATCGCCCGCATCCGCGCGATCCTGCGCCGCACCGGCGGTCCCACCGACGAGGGGCGGCTGGTCGCGGGCGACCTGGAGCTGGACCCGGTCGGCCACCAGGTGCTGCGCGCCGGCCGCCCGGTCTCCCTCTCACCCACCGAGTTCAAGCTGCTCGCCTACCTCATGGCCAACGCCGACCGCGTCGTGTCCAAGCTCCAGATCCTCGACCACGTGTGGGCGTACGACTTCGGCGGCGACCTCAGCATCGTCGAGTCGTACATCTCGTACGTGCGCCGCAAGGTCGACTCCGGCGCCGACGGCACGGTCAAGCTGATCCATACGGTGCGCGGCGTCGGGTACGTGCTGCGCCGACCGCAGGGCTGACGCCGTGCGCACCGTGCGGTCCCTCAGCTCCCTCAGCTTCCTCAGGTCCCTCCGCTCGTTGCGGCTCTCCGCGCTCTCGCTGCGCTCTCGGCTGGTGCTGCTCTGCCTCGTCCTCGTCCTGCTCGGCCTCGCCGTCAGCGACACCGTCGTCCTCGGCACGGTCCGCGGCCAGCAGGTGCGGCGCGTCGACCAGCAGCTCCAGCGGTACGGCGAACCGCTCGCGCGGCGGCTCGGCACCGACGGGGTGCCCGCGCCGCGCTACGTACGGCCGGGGCCCGGCGCGCCGCGGCCGTGGCTGCCCAGCCAGTTCGTGGTGGCCTTCGCCGCGGCGGACGGGCGGGTCTCCGACCAGTTCCGGCTGCCGGTCTCGGCCGGGGACCCGCGCCCGCTGTGGCCGACGATGGACGCGGGGTCGCTGCGCGAGCGGCTGGGCAAGCCGTTCGACGTCGCCAGCGACCACGGCGGCGGGCGGTGGCGGGTGCTGATCGAACCGGTCGCCGCGGGCACGGCCGCCCCCTCCGCCGACCTGCCCGCGGGCGTCGTGGTCGCCGCGTCCCTGGACGAGGTGTCCTCCACGGCCTCCCACCTGCGCACCGCGTTCCTGCTGATCGGCGCGGTGGTCGCGGCGCTGCTCGGGGTGGCGGGCTGGTTCGCGGTACGGGCCGGGCTGCGGCCGCTGCGGCAGATCGAGGCCACCGCCGCCGAGATAGCCGCCGGGCGCCCGCTGTCGCACCGTATGCCCGCCGCGTCCCCGCGCACCGAGGCCGGGCGGCTGTCCGCCGCGCTCAACGGGATGCTCGCGCAGATCGAGTCGGCCTTCGCGGCGCGCGCGGAGTCCGAGAAGCAGATGCGCCGGTTCGTCGCCGACGCCAGCCACGAACTGCGCACCCCGCTGGCCGGTATCCGGGGCTTCGCGGAGCTGTACCGGATGGGCGCGCTGCCCGACGAGGCCGACGTGAAGCGGACGATGACGCGGATCGAGAGCGAGGCCGTACGGCTCGGCGGCCTGGTCGAGGATCTGCTGACGCTGGTGCGGATGGACGAGCAGCGGCCCGTGCAGCTCGCCCCGATGGACCTGCGCACCCTGGCCGTGGACGCCCTGCACGACACGACCGCCCTCGATCCGTCCCGGCCGGTCTCCCTCACCGGGCCGGGCGGGTCCGGTTCCGGCCCCGGCTCCGGTCCCGGTCCCGCACCCGTGCTCGGTGACGAGGCCCGGCTGCGGCAGGTCGTCGCCAATCTCGTCGGCAACGCCGTCGCCCATACGCCTCCCGGCACGCCCGTCCGGATCGGCGTCGGCACCGTCGGCGGACACGGGGTCCTCGAAGTCGCCGACGCCGGGCCCGGGCTCGGGCCCGACCAGGCCGCGCGGGTCTTCGAACGCTTCTACCGCGTGGACGCCTCCCGCAGCCGGGGCGCCGGGGGCGGCGCCGGTCTCGGGCTCTCCATCTGTGCCGCGTTCGCTGCCGCTCACGGTGGGTACATCGAGCTCGACACGGCTCCCGGCCAAGGCGCCCTCTTCCGCCTCCGCCTCCCCTCCGCTTCCCCGCCCCCACCGGCCGGTGGCCCGGACACCACCGAACTGCCCCTCCGGGGCGGGCGGTGACCTGCGCGGCCAGCCCCCACCGGCCCGGTGGTCCGGGGACAGCCGGTCTGCCCCGTCGGGGCGGGTGGTGACCTGCGGCAGCGTCGTGGCTGGTGGCGCAGTTCCCCGCGCCCCTTAAAAGATCGGCTCGCCGCCCGGGCGAAAGACGGTGCGCCCCTAAAGGCACGTGGCTGAGCGCGCCCACGCGGCGGCAGCCGCAGATCAGGAACAGTCCCGCGCCCCTTAAAGGATCGGCTCGCCGCCCGGGCGAAAGACGGTGCGCCCCTGAAGGCACGTGGCTGAGCCGCCCGGGCGGCGGCGGCCGGGGCTACCAGGCGAAGGCTTCGGGGGAAGGGCCGGGGCCCGGGAAGATGGCGTCGAGGGCGGCGAGGAGGTCCACGGAGAGGTGGAGATCAAGGGCGCGGAGGGCGCCGTCGAGGTGGGCGGGGGTGCGGGGCCCGATGATGGGCCCGGTCACGGCCGGCCGGGTGAGGAGCCAGGCGAGGGCCACCTCCCCGGGGTCGAGCTCGTGCTCGGCGAGCAGATCCTCGTAGCGCTGAACCTGGTCGCGGACCACCGAATCGGCCAGGCCCCGCGCCGAGCGCCCGGCGTGGGTGCGGGAGCCGCCCCCCTCACGGGACTTGCGGATGGCGCCGCCCAACAGCCCCTGGTGCAGCGGCGACCAGGGCACGACACCGAGCCCGTACGCCTCGGCGGCCGGGAGGACGTCCATCTCGGCGGTGCGCTCGAAGAGGTTGTACAGGCACTGCTCGCTGACGAGCCCGAGCGAACCGCGCCGCGCCGCCGCCTCGTTGGCCTGCGCGATGTGCCAGCCGGCGAAGTTGCTGGAGGCGGCGTAGAGCACCTTGCCCTGCTGGATCAGGACGTCGATCGCCTGCCAGATCTCGTCCCAGGGCGTGGCCCGGTCGATGTGGTGGAACTGGTAGACGTCGATGTGGTCGGTGCCCAGCCGCTTCAGGCTGGCCTCCACCTCGCGGCGGATGTTGAGGGCGCTCAGCCGCTGGTGGTTCGGCCAGGGCTCCTCCTGCCAGGGGTTGCCCTGCGTCATGTTCCCGTACAGCTTGGTGGCCAGCACCACCTTGTCGCGCCGGTCGCCGCCCTGGGCGAACCAGCTTCCGAGGATCTCCTCGGTGCGGCCCTTGCGCTCGTCCACGCCGTAGATGTTCGCCGTGTCGAAGAAGTTGATGCCCGCGTCCAGCGCGGTGTCCATGATCGCGTGGCTGCCGGGCTCGTCGGTCTGCCCGCCGAAGTTCATGGTGCCGAGGACGAGGCGGCTGACTTTGAGGCCGGTGCGGCCGAGCTGGGTGTACTTCATGGCTCCACAGCCAACACCTTGGAGTGCGCTCTATCGCAAGGGGCGGGTCTCAGTGATGGACGAGCCTCGGCCGGTCCGGCGGGACGTTCTCGTCGACCGGGCCCGTACGGGCGTCGGGGCCGGTGTCCGGTTCCGCGTGGCCCGCGCCGTCGGTGGCCGTGTCCCCGGCCACGCGGTCGAAGAAGCGCAGGATCTCGACCGGGAACGGCATCACGAGGGTGCTGTTCTTCTCGGCGGAGACGTCCACCACGGTTTGCAGCAGCCGCAGTTGGAGGGCGCCCGGGGTGTTGGCCATCGTGGCGGCGGCGTCGGTCAGGCGCTGCGACGCCTGGAATTCGCCCTCGGCCGCGATGACACGGGCCCGCCGTTCACGTTCGGCCTCCGCCTGCTTGGACATCGACCGCATCATCGACTCCGGCAGCGCGATGTCCTTGATCTCCACGCGCTCGATCCGCAGGCCCCAGGGCTCCTCGGTCGGCTCGTCCATCACCGTCTTCAGCTCGGCGTTGACGTGGTCGCGGTCCGACAGCAGCGTGTCGAGGTCGGCGCGGCCGATGACCGACCGGAGCGAGGTCTGCGCGATCTGGGAGACGGCGCTGGGGTAGTCGTGCACGTTGACCAGGGCCTTGACCGGGTCCAGGACCCGGAAGTAGACGACGGCGTCGACGGTCACGGTCACGTTGTCGCCGGTGATGGCGCCCTGCGCCGGGACGCCGAGCACCTCGGTCTGGATGGAGACCTTGCGCATCCGGTCGACGATCGGGCGGATCGTCCGCAGGCCCGGCTGCCGCAGGTTCGGCAGCAGACGTCCGAAGCGGAAGACGACGCCCCGCTCGTACTGCTGCACATCGTGCAGGCTCATGGCGAGCAGGATCAGTCCGATCAGGACGACCACCACCAGCACAGTGATCAGAGCAACCATCGATCTCACGACCTTCTGGCGTGGCCGAAGACAGGCGCGCGCCGCACAGGCACGTGCCTGTGCGGCGCGCTCACCTGCACTTTCAGCCTACTCCGGCAGCCGCTTCCGGGGGCTGTCACCGGTCGCGGGCCGACTCCTCGGCCGACTGTCGGCCGACTCGAACTTCTGGGGGCCAGGACGTGAGCCGGGTGGTCAGGCCGCCCACGGCGGTACCGGGTCGTGCAGGTGCCGCGCCCGCTCGACGAATTCCACCAGCGCCACGCGCTGCCCCGGGCTCAGCTCCCCCGCGAGCCCCGACTCGCGGATGTGCGCCCGCACCAGCAGGTAATGGCTGTCGAACATCCCCATGCCCGGCAGCGCCCGCAGCAGCGCCTCCACCCGGATGCCCGCCGCGTCCTCGTCGCCCGCCGCCGCCCTGCGTAGCACTCGCGACAGCCCCACCATCCCCTCCGCCGCCACCTCGCTCAGCACCAGGGCCCTGCGGTGACTGGCCTCCCAATCCTCAGGGTCCGTGGTCCCACGGTGACGCGACCCCATGATCGTCATGGCCACCACCTCGCTCCCTTTAGTCCCTTTTATCCCTCTCCCCGGACGAGCGTACGCCCGTCCCCCCGCCCCGCAAACGGCTCACTCCCCGTGACCGCGCCGGGCCCCTGCGTGGGTTTTCCCAAGGCCGGGTCACCGGCGGCGGCCGTCGGTTACTGTGCGCGAATGTCTTACGCGCGGATGGACGGCGGGCGGAGCGCGCGGGGCGGCCCCGCCGGGCAGGGCGGATACGGCGCGTACGGCGGCTATCGGACGGGCCTGCTGTGGCTGGGCGCGGGCGCGGCCTTCGCGGTGCTCGCACTGGGCCTCGCGGTCGCGCTGTTCGGCATGATGGAGTTCGACGAGCGGTGCGCGCAGGGGATGACGAAGGGCCCCGGCCCGCTGGTGCGCACCCGGAACCAGGCGTTTCCGCCCGCCACCGTCTGCGAGTTCCGCGACGGCGACGTGACCTCCGTCGGCGGCGGCGCGGTGCTCACCGGACTGCTCTGGGCCGCCTTGCTGTTCATGACCGCGTGCGTGTTCCTCGCGCTGCTCGCCGAGTGCTTCGAGCCGCCGCTTCGCGGAGCCTTCGCCAGCGAGCTGGTCGTGCCGATGTCGCGGGACGAGAAGGTCCGCCGTACGGGGGCGGCGTTCTTCGTCACCGGCTCCTTCTTCCTGATGATCTACGCGCTGGCGGGCTGGAAACTGCTGGCCGGGCCGTCCTCCGCGTGCTCGGCGGGCGCCGACTGGGGCAGCGGCCCGCCGCGCACCGTGACGTACAGCTTCTTTCCGCCGCAGGCCACCTGCCAGTACACCAGCGGCATGACCGACCGGATCAACCCCGACTGGCTGGCCTCGCTGACGGCCGAGATGATCGCCCCCGCGCTCCTGGCGGGGCTCGGGTTCTTCCTCGCGTGCCGCCGCAGGAGCGCGGAGCGCCGGACCGGGCGACCGACCGGGCGACCGACGGGGCGACCGGCCGGGCGACCGGCGGACGCCACGAGCGCCGACCGGACACCGGCGACGTAGCATCGCCGCATGGAGCAGCGGATTCTTGGCAGGACGGGCCGGAAGGTGTCCGTCGTCGGGCTCGGGACATGGCAGTTGGGTGCCGACTGGGGCGAGGTGCGCGAAGAGGACGCCTTCGCCGTGCTCGACGCGGCCGTCGCCTCGGGCGTGACCTTCTTCGACACGGCCGACGTGTACGGGGACGGCCGCAGCGAGCAGTTCATCGGGCGGTATCTCAAGGAGCGCCCGGACGCCGGGGTGTTCGTGGCCACCAAGATGGGCCGCAGGGCCGAGCAGGTGCCCGAGAACTACGTACTGGCCAACTTCCTCGCCTGGAACGACCGTTCGCGCGCGAACCTCGGCGTCGACACCCTCGACCTGGTGCAGCTCCACTGCCCGCCCACGGCCGTCTACTCCTCGGACGAGATGTACGACGCCCTGGACACGCTGGTGGCGCGGGGGCGCGTCGCGGCGTACGCGGTGAGCGTCGAGACGTGCGAGCAGGCGCTGACCGCCATCGCGCGGCCCGGCGTCGCGAGCGTGCAGATCATCCTGAACCCCTTCCGCCTCAAGCCGCTTGAGGCGGTGCTGCCCGCGGCGGCCGAGGCGGGCGTCGGCATCGTCGCGCGGGTGCCGCTGGCCTCGGGGCTGCTCACCGGCAAGTACACCCGCGACACCGTCTTCGCCGCCGACGACCACCGTACGTACAACCGGCACGGCGAGGCGTTCGACCAGGGTGAGACCTTCTCCGGGGTGGACTTCGAGACCGGCCTCGACGCCGCCGCCGAATTCGCCGCGCTCGCGCCCGAGGGCGCCACGCCCGCGCAGACGGCGCTGCGCTGGATCATCCAGCAGCCGGGCGTCAGCAGCGTCATTCCCGGCGCGCGCGATGTCGCCCAGGCGCGGGCCAACGCCGCCGCTGCCGCGCTGCCGCCGCTGACCGACGCCACGCTGGACGCGGTGCGCGAGCTGTACGACCGCCGCATCAGGGCGCAGGTGCACGGCCGTTGGTGAGGCACGGCTGAGGCACGGCTGAGGCGCGGCTGAGGCGCGGCTGAGCCGTGGGTGCGCCGCCGGGCGGTTCGTGACCGACGGGTTCCGACCCGCTCGCCGGGCCGCCGCCCGCAGGGCCTACCGTCTTGCGGATGACTGCGAATGCTGCCAATGCTGAATTCCCCGGCGCCAGCGGGCCGTACGCCACCACCGAGGCGGAGCCGCGCGAGGTGGGCCGGGTGCGGACGTCGTACGCGCCGGATCACGACGGTGACCCCGACCCCGGGGAAATCGTCTGGACCTGGGTGCCGTTCGAGGAGAACGACGGGCGCGGCAAGGACCGGCCGGTGCTGGTCGTGGCGCGCGAGGCGGGCGGCACGGTGCTCGCCGTCCAGCTCTCCAGCAAGCGCCACGACAACGACCACGAGTGGGTGCCGATCGGCACCGGGCCCTGGGACCGTGAGGGCCGCGAGTCCTGGGTCGCCGTCGACCGCGTCCTGCGTCTGCACGACCAGGGCATGCGGCGCGAGGCGTGCGCCCTGGACCGGGGCAGGTTCAACCTCGTCGTGAACCGGCTCAAGGAGTTGTACGGCTGGGCGTGAGCCCCCGGTCGCGCATGACGCGTCGGGCTGACGCGTCGGGCTGACGCGTCGGGCAGCCGCGTCCACCTCCGCGGCGGTGGACGCGGCTGCCCGTACGTCGACGCGTACGCCGTACGAATGCCGGCCGCGTCGTACGGTTACGGCTGCTCGTTCGACGGACGGGTGCCGCCGCCGAGCTGGTCGTTCAGCTCGTCCTGGACCTGGTCGACCTGGCCGCTGTACTTGTCGCCGGTCTTCTTGTCGACCATGTCACCGGCCTTTTCGACGCCTTGGTGCGCCTGGTCCTCGTGACCCTTCAGCAGGCCCTTGAGCTTGTCGAGCATGGACATGGCTGCCCTCCTTGGGGGAACGCCTTGCTCTCCCCGTTGCCCTCCCAGCATCGGGGCCCCCGAAGGTTTTCGCATTCCGGACAGGTCCGGACGAGTTCGTACGTTCTCCGGGGACGCCTTCCGGAGCGTTTCCGCGGCGTACGGTCCGGTGAACGTATCCGCGTACCGGCGTATTGGCGCATTGGCTTACCGACGTACCGGCGTACGGCTCAGGCGGCCTCGGCGGTCGCGCCGTCCAGCGCGGCCAGCAGCCAGTCGTGCGTGCTGCCCGGGGTCGGCTCCGCCGGGCCGAACAGCTCCCCGGCGAGCTGCCAGTAGCGGTCGATCCGGGGGTCCGCGCCGAGCACCCCGCCGAGGCGGCGGCGGAAGGCCGGGGTGTCGCGGGCGCCGCGCGAGCGGGCGTACGCGGCGACGAAGCAGTCCAGCGCCTCGCCCTCCTGCGGTCGCCGCCCGGCCCGCAGGTGCGGGGCGGCGAGCCCGTACGCCTCGATGAGGCCGTCGTACAGGACGGCCGGGCGGTAGCCCTCCTCGGGCCGGTGCGCGGCGGGCTGAGTGGGGTCGCGGCCGTCGCCGCGGCTCGTGCCGGAGGCTTTTCCGGAGATCTTTCCCGCACCGTCGCAGCTCCCCGACACCAGCGCGTGCAGGCGCGCGAAGGCCAGGGCCTGCGCCGGGGTCGGCGCCTCGGGGAGCTGCGGAATCGTCCCGTCGAGGATGGCCGAGACCAGCCGGGCGGGCATCCGCGGCGGCAGCCAGCGCCGCCAGAAGCGGGCCATGGCGGCGGTGCTGGGCGGGCTCGGCAGCGCGCCGACCAGCAGCAGCCGCTCGGCGCGCTCCCCGGGGCCGCAGTCCTGGAGCGCCTGGAGCGCGGCCTCGCGCCAGCGCAGGGCGGCCAGGCCCGCGCCGACCTCGCGCAGTTGCCCGGCGATCAGGCCGTCGAGCACGTCGGCCGCCGCGTCGGCCCCGGCCGCGCTCGCGCGGTCGTCCTCGTCGAGGACCCGGTGGACGTCGGGGACCGCGAGGCCGATGCCGCGCAGCGAGCGGATCGTGCGGAGCCGGTCGAGCGCGGCGGGGCCGTACCTGCGGTGGCCCCCGCTGCTGCGGCGCGCCTCGGGGAGCAGGCCGCGGTCGGAGTAGTAACGGACGGTCTTGACGGTGACGCCCGCGCGCTCGGCGAGTTCCCCGATGGTCCACAAACGGTCAGGCGGCACGGCTTGAACCTCCCTCAGGGGGAGTTCCTACGGTACCCGCGGCCGGGAAAGCGGCCGTTCCGCAGGGTGACCGAGGAGATCTCATGACGGCGTACGTACTGGTGGCAGGCGCTCACACCGGCGGCTGGATCTGGCAGGAGACCGCGCGGGCGCTGCGGGAAGCGGGCGCGCGGGCGTATCCGGTGACGCTCACCGGCATGGGCGACGGCGGCCGTCCGGCCGGGCCCGACACCGATCTGGAGACGCACATCCGGGACGTGCTGGAGGTGATCGACGCGGTGGCCGCCGCCGAGGGGCCGGTGGTGCTCGTCGGGCACGACTACGGCATCCACCCGGTGGTCGGGGCCGCCGACCGCCGCCCGGCGCGTACCGCCCGCGTCGTCCATCTGGACACCGGTATCCCGCAGGACGGCGATCCGCCGCTCGCGCTCTACCGCGACCAGGAGCTGCGGGACCGCGCGCAGGACGGTGACGGGCCGGTCCCGCCGCCGTCCGGCCCGGAGGAGTGGGCACGGCACGGCAGTACGGCCGAGGTCCCGGCGGACGCGCTGGCCCGGCTGACCGACCGCGCCGTACCGCAACCCCGCGCCACCCTCACCCGGCCGCTCCGCCTGACGGGCGCGGTCGCGGCGCTGCCGGTGACGGGCGTCTTCTGTACGGCGAACGGTTCGAGCATCGCGCTGGTCGAGACGCTGGTCGGGCTCGGCGACCCCCGGCTCGCCGTGCTCACCGAACCGCGGGTGACCTTCTTCGACCTCGGCACCGGGCACTGGCCGATGCTGTCCGCTCCGCGCGGGCTGGCGGACGTCCTGCTGCGGGCGGTCGCGGGGGAGGGGCGGCGGCTCGCGCCCAGGGGTGAACAGGCCCCCCAGCAACGGCCGTTCCCCCTCCCCGTCCCCGAACTCCCCCGCGAGCGGCACGGCCGCGTCGACCTCCACCTCCCCCGTGCCGAACACCCGTCCCCCGCCGTCGTGTTCGTCCACGGCGGCCCCGTATCGCCGGACGTCCGCCCGACGCCGCGCGACTGGCCGGCCTTCCTGGGCTACGCCCAACTCCTGGCCTCCCAGGGCGTGGTGGCCGCCACCGTCGACCACCGCTTCCACGACCTCACCGACTTCGACCGCGCGGCCCACGACGTGGCCGAGGCCGTCGCCCTCGTCCGGGCCGACCCCCGCGTGGACCCCGACCGTGTCGCCCTCTGGTTCTTCTCGGCGGGCGGCCTGCTCTGCGCCGACTGGCTCGCGGCCCCGCCGCCGTGGCTGCGCTGCGTCGCCCTGACCTACCCCGTCCTCGCCCCCCTCCCCAACTGGGGCCTGTCCGCCACCCGCTTCCACCCCGCCCCCGCCGCCCTCCCCACCGTCCTCACCCGCGTGGCCCTCGAGGTCCCCGAAATCGCCGCCACGGTCGACCGGTTCATCGCCTCGGCCGCCTCCTCCGGCGCGCCCCTGGAGGTCGTCGAGGCCCCCGAGGCCCACCACGCCTTCGAATCCCGCGACCCCGCCCGCGTCTCCACCCCGCCCCTGCGCGCCGCCGTCTCCGCCGTCCTCGGCCACCTCACGGCGTGAGCGCGGCTCGGAATCCCGGACGCCGGACGCGGGGCATCGCAGTGGCGGTCGCCGGGACGGCCGGTCTATTGACAACGACAACCGTTTTCGTATAGTGGACGTCATGGCACGCAACGAAGTACGTCCCGTGATCAAGCTCCGGTCCACCGCCGGTACCGGATTCACCTACGTCACCCGCAAGAACCGTCGCAACGACCCCGACCGCATGGTGCTGCGCAAGTACGACCCGGCGGCGGGCCGGCACGTGGAGTTCCGCGAGGAGCGCTAGGCCCTGACGGGGTCAGAAGAAGGTCGGCTCGCGAGGGGTGTAGGGGGCCTCGAGGGAGTCGACCTCCTCCCGGGTGAGCGTGAGGTCGAGCGCGGCGGCGGCGTCGGCGAGGTGGTGGGGCTTGGTCGCGCCGACGATGGGGGCGGAGACGACCGGGTTCTTCAGCACCCAGGCCATCGCGACCTGGGCCATGGGGACGCCTCGGTTCCGGGCGACCTCCTGGACGGCGTCGACGATGGCCCGGTCGGCGTCGAGGAAGATCGGGCGGTCCTGCGGGTCGACGGTCCGGTTGACGGCCGCGCGCGGCGTGGAGCGCTCGCCCCAGGGCCGGGTGACCAGCCCGCCGGACAGGGGACTCCAGGGGATGCTTCCCACGCCCTGGTGGGCGAGCAGGCCGAACATCTCGCGCTCCTCCTCGCGGTGGAGCAGGCTGTACTGGTCCTGCATGGACACGAACCGGGTCCAGCCGTGGAACTGCGCGGTGTGCTGCATTGTGGCGAACTGCCAGGCCCACATCGACGAGGCGCCGATGTAGCGGACCTTGCCCGCCTTGACCACGTCGTGCAGCGCCTCCATCGTCTCCTCGACCGGCGTCTGGGGGTCGAACCGGTGGATCTGGTACAGGTCGACGTAGTCGGTGTCCAGGCGCCGCAGCGAGGCGTCGATCTGCTCCATGACGGCCCTGCGGGACAGACCGGAACCGCCCGGGCCCTGGTGCATCGGCGCCCACAGCTTGGTGGCCAGGACGATGTCGTCACGCCGGGTGTACTTGCGCAGCGCCCGCCCGACGATCTCCTCCGAGGTGCCCAGGCCGTAGATGTTCGCGGTGTCCCAGAAGGTGATGCCGAGCTCGACGGCCCGGCGGAAGACCGGCTCGGCCGCGTCGTCGTCGAGGGACCAGGTCAGTCTGGTGGCGGGGTCGCCGAAGCTCATACAGCCCAGGGCGATCCGGCTGACCCTGAGCCCTGACGTTCCCAGTCGCGTGTACTCCATGGCCTGTTCCTCCTCGGTGACGCGGAGCCGCTCGCCTGCTCCGGGACGGCGGATCGCCTTCCCTTCCCACCGTGGCATGAATCGCTGCCCATGGCCTCTCACCAGGGGATTCCTGCTGTTACAGGTACTGACGGAGCCTGTCAGGCAGGCGAAAACGGCCGTACGGTTGGACGCATGGACGCCCGCACCGAATTCCGCGACTTCCTCACCTCGCGCCGCGCCGGGATCACCCCGGAACAAGCCGGCCTGCCGGTCGGCGGCGGATTCCGCCGGGTGACCGGGCTGCGCCGCGAGGAGGTCGCGCTGCTGGCGGGCGTCAGCGCCGACTACTACATCAAGCTGGAGCGCGGCAACGCCCGCGGCGTCTCCGACGGCGTCCTGGAAGCCCTCGCGCGCGCCCTCCGCCTCGACGAGGCCGAACGTGCCCACCTGTTCGACCTGGCCCGCGCCGCCGGTTCCGGAGCGCGGACACCCGCCGCCCGCGCCCCGAAGCCTCATGTGCGCCCCAGCATCCAGCGCATCCTGGACTCCATGTCCACGACGACCCCGGCCTACGTACGCGACCGCCGCCTGGACATCCTGGCCACGAACCGACTCGGCAGGGCGCTCCTCGGCCCGGTCCTCGCGACCCCGGGGCGACCGCCCAACGTGGCCCGCTTCATGTTCCTGGACCCCGCGGCCACCGACTTCTACCGCGACTGGGAGCGGATGGCGGCGGGCACCGTCGCGATCCTGCGCGCCGAAGCCGGGCGCGACCCCCACGACAGGGCCCTGAGCGACCTGGTCGGAGAACTCGCCACCCGGAGCGACCTGTTCCGCACCCGCTGGGCCACCCACGACGTCCACCTGCACCGCGGCGGAGTCAAACGCCTCAACCACCCCGTCGTCGGCGAACTCACCCTCGCCTACGACGCCTTGGAGCTGCCCGCCGACACCGGGCTGACCATCATGGCCTACAGCGCGGAACCCGGCACGCCCGCGCGTGACGCCCTTGATCTGCTGGCCAGTTGGGCCGCGACCAACGACCGCGAGGCCGCCGATCACGCGGTCTGAGGCACGCGGGCTGACGCACGCTGACAAACCCGCGCGGTCTGCCCGCGCGGACTAACCCACGTGGACGCGGGGGCGGCGGGAGCGGTCGGGCTCGGCTTCGCGCAGGACCTCGCGGGTGACCGGGGCGACCTCGCCGTGGCCGAAGAGGAAGAAGCGGAGGAAGTTGGTGAAGGGGCTGCCCTCGGTCCACTCGAAGTAGATGTGCGGCTTGGTGCCGGTGGTGTCGCGGACGTGGAGGAGGAGGGCGGCCAGCGCGTTGGGGACGGACGAGCTCTCCAGGGACAGCACGCGGTAACGGCCGTGCAGGACATGGCCTGTGACGCGCAGGGCGGACTCGAACTCGGAGGCGTCGAGGACGGTGACCTCGACGAAGACGAGGTCGTCCTCGGGCGGGATGTCGTTGTCGGCGCGGATCTGGTGCACCTTGTCGCGGTACTCGGCCGCGTCGCGCAGCCCCGGCTCGTTGGCGATGAAGCGATTGCGGCGGCTGGCGATGTCGCGGACGAACCGCGTGGCCATGTCGTCCAACTCCACGCTGGTGACGCGTAGTTCGAAGGCGCGGGCGAGCCGGGACAGCAGCGAGACGAGGATGATCCCGGCGATGAAGCAGGCGCCGATCTTGACGCCGTCGGGCCGCTCCACGACGTTGACGACCGTCGTGTAGAGGAAGACCACCGAGATCACGGCGAAGACGACCGTCCAGCGCCGCTGCCCGGCCTTGCGGGCGGCGATCGTGACGGCCAGCGCGGCCGAGCTCATCAGGACGAGGACGCCGGTCGCGTACGCGCCGCCCTGCTTGTCGACGCTGGCGTCGAAGATCCAGGTGACGAGGAAGGCGACGAGCGTGAAGACCAGCACCATCGGCCGCACCGCGCGCGCCCAGTGCGGGGCCATGCCGTACCGCGGAAGGTAGCGCGGCATCAGGTTGAGCAGGCCCGCCATCGCGGAGGCGCCCGCGAACCAGAGGATGGCGATGGTGGAGAAGTCGTAGACCGTGCCGAAGACCGACCCCAGGTACTCGTGGGCGAGATACGCCAGCGCGCGGCCGTTGGCCTTGCCGCCGGTCTCGAACTCCTTCTTCGGGATCAGCACGGTGGTGATGAAACTGGTGCAGATCAGGAAGACGCTCATGATCAGCGCGGCCGTCGTGAGCAGCTTCTTGGTGTCGCGGATCCGGCCGACCGGCCGCTCCTCGGTGTCACCGGGGTCGCCCGCGACGTTCGGCATGACGGCGACGCCGGTCTCGAAGCCGGACATGCCGAGCGCGAGCTTGGGGAAGATCAGCAGGGACACGCCGATCATGACGAAGACGTTGCCCCGCTCGGCGGTCAGCGCGTGCGACCAGTCGGTGACGACGTGCCCGGCGGTCGCGACGTGCCAGAAGCCGGCGATGACGACCACCACGTTGAGCGCCAGATAGAGCCCGACCAGGACGACGGCGATCCCGATGGCCTCCAGGAAGCCCTTGAGGAACACCGCGCCCAACAGCGCGACCAGGACCAGCGTGATCACCATCTGGTGGCTGTGCAGCGCCGTGGCGAAGTGCGGATTCTCCACCAGGTGGGTGGAGGCGTCGGCGGCCGAAAGGGTGATGGTGATCAGGAAGTCGGTGGCGGCGAAGCCCAGCAGTGTCAGGACGAAGAGCTTGCCCTTCCAGAACGACAGCAGCCGCTCCAGCATCGCGATGGAGCCCGCGCCGTGCGGGCTCTCCTCGGCGACCCGCCGGTAGACGGGCAGCGCGCCCGCCAGCGTGACCAGGACCAGCACGACCGTCGCGATCGGCGACAGCAGCCCGGCCGCGAGCGCCGCGATGCCGGGCTGGTAGCCGAGGGTGGAGAAGTAGTCCACGCCGGTCAGGCACATCACCCGCCACCAGCGTTGGCCCTTGTGGGCGGGCGCGGCTTCCCGCTCCGCCGCCCCGCCGCCGCCCGACTGGTGCTTGCCCATGTCGGAGAGACCTTCGAGCAGCCAGGCCCTGAAGCGGCTGCGCGGGGGCGTCGAGGACCGCTCGGGCGGGACGGTCGTGGTCATCCGGAGGGCTCCTGGGGTGCGGCGGATCGGTCGGGCCATCGCGGATGACGGCCCGGCCAGCGTACGCACCCCTGCCCCGCTGACACATGATCGGCCGCCCGGGGTGTTCCGGGCGGCCGACCAGGCATTTCATCGGGACGGTGGGGGCTTTGCCGGGGTCTGTCCCGGCGCGCCGGCCACCGCGGCCCGCGAGTCTTAACGCTTTCTTAGCGGCCCCGCGCGAAACCTGTACGGATCTCCGTATGGACTTCGCGCGAGGCGCTTGTCACGAGGTGTCGCTCAGCGCGCGCTTCTCACGGCGCGCTTCTCACCGCGCGCTCCTCAAAGGGCAGCCGTCACCACGCCGACGGAGCCGGCGGTGCCACGACCGGCGGGCGGTCGTCGCAGGTGATCGTGTTCGGCAGCTCCCACGACGCGAACCACGGCCCGGTCGTACCGCCGCCGGTGTTGCCGCCGAGGTCGGTCAGGGAGAACTCCGAGCCCGCGGGCGTGAAGTTGAAGGAACCGCAGTTGTTGACACCGACGGCGCCGACATTGCGCGCGACCACGTTCTCGAAGGACGCGGAGCCCGCCACCCGGCCGCTGACCACCGAGGTACCGGTGCCGTCGACCTTGATGTCCTTGAAGTGGACGTTGGTGACCGAGTACAGGTCCTTCACCGGCCAGTCGGCGACGAGCATGATCGCGTTGTACGTGTTGTCGAGGAAGTTGTCCCCGGTCACCCGGATGTCCGCGTCGATGTTCTTCTCCAGCGCGTAGAACCAGATCGCGCCGAGCCCGATGTTCCAGTTCAGTTCGTACGTGCCCGCCCTGACCGTGGTGTTGTCCGTGATCCACAGGTGGCCGGTGAACGCCTCGGAGCCGAAGCGGGAGCCGACCTGGATGGCGCTGCCCTCGCGGATCGGGTCGGCGATCAGGTTGTTGGAGACGGTGTTGTCCGTGCCGCCGTAGAGCGCGATGCCGTTGGCGAGCACCGGCGTCTGCACGGTGTTGTGGTCGATGGTGTTGCGCGCGTCCTCGGTCTTCTCCGACCACAGCGCGAGCGCGTCGTCACCGGTGTTGCGCAGGAAGTTGTTGGAGACCGTCGAATTCGTCACGCCGGTGTGGAAGTTGATGCCGTCGGCGATCTGGTCGACGATCACGTTGTTGGTGATCCTCAGATTGCTCATCGGCCCGTCGAACCACATGCCGACCTTGGTGTGCTGGATGTACAGGCCGTCGATGGTCGAGTTGCTCAGCGAGCCGCCGATGCCGTTGACCTGGTCGGTGTCGATGCGCTCCCGGACGTCGCCCTGGATCGCGAAGCCGGACAGGTGGACGTTCGAACTCCCGCCCTTCGACGCGTCCTTGCCGTAGAAGCCGACACCGGTGTGGACGCTTCCGTCGGGCACCGGGGTGGCGAGGTCGACCTGGCGGCCCTTGATGATCGTGTACCAGCTACCCGCGCCCTCGATCGTCACGTTGTCGACGACGATGTGCCGGTTCACCTGGTACGTGCCCGGCGGGATGTACACCTTCAGGTGCGTGAGCTTCGCGAAGGCGATGGCCTTGTCGATGGCGTTCGCCGAGTCGCGGCGGCCGGTCGGATCGGCGCCGAAGGCGAGGACGTTGGCCGCGATCAGGTCGATCTTCGGCGGCGCGACGAGCTGCGAGTCCAGCAGGTCGATCGTGGTGGTCGCGGCGGTGGCGCCCGCCGGGACCTGGAGCCGCACCTTGTCGCCCGCGCGGTACGTCTTCCCCAGCGACAGCCGCTGCTCGTCGTAGAAGTGGTTGGGGCGGAACGGCTTGGCGAACACCGGTGCGGGCGTGGTGTCCCGGGGCACGCAGGCGCACTCGGTCACCCAGTAGTCGGGGTGCAGGACGTCGGCGCCCGGGTCGTTCGAGAACGGGTACAGGTTGTAGAGCCACGCGTACTGCGAGGTGAGCGTCAGGGCCTTGCGGTCCTTGCCGTTCACCGTCACGTCGAGCGGCGAGGTGATGCCGCCGCCGGTCGGCGCGTCCGGGATGCTGTACCGCACGTTGATCGCGTTGGCGGCACTCGGAAGGGTGAACTCGACGTACTGGCCCGGCTTCAGCGACACCGCCTTGCGGCCCGACGCCTCGGCGGGCAGCGTGTACGCGTCCCGGCCGGGGCCGATGACCGTGCCGTTCGTCGCGGCGTTCTCCGCCTCCTGCTCCGCGAAGCCGACGTTCGCGCCGCGGCCGGCGACGAGCGAGGGGTCGAGCGCGGCCCGCGTCACCACCGGGGCCGTACCGCCGCCTGTTCCGCCCGATCCCGTACCCGCCAGGGCGGTCGTACCACCGGCCATGATGCTGAACCCGACGGCTACCGCGGTCGCCGTCGCGACCACGACCGCGGCTCTTCGCCGCGGTCTGCCCGACCACTCCACCACAGCGCCTGTGCTGCTCCGTGACATCGAAAGCTCGTTTCTGTCGAGACCTGCCGAGAGGGTGAGGTGACATTAGGGCGCGCGCGTCCGGTTCCACAAGGCTCATGCGAAATGATTTCGTAACCCTGCTGTCGAACTACGCCCGTTGGTTGACTTCTTGCAATCACCTGCAACTCCTGTTGCAGGCGTCCCCGCCTCCGCGCCGGAGCGATTGCCGGGAAGCGGCCCCGGCGGGGGTGCGAACAGGGGCAGAATCGGGGGGACTTCGGCGCCGCGCGGACGCGCGGGCGCGCAGGCACGAAAAGCGGTACCCGGGGGAGGCGACGAGGCGTGGGGCGGCGACTTGCTCCGCTGATCGCTCCGTACGAGCACGAGCACGAGCACGAGCACGAGGACGCGGGGCTGCGGCAGTTGACCGCGCCGGGGCACGACGCGGAAGCCCTCGTCCTGCTCTGCTTCACCGGCCACGGCCTCACGGACGACGCCGGACGGCTGCGCCTGGCGACGGTCGACACCCGCCGCGACCAGGGCCCTGCCGGTGGCGCGTCTCCGTCGGCACCTCGCTCAACGCGTCGCCCGCGGTGGCGTACGGGGCCGGGTACGTCGGCGGTATGCGGTGCCCCGCGCCGGAGGGTGGGAACCGGCGCCGGAGGGTGGGAACCGGCGCCGTCCACGACGGTACGGCTACGCCTCGGCGTCCTCGGTGGCCTTGGCCTTCTTCCCGTCGGCCTTCTCCGTGGCGTCGGCCGTGTCGGTCGTTTCGGCCTCTTCGGCCTCCTCGACCTCTTCCACGTCGTCCGTGGCGTCGGCCGCGTCCGGCTTGTCGTCCTCGAAGTACGTGTCCAGCACCGCGTCCAGCTCGGCCGCCCAGGTCTTGAGCAGCGGCTTGGAGGGCGCCTCGACGTCGGTGTCGAACCAGCGCCGGGTCGAGGTGTAGACGGTGACGGAGAAGCGGCGGCCGAAGCGCGGGGTGTCGATCTCGACGGCGCCGATCTCGTCCCAGCCGAAGTCGGCGGTCTCGCCGTCCAGTTTGAAGGTGATGCCGGTGCGGTCGGCGGTGATCGAGCCGCGGCGGTCGGAGACCGAGAACACCGGGCCGGTGTCCTCCTCCGTCGCGTCCTCGTCGTCCGCCGCGCCCGTGTCCTCGGCCACGGCCTCGACGGCGGCTTCGGGCACGGCCTCGGCCGCCGGTTCCGGCTCGGCCTCGGGCGCGGCCGGGGGCGCGTCCTCCGGGGCGTCGTCGTCCACCACGGGCGCGGGCACCTCGGCGGCGGACCGCGCGGGGGGCGTCAGGCCGGGTATGTACGCCGGGTCGACTCCGGCGGGCGGTATCGGCGGGGTGTTCGGACCTGTTTTCTGCTCCACGGCGCGAAGTATGGCCGATGAACCTGTGCCCGCGACAGCCGTAACGGCCCCTGGGGCCGGGATACGGGCGCGATCGTGATGCGCGCGCGCCCGGCCGCCCCCGCGCCCGGGCGAGGGGCCGACGACACCCCGACGACACCTCGACGACACCCCCGTCGGCACCTGGACGACACCCGTGGGGCGCGCCGGGGCGGGGTGTGACGCGTTTTACCCGGCGAAAATCTGGTTCCGTGGTACCGTTGTTTTCAGTTGCAGTTGTGGTTCCCAAAGACTTACAAGTGCTCCTTCATCGGCATACGTGCCGATAGGTGCACTTTTGTATTTCCGCTGTTCTTTCCTGAACGGGGCAATCATTGCGGCGACACGGGGTCCGTAATCCGCGGGCTTCGATGTACTGCCCCTGAAGGAGATTAATATGGCTTCCGGTACCGTGAAGTGGTTCAACGCTGAAAAGGGCTTCGGCTTCATCGAGCAGGACGGCGGCGGCGCCGACGTCTTCGCCCACTACTCGAACATCGCCGCCCAGGGCTTCCGTGAGCTCCAGGAAGGCCAGAAGGTGACCTTCGACGTCACCCAGGGCCAGAAGGGCCCGCAGGCCGAGAACATCGTTCCCGCCTGACGCGTCTGAATACGCCTGACACGTTCAGCGATATAGCTGGGGCCCGCGCCTTGGGGTGCGGGTCCCGGCTTGTTGCGTTGTACGGATTTCCACCGCGTTCCGCCGTTTTCCACGGCTTTTTCATGGCGCGGAAATGTCGAAGCCACGGGAGGAAATGTCCCGACCGGCTTCGTTTCGCTTTTTATCCGGCTCGTTCTTGCGATTGTCCCCGCCGCCTCACGGCCGCCGGGAAATCCTCGATACGTGTCGCATCGAGGAAGGGTTCCTTTGAACCGCACATCTCGCACGAACGACCGTTTCAGCCGCACCCGAACGGGTGGTTCCTCCCGTACGGGCGGCTCCGGCTCGGGCTCCGGCCGCTCCGGCGGCCAGTCCCGTAGCGGCGGCGGCTCCCGCTCCGGCGGCTACGGACGGCGGCCCTCCGCGCCGCAGGGCGAGTTCGCCCTGCCGGTGACGGTCACCCCGCCGCTGCCCGCCGTCGAGTCCTTCGCCGAACTCGACCTGCCCGACGCCGTGTTGAACGCGCTGACCGTACAGGGCGTCACCGTACCGTTCCCGATCCAGGCCGCCACGCTGCCCAACACCCTCGCGGGACGTGACGTGTTGGGCCGCGGGCGCACCGGCTCCGGCAAGACGCTCGCCTTCGGCCTGGCGATGCTGGCCCGTACCGCGGGGCAGCGCGCCGAGTCCCGGCAGCCGCTCGCGCTGGTCCTGGTCCCGACCAGGGAACTCGCCCAGCAGGTCACCGACGCCCTGACCCCGTACGCCCGCACGCTGCGGCTGCGGCTGGCCACCGTCGTGGGCGGCATGTCCATCGGCCGCCAGGCCAGCGCGCTGCGCGGCGGCGCGGAGATCGTCGTGGCGACGCCCGGACGGCTCAAGGACCTCATCGACCGCGGCGAGTGCCGGCTGGACCGGGTCGCGATCACCGTGCTGGACGAGGCCGACCAGATGGCCGACATGGGCTTCATGCCGCAGGTCACCGAGCTGCTCGACCAGGTGCGGCCCGGCGGCCAGCGGATGCTGTTCTCCGCCACGCTCGACCGCAACATCGACCAGCTCGTGCGGCGCTACCTCTCCGACCCGGTGGTCCACTCCGTCGACCCGTCGGCGGGCACGGTCACCGCGATGGAGCACCACGTGCTGCACGTCCACGACGCCGACAAGTACGCGACCGTCACCGAGATCGCGGCGCGCGACGGCCGGGTGCTGATGTTCCTCGACACCAAGCACGCCGTCGACAAGCTCACCCAGCACCTGCTCAAGAGCGGTGTACGGGCGGCGGCGTTGCACGGCGGCAAGTCGCAGCCGCAGCGCACCCGTACCCTCGCGCAGTTCAAGACCGGGCACGTGACGGTGCTGGTCGCCACGAACGTGGCGGCCCGCGGCATCCACGTCGACAACCTCGACCTCGTCGTGAACGTCGACCCGCCGAGCGACCACAAGGACTATCTGCACCGCGGCGGGCGTACCGCGCGGGCGGGCGAGTCCGGCCGGGTCGTCACGCTCGTGGTGCCCAGCCAGCGCCGTGAGATGACCCGTCTGATGGCCAACGCGGGGATCGCGCCGCAGGTGGCCCAGGTGCGGTCGGGCGAGGCCGAGCTGACCCGGATCACCGGCGCCCAGGCGCCGTCCGGCATCCCGGTCACCATCACCAACCCGGTCGCCGACCGCCCGCAGCGCTCCGGCGCGCCGTCCTCCCGCGCCCGCCGCGGCCGTCCGACGTCGCAGTCCCGCCGCCGCTCGTCCCCGATGCGCGGCGCGGCGTAACCCCTCAGGGGCGCGCGACCAGCACGACCGGCGCCACCAGCACGACTGGCACCACACGTACGACGAGGGCCCGAGCCGTTCGACACGGCTCGGGCCCTCGTGCGTCCTGGCCGCGTTCGTCCTCGCGGCCCGCGGTGCGCGCGCGTTCGTCGGCGGCGCGCGGACTACTGCCTGGTGCCCGTGCGGGCGCCCACCGGACCCAGGGGGCCCGGCGGGAGCGGGTCGGGGGCCGGGTAGAGGTAGGCGGGGCGGCCGAGCAGCAGGCGCTGGATGAGGAAGCCCAGGGCCAGGGTGAGGGCGCCCGCCACGGCGTCGGCGAGGAAGTGGTTGCCGGTGGCGAGGATGACGGTGAAGGTGAAGAAGGGGTACAGGAAGCCCAGGACCCTGACCCACGTTCTGCGGGCCAGCGCCGCGACCGTCAGACCGCTCCAGGCCGACCACACGATGTGGACGGACGGCATCGCCGCGTACTGGTTCGACAGCGACGACACGTCGTCGTTGTCCCACGAGCCCCAGGTGTGGTGCGTGACCACCGTGTCGATGAAGCCCTGGCCCTCCATCAGGCGCGGCGGCGCCAGCGCGAAGAAGGTGAAGCCGATCAGGGCCACGAAGGTCGCCGCGTACAGCGCGGTGCGCGCGCTGCGGTAGCTGGCGGGGTGGCGGGCGTAGAGCCAGATCAGGACGCCGAGGGTCACGATGAAGTGCAGCGTCGCGTAGTAGTAGTTCATGCCGACGATCAGCCAGTCGATCTTGTCGATCGCGTGGTTGATCGTCAGCTCGATGTTCACGTGCAGCTTGCGCTCGGCGTTGAGGATGTCCGTGGCGCGGTGCAGCGCGGCCTCGTGGTGCTCGGGCGCGGCGCGGCGGGTCAGCGAGTACGTCTTGTACAGCACCACGCTGAAGACCAGTTCGACCAGCAGGTGCGGGCGGCCGAGGCGGCGCAGCCGGGCGGGCAGGAGCGGCCCGAGGCGGCGGAATCTGCTCCTGGGGGCCTCGGCGGGCGCGGACCCGGACTCGGGCGCGGCCTCGGGCTCCGGGGCCGCGTCCTTGCGGAGCATGCCGGTGCGGGGCTCGTCGCCACGGGGTCCGTCCGCACGGGGTCCGTCCGTCCGCGCGCCGTCCGTACGCGGCGCGTTGCGCGTCGGGGACGTCATCGGCCGCCCTCCGACGCGGCTGCGGGCAGGACCCGTCCCGGGTGCCGGGCACCTTGTGCGGGACTCGGGGGATACGCCAGCAGCATGAAGGTTTTCACTCTCGCCGTACGGTCCGGCCGTGGCCGGCGGACTCGGACGAGATTACATCGGACACCGAAGTTTCCGTCGTCCGGGTGGCGCCGAAGTGACGAGTCACCGCCCGCCGCGACGGGGTCCCGTCCCGCTCCTGAGAGGCCGCGGACAGGTGGTCCGTGACATGCCAGGGCCTACGCTCAAGGGCATGTCCCCGCACCACCCCGCGGTTTCCCCGCCGCGACCGCTCAGCAAGTCCGCCGACGCCCGGCTGCTCACCGAGGCCGTCACCCGGCTCCGCCGTGCCCTTCGGGTGTCCGTCGGCGGGGACGACCCGTGGGAGGCGCTGCCCATGGCCCAGGTGGAATTGTTGCAGGTCCTGGGCGAGCACTCGCCCGCCCGCATCGGTGATCTGGCCGTCCGGCGACGGCTCGCCGCCAGCACCGTCAGCGGGCTCATCGGGCCCATGATCGCCGCCGGGCTCGTCGCCCGGCAGACCGATCCCGCCGACCGGCGCGCCTCGGTCGTCACGCTCACCGCTGCCGGGCGGGAGCGGCTCGCCGCGTGGACGCTGGCGCACGAGCGGCGGATGGACGCCGCGCTTGAAGCTTTGCCCGATGCTGACCTTCGGGCGGTGCGCGCGGCCCTTCCCGCCCTCTTCCGGCTCGCCGAATTCCTCGACGGCCCCGCCCCCGCCCGGGACGGCTCGCCCCTGTAGGGCCCCGGGCCCGGTCCGTTCACCGTGCGCGGGCGGGCGCTTCTGAGGGCCGCCGGGCTCACCCACCCGCCTGGAGCCGACACACAGGGGGCCCGGCCCGGAAAAGACCGGGGGACGGGCACGTGGGAACGGGGGCAGCGGCGGGGGCCCTGGAAGGATCAGGGGGTGCCCGCCAGGGCGAACGGTGGGAGAGGCGGCGTGGAGTGGTGAGCGGACCGGTCGAGGGGGAGGCGGAGGGCACGGACGGGGGCCGGTTCGGGGTGGCGGAGGAGGCGGTCGAGGCCATCGGAAGCACCCTGGAGGAGCAGACGACCTGCGCGGAGCTGGTCGGCTTCCTGTGCCGCCGGGTGAGCGACGCGGCGGCCGTGGACCTGCTGCCCGAGGACGTACCGGCGGACCGGCGGCCGGAGGAGCCGGCGCTGACGCGGACGGCGGCGGCGGGCAGGTCGGAGCTGCTGGAGCCGAGGACGCCGCTGAGCGCGCGGTCGCTGTCGGTGCGGGCGCTGGACGAGGGGCATCCGATCACGGCGACGGCGGACGCGGACGGGAGTCTGCCGCGTACGGCGGTGTCGATGCCGCTGCTGGCGCACGGACGGCTGTACGGCGCGCTGTTGGCGGTACGGGCGGGCCGGCGGGGGTTCACGGCGGAGGAGACGGCGGCCGTGCACTACGCGGCGCGCCTGGCGGCCGTGCACCTGAGCCACGCGCGGCAGCACACGGCGGCGCACAGCACGGCGCTGAATCTCCAGCGGGCGCTGCTGGCCGAGCCCCGGCGCCCGCACCCGAACCTGGACATCGCGACCCGCTATCTCCCGGCGGGCGGCGGGAGCCTGGTGGGCGGCGACTGGTTCGAGACGGTACGGCTCAGCTTCGGCCGGACGCTGCTGGTGATCGGTGACGTGATGGGCCACGGCCTGGACGCGGCCGTGGACATGAACGCGTACCGCTCGATGCTGCGGTACGTGGCCTCGGCGGATCTGCCGCCGCACCGCGTGCTGCGCCAGCTCGACGCGGCCGTGGCCGAGGACGGCACCCGCCGCCCGGCGACATGTCTGCTGGTCCGGGTCGACCCGGCGCGGGGCAGCGTGGCACTGGTCAGCGCGGGGCACCTGCCGCCGGTGCTGTTCTCGGCGGACGGCGCGGGCAGCCTGCTGCACCTGCCCGTGGGGCCGCCGCTGGGCACGGGCGTCGGCGGCTACGAGCTGACCACCCGTGACATCACCCCCGACCAGACGCTGGTGATGTTCACCGACGGCCTGGTCGAGCGGCGCAAGGAGGACATCGACGTCTCCCTGGCCCGCCTCGCCGATCTGCGGCTCCCGCCGGGCGCCGCGATCCAGGCCGTCCTGGACGAAGTCCTCACCCGGCTGGACGCCACCCGCGCCGAGGACGACGTCGCCGTGCTCGCCGCCCGCCTCCACCCCCGCGCGCGCCGCCTGCCCTCCTGACCCGGTGGCCCCCGGGCCCCGCCGCTGTTACAGAACTGTGGCGGTCCCGCCCTCGGGCGGTCCACAACCGGCCTTAGCTTCCGGGGGTGTTGGGGAAAAAGTGGCTGAAGTTAAGGCGGTTGGGCCGAGGCGCGGTACGCGCGGTACGCGTGACCCGTGCGAAACGCGTGGCCCGTGTGTTGCGGCCGCGCTATCCACGGCCGGGGCGGCGCGGCATACGGCGGTGGGTGCCGTCGCTGCGCCAGGCGTCGCTGCTGGCGCTGTGGGTGCTGGTGACGCTGACCGCCGTGGTGGGAGTGGCGTACGCGCGGACCCGGATACCCACCGACCTCAATGAATTCGCCACGCAGCAGGACAACGTCTACTACTGGGCCGACGGCACCGAGATGGCGCGGGTGGGCCCGGTGGACCGGCAGGCGATGCCGCTGGACCGGATACCCACGAGCGTGCAGTGGGCGGTGCTGGCCGCCGAGAACGCCTCCTTCTACTCCGACCACGGCGTCTCGCCGAAGGGCATCGGCCGGGCCGTCGCCACCATGGTGACCGGCGGCGATACCCAGGGCGGCTCCACCATCACCCAGCAGTACGTGAAGAACGTCTACCTCAACCAGAACCAGACGCTCTCCCGCAAGATCACCGAGATGTTCATCTCGGTGAAGCTGGACCAGAAGATGAGCAAGAGGCAGATCCTCGACGGCTACCTCAACACCGCCTGGTTCGGGCGCGGTACGTACGGCGTGCAGCGCGCCGCGAAGGCGTACTACGGCAAGGACGTCTCCCAGCTCAACGCCGGCGAGGGGGCCTTCCTCGCCACGCTGCTCAAGGGCGCCGCGCTCTACGACCCCGCGATCAGCCCGGCCAACCACCAACGGGCGGTGGCCCGTTGGAAGTGGGTGCTGGACCGGATGGTGAAGACCGGTCAGCTCTCGCGCGCCGAGCGCGCCGCGTACACCGTCTTCCCCGAGCCCAAGGCGCCGCCGAAACCCGCGGGGCTGAGCGGGCAGACCGGCTATCTCGTCGACACCGCGCGGGCGTACGTGTCCGCGCACGGCGACATCTCCGACGCGCGCTTCGACCTGGGCGGCTACCAGATCTACACGACCTTCGAGCGCCCGCGCGTCGACGCCCTGGCCGAGTCCGTGCGGCACGAGACCGCGGGCCTCGCACCGAAGGCGAGGACCGCCGACCGGAACGTCCGCGTCGGTGCCGCGTCCGTCGCCACCGACGGCCGGATC
Organism: Streptomyces sp. NPDC093221; assembly: GCF_044753885.1. Lineage (NCBI taxonomy): Bacteria > Bacillati > Actinomycetota > Actinomycetes > Kitasatosporales > Streptomycetaceae > Streptomyces > Streptomyces sp. NPDC093221. The sequence goes on along the minus strand of NZ_JBIVOA010000008.1, from coordinate 297,809 downwards.
GTCGCGCTCTACGGCGGCCCCGACTACATCGAGCAGGGCTTCGACGACGCCAACATCACGATCGTGCCGGTCGGTACGGCCTACGCGCCGTTCGTCTACGCGGCCGGACTGCGGGACGGCGCGCTGCTCACCCGCGGCGCGCCGCGTACGCCCGTCACCCCCGACTCGGTCTACGACGGCGACGACAAGGTGCCGATACGGACGCCCGAGGGGCCGTACTGGAGCCGGGACGGCACGATCGTGAAGAGCCGCAACGACGGCGGGAAGTCCTGGGGGCGGATCAGCCTGCGGCAGGCGGTGGCGGACTCCGTCAACGGCCCGATCACCCAACTCGGCATGGACGTCGGCCTGGACCGGGTGCGGAAGGCGTCCGTCGACGCCGGGCTGCTGCCGCGCGGTTTCGGCGAGCAGGTGCCCGCCTTCGCCACCGGCACCGGCGTCACCCCGAGCCCGATCCGGGTCGCCAGCGCGTACGGCACCTTCGCCGCCGCGGGCGCGCACACCGATCCGTACTCCGTGCTCAAGGTCACCCGCGACGGGCAGCGCGTGGACATCGAACAGCCCGCTGTCACACACCCGTTCACCCCGAAGGTGGCGGGCGAGGTGGACGACGCGCTCAAGGACGCGGTGACCGGCGGGACCGCGCGCCGCGCGGTGAGGGCGGGCGGCGGGCTCGCGGGCAGGACGGATCTGGCGGGCAAGACGGGCACGGCGGCCGGGGACCTGTCCGCCTGGTATGTCGGCTACCCACCGAGGGGGGCGCGGGCCGCGGCGGTGGCGACGTCGGTCGCCGTCTTCCGACTCGACCCGAAGACGCAGGAGTTGCTGCCGCTGACCGGGACCGGCGGGCCGTCGAAGGCCACGAAGGAGTTCGGCAGCACGTATCCCGTCGACATCTGGACGCGGTACGTGGCGGCGGCCGGCTGAGCGGGCCGGGCCCCTCGGCGCGGGGCCCGGCCGCCGGTTCCCTGATCTCTCCGCCAGGCCCGGCTACTTGGCGGGAAACGTCGTCCAGTCCGGCGACTCGCTCGGGTCGAGGCCGCGCAATTCGGCCAGCACCGCCGGATCCTGGACGTCCAGCCAGTCGGACAGCTCCTTGAACGACACGCAGCGCACCCCGTCCCGGTGGCAGACGTCCTTCACCACGTCCTCGATGGCCTGCATGTAGATGCCGCCGTTCCACGTCTCGAAGTGGTTGCCGATGAACAGCGGCGCCCGGTTGCCGTTGTAGACGCGCTCGAAGCCGTTCAGATAGCCCTGCCGGGTCTCGCGCTCCCAGGCCGGGAACTTCGCCGGGTCGCCCTGGGTCTGCTCGCCGCCCGACTGGTTGTAGAGGAAGTTGAAGTCCATCGACAGGACCTGGAAGTCCTTGCCGGGGTAGGGCATCAGCTCCAGCGGGAAGTTCCACACCCCGCCCGACTTGGCGGGCCAGAGCTGGAAGTCGCCGGGCGAACTGGCGTCGTACCGCCAGCCAAGCGCCTTCGCCGCGGGCAGCAGATTCTTCTGCCCCTCCAGGCACGGCGCGCGCCCGCCGACCAGCTCACGGCCGTAGTCGAAGGGCAGCGGCGGGAGGTCGGTGAAGCCGGTGTTCGTCTTCCAGTGCTCCACGAACGAGTACGCCTGGGCGATCTCCTTGCGCCAGTCCGCGGTGCTCCACGTGCCGCCGCCGCCCGCGTCGGGCGCGCAGAAGTGCCCGTTGAAGTGCGTCCCGATCTCGTCCCCGTCCTGCCAGGCCAGCCGCAGTTGCTCCAGCGTCTCCTTGATGTGCGCGTCGGTCGGGAAGTCGATCGCGGACGTCCCGGCCGCGTGCCGGGGCGGGTGGTAGAGCGACCGCTTCGCGTCCGGGACCAGGTAGATGCCGGACAGGAAGAACGTCATGTTCGCGTTGTTCTCCTTGGCCAACTCCCGGAAGCGCGAGAACAGATGGTCGTCGTTCTCCAGCGCGCCGTCCCAGGAGAACACCACGAACTGCGGCGGTTTCTCGCCCGGCTTGAGCTTCTCCGGCTTCGGCTGGTGCGGCTGCGGGCCGGTGTACGCGGTGGACCCGTCGCCGATCGGACCCTTCGTCTCGGTGACGGTCGGCGTCGGTGTCGGCGTCCCCGTCGGTGGCCGTGCCGTCCTCGGGCTCGGCGCGCGGCTGGTCGGCGTCGCCCGCGACCGCGCCGCCGCGTCGTCCGCCTTGCCACCGCCGTCCCCGCCTGCGCCTCCGCCGGTCAGCGTCGCGACCAGCGCGACCGCCACTCCCGCGGCGCCCACCGCCGACGCCCCCGCCACCGCCGCCTTCGGCCGCTGCCCGACCCACGACCGCATCGCCGCTAATTTCACCGTCGCCCCTTGCTCCCCACCGGCACCGCACACGTCCGGCGCCAGTATTGACCGCCTTGCTGTGTATGCAGACGCGCGTTCGGGGCGTCCTGTCACAGCCGATACGGCGGAATCGGCGGCGGCGGGGAATGCCGAAGGGCCCGGCGGAGGGTCGCTCCGCCGGGCCCTTCGGGGGATCGGTCAGCGGCGGCCGAAGGAGCGGAGGTAGGACAGGGTCGGGGAGCCGACACCGGTCGCGTTGTCGAAGCCGCGGACCGCGTTGAGCGAGGTGTCCTCGCCGAAGGCGGCGAGGCGCACGGCGAGGGTGCCGTTGACCAGGCCGAAGTCGGCGACGTTGCTCAGCGGGGCCTTGTGGTGGTGGGCGGCGTTCTGGTCCACGACGTCCTTGAACAGCCCGGCGCGGGCGTAGATCGCCGGGTTGGCGAAGCCGATGGCGTGGTGCCTGGCCTGGATGGCGTCGGCCTGGACCGCGGCGAATTCCGGCGCCGAGACGCTGGTGCCGCCGTAGCCGCCCTCGCTGTACGGGGCGCCGTCGGAGATGCCGACGAGGACCGAGGTGTACAGGTCACCGTTCATCGAGACGTCCGGCGTGACGCGCTGGGCCGTACGGCTCTTCGCGCCGGTCATCAGCGTGTGCGACAGCGAGCCGGGCACGACGCCGCGCTGGTACGCGGGCTGTGCGAAGTCCTCGCTGGTGCCGCCGCCACCGCCGAAGTAGAACGGGGCCGGGGGAGCGGGGGTCCAGCTCTTGCCGTCGGCCGACAGGTTGGAGCGCAGCGTGCCCATGTCGGTCTCGAAGCCGTACGAGCCGCTCTTGTCCTTCAGACCGAGCGCGGTGCCGCCGACCGAGGTCACCCACGGGTCGGAGTCGGGCCAGTTGGCCTGCGCGCGCGAGGTGTCGGGCTGGCAGTTGACGCCGGTCGCGGCGGCCAGCGGGCTGCTGTCGCCGCAGTCGCCCGCGGAGAAGCCGATGGTGATGCCCTCGACGGCGGCCTGCTTGAAGACCTGCTCATAGGCGGCGATCAGCGACGAGGTGACGTCGGCGTCGTCCGTGGTGTGCATGATCTCGCCCCACGAGTTGGAGACGACATCGGCCAGGTGGTTGTCGACGATGGTGCTGATGGCACCCAGCAGGTCGTTGTCGTCGCAGGAGTTGGCGCCCACGTAGACGACCTTGGCGTCGGGCGCGAGGCCGTGCGCCATCTCGACGTCCAGCGCCTCTTCCGGCGCCCAGCCCTCGGGGCCGCCGCACAGGTCCTGGTTGGTCCACTGCGACGGGTCGACGACCTCGCTGTACTGGCCGGACCTGAACGCCTTGTCACCGTGCGCGGTCGCGTACTGGTTGGCGTCCGCCAGCATGGTGGAGCTGCCGTACGCGTCCACGATCGCGATCGTCGCGCCCTTGCCGGTCAGTCCCGAGGCGGTGATGCCGTACGCCTTGCGGAGCTGCGAGGGGTAGAACGAGCACTGGTCGAACGGCACGTCGGACGTGGTGTATCCGGCCGGCGCGCCCTTGGCGATCTTCTGGCCCCAGTAGTCGGAGCAGGTCGCGGTGGTCGGCAGTCCGGCGTCGGGCTTGCCGCTCCTTGCCGGGGTCGCGGCGGACCGGGCCGCGGTATCGTCCACGCGGTGCGAGTTCGGCTTGGCGACGTTGGCGCCGGGCGTGGTGAAGCCCGTCACGCCGAGGATCGCGGAGGAGACGGACGCGGGGACCACGACGTCACGGGCCGGGGCGTGCCGCAGCGTGCCCGAGACGCGGTACTGGTGGATGCCGGTGCCGAACGCCTTGGTGACCGCCGCGTTGGTGCCCTTGACGGTGATCGCGTGGTCGGAGGTGCTCACGACCTTCAGGCCGGAGTCGGCCGCCCACTTCCGGACCGCGGAGACCTGCGCCTTGGTGGCGCCGAAGCGCGCCTTGTACGCGGCCGGGCTCAGGAACTCGCCGTAGCTCGCGTTGCTCGGGTCGGACACGGCCGTCGCGTACTTCGTCAGGCCCGCGGCGTCCTGGCCCGCCAGGTACACGGTGCCGGTGATCTCGGTGTTCGCCGCGACCGAGCCCTGGTCGGCGGAGGCGGTGGCCCAGTCCGGGTGGCTCTGCGCGATGGTCTTGGCCGCGGGCGCGGGGCCGCTGGCCTGCGAGGGCATGGCGAGGATCAGGGACCCGGACACCATGGCCAGCGAGGCCGCCGCGACCACCGCTGCGCGGGCCCGTGCGACACGGGGTTTTTGTATGTCGTTGATGACGACTCCAACGTGAGGTCAGGAACAGGACAAGGACGAGACCTGGATCGTGGTGCGATAGCTGCGTGTTGCACGCTTTTGACGGGCGACGGCTGTAGTGTGCACGCCACTTCCGGACGCTGGGAATGCCGAACAGCCGTCCTTAGCTGGACCTTTAACCACCGGGCGGGGATTTCGGCGGGCTTAGGTCATATGCCGGGTCTCGGGCCGCATAAGGGCTGGCGCGATCACGTCGGACGGCCGGGGTATACGCGCGTCCGGCCCGCGGCCCCGCGGGTCCCGGTGCGGCGCGGGTGCGTTCCGCCGTCCCTGTCATCTGTCAGGAGCGGGCCCGCCGGGCCGTGCCTACGGTGGTGGGTGTCCGGCCGGACCGGTCCGCACGGGGGAGCCCCCGCGCCCGAACTCGGCCGTCTCGCCGGGGCCGAGCCGCAGCAGCCTCGGGCGCCGCCCGGCCGGTTCCTCTCCCCACCGTGCCTCGGATTCCTCGGGCAACTGCACAATCACCGTGTCCACGCCCGACCCCCTTCCCACCCCAAGCGTCACACCTGTTGCGCAGGAGGGGACGCCCCTCGGGAAGAGCCGGTTGCGTGACCATCCCAGGATGACCGAGAAGCGTTCACTCGTTCGGGTGATGCCGGGGTCACGTTCCGTGCCCGTCCCGCGAGCCGGCGGGGCGGTCCCCTCAGCCCTCCTCGCGGACGACCACGGCGCTCGCGGGCGGCAGGACGGCGCCCTCGGAAGGAAGGGCGCGGGACGCCAGGAGATCGTGGCCCCGCACGGGGACGCGGACCTCGGCCGGGGAGTGGTTGAGGAGGAAGAGGTACGCGCGGCCGTCGTCGCTGTGGCGGCGGACCGCCTCGACGCCCGCCGGAAGACCGGGGAGTTCGGGCTCCGCGCCGCTGGCCCGTATCAAGCCGCCGATCAGCGCGGTGTACGAGGCGGGGGACAGCCGGGTGGAGGCGTACCAGGCGGTGCCCCGGCCGTGGGCGTGCCGGGTGACGGCGGCCCGGCCGGTCAACGGCCCTTCCGCGTAACCGATTTCGGCCGTCGCGCCCTCCAGCAGCAGCGCCTCGGTCCAGGTGGTGCCGGCGCCGCCGTCGGTCAGGGGGACGGCGGCGCCGGACGGCAGGGGGCGGAACTCCTCGGCGCGCAGGCCGAGCAGTGGCCGCAGCGGGCCCGGCGCCCCGCCGGGCCACGCGCGGTAGTGGGGGTCGACGGCGCCGCTGAAGCACTCGACCAGCAGGGTGCCGCCGCCCTCGACGTAGGCGGTGAGCGCGGCGGCGGACTCCTCGGAGACCAGGTGCAGGCTGGGGGCGAGAACGAGCCGGTACGCGGACAGGTCGGCGGACGGGTGCGCGAAGTCGGTGGTGATCCCGGCGTCCCACAGGGCGCGGTGGGCGCGCTTGAGCGCGGGCAGGTACGGGAGTTCCGGCGTGGGCAGGACGGGGGTGTCCAGCGCCCACCACACGTCCGGGTCGTGCAGGACGGCCGCCCGCGCCCGTACGGTCGAGCCGGTCACCTCGGCCAGCGCGGCCACGGCGCGGCCGGTTTCGACGGTCTCGCGGAAGATCCGGGTGTCCGGCCCCGCGTGCGGGACCATCGCGGAGTGCCAGATCTCCGCCCCGGCCGGTGACTGCCGCCACTGGAAGAACAGCACGCCCTCCGAGCCGCGCGCGATGTGGCTCAGCGAGTGCCGCAGGATGTCGCCCGGCTCCTTGGGGAGGACGAGGTCGCCCGCGTAGACGGTGCTGGTGGCCTGCTCGATCAGCAGCCACGGCCTGCCGCCGCCGAAGGAGCGCGCCCGGTCCGCGCCGAAGGCGGTGTCTGCGGCGGCGTCCAGGCCCGGCGCGTCCGGGTAGTGGTCCACGCCCACCAGGTCGACCTCGCGGCCGAACGCCCACAGGTCGAGCACCTGGTAGCCGGGCAGCATCACGTTGGTGGTGACCGGCACCCGGCTGTGCGCCCGGATCGCGTCGCGCTGCTTGCGGTAGGCGGTCAGCGCGAGGTCCGACCAGAACCGCCGGAAGTCCAGCACCTGGCCGGGGTTGGGCCGCCACTGCGTGGCGCGCGGCGGCTGGATCTGCTCCCACGCGCCGTAGCGCTGGCTCCAAAATGCGGTGCCCCAGGCCCGGTTGACGGCCTCCAGGGTGCCGTACCGCTCGCGCAGCCAGCGCCGGAAGGCGTCGGCGGCGTGCTCGCAGTGGCAGACGGTCGCGTACTCGTTGTGCACGTGCCACAGCGCGACCGCCGGGTGCTCGCCGTACCGGGCCGCCAGCGCCTCGGCGACGGCGCGGGCGGCCTGCCGGTAGGCGGGCGCGGCCAGGCAGTACGTGTCGCGGCTGCCGTGGGTCAGCCGGGTGCCGTCGGGGGTGACGGGCAGCGCGTCGGGGTGCGCGAGGCCGAACCACGGCGGCGGCTGCGCGGTGGGCGTGGCCAGGTCCACGGCCACGCCCGCGGCGTGCAGCCGCTCCAGCCGGGCGTCCAGCGGCGCGAAGTCGTAGCGCCCCGGCTCCGGTTCGAGCTCCGCCCAGCCGAAGACGTTCAGCGTCACCAGATTCACCCCGGCCCGCCGCATCAGCTCCTCGTCCTCGCGCCGTACGGCCGGGTCGTCGGCGAACTGCTCGGGGTTGTAGTCGCCGCCGAAGGCGGGGCCGCCGAGCCGGGCGGTCAGCCAACCGGCCGGATCGGCGCGGGAGTCGGGGACGGTGTTCATGGAAGGGCTCACCTCGGCTCCGCGATCGGCAGCCGCGCGCCGTCCCGCAGGAACAGCGGAATGCGGTCGAGCGGCGCCGCGGCCGTCACCGTACGGCCGCCGTCGTGCTCCTCGCCCGTCCACGCGTCCGTCCACCGCGCGCCCGCCGGGAGGTAGACCTCCCGCGTGACCGCGCCCGCCTCGGTGACCGGCGCCACCAGCAGGTCGGGCCCGAGCAGGAAGGCGTCGCGGATGCCCCACGCGTCCTGGTCGTCGGGGAACTCCAGCAGCAGCGGCCGCATCGGCGGCACCCCGCTGCGGGCCGTCACCCGCATCTGCTCGGCGATGTACGGCCGCAGCCGCTCGCGCAGCCGCAGATACGACGCCAGGACCGCGTACGCCCGCCCGCCGTAGGACCAGACCTCGTTGGGCAGGCCGGTCATGCCCGGCTCCAGGACCTGTTCCGGGCCGCGGAAGCCGTGCAGGCGGAACAGCGGGCAGAAGGCGCCGTACTGGAACCAGCGGACCAGCACCTCGCGGTAGGCGGGGTCGTCGGGGTCGCCGCCGTGGAAGCCGCCGATGTCGGTGGTCCACCAGGGGATGCCGGAGAGCATCACATTGAGCCCGGCGGTGATCTGGGCGCGCAGCGACGCGAAGTCGGTGCCGATGTCGCCCGACCACAGGGCGGCGCCGTAGCGCTGGGCGCCCGCCCACGAGGAGCGGTTGAGGGTCAGCACCTCGCTGTGCCCGGCCGCGCGCAGCCCGTCGTGCACCATGCGCGCGTGCTCGCGCGGGTAGAGGTTGGCGACTTCGAGCCCGGGCCCCGCGTGGAAGCGCAGATTGGCGGGGTAGTTGGGCTTCAGCTCCGGTTCGTCGGCGTCCAGCCAGAACACCGAGACGCCGTGCGCCAGGTAGTTGGCGGCCAGCTTCTCCCACACGTACGCGCGGGCCTCGGGGTGCGTGGCGTCGTAGAAGGCGACCTGCGCCGCGTACGCGCCGAGGCCCTTGTCCGGCCAGTCGGCGTGCGCGAGCGGGCCGTACTCGGTGCCGATCAGCAGCCCGCGGTCCCACATCGGCGCGTGGTTCTCGCTGGCCGGGCTGACCGACGGCCACACCGAGACCATCAACTTCACGCCCATGGAGTCGAGTTCGCGGACCATCGCGGCCGGGTCCGGCCACTCCGCCGGGTCGAAGCGCCAGTCGCCCAGGTGCGTCCAGTGGAAGAAGTCGCAGACGATGACGGACAGCGGCAGCTCGCGGCGGCGGTACTCGCGGGCGACCTCCAGCAGCTCCTCCTGTGTGCGGTAGCGCAGCTTGCACTGCCAGAAACCCGTTGCCCAGTCCGGGAGTTCGGGACTGTGGCCGGTGGCGTCGGCGTACCGGCGCAGGATCGCGCCGGGGTCGCCCGCGGTGAACCAGTAGTCGATCTGCCGGGCGCTGTCGGCGACCCAGCGGGTGCCGGTGACGCCCAGCTCGACCCGGCCGACCGCCGGGGAGTTCCACAGCAGGCCGTAGCCGCGGCTGGAGATCAGCAGCGGCACGGTCACCTCGCCGTTGCGCTGCACGAGGTCGAGGACCGCGCCCTTCTGGTCGAAGAGTCCGTGTCCGTGCTGGCCCAGGCCGTAGCAGCGTTCGTCCGCGTACGCGCGGAAGCGCTGCTCCAGGCGGTGGTAGCCGTTGCCGGTGGCCGTGTAGAGGCGCGGGCCCGGCCACCAGAAGTGCGGCGGCTCCTCGGCCAGCAGCTCCTCGCCGTCGTCGGTGCGCACAAAGGTCAACCGGCCCGCCGCGGCGGGCAGTTCCGGGGTCAGCCGGCCCTCGGCGCAGGCGTCGATCCGTACGGTCAACGCGCCGTTGACGAGGGTCGCCGAGTCGCCGTGCACGGTGATCGCGGTGGTGGCGCCGGGCGGCGGCGCGTCCAGCGCGCCGGGCAGATCCTCGACGATCTCCCCGGCGGGCGCGGACCGCACCCGGACCGCGTCCGGGCCCCACGCCTCGACCCGCAACGTCTCACCCCTGGCCCGCCATTCGAGGGCGTGCTCGCGGATGCGGAAGTGCTCTGCCATGCGGTGGCTCTCCTGACGTGTCTGTGCGAGGGCGGAAACGGGCGTGCGGGGGTAGGGAAAGCGGCGCTATTGGGGGAAGCGGGGGTAGGGAAGCGGCGCTACTGGGGGGAAGCGGGGCTCAGTCGCGGTGCGGGGCCGGGCCCGTGCTCTCGCGTGTGGTCAACAGAGGTGTGAGCAGCGCGACTTCGTCGGCGTCCGCGCCTTCGATCCGCCGCATGACCAGCTCCACCGCGCGCCGCCCCAGATCCTGCGCGGGCCCGGTGACGGCGGTCAGCCGCGGCGAGTACTGGTCGGCCAGCGGCTCGGGGCACAGCGCCACCACCGAGGCGTCCTCGGGCACGATCCGCCCGGCCGCCCGCAGCAGGCTCAGCAGCGGCCCGATCGCGCCCTCGTTCTGCACGACGAAGCCGGTGGTCTCCGGCCGGTCGGCGAGGACGCGGGTGAAGGCGCCCGCCGTGCTCTCGTACGTCCCGTCGCACGGCCGGTGCACGATCCGCAGCCCGCGCTCGGCCGACCTCGTACGGAAGCCGGTCAGCGTCCGCTCCGCGTACCCCGCGTGCCGCCGGTAGACCGCCGGGCTGTAGCCGATGAAGGCCACGTCGTGGTGGCCGAGGTCGGCCAGGTGGTCGGCGCACAGCGCGCCCGCCGCCGCGAAGTCGTGGTCCACGCACGACAGTCCGGTGGCGTCGGCGGGCAGTCCGATCAGCGCGGCGTGCGTGTTCTGCGCCCGCAGGACGGGGATGCGGTCGTCGTCCAGCTCGACGTCCATCAGGATCACGCCGTCGGCCAGGCCGCTGGCCGCGACCCGCCGCACCCCGTCCGGGCCCTCGTCGTTGGTGATCAGCAGCACGTCGTAGCCGAAGCCGCGCGCGGCCATGGTCACCGCGATGGCGATCTCCATCATGATCGGCACGTAGACGTCGGTGTGCAGCGGCACCATCAGCGCGATGATGTGCGACCGCTTGCCCGCCAGCGCCCGCGCGCCCGCGTTGGGGTGGTAGCCCAACTCCCTGATGGCCGCCTCGACCCGGCGCCTGGTCGCCTCGGAGATCGAGCGCTTGCCGCTGATGACATAGCTGACCGTGCTCGACGACACCCCGGCGTGCTTGGCCACTTCGGCGATGGTCACGGCGGAGGTGCTTCCCCTCATGCTGTGCTGCTCCTGTCGTGGTGGCGGCCCCGCGGTCCCCTGCGTACGTTCACCCGTGCCCCGACCGCTCATTCCGTGACCGCTCATTCCGTGACCGCTCATCCCGTGACCGCTCATCCCGTGACCGTCCGTCCCCTGACCGCTCATCCCTTGACCGCTCCGGTCAGCACGCCGGTCTTGAAGTGCTTCTGCATGAAGGGGTAGACCATCAGGATCGGTACGAGGGTGAGCACCACGACGGCCATCTGAAGCGACAGCGGCGCGGTCTGCGCGTGCGCGGTGCCGAAGCCGCTGTTCACCGAACCCGGCATGTTCATCCCGTAGTTGACGTACTCCAGCAGCACGTACTGCAACGGCCACTTGGGGCTGTCCGTGGGCATGTAGAGCATGACATTGAAGAAGGAGTTCCAGTATCCGACCGCGTAGAAGAGCGTGACGACGGCGGTCACGGCCCGCGAGGTGGGCAGCACGACCGACCACAGGATGCGCCAGTCGTTCGCGCCGTCCATCCGCGCCGCGTCGATGAGTTCCGCGGAGGTGCCGGAGTAGAAGGCGCGCAGCACGAGGATGTTGAACACGGAGATCGCGCTGGGCAGGATCAGCGCCCAGTACTGGCCGTAGCCGCCGAGGCCGGTGACGACGAGGTACGTCGGGATCAGGCCGCCGCTGACGAACATGGTGACGATCAGCACCATCAGGATCGCCCGGTGGCCGAGCGACCCGGAGCGCGACAGGCCGTATGCGCACAGCACGGAGACCACCATCGAGATCGCGGTGCCGACGCCCGTGACGCCGAGGCTGACCAGCAGGGCGCGGGTGACCGCGCCGTTCTCCAGCATCAGCCGGTAGGCGTTGAGCGTCACCCCGTCCGGCCAGATCACCAGGCCGCCCGCGCGGCCGATCGCGCCCGGCGTGGAGAGGCTGGTCAGCGCCACGATCCACAGCGGCACCAGGACGGCCGCCACGACCAGGGCCAAGGTGGCGCCCTTGAAGGTCTGCCCGGCGACGCCCGGCGCCTCCTCCCACGACGGGCGCTGCGGGCCCTTGCGCGCACGGGGGTTCCGCGTACGGCCGGCGCGGTCGCCGCCCACGGTCAGTGTGTCGGTCATCTGCGGTACAACCCGTCCTCGCCGAAGGAGTGCGCCAGCCGGTTCGCGCCCCAGATCAGCAGCAGCGAGATGACGCTCTTGAACAGACCGGCGGCGGCGCCGTAGCTGTAGTTGTTGGTGGCGATGCCGTAGTAGAAGGAGAAGGTGTCCAGGACGTCGGCCGCGTCGTGGCCGACCGCGCCGCGCTGGATCAGGAACTGCTCGAAGCCGACGGTCAGCGCGTTGCCGAGCCGCAGCACGAGCATCAGCACGATCACCCCGCGCATGCCGGGCAGCGTGATGTGCCACATCCGGCGCCACCGGCCCGCGCCGTCGACGGCCGCGGCCTCGTACTGGTTCTGGTCGATGGCCGCGAGCGCCGCGAGGAAGACGATGATGCCCCAGCCCGCCTCCTTCCACACCGCCTGCGAGGTGATGAGCAGCGCGAAGGTGTGCGGGTCGGTCATCACGTCCCAGGTGCCGATCGAGTGCCGGCGCAGGAACTGGTTGAGCACGCCCGCGCCGCCGAGCATCTGCTGGAAGACGGTGATCGTCAGCACCCAGGAGAAGAAGTGCGGCAGATAGACGATGGACTGCACGAAATTCCGCAGCCGTTCGCTGATCACGGTGTTGAGCATCAGGGCGAGCGCGATCGGCACCGGGAAGAAGAGGACGATCTGGACGGAGCTGAGGAAGAGCGTGTTGCGCAACGCGCCCCAGAACAGCGGGTCGTGGAAGAGCTGCCGGAACTGCTCCAGGCCCGCGAAGTCGCTGTTGCGGACGCCGACCAGCGGGTCGTAGTACTCGAAGGCGGTGACCAGGCCGAACAGCGGCGCGTAGTTGAAGACCAGCAGCAGCGCGACGGCCGGGAGGGTCATCAGCAGCAGCGACTTGTCGCGGCGCAGCCGCACGCGCCAGGTCAGGCCGCCGTGCGCCGTGCTCTTGGCCTCGCGTGAGCCCTTCTTGCCGTCGCGTGCGCCCTTGCCGGTGTCCCCGTCCGCGGCGGCCGGCTTCCCCGGTGTCCCGTCCGCCTTCCCGGTGATGATCGCGGCCACCGCCTACTGCCCCGAGCCGTACTTGTCGAGCACGTTCGTCTGCATCCACGTCGTCAACCGCGTGCCGCCGCTGCTCTTCCACGAGGAGATCGCGGCCTGCACGTCGGAGACCTTCTTCTTGCCGTGGTAGCAGTCCTTGATGGTGTCCTCGACGGCCTGGCCCGCGTCGGCGGTCGCGAAGCGCTGCGGCACGGTGATGTTCATGTTCCAGAACACCGGCTTGTACGCGGTCGCCGCCGCTGCCGCCTGCCAGGCCGCGTAGTCCTTGGTCACCTGCGGGGCGCCCGGATTGCTGATCACCGCGGAGCAGGTGGCCAGGAACGGGTACGTCTGCTGCTGGACGTCCTTCTTGCCCTCGTCGGTGAAGGTGGGCGTGCCGTTGTCCATCGTGTAGTGGACGCCCTCGGCGCCGTAGTTGACCATCGTGTACTCGGCGGAACCGTAGGGCGCGGCCAGGTAGTTGGCGACCGCCAGCAGCTCCTTGATCCGGTCCTTCGACAGCTTGATGTTGAGATAGCTCATCAGGCTGGTGGAGTTGCCGAGGAAGATGCCGGGCTTCGACGTGCCGTCGGCGGCGAAGACCTTGAACGCGCCGCGCCGGTACTTCGGATCGGCCGCCGTGCCCGCCTGCGCGTCGGCGAGGTTCCACGCGCCGGTGCCGTCACCGGTGACGACGACCTTGCCCGCGTAGAAGCGGTTCTTGCCGTCGTTGGTGTTGCCCGCGAGCGCGTCCGGGTGCATGTAGCCGGACTTGGCGAGCTTGTAGTGCCAGTCCAGCGCCTCCAGCAGCTCCTGGCCCTCGTACTTGTGGACCAGCTTGCCGTCCTTGACCGTCCACTTGTTGGGCACGCCCCAGAACGGGGAGAGATACGTCCACAGGTCGTCGAAGGCCCACACGCCGCCCTTGGCGTTCGTCAACTCCTTGCCGAGCGCGAGGAGATCGGCGGCCGAGGAGATCTCGTCCGGGTTGATGCCCTTGGCCTGGAGGATGTCGGCCCGGTGGTAGGTGGTGCCCGCGACGACGAAGCCGCTGGAGAAGGACGGGATGCCGTAGAGCTTGTCCTCCCACACCCCGGCCTGCCAGGCGCCGGTCGGGATCGCGGCGAGGTTCGGGTAGTCCTTGACCGCGTCGCCCGCCAGGTACGGCGTGAGGTCGGCCAGTTGGGTGCCGGCCAGCTTGCCGACGTTGAAGCTGGCGTTCCACCAGGTGGGGAGCTGGATCCAGTCCGGCAGCTTCTTGGCCGCCGTCATGGTGGGGATGGCGGTGTCGTAGTGGTTGCCGTCGGCGGGCTTCATCGTCAGCGTCACGCCGAGGGCCTTGCTCATGGCCTGGTAGAAGGAGTTGCCCGGCTCCGGGATGGTGCCCCACAGCGGGGTGACGGCGGTGTAGCTGCCGCCCTTGCCCGGCACGCCGTCGACCGTCTTCACCGGGCTCGCCGGGTAGGTCAGGAAGCCGGGGTCGGTGGCGGTGCCCGCGGCGCCCGGCACCGCCGGGATGTCCGCCGTGACCGAGCGGCTCGCGGTGAACTGCGGCAGCGCCGCCTTCAGTCCGCTCTTGCTGCTGGTGCCACCCTTGCTGCTCGACCCGCTTCCGCAGGCGGTCAGCAGCGGGGACAGCGCCGCGGCTCCGGCTGTCGCCGCCGCCGCGCTCACAAAGGTTCTGCGGTTCAACTGGCTGGTCATGGTGGGTCCTTCGCCGTGTGGGGTGGTCCGATCCGGGGGGACGCCGAGGGTGCGTGCCGTGGGTGCCGTTTTGCCGTGCCGGTGCCGCGTGGAGGGGGCGAGGCGCCGGGGAGAGTGTCGAAGAGGACTGTCGAAGCGCTTCGATGTGTCGGCGACAGTAACCACGTGTTTCGGTTCCGACAAGAGTTCTGACGCGACTGTCCGGCGGGCGGATTCCGGCCTCGTACGGTCCTGCGGACATCATCGCCGCCCTGGTCAGGGCGTTCGATGAATTCGACAGCGGTGCGCCGGACGGAGGTTGTGCGCGACCCGTTGACACCCTCGTCGGCGGCGTGTCAGCTTCGGCGAAGCGCTTCACCACGTCACCGGCCCAAGGGGTTTGCCTCAGTGAGTACGACGCCCGTGCACGACCGGCCGCCCTTCCGCGACGCGGAACTGCCGCTGCGCGAACGGGTCGAGGACCTGCTCGGCAGGCTCACCCCCGACGAACGCGTGGCGCTGCTGCACCAGTACGCCCCGGCCGTGCCCCGGCTGGGCATCGCCGCCTTCCGCACCGGCACCGAGGCGCTGCACGGCGTCGCGTGGCTCGGCACCGCCACCACCTTTCCGCAGGCCGTGGGCCTGGGCGCCACCTGGGACGAGGAGCTGACGCACGCGGTCGCGACGGCCGTCTCCGTCGAGCAGCGCGCCTTCCACCACCACAGGGCCGCACCCATCGGCGCCGGGCCGATCAGCCTCCAGGCGTGGGCGCCGGTGGTGAATCTGCTCCGCGACCCGCGCTGGGGGCGCAACGAGGAGGGCTACGCGGAGGACCCGCTGCTCACCGCGCGCCTGGGCGACGCCTACTGCCGGGGCATGGCGGGCGACGACCCCGAGCACCTGCGCACGGCCCCGATCCTCAAGCACTTCCTCGCCTACAACAACGAGGACGACCGCTGCGTCACCTCCTCGGGGCTGCGCCCGCGCGTGCTGCACGAGTACGACCTCGCCGCCTTCCGCCCGGCCGTCGCCTCGGGCGCCGCGACCGGCGCGATGCTCGCGTACAACCTGGTCAACGGCCGTCCCTGCCACGTCAGTCCGCTGATCGAGTCGGAGCTGCGGCGCTGGGCAGCGCCCACCGGGCACGAGCTGTTCGTGGTCAGCGACGCCGAGGCGCCGAGCAATCTGGTCGACCCCGAGCACTACTTCACCGACCACGCCGAGTCGCACGCGGCGGCGCTGCGCGCCGGGGTCGACAGCTTCACCGACCATGGCGAGGACTCCGCCGTCACCGTCGGCCGCCTCCAGGAGGCGCTGCGGCGCGGGCTGATCGACGAGGACGACGTGACGCGCGCGGTACGGCGGCAGCTCGCGATCCGCTTCCGGCTCGGCGAGTTCGACCCGGAGCGCGACCCGTACGCGGCCATCGGCTGGGACGCCGTCGACTCGCCCGCGCACCGCGAACTCGCCCTGCGCGCGGCCACGGAGGCGGTGGTGCTGCTGAAGAACGACGGGACGCTGCCGCTGGAGCCGGTCGCGGGGGCATCGCACAAGGTCGCGGTGATCGGGCCGCTCGCGGACACCCTCTTCGAGGACTGGTACAGCGGCACGATGCCGTACCGGATCACGGCCGCCGACGGGCTGACGGCCGCGCTGGCCGCGCGCGGCGACGAGGTGACCGCCGTGGTCGAGGGCGTCGACCGGATCGCCCTGCACGCCACCTCGTCGGACGGCGCGCTGTCGGTGCCCGCCGGCGACCCGGCGGGCCCGCTGCTGCTCGCGGCCCCGGCGGCCGAGGTCCCGGCCGACGACTTCTGCTTCGACGTCTTCGACTGGGGCGGCGGGGTGCTGACCCTGCGCAGCGCCCGCACCGGCCGCTATCTGACCGCGCGCGACGGAGGTGTTCCCAGCGACGGCGACGAAAACGCTTCCGGGCAAAGAGTGTTGACGGCGGATCAGACGCTGCCCAACGGCTGGGACGTCCAGGAGACCTTCCGCATCGAGGAGCGGGCGGACGGTACGGAGCTGCTGCGGCATGTGCACAGCGGCCGGTACGCGGCCGTGGACGGGGCGACCGGGCGCGTGACGGTGAGCGCCGACACCCCCGCGGAGGCCGAGAGTTGGCGCCGTACGGTCGTACGCGACGGGATCGCGCAGGCGCGGGCCGCCGCCGCCGCGGCCGACACCGCCGTCGTCGTCCTCGGCAACGACCCGCTGATCAACGGCCGTGAGACGCAGGACCGCCCCGACACCGACCTGCCGCCCGCGCAGGACGCGCTGCTGCGGGCGGTCGCCGCCGCGCAGCCGCGCACCGTCCTGGTCGTGACCAGCAGTTATCCGTACGCGCTCGACTGGGCGCAGGAGCGGGTGCCCGCGGTGCTGTGGACCGCGCACGGCGGGCAGGAGAGCGGCCGGGCGCTGGCGGCGGTGCTGCTCGGCGCGAGCGAGCCGACCGGGCGGCTGCCGCAGACCTGGTACCGCGGCGGCGACCCGCTCCCGCCGCCGCTGGACTACGACATCATCACGGCGGGCTGGACGTACCAGTACCACCGCGCGCCCGCGCTCTACGGGTTCGGGCACGGCCTGTCGTACACCACGTTCGGCTACGAGGACCTGCGGCTGTCGGCGGCGCGGATCGCGCCGGGCGAGCCGGTGACGGCGACGGTGACCGTCGTCAACACCGGGGAGCGCGCGGGCACCGAGACCGTGCAGCTCTACACCCGTGCGGTGGACGCCCGTTACGACGCGCCGCTGCTGCGGCTCGCCGCCTTCCGCAAGGTGCGGCTCGCGCCGGGCGAGCGGCGCGAGGTGAGCGTCGAGGTGCCCGCCGACGCGCTCGCGCACTGGGATGTCGGGACCGGCGCCTTCACCGTGGACCCGGGCGCGTACGACGTCCTCGTGGCGCGCGGGGTCCAGGACGTCGCCGCGACCGCCCGGCTGGAGGTCACCGGCCCGACTCCCGCTCCCCGTACGGCGGTTGGAGTGCGTGTGGCGGCCGTGGACTTCGACGCCTGTACGGGGCTGCGGCTGCTGGACGCGGGCCCCGTATCCGGTGACGCGGTCGGCCCCGCGGCGCCGGGGGAACCGGCCACCGCCGTCTTCCGGGACGTCGGCCTGACCGGGGCGCGTACGGTCGCGGTCGAGGTCAGCCGTCCGGCGGCCGAGGGCGGGTCCTGCGCCGTACCGTCCCGGATCGAGCTGCGCTGCGACGGCGCGCCGCTGGCCGCCTTCACCCCGCCGCCGACCGCCGACCGGCACACCTGGACGGAGCTGACCGCGCCGCTGTCCGCCCCGCCCGGCCCCGGCCCGCACACGCTGACCTGGACACTGACCGGAGACGCGCTGCTGGCCGGGTTCACCTTCGCGGAATGAGCCACGGCGCGCATTGAACGGCCGCGCTTCTTAATTCGTTCGCTTTCTTCTATTGGACGACTGCCCGCCCGACGGGTGAAGCTGGAGGTCCGTTGTCGTCGTAGGTGGAATGAGAGAGGCGCGAAACCATGCAGAGCCGTCGTATCGGTGCCGTCGAGGTCAGCGCGATCGGGCTGGGCGGGATGCCCATGTCGATCGAGGGGCGCCCGGAGGAGGCACGTTCCGTCGCGACGATCCACGCGGCGCTCGACGCCGGGGTGACCCTGATCGACACCGCGGACGCGTACCACTGGCACGCCGACGAGGTCGGGCACAACGAGTCGCTGATCGCGAAGGCGCTGGCCTCGTACGGCGGCGACAGCGACGGCGTGCTGGTCGCGACCAAGGGCGGCCACCTGCGGCCGGGCGACGGTTCGTGGACGCTGGACGGCAGGCCCGAGCACATCAAGGCGGCCTGCGAGGCGTCGCTGCGGCGGCTCGGGGTCGAGGCGATCGGCCTCTACCAGTTCCACCGGCCCGACCCCGCCGTGCCGTACGAGGAGTCGGTCGGCGCGCTCGCCGAGCTGCTGGACGCGGGCAAGATCCGGATGGCGGGCATCTCCAACGCGAGCCCGGACCGCATCCGGCTGTCCCAGGAGATCCTGGGCGGGCGCCTGGTGTCGGTGCAGAACCAGTTCTCACCCGCGTATCGCTCCAGCGAGCCGGAGTTGACGCTCTGCGACGAGCTGGGCATCGCCTTCCTGCCGTGGAGCCCGCTCGGCGGTATCGCCCACGCCGGTGAACTCGGCTCCTCCTACGGGGAGTTCGCAAAGGTCGCCGCCGCGCACGGCGTCAGCCCGCAGCAGGTCTGCCTGGCTTGGCTGCTCGCGCTGTCCCCGGTCGTCGTCCCGATCCCCGGCTCCAGCCGCCCCGAGACCATCCGCGACTCGGTCGCCGCCGCCGAACTCACCCTGGACGCCGACGAGATCGCCCGGCTCAGCGCCGCCGGCTGACGGTCCGCCCGCGCCTTCGCATTCCGCAACCCCGAGAAGAGGAAGTCTGTGCGTTACCGCGAACTGGGCCGCAGCGGCCTGTCCGTGTCGGAGATCGGCTACGGCGCCTGGGGCATCGGCGAGGGGGCGTGGGTGGGCGCGACCGAGGACGAGTCGGTGCGCGCCCTGCACCGGGCCGTCGACCTCGGCGTGAACCTCATCGACACCGCCCGCGGCTACGGCGAGAGCGAGCGCATCGTCGGCCGGGTCGTCCGCGAGCGGGCGGCGGCCGGTGACGAGATCCTGGTCGCCACCAAGGTCCCGCCGGGCAACGGCACATGGCCCGCGCCCGCCGGGGTGACCGCGGAAGAGGCGTTCTCCGGCGAGCACATCCGCGCCAGCCTGGAGACCAGCCTGCGCGCCAGCGGCCTCGACCACTTCGACGTGCTCCAGTTCCACGTCTGGCGGGACGAGTGGGTCGGCAGGGGCGACTGGCTGGAGACCGTCGCCGACCTCAAGCAGCAGGGCAAGATCCGGCTGTTCGGCGTCTCGATCAACGACCACGAGACGGACAACTCGCTGGCGCTGGTCCGCAGCGGTGTCGTGGACACCGTCCAGGTCATCTACAACATCTTCGAGCAGACGCCCGCCGAATCGCTGCTGCCCGCCTGCCAGGAGCACGGCGTCGGCGTGATCGTCCGCGTCGCGCTCGACGAGGGCGGTCTGACCGGCGCGGTCACGGCCGGTACGACCTTCCCCGAGGGCGACTTCCGCAACCGCTACTTCCGCGGCGACCGCCCGGCCCAGGTCGAGCAGCGCGTCCGGGCGATCGTGGACGACCTGGGCATCGCCCCCGACGCCATCGCCGAGACCGCCCTGCGCTACGTCCTCAGCGCGCCGGCCGTCTCCACCGTCATCCCCGGCATGCGGTCGGTGCGCAATGTCGAGCGCAACACCGCGGTCAGCGACGGGACGCCGCTGACCGACGAGCAGCTCGCGATCCTCGCCAAGCACCGCTGGCAGCGGAACTTCTACGCGTCGTAGCGGGCTGTCGCCTCACCACGGCGAGCCACCGCGAGCCACGGCAGCCACCGTGAACCACAGCGAGCCACCGCGACGCACCGCTCATCACCGCTCACCGACTGCTCACCACTCCTCGGCGCCCCGCGCCGCTTCGCGCGCCGCCGTATGCGTCGCCGTATGCGCCGCTGCATCCGCCGCCGTATGCGCCGCCTCCTGGGCGTCGAGGAGTTCGTCGCCGTGGTCGAGGGCCCAGCGGCCGAGCGCCCGCATCGGGCCGTCGACCAGGCTCTCGCCCAGCGCGGTCAGCCCGTACTCGACGCGCGGCGGCGCCTCCGCGTACGCCCGGCGGCCCACCAGGCCGTTCCCGAGCAGCCGGTGCAGCGTCTCGGTCAGGACCTTGTCGCTGATCCCGCCGATCGCGGCGCGCAGCGCGCGGCGGCGGCGCGGGCCCGTGCGCAGCGCCGCGAGCACGACCGGGTCCCAGGTGTGGGCGAACAGGTCGGTGGCCGCGCGCAGCCGGCAGTCGGCGACCCGTTCGTAGCAGTGCGCGCCGGGGCTCTCGCGCGTCTCGTCGGGGCTCTCGTGAGGGCTCATCGCGCCACCCATCATGGTCCGTCCCTCGCGCACCGGCCGGTGCGTATCGGCTTCCCTACCGTATCCGTCAGACGATCGCCGCTGGTCACGGCGCCGGGCGGGGACTGGTCGCAGCGCGGGTCAAGGCGCTGGTCACGGCACAGGCCACGGGCGCGGCGCGGGCCACGGCACAGGGGCACGGTCGAGGGAGCGAAGGATGCGGATCGGGATTCTCGGTACGGGAACGCTGGCGCGGGCGCTGGGCGAGGGCTGGCTGCGCGCCGGGCACGAGGTGGTGGTCGCGGGGCGCTCGACGGCCAAGGCGGCGGCGCTCGCCGAGGCGCTGGGCCGCGGCACGCGGGCCGTCGCGCCCCGGACGGCCGTCAGCGGGCGGGACGCGGTGCTGCTCGCCGTCGCCTGGGACGGCGCGGAGGACATGCTGGGCGCGGCGGGCGCGACCGAGGGACTGCTGGCCGGGACGCCGCTGATCGACCCCACGAACGCGGTGGCGCACGGCGCCGGAGTCCTGCTGACGGGACCCGCCGAGTCCATGGCCGGGCGCGTCGCCGCCCGCGCCCCCGGCGCGCATGTGGTCAAGGCGTTCCACCTCTTCCCCTCCACCCAGTGGACCGACCCCGTCGGGCCCACCGTCACCGTCCCGATCTGCGGCGACGACCCGGCCGCGCTGGACGTGGTCGCCCGCCTCGTCCGGGATGTGGCCGCGACCCCGGCCGTCCTCGGCGGACTGGACCGGGCCCGCCAGGTCGAGGAGGTCGCGGGCTTCGTCATCACCCTGGCCTTCGCGGGCCACGACCCCAACGCGGCCGTCCCGGTCGTCCCGTCCCCGGTCGCGTAACGCCCGCCGAATCCGCGTCCGAAGTGCCCTGATCCTTCTACCAGTTGGTGAAGGCACCGTCCGGCGTGCGCAGATGGGGCCGCTCGGTCGTCGTGGCGCGGTGGGCGCGGGCGGCGTCGCGGTCGAGGGTGACGCCGAGGCCCGGCGCGTCGGTCGGGGTGACGCGGCCGGGGGAGATGGCCGGGCGGGTGGGGAAGAGCGCGGCGATGGCGGGCTCGGGGTCCGTCTGGTGCTCCTGGATCGCCACATTCGGGCAGGCCAGGTTGAGCTGGAGCGAGGACGCGGCGGTGACCGGGCCCAGCGGATTGTGGGTGGCGAGCTTGATGTGGTGGGTCTCCGCCATCGCGGCGATCTTCTTCGCCTCGGTCAGCCCGGCCGCCACCCCGATGTCGACGCGGGCGTAGTCGATCAGCTCCTCCTCGATCAGGGTCCTGAACTCCCATTTGGAGCCGTACTGTTCGCCCGCCGCCAGCGGTACGCCGGTCCGCGCGCGCAGCATCCGGTAGCTCTCGGGGTTCTCGCTGCGCAGCGGGTCCTCGACGAAGTACGGGCGGGCCGCCTCGATCTCGCGGCACAGGGTGACCGCCTCCGGCGGGTCGAGCCGGGTGTGCACGTCCAGGATCAGCTCGATCTCGTCGCCGAGCGCGTCCCGCACCGCGTGGAACAGGCTCACCGAATCGCGCAGGCAGCGCCGGGCGTCGAGGACGTCGTCCACGTCGTGCGGCGCGGAGAAGCGCACATGCCGCCAGCCGTCGGCGACCAACTCCCGGCAGCGGTCGAGGAATCGC
This sequence comes from Streptomyces sp. NPDC093221, assembly GCF_044753885.1. Classification (NCBI taxonomy): domain Bacteria; kingdom Bacillati; phylum Actinomycetota; class Actinomycetes; order Kitasatosporales; family Streptomycetaceae; genus Streptomyces; species Streptomyces sp. NPDC093221. The sequence continues at coordinate 275,950 of NZ_JBIVOA010000008.1, read as the reverse complement.
TCGCGGTCGTGGTAGTCGTCGCCGACGTGCACGTACGCCGGGACCCAGTCCCGTACGCGTCCGCCGAGCAGGTCGTGCACCGGTACGCCGAGCGCCTTGCCGCGGATGTCCCACAGGGCGACGTCCACGGCGGCGATGGCGGCGCCGATGATGCGGTCGGCGGGGAAGAAGCCGCGGCGGAACATCACCTGCCACAGGTGCTCTATGCGCCGCGGGTCCTCGCCGACGATCAGCTCCGCGAGGTGTTCGAGGCCGCCCGCGACCGCCCGCTGCCGGGATCTGATGCCGACCTCGCCCAGGCCGTGGATGCCCTCGTCGGTGTCGACCACCACCAGCATCATGCTGTCGCCGTGGTCGGGGAGGGTCAGCACTTCCAGGCCGGTGATCTTCATCCCGCTCCTCCGTGAGTGAGGCCCCCGCGAGTGAGGCACTGTGCGCGGTGCCGTCCGCGGCCGGTGAGCCGCTATGAAAACGTTCCCGCAACTTCATCATGCTTGCTGAGAACGCATCATCCGCAAGGACCGCCCTGATCCGCAAGACCCTGCTGCACTGGAGATTTTCATTGCGGTAACACTCTTGACACCTCCGGGAACGTTCGCAAGGATCCACGGCATCCGGCAGCAGCGACGCGAGGAGGCGGTCCGTGGCAATCACGATCCGGGAGGTGGCGAGCGCCGCGGGCGTATCGGTGTCGACGGTCTCCCGCGCCTTCACGGCGCCCGACCAGGTGCAGCCGAAGACCCGGCAGCGCATCCTGGAGGCCGCGGCGAAGCTCGGTTACGCGCCGAACCCGGCGGCGCGCAGCCTGCGCGGCGGCGGCACGGGCACGCTCGGGCTGATCATCCCCGACATCGCCAACCCGTTCTTCCCGCCCATCGTCAAGGCGATGCAGGCCCGCGCCCGGCGGCTCGGCTACACCGTGCTGGTCGCCGACAGCGACGAGCGCGAGGCCGACGAGCTGGAGACGATCGCGGCGGTCTCCAAGCGGGTCGACGGCCTGGTGCTGTGGGCGTCCACGCTCACCGAGGACCGGCTGGGCGAACTGGCCGACCAGATGCCGCTGGTGGTCGTCAACCGCCATGTGCCCGGCATCCCCGAGGTACGGATCTCGCTGTCGGCCGGGATCGCGCAGGCCGTGGAGCACCTGCGCGCGTACGGCCACCGCCGGTGCGTGTTCATCAACGCCTCACGGGACGAGCTGAGCCGCGGCAAGTCCATCCACGAGTCCTTCGAGGCGCAGGACGTCTCCTTCGTCGAACTCGGGCCCTACGAGCCGCGGTTCGAGACAGGCGTGCTGGCCGCCACGCTGGTCGCCGCGCACGGCGCGACGGCCGTGCTCGCCCACAACGACCTGGTCGCCCTCGGCGTCCTGCACCAGATGGCGAGCCTCGGCGTGAGCGTGCCCGGTGACGTCAGCGTCATCGGCATCGACGACACCCTGCTCGCGTCCGTCTCCACCCCCAGCCTCACCACCATCAGGATCGACCCGGAGGAGGTCGCCACCCGGGCGGCCGACCTGCTCCTGGAGACGATCGCGGGCCACGGCGCGGCGCGTGCCGACGCGCCCGCCGACCCGCGGGCCACCCCCTTCGTGGAGATCGGCTCCCGGCTGGTCCCCCGCGCCTCCACCGGGCCCGCGCCGGGCCGCTGAGTCACCCGCCGTACCCGCGGCCCACCGGCCGCCACGGCGCACATCGGCGCGACCCGCCCCGGGAACCGCGTCCCCCCATTCACAGCAAGGCACCCCGCACCGACCTCACCCTGCCCTCCGTGGAGACGAAATGTCCAGACAATCCCGTAATGCGGCCCTGCTCGGCTGCACCGCCATAGCCGTGTCCGTGGCCCTCACGGCCTGTTCCGCCGTCACCCCGAGCAAGTCCGGCGGCGGCGACGGCGGCGGCGACCTCACCCTCCGCGTCCAGGGCATGCCGCCCGCCACCGACAAGGCCGCGCTGACCCTCTTCAAGCAGCAGGTCGCCGACTTCGAGAAGGCCAACCCCGGCATCAAGGTCAAGGGCTCCACCACCGTCTTCGACCCGCTGACCTTCTCCGCCAAGCTCGCCGGCGGCAACGTCGAGGACGTCATCAAGGTCCCGCTCACCGAGCCGCAGCGGCTGATCCAGCAGAAGCAGGTGCAGTCGATCAGCGGCCAGCTCCAGTCCTGGGACCACTTCAAGGAGTTCAACCCGCAGGTCCTCAAGCCGCTGAGCGACAGCGCGGGCCAGGTCTACGGCGTACCGCAGAATCCTTACGCCCAGGGCCTGGTCTACAACCGCGCGCTGTTCAAGGCCGCCGGGCTCGACCCCGACAAGCCGCCCACGACGTGGGACGAGGTCCGCGCCGACGCCAAGGCGATCGCCGCGAAGACCGGCAGGGCGGGCTTCGTCCAGGAGTCCAAGGACAACCAGGGCGGCTGGCAACTCGCCATGCTCTCCTACGCGTTCGGCGGCGACCTCGAACAGCGGCAGGGCGACACGTACACCGCGACCCTCACCGGCGAGGCCACGAAGAAGGCGCTCGGCCTGCTCAAGGACATGCGCTGGAGCGACAATTCGCTCGGCCGGAATCTGCTGAACAACCAGAACGACGTCATCAAGCAGTTCGCGGCCGGACAGGTCGGGATGTTCATGGGCAGCCCCGGCACCTACCGGCTGGCCAAGACGCAGTTCGGCATGGAGAACACCGACGACTTCGGCGTCGCCTCGATGCCGCAGTCCGGCGGCAACGCGACCCTGACCGGCGGCGACATCTACATGGTGCCGAAGTCCGCCGACACCAAGCACGCGGCGGCCGCCGTGAAGTGGCTGACCTTCGCCTACGCCGAGCCGCAGTACAGCACCGAAGCCGCCGCGGGCCAGGCCAAGGCGCTGGCGGCCGACCCCAAGTCGGCGGTCGGCGTACCGACGTTGCCGGTCTTCGACACCGCGCGGCAGACCGAGATCAACGCGGCGATCAAGCCGTACGTGAACGTCGAGCTCGACAACTTCGCGCCGTACACCCAGGGGCTGGGCACGCTCGACCTCAAGCCCGAGCCGCCGTACGAGGCGCAGACGCTGTACACCGCGCTCGACCCGGTCGTGCAGGCGGTGCTCACCGACCGCGGCGCGGACGTCGACGCGCTGCTCGCGAAGGCGGAGAAGGACGTCAACGCCAAGCTCGCCACCGACCAGTCCACCCAGAAGTAGCCGTTCATGAGCCTGCTCACCCACTCCCGGCGCGCCGCGCCCGCACCCGTCGCCCCCGCCCAGGGGAGCGCGGGCCGCCGCCGCGGCGGGACCGCCGCGCGCAAGCAGATCACGGCCTGGCTGTTCCTGCTCCCGGCCGTGCTGGTCTTCGGGCTGTTCGCCTGGTGGCCGATCGTCCGCAGCCTGCTGCTGAGCTTCCAGCGGACCAATCTCGTCGATCCCGCCGTCTGGGTCGGCTTCGACAACTTCCGCGCGGTCTTCGACGATCCGCTGCTCGGCACCGCCGTCGGCAACACCCTGTTCTTCGTCGGCCTCGGTCTGCTGATCGGGTTCCCCGCGCCGCTGATCCTGGCCGCGGTGATGTCGACGGTACGGCGCGGCGCGGGGGTGTACCGCTTCCTGGTCTATCTGCCGGTCGTCATCCCGCCCGTGGTCGCGATCCTGCTGTGGAAGTGGTTCTACGACCCGGGCAGCGGCCTGTTCAACACCGCGCTCGGCAAGGTCGGCCTCGGCCCGTACACCTGGCTGGAGTCCTCCGACACCGCGATGCTCTCGCTGGTCCTGGAGGCCACCTGGGCCGGGATGGGCGGCGCCGTGCTGATCTACCTGGCCGCGATGGTCGGCATCCCCGGCGAGCTGTACGAGGCCGCCGAGGTGGACGGCGCGGGCGTCTGGCGCCGGATCTGGCACATCATGCTGCCCCAACTGCGCTCGGTCATCGGCCTGTTGCTGCTGGTCCAGCTCATCAACACCGTGCAGGTCTTCACCGAGCCGTACGTCTTCACCGGCGGCGGCCCCGACAACGCGACGCTGACCGTACTGCTGCTGATCTTCCGCTACGCCTTCCAGGACGGCGAGTACGGCCAGGCCGCCGCGCTCTCCTTCCTGATGGTGCTCGCGCTGGGCCTGCTGTCCGGGGTGTATCTGCGCGCCACCCGCGGCTGGAGCACGTCATGACCCTGCTGAGCGAATCCCTCACCACCTTCGTCTCCGCCCACGACCGGCGGCGGCCCGGCGTACGGGCGGCCGTCCGCTCCGTCCAGGCGCTGACGCTGATCCTGCTGCTGCTCATCGGCATCGGACCGCTGTACTGGATGGTCAAGGGCGCGGTGTCCGCGCCCACCGAACTCACCAACCACCCGCTGGCGTTGTGGCCCGACCGGCCGCGGCCGGGCAACTTCGCCACCGCGTACACCGACCTGAGCGTCGGCCGCTATCTGATGAACACCTTCCTGGTGGTCGGCGGATCGTGGTTCGTGCAGCTCTTCGTCTCCGCGACGGCGGGCTTCGCGCTGTCGGTCCTCAAGCCGCGCTTCGGCAAGGCCGTCTACGGCGCGATCCTGGCCACGATGTTCGTGCCGTACACGGTGAACATGGTCAGCCTCTTCATGACCGTCATCGACCTGCCGCTGCTGCACCTCAACCTCGGCGACACGTACTGGGCGATCTGGCTGCCCGCCGGGACCAACGGCTTCACGGTGCTGCTCGCCAAGCAGTTCTTCGACGCGCTGCCGAAGGAACTCTTCGACGCGGCACGGGTCGACGGGGCGAACACCTGGCAACTGCTCACCAGGATCGTGCTGCCGATGAGCAGGCCGGTGCTCGCCGTGATCAGCCTCCTCGCAGTCATGCACAGTTGGAAGGACTTCATCTGGCCGCTGGTCGCGCTCACCGATCCGGAGAAGCAGCCGATCAGCGTCGCCCTCGCCCAACTCGCCACCCAGGCACCGCAGGACCAGCTCATCGCGGCCATGGTGCTCGCCGTCGCGCCGCCGATCCTGTTCTTCGCCGTCGGCCAGAAGTACATCGTCGCCGGGCTCGGCTTCACCGGCGTCAAGGGCTGAGTACCCCCGCACCCCCCCCCGCTTCATCCACGCACCTTCTCTTCGGGACAAGAGAGAGGCACCTCCATGCCAGTCGCACGCCGCACATTCCTCCAGGGCACGGCCGTCGCCACCGGGGCCGCGCTGCTCCCGGCCGTCGCCGCCCAGAACGCGCACGCCGCGGGCGCGGTCACCGTCTCCGCCGACGGCATCACGCTCGTCGGCCAGAGCGACGGCAGCGTCCTGATCAGCGACGGCTCGGGCACCGCCCGCGTCCTGATCAGCCACTTCATGATCAAGGACAGCGTCCTCGGCCAGCAGCGCACCTACGGCGGCACGCCGACGCAGGTCACGCTGCCCGACGGCCGCCCCGCCGTGCGGATCACGTACACCATGGGCAGCGGCGCGTCCGGCGTCACGGTGCGCGGCACCTTCGACGTCACCGCGCACAAGGCCCACATGTCCTGGGAGGTCGGCGGCTCCACCACCCTGACGCCCACCGGCTTCATGGTCGCCCGCACCGTCCAGACGCCGAGCGCGGCCGAGTCGTACGAGGCGCTGACCACCTGGACGAAGGACCCGCGCGGCGGCATCCCGTACGAGGTCGACGCGGGCGCCGCGTACACCGAGACCTGGTCCGACACCCGGGGCTCCTTCTGCCTGGCCGCCAGCAACTCCAGCTATACGACGGCCACATGGCTGCACACCCCCGGCGCGTCTACGGGCACGGACACCGCTGCCACGACGGCGGACTTCGTCCTCGGCGGGCTGCGCCCGCGCGGCGCCGGGGTGCTGGCCGCGGGCAGGCCGCTGGGCGTGGAGGTGTGGACCGACCAGCCGTTCAACCTCTACAAGACCGCCGGGCAGACGATGACGCTCAAGGCGCAGGTCGTCAACGGCGGTTCGGCGGCCAAGCCGGTCACCGTGACCTGGTGGGCGCGGGACTTCGCGGGCACGCAGATCGCGGGCGGCACCGTCTCGCAGACCGTCGCCGCGGGCACCGCCTGGGACGCCTCCTTCCCGGTCGCCGCCCCCGCGCACGGCATCGTCTTCACCGAGGTCAGCGCCGTGAGCGGCGCCGACTCCGCGCTCGCCAGGACCAACCTGTCGGTGCTGCCCGACTTCGCCTACCAGGCGGGCGGCGAGTCGATGTTCGGCCTCGCCAACTACCCCTGGCTGCTCAAGCCGAGCCAGGCCGACGTGCTGGCGCTGCTGAAGCTGATCGGTGTGAAGCGGATCAGGATCGCCTACGCGGGCGCGCCCGGCATCGACACCGCGACCCTCGACGCCCACGGCATCCACCACAACGTGGAGCTGAGCGGCATCCCGATCGGCGGCAGCGCGGACCAGATCGCCGCCTGGGCCGACACCAACACCGCGAAGGCGACCGCCGCCGCCGCGGAGTACTTCGAGGTCGGCAACGAGGTGAACGCCCCCTGGATGGAGGGCCGGGGCGTCGAGGCGTACATCAGCGACGGGCTGAAGCAGGTCACCGACCGGCTGGCGGCGGCCGGTTCCACGATGAAGGTCATGAACGCGGGCCTCGGCGGCATGGACTACGTGTGGACCGAGAAGTTCCAGCAGGCGGGCGGCTGGGACCTCATCGACGCCTTCGCCTTCCACCCGGGGCGCGGCAACTTCACCCCCGACTACGCCCCTTCGCCCGACGACTGGGTGGAGGGCACCACCGGCACCTACTGGAACTTCCTCGGCGCGCTGCGCAAGGCCAAGGAGATCATCGCCGAGTACGGGCCGAAGGAGCTGTGGATGTCCGAGGCGTACGCCCCCACCAAGCCCAACTCCTGGTGGCAGGACACCTACCGGCACGCCGCCGAGAACGTGCTGCTGAGCCTGGCGCTGGCCAAGTCCGAGGGCGTACGCGGCGTCAACTGGTACCAGTTGCACGACTCGACGATCCACCACCCGCAGGAGGCCGACCCGGACAACGTCGAGTTCCACTGCGGCATGATGCACCGCGACACCAGCGCCAAGCCGTCGCTGCTGGCGTACGCGACGGCCGCGCGCGTCCTCGACCAGGCCACGTACGTACGGCCGTTGGTCTTCGCCGACGCGGACGTGAAGGGGCTGCTGTTCACCACGCCCTCGGGCCCGGTGTCGATCCTGTGGACCCGCAAGGACGGCTACGTCCTCAACGCCGACCACGGCGCCGGCTCCTGGTACGCCTCGCCCGAGCCGTGGACCGACCCGTGGCCGACGAAGACGCAGGTCGTCGCGCACTCCGGGACCGTGGCCGGGACGGTGCGGGAACTCAACTGCGTCGGCGAGGAGCGGACGTTGAACGCGGCCGGCGGGAAGGTCACGCTCACCCTGGACGGAGCGCCGCGCGTCTACTACGGCCTCGCCGCCAACCCCGACTGGAAGTAAGCACGTCATGAGGGGCCGAGAAGAGTCATGAGGACGTCATGAGGAACGACACCGCACGGCACGACATCACCGTCGTCGGCGGCGGCCTGGCCGGGGTCTGCGCGGCCGTCGCCGCCGCCCGGCTGGGCCGGACCGTGGCGCTGGTCAACAACAGGCCGGTGCTCGGCGGCAATTCGAGCAGCGAGGTCCGCGTGTGGGTCTGCGGTGCCACCGGGCACGGCAAGAACCACCACGCCCGCGAGGGCGGCATCATGGGCGAGCTGTTCGTCGAGAACCAGTACCGCAACCCGGACGGGAACCCGTACTACTGGGACACCGTGGTGCTCGACGCCGTGCGCGCCGAGCCCAACATCACGCTGTACCTCAACACCGATGTGCGCGAGGTCGACGCCGAGGGTCCCGACGACGCGCGCCGGATCACCGCGCTGACCGGCTGGACCATGGGCTCCGAGCGGCGCGTCCGCTTCGAGAGCGAGGTGTTCCTCGACTGCACCGGCGACGGCCTGATCGGCTACCTGGCCGGGGCCAGGCACCGCATCGGCCGCGAGGCGCGCGCGGAGTACGACGAGCCGTGGGCGCCCGAGACCGCCGACGACATCACGCTCGGCTCGACGCTGCTGTTCTACACCAAGGACGCCGGCCGCCCCGTCAAGTACGTGCCGCCGGACTTCGCCAAGGACATCACCACGACGTCCATCCCGCAGCGCCGCATCATCAAGGCGGGCGACAACGGCTGCGCGTACTGGTGGATCGAGTTCGGCGGCGAACTGGACACCGTCCACGACAACGAGCGCATCCGCGACGAGCTGTGGTCGGTCATCTACGGCATCTGGGACCACATCAAGAACTCCGGCGAGTTCGACGCCGAGACCATGACGCTGGAGTGGGTCGGCTCGCTGCCCGGCAAGCGCGAATACCGGCGCTTCCTCGGCGACTACGTCCTCCACCAGGGCGACATCCTCGGCCAGACCGAATTCGCCGACCGCGTCGCCTTCGGCGGCTGGTCCATCGACCTGCACCCGCCGCAGGGCATGTACGCCACCGAGGCGGGCGCCAAACAGCGCTACGCGGACGGCATTTACCACATTCCGTACCGCAGCCTGTACTCGGTGAACACCGCCAATCTGCTCTTCGCCGGGCGGAACATCTCCGCCAGCCACGTGGCCTTCGGCTCGACGCGGGTGATGGCCACCTGCGCGACGATCGGGCAGGCGGCGGGCACGGCGGCGGCGCTGTGCGCGGACGCCGGGATCTCCCCGCGCGAGCTGGAAGTGGCGTCGCTGCAACGGGCGTTGCTCCGCGAGGACGCCTCGGTGATCGGGCTGGCCTCCGACGACCCGGACGACCTGGCGCTGCGGGCGACGGCGACGGCGTCCAGCACCCTGGCGGACCTGACCGTCGAGACCTCCGACGCCACCTGGCCGCTGACCGCCGACGCGGGCCTCGTCCTCCCGGCCGACCCCGCGCTCACCGGCCTCGAACTGCTGCTGGACGCCGAGCGCGACACCGTGCTGACCGTCGAGCTGTACGACCCGGAGCTGGGGCAGAACTATGTGCCGCGCCGCCTGGTCGGCTCGGTGTCGGTCCCGGTCGCCGCAGGGCACGGGCAGTGGGTCAAGACCGGACTGGAGTGGGCGCCGGACACCCCGCGCAACGCCTTCGTCGTCGTCCGCGCCGACCCGGCGCTCGCGCTGCGCGTCGCCGACCGGCCGACGCCCGGCGTGCTGTGCTTCACGCGGGTGCCGCTGCGACCGCAGGACGAGTCGCCGCAGCCGCTGCGCGAGTGGACGGACTCCGGCCTGCTGCGGCGGACCTTCTGCCTGCGGGCGGGGGAGACGGCCGCGTTCGCGCCCGCCAAGGCGGTCGACGGATACGCCCGGCCGTACGCGGGCCCGCACCTGTGGGTCTCGGAGCCGGTGCGCGAAGGCACGCCGGAATGGCTGGAGTTGGCGTGGGACGAGCCGGTCGCGCTGCGCCGGATCGAGGTCGTCGCGGACGACGACGTCAACGAGGACCTGATCAATCTGCACCACCACAGGACCCCCTTCGACACGCTCCCGACGCTGGTACGGGACTATCGGGTGGAGGTGCGCGACGCGGCCGGGGCCGACTGGCGGGTGCTGGACCGCGTGACGGCCAACCGGCGCCGCCGCCGGGTCCACGTCCTGGAGGAGCCGGTCACCGCCCGCGCGGTACGGATCGTCGTCGAGGCGACCAACGGCGCCGCGTCCGCGCACGTCGTCGCCGTACGGGCCTACAGGTAAGGGAGTTGGCGGTGGTCACAAGGGTGCTGGTCACCGGGGCGGCCGGCCGGATCGGGCGGGCGGTCCTCGCGCTGCTCGCCGAGCGCGGCGTCGAGGCGAACGCGCTGGTCCTCGACGACCCCGGCGACCTGGGCCGGCTCGGCGCGCGGCTGGTCGTGACCGGCGACGCGGCCGACCCGGAGACCGTCCGCAGGTCCCTGGACGGCGCCGACGCGGTCGTCCACCTGGCGGCGATCCCGACGCCCGAACGCAACACGCCGCAGGAGGTGTTCAGCGGCAACACGCTCGCCACCTTCTCCGTACTGGAGGAGGCCGGGCGGGCCGGGGTGCGGCACGTGGCACTGGCCAGTTCGTGGGGGGTCACGGGACTGCCCTGGACCGGCGACCCGGCCCCGCACCCGCCGTACGTCCCCGTGGACGCCGCCATGCCCGGCCAGGTCGAGGACCCGTACGGGCTGTCCAAGCAGGTGGACGAGGTGACCGCCGCCATGATGGCGCGTCGGCACGCCATGAGCGTGGTCTGCCTGCGCTACCCGTACGTCGGCGGCTTCGAGGAGCGGCTGCGGGCGCACGCGGCGCTGGTCACCGAGCAACCGGCTGACGGCGCGCGGGACTTGTGGACGTATCTGGAGGTCGGCGACGCGGCGCGGGCCGCGCTGCTGGCCCTGCGGGTGACGCAACCCGGCGCGCATGTCGTGCACGTGTGCGCGCCCGAGATCCTGGTGCCCTTCCCCACCGAGGAGTTGATGCGCCGCTTCCACCCGACGACCCGCGTACTGCGTCCGCTGCCCGGCCGTACGGCACCGGTCGACACGGCGGCGGCGCGGCGGCTGTTCGGGTTCACGGCGGAACGCCTGATCGACGGGTGAATCGACGGGTGAGGTGACACCGGCCGGTCGGTGCCCGGACGGCGCCCGGTCGGCCGCGCGGTCGGGCTGGCGGTTGACGGCTGGTGAGGCGGAGGTCGCGCGGGCCGCTACCTTGGCCCGTACAACGCTGCCGTCTGGCCGGAGGAAAAGCACGTGAGCCGTCGCTTCGAGGAGATCGACTGGCGTCCGACGCCGATGGGCGAGATCAGCCTGCGGCGACGGCGGGACGTGGCGACCGGCGAGGACGTGCACGAGGTCAAACTCGGCGACGAGTTCCTGATGTCGAGCCTGTTCACCGCCGGTGAGATCGCGCTGTCCCGGCTCGGCCTGGCCGAACTCCCGGACGGGGACGGGGACGATGGAGGGGACTCGTACGCGGATGTCGCCGTCGGCGGGCTCGGCCTCGGCTACACCGCGCGCGCGGCGCTGGAGGACGCGCGCGTACGGTCGCTGGTCGTCATCGACGCGCTCGCCGAGGTGATCGGCTGGCACCGGGAGCATCTGGTGCCGCTGGGCGCGGAGTTGACGGCCGACCCGCGCTGCCGCTTCGTGCACGGCGACTTCTTCGCCCTGGCCGCCGACGCCGACGGGCTCGACCCCGAGACGCCCGGCCGCCGCTTCCACGCCGTGCTCCTGGACGTCGACCACTCGCCCGCCCACGTCCTCCACCCCCGGCACGCCGCCCTCTACCGCCCGGACGGCCTGCGGCGGCTGGCCGCCCACCTCCACCCCGGCGGCGTGTTCGCCCTGTGGTCCAACGACCCGCCGGACGACCCCTTCACCGTCACCCTCCGCGAGACCTTCGCCACGGCCGAGGCCCACGTCGTCACCTTCCCCAACCCGCTCCAGGACGGCGAGGCGACCAACACGATCTACGTGGCGCGCACGGCGTCCTGACGTCGGCGCCGTGCTGACGGACCGTCAGGCGGGCGCCGTGGTCGGGAAGGCGCCGGTCTCGGCGACCACACGGTCCTGGAACTCCGGCTCGCGCACCCGCGCGGTCCCATCTGCGGGCGCTACGCCCTCGGCACCCGCAGAATCCGCAGCATCGTCGTCCGTAGCGCTTCCCCCAGCTCCTCGTCGGAGAGGTCGGCGAGGAGCGGCAGGGTCTCCGGGGCGAGGAGGGCGGTGCTGTAGGCGATGCGTTCGGCGGGTGTCGGCTGCTCACCGTAGAAGAGGGTGAGGCCGCGCCGGTGCAGTGCGGCCACCTCTTCGTGGTTCTTGGTGGTGTGCCGCGCGTCCGGATCGGTGGAGGCCATCACGGCGTAGTGCCGGTTGGTGACGAGGAATTCGGCGAAGCCGTTGACCACGTGCTCGATGCGCGCCCGCCGGCCGCGCATCGCGTCGGCATCGTCCAGCAGCGTCTCCATCCGGCGCATGCCGGGCTGCATCGCCGCGTGCAGGATGTCGCCCTTCGCGCGGAAGTGGTAGTAGACGGCGGCCTTCGTCAGGCCCAGCTCGTCGGCGATCATCTGGAGCGAGGTGGCGTTGTAGCCGAGTTCGAGGAAGAGCCGCTGGGCGGTGTCCAGGATCTGCTGCCTGGTCTGCTCGGCCTGCGCCGCACGGGTGGACATGCCCTTGGCAGGCGTCGGCATGGTTCTTGCTCCTCCTTCGTGGGCCGCGAGGACCGCACCGCAGCATACAAGCCGCCGGGGGCCCGGAAGCCGGTCGTCCGGCGGGTCACGGGCCCCTCGCGGGCCCCTCGCGGGCCGGTCGCGGGCCGGTCGCGGGCGGCCCGTCTCACCGGCCGGGGACCGTTGCGGACGTGCCTGCCGTAGCGCCGGCCGGGGGCTGGTCGCGGGCGTGCCGGATCACCGGCCGAGGCCCGGTCACTCGCCAGCCAAAGACTAGTGACTCACCTGCCGATGTCCAGCGACTCACCTTACGTTGGCAAGCGATTTACTTGACCTGCGGCTAGTGAATGCTTAACGTCAGGCTCGGCGTGCGCTACCCGAACCGGCCGTGGAGATATGTACCCATGTCAAGCTATTTGTACCGACTCGCCCGGCTCGCCTTCCGGCGCCGACGGCTGGTCCTGGCGTTGTGGCTGGTGGCGGCCGTGGTCGCCATCGCCGCCGCCCAGATCAGCGGCGGGAAGACCAACGACAACTTCACGATCCCCGGCACCGAGGCGCAGAACGCGTCCGACGTCCTGTCCGCCAAGCTGCCCGCCTTCAGCGGCGGCCAGAGCACGATCGTCTTCGCGACGACCCAGGGCAGCAGGAAGGTCACCGACCCGGCCACCATGAAGGTGATCGAGTCGGCCATGACCAAGCTGCGGACGGTCCCTCAGGTCTCCAACGTCGTCGACCCGTTCCAGGGCAAGCTCGTCTCGCAGGACGACAAGATCGCGCTCGGCCAGGTGCAGTGGTCGGCGGCGGCCACCGACGTCAAGGACGCCAACCTCGACCTGTTCAACGACGCGATGAAGCCCGTACGGGCGGACGGCGTCCAGGTCGAGTACAACGGCAGCGTCTATCCGGGCTGGCGGCAGGTGATCTCCGAGCTGCCCGAACTCATCGGCCTGATCGTCGCCTTCTTCATCCTGATGATCACCTTCGGGGCGTTCGCCGCGGCGGGCATGCCGATCCTGGGCGCGATCATCGGCGTCGTCACCACGCTGATGGCCATCACGGCCGTCGCGTCCGTGGTCACCATCGCCTCGGCCTCCACCACCGTCGCGCTGATGCTCGGGCTCTCCTGCGGCATCGACTACGGCCTGTTCATCCTGTCCCGGCACCGTACGAACCTGCTCAACGGCATGACGCCCGAGGAGTCCGTGCCGCTGGCCATGGGCACGGCGGGCAGCTCCGTCGTCTTCGCCGCGCTCACCGTGATCATCGCGCTGTGCGGGCTCACCGTCGTCGGCATCCCGTTCCTCACCGTCATGGGTCTGGCCGCCGCGGCCTCGGTCGCCGTCGCGCTGCTCATCGCGCTGACCCTGCTGCCCGCGATGCTCGGCTTCGCCGGGACCAAGGTCGCCACATTCACCCGGCTGCCCTGGCTCGGCGCCCGCGCGGAGCGGGTCGCCCGCCGTTCGGCCGCCGACCCGGACAGCCCCAACGGCGCCCGCTGGGCCCGCTTCGTCGTACGCCACCGCATCCTCGTACTCATCGGCGGCGTCGCCCTGCTCGGCGTGCTGGCCATCCCCGCCCTCGACATCCGGCTCGGCCTGCCCAGCAGCGCCTCCCAGCCGAAGAGCACCACACAGCGCAAGGCGTACGACCTCACCACCGAGGGCTTCGGCGCCGGTTTCAACGGCGCGCTGCTGATCGTCGCGCAGAACACCAGCAGCCCGGCGGACACCGCGGCCATCGCGGCGCGGCTCACCAAGGTGCCGGGCGTCGTCAAGGTGACGCCGCTGGCCTCCAAGAACGGGGTCTCGCTGATCCGCGTGATCCCCAAGACCGGGCCGAACGACCCCGCCACCGCCGACCTCGTGCACACCCTGCGCGACGACCGGCAGCAGCTCGAAGGTCAGACCGGCACCGACATCCTCGTCGGCGGCACCACGGCCTCCAACATCGACGTCTCGGCCAAACTGTCCAGCGCGCTGCCGGTCTTCCTGATCGTCGTGGTCGGCCTGGCCTTCATCCTGCTGACCTTCGCCTTCCGCACCATCCTGGTGCCGATCAAGTCCATCCTCGGCTTCCTGCTGTCGATGGCCGCGGCCCTCGGCGCCCAGGTGGCGACCTTCCAATGGGGCTGGGGCCAGCGGATCTTCGGCATCACGCCGACCGAGACGATCAGCTTCCTGCCGATCATCATGCTGGCCATCATCTTCGGCCTGTCCAGCGACTACGAGGTCTTCGTCGTCTCCCGCATCAAGGAGGAGTACACGAAGAACGGCGACGCCCGCCGGGCCGTGCAGCGCGGCACCGGCCTGTCCGCCCGCGTCGTCACCGCCGCGGCCCTCATCATGTTCTTCATCTTCGTCGCCTTCATGTTCACCGACGACCCCACCATCAAGGCCATCGGCTTCAGCTTCGCCGCGGGCGTCTTCCTCGACGCCTTCGTCGTCCGCCTCACCCTCGTCCCCGCCGTCCTCGCCATCGTCCGCTCCAAGGTCTGGTACCACCCCCAGTGGTTCTCCACATACATCCCCGACCCCGACATCGAGGGCCAACGCCTCGAACACGAACTGAAATCCGGCCGCCTGACCTGACCCGCCCTGCCCTGACCCGCCCTGACCCGCCCTGACCCCGGCCGCTCCGCGGTTCAGACCGAGCCGAGGTCGATCTCCGCGGCGAAGGGGACCACGGCCTTCACCGTGCCGGTGAACACGTCACCGTCGCGGTAGGCCGTGCCCGCGGGGTCGAGGACGTACGTGTAGACCAACGGGACGCCCGTGGCGGTCTGTTCGACGCGCCAGTAGAAGGGGATGCCGGCCTTCGCGTACTGGTCGACCTTCACGATCCGGTCGGTGGTCTCGGAGCCCGGTGAGACCACCTCGACCACCAGCAGTACGTGCTCGGGCCGGGTCGGCGTGACGTCGATGGTGTCCGCGCGGTAGACGACGACGTCCGGGCGGCCTGTGAGCGCCCCGCAGCGAGTACCCTCCGGTCCCGCGAGGGGTGCCGGGGAACCCCGGCCGCAGTAATCTGCGTCGACGCCTACGAGCGCGCGTGAGCGCGGCGACGGCCGCCGGGGGGCGGGCAGGGGCGGATGAGGGGGACGGCACACGATGGACGGAAACGACGGCTCCGGCAGACCGGCGTACGACCCGGCCACGGGCTACGGCGGCACGCCCGCGAGCGGCGGCGGTACGGGCCACAGCGGCACGGGTTACGGCGGTACGGGCTACGGCGGCGCGGGCGGGGACGGGCTGTGGAGCGTGCCCGGGTACAGACACGAACGTGACCTCGGCGCGGGCGCGTCCGGCCGGGTCGTGCTGGCCACGCACATCGCCACGGGAACGGCGGTGGCGGTCAAGTACCTCGCGGGACCCCTCGGCGGCGACCCGCGCTTTCGCACCGCCTTCCGCGCCGAGGCGGAACTCCTCGGCGGCCTGCACTCGCCGTACATCGCGCGCTTCTACGAGTACGTGGAGGACTGCGGGAACGCCGCGATCGTGATGGAGCTGGTCGACGGCATCGCGCTGCACGCGCTGCTGCGGCAGGAGGGCGCGACCGATCCGGAACCGGCGCTCGCGGTGCTGAAGGGCTCACTGCTCGGCCTGGCCGCCGCGCACGCGGCGGGGGTGGTGCACCGCGACTACAAGCCCGCGAATGTGCTGGTCACCACGGACGGCGTGTCCAAACTGGTGGACTTCGGCGTCGCGGTGCGCAGCGGCGAGACGGGCGCGGTCGCGGGCACGCCGTCGTACATGGCGCCCGAGCAGTGGGCAGGCGGCCCCGCCACCCCGGCGACCGACGTGTACGCGGCCACCGCGACCTTCTACGAGTGCCTGACCGGCAGTAAGCCGTACTCCGGCTCGACGATGTTCGAACTGGCCGTGCAGCACGCCGAAGCGCCCATCCCCGACGAGCGGGTGCCGGAGCCGGTGCGCGGTCTGGTCACCCGCGGTCTGGGCAAGACCCCGCAGGAACGCCCGCAGAGCGCGGCCGAATTCGTCGCGGAACTCCAGGCGGTGGCGGGCGCCGCGTACGGCGAGGACTGGGAGGAGCGCGGGCAGCGCAAACTCGCCGCGCTCGTGGCCCTGTTGCCGCTGCTGCTGCCGTTCGGCGGCGGCAGCGCCGCCTCGGGGACGACGGCCTTCGCGCACACGCAGCTCGGCCAGGGGGCGGGCGTCGCCTCCGGCGCGGCCCCCGCGCCGACTCCGGGCGCGGCGGCACCGGGCGACGCCCTGGTCGCGCTGGAGCGGCACCGCCCGGTACGCCCGGCCCGCTTCGGGCGGCGCGCCAAACTGGTGGCGGGCGCGGTCGCGGCCGTCCTGATATCCACCGGGCTCGTCGTGACCGCGGTGGCCACCGGCGGCGACGGTCCCTCCGACGAGGTCACCGCCGCCTCGACCCCCTCGGCCCTGACCTCCCTGGTCTCCGGCCAGCCCGTCGCCCCCGCGACCGCCACCCCGACGTCCGGTTCCCCGTCCGCGTCCCCCTCGGCATCGGGGTCCGCGTCCCCGTCCCCGTCCGCCTCGGACAGCGCCTCACCGAGCGGTACGACGACGACGGCGCCGGTCGATCCCCCGCCGACATCGACGCCGACATCGACGCCCCCCACCACGGCGCCCACGACGCCGCCGACGACACCGCCGACCACGACGACGCCACCCGCGCTGGTGGTGGACTCGGTCGCCATCGTGCGGTTCATCTGTAGCGCGGGCGCCGGGCACACGGCGGTCGCGGCGGTCACCGTGCAAGGCAACGGAGCCGACGACGGCACCTTGGTCCTCACCTGGGCGCACACCACGGCGTCGGGACTCGTGTCGGGAGCGGTCACCGAGTCGTACCCGATCCCCAAGGGCGAGACGTCCTCCACCCAGTCCTACACTCACGCGTTCGGCGTCAGCCGCTTCCCCGGCTGGACGCTCACCGTCTCCTCGACGCCCGCCGCGGGCAAGGGGAACGGCTCCTCACAGACGATCGACGCCTGCTGACCCGCACTTCGGCCCTCCGCCAAGGAACCCGCCCATGCCGCACGACCGTGACCGCGACCAGAGCCGTGACCCACGCCTGCACTTCAGCACCCGGCCGCAGGCTGCCCCCGCCCCCGCCCCCGCCGCGCCGGACGACGGCACCTTCCGGCTCAGCGACCTCGGCTTCGGCGGCGCGAGCGATACGGACGGCGCGAGCGATACGGACGGCGCGAGCGATACGGACGGCGCGAACGATACGGACGGCGCGCGCGGTACGGGCGGCACGAGCGATACGGGCGGCGCGAGCGCCGGGGGCGGTGCGGGCGGCGCCGAGGAGCCGGACGGCGCGACCGTACTCGACCCCGACTCCTGGTCCAGCGAGGTCCCGGAGGCGGAGACCTTCGCGCCCGGGCTGCGCCGCTTCGGGCCCGGGGTGCCCGAAGGGCCCGAGCCGTCGGTCGGTACGGAGCGGACCGCCGCCGTGTGGCACGGCACCGTGCGGCCGGGGGAGCCGGTGCTGCCGCCCGAAGAGCCGCGCGGGAAACGGGCGTTGGGCGGCTGGCTGCTCGCGCTGCTGGTACTGCTCGGGGTGGTGGCGTATCTGCTGTGGCAGCACTGGCCGGGCTCGGTGAAGGTCGACGGCGTCAGCGTCCGCAACGACACCGCCGTCCAGGGCTGCCACAGTACGGCGAAGGTGGTGGGCACGCTGCGGACCAGCGGGGACGCGGGAACGGTGCGCTACCGGTGGCGGCGCAGCGACGGCACGCTGTCCGACGAGTTGCGGCAGCGGGTGGCGAAGGGGCGGCGCAGCACCGACGTCGTGCTGCTGTGGTCCTTCGACGGCCGCGGCACGCTCCAGGCGACCGCGACCCTCGAAGTGCTCTCCCCGCAGCGGCAGTCGGGGTCGTACACCTTCACCTACCGCTGCTCCTGAGGCCGTTGACGCGCGCGGTCAGCCGATCCGCGCCTCCCAGTACGGGAGCAGCCGCACCGGACCGACCAGGCCGTACGGCTGGCGCGGCGATCCGCCGTAGACGCCCGGATCGCTGACGCGCAGCCGGTTGCCGAGGGTGGTGGCCACCTCGACCTCGATGGTGTTGTCGCCCTGGCGCAGCCAACCGCCCAGGTCCACCACGGGGTTGATGTGGTCGACGGGGTCGAGGCGGTGGCCGTTGACCGTCACGCGGCAGGTGTCGTAGACCGTGCCGAGGTCGAGCAGCGCGCCGTGGCCGCCGGTCCAGGCGCGGCCGAGGCGGACGGTGGTGCGGTAGCGGCCGATGCCGGAGACGTCGGCGAGCGCGGGGATGTCGGGCCAGGCGGCGAGCGCGTCGAGGGTGAGCGCGCGGCGCACGACCCTCGTCTCGGTGGCGGTGGCGCCCGGCTGCCAGTCCTCGACGTCCAGCCGCCAGCCCGTGAGCTGGGTGGGCTGCGGCACGCCGGAGATCCGGCTGCGCACCGTGCGGCGGCCTTGGGACAGCTCGGTGACGTACTCGCCGTCGGCGGAGCCGCGTACGGTCAGCCGCCCGTCGGCGAAGAGCACGGTGTCCGCGGTGGTGGACACCGCGTGCGGGCCGCTGCCCGTGCGGTCGCCGAACAGGCCGGGCACGCCGAGCGCGACGACCATGGTCTCGCCGGGCTGGAGCGCGACGCGCAGCGTGACCGTGTCGCCGTTCTCGGTGTACGTGCCGATCCGCCGCACGCGTCCGGTCCACAGGTCCAGCAGGTACGGGACGTGGCGGGTGCTGCCCCGGCGCAGGGTCACCTCGTGGTCGACGGCGGCGACCGGCGGCTTGACCGTCTCGGCGTGCTTGCCGTTGCAGAAGTAGAAGTAGTCGACGCCGTCCGCGTACCGGTGGGCGTTGAGCAGCGTGGAACTGGTCGCGTACGAGACGAGCGGTGTCACGCCGAGGTCGGCGAGCGCGGCGCCCACCGCGGTCTTGTCGGTGATCTGCCGGACGCGCGGCTGGGCCAGCAACTGGGCCAGCACCGCGCGCAGTCGGGCGTCCTGCCCGCCGGTGTCCAGGCCGGGGACGGTCGCGGTGCTCCAGTCGCCGAGCAGCACGATCGGCAGCCCGGCCTTGGTGAACGCCAGGAATTTCTCGGCGACTTCGACCGGCAGCGTGCAGGTGGACCCGGCGAAGAAGTCGGCCTCCACGAACAGGGCGCGGTACGCGGGTCCGCCCGCCGCCAGCACCCCGTTGGTCACCCGCGCCGACGGCAGGCTCAGCAGCGGCTCGCTGATGAACTGGTGGTTCCAGCCCAGCGGTATGCCGGTCGAGGTGAACCAGGACGCGCCGATGCCGGTCGCGGTGTAGCCGGTCTGCCGGAAGATCGCCACGTCCTGGCGCGGCTTCCCCGCTTGCAGGACCTGGTGCACACGGGCCAAGTAGCCCGACATGTCGGCGATGTGACGCCACGTCGGATGCCGCGGCCCCCACGACTCCCCGTAGCCGACACCGCCGTGGTACGGGGTGAAGGCCGCGTATCCCGGCCAGGCCACACCGGGCAGGGCCGCGTACGAGAAGCCGTGGATCACCGTCTGGTTGACCCCGGCCGCGTACGCGCCGCCCATCGTGCGCAGGAACTTCTGCCAGGTGGTGCTGTACGCGCCGCCGGTGTACGCGCCCGACTCGCAGGACAGAATGGTGCTGCCCGCCATGTCCCGCCCGCCGGCCAGGCACCGGTAGTCGTCCAGGTTCTTGAAGCCCAGCGACTCGCCCTCGGGGATGTCCAGGAGCGCGGCGGTCGCGATGGCGTCGGTCTGGAGCCCGTACGGCTGCGCGCGCAGCTTCAGTCCGAAGGTGCTCGCCCACTTCTTGATCGCGGTGACGTGGTGGGTGTTGTACAGCTCCGAGACCGTCTGCCAGAAGTCGTGGCGTACGCGGACGGTCAGCGCGGCGCCGTACGCGTAGACCTGGTTGCTCTTGTTGAGCAGCAGCGCGGGCAGGTACGGCAGCAGGTCGTAGCCGCGGCGGCGGGCGAATTCGGCGGGCAGCGCCGGGGTCCACAGCAGGGCGCGCGACTCCAGCTCGATGGAGTCCTCGAAGAGGGCGCCGCCCGCGCGGGCGATCAGCCGGCGCACCGGCCGGGTCAGCAGGTCCGACTCCCAGAAGTCGGTGATCGCGCGGGTGCCGGCGGGGCTGAAGTGGTCCACGACGTACGCGGTCGGCGCGGTGTGCGGCCCCGCCTCGGGGGTCTGGCCGGTGCCGCGCAGCCAGTGGGCGAACAGCAGCCAGGACCCGCCGTCGTCGGGCGCGGTCCAGGTGACGGCGCCGTTGGTGACCGTGCGCGTGAGGTCCACCAGGGTGGCCGGGTCGAGGCCGGTCTCCTTGCGGGTGCTGTTGGCGGTGTCGACGCGGACCGCCTGCACGGCGAGCAGCGTGGCCTTCGCGGCGGCCGGGTCGGCGGCGACGACGGGGGCGGGGACGGGTCCCTCGTAACGGGCCCCGGCGGCCAACGCGGCGACACCGTAGGCGAGTTCCTGTACGGCGGCCGGGCTGTCCGGGGTGATCGTGGGGACGGCGGTCGGCCAGGCGGGGCCCGCGGTGAGGTCGACGGTCAGGCCGCGGCGGTCGGCCTGCTCCAGCGCGGCCTCCATCCCGGCGACCCAGCTCGCGCTGCCCCAGCCGTGGCGCGCGGTGTCCAGGACGGCCGGGTCGTCCACGCTGTGGTGGACCGCGGCGATCTCGACGCCGCCGAAACCGGCGTCCGCGATCTGGTCGATCTCGCGGCGGATCTCGGCGGGCTCGACCAGCCCGTCCGGCCACCACCAGCGGAATTTGGGCCGGACGGGGGCGGGCGGGGCGCTGAACCAGGAGGCGGAGCCGGGGGCGCCGGGTCGGCACGGGGCCGGGTGCGCGGAGGCGCTGCCCGCCGCTCTCGCCTCTTCGGCCGCGTGCGCGGTGCCGGTGGCCGCGCCCCACGTGAGGGCCGCGCCCGCGGCGGCTCCGGCCTGGAGGACGCGGCGGCGGGCGACACCGGCGTCCGGGCGGCTGTCGTCGGCGTGGCTGGCGTCGTCGGTCATGGTGCGCGTCTCCTCGTATGAAACGTTTTAAGTTCCGGGCGGACGCTATGGCCGAGAATCGTCAGACGTCAAGGGGGTGTACTTGCCGGATTCATTGAACAGATTCAATCGAGCGGGGAAATGCATGCCGCGGGGCCGAGGGCGGCACCCGTGGCGCGCGCCCGTCCGCCGCGCGCCCCGCCCCGTGTCCGCCCCGCGCCCGGCGCCGTGTCCGCCCCGCGCCCGGCGCCGCGTCACGCTCCGCCGTATGGAGGAAAGTTTCATCCGCACTCTGTTCTGCGGTGGTTACTTGGCATTAAGTTCCAACGACAGCTGCCCGCACGGAATTTGACGCTCTCCCTCACCCCCACCACGGGAGCACACATGTCGGTCCCTGAGCACTTCGCCATGCCCCGCGCCGCCCAGTCCCCCACCGCCGAGTCCGGCACGGACGAGTCCCGCGCCGCCCTGTCCCGCCGCCGCTTCCTCGCCTCGGCCGCCGTGCTCGGCGCGAGCGCGGGAGCCGTGATCGTCGGCGCCGCGCCCGCCTCCGCCTCCGCCGCGCGGATCGTCCCCGAGCCCAACATGTTCGACACCACGGCGTGGGGCGCCCGCCCGCCGTCCTCCCCGGTCAGCCTGGCCGGGAACAACCCCAACAAGATCGTCGTGCACCACACCGCGTTCGCGAACACCGCCGACTCCGGCACGTCCGGCTCGTTCGCCATCGCGCACGAGATCCAGGACCTGCACATGGACACCAACGGCTGGATCGACACCGGCAACCACTTCACCATCAGCCGGACCGGCATCATCATGGAGGGCCGCCACCGCAGCCTGGAACGGCTGCTCGCGGGCAGCAACATGGTCGTCGGCGCCCACACCGTCGGCCAGAACACGCAGGGCATCGGCATCGAGAACAACGGCACGTACACCTCGGTCGCGCCGCCGTCGATCCTCTACGCCAGCCTCGTCAGCCTCTGCTCGTACATCTGCTACAAGTACGGCCTCGCGCCGACGCAGATCTTCGGGCACCGGGACTTCAACGTCACCGAGTGCCCCGGCGACAAGCTCTACGCGATGCTGCCGCAGCTCCGGTCGGACGTGGCGTCCCGGATGTAGCGGCGGGTCCGCCCGGTGCGGCGCCGGGCCCGCGCGGGTTCGGCGCCGCGCCGTGCGGACCTCCGGGTTCGGCGCCGCGCCGGGCCCGCGCGGACGCCCAGGAGGCCGCCGAGTCCTCGACATCTGGCAGGCCGCCCACGCGTCCCGTACCGCGGCCCCGCTGTCGAGGCACGGCTGTCGAGGCACGGCTACGAGGACTGAGCCGGGCGCCAGCCCAGGGCCGGGCCCAGGGCGCCGGCGAGGTCGGTGAGGATCTGGACGTAGTCCTCGTGGGCGAAGGTGAAGGGCAGGGCGAAGGCGACCTCGTCGATCTCGCGGAAGGCGGCGTGGGCGTGGAGGCGTTCGGCGAGCTGGGCCGAGGGGCCGACGAAGTCGGGGGAGAAGAGCATGCGCGCCGGGCCCTGCGGAGCCGTGGTGCGCGGGAGGCGCTTGCGGGCGTACTCCTCGTAGCGGGCGCGCTGCGCGGGCGTGGCGCTGTCGGTGGGGATGACGACGAGGCCCTGCGAGACGCGGGCGCGGTCGCCGTCGGGGTGGTGGGCGCGGAAGGTCCTGATGTGGGAGAGCTGGATGTCGGCGAAGTCCGGCGCCGGGCCCGTCACCGCCGCCTCTGCCGCCGCCGGATTCTCCGACTCCGCCGCCTTCGCAGCCTTCGCCGCCTCCGCTGGCTTCTCCGGCTCCTCCGCCTTGACGACGCTGCTCGTCAGGAAATTCATGCCGTTCTCGCCCGCCCACCGCGCCGACCGCAGGCTCGCGCCGCCGTACCAGAGACGGCCGCCGAGGCCGGGGGAGTGCGGCTGGACGCGGTCGGAGAAGACCTCGATGCCCTCGACGCCGCTGAAGTCGGTGGCGCGCTCGCCGCGTACGAAGTCCAGCAGCCGCCGGACGCGCGGGTAGCCGAAGTCCTCGGCGTCGGCGGTGTCCGGGTAGAGCGCGGGCCCGACCTGCTCGAAGTGCGTGGGCGGCCCGACGCTGACGCCGGGGTTGAGCCGTCCGCCGGACAGGATGTCGACCGTCGCCAGATCCTCGGCCAGCCGCAGGGGATTCTCCCAGCCCAGCGGGATGACGGCGGTGCCCAGCTCGATCCTGCGGGTGCGCTGGCTCGCCGCCGCCAGCACGGCGACCGGCGAGGAGATCCCGTACTGGAGGTGCCGGTGCCGCACCCACGCGCTGTCGAAGCCGAGCCGTTCGCCCAGCTCGATGATCTCCAGCGTCGACTCGTGCCCCCGCCGGGGATCGGCCTCGTCGAACAGCCCGATGGTCAGGAAGCCCAGCTTCCGCAACGGCTCGGATTCCAGCGGCACAGCACGCCTCCCACGTTTCCGTCCATACTCACGCCCGCCCGCCGCCCCCGCACTCCGTACCCACCGCGACCTGAGTACGAGCACGGATGATTCGGACACATCCGCGCGGCCACACTGGTCCAGGAGCGAAGATCACCTACGCGAGAGGCGGCAGCGCCGTGCAGACCAACCATCCCCGTCGGCCCCGGATTCCCGCCGGCCCCCGGCTCACCCTGATCGGACTGTCCCTCGCGGGCGTCGCCTTCATGGGGCTCGGCTCGGCGTGCAGCGTGCAGGACGCGATGTGCTCGGGCGGGGAGTACCCGGTGGCGTCGGTCGGGCCCCCGGCGGGCGGCGGGGCCTGCGTGTCGGACAAGGAGGAGCCGCCGAAGGGCTTCGTGCGCTACCCGAAGGGCAAGGTCCCCCGGCACGTGGACGACAAGTGGGACAAGTACTGGCAGGAGCACTCCCTGGACGCCGACGGCAACGAGGTGAAGTGAGGCCCCGCCGCGGGGGCGGGACCTCACAAGGCGTGCCGGGCCCGCGTACGGATCGGCGTACGCGGGTACGTAGCGGCTACTTCAGCGTCACCGTCGCCGACGCCGTCAGGCCGCCCGAGGCGACCGTCACCGTGACCGTGCCGCGCCGCAGCGCGGTGAGCGTGGCGGTCGTCGGGTCCAGGACCGCGAGGGTCCCGGGACGGCGCTTGGCGGCCTTGGCCTCGGAGGGCGAGTCGGTGACCAGGACGCCCGCGGACCCCGACCAGACCACCGTGGCGGGGTAGCGCAGCGGAAAGCGCAGCCCGAACTCGCTGGTGATGCCGGTGGCCGCCAGAGCGGCCGACGTGCCGACGGGCACGGGACCGTCCGCCGTCAGCTCGATCCCGTCGATGACCGGGCGGCTCTCGGCCCGCAGCCACTCGCGGGTCCGCGGGCTCGGCTGCCCGGCCCGGACGCGCGCGGGCCTGGGGTCGACGCCGACGTGCATCCAGCCGAAGAAGCCGCCCTGGTCGGGCGAGCTGTAGGGCGTCTTGCCCACGGCCGGGGTGGTGACCTCCAGGACGCCGTCGGTCCGCGTGACCGACGCGGTGTGCGCGTGGCCGGTGAAGAGCGCGACCGGCTTGCCGGAGGTCTCCCGGAAGTCGGCCAGCCACTTCTGGAGGAGCCCGGCCTCCAGTTGGTCGGCGAGCTGTGAGGCGCCCGCGCCCGAGGGGTCCCGCAAGGGGTGGTGGAAGGACAGCACGACACCGGTCACCGACCGGTTCCTGGCCGCCTTCGCCAACTCGGCCTGGAGCAGCGGCACTTGGTCCCAGTCCGAGGTCCGCATGTCGCCGGTGTGCGAGTCCAGCAGGATGAAACGGGTCCCCTTGTGGTCGAAGACCTGCCGGTTGGGGCGGCCGGTCACGGCGAGGAACGCGTCGAGGCCGCCGGTCGCGGACAGCCCCGCCTCGTGGTTGCCGGGCGTCCAGTACACCGGCAGCCCGGCCGGTACGTGGTCGCGCAGCAGCCCGTTGGCGAGTGCGAAGTCCTCGGGGTTGTTGTTGTCCACGAAGTCGCCGTTGATCAGCAGGAAGTCCGGCCGGGTCGCGACGGCCTGGCCGAGCGCGGTCACCGCCTGCCGCCCGGAGAAGGAGTCGAGCCCGGCCGCCGCGCTGA
Source organism: Streptomyces sp. NPDC093221 (assembly GCF_044753885.1). Classification (NCBI taxonomy): domain Bacteria; kingdom Bacillati; phylum Actinomycetota; class Actinomycetes; order Kitasatosporales; family Streptomycetaceae; genus Streptomyces; species Streptomyces sp. NPDC093221. Next base: position 250,829 of record NZ_JBIVOA010000008.1, on the reverse strand, counting down.
CGTGCAGGTCGGACAGGACCGCGAAGGTCCACCGCCGGTCCGGCAGTCCGCCCTGCTCGACGACGTACGGGTCGGGCTGCGGGGCCTGCGAGGTGTCCGGCTGCTGCCCGACCTGCGCGGCGAGCCCGTCGAAGTCGAGCCGCCCCGCGTTCTTGTTGGTCTGCGACGTCTCCGCGATGTAGATCCGCAGCAGCGTGACCGGCTCCGAGTACCCGGCGGGGAGGTCCCCGACGACCCGCCGCCACCCCGTCCAGTCCACGGTCAGCGCGAGCGTGAACGGCACATTGGTGGTGCCCTGCGAGTACATCATGCAGCGCAGCCAGTGGTTGTTGCCGTCGCCGTTGACCCACAGCGCGATCCGCTTCGTGCCCGTGGGCAGCGTGATCGGACCGCCGCCGGCCACCGCGTACGCCGCCGACGTACTCGTCTGCCCGGTGAAGTCGTACGTGAGCCGCAGCGCGTGGTTGTCGGCCGCCGCGCCCGGCCGGTCGGGGGCGGCGACGAAGGCGACCGACGCCGTGCCCCGCGCGGCCAGCGCCGTCCAGTTCTCGGCCGGCTCGAACTCGGCCAGCGACACGTCGACCAGGCCGACCGTCACCGGCAGCCGTGCCGTCACATCCCCCACGGTCGCCGTCAGGACGGTGGCCTTGCCGACCGCGCCCGCGTCACCGGTGATCCGGAGGCTGCCGTCCGGCTGCGCGGCCACCGTGATCAGGGCCTTGTCGTAGGCGAGTCGGACGTCACGCGGCGCGACGGGCGCGTCGAAACCGTCCGCGTCGTACCCGGTCAGGCTGACCGACGCGGTCGCGCCGGGGTCGATGGTGACGGCCCGCTCGGTGAACGCCAGCCTGTGCAGGTCGCCGAGGACCCGCAGTTCGTGCGCGCCGTCCGCGTCCCCGGTACGGGCGCGCAGCGTTCCCGCGCCGGGCTTCCTGGCGCGGAAGACGCCGTCGCGCGCGGTGCCGAGGGAGCCGGGGGAGGCCGACCACCGTACGGGGTCGCGGTGTTCGTCGATCGGCACCGGCGCCCACGTCTCGTCGTAGCCCGCCGCCGCGACGTCCACGGTCAGCCCCGGCACGACGCGGTCGGCGCGCGGGCGTACGTCGAGGCCGCGCAGCCGGCCCGAACCCTTGCGGGCGGCGAAGAGGCCGACGCCGTTGGGCACGGGCCGCTCGCCGCCGTCCGAGGGGGTGTTGACGACTCCGGCCCCGGTGTCGCCGGGCCTGCGGGCGACGATCTCGGTGGAGCCGCCGCCGTCGAGCATGAACGCCTCGGTGGCGCCGAGCCGCACCAGCAGCTTGGCGGTGTCGTCGAAGCTGAGCCCGGCGGAGAAGTTGGCCGAGCCGTCGATCGCGACGAGCAGCAGGCGGTGGCCGCCGTCCAGCCACGCGATGGCGGTGCGCGGCTTGGCCGCGTCGTTGCCGGTGCTCGGCGGGAAGTCGATCGCCGTGCCGCCGCGCACCAGCACCTCGCCGCTGCCGAGCGCGGTACGCAGCGCGACGGGCGCGTTCGTCCGCGGCGCGAAGTCGACGGTGACGGCGTCACCGGGCTTGGCGGCGGCCAGTTGGGCCGCCGCCGCGCCCCGGCCGAGCACGACGAGACCGCCCTCCGGCACCGCGGTGTCGGTGAGTTGGGCGTTGACGGCGGTGATCTTCCCGCCCGCGACGACGAGTTCGGTGTACGGGCCCGCGTCCTGGATGAGCGTGCGGCGCCCGGCGCCCCACTCCGGGGTGTACGCGGCGACGCCGTCGGCGGGCACCGAGGGCGAGTTGAGGGCGGTGAGCGGCCGTCGCGTCCCGGCGACCGTGACCGTACCGGTGAGCACCAGGTCGGCCAGCCGGGCCACCCGGTCGGCGCCGATCGCCGCGACGGTCGCCGTCTTGTTCGTGCCCTTGCGGAGCGTGCCGTCCTGGATTTCCGGGCCCTCGGCCGCGAAGGTCTCGGTGATGTCGAAATAGTCGCCGTTGACGGCGGCCACGGCGTGCTGCGCGTTCGCCGCCTGGGCGAGCGGACGCGGATCGCTCACCTTGTCCGCGACGAGGTCCACGCCGACCGACGCGTTGCCGAGATCGGCGTTGAGCACATGGACCCGCGTCCAGCCGGTGCGGCCGAATGTGTCGAAGGAGGTGAGGACGATACCCGGCGCGACCGGGTAGTCCGCGCGGCCCGCTACGAGGGATTCCCCCGGCACGGCCAACTGGTAATTCGGCGGCTTGTATTCGGCGTAACCGGGGTATTTCGCCGATTCCGGCGGAGTGAACGCCGGTGTGCTCCCGGCCTGTCCCGATGTGCCCTGTCGGCTCGTTTGCGCGCTCGCGGTTCCGGCGGTCGCGGTGAGTCCGGCGGCGACGGCGCCGACGATGAGGCCGCGTCGCGTTATCCCCGAGGCGGCGCTGGTTTGCTGATTCTCCATGGCGCATCACGCTATGGGTTTTTGCCGTCGATGAGATGAACGAAAACGTAGGTGAGGACATCGGGTTGCCGGTGCGCGGGCGGATTGCGCCCGAACGGCACCGTGGGCGGCGCCGCCTGCCGCACTTCACGTCGTTGACGCGGGTGCGGAACGTCCGCATTTGGCGGGCACGTCGGGATATTGCCGCCCAGGAGGCGGCGCGGCTTTTCAAAAAACACACAGGTCGCTTGCAACCCCTCCCGTTACAGCTGTTAGTTTCGGTCGGGCTGCCCCTTCGCGGGGGACGTGGACATCCCTGCGGCCCACCCTCGGCCGCGAAGCCAGCGGAGAAAGACCACGAATGGATTACTGCTACACGTGCCGCCGCTCCGTCAACGGGGCGCTGGTGTGCCCGGGTTGCGGCGCCTACGCGCCGGAGACGGACGCGGCACCGGTCTCGTACGCGGACCCGGCGTCGTACGCGGACCCGGCTCCGGTCTCGTACGCGGACCCGGCACCGTACGAGCCCGCCGCGTACATACCGGAGCCCTCCGTCTTCCCGGCCACCCCTGCGGCTTCGGCTGCGGCTGACGAGGAGAGGACGGCGTCCGTCCTCGGGCCCTCCTCGCTCGTGCCCCGCTTGCAGGGCGGACGCGCCGCCCGGCGGCGGCAGTTGGAGCGGTGGAAGAAGAACCGGCGCCGTGCGGGCGTCGCCACGGCGGTGGCCCTCTTCGGCGGCGGCGTGACCGTCGCGTCCATGCAGAACCACGGCTCCGGCCGGGGCACGACGGCGTCCTCGTCGTACGACACCGTGACGCCGGTGACGCTGCGCACCGACAACGCGCAGGCCACGGAACCGACTTCGGGCTCGCACGCCGCCGCGCCCGCCACCCAGCGGCACACCCGTACCCCGGCGCTCCCCACGACCCAGGCGACCCACCCGGCCGCCACCAACGCCGGTACGGCCCCGCTGCCCGCCACTTCCCCGGCCACCGGCCCGGCCCCGTCCGCCTCGACGGCTCCTTCGACGCCCCCGTCGACCGGCACGCAAGCCGTGAACACCGGCACCGGCACCGCTGCCGACACCCCCGCGGACCCCGGCACGACGACGATGGCGCCCCCGGCCACCACCCCCGCCGACCCCGCGCCACCGAGCACGTCCCCGACGACGCCGCCCGCGCACCAGGGCCTGTGCATCCTGATCCTCTGCCTGCCGTAAGACCCCGGCCGGGACGTGCCCCGTAGGGGCGTTGGCTCCGCCCCCGACGGCGGCCCCAACGCCCCTAAAAGATCAGGTGCACCGCACCCGTATGGCGCGGGCTAACAGAAGGCCTCTCGGACGGACCCGCCGACCGCGGCGCACCACGTGCTCAGGTCGACCTTGCCGTTGGGGCGAAGGCCGTGCAGCCGCTGGAGATCCTGGACGGCCTTCTGGGTGGCGTGGTCGAAGGTGCCGTTGACCGTGACACCGGCGAAGCCCTTGAGGGCCAGGATCGACTGGAGGCCGCTCACCGGCAGCCCGGTGGCGTGCTTGTCGAGTACGGGCGCCAGCGCTTCCCACGTGGCGGTGTCGAAGGTGGCGTCGGGCGTGACCGGAATGCCGTGCGTGGTCTGGAAGTCGGCGACCACGGCGTTCATGTCGGTGCCGAAGACGCCGTTGGGCGTCAGCGCGGTGTACCCGGCGTTGTTGAGCAGGTACTGCGCGACCCCGACGACCTGGCTGTCCACGAACCGCCAGATGTCCGGCCAGCGCCGCGCGGGGATGTCCCGCCGGGGCGTGCGCATCTGGGTCAGGACGCGCGAGCGGATCGTCGGGAACTGCGCGTAGAAGGCGGCGCCGGGACACTCGGTGCCGAGCCGGAAGTCCCAGTGCCCGAAGATGTCCCAGGCGTGCAGGTCGAACTGCCGGCACACGGCGACGCACAGCTCCACCAGGGAGTCGAGCAGCGCGCGCGGCGGCGTCTCCGTGATGTACGTGCCCTCGTTCTCGATGCCGATCGCGTTGCCGTTCTCACCGGGGCAGTGCGCGGCCGTGACCTGGTGTTCCCCGGTGACCAGCGTCTCCAGGCTGCGGTGCCTGCCCTCCATGACGTAGCCGCCGCGGCTGACGGTGAAGTGCTGGCCGGTGTCGGCCCAGCCGTTGGTGTCCATGTGCAGGTCCTGGCAGTCCTTGGCGAGCTGGACCGCGTGGGCGCGCGAGTAGTCCGTGACGTTGGGGAACGCCATGTGGTGCAGGATGATCTTGTTCGTGGTGTTGCCCGTGATCTGGATCGGGCTGGACGGCGGCCGGGCGCCCCACGTGTCGCAGTCGATGATCCACGGGAATTGCGGCGACGGCGCGGCGACGGCCGCTCCGGGCAAGGCCAGTTCGGTACCGACGACGGCGGCGACCGCTCCGCCCAGGCCGACTCTGAACAACGTGCGACGGTCGACCTCGTGCTCGTGTATGGCCAATGCATGCTCCCCGAGGAACGTGGCAGTCACTGTTAACTGCCGTGCACCCGGAGACTATTGAGCCTTCTGATGTCTGACCAGAATTGTTTCAAGATCGTGATGCTCGGTGTGGAACCGAAGGCTCACCTGGCGTTCGCCCGCGGTTCGCCCGCCATTCGCCGGGCTGTCGGAGGCTTCGCGGGACCCCTGCTCATTTCCCGCCGTGCCGACCGAAGAGGGACCCACAGCCTTGCAAACCTTGCATAAGAGATGGCGTGCGTCAATCACTCTGGGCGTCGCGTTCCTGACCGCGATTCCCTTTTTCCTCGCGTCCTCGCCCGCCGCCTCGGCGGTTTCGCCGGCCGGTTCGCCGACCGTTTCGCCGGCGGCCGACGCGGCGCCTTCCGCCGTGAAAATCAATGAGGTCGAGTCCAATGGCGGAACGCCGGGCGACTGGGTCGAGTTGGCCAATTCGGGTGCGATTGCTGTTGATGTGTCGGGTTGGCTCGTCAAGGACAATGACGACTCCCATGTGTTCACGATTGCCGCCGGTACGTCGATCGCGCCCGGCGGTTTTCTCGCGCTCGACGTCGACCCCGTCTTCGGGCTGGGAAGCGCGGATTCCGCGCGGCTTTTCCTGCCCGACGGCGTGACCTTGGTGGACGCGTACTCCTGGACCGCCCACGCGGCGACCACGTACGGCCGTTGCCCCGACGGCACCGGCGCTTTCGTCACCACGACCGCCTCCACCAAGGGCGCCGCGAACGACTGCGGAGCGCCCTCGTCGGCCGTGAGAATCAATGAGGTCGAGTCCAATGGCGGAACGCCCGGCGACTGGGTCGAGTTGACCAACACAAGTCCCGTGTCCGTGGACATATCGGGCTGGCTCGTCAAGGACAACGACGACTCCCACGTCTTCACGGTCCCCGCCGGTACGTCGGTCGCGCCGGGCGGTTTCCTCGCCCTCGACGTCGAGTCGGCCTTCGGTCTCGGCGGCGCCGACTCCGCCCGCCTCTTCCTGCCGGACGGCACGACGCTGATCGACGCGTACTCCTGGACCGCCCACGCGGCGACCACGTACGGGCGTTGCCCCGACGGCACGGGCGACTTCGCGACGACGGCCGCCTCCACGAAGGGCGCGGCCAACGCGTGCGCCGGTCAGGTCGCGGCCTCACCGTGGCCGGGCGGCTCCTCGGTGACCACGGTCGACGACGCGAACGTCTTCGGTACGAACCTGAGCGGTCTGGCGTACGAGGGTTCCGGCGGGCCGACTCCCGGTGTGCTGTGGGCGGTCAGGAACGGCCCCTCCACGCTGTACCGGCTGGAGTGGGACGGCGCCAAGTGGGCGCCGGACACCGCCGACGGGTGGAGCGCGGGCAAGGCGCTGCGCTACCCGGACGGGACCGGTGACCCCGACGCCGAGGGGGTCGCCCTGACGGGCGCGGGCCCTTCCGGCGGCGTCTTCGTCTCGACCGAGCGCGACAACGCGGTCAGCGGCGTGAGCCGTCCCGAGGTGCTGCGCTTCGACCCGCCCGGCACGGGGTCCGGCGCGCTGCGCGCCACCCGCGAGTGGAATCTGACCGCGGACCTGCCGCCGGTCGGCGCCAACAGCGGCCTCGAGGGCATCACTTGGGTGCCCGACAGCTACCTGACCTCGCACGGCTTCCGCGACCAGCACACGGGCGCCGCGTACTCCCCGGCCGCCTACCCCGACCACGGTGACGGCCTCTTCTTCGTCGGCCTCGAAGGCAACGGCAGCGTCTACGCGTACGCCCTCGACCAGTCCGGCAGCGGCTTCACCCGCGTCGCCGCCTTCGCCAGCGGCTTCCCGAGCGTCATGGAGCTCCAGTTCGACGCCGAGGCCGACCAGTTGTGGGCCGTGTGCGACGACACCTGCAACGGCCGTACGGCGACCTTCGCCGTGGGCGCCAACGGTGACTTCGCCGCCACCGGCCTCTACGAGCGCCCGGCCGCGATGCCCAACCTCAACAACGAGGGCTTCGCCTTCGCCCCGCGCTCCGAGTGCGTCGACGGCCGCAAGCCGGTCTTCTGGTCCGACGACAGCGACGACGGCGGGCACGCGTTGCGCGGCGGCACGATCGCCTGCGCGGCGGGCGGCGCCTTCCTGCCCCTGAACGGCTTCTCCGACGTGGCCCTCGGCGGCACCACCTCCGGCCGTGTCGTCGCCACCGGCGGCCGTACGGTCCTGGTCTCCGACGCCCGCGACCCCGCGGGCGTGCTGGTGTACGTCGGCCCCGGATCCGCCCCCGCCCAGGTCCAGTTGACCGGCGGCGCGGCCACGCTCTCCCTCGGGCGCGGCTCCTACGAGATCACCGGCTCCGGCCGCACGACCACCGTGCGTACGGTCGACGGCGAGCCCGCCGTCCTCGCCCCGGTCCCCGCGACCGTCGCCCGCGGCGCCTCCCTCACCTACACCGAGACCCCCACCGGCCTCACCGGCATCCGCCACACCGGCTCCGTCACCTTCGGCCCCTGCACCGGCGTCGACATCCAGAACGTCATCCTCGGCACCCCCGGCAACGACCGCCTCACCGGCACCCCCGGCAACGACCTCATCCTCGGCCGCGGCGGCAACGACACCGTCGACGGCGGCGGCGGAAGCGACTGCGTCCTGACCGGCGCGGGCAACGACCGCATCTCCCTCCCGGGCACCGGCCCTTCGTACACCGACGCGGGCGCCGGCAACAACGTCGTCTCGGCGGGCGACGGCGCCAATGTGGTCCTCGCGGGCAGCGGCAACGACCAGATCACGACGGGTGGGGGCGACGACCGTATCGACGCGGGCGGCGGCAACAACGTCGTCTCGGCGGGCGGCGGTTCCGACACCATCCGGTCCACCACCGGCAACGACACCCTCGACTGCGGCCCCGGCCTCGACACCGCCCACCCCGGCACCGGCAACAACACCAACGTCGGCGGCCGTTGCGAGACCTTCCTGTCCTGACCCCCGCCAAGAGAGGCCGGGCCCCCCGCCCGGCCTCTCCCGACCCCCACACGCGGCGCCACCCCGCCGTACCCTGTACCCGGCCCCGGCACGCACTCCCACCGCGTGGCGGTTCGCCCCATTTGCCCGACCCTTGACAGCTGGTTCCATCCGCCTCCCCCCACTGCTGAACATGCACGTCAGCGAGACCGCCCACCCGCGCGTGCGGGGATGACCCCCCAGCCCGTGTCAGCTACGCGGGCCACAGCATCTGCCCCCCCGCGCGTGCGGGGATGACCCCTTCAGGATCGCGGCGTTCGGGAAGCGCTCGGGCTGCCCCCTGCGCGTGCGGGGATGACCCCGTCCAGGACCTCATGGGCATCGACTGGCCCGTCTGCCCCCCCCGCGCGTGCGGGGATGACCCCCGGTCCAGCAGTTCGCCGATGCTGTCACCGAACTGCCCCCCCGCGCGTGCGGGGATGAGCCCATGTGCTTGGTGACGGTCTTCTCCAGGGCGTCGTGCACCCCGCGGCGTGCGGGGATGGCCCCGGGGGCTACTTGGCGCTGTGCCCCGCGCATGGCGGCCCCCCGCGCGTGCGGGGATGACGTGTTTGCTCAGGGCGCGGCTCCGCCGAGGGCTATTCGAGGGCCGCGACGGCGGCAAGGATCTCGGCGGGTTCCGACCGCGTCGTGTAATCGGGGTGGACGTCGATCCAGCGGATGGAGCCGTCGGCGCCGACGAGGACGGTCGTGGCGAGCGGGAGAGCGGCGGACCCGTCGGCGTTGACGTCGGTGAGGCGGACGCCGAGGGACGCCTGGGCGTCCTGCGCGCTGTCGGCGAGGGTGAAGACGATGCCGAGCCGCGCGGCGATCCGGTTCCCCGGGTCCGACAGTACGGCGTACGACAGGCCGAGCTTCTCGGTCATCGTCAGCGAGCCGTCCGGCTTCTGCGGGCTGAGCGCGATCAGGGCGACGCCCCGCGCTCGGAGTTGGTCGACCAGGGCCTCCTGGTAGGTGCGCAAGGTCAGGTTGCAGTACGGGCACCAGGCTCCCCGGTAGAAGACGACGACGGCCGGGCGCCCCGCCCGTACGGCCGAAAGGCTCGTCGGCCGACCGGTCGCGTCCAGAAGGTCGCCGTCGGGCATGGCGGTGCCCGGACCGGCGACGCCGTCCGGGACACCGGCCGCCATCAGCCGCCGCCTCTCGTTCTCGAAGGCGGTTCCGACCTCGGCGGGCAGCCGCCCGGCGGCCTGCGCCTGGACCTCGGCGGCCCGGTCGGCGACCGGGGTTGCGATGTCGTTCATGAGAGCGCCCCTTGCGTGCTGCGATTCGTGCTGCGATGGGCCCAGCGATTTCTGGGTCGCAGATTCCACTCTCGCGTCCAAAAAATGGGTTCTCAAGTCCAAAATGGTGTTAGCGTGGCGTCATGGCTACCGATACGCGCCCGACGGCCAAGCTGACGCCCAAGGGGCTGCGGACCCGGGCCCGTATCGTCGACGCCGCCGCCGAACTCGTTCACGAACGCGGCGTCGCGGGCGCCACCCTCGAAGACGTCAAGGCCGCGGCCCAGGTCAGCGGCTCGCAGCTCTACCACTACTTCGCCGACAAGGAAGCGCTCGTGCAGGCGGTGATCGACCGCCAGGCCGACGCCATCGTCACCACCACCGAGCAGGCGGGGCTCGACACGGTCGAGGGGCTGCGCGCCTGGCGCGACCTCGTCGTCGCCGAGGCCGGACGCCTCGACGGCCGGGGCGGCTGCCCGCTCGGGTCCCTCGGCGGTCAGCTCGCCGAGAGCGACGCGCGGGCCCGCGCTCGGGTCTCGGTCGGGTTCGGCCGCTGGTCCACCGTCATCGGCCAAGGGCTGGCCGCCCTGCACGCCGCCGGGCGCCTCCGGCCCGGCATCGATCCGGACGACCTGGCCGTCACCCTCCTCTGCGCCTTGCAGGGCGCACTCCTGCTCGCCCAGATCCAGCGGGACAGCCTTCCGCTGGAGACCGCACTCGACACCGTCCTGGCCCTGAGCCTCAGCCCTGGCGTCACCTTCGGGCAGCGCGCCGGATGACGTCCGACGGAACTCCGGGCGCCGCCGCCTCCTCGGTGCGGCGGAACGAACTGCGGCTCACCGCACGCTGATTGTCTGGACCCAGCCCCCGTGAGTCGCCCGCACCCACGTCTTGACGCTCGGTCCAGCCTTGGCCCCTGCGGCCGCCTGCCGTGGCCATATCCTGCGCTCGGGGCCGTGCGGCCCGCCTTCAGGAGCCGCTTGCCCTATTTGCCCGATCCTCGACAGTTGGTTCAATCGGCCCCTGCCCCCTGATAACCCCGCACGTCAGCGAGCCTGCTCCCCGCGCAAGCGGGGATGACCCCACCCCCGCACGGGCCGCGGGCGGGACAAAGGGCTGCTCCCCGCGCAAGCGGGGATGACCCCAAGGCGGCCGTTGCGATCACCCGCACCACCTCCTGCTCCCCGCGAGCGGGGATGACCCCCAGTTGAACGCGCGGATCGGGGTGTGCTCCCACTGCTCCCCGCGCAAGCGGGGATGACCCTCCGGAGTTCATGGCGAACTGCACGGTGCTGATCTGCTCCCCGCGCAAGCGGGGATGACCCTCCGGAGTTCATGGCGAACTGCACGGTGCTGATCTGCTCCCCGCGCAAGCGGGGATGACCCCCTGAGTCACCTGCACGGCTACGCCGAGCGCTGCTCCCCGCGCGAGCGGGGATGACCCCTCGTCCGGCACGGTGTCGAAGAGCACGGCGGTCTGCTCCCCGCGCGTGCGGGGATAGCCCCGGCCCGCAGGCCGTGTGTTGGGGGAACGGCGATGCGTGTCCGGACGTGGGCGACCGTGGAGGTCGATCGTCCTGCGACCCTTACGGTCCTTACGGCCGGGGCGGCGACGGCGGCAGCGTAGAACGTGCGACGCGGAACCCCACGTCGTCGATTCCGAACGTCGGATGGCTGCGGCGCCGCACGGACGCGCGGCAGCTCCAGTGCGCGTCGGCCCAGCCGCCGCCGCGCAGCACCCGGTAGGTCCCGTACACCTCGGCGTCGTAGACGTCCCAGCACCAGTTCCACACGTTGCCCAACATGTCGTACAGGCCGAAGGCGTTGGGCTCCTTGCCGCCGACGGGGTGCGTACGCCCGTCCGAGTTCCCCTGGTGCCAGGCGACGGCGTCGAGCTGCCCGTACCTCGGCCCCGTCGTCCCCGCCCGGCAGGCGTACTCCCACTCGGCCTCGGTCGGCAGCCGGTAACCGTCCGCCGCCGCGTCCCACTCCGCCCGCTCGGCCTCACGGTCCAACGCGTACGCGGGCGTCAGCCCCTCCCGTCGCGACAGGGCGTCGCAGAACTCCGCCGCGTCCCACCACGAAACCCCCTCCACCGGCAGCCGCTCGCCCTCCACACTGCTCGGCCTCCGGCCGGTGACCTCCGCGTACGCCTCCTGCGTCACCGGCACCGCCGCCATCTCGAACCCCGCGACCTCGACCTGCCAGCTCTTCTGCGTCCGCCGGTCCGACACCGTCACCCGTCCCGCCGGGACCCCCACCATGTCCTCCACAGCCGGCCACCCTACCGACCACCCCGAATACGCCCCCACAGCCCGTCGGCACCGTCCCCCACCAGGCGGCCACCTGCCCCATTCGCCCGCCCCGCCACCTTGCCGAATCCACCCCTACCCGCCGACAATCCCCCAGGTCAGCCCCTCCGCCGCCTCCGCGTAATGCGGGGAAGACCCCCTCCGCGGAAGTCGAGGTATTCGCGGTCGGCCCTCGTCCGCGTCGGCCGCGATTGTCCGAGGTGCGCGTTACGGTCCTGTCATGGCAGCAAGAATCGATCTGACCCTTGATTGCGCGGACGCGAAACTCCTCGCCACGTTCTGGAAGACGGCCCTGGGGTATGTGGACGAGCCGCCGCCCGCTCCCTTCACGACCCGTGAGGAGTGGCTGGCGCAGTTCGACCTTCCGGAGGACGACTCCGCGGACGACGGCGCGTGGCTCTGCGATCCCGACGGCGTCGGCCCCCGGTTCTGCATCCTCAAGGTCCCCGAGCCGAAGACCGCCAAGAACCGGCTCCACATCGACGTCCGGGTGCCGGGACACGGCAGCCCCGACGAGCGGTGGGCACGGATCGAGGCGGAGTCCGAGCGGCTGGTGAAGGCGGGCGGGGTCGTCCTGGAGGAGTTCGAGGGGCACCATGTGGTGATGGCCGACCCCGAGGGCAATGAGTTCTGCGTTGCCGCGGCCTCGGCGGGAGGCTGACCGGGGACGGCATCCGCCCGCCCCTCACGTGGGAAGGGGCGGCGATGGAGCAGGGCACCCGCGGGGAGCTCATCGATCGGCTGGCGGAGGCGGTCGGGGCGGCCGGGGCGGTCACGGCCGGGGCAGCCGGGGCGGTCACGGCTGGGGTGGTCACGACAAGGCACCCGGTGCGGGTCGCGGTCGACGGGCCGCCGGCCGCGGGGAAGACGACCCTGGCCGACGAACTCGCCGTCGTGCTGCGGGCGCGGGGCCGCGAGGTCATCCGGGCGACGGTGGACGACTTCCTCGTCCCGCGCGCACAGCGCTACCGGCGCGGCCGGTACACCGCCGAAGGCTGCTACTTCGACGCCCACGACCGCGCCGCGCTGTGCCGGTTCCTGCTCGACCCGCTGGGACCTGGCGGAGACCGGAGGTTCCGAACGACGGCCTACGACGCGCAGACCGACACCGCGCTGTCGCCACCGGCCGCGACCGCCCCGGCGGACGCCGTACTCCTCTTCGACGGCGTCTTCCTCCTGCGCCCCGAACTCCTCGACCGGTGGGACCTGCGCGTCCTCGTGTCCGTCCCCTTCGAGCAGACGGTGGACCGGGCCCGGAGCCGGGACGCGGCCCTGACGGCCGCCGCCCGGAGCCGAGACGCGGCACTGACGGCCGCCGCCGAGATCGAACGGTCCTGGCGCGACCGCTACCTCCCCGCCCAGCGGCTCTACGCCGCCACGGCGCACCCCGCCGACCACGCCGACATCACTGTCCACAACACCCGCCTCCAGAACCCGAGTTGGGAGGTCAGGCAGGGCTGACCGGGACGCGGCGCCTCAGCGGAAGGCGGCGATGTTACGGGTGACCCAGTCGCGGAAGGGGCGCGGGGCGCGGCCGAGGACGCGCTGGACGTCCGGGCTGATGGCCAACTCGGCCGGACGCGGGGCGGAGAGGATGTCGAGGGTGTCGTCGGCGAGTTCGGCCGGTACGAAGCGGGTCATCGCCAACCGGGCCTCGTCGCGGGTGAGTTCGTGGAACCGTACGGGCGAGTCGAGCGCGGCGGCGATGGCCGCGGCCTGCTGACGTGGAGTGATGACCTCGGGCCCGGTCAGCTCGTACACCCCGCCGTTGTGCCGGTCGTCCAGGAGGCAGGCCGCCGCGACCTCGGCGATGTCGGCCGGGTCGACGACCGGAACCCCCACGTCGCCGAAGGGCGCGGCGACCGTCCGCTCCGTACGCACGGACTCCGCCCAGGCCAGGGCGTTGGACGCGAAGCCGCCCGGTCGTACGATCGCCCAGTCCAGGCCGGAGCCGCGCAACGCGTCCTCCACCGCGCGCATCGCGACCCGCGACGGGTCGAGCGGCCTGGTCGACACGCCCTGCGAGGACAGCAGGACGACCCGGCGTACGCCGTGGGCAGCGGCGAGGCCGATGAGGTCGGCGGGCCTGGCTTCGGGGGCGTGCAAGTCGCCGGACAGGAGCAGGAACAGCGCCTTCGCTCCGTCCAACGCCGCTTCCAGGCTCGCCGGTTCGGCCAGGTCGGCCGACAAGTGGCTGACGCCGTCCGGCAGTTGCGCCGAGCCGGTCGGGGGTCGCCGCGACACCGCCGTCACCTGCTCGCCCGCCTCGGCGAGTGCCTGCGTCAAAGGCCGGCCCACGTTTCCGGTCGCACCGGTCACCACGATCATGTTCGGCTCCTCGTTCCTGCTGCGTTATCCGTTGTGGCTACGGGGATTGACGCTAGGAGCCGGGCTTACTTTCCGTAAGGACATACCCCGAGGTAAGCTCCGGACATGGAGGAAGGCGTGCAGCTGAAGCCGGTCGTGGCGGACCCTCGGTATGAGGTGTTTCACACCGACTGCCCCGCGCGCGACATGGTCGACCACGTGACCAGCCGGTGGGGCATCTGGGTGCTGATCTCCTTGCGGACCAACGACCTCCGGTTCTACGAGCTGCGCGACAGCATCCGGGGCATCAGCGAGAAGATGCTGGCGCAGACCTTGCGCGCCCTGGTCCAGGACGGCCTGATCTGGCGTGCGGTCGAGCCGACGACTCCTCCCCAAGTCACCTACGGCCTCACCGACTTCGGCCGCGACATCGGCGAGCCCCTCACCGACCTCTTCGACCGCATCACCCGCCGCCTCCCGCCGCCCTCGCCCGTCCCCGAAGACGGTTCCACCCCGTCCTGGTCCCCTCGCCGCTGACCGCCGACACAGCGCGCGCATGCGCCCGGGCGGGGGCGGGGCGGCCCGGTCAGAGGAGGGCGGCGGCCAGGAAGGCGAAGGCGGCGATGATGACGGCGACGCGGACGTAGTGAAAGCGGTCCCAGCGATTCATCTGCTGCTTCCAGTCGGCGGGCCGATTCTCGGGGGTCCAGGTCTTGCTCTGGTTGTTGATAGGGACGAGCAGCAGGATCGACATGATCACGCTGACGATCAGCAGCGCGGCACCGGTGATGACGAGGCCGACACCGTCGTGGTGCCGTCCGGCGACGGCCCAGACGGCGGCGAGGACGAGCGAGCCGATGTACCAGAACGGCATCACGGCGCCGAGCATGCGACCCCCGTGGGCGCGGGCGAGCTGGCCGCTGTCGTCGGGCAGCGCGTTGAAGATCGGGTTCATGACGAAGGCGACGGAGAACTCCACCCCCACCATCACGCCGACGACCACGGTGGTGATGACCTCAAGTGCGTTGAGCATGGTGACCCTCCCGGAGATCAGGATCTAGCGTTGCTAGCCGTTGGTTCAACGCTAGACCTGCTACCGCTCGATTGTCTAGCGGTGCTAGAATCGAGTCATGTCGGTACAGGAACGCAAGGAGCGCGAACGGGCGGGCCGCGAACGCCTCATCGTGGCCACGGCCCGCGAACTCGCCGAGCGCCAGGGCTGGGACGCGGTCACCACGCGCCGCCTCGCCGAGCGCATCGAGTACAGCCAGCCCGTCCTCTACAGCCACTTCCGGGGGAAGCGCGAGATCATCGGCGCCGTCGCCCTCCAGGGCGCCGCCGAGATGGCCGTGGCGATACGGGCCGCGACCTCCGCCGTGGACGACCCGCGCGCCCGGGTCACCACCCTCGCCCGCACCTACCTGGACTTCGCCGAACGCAACCCGGCGGTCTACGACGCCATGTTCAACCTCGACGGCGGCCTCGCCTTCGCGCACGAGGACACGCCGGAGCCGCTGAAGGACGCCTTCGCCGCTCTGCTGGAGACCCTCGGCGAGGTGGCCGGGGACGGCGTCCACCCGGGGCTGTTCACCGAGCTGTTCTGGGCGTCCCTGCACGGACTCGCCACCCTGACCCGTGCCGGGCGGCTCCCGCCGGGGGACACCGAACGCAGAACCGAGCTGCTGGTCGACCGCCTCGCCGTCCTCTGACGCCCCGCCCCGGCCCCGCCCCCGACCCCGCGCCGGGGCGGACCGCTAGACGGTGGGGAGTTGGCCGGACTTCACGGCGTCGATGAAGGCGGACCAGGAGGCGGTGGGGAAGGTGAGGGCGGGGCCGTGGGGGTCTTTGGAGTCGCGTACGGGGACGGTGCCGGGGAAGTTGTCGGCGACCTCGACGCAACTGTCCGGGTCCGCCCCGCCGCTGTAGGACGACTTGCGCCACGCGGCGGCGCTGAGATTCAGTCCGGTGCTTGGCATGATCACTGGTCCTCGGACGTTCAGACGGTGGGGAGTTGGCCGGACTTCACGGCGTCGATGAAGGCGGACCAAGAGGCGGTGGGGAAGGTGAGGGCGGGGCCGTGAGGGTCTTTGCTGTCGCGTACGGGGACGGTGCCGGGGAAGTTGTCGGCGACCTCGACGCAACTGTTCGGGTCTGAGTTGCCGCTGTAGGACGACTTGCGCCACGCGGCGGCGCTCAGGTTCGGTCCGGGGCTTGGCATGGCTAGTGGTCCTCCAGCGCGGATCGCAGTAGGTCGAGGGACTCGGACGGCGACAGTGCGGAGTCCCGGAGACGATCGTAGGACAAGCGAAAGTGGTCCACCTCCTCTGTTTCCTCGACGAGTTGGCCGCTCCAACTGCTCTCGACGTAGGCGACCGTCCGTCCGCTGGGGAGCCACAGCAGTTGCAGCGAACTGCCGAGCAGATTGTGCAGGCCGACGCTGAACGGCACGACGTGAAGCGTGATGTTGGGCTGTTGCCCTGCCTCGATCAAGCGCTTGAGCTGGTCGTTCCACACCGCGTGGTCCTGAACTGGGCGTCGGATGACCGACTCGTCCAGCAAACCCCTGTAGTTCAGGCGCTTCACGCCGGTCAGCCGGTCCTGCCGCGTTATCCGGTCGTGGACCAGGTCGGCAAGCGGCTCGTCAGCGGTGTCGGCGCTGTGGACGCGGATCTGGGCCTCGGCATACTCCGGCGTCTGCAATAGGCCGGGGACGCTGCTGATGGCGAACTCCTGGATGCTCGTCGCCTCGGCCTCCAGGTCCTTGAAGCCCTGGTAACGGCTCTGCCCCGCCTCGCGCTTGGCGGCACGCCACAACTTGCTGAGCAGGTCACCGGTTCCGTACAGCCGGTCGAGCGCGTCGATGGCGTCGAGGGAGCCGAGCCGGACGCCCTTCTCCAGCCGTTGGAGATACGACGGGTCGTACTTGGAACGATCGGCGAGTTCGGCCAGCGTCCAACCGGCGCGCTCCCGCTGTCTGGTGAGTTCGGCCGCGAGCATCGCGCGTGGGCTGAGTTCGTCCTCGGCTCCGTCGATCATCCGAGCGCCCGTTCCTTTCGCCTTGCCTCCGCCGTGGGCAACGAGCCTGTGGCTAGCGCCGATTGGCGGCTCCGCCTGCGGGTTTCGCGGCGGCGGCCACGTAACCGGGCCCGTACCCCTTGCTGTTCGCGGGGTCAACGGCCGACCCCTGGCGATCGTATGGCTCCCGCCTCACGCTTGTGTACGGAAAGTGAGAATTCGATCACGCACGGAGAGACGGTAAGGCGCTATGTCGGGAGTTGCCGTAGAGGCGAAGGGCGGTGGCGCGCCGCCGCCCCCGCAGCCGTACACCGATCCACAAGAGCTGTGGCCCCCAACGGCGTTGGGAGTACGGCGCGCCCGTCACTCGCTGATGCGAACCCTTGCCGCGTGGCGGGCCGAACGCGACGTGGCCGAGGCCGCCTGCCTCGTCCTCGCCGAACTCGCCGCCAACGCACAGCGCCACGGGCACGTTCCCGGCAAGCAGTTTGGCGTCAGCGCCCATCGGCTCGCCGACGGCCTGCTCCTCGAAGTCCACGACGCCGCCGGCGGTTCCTTACCCGTCCTCCTCGACGCCCCCACCCCTGATCTTGCCGCCGAACGCGGGCGCGGGCTCCTCCTCGTGGACGCCGTCACCCACGGCCGCTGGGGTGTCGCCCCGCGCGCGGGCGCCCCCGGCAAGGTCGTCTGGGCCCTCGTCCCGGCCCCCGCGTCTGCGCCTGCGCCTGCGCCGTGGGGCGACTCTGCGGTGCCGGGTCCCGCCCGCTGAGTCCTCGCCGCATCCTCGGCCCTACCCTGTACGCGGGCGGCCTCCTCGCGACGCGGTTCGCCGCCTCTGCCTGGCCCTTTGCACCTGGCTCAACCCGGGCTCTGCGCCCGGCAACTCCGCACGTCAGCAAGCCAGTTCCCCGCGTACGCGGGGATGACCCCCGCACGCGGGCCAGCGGCCGGGGCGCGTCCTGCCGCTCCCCGCACACGCGGGGATGACCCCATCGGCCGCTTCGGCTTTGATGCGGCGATCTTCCGCTCCCCGCCCGCGCGGGGATGATCCCGGCGTGGTCGTCCACCACACCGTTACCCAGGGGTGGTCCCCGCGCCTGCGGGGATGACCGCTCGTCGGGACTCACCGACGCTGGAGGGGGCGTAGGGCCTCCCGTTTCTCCGACCGGGCGGTGCGGGGCGTACGGCGGGAGCTGCGGTCGCGGAGGGGAGCGGGGCACGTCGGAGGCTCGACTGCGTGCGTCGAGGCCGCTGACGTGCGATACGGGGTGGGCGCGGACGAAAGGGCGCCCCGTGTGATGCTGGCGGCATGAGTGATCAACCTGAGGTCGCCGTCGTCCGGTGGCCGGACCTGGCACCTTCGGCCGGGGACGGGCTGGACGGGCTGGCCGGGCTGCTGGCGGCCTACCACCTGCGGACCGAGGCCGAGAAGGGGGAGCCGGTCGCGGGGGTGGACGGGCTGCCGGATCGGTACCGGGCGGAGATCACCGACCCTCGGAGCGCGTTCGCCGACGATGTCGTGCTGGTGGCGCTCGCGGGGGACGCCGCCGTGGGCTGCGTGGTGGTGACGCGTCCGGACCACGGGCACTCCGAGGTCAAGAGGCTCTGGACCGAAGCCGAGTTCCGTGGCCGGGGCGTCGCGTCCGCCCTGCTCGGCGCGGCGTTCGCGCAGGCGGCGGAGAACGGCGCGGATACGGTCCGGCTCTCGGTGTGGAAGTGGCGGACCGGGGCCATCGCGCTGTACGAACGGCTCGGCTTCACCGTCACCGACTCGTGGGACGAGCGGGAGCAACTGGTCTGCATGCGGCGCGCCTTGTGAGCGGTCGCCGTCACCCGCTGACGGCCGCGCCATCGCGTATCGCGCGGCGATGGCACGGCGCGTCGTCACCCCGCGTCAGCCGGGACGGCGGCTGCCGAGGCGCGCGTCGCCCCGGGCCCCCGGCCGCTCCACGAACCTCGTGACGACCTCAGCAGCTCCCCGCCCACGCCGTAGGGGCGGGTCACTCGCCTCAGCTCTACGCTGTACGCGGACCGTCTCCACGCGCGCCGGGTTCGCCGCATTCGCCCGATCCCCGCCACCTGATGAATTCCGCCCCCACCCGCCAACAAACCCCCACGCCCCCCGCGCACGCGGAGATGACCCCGACTTCCGCCACGGCCACCGGTCCGGCCCGTACCGCCCCCCGCCCACGCGGGGATGACCCCGTCCAGTTCGGCGACCGCGCCCGGTACAAGCGCTCCCCTCGCCCGCGCACGTGGGGATGACCCCGGCAGGACGGCTCGCTGGCGCTGAGCATCTACCTGCCCCCCCGCACGCGGGGATGGCCCCTTCTGTGACCGCACGTCGTAGACAGTCTGGTGCTGCCCCCGCGCGCGGGGGGATGACCCCAGGCGGCGCCACGTCTCCGGCCCCACCAGACCCTGCCCCCCCGCGCACGCGGGGATGACCCCTGGCGGCCGGGAAACGGTGGGGCAGTAGGCCCCTGCCCCCCCGCGCACGCGGGGATGACCCCCACCCCGTGCTGGCCAGAAGCGCGGCGACCTCCTGCCCTCCCGCGCACGCGGAGATGAGCCCGGCGCCCTGACCCGCAGGATCGCGGCAGCGTACTGCCCCGCGCACGCGGGGATGCCCCCGTCCAGGTGGCCGTCACCAACGCGAAGCTCCTGCCCCCCGCACGCGGGGATGCCCCCGGACGCCGCCGCGACGGCCCACCGTCGCCGACCTCGCCCCGCAGCCCCCGGCGCGCCCGCCGTCCCGGCCCACCGCAGCCCCCGGCGCGCCCGCCGTCCCGGACCCCTCCGCCCCGGCCGCGCCCGCCTCCCGGCCCCCCGCCGCCCCGGCGCGCCCCCCCCGTCCGGGCCCGCCCCCCGACGGCGAGGTCAAGGCGAAGCGCAGCCCCCGCCGGGGCGGCGTTATTGGTCGCGGCGGGGGACCGTCAGGAGGACGAGGAGGGCGGGGGCGGCGGCCCAGGCGGCGAAGGTGAGCCAGGCGCCGGGGATGGTGGAGGGGTAGGGGGCGTGGAGGATGGCGATGGGGAGGGTGAGGCGGTACCAGGCGTTGAAGGGGAGCGCGTGGGTGAGGGTGGCGCTGAGGTGGGTGCGGTCGGTGATGGAGACGGGGAGGATGAAGGCGAGAAGGAACAGCGTGACCATGGTGGCGACGCTGTGGCGGATGACGGCGCCGAGGCCGAGGCCGATGAGGGCGCCGAGCGGGGCGAGGACGGCGGAGGCGGCGGTGATGCGGAGGGCGACGGCGTCGGTGAGGGGGACGCCGGTGTAACGGCCGTACAAAATGGCCGCGTCGCACCAGACGGAGGCGGCGACGGTGAGGACGCCGAAGACGGCGGCGACCGCCGTGACGACCAGGACCTTGGCGGTCATGACCTCCCGGCGGGCGGGTACGGCGCAGAATGTCGTACGGAGCAGGCCGGTGGTCTGTTCGCTGAGGATCGCGATGGCGCCCACCGCGCCCATGGCCAGCAGGACCCAGGCGGCGGCGGGACGGCTGAACGCCTCTTGCAGGGCGCCGTGCGCGGTGAACGGGGGCGGCCCTGAGTGCCAGTGCGCGCGGGCGGCGCGCGCGGCGTTGGCGTTCACGCCGACCGCGGCCAGGGCGCTGAGCAGCACGAACCACGGGATGGACCGCAGCGACCACAGTTTGATCCACTCCGCCGCCAGCAAGTCCCAGAAGCGGGGCGCGGGTTCGAGAAGGCCGGATTCCGTACTCATGACCGCTCTCCCGACTCCGCCGCGTACTCCACGCTCGTACCTGTCAGTTCCATGAACGCCTGCTCCAACGAGCCGTTCCGCGTCGTCAGTTGGTGGACGAGGATGCCGCGCTCCACGGCGATCCCCGCGATCCTCACGGCGTCCATCCCGGAGCCTTCGGCAGCCGTCACCGTGAGCAGGCCGTCCGGCGCCTGCGTCACCCGGGCGCCCGCTCGCGTGAGCGCGGTCACCAGCCCCGCCGGGTCGTCGGCGCGGACCTCGACGACCTGCCCGCGCTGCCGCGCGCCGCGCGCGGCGAAGGCGGAAACGCTCTCGTCGGCGAGGAGTCGACCCCGGCCGAGGACGACGAGCCGGTCGGCGGTGTGCTCCATCTCCGTCATGAGGTGGCTGCTGACGAAGACGGTGCGGCCCTCGGCGGCCAGCCGTCTGAACAGCGCCCGGACGAAGAGCACGCCCTCGGGGTCGAGCCCGTTCAGCGGCTCGTCGAAGAGCAGCACCGGCGGATCGCCGAGCAACGCGCCCGCGATGCCAAGCCGTTGCCGCATGCCGAGCGAGAAACCGCCGATGCGCCGGCCGGCGGCGTCGCCGAGACCGACCTCGCGCAGGACGGTGTCGATCCGGCCGCGCGGAACGGCGTTGCTGCGGGCCAGGAAGCGGAGATGGTCGTACGCGGTGCGCCCGCCGTGCGCGTCGCCCGCGTCGAGCAGCGCGCCGACGTGGCGCAGGCCCCGGCGGCGGGTACGGAAGTCGTGGCCGTTGATCGTCGCGGTGCCGCCAGTGGGGGCGTGCAGGCCGACGAGCATCCGCAAAGTGGTGCTCTTGCCCGAGCCGTTGGGGCCGAGGAAGCCGGTGACGTGGCCGGGGCGGACGGTGAAGGACAGGTCGCTGACGGCGGTGGTCCGGCCGTAGCGCTTGGTGAGATGGCTGACTTCGATCACGGGACCACGCTGCCGTCCGGAGCGGCGCGGGTCATCGGCCGCCGGAGGACGTCCCCCTGTCCGCCGGTCGCGGAACGGTCCGCCCCGCCGTACGCCCACGGGCTTACGTCCCCGGGTGAATGCCCAGGTGGGGGACGGTCGTTACGCTCGGAGCATGGACCTGGGCAGGGAGCTGAGCATGGACTTCACCCACTCACCGCTCAAACGCCTCTCCCGCGTACGGCCGGGTACGTGGATGGCGCTGATCTGGTTCGCGGTCACCGCGTACACCGTCTTCGAGCAGACGCAGACCCGCGGCCTCAGCGTGCTCGACCTGAGCCTCGGAAACCAGTTGGACGAAGCCCTCGCGGCCGTCCTCGTCCTGGCCGCCGCGCGCCGCGAGCGCCGCCCGCTCCCCGCCCTGTGCCTGCTGCTCACCGGGACCGTCTGCTCGGTGTTGGCCATGGCGGTGGGGGACATCCCGCTGTTGCAGTTCCTCGCGGTGGACGTGGCGGTCTGCTATCTGGCGGCGACGCAGCCGCTGCGCACGTCGGCGACGGCGGGCGTGCTGGCGCTGGCCACGCTGGTCGGCTACTCGGGCGGTCGCGCGCTGCTCGGCTACGAGACCGACGCGACGACGACGCTGACGGCCGCGCTCACGACGGCGATCGTGTGGCTGGTCGGCAACGCGGTGTGGCAGCGCCACGCGCACGCGGAGGCGTTGCGCGCGGAGGCGACGGAACGGGCGATCACGTCCGAACGCCTGCGGATCGCACGGGAGTTGCACGACATGGTCGCGCACACCATCGGGATCGTCGCGCTCCAGGCCGGTGCGGCGCGGCAGGTCTTCGACACCCAGCCGGACCGCGCCCGCGCCGCGCTCGGCGAGATCGAGACGGCGGGGCGGGAGACGCTGACCGGGCTGCGCCGCATGCTCGGCGCCCTGCGCGAGGCGGACGGGAACGGCGCGGACGGGAACGGCGCGGACGGGAACGGCGCGGACGCGAACGGCGCGCAGGGGAACGGCTCTGCCGGGACGGGCGCGACCGGGCGCGGCGCGCACGCGGGCGGCGCACACGCGGGCGGAGACGGTACGCGCGAGGCCGTACGGCCCGCCCCCGCGCCGGGAATCGCCGACGTGCCCCGGCTCGCCGAGACCACGACCGCCGCGGGCGTGCGCGTGGACGTGACCTGGTCCGGCGTACGGCGCCAACTCCCGCCGGAGATCGAGCTGTCGGCGTACCGCATCGTCCAGGAGGCGGTGACGAACGTCGTACGGCACGCGGGCGCGCGGTCCTGCGCGGTGACCATCGACTTCCGCGCGGCGGAGCTGGCCGTCGAGGTCAGCAACCCGGGCGCGGACCCGGAGCCGCACCCGGCGCGTACGACGACGCACGGCGTACGGGCCCCGGCCCGCGGCGGCTACGGCATCGTCGGCATGCGCGAGCGCGTCGGACTGCTGCACGGCGACTTCTCGGCGCAGCCGCGCCCGGACGGCGGCTTCCGTGTGATGGCCCGGCTGCCGGTTCCGCCCCAGGAGGCCCAACCAGCTCCCGACGCGGGGACGTTCACGTGTATGCCGGTCGCGGAGCCCGTCCGATGACCGTCGACGCCGCCGGACCTGCGGTCCCCGTGCGCGTCCTCCTCGTCGACGACCAGCCCCTCGTCCGCGCCTCCCTCGACATGATCATCACCGACGCGCCGGACCTCGCGGTGGTCGGCGAGGCGGGTACGGGCGCGGACGCCGTACGGCTGAGCGCCGAACTGCGGCCGGACGTCGTCGTCATGGACATCCGCATGCCCGGCATGGACGGCATCGAGGCGACGCGCCGGATCACCGAGGACCCGGTGTACGCGACCGCGGTCCCGCGCGTCCTCGTGCTGACGACCTTCGACCAGGACGACCACGTCTACGGGGCGTTGCGGGCGGGCGCGTCCGGGTTCCTGGTCAAGGACATGGCGCTGGACGACATCCTGGCCGCGATCCGCGTCGTGGCGGCGGGCGACGGCCTCATCGCCCCGGCCGTCACGCGCCGCCTGATCGCGCACTTCGCCCAACAGCCGCCGCCCGCGGGGCCGGTGGACGCACACGCTCCCGCGCGGCTGGCCGCCGTCACCGACCGCGAGCGCCAGATCCTCACCCTCGTGGGCCTCGGCCGCGCCAACGCCGAGATCGCCGCCGAGCTCTTCATCAGCGGCGCGACCGTCAAGACGTACATCTCCCGCCTGCTCACGAAGCTGGACGCCCGCGACCGGGTCCAGTTGGTCATCATCGCGTACGAGTCGGGCCTCGTCGGCACGGCCTGAGCGCTGCCTGAGCACGGAGTCGGCACCCCGGCTCAAAGACCCCGGTTCAAGGCCCCGGCTCAGCGCCCCCGGCTCAGGGCGCCGTGAACAGCGTCGGGAAGCGCGGCGCGAGCCAGGGCCTGCGGCCCCAGGCCAGGATCGCGCCGCGCGCGAGCGCGCTCGTGGCGGTGCGGCGGCCGAGGGCGATGAGGAGGAAGGTGACGGGCTCGGTGACGATCGTGCAGTCGGGGCGGCGCGGCGGGGCGTCGGTCACGGCGAGGGCCCCGTCGGTGAAGGTGGCCGTGAAGCGGGGGCCGCCGCGCAGGCGGAGGTCGTAGCAGGCGGTGTGCCCGGCGGCGGTGCGGGGTTCGACGACGCGGGGCATGGCCGTCATGAGGAACGGGACGGTGAGCAGGGCCCGTTGGGGGCTGACCATGTGGGGGCGGCGGAGGGCCACGGCGATGTCGTAGCCGTGTCCGAGCATGTGGGCGAGCAGATACGCGCCGAGGTGGCCGAGGTCCATGGGGCCCATCGGGGTGGCCAGTTAGGCGTCCGGCTCCCTGGACGGCGCCGTGTCCGTGAACGCCCGCGCGTGCCGGACGATCCCGGCCGCCAGGATCGCCGGGTCGCGCTCGGTAAAGGCTTCCAGGGACGCGGTGTTGGCAGCGGCCAGGCCGCCCGGCGTCCCGTCGCCGTACGACCGCTCGCGCCCGGCGGCGAGGTCCGCCATCAGGGCGTTGGCCAGCATCAGATGCGCCGCCGCCTCCCCAACCGTCCACCGCGCGCCGGGAATCGGCACGGCCATGTCCGAGGGCGACCGCAGCAGCGCCGCGATCCGCTCGGCGACGGCCGGGACGGCCACGGACAGCGGCGAGTCCGCGCTGACCAGGGGGCTGGGTACCGTCATGGTGCAGAAGAGTGACCGAGCCCGCCGCTTCTGTCCAGGGTGCGCGTCGCGCGACGCGGCCCACGACCGCGGCTCCCTGTTCCCCGCCCGCGCCCGGCCCCCGGGCGGACACGCCCTAGAGCCGGGGCAGCGGCGTGCGGTGGACCCAGGCCGTGAAGAGCGGGTCGAGCGAGTCGGCGCTGTAGCGCGCCGCGTGCGCGGCGAGGTCGGCCGTGACCACCGTCGAGTGGCGGTTTATGGTCGTCCACGCCTTGAGCATCCGGAAGAACGCGCCCTCGCCGAGGGCCAGTCGCAGGGCGTGGACGGTGAGGCCGCCGCGCTGGTAGAGGCGGTCGTCGAACATCAGACGGCGTCCCGGGTCGCCCAGGCGCAGATCCTGCGGGAGCCGGGAGAGGCGGTCGTGGGCGGTGGCGGCGTGCGCGGCGGCGAGCGGGCCGCCGGTGTGCTCCGACCACAGCCACTCGGCGTATTTGGCGAAGCCCTCATTGAGCCAGATGTGCCGCCAGTCGCCGATGGACAGGCTGTTGCCGAACCACTGGTGGGCCAGCTCGTGGGCGACCAGCCGTTCCCAATGCCGCCTGCCCCCCAGGTGGTTGGTGCCGAAGGTGGCCATGCCCTGCGCCTCCACCGGCACGTCCAGCTCCTCGTCGGCGACGACCACCGCGTACTCGCCGAACGGATACGGACCGAAGACGTCCTCGAAGAAGTCCATCATGCGGGTCTGCCGCTCGAAGTCGACGGCGAATTCACCGCGCAGCCCCGCCGGTACGTAACCGGTCTGCGGTACCGGGCGGCGCGGTGCGAACAGCGAGGCGCCGCCGGTGAGCTGGACCGTCTCGTAGCGGCCGATCGACACCGTCACCAGATAGCTGGACGTGGGCGCCGCCTGCTCGTAGACCCACGTGGTGCTGCTGGCCTTGGTGGTCCTGGACAGCAGCCGCCCGCCGACGACCACGGTGTACGCGGACGGCGCGGTGACCGCGATCTGGTACGACGCCTTGTCCGCGGGCCGGTCGTTGCACGGGTACCAGGACGGCGCGCCGACCGGCTGGCTCGCCACCAGCGCGCCGTCGGTCAGCTCCTCCCAGCCCAGGCCGCCCCACTGGCTGTTGATGGGCTGCGGGTTGCCGGTGTAGGCCACCTCGACGGTGAAGGCCGCGCCCGCCTCGACCGGCTTCGCGGGCCGTACGCGCAGCCGTCCCGCCCGGTGCGTGTAGTGCGCGGGCCGCCCGTCGACCACGACCCGCTGGAGCCTGAAGTCGGCCAGGTCCAGGGCGAATTCACGCAGCGGCGCGCCGCCCGCGACCGCGCTGAGCCGCGCCGTGCCGCGCAGCCGGTTGGACGCGGGCCGGTAGTCCAGGGCCAGTTCGTACCGGTGGACGCCGTAACGGCTGTCGCCGTGCGCGGGGAAGTACGGGTCCGCCGCCCCCGGCCCGGCTGCTCGCTTCTGGCTCAACGGTTCCTCGCTCATCGTTCCCACCGGGCCGCACCCCCGTACGGCCTGGTCGTTCCCCCGGACGGGCCGGGCACACGTGCCGGCGCGCCGGCACGTGGCGCGCCGCCCGACGGACCGCGTCCGCCCCCGCCCGGCCGCGGACGACCTCTCACGCCTCGCCCCGCCGCGCGGGCGGCTCCTCCTCGAACCACACCTCGGCCGGATTCCCCAGCCAGCGGCTGTCCGCGGGGATGGACTCGGCGCGCATCACCAGGGACGCGGGCCCCAGGGTGCTGCGGGCGCCGATCTCGCTGCCGGGCAGCACGATGCCACCGGGACCGAGGGTCGCGCCCGTGCGGAGCACCACCGTATCCATGCGCATGATCCGGTCGTGGAAGAGGTGGGTCTGAAGGACGCAGCCGCGGTTGACGCTGACGCCGTCCTCCAGGGTGACGAGGTCGGCCTCGGGCAGCCAGTAGCTCTCGCACCACACGCCCCGGCCGATGTGCGCGCCGAGGCCGCGCAGCCACAGGCTCATCACGGCGGTGCCGGGCACCGCGCCGACCAGCCACGGCACGGCCAGCACCTCCACGAAGGTGTCGGCCAGCTCGTTGCGCCACACGAAACCGCTCCACAGCGGGCGCTCGACCGCCCGGAAGCGGCCCACGAGCAGCCACTTCGCGGCGATCGACACCAGCGCGGCGGCGCCGCCCGCGGCCAGCAGCACCGGCCCCGACAGCAGTGCGACCGCCAGGACGCCCGCGTCGCGGGCCAGCCGGGCCAGCACGGCCAGGACGAGTACGGCCAGCGCGGCGGAGGCCAGCACCGGCACCAGGCGGCAGACCTCGACCAGCCCGCGCGCCCACACCAGCCGTACCGGCGGCGCGTACGTCAGGCTCTGGTCGGCGTCGTCGGCCGTGCGCGGCAGCCGTACCGGCGGCATGCCCAGGTACGAGCGGCCCTCCTTGGCCTTCTTCGGCGTCGCCGACAGCACCCCGACCAGGCCGCGGTCCGGGACGGCGCGCCCCGGCGCCGTCATCCCCGAATTGCCGAGGAACGCGCGCTCGCCGATCTCGGCCGCGCCGATCCGCAGCCAGCCGCCGCCGAGCTGGTACGGGGCGACGAGGACGTCGTCGGCGAGGAACGCGCCGTCGCCGACGGTGGTGAGGCTCGGCATCGCCAGCACCGTGGAGACCTCGGCGCCGCTGCCGACCTTCATGCCGAGCGCCCGCAGCCACACGGGCGTGATCAGGCCCGCGTACAGCGGGAAGAGCTTGTCGCGGGCGGCGTCCATGAGCTGGATGACCGTCCAGGACTGCCAGCCGACGCGGCTGTGCAGCGGGTGCCAGCCGGGCCGCAGGCCCAGGCTCAGCAGCCGGACGGCGGCGATCAGCAGCGCCGCGTACACCAGCGCGAAGGCGAGGGTGGCGGGGACGAGCGCGATGAGCGCGCCCCGCGCGGCGGCGCCGAGACCGCTGTGGGCGGGCACCAGGCAGGCCGCGACGGCCAGCGCCGCGAGCCCGGCGATCAGCGGCAGCAGCGTCACGCCGACGCCGCTCGCGCCGTACGCCGCCGCCCAGCGGGCCCGGCGCGCGGGCCGCTGCTTGGGCCAGCGCCGCTCGGCCTTGCCGACCTTGACGGCGGGCGCGCCCGCCCAGCTCTGCCCGGTCGGCACCTGCCCGGTGACGCTGGACCCGGCCGTGATCTGCGCGCGCTTGCCGATCCTGGCGCCCGGCAGGAGTGTGCTGCGGGTGCCGACGACGGCGCCGGAGCCGACCTTCACCGGGCCGACCTCGAGCCGGTCGCCGTCCAGCCAGTACCCGGCGAGGTCGACCTCGGCCTCGACCGCGCAGCCCCGGCCGAGCTTGAGCATGCCGGTGACCGGCGGCAGCGAGTGCAGGTCCACGTCCGGGCCGATCCGCGCGCCGAGCGCCCGGCCGTACCGGATCAGCCAGGCCCCGGACAGCGAGGTCGCGCCGGTCGCCTCGGCCAGCCGCTCGGCCGCCCACAGCCGCAGGTGGACGCCGCCGCCGCGCGGATAGCTGCCGGGGGTCAGCCCGCGCAGCAGCAGCCGGGCCCCGGCCGCGGCCAGCGCGAGGCGGCCGGGCGGGCTGAAGAGCAGGACGGCCCCGGCGGCGACCAGCCACCAGGACGCGGTGGGCGCCCACGGGTAGTGGCCGGTCCAGGCCAGGGTGTTGCCCAGCGCCAGCAGCCCGGTCGTCCAGCGCAGCCCGGTCAGCGCGAACAGCGGCAGCAGCGCGAGCAGTTGGACGGCCTTGGCGCGGCCGGGCACCGGCGCGATCTCGCGGGCCGGGCGGTCGTCCCGTACGGAACGGTCCAGCATCCTGGCCAGCTTGCGCACGGTCGGCGCCTGGTAGATGTCGACGACGGCCACCGACGGGAAGCGGGTCCGCAGCAGCGTCGTGAGCTGGGCCGCGGCCAGACTGCCGCCGCCGATCGCGAAGAAGTCGTCGCGCGCCTCGACCACCGGCACACCGAGGACTTCGGTCCACTGCTCGGCGACCCACGCCTCGGTGCCGCGCAGCGGCTCGGCGGCCTCCTCGCCGGGCGCGGGGCCCGCCGACTCCGGCAGCGGCCAGGGCAGCGCGGCCCTGTCCACCTTCCCCGAGGTGCGGGTCGGCAGGCCGGGGACGGTCGCCAGCAGCGGTACGAGGGCGGCGGGCAGCTTCGTGGACAGCTCCGCGACGGCCGCGGCCCGGTCCCAGCCCTCGCCCGCCACCACGTAACCGACCAGCAGCTGATTGCCGCGCCTGGTCGTGCGTACGGCGGCGGCTGCCCCCGCCACGCCCGGCAGCGCCTGGAGTGCCGCGTCCACCTCGCCCAGCTCGATCCGGCGCCCGCCGAGCTTGACCTGCTCGTCGGCGCGGCCCAGGAACAGCAGCCCCTCGGGCTCGGCGCGTACGAGGTCGCCGCTGCGGTACGCGCGCGCCCAGCCCATCGACTCCAGCGGCGCGTACTTCTCCGCGTCCTTCTCGGCGTCGAGATACCGGGCCAGGCCGACGCCGCCGATGATGAGCTGGCCGCTGCCGCCCATCGGCACCGGCTCGCCCGCCTCGTCCACCACGGCCAGCTCCCAGCCGTCCAGCGGCAGCCCGATCCGTACCGGGCCCTCGCCGGTCAGCAGCGCCGCGCAGGCGACGACGGTGGCCTCGGTCGGGCCGTAGGTGTTCCAGACCTCGCGCCCCTCGGTGACCAGCCGCTCGACCAGCTCCGGCGGGCACGCCTCGCCGCCGAAGATCAGCAGCCGCACCTCGTTCAGCGCCTCGGCGGGCCACAGCGCGGCCAGCGTCGGCACCGTCGAGACCACCGTGATCTCCTGCTCGGCCAGCCACGGCCCGAGGTCGCTGCCGCCGCGCACCTGCGAGCGGGGGACCGGGACCAGGCAGGCGCCGTTGCGCCAGGCCAGCCACATCTCCTCGCACGAGGCGTCGAAGGCCACCGACAGGCTCGCCATCACGCGGTCGCCGGGACCGATCGGCTCGTCCTGGAGGAACAGCGCGGCCTCGGCGTCCACGAACGCCGCCGCGTTGCGGTGCGTGACCGCGACGCCCTTGGGGCGGCCGGTCGAGCCCGAGGTGAAGATGATCCAGGCGTCGTCGTCGGGGGAGGGGCGGCGCGGGGCTTTCGACGCGGGCGTGTCGTTCGGCGCGTGACGGGTGCCGGTCAGGGTGGTGGCGTGACGGGTGCCGGTCAGGGTGGTGGCGTGAGGAGGGCCGGTGCGGGCGGGGACGTGAGGGGTGCCGGTCCGGGCGGTGGCGTGAGGGGTGCCGGTCGGCGCGTGACGGGTGCTGGTCAGGGTGAGGGCGCGGTCCGCGCCCAGTACGGCGGCCACCCGCGCCTCGCCGAAGACCAGCTCGGCCCGCTCGTCCGGGTCCTCGGCGTCCACCGGGACGTAGGCGGCGCCCGCCGCGAGCACGGCCAGGATGCTGATGTACAGGTCGTTGCTGCCCGAGGGCACCCGCACGCCGACCCGGTCGCCCGGCCCGATCCCGGCCGCCGCGAGCCCGCGCCGCAGCGTGTCGACCTCGGCGGCCAGCGCGCGGTACGTCAGCGCGGTGCGCCCGTCGTCCAGCGCGGGCTCCTGCGGGTGCGCGAGGACGGTCGCGTCGAGCACGTCCAGCAGCGTCCGCGCCCCGGCGGCCGTGCCTCCCGCGAAGTGGGCGTGCGGAACGCTCGGCCGTTCGGCCGCGTCCAGCACTCCCAGCAGCAGGTCCACATCCCGCAGCGGGTCGCTCTCCACGCTCAGATCCATGCGCTCCTCGTCCCTCGTCCCCCGTCCGGGGGCCCGGCACCCTGCTCAGGCGTACAAAGCAAGACAAGCCGACCAATCTTACGGGCGGCCCTTCCGCGCCGCCTCCCGAGCGACCCCGCGCCCACCCGCGTTTCGAACGCGTTTCCGCCCCCTCTCGCGCCCCCTCTG
The DNA here is from genome assembly GCF_044753885.1 of Streptomyces sp. NPDC093221. Lineage (NCBI taxonomy): Bacteria > Bacillati > Actinomycetota > Actinomycetes > Kitasatosporales > Streptomycetaceae > Streptomyces > Streptomyces sp. NPDC093221. The sequence continues at coordinate 220,428 of NZ_JBIVOA010000008.1, read as the reverse complement.
ACCTGCGCGGCGACCGTCCCTTCCGCCCCGCCCGCCGACGCCCGGCCGGCGCGGCCGAACGTGCCGCAACACACACGAGGAGCCGCGAAGAGATGGCCGCGCGATGTCATCGCGGCGAACGTGCGGTGTACGGGAGATGTACGACTGGGGTCAGACCGTTCTCCGGCTCGCCGACGGTCGCGCGAGGACCGTGACGAGCACGGCGAGATCGGCGGCTCCCGCCGCGTCGTCCGCGTAACGCGCGATCGTGAGCGGACCCACCTCGCGCAGGACGACGCCTTCGCGGGCGAGCACATACGTCAACGCCAGCAGCGCGGAACGGGCGTTGCCGTCGGCGAAGGGGTGGAAGAAGGCCACGTCCAGATACGTCCGGGCGGCGCGCGCGGCCAACGGCACGGCGGCGTCCGCGCTTTGGGCCAGGCACTCCGCGAAGTCCGCCGGGGTGCGCGAGTTCAGCCCGTACCGTTCCCGGCCGCCCTTCGCGTACGCGTCCCCGGTCCTGAACGCCGCCTCGTCCGCACCGAGCACGGTCCGCTGCCACCCGGCCAACAGGCCGAACGTCAGGGGCACTTCGCGTACGGCGTCGGCGCGGGCCGCCTCGTACGCGGCCAGCAGGCGGCGGGCGCGGACGGGGTCGCGGCGCCGGACGGGACCCGCGCACCAGGCGGCGAAGCCGTCGACGGCCGGGGTGATCCGGCCTGCCGTCACGTCGTCGGCACCGGTGGCCGTCCAGTCGACCCGCCGCCGTACGCGGCACCAGGCCGCCAGCGCGTCGGGGCCGGTCCCGTACGCGCTCGCGGGAACGGCCGAGTCCCCGCGCGGCTGCGGCGCGGTGGATGTCATCCGCCGTCGTGCCGCTCTTCGAGGTGGCTGTACTCGCGGTGGTCGCGGTAGGGGAGGCGGCCGGTCAGGGCGACGGCCAGATCCTCGCCGACCGAGTCGACGAGCGTGGACCGCGGGGCGACCCAGCTCGTGAAGCGTCCGCCGATGGCGCTGTCGACCACGGCCGTGGCCTCGGCGTCACCCATTCCGCAGGAGGTGAGGTACCACCCCAGCACCAGTCGGCACGTTCCGTACCAGCCGCTCTCCGCCTGCGTACGGTCCACGACGCGCGTGACCAGCCGGACCGCCGCGCGTTCCAGGTGCCAACTGCGCTGCTCGGGAGAGGCGTCCGGTGCCGGGGCCAACTCCCGGAAGCGCTCAGCCAGTTCCTCCAGCCAGTCCCGCCACTCGGTCAGCGCGGCGACGGCCTTGGCCGCGGTCGCGTCCGGTGTCGTCACCGAGTGCGCCCCGCAGCACCAACTGCCGACCACACCGCCGTCGTTGTCGCCCTCGCCGACGCTCCAGTTCCACTCCCGCGCCCAGGATCCGTACCGCTCGACGAAGAGCGCGGTGATCCGCGGCACGCAGCGGCGCTCTCGTGCCCACTTGCCCGCCATGCCGGACCGCACCTGCGGCACCAACTCCCTGACCAGCGCCTCGACTCGCGCCTTCTCGGCGTCGTCCCAGGCGAACGGGTGGCGCTCCGGGTCGAGTTCTGGCCAGGTGGGGACGCGGTACGGGGGCGGTGGCGCGGGCTGCTCGGCCGGTGTGGCGGGTTGCTCGGCGGGCGTGGCGGGTTGCTCGGCGGGCGTGGGGGGTTGCTCGGCTGACGTGGCGGGCTCCGGGGGTGCGGGTGCGGGCGGGGATGCGGACAGCCGTCCAGTGTCGCGGCCCGCGCCCGTGTCCGCCTCCGGTTTTCCGGCCGCCGGGGGCCTACTGACCGGCGGTGGCGGCGAAGCGCCGGGCGAGGGTCGCGAAGGCGTCCTTGAGCGCGGGCGGCCCGATGACCTCGACGGCGGTGTCGAACTGGGCGAGGGCGGCGGCGAGCGCGGGCCAGGACCAGGAGCCGAGGGTGAGGCGGCAGCGGTCGGCGGTGAGGGGTTCGACGAGGCCGTCGCGGGCGTAGGGGGCGACGGCGGAGGCGGGCAGGTCGAGCACGACGACACCGCGGCAGGGCCAGTCGGCCGCGCCCCGCGCGGGGGCCTCGGCGCCGCGGAAACGGGCGGTGACGAAGGCGGCCACATCGCCGCCGGGCAGGTCGCGGGGGGTGAAGCGGGGTCCCGTGGGGGTGCGGGGCCGAATCCGGTCGGCGCGGAAGGTGCGCCAGTCGGCGCGGTCGAGGTCCCAGGCCAGGAGGTACCAGCGCCCGCCGCGCGCGACGAGGTGGTGGGGCTCGACGCGGCGGGGAGCGGCAGGGGCCCCGGCCTCGGGCTCCGGCGGGCCCGCGTAGTCGAAGCGCAGCACCTCGCGGGCGTGGACGGCGGCGCCCAGCGCGGTCAGGACGTCGCTGTCGGCGGTCGCGGCGCCGGGCGGCGGGACGGCCGTCACCTCCAGGGCGTCGATCCGGTGCCGCAGCCGCGCCGGCATCACCTGCCGTACGGTCGCCAGCGCGCGGGCGGCTGCCTCCTCGATGCCCGCGCCTGCCCCCGTGGCCATCCGCAGGGCGATGGCCAGGGCCACGGCCTGGTCGTCGTCGAAGAGCAGCGGCGGCAGCCGCGCCCCGGAGTCGAGCCGGTACCCGCCGTCGGGGCCCTTGGAGGCCGCGATGGGATAGCCCAGCTCGCGCAGCCGGTCCACGTCCCGGCGGACCGTACGGGCGCTGACGTCCAGGCGTTCCGCCAGCTCGCCGCCCGGCCAGTCCCTGCGGGTCTGGAGCAGGGACAGGAGGGAGAGCAGCCGGGCCGACGTTTTCTGCATACGTCCGATTCTCTCCCGAGTACAGGACAGAAACTGTCCTGTACGGGTGCGAGGGTGGGTCACAGACCGGGAAACACGCAGGTCACGAAGGTTCGAACCCGACAGCGCAAGGAGCCACCCATGTCCGTCACGACCGCCACCCACCTGAATTTCCGGGGCGAGGCCCGCGCGGCGCTCGACTTCTACGCGTCCGTCTTCGGCGGGCGCCTCACCGCCGTCACGTACAAGGACGCCGGCGCCGTACAGGCCGAGAGCGAGGCCGACTGGATCATGTGGGGCGAGGTCGTGTCCGACGACGGCTTCCACGTCATGGCGTACGACGTCCCGTCGCACCTGCCCTGGGACCAGGGCCGTAACGCCTTCTTCGTCTCGGTGCGCGGCGACAGCGCCGAGGAGATCACCGCGCTCTGGGAGAAGCTGGCGGACGGCTCGACCGTCGCGCAGCCGCTCGCGCCCGCGCAGTGGGCGCCGCTGTACGGCATGCTCACCGACCGCTTCGGGGTCGTGTGGGTCCTGGACGTCACTGCCCCGTACGGCGGCTGACGCCGCGTCATGCCGCACGTGACGCCGTACGTGACGCCGCCGCTCGACAGCCGCGCCCTGAACCGGGCGACCCTGGCCCGCCAACTCCTGCTGGAGCGCTCGGACCTGCCGGTCCTGGACGCCGTCGCGCACCTCGGCGGCGTCCAGGCGCAGGAACCGCAGGAGCCGTTCACCGGGCTCTGGTCACGGCTGCGCGGCTTCCAACCCGCCGCGCTGGACGGCCTGTTGACCGGGCGCGAGGTGGTGCGCACCCATCTGATGCGCCGTACCGTCCATCTCGTCACCGCCGAGGACGCGCTCGCCTGGCGGGCCCGCCACGATCCGATGCTGCGGCAGCGCGTCCTGGGCACGTACCGCGACGAGTTGGCCGGGATCGACCTGGCCGCGCTGGCGGCGGCGGCCCGCGCCGTCGTGGCCGACGGCGAGGCCCGGACGATGGCCGAGATCGTCGCGGCGCTCGCGGACCGCTGGCCGGGCCCGCCCCGGCGCGTCCTCGGCGAACTCGTCGTCGCCGCCCTGCTCCCCATGGCGCAGCGGCCCCCGCGCGGCCTGTGGCGTACGAAGGCGGGCGTCCGCAACGTCCTGCTCTCGTCCTGGCTCGGCCGCGACATCGACCCGCCGCCCGCCGACGACGCGGCGGAGGACCTCGTCGGACAGGCGCTCGTACGCCGCTACCTCGCCGCGTACGGGCCCGCCGCCACCGCCGACCTGCGCGCCTGGTCCGGCCTCGCGGGGCTCCCCGCCGCGGTCGCCGCCGTACGCCCCGAACTCGTCGCCTTCCGCGACACCCAGGGCCGTGAACTGCTCGACCTCCCCGACGCCCCGCGCCCCGACCCCGGCACCCCCACGCCCGTACGCTTCCTGCCCGCCTTCGACAACGCCCTTCTCGGCTACGCCGACCGGACCAGGATCGTGGACGACGCCCACCGCGGCCTGTCCGTCGCCGGTCAGCGCGTCGTCCTGGTCGACGGCCGCGTCGCCGCCACGTGGACGGCGGAGGCGCGGGGCGTCGCCGTCACCCCGCTCCGGCCGTTGCGGCGGGCGGAGCGCGACGCGGTCATGGACGAGGGCCGGGCCCTGGCGGCCTTCCTCACGGACGGGGAGAGCGACCTGGTCCGCACCGCGTAGGCGCGGCTTGAACGCGCGCTTGGTCTACGGCTGTTGGGGCCCGTACGTCTCCTCGCGCGTCGGCCACGCGTCGGCGCGCGCGAGGTCGAGGACGAGGGCGGCGATGTTCCAGGCGTCGTCCTCGCCCCGGTGGTGCCGCCCTTCGAGCGGCAGCCCGGCCACGCGCAGCGCCTCCGCCATCCCCGGCCGCTTGCGCAGCCCGTACCCTTGCGTGAACACCGCCTTCGCGTTCACATGCGACCTGCCGAAGGGGTACGTGACCTGCGTCGCCCGGCACTGCCGCGTGAACTGGTGCCGGTCGTAGTCCCCCCAACTCGCCCACACCCGCGCCCCCGCCAGGTGCTCCCGCGCCAACTCCCCGCAGGCGTCGGCGAACGACACCCCGCGGTCCGCCTCCGCCTGCGTCAGCCCCGTCAACTCCGTGCAGAACGCGCTCACCCGCGACCGCACCGGCCGCACCACCCACCGGTGCCGCCCCACCCGCTCCCCGGCCGCCAGGTCCACCACGGTCAGCCCGATCTCGATGATCTCGCTCACCGCCCCCGGCGGCGGCTGCCCGTCCCAGCACGTCGCCTCGACATCCACGACATTCAGCAACTCCCCGCCCCAATTCATCCGTCGAGCATAGGAAGCCAGCCGCCGGACGCCGAACCATTTCCCGACCAGCCTTCGGCCGGGAGGTACGGGGACGCGTCGGCGTCTTCTACCGCGTCCGCGTCACCAGCGGTCGCCTCCGCCCCCAACAGGCCACGTGCCCCCGGTCCTGACCGGGGGCCTGATCCAGGACTGACCCCAAGGCGGACGTTCCCGGGAGGGTGCTTCGGGCGGCGGATCTAGTGGGGTTGGCCGGACGTCCGGCGTAGGGGGCGGGCAACTGGGCGGTCAGCAGGGGCCGTTGTCGGTCCAGACGGCCCAGGAGGAGGGGTCGGTGGGGACGGCGTTGGTGGAGTAGTAAGTCGCCGTGAATTTGTGGCCGTTGTAGGAGACGGCGTTGCCGGGGACGTAGGAGGTGGACGGGCTCCAGGGGGCGGGGCAGGCGGGGGTGCCGCTGCCGCCTCCGGTGGTGGTGGCGGACAGCGGGGCCGAGGCGGGGCTGACGGTGCCGGAGGCGGTGGCGGCGGCGACCGTGTAGGTGTAGGCGGTGCCCGCGGTGAGGCCGGTGTCGGTGAAGGACGTGCCGCCGGTGGTGCCGACCTGGGCGCCGCCGCGGTAGACGGTGTACGAGGCCGCGCCGGAGACGCCGGTCCAGGACAGGGCGACCGAGGTGTCGGTGGTGGCGGTCGCGTGCAGGCCGGTGGGCGCGGCGAGCGGCGGGGGAGTGCCGTTCGAGGAGACGAACTGCCAGGTGATGCCGGTGACGACACCCGTCCCGAGCGGCGCGAACTCCGCGAAGGCGGGCTGGCTCAGGTCGATGTGCGTCGCGTCGCACGTCGGGCACTTGTCGGCCACCGGCACCGTGAGCGTCTTGCCGTTGTACGTGACCTGGACCGAAATCCCGCCGCACAGAGGGTCGTTGTTGGGGTTGGCCGAGGTCCACCACTGGTACGACACCGCGACCAGATACTGCGTGGACGCGTCGATCCGCGTCCCGCACGCGCCGTACCCGACGTCGTTGTAGTACGTCATCGACCCGCTCATCGGCTGCCCGACCGGCACGGCGGCCACGGCCGGTCCGCCGGCGAGCAGCACGAGCGCCGAGGCACCCGCCAGGGCGCCGAGCCAGGGCGTGACGCGGCGCGTGACCCGTCGGCCGATCCGTCGCCTGACGCTTCGCCTGATACCTCGCCTGACACCTCGCGGAGCGCGCAATGTACCTCTCCTCTACGTCTGTTCAGAGTGGGGGGAGCCTGAGCAAGGCGTTGAGCACGGTGCGTACTTGGCGTACGGGGCGTACTTGGCGTACTTGGCTGACGGTACGCGAACAAGCCGCCGTACGGTGGCGAGGCGGCGGCACACCGAACGGTTCAGGACGTCGTTGTCATGCCCTCCCACCGGGCACGGGTCACGCGCCCCCGCCCGGCCCCCGAGCCCCCGGCGCGCCCGCCGCGAGCAAGCCGTCCACGAACGTCCGCAGCCCGTCGCGATACGTGTCCCGCAGGGCCAGTTCGTGCCACCGGCCGCTGACGGCCGCCAGGTGCGGCACCTTCTCCGCGTCGAACGTCTCGCGGAACACGGGCGGTTCACCGCCGCTCGGCCACCGTACGGAGTGCGCGCGCACCAGGATCTCGCCGACCGTGTAGTACCAGATGCTGCGGAAGACGTGCACGGACTGCTCCTGCGTACAGCCGTGTTCGTCCGCCCCGGACACGATGCCCTCGACCATCCACAGCGCCGATTCGTCGAGCAGCCCGACGAAACCATCCGTGGTCAGCACCTCCGCCGCCCACGGCCACGCGGCGAGCGCGTCGTGCAGCGCGGTGGCGGACGCGATGACGCGGTCGCGCGGATCGGCGGGGAGTTCGGGGCGTTCGAGCTGGCTGATGTGGTGTTCGAGCAACTGGACGAGCAGGTCTTCCTTGTCCCGGATGTGGTGGTAGAGCGTCGTCGGCCCGATGCCCAGCTCGGCGGCCAGCCGCCGGATCGTCAGCTTCTCCCAGCCGTCGCGGTCGATGAGCCGACGGGTCGCCGTGAGGATCTCCGCGCGGGAGGTCACGGGCGGGCGGCCGGTGCGGCCGTTCGGCGCGGGGGCGGCGCTTGCGCGCTTGGACGGCGCGGGCTGCTCGGGCTGCTTTGACGGCTTGGACGGCTTTGACGGCGCGGGCTGCTCGGGCGGCGCGGGCTGCTCGGACGGCTGGGGCGACGCGGGCTGTGTGGGCGGTCGGGGCATGGGCCCATCATGCCGCGCCGCCGCGCGCGGGCCGTATGACGTATGCCGTGACCTGCGCGAGGGTCCGTCCGTCCCCGTGAAGCGCGCCCCGGCCGCGTACGGCCGCCGTGCCCGCCCCGCGTACCCCCGCCCCCCTCCCGATTCCCATCCGGTACATCCGGTGCTACTTTCGGAACACGTTCCTAAAGTCGGGACGGCAGAGAGCGGCGGCGCGCGACGGCGCCGAGAACGGGGAGTCCGCGATGCGGAAGAGGCTGAGGAAGAGTCCGAGCAGCAGCCCGATCGAACCGGGGGGTCCGGGCCGGGGTCCGGGCCGGGGTCCCGGCGGGGGTCCCGGTGGAGGCACCGGCATCCCGGCGCCCCCGACAGCCCCGCCGAGCGGGGCCCCGGCGGCCCTCCGTCCGGGGCTGACCCTCGCGGTCGTCGCCGTCGTCCAGTTCATGGTGTCGCTCGACGTGTCCGTCGTGAACGTCGGACTGCCCCAGATCGCGTCCGGCCTCGGCTTCGGCCCGGTCGGCCTGACCTGGGTGATCCACGCGTACGCCCTCACGTACGGTGGCCTGCTCCTGCTCGGCGGCAAGGCGGCCGACCGCTACGGCCGCAAGCGGGTGCTGCTGCTCGGGCTCGCCCTGTTCGGCCTGGCCTCCCTCGGCGGCGGCCTCGCCCAGAACCCCTCCCAACTCGTCGCCGCCCGCACGGTTCAGGGCATCGGCGCCGCAGCCCTCGCCCCCGCCGCGCTGGCGCTGCTGACCGGGACGTTCCCCGAAGGCCGGGCGCGCGTCAGGGCGTTCGGCATCTGGAGCGCGGTCAACGCGGCGGGCGGCGCCTTCGGCGTCGTGATCGGCGGTGTCCTCACGCAGTACGCGAGTTGGCGCTGGGTCATGCTGGTCAACGTGCCAATGGCCGCGTGCGCGCTGGCACTTGCCTGGCGCGGGGTCACCGCGACCGCGCCGAACGCGCGCGCCGGCCGCCCCGACGTGCTCGGCGCCGTACTCGCCACCGCGGGCATGACGCTCCTGGTCTTCGGCGTCGTCCGCACCGACCGGCACGGCTGGACCTCGGGCGCCACCCTCTCGACGCTCGCCGTCGCCGTCGTCCTGCTGGCCGCCTTCCTCTCCGTCGAGCGGACCACGGCCCGCGAACCCCTCATCCGGCTCGGCCTGTTCGCCAACCGCTCGGTCTCCGGCGCGAACGCGTTCAACCTCCTGGTCGGCGCCGCCATGACCCCGTCCTTCTACTTCGTCTCCCTCTACCTCCAGGACATCCTCGGCAAGGGGCCCGCGCTGACCGGCGCGATGTTCCTGCCCTTCACCTTCGGCCTGATCGGCGGCTCCGTGCTCGCCATCAAGTTGGGCTACCGCTTCCCGCCGCGCACCCTGCTCGTCACCGGCGGCATCCTGACGGCCGTCGGGCTCGGCTGGTTCGGCATGATCAGCGCCGACGGGTCCTTCGCCGCCGACATCCTCGGCCCCTCGATCGTCGCCAGCGTCGGCTTCGGCCTCTGCCTCGGCCCGGTCGTCTCCACCGCCACGGCGGGCGTCGCGCCCCACGAGACCGGCACCGCCTCCGGCCTGCTCAACAGCTCCCGCCAGATCGGCGCCTCCCTCGGCCTCGCCGCCCTGGGCACCGCCGCGCAGCACCGCACGGGCGGACGCGCGACGCTCGGTGCGCTCTCCGACGGGTACGGGTTCGGCCTGACGCTGGGCGCGGCGCTGCTGGTCGCGGCCGTGGCCGTCGCCCTGACGGTGCTGCGGCGGACCGGGGCGCCGGGGCGTGAATCCCCGTCCGTGGAGCGGGACTTGGTGCCGACCGGGGACTGACGGGGGACTGAGGGGGCGGTACGGCCGGACGGGGGCGGGCTCTTTCCCGCCACCGTACGGTCAACTACCGGCCGAAGACGGCGCTTTCGGGTCGGGTCAGGTTGTCATGGGCATGACCTCATGCGTAACGCGAGCCCCATGCACCACCCGGCCCTCCGAGAGGATCGCATCAGCGTGAGAAGTCCGAGAAGCCTCGTGAGCAGTCTGAAGCCGAAATCGACGGCGACCGTTTTCGTGACCGCGGCGGCGCTGGCCCTGGGCTGCGGCCTGGGCACGGCGGCGGCGGCCCCTTCGTCCCCCGCGCCGTCCCTCGCGCCGTCCCCCGTGGCCGCCGCCCCCGCGTGCGGCTCGGCGACGGTCTCCGGCCGTACCGTCAGCGGGGCGCTGCCCGCGGCCGAGGTCCACCGCCAGCTCGACTCACTGACGCGGCAGCACCGTTCGCAGTACGGGACGCCGTCCGGGATCGCGGCCAAGGGCCCGCTCGGTACGGCCTCCCCGGCCACGGGCACCGTCGTACGGCCGCTGCTCGACATCCACCCGGCGCAGGGCACGGCGTTCAAGTCGCTGTCCGGCTCGGACGGTTCGTGCGCCACCCAGTCCGTCTCGACCCAGCTCACGGTGCACGACAGCGGCACCACCATCTACACCCCGACGATGTACCCGGCGGGCGGCTCCTGCGTCGAACTCGTCACCGTCTACACGCGGACCGTCCGGTCGGTCTCCGCCTGGGACTGGTGCCGCAGCGTCAACTTCGCCGCCTCCGTCACTATCAACAGCTCCTTCCTCACCACCTACACCGGCGGCACCGGCTCCTACACCGGCCGCGTCGTCAAGACCTCCGCCGCCTCCAACACCTGGTCCGCGGACCTCTACAACTACTCGACCGGCCAGTGGGACACCCTCTTCGCCCAGTCCGGCACCAACCAGTCCGGCCGCACCGACGGCTGGGACATCGAAGAGCTCTACTCCACGGTCGGCACCTCCGGACAGGCGTCCTCCTGCGCCGACATGGCCAACCTCACCTTCGAGTCCGCCAACATCGCCGTCCGCACCAACGGCACGTGGTCCCCCGCCTCCACCGCCAACGCCGACACCCACTACGACTCCCCCGCCGGCTCCTTCTACTGCCCCACCCGCACCTTCCAGATGCTCACCCCCTACACCCACTGGAAAGCCACCGGCTGACCCTCGCCGCCCCGGCCCGACCCCGGCGCGGCCCACCCCCGCCCGGCCGGGCCCCGGCCCCCGTACCCTCTCCCCCGTCAGCCCCTGGCCGCCCGCCGGGACCGTTCAACCCGCTCTGACTGTTCCCCCACTCTCACCAAACCCCACCACCGCCCGGAATACCCCCGCAGGCCGATCAACTGTGCCCCGCACACGCGGGGATGACCCCGTCATCCGGCCAGTGCCGCAGGCGGGTATCTGCCGCGCCCCGCACACGCGGGGACGGTGGCCCCTCGCTGTGGCCAACTCCCCGTCCGGCGGGGACGGGCTCTCGTCCCCAGGTGGCTCTGGCCCGAAGGGCCCTGGCCTGCCGCGCCGGGCGGGCGGGCCGCCCAGGGGTCGGGCGGGGCCCGGCTAGGGTGGGGTGATGGCGGCGATTCGGCAGATCCAGGTGACCTTCGACTGCGCGGAGCCCGAGCGGGTCGCGCGGTTCTGGTGCGAGGTGTTGGGGTACGTGGTGCCGGCGCCGCCGGAGGGATTCGGGACGTGGGGGGAGTACGACGCCGCGCAGCCTCCGGAGGAGCGGGGGTCGTGGTTCGCGTGCGTGGACCCCTCGGGGGCGGGGCCCCGGCTGTACTTCCAGCGCGTCCCCGAGGGGAAGGCCGTCAAGAACCGGGTGCACCTCGACGTACGGGTGGGCACCGGCCTGGCGGGGGAGGAGCGGCTGGCCGCCCTGGAGGCCGAGTGCGCGCGGCTGATCCCGCTCGGCGCGGTGCGCGTACGGCTGTTGTACGACGGCGGCAGCGACTCGTGCATCGTGATGCAGGACATCGAGGGCAACGAGTTCTGCCTCGACTGACGCGCTCGCGGGGACCCGCGCCGGAGGCGTCGGCCCGGAGATCGACGACCCGGAGCGCAGGGACGCGGTGCTCGTCCGGCTCGATGATCGAGGACGAGAGGCACCCTCGGAGGGTGGCAGGACCCGGGCGCGGGGCGGACGGTCTGGGTCTTGATCCGGCGGGATGCCGGTCAGTGGGGGTACGTGCGGGGCGGGCGTTGACGGGGGAGGGTGTCGCGGAACTGCTCGATGGCGGAGCTGATCTGGCGGGTGAGGTGGGTGTCCTCGATGCGGTCGAGGTAGAGGTTGCGGCGGGCGAGGCCGACGGCGTCGACGCAGAAGTAGAGGGACATGAGGGGGTTGATGAAGAGTTCGCTGCGCTTGGTGCGGGCGGTGAACTGGACGTCGCCGAAGTCGCCGCGGGTGGCGGCGGCGATGGAGCCGTGGACGATGCTCGGGTACTCGGGCGTGGACGCCTGGGCGTGGGCGACGGCGTCGAGGTAGAGGGCGCCCTCGCGGCTGGCGGGGGAGAGGGAGAAGGCCCCGAGGTAGGCGCCGTCGCGCTCCAGAGCGGCCAGATTCTCCAGTACGAGGGCGTGGTTGACCCCGTGGTACGCGTCCACGCCGAAGCCGAGGCAGGCGACGAGCCGTTGGGGGACCTCGTCCAGCGCGCGAACGGCGGCGAGGCTGGCCATGTCCTCCTCGGGGGTGCCGAGTCCGCTCTCGTCGCCGCGCATGAGGATGTCGGTGCCGCCGTCGACGAGGACGATCGCGTCGACGCCGCCGAGGTGGGCGATCAGCGCGCGGTACGCGGCTCGCAGCGGCTGGACTCCCGTCCGGTCGAAGGCGTGGACGGTGGACGGGAGGCCCTGACCCTCCAGCCAGCGCGCCAGCGTCCGCTCGGGGAAGTAGTCACCCCTGGCCACGGTGTCGGGCCCGATGACGGCCACGTCGTGGTCCAGCCACACGCCCAGGTCCAGGCCGTGCAGATCGGCGAACGACAGATTCGCCAGGTGCACTTCCTTGCCCTCGGCGCGCAGCGCGAGCGCCAGCGGCAGTCCGGCGTAGACGTCGAAGCCGCCGCCCGCGCCGGCGACGAGCACGCGCCGCGCGTCGCGCAGCCGCGTGAACAGGGCTGGCTCATGAAGGGAGTACACCCAGGGACGGTAACAGGAGCGCGGCACACGGCCGTTGAGGACATCCGCGGGTCATGACCCGACACCGCGCCCCGCACCGCGCGACGGGCCGAATCCCCGACGCGTCAAGCCAGTTGCCGCTGGCGCAGCATCGCGTGGTGCGACAGCGACGGCCCTCCCCGAGGGCGCTCCCCGCACTACGCTCGTCGCCTGACCGAGAGGCACTGGGGGTGGGGGTCACGGGCGTGAAGCGCATCGTCGGGGTGCACGGGATCGGGCAGTCCAGGACGTCCAAGGAGCAGTTGACGCGCGACTGGTCGGGGGCGCTCGACCGTGGCCTCGGCGCGGCGGGCGCGCCCACACTGCCGCCCGGCACCCTCGAACTGCCGCACTGGACACGGCTCCTGGCCCGTCCGGGCAAGCACCTCGGCCCGGACGACGATCCCTTCGACAGCGAAGTCCCCCTGGGCGACGGCGAGGCCGACTTCGTCACCCGGGCGCTGGAAGACGTCGTTCCCCGCGAAGACCTCGACCGGATCGGGGAGTCGGAGTCGCAGACGCTCGGGCCGCCGCAGCTCTGGCCCGCGCGCCTCACCCGCCTGGTGATGGCGTACGACCTGCGCTTCCCCCGAGGCGGCGGCAGGCTCTTCGTGAGCGCGATGCGCGAGGTGCGCTTCTACCTGTACGAGCCCGGTCTCGCGGCCCGGGTCCGGGCCCTGGTCGCGGAAGCGTTCGACGCGGACACCGCCGTGGTCGTGGGGCACTCGCTGGGCAGCGTGATCGCCTACGACCTGCTGCGCCGGGAGGAGATCGCACCCGACCGCGCGTCCGGGGTGCGTACGCTCCTGACGTGCGGCTCCCCCTTGGCCGTTCCCTCGGTACGGCGCGGACTGGGCATCGCCGACGGTGAGCCCATGGGGCTGCCCGGCGGTACGGGGTGGGTCAATGTCTTCGACCCGGGGGACGTGGTCACCGGCGGCGGCGGACTCGGTGGTCTGGGGCCCGGGATCACCGACGAAAGGGTGAACAACGGCATCGGAGACCCGCACAGCGCCGCCCGCTACCTCCAATCCGGCCCCGTGGCGCGCGTGATCGCGGACGGCTGCCGGTGAACCGGGGCGCGGCTCCGCGAACGGCCCGGCGATCGCTGATCGAGATCGCCGAATCGGAGCGGGACGACGACCACGAATTCCGTGAAGGGATCGCCGCCCAAGTCGCCGTCGTACGGGAGTGGTGGGCCGAGAGACCGCCGAGTGAGAGCCGCTTCGAACGGCACGGCCCGAAGCGGCTCGACACGGTTTACGACCTGCGCGAATTCCTGGACGACGCGCGGCCGGAGGAGGCCGCCCACGATCACGCGCTCGTGGTCTACGTCACCGGCCACGGGGTCACCCGACCGTCGCACGACCACTTCCTCCTGCTGCGCGACTCCGACGAGAGACGTCTCCCGGCGACCGCGTTCCAGACCGGCGACCTGATCGCGCGCGTCCTGGACTCCGACTCCGACCACATCCTGGTGATGGTCGACTCCTGCTACTCCGGTGTCCTCCGCAAAGACCTGCAACGCCGGCTCGAAGCCTTGAACAGCGCACGGAGGAACCTGAACTCCCTCGTGGTCATCTCGTCCGCCAACGAGACGGGGACCCCGCGTCCGCAGCAGTTCACGCGCCTCCTGCAAGCCGTCTCCGCGTACTTCAAGGAAAAAGAGGCGGGGTTCGCGAACGCGCACCTGAGCTTCGCGGAGTTCTTCGAAGCGATGCGCGTTCTGCGCAAGCGGGATGTCTCGCTCGATGTGCAGTTCCTCTGGCCCAACTACGCGCTGATCAGCAGCGACGACCATCAGGACCTCAGCCCCTGCCTCCCGAACCCCGGTTACGCGCCCGAACGCGTCGTCGTCGGCCCCGCGCGCGGCGCCGTCGCCTGGAGCGCCGCCGACCTCGACGCGTACTGGCTCTCCCGCGCCTCCGGCCGGCCGTCGGACGGCGGCCCCGGCTGGCACTTCACGGGCAGAAGCGGGCTCGTACGGCGCTTGAACCGGTTCCTGACGGGAGACGCGAGCACGCTCGTCGTCACCGGAGAGGCCGGATCGGGGAAGTCCGCGCTGCTCGCCCGGGCCGTGACGCTCAGCGACCCGGGGTTCCGGGCGGACCCGGCGTACGCGCCCCTCATCGAGGACATTCCGCCCGGCCTCCTGGTGCCCGTGGGGGCGGTCGACGCGGCGGTGCTCGCGCGGAACGCGGACGCCGACGAGTTGGCGGCGGCGCTCTACGCGGCGCTCACCGGCACGGTGCCGACCGGGGGTCCGGGGGTCGGCGTCCTGGACGACCTGCTGGATCACGTACTGGCCACCGCCCGTCGGGAGGGCCGTCCGCTGACGATCGTCATCGACGGCATCGACGAGGCCAAGCACCCCGCGAGGATCGTCACCGACCTCGTCCGCCGCCTGGCGCATCAGTGGACCGACGACGAACTGCCAGCGGTACGACTGCTCTTGGGCGTGCGCAGCGCGCGCCCCGACACGGGCGGCGACGGCCCCCGGCCGCCGGTGGACCGGTCGGCGGATCTGCTGAGTCTGCTCGTTCGGTCCACGGACGCCGGGGAACCGCTGCGGACGGACACCGACGCCGACACCGTCGAGGACATCGCGGCGTACGTGGGCGCGCTGTTGAAGGCCCGGTTCACCACAGGTCCCGGCCCCTCGGCGCCCCCGGCCCCCCGCGCTCCGGATCGCCGCGCTCCGGACCCCCGCGCCCTGGAACGGCTCGCACTCGCGGTCGCGGAGGAAGTGACGCCCTCCTTCCTGGACGCGCGCCTCGCCGCCGAAGCCCTGCTCGCGGCGCCGGACCGGCTGCCCCGCCCCGACGACGCCGACTGGCGGCGCGGTCTGCGCCGGGGCACTCAGGAGCTGCTGCGACAGGATCTCAGGGCGGTCGAGCGCGCCACGGGCGTACCGGCCCGGTCCGCCGTGCACGTCCTGCGCGCGACCGCGTTCGCCCAAGGGGACGGCCTTCCGTGGGGCGAGGTGTGGCCGTGTGCCGTACAGGCGTTGGCGCGAGGCGAGGTCGCGGCGCCCGAGGCGCTGGTCAGGCGGGTGCAGGAAGGTCCGCTCCAGGGATATCTGGCCAAGGGGGTGGAGGACGGCAAGTACGTCTACCGGCCGGTCCACGAGCGCATCAGCGAGGTGCTGCGCGGGGACCCGCGCCTGCTGCTCTCCGGGGAAGCGGAACCCGGCACGTCCGAGGAGGCGGAGGCGGGCGTCAGGGCGGCCCACCGCCAACTGGCCACCGCCTTCAGCGCGCTTCACGCGCGGAAGACCGGGCTGCCGTACCCGTACGTGTGCCGCCACCTGGTGCAACACGCGGCGGCCGGAGGCGTACTGAACGACCGGGTCGTCACCGACGGCTTTCTGCCGCACGAGACGAGCGGGAACGTACGGGGCGCTCTCGGGCTGCTCGCGGAGCACGCCCCGGACACCGAGCGCCTGTTCGCGTGGGCACGGATCGAGCCGTTCCTGGCCGACGCGCCTCCGCTCGCGCGCGCGGACAGCCTGCGCTTCTCCCTGCTGGAGGGCAGGGAACCGGCGGCGGTACGGGACAGCGGCGGCCCGGCCGCCGGCCGTGTCGTGCCAGTGTGGAACCACCTCGCGGTGCCGGGCAACGTCCTGGCGAGGCAGGACGCGGACCTCTGCTCCCTGGTGTCCTTCACCCTCCGGGACGGGACACCGCTGATCGCCGTGGGCGACGCCGACGGGGCCATACGGGTCTGGGACCCGGCCACGGTGACCCCGGTCGGACCGCCGATCCCGGGACACGGCCGCTTCGCGCGGGCGCTGACCGTCGTGAGCGATACCGAAGAGCCATCAGCCGAGCTGCAATTGGCGGTCGGCTGCGATGAAGGCGTCTGGATCTGCGACCCGTTGAGCGGCACCACGCGACAACTTCCGGTCACCTCGGCCGTCCAGGCCATGGTGTCCTTCAGCGACATGTACGGGTCGCCCCGACTGGCGATCGGTACGGCCAGGGGGCTCGTGCTGTGCGATCCGCTCACCGGAGGGCCGCGCGGCGGCGAATGGGCGTACGGGGACGACTCGTTGACCTCGGTGCTCGGGCTCGCGGCCTTGGCGCTCACCGACGGCACCACACTCCTGGCCGTTCAACGGGCGGGCCGCGTCGAGATCGTCCAGGCCGCCGCGCAGGGCTTCCCCACCCGCCCGGTGTGCACCGTGCGGGTGGATGACGACGAGATCGCCGCGCTGGCCCTGATCCAGGACCGGACGGGCGAGAGCCCCTTCCTGGCACTGGCCTCCCGGACGCGCGGGACGGTCGGCTTGTGGGACGCGCTGACCGGCGCCGGATTCGGGGACCGCACGGTCAGGCGCTCCGCGACCGTGCTCGCGCCGTACCTCCGCGCCGGCTCGGAGCCGCTGCTCGCGCTCGGCACCGACGACGGCGCCGTCCACCTGTGGAATCCCGAGACGGGGGAGGAGGCACGCCGGTTCCCCGCCGACCACACGGACGGGGTGACGGGCCTGGCCGTCGTGCCCGGTCGGGACGGCGTGCCGCTTCTGGTCTCCGCCTCCGGTGACCGGACCGTGCGCGTGTGGAACCCCGAGGCGTGGGCGCGGCACCCGGAGCGGTTCGCGCGGTCCGTCCGGCGAGCCGACGGGACACTCCTCGCGGTACTGCCCGGCCCCGGCGACGCTCCCGAGACCGTCGAGGTCGGCCCGGACCGGAACCTGACCGTGAGATCGGCGGCCACGGGGGCGGTCATCCGGTCGATCGATCTTCCCCGAACGGGACTTGACGGTCCGGTGACGGCCTTGGCCGTCCACGCGCCGCCCGGCGGTTCCCCGATGGTCTTCGCCGGACTGCCGGACGGTGCCATCGGCGTCTGGAGCGAGGGCAGTTGGCGCATGATGAACGCGTGGATCTTCGGGGACGACCACGCCACCGCCTTCGCCGCCTTCGCCGACAGCGGGCGGACCGTGCTGGCCGTGGGGACGCGCCATGGGTCGGTCGTGTACTGCGACCCGGCGAACGGACAGGTGCTGGGGTGGCTCCACATCGGCGAAGACACCGGGTCCGTCAACGCGTTGACGTACGTGCCGCTGCTGTCGGGCGGCGTCCTCGCCCTGGCCTCCGAGGACGGCGGCGTGCGCCTGTGCCGCCCGTTCAGCGAACCGCACGCCGAATGGCCGGGAGACATCGGCACCGTGGAGTCCCTGGCGGTCCTTCCGACATACGGGGAAGGGGAGTTGCTGCTGGCGGCCGGTGGTTCCGACGGCTGCGTACGGCTGTGGACGGGTGATCCGGAGCGGGAACCGTTCACGCTGCCGACCCGGCACGACGGTCCCGTATCCGCCCTCCACGCCGTACGGTCGCCCGGCTCCCGCCGCCTGCTGGTGAGCACCGGCCACACGGACACGACCGTGCGGCTCTGGGACCCGGCCGCCGGGGAAGAGGTCACGCGCCTGGTCACCGCGGCGGCCCTGACGTCCCTCGGCGTCGTGCCGTCCACCGACAGCCCGGCCCCTCGCCAGCCCGTGATCGTCTTCGGCGGCCCGGCCGGAATCGGCGCGGTGACGCCGAGCGCGGCGCGGCCCGAGGGGTAGTCGCAGCACGTGCCGTTCAGGCCACCCGCATACGGGCGACCGCCTCGCGCGCGCGGCGCCGGGCCCGCTCCGACAGCACCTCCCGACTGTCGTGGGGCGACCCGAAGCCGCCGCAAGTGTCGCTGAGCGCAAGGGCGTTGCTCTGCGAGACCAGGCGGCCGAAAGCCGTCAGGCGCACGGGATCGGCCGGCCGGATCAGCCGCGCCAGCTCCGTCCGCGCGCCGAGGCCCGCATCGCGGGCGACGTCGTCCGCCAGCGCGCACCTGACCGTGTCCCAGGCGGGTCCGCCGGTCGCCCGGTACGCCTTGGCGACGGTGTCGGAGTGCAGGACGTCGGCGCCGTGCCGGTTCAGCGCGTACGCGGCCACGTACAGGCCCTGGTGGTCGCGGTCGCGGCACTGCTCGCCGTCGACGTGATCGGCGCAGTCGCAGCCGGTCAGCCGGGGCAGCACCGCCGCCGTGACGTGCTCCGGATCGGCCCGGCGGCTCGGGGCCCCGGGAGGCGGCAGGGGAAGTCCCGCCTCCAGGGCCCGGGTCCGCCAGGCCGCGCGCGCCGCGTCGAGGGCCGCCGAGGGCCGCTGCCCCGCGCCGAACGAGGTCATCCGTGAAGGGTTGGCGTGACCGAGGCGGCTCACCCCCGCCAGGAAGGCGGCGGCCGTACGGGCGCTCCGCGCGTCGTCGGCCGCGAACGCGTCCGTGAGCTCGGCCCGTTGGCGCTCGCTCAGTACCCGGTCCCAGAGTTCGAGCATCACGCAGGCCGCGGTGGCCAGTTCGGCGACGAGCGGATTCCACCCGTGCGGCTCCGAAAGATCTACCGTGCCCCAACACCATTGATGTGCAATGTTGTTGAGTTCTCCTGGTTGGCCCACGTTGCCCTCATTCAGCGTGCTAGCGTCCTGCCGCATCTCATCAGACACAGCGGAGAGCGGAGCACGGATCAGGTGTCGTTGGCCGAATTACGACCGTCCCCGGGGCCGTCACGTCCCCGCTGGGACCCCAGAAGGCAGGCGTGCGTACCGGTGCTGACCGCCCGGGGGCACGGCACTCGCGTCACCCTCGTCCACGCACTGCGGCACGCGGACGGTCTGCGCGCCGTCTCGGCGAAGACCGCAGGGGAGACCGTCGCCCTGCTGGAGTACCTCCTCGCCGTCTGCTACGCCTCCACCCGCTGCCCGACGACCCGTGACGAGTGGCTCGGCTGGGTCCGCGACGGCACGCCGCTGACCGGGGCCGCCGACTGGCTGGACGGCCGCCCCGACGAGCACTGGGACCTCTTCCACCCGACAGAACCGCTGGGGCAGAACGCCCTCCTCGCCCCGTACCTCGACGAACACGGCGCGGGACCGGCCCAGTTGGTGATCGAGCACGCGGGGGACTACAACCAGTTCTTCGACCACCACCACCTCGAACACCCCACTCCGCTCCCCGCCGACGCCGCCTTCCGCGCGATGCTCACCCAGCACGCGTACGGACCCGGCGGCCGGGCCCGTATGCCCGGCAAGGAAACCCTCGGTCCCACGCTCACCAACCTGGCCGCAGGACGCCTCAGCACCCGTATCCGGGTCGTCGCGTTGGGGACGACGCTCGGCGACACCCTGCGGCTCAATCTCGTGCCGACCGCCGAGGACCCCGGCCGCTTCAACCGGACCTGGACGGTGGCGCCGGAGCCCCGGCGGGGCTTCCTGACCAAGCCGTCGGGGCGGCGGGTCGACGGACCGGCCGACCTGAACACCGTTCTGGGACGCTCGATCCTCCTGCGGCCGACCGTCACCGAGGACGGGACTCCCGCTGTCGACCGCGTCCTGATGGCGGCCGGTGAACTCCTCGAACCACTGGGCCACCACCGCACGCAGGACGCGGTCTACGACGGGGAGGGCGCGGGGAGCGCCGACGCCAAGCCGCTGCGGCCCTCCGCGACCAAGGCGTTGTGGCGCGAGGCGCACGCCCTGTACGCGGCCGTCGCCGACCGGACGCACGGACCCGACCTCTACGACCGCCTCGCCCTGCTGCGGGGCCGTCGACTCAGCCTCTGGGCCGTCGGGTTGATAGCGAAGCAGACCACGGTCGTCACCTGGGTGTCGGACACGTTCCCCTTCGTGCCGGGCCGCGAGCGGGACATGAGATACGCGGCCGAGCGGGGTTCGCTCATCGCCGACCATGTGGCGGCCTGGCTCTTCAAAGCGGCCTACGTCGCCTGGACGGTGACGTACCCCAACCCGAAACCGGGCGACAAGGACCGTCAGATCGCCCGGTTCGACGCGCGGCCGGAGCACTGGGCCCACACGGCCGAGCCCTTCCACACGCTGCTGGACGAGACGACGGCGGCCGGGACCGAGGAGCGGGTCGACGCGGCGCTCGTCGCCTACGCGGCCGAACTCGCGGACTGCGCACGGCGGTTCCTGGGCAACCGCCTCGACTCGCTGCCCGCCAACTCGCGCGGGATGCGGGCACGGGCGCAGGCGGTCCGGTGCCTGGAGAGCGGCCTGACCGGACGCACCGCCCCCGACGAACTGAAGGAGGACCGCGAGTGACCGCCGACATACCGGGCACCGCGTACCGCGACGGCGCCGAGCGCGCCGCCGGTACGGAGGCGCGCGACCGCGCGCGGAGCGAACAGCTCGCCCGCTGGCTGGTCGGCCTGGTGCGGAGCCGCGACAACGGCACGCTCGCCGAACTGCGCCGCCCCACGGTCAGCCAGAACGCCCACATCGAGGCGGGCTGGTTCGACCCGTCGCGCCGCGCGGTGTTCGAGCAGGTGGCCTTCCTCTTCGCCGTCTACCACCGGGGCGCCGTCGAACCGTCGTGGGGATACGGGAGCCTGGGCACCGCGGCCCGCAGGATCGGCACCAGCCTCGGGTACGGGCCGGACGACGCGGGCGCCGGCAGGCTGATGGACCGCGTCGTCTCCAGCCGCCGGCCCCCTCTGCGGCACCTTCAGCACACCGTCGCCCGGCTGCGCTCGTGCGGCAAGCCGCCGCCGTCCTGGGCACAGCTCGCGGACGACCTCGCCCGCTGGTCCGACCGGCAGGCCCGTATCCGGTACCACTGGGCCGTCGACTTCCACGCGCCGTCGCCCGGCACCGCCGCCAGGAGCAGCAGAACCACCAGGACCGTCACGACGAAGGAACTGCCCACGTGAGTAACCCCGTCGCCCTCACCGGGCGCCAATTCCTCTCCCTGCACCTGCTGGAGACGCTGGTCGCGGTCCTCCCCGTCAGGGACGAGAACGGCGCGCCCAAGTCGATCGTCTACGGCGGTGTGGAACGGCACATGATCACCAGTCAGGCGCGCCGCCGCGCCGAGCGGGTGTACTCCCGCGACCGGGCGAACGCCCAGGAAGGGCCGCTCGCCGGGCACGCCATGGGCGTCCGTACCCGCGAATGGGCCCTGGTGACCGCCCGAGCCCTGGAGTCCCGGCACGGCTGGACGAGGGAGGAGGCGCTGCCCACGGCGCGGGCCGTCCTCCAGGCCGTCGGCCTCAACTTCGGCGATCCCGCCAAGCCCACGGTCGCCGACCTGACCAAGGTGCTGCTCTTCGCGCCCGCTGACGCGGGTGACCGGATCGCCGACCACATCCACACCGACCGGGCGGCGGTCGGCGCGTGGGCGGAGCGGTACCTCGCGCAGTCTCAGGCGGCAGCGGCCAAGAAGCCCAAGGGACGGCGCGGGAGCGGTCAGCCGGAGGAGGCGGGCGCGGACGAAGCGGGCACGGACGGGACGGCTCCTGACGAGGCGGGCGCCGCCGGAGGCAAGCTGCCCGCGCTTCCCAAGGCCACCAGGACCGCGGTCCTGACCGCGCTGGCCCCCCGCGACGCGATCGACATCGCGCTCTACGGCCGCTTCCTGGCCGAGATCCCGGACTCGCCGAACGTCGACGGCGCGATCCAGAGCGGCCACGCCTTCACCGTCCACGAAGCCGAGTTGACCGACGACTTCTACGCCGCCGCCGACGACGCCAAGCTCGCCCGCAAGAGCAACGCGCTCGACTTCCTCGACTCGGCGGACGACTCGGGGGCGGGCATGACCGGCTACCAGTCGCTGATCTCGGGCACGTTCTACCGGCACGCCGTCCTCGACCGGCGCAGACTGCGGCAGAACCTGCGCGCGGCGGGCATGTCGGAGCAGGACGCGGAGACCGCGTCCGTCGCCGCGGAAGCGGAGTTCGTCAGCGCCTTCGTCAACGCCTTCCCGCAGGCCAAGAAGAACTCGACCGCGTCCACCGGGTCGTTGCCCGCCCTGGTGCTCGCCTTCGACGGCGACCGGCCGTTCAACTACGCGTCGGCCTTCCAGCGGCCCGTCGACGAACTCGCCGAGGGCGGGCCCGCCGGGGAACTGGCCGTACGCCGCCTCCTCGCCCACCACGCGTTCGTCCTCCGGCGGCGCGACGACATCACGGCGGGCCGCGTCCTGACGTACGACCCGGCCGTCCACGCCGTGCTCCAGGAGCTGGGCGTCACGGATGTCGACTCCGTCGAGAAGCTGACGGAGCTGACGGAGCTGACGGGGTCGTCGGCGAAGTCGTCGGCGCAGTCGCAGTCGGCGGAGCTGCCGGGGTGAGCGGCCACGTCCTGCTCATCCGCCTCGCGGCTCCGCTCCAGTCCTGGGGAGTGGTCTCCTGGTTCTCCCGGCGTGACACCCACAGCCGCCCCACGAAGTCCGGCGTGATCGGTCTGTGCGCCGCGGCCCTCGGCCACGAACGCGCCGACGACCTGGGCGAGTTCCACGCCGTCCGGTTCGGCGTCCGCGCCGATCACCCCGGCACCCCGGTACGCGACTACCACGTCGTCGGATCCGGCCGGTATCCCGTCCGCCCGCGGGACGTCATCACCGACCACCGCAGGGCCGCCGCGCTGTCGACCTCCATGGCGGAGGCCGGGGGCACCGCCTTCGGCCACCACGAACTCGCCGACTGGTACGGGGCGCCGAAATACGTCACCACCGATCCGTCATCGGGTGCCCTGGTCTCCCGGCAGCTCTCCCGGGGCGCGCTCGTCACCGAGCGCTGGTACGTGTCGGACGCCGCTTTCGTGGCCGCGCTCCAGCATCAGGACCGGGCCTTCCTGGCGACGGTCGCGACGGCGCTGGAGAGCCCGGAACGCCTGCTGTGGCTGGGCCGCAAGTCGTGCCCGCCGTCCGGCACACTGGCCGGGCCGCTGCTCGCCGGGACCGTCGAGGAGGCCTTCGCGTCCGTCGCGCTGCTGCCTTCGCAGGGCGTCGGGGCGCCGCCGTCGCCGCGGCCCTGGGCATGGATCGAGGCGGTGGACCCGGACGGTACGGCGACTCCCGTACAGGACCAGCCGGTCACCTTCGACGCGGACCGTCGCGCGCACACCACGCGGTGGGAGACCCGTACCCGCGTCACCATCGACGAGAACGCCACCGAATGGGACGTCATCCCGTGACCAATCCGCCCGCCGCCGCCCGATTCGTCGCCACGCACAGCGTCCTGACCATGGACGCCCGGCACCCGTACACCGCCAAGTCGCTGGTGGACGCCCAGGACATGCACCGCACCGTGATGAGCGGCTTCCGCGGCTGGGTCGCGGACGGCGACCCCGACGCCCGCGCCCAGACAGGGGTGTTGTCGACCTGGTCCGTCGATCTCAAGGCAGCGGCGCTCGTGCTGGTGGTGCAGTCCAGGGTCCCGGGGGACTGGGCGGGCGTGCCCCGCGACGCGCTCACCGGGACACCGCGGGTGATCACCGTCGACCGCACCATCCGCGCCGGGGACTCCCTGACCTTCCGCACCGTCGTCAACCCCACTCAGAGTCGTCCGGCCGGGCCGCCCACCCCCGAGCGCCGCCGAGGTCAACGCACCGCCCACACCAGGCCCGACCACGTACGGCACTGGTTCGCCCGGCGGTTCCAGCAGCCGGGCGAACCCCGCAGGGCCCCCGACGGCGTCGCCCGGATCGGCGCCACCGCCGAGGAGGAGTCCCTGGCCGTCCGCATGCTTCCCACGGTCACAAGTCCCGCCCCCCACAAGGGCCTTCGCATCGCCCGCGCGGAGATCCGCGGCACTCTGACCGTCACCGACCCGGCCGCCCTGGTCGACGCGATGACCCAAGGCATCGGCCACGCGCGCGCGTACGGCTGCGGGCTGCTGCTGACGCGGTGAGCGCACCGAAGTTCGGGCCAACGGACCTTACGAGCACGGCCGTTGGTAGGGAATGCCGGGGAAGTGGGCGGTCCACACCGCGTCGGTGAGGACGTTGGCGGTGGCGGCGCAGACGCGGGCGGCGGCGGTGTCGGGGGCGAGGGGCCAGCGGCGGAGGGTGCCCGCGACGGAGGAGGTGATGAGGGTGCGGCCGTCGTGGGTGGGGGCGAGGGGGCCCGCGCCGGGGGCGGGCAGGGGGCGGCCCTTGGGCGCGGGGTGGTGGAGGTCGGAGACGTCCCAGAGGCGGACGGTGTTGTCGGCGCTCGCGCTGGCCAGCAGCGAGGTGTGGGGGACGAAGGCCAGGGACTCGATCCGGTCGCCGTGTCCGGTCATCGGGCCGCCGAGGGCGGCGGGCCTGTGCGGGTCGGAGACGTCCCACAGGCGCAGGGTGCGGTCGTGGGAGAGGGCGAGCGTGCGGCCGTCGGCGGAGAAGGCGGCGGCCGACGCGCCGTAGCGGGAGTCCCCGTAGGCGCTCGTGGGGATGGCGGCGAGCGCGGCCGGGCGGGTGGCGTCGCGGGTGTCCCAGAGCTGGTAGGGCTCGGGGGTGTTCTCGGTCAGGGTGAGGCGCCCGTCGGCGCCGAGGGCCAGCAGGTTCCCCCGGAGCGGTGAGTCGGCGACCAGGGGGCGGGGGCCGGCCGGGCCCGAGATGTCCCAGAGGCTGCTGTGGAGCGCGGTGGTGGACCACAGGCGCTTGCCGTCCGCCGTGAACGACAGCTTGCGGATCGACGCTCCGGAGGGTTCGCCGAAGGGCTCGCCCAGCGGCGCGGGGCGGGCCGGGTCGGCGAGGCTCCACAGCGCGATCGTGGTCCCGTCCGCGGCGACGTCCATGTCGCCCACGGCCGTCGCCAGGGTGCGCCCGTCGGGGCTGACGGCGAAGACCGAGGTCCGGCCGTCGGGTCCGGGCGTCGGCCGGCCGGCCGGCGTCGGACCGCGGGCGTTCGTCAGATTCCACAGCCCGACGGCGGAGTGCGGGACGGAGGAGTTGTCGTCGACTCCGGCGACGAGCGTCCTGTCGCCGGGCAGGACGGTGATCGAGTCGACGGCGCCGCCCGGGGTCGCGACCGCGGGCGGAAGGTCCCAGACCCGGACGGTGGAGCCGTCGCCGCTGGCCAGGGCGGACCCGTCCGGGGAGAACGCCAAGGCGTCCACGGTCTCGGTGTGTCCGCCCAGCGGCGCGTACATCGCGACGAGCGGATGCGGGAACTCCTCCTCCAGCGAGGACGACGCCAGGCCGGTGTCGGCGACGCGCCAGAGCGTGACCGTACGGTCGTCCCCTGCGGTCGCGAGCACCTGGCCGTCCGGCCGCATGGCCATGGACAGAGCCGCCCCGCGCGGGAGTTGGTGCTCGTTGTGCAGGGCGGGCCGGGTCCGGACGGTCAGGTCCCAGACGCGCAGCGTCTCCGGGGACAGGGTGCTCGGCTCCCCGTTGCCGCCGGGGTCGCCCGCGGTGGCCAGCCACCGGCCGTCCGCGGAGAAGGCGACGTCGGGCGTCAGCGTGGCGCCCACTTGCAGGCCCTGCGGCAGCAGCTCCTCGAAGCGGCCGGGCGCGGAGACGTCGACGAGTTGCAGGGTGTTGCCGTCCTCCCACACCGCGAGGGTGCGTCCGTCGTGGCTCAACGCGACGGCCGCGCCCGGCCGTTCGGCGCCGGGCCGCGGGCGGGCGGGGTCGGTGAGGCTCCACAGCGTCGTGGTCCCGCCGTCGACGCCCACGTCGGCGGTGATGAACTCCCGTCCGTCCGGGGTGAAAGCGACCATGCGGGTGTCCTCGGTGCCCGTCATGCTGCCGGTGCGGCGGAAGTGCGCCGGGTCGGACACGTCCCACAGGTCGAGTACGGGGTGCGGGGCGGAGCTGTCGGCCGTCGTCCCGTCCGAGCCCTCGGTCGCGTCGCGGGCGAGCGGCGCGTACACCGCCAGCCGTCGCCCGTCCCGGCTCAACCGCACGTCGGCGGCGCTCTTCAGGCCCGGTACGGCCCGCCCGACGCGGCGCGGGTGCGACGGGTCGCGGCTGTCCCACACCGTCACCGAGCCGTCCGCGGCCCTGGTCGCCATCCGCCTGCCGTCCCCGCTGAAGGCCGGCGCGCCCGTCGCGCCCGGCACCAGGGCCGCCAGCGGGCCGTTCGCCCAGGACAGGAGGTTGGTGTACTTGTCGTCGTCCGGCCGCATCCGGTACGAGGCCAGGTCGAGCAGGGCGGCGAGCGACGGGTCGCTGGTGCGGACGCGGTCGGCCTCGATCGCGACCTGGCCCGCGATGGCGGTGTCCCGCTCCTTGCGCGCGGTGTCCCGCTGCGTCTGCGCGGTCGCGCGCTGCTGGAAGGCGAAGACGGCGGTGCCGGAGGCGATCAGCACCAGGGCGGTGAGCACGGCGATGACATTGCGCCGTAATCGCGCGGCCCGCGCGGCCTGTTGGGTCGAGGCGGCGAGGAAGTTCCGTGCCGCCGGGCTCAGATGGTCGGGGGCGGAGGTCGCAGCGGTGGTCGCGCGCTCCAGCCGACTGCCCCGGAACAGCAGGGCGTGGTCGGAGCCGCCGTGCTCGCTCCACGCCCGTGCCGCCTCTTCCAGCTCCTGGCGCACCAGGATGTCCGCCCGGCCGCGGTCGATCCAGCGGCGCAGGCGGGGCCACGCGCGGATCAGCGCCTCGTGGGTGATCTGGACGGTGACGCGGGCCGCGGCGCGGCTCTCGTCCTCGGGCCCGTCGCCGTGCGGCCCGTCGCCGTGCGGTTCGCCGCCTTCCGGGGCGCCGTCCAGGGTGAGCAGCCGGGCCCGGCTGAACGCGGTCAGCGCGGCGGCCGTGGCCGAGGCCGCGGAGCCGTCGGTGGCCAACTCGCCCAGTGACGCGCGCCGCCGGGTGTCCTCGGCGCCGTGCCCGATGCGCACGAGCCGCAGGAACAGCGCCTCCGCCGCCTGCCGGGCGGCCATGTCCAGTCCGGCGTAGGCGCGTTCGGCCGACGTGGAGATCGCCTGCCGGATTCCGCCGGTGGCCTGGTAGTCCGCCACGGTCAGCGCACTGCGGCTGCGCCGTATCCACGTCATGTGCAACGCGTGGGCCAGCAGCGGCAGCCGGCCCGCGGTGAACCACGCGTCGGGGTCGGGGTCGCCGACCGTCGGGTCGTCGGGGAAGACGCCGAGGTCCCGCAACAGCAGCTCTTCCAGGCCCGGTTCCATCGTCAGCCCGGTCGCCTCGGCTGGCGCGACGATCGCGGCGCGCAACTCGTCCTCGGTCATCGGCCCGACCAGGACCTGGCGGCCCCTGAGCACCGCGCGCAGTCGCGGGTGGGCGATGGCGTGGCCGTAGAAGTCGGCGCGGAGGCCGAGGACGAGCAGGACCGGGGGCGGGGTCCCGTGGGGCACGGGGCCAGGCGCGGGGCCCGGCACGTGGCTCGGCGAGGGGCTCGGCGCGGGCTCCTGCGCCATACGGCTGACGGCGTCGATGAAGGCGCGGCGCTCGGTGTCGTCGGTGCAGAGGGTGAACAGCTCTTCGAGCTGGTCCACGATCACGACGAGGCGGGGCGCCGGTGCGCCGGTCGCCCCGGCCCGCGCGGCCAGGGCGACGCTGAGCCGGTCGGTGTAGCCGCCGGGGTCGGTCCGTAACGCCTGCTGTACGGCGGCGGCCTCTTCGCCGGTCGCGGCGGCCAGCTGCCCGGCCAGTGCCGCGAGCGGGTGCGCCGTGGGCGTCAGGACGAGCTGCGGCCAGTCCCGCGAACCCTCCACCGGAAAGCGGTTGCCGCTCAGCGCGGGCCGTAGACCCGCCATGAGCAGCGACGACTTGCCCGACCCCGAAGGGCCGACCACCGCCAGCGGTCCGCCCGCCTCCAGTTGCGCGACGACCTCGGTGATCAGGGGATCGCGCCCGAAGTACCACTGCGCCTGGTCGACGCCGAAGGGGGCCAGGCCGGGGTACGGGCACCGGTCGTCGTCACCCGCGGGCCCGTCGGCGCGCCGGTCGGTCCGGCCGCGGGCACCGTACATGAACAAGTCGCGGGCGGCGTAGTAGATATCGCCGCCCGCCTGGTTGATCCGGCTGTCGCCGGACGCCGTCGCGGTCTGTTCCAGCGAACGGGCGTCCGCTCGGCCGCCGGTGGCGGGAGTGCCGGCCGGTCCGGCCGGGTCAGGCGTCGGGGGCATCGGTGAGGTGGATGCTGCCGCCCGCCTGGAAGACGCGGTTGCCGCGGCCGGAGACGCTGGCGCGCTGGGTGACCGTCGTCCCGGGCGTCGTCGGGGCCGCGGCCGGGCTCAACTCGTCCAGCACGCGGCGCAGTTCGGCGGCCAGCGCCGGGTCCGCGTCCAGCATGCGCTGCAATCTGCGTTGCCAGTCCGCGGCGAGCTGCGTCTCCGTCTCGGCGTCCCCGCTGTCCCGCGCGGCCAGCACATCCGTCCGGACCTCGGCCAACTCGGCCTCCACGGCGGCCACTCGCTCGGGATGCACGCGCCGCCACAGCGCCAGCGCGGTCGCCCGCGCGTCCTCCCAGGCGTCACTGGCCATCGCACTCACCAGCGTCGTTCCCGCCGCCAACACCAACGGATCCACCCCGCCCGCCCCCCACCGACCCCGGCCGCCTCACGGACCGTCATCGTATCGGCACATCCCGTTCGGCCAAGGGAGAACGCCGGGCTCCGCTTGGCCCGTTCGTCCGACCGTCGACCGTTCGTCCGGCCGCCGGGCCGCCGGGCCGTCCGCTCTGCCCGAGCGGGCGGCCCGAGGGCGTATGGGCGTATGCCGGTGCGGGTCAGCGCACGCGGACGGTCACCGTCACGGTCTTGAGGACCGCGGGGAGCTTGGTGGTGTCGACTCTCAGGATCTCGCCGTTGTCGGGCTTGGACGTGGGCGGGAGGACCTTCTGGTGGACGGTCCAGGTGCCGTCCGGGTCCACGGCGATGGTGTCGATGCCGAAGTCGTCGTCGTTGGAGAGGTAGAGGGTCCGGCCGGCGTCGGCGGTGGCGACGCCCTCGACCTTGTCGTGGGCGAAGAAGGCACCGGTGGGGTCGAGTTGGCTGACCAGGGTGCCGACGTTGAGATAGGGCTGCTTCTGGGCGACGTTGACGCCCGCGGCCGTGAGCGCGGTGAGGGCCGCGTTGGTGCCGCCCGTACCGACCAGCGCCTCGGGGGACTTGCCGCCGAGGGTCAGGCCGCTGACGTCGGTCGCCCCGTTGATGTCGACCTGGAAGAGCGTCTTGGAGGCGAACGGCTCGTAGTTGCCGTCCCGTTCGTCGACGAGGAACGTGGTGTTCGACAGCGCGGTGATCTCGCTGTTCGCGGCGCCGGTCGTCGCCGGGTTGTCGAGCAGGTAGAGGTACTGCTTGGCCTTGTAGTTACGGAGGTCGACGGTGATGATCCGGGTCGCCGCCACATTCCCGGCCTTGGTACCGCCGAGGTCGGGCTGCTGGAGTGCGGACTGCATGACGCCCACCAGCTTCGAGCCGTCCGGCGTGACCGTCAGCCCCTCCATGCCCTTGTTCTTGACGCGGTACGCGAGTTCGGCCGGCAGGTAGCCGACGATCTTGTGGAACGCGTTGTCGGCGCTGTCGCGGTACGGGGTCAGCCGCCCCAACTCGTAGCCGTCGGCGTCGAAGTGGGTGATGTACGGGCCGTACTCGTCGGAGACCCAGAAGGTGCCGTCGCGCAGCGCGACCAGGCCCTCGGAGTCGTAGCCGTACGGGTCCCTGGCGACGGGAACGGGCTTGCCGCCGTTGGCGTTCGTCGCGTTGACGTCGTCGATCGTCTCGCTCGTGTCGTGCGGCGGACGGCCGCTGTAGGGGACGCCGCCCCGGCTCTTCGGGCCCTTCAGCGTGACCTGCTTGAGGAGCTTCGCCTTGCCGTCCACGAGCTGGAACTCGCCGATCTGCGGCGTGAAGTCGAGCAGCATCTCGGACTTGTTGCCGTCGGGGGCGTCGGCGTTCGGACCGCGGTCGGTCAGGCCGTAGAAGTGGCCGGGCCTGCCCGGCACCGGCGCGAGCGAGGAGCCGTAGCCCTCACCGGAGATGCGCGTGGTCGTGCCGCCGGGCCCCGCGACCGTGGCGAGCGGCGGCAGCGCCGACCCGTCGCGCCGCGCGTCCTTGAAGAGCCGCACGGCGTCGGTCGTCGTGTACGTGAAGGTGTCCGTGCCCGTGAAGCCGGGGCGCGGGGTGTACGTGAACGAGCCGTCCGCGTCGACCGTCGCCGTACCGTCCTTCGGGTCCGTGTGCCGTACGACCGCGGTCGCGCCGACGTCGTTCCGCAGCACATTGCCGGTGACCTCGCCGTGGCCGGAGAAGGTGTCGGCGGTCGCGCCGAAGTCGTGCGAGGGGGCCGAGAGCCAGCCCGCGGTGTGGGCGGCGGCCGTGCCCGTACCCACCACGACGAGCGTGGCGCCGATCGCGACGACGATCCGGGTGCGCTTGCGGGAGAAGCGTCCTGAAGTGCGTGATGTCATGGTCCTGAACCTGTCGGTCACCGGTGAACTGCGCGCCGACGTCAGGTGAATGCCGGGTTCACGCCTCGGTGCGCGCTCGCGCCGGACGGGAGGTCCCCGCCCGGCGCGAACGCCCGCACATCAGGAGCCACTTCCGTGCCGGGCCGCGCCCGCGTCAGGCGGTACCAGAGACAGACCGCCCCGGCATCAGGCCGCCCCGGCGTCAGGCCGCCCCGGCGTCAGACCGCGCGGGGACCATGCCGCGGCAGCGTCACGCCGCGCCCGCCGCCTGATACGTCGTCAGGGCCTCGTCGCCCAGGTACGGGTGGTACTCGTTGTTGCCCGAGCTGACGCTGATGTTGCCGACCAGGTACCCCGTGCCCGCGCCCGTGTCGAAGTTGGACAGGAAGCCGCCGCCGCTGGAGCCGCCGGTCTGCACGCAGTCGATGCCCCACATCGTGGAGTCGCCGCGCCCGGCGTCCGGATACTCCGTGCCCTCGCAGTGGTTGAGCTGCTCGCCGTTGCCCTCGGCGTCCGAGCCGCCGTAGCCGAAGGAGTGCACGTGCTGGCCGGTCGGCGAGTTGAAGGCGATGCCCTCGGCGCCCACGGTGTCCACCAGCGAACGGCCGTTGACGGTGTTCACCACCGCGTAGGCGAAGTCCCAGTTGGCGTTGCCCGCCGTCGAGACATAGCCGGACCACCAGTACAGGACGCGGGCGGAGAAGGTGCCGAACGGGCGGTTGCCGTGGTTGTAGCCGGGGATGAAGACCCAGTTCTGGTAGGACTCGCCGGTGCCCGCGTTGACGATGCAGTGGCCCGCGGTGAGGACCACCGACTTGTTGTCGGCGTTGGCGACGGTCGCGGAACAGGCGAAGGTGCCGCCCGAGGAGTTCTGGAAGAACACCTTGCCCGCGGTCGTGCTGATCAGGCCGCCGCCGTTCCACGCGGTGGGCGAGGACATCGGGGTGACCCGGCCGCCCGCCGTCGTGCGCGGCCCCGCGACCGGCGGGACCGCCACGCGGGAACCCGAGGCGGCGGGCGCCGCCGTCGTACGGGCGGCGGCCGTGCCCGTGGCGGCGGGCAGATCGGTCACGTCCTTCGCGCCGCGCAGGCGCTCGGGTGTCCAGAAACGCTCCGCCGCGCTCTGCTGCGCGGCGGAGACGGACGTCTGACGGACGCCCGCGGGCGAGGCCGGCGCGGCGTGCGCCGTGCCCGCCGTCCAGGCGGTCGCGGCGAGTGCTAACGCGCCGAGGAGAGCAGCCGATCGCTTCATAGCGACAACTCCAAGTCCTTTTGGGGGAAGGGGGGAGTGCGTGGTGGGGCCGGTGGTGCCGGAATCGACCCGAATCCCGTCTCGACAACGTTGTCCAACTGCGCCTGCGTAACGTCGCCGAAACGTGAGCGGGTGCCACGCTAACTCCGCGAGAGTGTCGTGTCCATGGCATCTTCAGCCGAATGTGAGTGGCTGGTGGTGCGTGTGGGGCGACGGGCCGTGACCGTGCGCCGTGCGCCGTGCGCCGTGCGCCGTGCGAAGGAGCGTGCGCGGGGCCAATCGAGGGAGTGCGCGCGGAAGGGTGCGCGGGGGAGCCGCGAGGGGGGTGTGCGCCGACCCGCCCGCGCGCGTACGGAGACCACCCGG
Organism: Streptomyces sp. NPDC093221; assembly: GCF_044753885.1. Taxonomy (NCBI): domain Bacteria; kingdom Bacillati; phylum Actinomycetota; class Actinomycetes; order Kitasatosporales; family Streptomycetaceae; genus Streptomyces; species Streptomyces sp. NPDC093221. The sequence goes on along the minus strand of NZ_JBIVOA010000008.1, from coordinate 188,441 downwards.
GTGGGCGTACACGGACGGGCGTACGCGGACGGGTGTACGCGGACACACGCGCGCCCCCCGGGAGGTGATCCTCCTGGGGGGCGCGAGGGGCGAGGCGGGGGCTTCAGCCCTCAGTCGTCGCTCTTGTTGCTGTGGAAGACGTCCTTGGCGGCGTCCTTGACCTTCTCGCCGGCCTGACGGACATCGCCCTTGGCCTGGTCGGCACGGCCCTCGGCCTCAAGGCTCTCGTTGCCGACGGCGTGACCGACGGTCTCCTTGGCCTTGCCCTTCACCTGGTCGACCTTGGCCTTCGCCTTGTCGCTGTCGCTCATGATGAATTCCTCTTTCCTGGCTTTGTGCCGTGCCGTTTTTTCTGGGTGCTTTTCCTGTTTCGCTTGGCTTCCTGGCCGTTTACCAGCGGTACCAGCGGCCACGAGTGCCGCTCGGGCCGGTCGAGCGCAGCAGGAATCCCAGCGCCCACAGGACCAGTACCACGATACCGATCCACAAAAGCAGTTTCACGGCGAAGCCTGCGCCGATGAGAACCAGCGCCAGTAGAAGAACGATGAGCAACGCTGCCATGACGATCAACCTCCTGAAGTGTCTTCTGCCCCCGGATTCAGCGGCCAATCAGCGGGCCGCGAGCGCCTGGGGCTCAGGCGCGGCGTCGATCCGTCACGACGCGGTAGATCACCAGCAGGATCAGCGAGCCGACGATGGCCGCGATCCACGTGGACAGATGGAAGAAGCCCTTGATCGAGTGGACGTGGAAGATGACCTTGCCCAGCCAGCCGCCGAGCAGTCCTCCGAGAATGCCGATGACCATCGTCACGATGACACCGCCCGGGTCGCGCCCCGGCATCAGTGCCTTGGCGATAGCCCCGGCCAGCAATCCGATGATGATCCATGCGAGAATTCCCACGACGCCCTCTTCCCCTTCTGTCCCCCGGAAAGTCCCTGTCGACAACCGCCTTTACCGGCCCGCGCCTTTCAAACATGCGTACCCACGGAAGATCTCGCGCGCGGACGCGAGAGCGGGGCCGACCGGCCGGTCGGCCCCGCTGAATACGCGTTGTCCGCGCGGGCCGGTCCCCGGGAATCAGGGCGTGATGGAGAGCCGTGATGGAGAGCACCGCGCGGTTGCCGCCCGACGCGCCGGGGTCGGCGGTGGCGGTGAAGCGGAAGAGCTCGGTGCCGGTGTCGTAGCCGACTGCGCTGACGCAGCCGACGGGGCCGACGGAGCCGGTGGTGGCGGCCACGGCGGGCTTGCGGGGGGCGTAGCCGTGGAGGGTGACGGGCACCTCGCCCGGTGCGAAGGCGACCGTGGCGCGGACGGTGCCGTCGCCGCTGAGGTGCTCGACGCGCCGGTCGCCGTGGGAAATGAACTTCCCGCGTGCATGAACCGCCGCGCGACCCGCGTCACGCCCGGCCACCGCCCCGGATGGGGGCGTGTGAACCATTGACAGTGGGGGCGGTCGCCCGCATTGTGGGAGCGCTCCCACGCGTACGCGGCACGACCCCCCCACATCCCGCCTCCCGAAGGTGAGTACGCCGTGCGTCTTGTCATGCCCCCCGGCCCCCAGCCCTTACGCGGGCGCCGCCGCCCGCTCGTGGCCGCGGCCTCCGCCGCCGCGCTCCTCGGCACGCTGCTGCTCGGCGGCGCCACCGCGCGGGCCGACGACCCGCCCGCGGCGCCCGCGGACGTCACCGTCAACGCCAACGAGGGCCTGGGGACGATCCCCGGCACGGCGTACGGCCTCAACAGCGCCGTGTGGGACGCGCAGATGAACGAGCCGCAGGTCCAGGACCTGCTCCAGGCCGCCGACGTCGGAATGCTGCGCTACCCCGGCGGCTCGTACGGCGACATCTACCATTGGCGGACGAACACCGCGCCCGGCGGATACGTGGCGCCCGGCACGGACTTCGACGCGTTCATGGGCACGGTCAAGAAGATCGGCGCCCAGCCGATGCTCATCGCCAACTACGGCTCCGGCACACCGCAGGAGGCCGCGGACTGGGTGCGGTACGCCAACGTCACCAAGGGGTACGGCGCGAAGTTCTGGGAGGTGGGCAACGAGCTGTACGGGAACGGGCATTACGGCTCCGGCTGGGAGCAGGACGACCACGCCGACAAGTCGCCCGCCGCGTACGCGAACAACGTGCTCCAGTACGTGTCGGCGATGAAGGCCGTGGACCCGACGGTGAAGGTCGGCGCGGTGCTGACCATGCCGGGCAACTGGCCGGACGGGGTGATGGCCGACGGCGAGAGCGCCGACTGGAACCACACGGTCATCCCGCTGATCGCGGGCAAGGCCGACTTCGTGATCGTGCACTGGTACCCGAGCACGTCGGACACCGCGCAGATGCTGAACACGCCCTCGCAGCTCGCCGGTGAACTCGGCCAGTTGAAGGACCAGTTGACCGCGGCGGGCGCGGGCGACACCCCGATCGCGCTCACCGAGGTCAACGGCGGCCGGGACGTGGACACGCAGCCGAACGCGCTGTTCGGCGCCGACGCGTATCTGACCGCCCTTCAGAACGGGGTGTTCACCGTCGACTGGTGGGACACGCACAACGGCGCCCAGCAGATCTCGACGTCGCCCAACGGCGCCACCGATTACGGCGATTGGGGAGTGCTGTCCAGCGCCAACTGCGTCGGCACGGTCTGCGAGCCCGCGCTCAACACGCCGTTCCCGCCGTACTACGCGATCCAGATGCTGAGCCGGCTCGGGCGGCCGGGGGACCGGATGGTCGGCGCGGGCAGCGGTGCCGCGACGGTCGCGGCGCACGCCGTGCGCCGTGCCAACGGCGACCTGAGCGTGCTGCTGATCAACAAGGACCCGTCGGCGGCGCGGACCGTGGCCCTGCACTACACCGGCTTCACCCCCGACACGTCGGCAGGGGTGACCGTGGACACCTACCGCGACCAGGCCGCCGCGATCGACACCGTCACGTCGGCCTACAGCGCCCAACAGACGCTGCCGCCCTACTCGTTGACCACCGTCACCCTGCACCCCAAGGCCGGTACGGGCTCGGCCCTGACCGCGCCCGGCGCGCCGAAGGTGACCGCGGCCGGGGACACCACCGCCACCGTGAGCTGGACGCCGTCGACCGGCGGCGCGGTGACCCGTTACGAGGTCTACCGGCAGGTCGGCACGGTCAGCGAGCTGCTGGCCGACAGCACGGGCACCTCCGCGACCGTCCACAACCTCACGCCCGGTACGACCTTCACCTGGAACGTCCTGGCGCGGGACGCCAACGGCCGCCTGTCGCCGCCGTCCGACCCGGTGACCGTACGCACCGGCACCCCCGCGCACTCGACCTGCCAGGTCGGCTACCGCACCACCGCGGGCTGGGGCAACGGCTTCAACGCCGAGGTGACCGTCACCAACACCGGCCCGAGCCCGATCACCGGCTGGACGCTCGCCTTCGCCTTCCCCAGCGCGGGCGAGTCCGTGTCCGGCTTCTGGAACTCCAAGGTCACGCAGACCGGCAGGCAGGTCGTGGCCACCCCGGTCGACTGGAACGCGACGCTCGCCGCCAACGGCGGCAACTCCGCCTCCTTCGGCTTCACCGGGGCCAACGACGGCGCGGCGCCCCCGCCGACCGTCTTCACCCTCAACGGCACGGTCTGCACGACGACGTGAGTTCCCGGTCCCGTACGGCTTCCGCTACGGCTTCCGGTACGGCTTCCGGTCACGCCAGCGCGAAGTAGCGCAGCCACAGATAGAGGGCCGATACGGCGACGGTGGCGGCGGTGACGACGAGGCCGTAGCGGGTGAACTGCCAGAAGGAGATGGGCTGTCGGGCGCGTTCGGCGATGCCGAGCACGACGACGTTGGCCGAGGCGCCGATCGCGGTGGCATTGCCGCCGAGGTCGGCGCCGAGGGTCAGCGCCCACCACATGACGTGGTCGGGGTCGCCGCCCAGGTGACGGACGAGGTCGGCGGCGACGGGCGCCATCGTGGCGACGTACGGGATGTTGTCGACGACGCCGGACAGGACGGCGGACGCGCCGAGCATCAGCATGGAGCCGCCGAGTTCCCGGTCGCCGACGGCGTTGGCGAGGGCGTCGGAGACCTGGCCGATGACGCCGGTGTCGATCAGGCCGCCGATCATGACGAACAGCCCGGCGAAGAAGGCGAGGGTGGGCCACTCGACCTCGGTCAGCACCTCGCCGGTGTTCGCCCGGGACACCGCGACGAGCAGTCCCGCGCCGAGCAGGGCCACGACGCTCGGTTCGAGGTGCAGCACCGGGTGCAGGACGAAACCGGCGATGACGAGGGCGAGTACGGCCAGGCCCTGCCTGAGCATCCGCGGGTCGCGTATCGCCTCGCGCTCGTCCAGCGCCATGACCGCCAGCGCGCGGTCGGCGTCCCCGTCGAACGCCGAGCGGAACATCACGCGTGACAGGCCGATCAGCACGAGCACCAACACCACGGCCAGCGGCGCCAGATGGACGAGGAAGTCGTTGAAGGTCAGGCCCGCGCGGCTGGCGATGATGATGTTGGGCGGGTCGCCGACGAGCGTCGCGACCCCGCCGATGTTCGCGGCGAAGACCTCCGCGATCAGGAACGGCGCGGACGGCAGGGCGAGGCGTTCGCAGACCAGCAGGGTGACGGGCGCGACGAGCAGCACCGTCGTCACGTTGTCCAGCAGCGCGGAGGCGGTGGCGGTGACGACGATGAGCATCACCATCACGCGGAACGGTTTGGCCCGCGCCCGCTTCACCGACCAGATCGCCAGGTACTCGAAGAGGCCGGTGCGCTTGAGCACGCCGACGATCATCATCATGCCCAGCAGCAGGAAGATGACGTTCCAGTCGATGCCGGAGTCTTCGGAGTAGATGGCGGACACGTCGTCGGTCGCGCCGATCGCGAGCATCAGTCCGGCGCCGCCGAGCGCCGCAGCGACCCGGTGGACGCGTTCGCTGATGATGAGCGCGTAGGTCCCGAAGAAGACGGCGACGGCCGCCCACGCGTGCCAGTCACTCATCCGGCACCGCGTGTTCCGCCCGCGTCCACGTCACGATTACCACGGACGGTGCCCCCGATCAGCGAAGAGAGTTCTCTCGTATTCGCCGACCAGACTTCCCGGCACACCAGCGACCAATTTACACGTCTCATACGACTTCTTGACGCGGATGCGGTGATTCCGGGGGTCCGGGGGTTCGGGGGTCCGTCACGGGCGGAGGGCGGTGGGCGGTGGGCGGTGGGCGTGGGCGGTCGGCTGGGGAACGGGGCCCCGCGGCGGCCGAGTTCAGTCGAACCAGGCCGGATCGCCGGTCTCTATCAGGTGCTTGAGGACCGCCTTGTCGGTCAGGGCCTCCTTGAGCAGGGCGCCCAGGGCCTGGAGCGCTTCGGGGTCCGTGCCGTAGGCGACGAACATGCCCGCTTCGGGGTCGAAGGAGACGCGGTCGAGGAGTTCGGGCGCGCGGGAGCGGATGGCCGAGCGGGCGACGCCCGTCCAGCCGTAGCCGCTGCCGTACTGCTCGCACTCCTCGAAGACGTCCATGAAGGGGACCATGTCGGTGTCGCTGAGCAGCAGGCAGTAGTTGCCCGGGTCGTGGTCGTACTCGAAGAACGTGAGCGGGTCCAGCGTCGAGGTTTCGGTCATGGGCCGACGCTATAGGGAGCCACTGACAGGCTCAGGCGGCCCGCGTCGTCGTGACTTTGCCCTTGCGGAGGGTGAGGGTGCGGTCGGAGCGGGCGGCGAGGGTCTGGCTGTGGGTCACGACGATGACGCACTTGTGCTGGATGTGCGCCAGGTCGCGGAAGATGTCGATGATGCTGTCGGCGGTGTCCTCGTCGAGGTTGCCCGTGGGTTCGTCGGCGAAGAGGATGTCGACGTCGCAGGCCAGGGCCCGGGCGATGGCGACGCGCTGCTGCTGCCCGCCGGAGAGCTTGAGCACATTGCGGTGCGCGGCGTCGGGGTCGAGGCCGACGCCGGCCAGGATGTCGAGCGCGCGGGCTTTGCGCCGCCCGGTGGCGGGCCTGGCGCCGGTGATCTCCATCGCGGTGACGACGTTCTGAAGGGCCGTCATGTACGGCAGCAGGTTGTACTGCTGGAAGACCGTGGCGGCGTGCCTGTTGCGGTAGCGGCCGAGGCCGATGGACGCGATGTCCCGCCCGTCGAAGCGGACGGTGCCCGTGGTGGGGCTGTCCAGGCCGCTGGCCAGGCTGAGCAGGGTGGTCTTGCCGCTGCCCGAGGGGCCGAGGATGGTGGAGAACGTGCCCCGCTCGAAGGACACGTCGATCTGCCGGAGCACGGTGGTCTTGCGCCGCTGGCCCCGGTAGGTGTGGCTGACGGCGGAGAGTTGGAGGACGGGGGGAGCGGCGGGGACGGGGTCGGAGGTGGCGTCGGAGGCGGCCTCGGGGGTCGCGCCTGCCGCCGCAGCGGCGTCCCGGGACTCGCGCGGAGTCCGTGAGGTGCCCGAATTCCGTTTCATAAGAGGTCACTTGCCCTTCGTGAGGATCGTGCGCGGGGTGAGCCGGAGTACGGCGGCGCCGGGGACGGCGGTGGCGGCGATCCGGTGCCCGCCGACCGCGTGCCCGACCTCTTCGAGCCCTTCCGCCGTCTCGCCCCCGACCGCACCAGCGCCTCACCCGCGTCCGGCCACGGACTCGGCCTCGCGATCGTCCGCTCCATCGCCACCGCCCACCACGCCACGCTCACCGCTTGCCCCACCCACCCCGGCGGCCTGGCCGTCACCGTCACCTTCGCCCGCGCCGACCGTACGATCGCGGCGTGACGATCACCTACGAGTGGCGCGGCCACGTCGACAACGGAGCCCTCAACTCCCTTCACGCCGACGGTTTCGGCGGCCCGCCCGCCCGCACCGACTGGCGCGCCCGCCTCGAACGCCACAGCCTCGGCTGGGTCTGCGCCCACGACGACACCCGCCTCATCGGCTTCGTCAACGTCATCTGGGACGGCGGCGCCCACGCCTTCCTCCTGGACACCGTCGTCTCCCGGCCCCACCGCTCGAAGGGCGTCGGCGCCCACCTCGTCGCCACCGCCGCCCACCACGCCCGCGCCGCCCACTGCGAATGGCTCCACGTCGACTTCGAGCCCCACCTCCGCCCCTTCTACCTCGACACCTGCGGCTTCCGCCCCACCCCAGCGGGCCTGATCGCCCTGTGACTCCGGATGCCGGCACCGCAACTGTCGTGTTCCCCGCGCAGTGACGCGATCGTGACGCGCTGAGCGCGGGAGCACTCTCGAACCTCACGCGTTCTCTTCGCTACCGTGGGTGGCGGATACGGGGGGTCAGGCGTGCGGGGTCCGAGGGGGCCTTTTCGCCGACGCCCCGAACGGTGCCCACGGACAACCGATCGGGAGACTTCGACCATGCGAGCCCGCTCAGCATTTCCCGTCGCGGCTCTCGCGGCGACCGCCGCGTTGACGCTCTCCGCCTGCGGCGGCGGCTCAGGTGGCGGCGACAGCAAGATTTCCCCGACCACGGCGCCCCCGGCCACAGCGACGGCGACCGCGACATCGGCGCAACCGGCGGCGACGGGTGGGGTGTTGACCGTCGACCCGGCGCTCGCGCTCCCCGCGGACCTGAAGCTCGACTTCGACTGGCGGCTTCCGGCGGACGACGCCGAGGCCGGGGTCCTGACCGCGTCGGCCGACTTCATGCAGTCGATGACGCACGGCGTGGTCGAGCAGAGCGTGAAGGGCGGGGCCCTGAACACGTACGCGGAAGGCGACGCGTACAGCTACGCGAAGCAGTACGTCCAGATGCACATCGACGCGAAGAAGACGGTGACCGGTACCGACCGCTTCTTCCGGCCCGCCGTCAAGCTCCTCGCCAAGAACTCGGCGGCCGAAGTCACCTTCTGCGAGGACCAGTCGAAGCTGTTCAGCAAGGAGATCGGGACCGGGAAGGTGCACGTCACCGGCGCTGACGACCGCAACTACGTGTCGTACCAACTGGTGCTCAGCCTGTTCCGGCCCGGCACGCAGCTCTGGCGAGCACAGTCGATCACCACCAAGGAAAGGGCGTTGGAGTGCAAGCAATGACGGGTACGGGGTCACTCCGCCGCGCGCTGCCCCTCGCGGCGCTCATCGTGTTACTCGCGGCGGCACCGGGTTACGCCTTCGACGACACCGGTTTGCCGCCGTCGGGTGGAAAGGGTTCGGGCGGAAAGGGTTCGGGTGACAGCGGCGGAAACCTGGAGGCCATCGCCCAGGGGTACCGGCTGACGTATCCCACGGGCAGGCCGAGCGGCGCGAGCCGACCGTTGGCGTCGGTCAACGTCAACTGGACGCCGCCGCCTTGCTGGTTCGGGCCGAAGTACACCCCCGAGCAGTTCAAGGCGGAGTACACGAAGAACTTCAACGACGAACTGCCCCAGGTGCACGGCACTTTCCGTACCGCCATGGGGATGGACCGGGACCACTACCAGAACGGGCTGGACTACCCCGGCGGGGACAAGGGCTACAAGGACTTCAACAGCGCCGAGGCCGGCAAGGGAATGTGGTGGCTGGTGACTGTCAATCCGGACGCCGACCCGTCGGCGCAGATGGGCTGCAACGACCAGACGCCGAGGTGGGTGCCCAACGGCCAGATGCCGCCTGCCGGGACCGGGCATGTGATCACCCCGGAAATGCTCTCCAAGCTCGCCTTCGCCCACACCCACGTACCCGGCGTGAGGATCGTGACCAATCCCGCGGGCCCGCAGACGGTCAACATCCCCACCTGGGTGACCCTGCGACAGGCGTACACGCCGGTGAAGGTGCGGGCGTCGGTGGACCTGGGCGGCGGCCGGGAGATCTGGGCCGAGACCACCGCGGAGCCGTCCGCCGTGCACATCACCCCCGGCACCTCCGACGCCACCGTCTTCCCGTCCTCCGGCGACTGCCCGATCGGACCCGACGGCAAGGTCGGCGCCGCCTACAACGGCGACCCGAAGGCAGCCCCTCCCTGCGGCGTGACGTACCTGCGCTCGACGCAGAACACCCCGCCGTACCAGCTCGATGTCTCCGTCAACTGGCATGTGAGCTGGACGGGTTCGAGCGGCGGCCCCTACGCCCTGCCCGACGGCAGGGTCGGCGACCCGCGAGAGGTGACGGTCCGGGAGATCCAGACCATCAACAACTGACCGTCCGCGGCGGGCGGTTGAGCCGGGCGGACCAGACCCATGGCTCGTCCGGCGGACGGGATGCGCGGGATCCGGACGGACTCGCGCCGCCGCGGGGCCCTCAGGTTGTTGATGTTGCCGGGTCGCTGGTGCTGGGGGTGCCGGTTTCCACGTGGGCGGCGAAGCGGCGGAGGTAGGCGGGGTCGGTGGTGGTGGTGACGGTGATGTCGTACCAGTGGTTGCCGGCGGGGACGCCCCAGGCGGGGACGGTGCGGGAGGCGCCGGCGGCGACGGTGTAGGTGTAGTGGGCGGTGGGGGCGTAGGCGTCGGTGGCGTTGAAGGTGACGGGGGCGCCGGTGGGGTTGCTGAAGACGAGGGTGACCTGGCCGGTGGCGGGGGTGTGGCGGGCGGTCACCTCGGGGCCGACCGAGCCCGCGGTGCCGGCCATGCGGCGCAGGAAGCCGTTGGGGCCGTGGACGGAGAAGTCGTAGCGGTCGGAGGCGGCGGGCATCAGCCAGGTGTCGACCAGGGATTTGCCCGCCTCGACGGTGTACGGCCACGGGCCGTCGGAGCGGACCGCTGAGGTGACGAGGAAGGCGGCGCCCGCCGTGCCGAAGTTGCGGAAGGTGAACTGGAAGCGTCCGCCCGCGGGTTGGGTGTCGGCGGCCAGGTCGTACGGCAGCGGGCGGGCGTTGCGCAGGCCCGGTTCCTGGCGCGGGACGGCGCCGGTGGCGGGCGGGGTGGGGACGTAGTCGCCGGGGTTGTTGTGGTTCGGCGGTACGTAGCCGCCGGTGCCGGGGAGCGCGGGCGCGGCGGCGTTGCTGCGGGTGAAGTCGAAGGCGGCGGTGAGGTCGCCGCAGACCGCGCGGCGCCAGGGTGAGACGTTCGGGTTGCGCACACCGAAGCGCTTCTCGATGAACTGCACGATCGAGGTGTGGTCGAAGGTCTGCGAGCAGACCCAGCCGCCCGTGCTCCAGGGCGAGAGCACCAGCATCGGCACGCGCGGCCCGAGCCCGTACGGCCCGGCCGCGTAACCGGAGAGCCCGCCGGTGTAGAGGTCCTGGGTGACGTCGGCGGTGGACAGCCCGCGCGCGGCGGAGGCGGGCGGGAAGGGCGGCACGACGTGGTCGAAGAAGCCGTCGTTCTCGTCGTACGTGAGGAAGACGGCGGTACGGCTCCACACCTCGGGGTCGGCGGTGAGCGCGTCCAGCACCTGGGAGATGTACCAAGCGCCGTAATTGGCGGGCCAGTTGGGGTGTTCGCAGAACGCCTCGGGGGCGGCGATCCAGGACACCTGGGGGAGTTTGCCGCCCACGACGTCGGCCCTGAGCCGGTCGAAGTAGCCGTCGCCGTTGCGGGCCGAGGTGCCGGTGCGGGCCTTGTCGTAAAGGGCGCTGCCGGACTGGGCGTTGCGGTACTGGTTGAAGTACAGCAGGGAGTTGTCGCCGTAGTTGCCGATGAAGGGGTCGCTCGTCCAGCCCCAGCCGCCGCCGGAGTTCAGGCCGGTACCGGTGTCCTGGTAGACCTTCCAGGAGACGCCCGCCCGCTCCAGGATCTCGGGGAAGGTGGTCCAGCCGTACCCGGCCTCCTCGTTGCCCAGCACCGGGCCGCCGCCCTTGCCGTCGTTGCCCGAGTAACCCGTGTACATGTAGTACCGGTTGGGGTCGGTGGAGCTGAGCATCGAGCAGTGGTAGGCGTCGCAGATGGTGAACGCGTCGGCGAGCGCGTAGTGGTACGGGATGTCCTGGCGGGTGAGGTGCGCCATCGTCGTGGTGGTCTTGGCCGGGATCCAGCGGTCGTAGTTGCCGCCGTTCCACGCCTGGTGCGTGCCGTACCAACTGTGGTCGAGGTCGCGGAGGAACTGGAGGCCGAGGTTGTCGATGTTCGGCCGGAAGGGGAGCGTCTCGTGCCCGGCGGCGTCCGCCTGGTGGAAGACGGACTTGCCGCTGGGCAGGGTGGCCGGGCGGGGGTCGCCGAAGCCGCGCACGCCGCGCAGGGTGCCGAAGTAGTGGTCGAAGGAGCGGTTCTCCTGCATCAGGACGACGATGTGCTCGACGTCCTGGAGGGTGCCGGTTCCCGCGGCGGCCGGGATCGAGGCGGCCTTGGCGATGCCGCCGGTGAGGACGGACGCGGCGGCGGTGGCTCCGGCGAGTTGCAGGAACCTTCGGCGGTCGACGTTGGGCACGGGGCTTCTCCTGACGGTCCGGTGGGGGCGGGCCGTGCTGCCGGTGGCGCTCTGGGCGTGCTCTGGCGGTGCCCCGGCAGGGCGGGTCCGGCTGCGCGGTGGTGCGTGCGGAGGGGGCATTTGCGGCATACGCGAACACGTGTGGCGTGCACATGATGGTGATCCGGGGCGGATGGTGTCAATGGGGCGCGGGGGAGTACGGGTTGACCGGCCGAGTCGTACCGCCTTGGGTGATTGACATGCCCACGGTCACTCGCGATGCTGTTGGAACGTGCTACCACCGGTGTTGACCCTTGTGTGGGAGCGGTGGAAACGGTGGGATTCAAGCGGTCAGAGCGCCAAGTTCCCCCCTCCGATGCGGTTCTGACCGGACGTCGTCCCTCGGCGGGCGCTCCACCGCCCGCCCGGCGTCGAAGCGGAGGCCCGACCATGGAACGGGACTATGAAGCTTCTGCGAAGTCTCCACAGTGCCTTGGCAGGCGGCGGCCGGGGCGGTTCGTCCGGCACCGGCCCGGGCGGTTTGTCCGGCACCGGTCTGGGCAGCTCGTCCGGGGGTGACCCGGCCGGTTCGTCCGGCACCGGCCGGGGTGCCCTGGCCGGCACGGTGTGCGCAGCCCTCGCGGCCGTACTCGCCCTGCTGGCCGTGCTGTGTTCCGCGCCCGCCCAGGCGTCCCAGACCACCATCCACAACGCCGACCCGAGCGTGATCCGGGTCGGCAGCACGTACATCTCGGCCGAGACGTCGGGCGGCGGCATCGCCGTACGGAAGGCGTCGTCGCCCGACGCCCTCGGCGCGGCGGCCTCCCGCAAGGTCTGGTCGGATACCAAGGGCCGCGGTGAGGTGTGGGCCCCGGAGATCGTGGTGGACGGCGGCCGGTACTACATCTACTTCACCTCGGGCGCCGGAGCCGCGCACCGGATGTACGTCATCAGCTCGGCGACCGCCGACAGCGGCTACGGCGCCGAGACCCAACTGGCCCTGCCCAACGACAAATGGGCCATCGACGGGAACCTCTTCACCTTCAACGGGCAGCGCTGGTTCGTCTGGTCGGGCTGGGCGGGCGACACGAACGTCGAACAGAACCTGTACATCGTCCGGATGAGCAGCCCCACCACGCCGACCGGCGCGCGCTTCATCATCTCCCAGCCGCGCGAGAGCTGGGAGCGCGTCGTCGGCAACCCGTACATCAACGAGGCGCCCGCCGCCGTCAAGGACCCCAACGGGCAGCTCCACATCGTCTATTCGGCCAACGGGAGCTGGAGCGACCAGTACTGCATGGCCGATCTGCGGCTGCGCTCCGGCGGTGACCCGACGTACGTCTGGGACTGGTACAAGTCCAACGGCTGCCTGTTCGGTGCGCACGCCGCCACCATGATGTCCGGCTGGGACCCCACCCTCTACGTCAACGGCCCCGGCTCCCACAGCTTCGTCCTCCTCAACGGTGACATCGGCACCAGCCCGCCCGCCGGCCCCCGCTTCCCCCTCATGTTCACCGCCGTCCCCAAGGGCACCCCCTACTCCTGGTCCAACCGCTACTGGTTCACCGGCACCTTCTGCTGGTGGGGCAACACCACCTACTCCCGCGCCAACGTCCCCGGCCCCACCTCCGACACCGGCTTCAGCCTGAAGTTCTTCGAATAACCCCCACCGGTCCCGGTTCGGGGTGCTGGCGGGGGCGGGGGGAGGGGGATGGCGTACGGGGTGCGCCCCTGCCCCCGGCGGTTGTCCGAACGCACGGTTTGAGCAGGTGAGGGCTTTGACGCAGCACCCCCATGGGCGGAATCCGGCGAGCGGCGCGCTGGGCGCGTACGAGCTGGGCGGGTACGAACGGCACGCGGACGCGCTGTTCTCGCTCGCGCTGTTGCTGTGCCGCGATCCGGAGCGGGCGGTCGAGGCGGTCGCGGCGGCGGTGGCGCTGTCGTATCGGGGGGCCGGCGCCCGTGGCGGACAGGGAGCTGGGGTCGGTACTGCGCCGTGCCGCCGACCTCCCGGCCGGGCGCACGGTGTGACGTCAGGGTGCCCGCGGACACCCGGGAGGTAGGGTGGAAGGAGCGTCCCTGCCCCTGGCGCAGTCGGTTGAGTGCGATGCCGCCACCGGGGCCGCGGATCTCCCGCGGACCACCTCGCCGTGACGGGCGGAACCCACAACCGCTGAACGGATGACCGTTCACCCTTACGCGAACGCGATGACCGCGTGACCGGTCTCCGTCCGTCGTTCCTTCCGCGCTCGGGGAATCGAGGCCATGTGAGGCCGTATGCGGTGGTGCCCGATGGCGGCTGAGCGCCTGGCGGAGGCACTGCGTCTGCTCCAGGACGGCCAGGGGTCGCCCGCGGTGGCCGTGGCGGGCGCCGCGGCCCTCGAGGTGGACGGCGTCGCCGTCTCGCTGGGGAACGAGCCGGGCAGGACCGAGGTGCTGTGGTGTTCCGACGACGTGTCGCGCGGCTTCGAAGACCTCCAGCTCACACTGGGGCAGGGCCCGGGACCCGACTGCATGGTGGGCGGTACGACGGTACGGGTGCCGGATCTGGCCCGCGTCCGCCACGACCGCTGGCCCGAGCTGGTCATGGAGGCGCCTGGCCTGGCGGCGCGCGCGGTCTTCTGCTTCCCGCTGCGCATGGGCGGGATCGGACTCGGGGTGCTGACCGCGGTGCGGCGCGCGCCGGGGCCGTTGACCAGCGGGCAGAGCGCCGACGCGGCGATCCTGGCCGCCGCCCTGACCAGGTACTTCCTGGAGGGTGCCGGTCGGGCACGCCAAGAGGCGGATCGTGTGCGGCCTCAGGACCCTGTGAACCCGCAGAACCCTGTGAACCGGCGGGGCCCGATGAACCCGCCGGACCCCGCGGACCCGCCGGACCCCCTCCCCTTCCTCCATCACGCCGTGGTCCACCAGGCGACCGGCATGGTCAGCGTCCAGCTCGCCGTCTCCCTCGCCGACGCCCTGCTGCGGCTGCGGGCCCACGCGTACGGCAGCGGGCGCACCGTGACGGACGTGTCCCACGACGTCGTGGCCAGGCGACTGCGGCTGGCCCCCGACGCCGAACCTCTCCCGCCCGCCGCAGACAAGGACTGACGCCATGCCCACCCGAGAACAGCAGGTCATCGAGGTCTTCGTCGAGGCGGCCGACTCCCTGACCGCCGACTTCGACGTCATCGACTTCCTCCAGAAGCTCTCCGTACGCTGCCTGGATCTGCTCGACGTGTCCGCGGTCGGCGTCCTGCTCGCCGACCAGTACGACGCCCTGCACCTGCTGGCCGCCTCCGACGAACGCACCCGGCTGCTGGAGCTGTTCGCCCTCCAGTACGACCAGGGCCCGTGCGTCGACTGCTACCGCGACGGGCGGCCCCGTACGAACGTCGACCTCACCGGGGACGAGGCCGTCGAGCGCTGGCCGCTGTTCGGCCGCGGCGCCCACGAGAGCGGGTTCGCCGCCACCAGCGCGCTGCCGCTGCGGCTGCGCGGCCGGGTGATCGGCGCGCTGAGCCTGTTCAGGACCGACCCCGCGCCCCTGGGACCGGAGGACATCGTCCTCGGCCAGGCCCTCGCCGACGTGGCCACCATCGCGATCCTCCAGCAGCGGACCCTCGCGCACGCCGAGGCGGAACGCGACCAGCTCCAGTACGCGCTCCACAGCCGGATCATCGTCGAACAGGCCAAGGGCATCCTCGCCGAGCGCTGGAACATGTCCCTCGACTTGGCCTTCGCCACCTTGCGCTCCTTCGCCCGAGCGCGTCAGCACAAGATCTCGCACCTGGCCCGCCTGATCACCGAGGGCGGCTTCGACACCGACGTCATCGCGCACGGCGTCAAGGAAACCAATCGCGCGGAACCGGGCGGCCCCGTGGCCGGTAGGGAGACATCCTGATGGACCAGCACGACACCCCGCACAACCCCGAGCAGCACACCGATGACCCGCACACCGACGAGCAGCACACCGACACCCCGCACACCGAACTTCCCGAGCACGCCGATCCGCTCCAGGCGCCCGGCACCGACGAGGAGCAGTGGCGCGCCTGGGACGGCTGGGCGCACCTGGCCGACACCGAACTGCCCACCGCCGGACGGGTGGTGGTCGTGGCCGCGCACCCCGACGACGAGGTGCTGGGGGTGGGCGGCAGCATCGCGCTGCTCGCCGCGGCCGGTGTGGCGGTCACCGTCGTGTCGGTGACCGACGGCGAACTGTCCCACGCCGACAGCACGGCCATCACGTCCCATCAGCTCGTCGGCATCCGGGCCGCGGAATTGCGCGAGGCCCTGGCCGAACTCGGCGCCGACGCACAGGACATCGTCCGGCTGAGAGTGGCGGACACCGAGGTGGCGGGCCATGAGGACGAGGTCGCCGCGGCCCTGGTGCCGCTGCTGTCCGACGCCGACCTGTGCCTGGCGCCGTGGACCGGTGACGTCCACAGCGACCACGAGGCCGCGGGCCGCGCCGCGCTGACCGCCGCCCGTAAGGCGTCGGTGCCCTGCCTGCTGTATCCCGTGTGGATGTGGCACTGGGCCCGCCCCGACGACCCCCGCGTGCCGTGGGCGTCGGCGTCCCTCGTCCGGCTGCCGGAAGAGGTGGCCGCCCGTAAGCGGGCCGCTGTCCAGCGGTTCGTCAGCCAGGCCAGGTCCCTCGGCAGCTCGCCGGATGACGCGGCGGTCCTGCCGCCCGGCGAAATCGCCCACCACGTCCGGGACTTCGAGGTCGTGTTCACACCGGCCTGAGTGCCCCAGTGCCTGAGCGCCCCAGTGCCTGAGCGCCCCAGGGCCCGGGCGTCCCGGCGCCTGAGTGTCCCGCTCCTACGCGCCCGTCCGCGGCGCCCGCGTCGGAAAGGTGCGGATGGTCTCCGTGGCCTGCGTGCCGTCGGCGATCTCGCGGGCCAGGTCGGAGAGTTTGCGGCCGTGGGCGTGGGCGTAGGAGCGGAAGACGCTGAACGCCTCGTCGACGCCCAGGTGCCAGCGCTCGGCGAGGATGCCCTTGACCTGTTCAATGGTGATGCGGGCGTTGAGGGCGTACTGGAGCTGGTCGCGTTCGGCCTCAGCGTGGGCGAGCGTGCGCTGTTGGAGGATCGCGATGGTGGCGACGTCGGCGAGGGCCTGGGCGAGGGTCACGTCCTGGTCCGTCAGCGGCTCCGGGTCGGTCTGGAAGAGGCTCAGCGCGCCGATCACCCGGCCGCGCAGCCGCAGCGGCAGCGCGTTGGTGGCGACGAATCCGGTGGCCTCGGCCCCGGCGGTGAACTGGGGCCAGGCGGAGGCCACTTCGGGAGCGCCGAGGTCGACGTTGGTCCGCGGCTCGCCGTCGTGGTAGCAGTCGACGCAGGGACCCTGGTCGTGCTGGAGCGCGAACAGCTCCAGCAGCCTGGTGTGTTCGTCGGAAGCCGCGAGTACGTGCAGGACACCGTTCTCGTCGGCGAGCAGGACGCCGACGGCGGCGACGTCCAGCAGCTCCATGCAGCGCACCGACAGCTTCTGGAGGAAGTCGATCACGTCGAAGTCGTCGATCAGGAAGTCGGCCACCTCGACGAAGACCTCGGTGACTTGCTGTTCGCGGGTCGTCATGGAGATCAGTCCTCGTCTGCTGCGGGTGAAGGCGGGTTCGGATCGGGGCTCGGTTCGGTCCTCGTACCTGGGCTCTGACCGGGGCTCGGGTCGGGGACCATCCTCAGCCGTCTGGCCACGACGTCCCGGGCGACGTCGGTCAGGGGACGGTCGTTGCCGTACGCGTAGGCGCGCAGCCGCAGCAGCGCTTCCGCCAGCGGCACGGCGAGCTGGACGCTGACCATGCCGGTCGCCTGGTGCAGCACGGCCTGGTGCAGGGCGGGGGCGGGCAGAGCGGGGCCGGGCATACCGGGAGCGGACAGGCCGGGAGCGGACAGGCCGGGACGACCGGCCGACGGCGTCCGCGCGTCCCCGAGGTCGAGGAAACGCCGGGTCAGCAGGCCCGCGAGGACACCCGCGTCACCGTCCTGTTCGGGGGTCAGGCGGCCGGGCGCGTCCCTGACCAGCGTCAGTACGCCCAGCGTGATCGCGCCGACGCGCAACGCGAAACAGAACACCGCCCGTACGCTGAGCGCGGGCGTCTCCCGCAGCAGGGCGGGCCAGCGGCCGGCCGGCGTGAGCCCCAGGTCGGGGACGCGTACCACGGTGCCGCCGGCCAGGCAGTCGGGTCCCGGGCCCTGACCGACCGTGAGCTGGAGATCCTCGAAGGCGCGCGCTCCGGCACCGGAGGACCACAGGACCTCCGACGCGCCGGGCCGGCTGCCCGCGCTGATCGCGATGCCGTCCACGCCGAGCGTCTCGGCGACCTCACCCGCGACGTCCGGCCAGTCCGAGGTCTGGAGCGCCCGCAGGATGTCCGCCATGCGGTCGCTGATCACGCGGCACCGCTCGACGGCCGTCGTACGACCGGCGCCCCACGGGCAGGCGGAACCGCGTAGAGGTCGATCTCGCCCTCCCAGCAGACGGCCGCCCGGATGTCGCACGGGAACGGCATCATCGTACGCACACCCCCCACGCCCGCCCCGCGCTTCCCCGTACGCACACCGCACACCCCGCCCCGCGCCCCGCGCTTCCCCGAACCCCGCCGCGGCCGGTCCACAGGCTGTGGACACCGCTGGGGAACGCCCGGCACGCCACCGCACGGAAACGTCACCGCACGGAAACGTCACCGCACGGGCACGTCACCACGGCGGCACGTCACCGCACCGGAAGGCGTACGCGTACGCGTACGCGGAACGAGAACCCGGCCGGGTCAGGCGCGCGGCGGGACCCGCAGCGCGAGCAGCGCGGTGTCGTCGCTGGCCCAGCCGCCGTGGTAGTCGCTGAGCGTGTCGGCGATGTACTCGATGGTGTCGGCGGCGCCCATGGTGTGGGTGTCGCCGAGGGTACGGGCGAGGGCGGCCTCGTCGAACATCGGCCGGCGCGGCTCCGCGCCGCGCGGGTCGGGCCGCGCCTCGCAGGCGCCGTCGGTGTAGAGCAGCAGCAGGTCGCCGGGGGTCAGCCGGAAGCGGACGTCGGAGAGGTGTACCGGGTCGACCACGCCGAGGAGGGTGCCGGGGGTGCCGGCCTGCCGGACGCGGCCGTCGGCGCGGCGGATCAGGGCGGGCGGGTGTCCCGCCAGGCACAGCCGCCCCGACACCCCGGACCCGCTGGCGCGGAAGGTGGTCTGGACGGCGGTCAGGAAACGGGGGGCGCCCTGCGCGAGCATGGCGGTGTTCAGCCGGTCGAGCACCGCCGCGGGCGACAGGTGCTCACCGGCGTCCGCGCGCAGGGTGTAGCGGGCCAGCGCGGTCACCTTGGCCGCCTCGGTCCCCTTGCCGCACACATCGCCCATGACCGCGGTCCACCAGGCCCCGCGGGCCTGGAACAGGTCGTAGAAGTCGCCCACCACGCTGATGTCGCCGCTCGCCGGGATGTACAGGGCGGCGGCGTCCACACCCGGCACGGGGCGCAGGGCCGGGGGCAGCAGGCTGTCCTGGAGGCTGCGGGCCAGTTCGCGGGAGGCGGCCAGCGCGCCCTGCGCGGTCGACAGCGCGTTCTCGGCGGTCTGGAGCGCGGTGTGCACGCGGTCGAGCGACATCCGCACGTTGATCTCGTTGGACACCGCCCGCGCCAGGACCGACATCGTCTCCAGTTCCTGCGGTGTCCACACCCGAGGGTTGGCGTCGATCACGCACATGGTGCCGATCGGCTGCCCGTCCGTGGTCACGATCGGGAATCCGGCCCACGCGCCCACGCCCCACGGTCCGATCGCCGGATGCCCCGCCGTCCGCGGGTCCTTCTCCGCGTCCTCCACCACGAACGGCCCGTTCTCACCGACGGCGAAGTAGCAGAAGCTGTCGCCCACCGCGTTCTGCCAGCTCTCCACGTCCCCGTAGGGCAGGTGCGGTACCGACTTCCAGTACGTACGCGTCTCGCCGACGAAGGTGATCGCGGAGATCGCGGCACCGGTCACCGACACCGCCAGCCTGGTCAGATCGTCGAAGACCCGCTCCGGAGCGGAGCCGACCATGCCGCTGGCGTCGAGCGCCGCCAGCCGACCGGGGTCGGACAGCACGGCCGGCAACCCGTCCGCCCGCACGCCGCCCGGGTACTCCATCGCTCCCGCCACAACCCTTGCCCGTTCCGTCAGACGGCGTTTTTCGCGCGCCAGCCAACCACGCGTTCCGGACCCCTGCCAGCTTCCCGCCGCAACGATCCGAACACCTGTCCCTGATCCAGTATGAGGGCCTGCCCCCCGGGTCGCGCGGGCGAACGGCCCGTTCGGCGCCGACGACCGGGTCCCGGCGGCTTTCGTGGGTGCGGTCTGCGGTGGCGTGGGAGCCTTGGCCGCGTATGGGAACGGTCTGCGAGGGAAGCTCACCATTTATGAACGGTACGGGTGGCGGTACGAGCGGCGGTACGGGTGGCAGCGCGGTCGGCGGTACGAGCGGCAGCGCGGTCGGCGGTACGGTCGGCGGTACGAGCGGCAACGCGGTCGGCGGTACGGGTGGCGGCGATACGAGCGGTGACCCGGGTCAAGGCGCGGACGTGCGGGAACTCCTCATCCGCGCGGGCAAGGGCGACCGCGACGCCTTCGACCGGCTCTATCCGCTGCTGGCCCCCGCCGCCTACGGCCTGGCGCACTGCATGACGGGCGACGCGGCGCGGGCCGAGGAGCTGTCCCGCGAGGCGCTGGTCGACGTCTGGCGCACGGCGCCCCGCTTCGACCCCGCCCACGCCGACGCCCTGACCTGGGCGGTCACCCGCGTCCACCGAAGCCTGGTCGGCCTGCTCAGGTCCGGGCGGGACGCGGAGGCCGTACGGACCGACGTCGGCCCGACCCTGGACGCGATCCTCGGGCGGCTGCGGGAGATCCGCGCCGACCCGCGGGTACGGACGGACCTCAAGCGGCTGACGCCCCGGCAGCGCGAGGCGGTGGTCCTGGCGGGCCTCGGCGGACACGCCTGTCCCGCGACGGCCGTCGACCACGGCGATCCGGCGGCCACGAGACGGCCGGTCGATCTGCGCGACGGCCTGATCCGGCTGCGGGACTGGCTGCCCGGGCGCTGAGCCGGGCTGAGCCGAGCCGCGCCGCGCGCAGCTCGGCCGCCGAGCGGATCGCTGTCCGGTCGGCGGCCGTGGTGCTCCGTGCCGCGGGGCTGTCCTGCTGGCCGGTCGGCGGCTACTTGTCGGTGAGCATCCCGGCCCGCAGCTTGGCCAGGGTCCGGCTGAGCAGCCGGGACACGTGCATCTGGGAGTAGCCGAGCTCCGCGCCGATGTCGGCCTGGGTCAGCTCCTGGCCGAAGCGCATCCGCAGGATGCTGCGCTCGCGGTCGTCCAGCTTCGCCAGCAGCGGCGCCAGCGCCTGGAAGTCCTCGACGAGTTCCATCGCCGGGTCGGCCGCGCCGATGGTGTCGGCGTACGAGCGTCCGGCGTCCTCGCCGTCGTCACCGGCGGGCAGGTCGATGGAGCCCGCGGTGTAGCCGTTGGCGGCCACCAGGCCCTCGACGACCTCGTCCTCGGTGATCTCCAGGTAGGCGGCCAGCTCGGCGAGGGTCGGCGGCGCGTCCAGGACGGCGGTCAGGTGGTCGCGGGCCTTGGCCAGCTCGACCCGCAGCTCCTGGAGGCGGCGCGGTACGTGGACGGCCCAGGACGTGTCGCGGAAGAACCGCTTCATCTCGCCGACGATGTACGGGATGGCGAAGGTGGTGAACTCCGTCTCCCGCGACAGGTCGAACCGGTCTATCGCCTTGATCAGGCCGATCGTGCCGACCTGGACGATGTCCTCCCACTCCTGCGGGCCGCGGCTGCGGAACCTGCGGGCGGAGAAGCGGACGAGGGACATGTTCATCTCGATCAGCGTGCCGCGCGCGCGGCTGTACTCCTCGGTGCCCTCCTCCAGCGACTGGAGGCGGTCGAAGTACAGCTTCGACAGCTCGCGGGCGTCCTTCGGCGAGACCTTCGCCGGGTCCGCGACCTGCGGCACCTCACCCACGGCCGGAACGCTCCGGCCGACTCCGGTCGGCAGTGCGGTGGTTCCCGCGTCGTGCGTGATCGCCGTCATGTGTTCGCCCAACGTCGTCGGCTGTGACCCCAGGCACGTACCCCCTCTCACGCGTCGCACGCACGAAGACTCAGGAATTTCTTTTCCGGCCCCCACCCGTCACCCACCGTGCCCCCGGTCCGCCGTCCACCCGTCACCCACTGTGCCCCCGGTCCGCCGTCCACCGGTCACCCGCGGTGCCCCCGGTCCGCCGTCCACCCGTCACCCGCGGTCCCGCGGTCCGCCGTCCACGCCTCGACCGCCGCGTCCGCGCTCGGCGCCGCGGTGAAGACCTGGTCGAGTCCCGTGACGCGGAAGACCCGGTCGAACCGCTCGGGGACCGCGGCCAGGACGGTGTGGGCGTGGGCCTCTTCCGCCCGGTGGTGGGCGGCGAGCAGCGTGCTGAGGCCGCTGGAGTCGATGAAGTCCAGCCCGCCCATGTCCACGACGAGCTGTCGGCCGGGCGCGAGGGCGAGGCGTTCGACGGCCTCGCGGACCTGCGGCGCGGTGGAGTAGTCGAGCGCTCCGGCGAGTGCGACGACCGCGCCCGCGGGGGTGGCGCGGACGTCGACGGTCAGGAGTCCCATGGCACTCCTCTCGCGGACTGGCCTCATACGTGAGGTAGTTCGGAGCCGAGGTGCCCGCGGATTGGTGTTCGTACGATAAAAGTTCAGGCTCGCCGCTCTTCCGTCCGGTCCAGCGCGTCCCGCAGCGCCGCCCGCGAGGTGATGCCCAACTTCGGGAAGAGCTGGTGGAGATGGGTCGAGACGGTCCGCGGCGACAGCAGCAGCCGCTCCCCGATCTGCTTGTTGGTCAGGCCGGTGGCGGCCAGCCGGGCGACCTCCCACTGCTGCGGTGTCAGGGCGGGGCCCTCGGGCGGGATGCGGGCGGCGACCGGGATGCCGCAGGCGCGCAGCTCCTTGTTGGCCCGGTCGGCCCAGGGGCGGGCGCCGAGCCGTTCGAAGCCGGCCGCGGCGGCGCCGAGCAGGTACCCGGCCCGGCCGGGTGCTTTGCTCCGGCGCAGGCGTTCACCCAGGTAGAGCTGGACGCGGGCGTGGTCGAAGGGCCAGCGCTCGGCGCCCTCGACGGCCAGCGCCTGGCCGAAACCCCGTACGGCCTCGTCGTCGCGGTCCGCCGTCAGCGCGGCCGACGCGAGCAGCACCATCGCCAACCGCGGTGACACCGCGTCCAGTCCGGCCTCGCGCGCGGCCCGTACGTGCGCGGCGGCCTCGTCCCGCCGCCCGCTCCGTACCGTCGCCTCGACCTGGTCGAGGACCGCCCACACCGCGTGCCCGGCGAACGGCGCGAAGGTCCCGGGCGGCGTGATCCGGGAGGCGTGGCGGTACGCCTCGTCGAAGTCGCCGAGCGACAGGGCGGTCAGCGTCCGCGCGTGGGCGGCGTAGCAGCCGACGGCGTAGCCCCTGCGGGAACCCGCCCACTGGTCCATCCGGTCCGCGAGCCGCCGGGCCCGCGCGTACTCGCCGCAGGCCGCGTGCAGGCAGGCGAGGACGAATGTGCCGGTCCAGGAGCGCAGCGGATAGGCCATCTCCTCGCACCACCGCAGACCCTGCTCCGCGACCTGCCGCGCCTCGGCCCACTGGCCGGTGAACCAGGCGTGGCTGCTCCACAGGAACGACGCCTGGATGGCGGGGAAGATGTTCTGCCCGTCCAGGCCGCCGCGGGCGGTGAGCCGCAGCGGCGCCTCCATCGCGTGCAGGCGGTCGCCGTACGCGGCGGCGGTGGCGATCCGGACGATCCGCACCGGGTCCGCCGTGCCGGGCAGCGTCCGGATCGCGGTGTCGAGCCGCGCCCAGTCGGCCGGGCGGGCGCGGGCCGGGTCCCCGAAGGTGGTCCGCAGCAGGTACAGGGTGTCGGGGACGGCGGCGGACTTCGCCAGCGCCGCGTCGAGCTCCGACCACAGCTCGCGCCGGCCGCCGTGCACGCACACCATCAGCAGCGTGGTCAGGGCCTCCACGAGCGTGGCGTCCGTGAGGTCGTACGGTTCGGGCTGGAGCGCGACGGCGCCGGACAGCAGGCGGTGCGCGGTGTCGATGTCCCCGTAGCTGTTGAGCAGGTACAGCGCGGCGGCCACCGCGACGGCCGGGGAGTCCGCGTCCGGCGACGCCTGCCGCGCGTCGTGCAGGAGACGCGGTACGTCGCGTACGTCGCCGGTGAGATTCGCGCCGACGTACGCCGCCTTGGCCAGCCGCCGGGCGTACGCGTCGCCCGCTGGGCTCAGCTCGGCCGAACGGACCAGTGCGGCAACGGCGTTGGGCCCGTCGCCGCGGCGTGTGCCGACGTCGGCGGCCTCCTCCAGGAGCGCGGCGATCGACTCGTCCGGCTCGTCGGCGGCCTGGGCCAGGTGCCAGGCGCGCCGTTCGGGGACCGCGGCCCACGCCGCCGCGAGCGCGCGGTGGACGCCCCGGCGCTGGTCGCTGGTCGACAGCTCCACGACGGCGGAGCGGATGAGGGAGTGCCGGAAGTGCACGCGCCCCATGTCGTCGTCCACGCGCACGAGTCGCAGGCGCTCCGCCGGGGCCAGGTGCTTCGGATCGCACCGGCCGGCCACCGCGCGGCGCACGATCATCATGGTGCCGCTGCCCTCCAGCGCGGCGACGAGCAGCAGGTGCCGGGTGGCCGGTGGCAGCGTCCTGATGCGCGAGGCGAAGGTCGACTGGAGCCGCTGCGGCAGCGGCAGCCGCTTGGGCAGGGCCTGGGAGGCGCGCCGCTGGGGCTCGGTGAGGGCGGCGGGCAGCTCCAGCAGCGCCAGGGGGTTGCCCTCGGCCTCGGCGATCACGCGCCGCCGCACCCGCGAGGCGAGCGTCGGGAAGCGGCGGCGCAGCAGCTCGTCGGCGGCGGCCTCCGGGAGCGGCCCCAACTCGTGCAGGGGAAGGCCGTTGTGGTCGAAGAAGCTCTCCTCGCCGAGCCTGACCGCGCACACCAGACCCGTGGCCGTGCCCGGCAGGCGACGGGCGACGTGCCCCAGGACGACGGCACTCGACCGGTCAAGCCACTGCGCGTCGTCCAGCACCAGCAGGGCGGGGCGGTCGCGGGACAGCGCGGCGGCCAGCGCCGCCGCGGCCTCCACGACCGTCCGGTGGCCGGGCGCCGCGTCGTGCTCCAGGCCCAGGACACCGGCCAGGGGCGGCAGTTCGGCCGCGCGGGCGCGGACCTCGGGCACCGATGTCAGCAACTGCCGCAGCGCGCCGTAACTCAACTGCGCCCGGTACTGCACACCGTCCGCGCGCAGCACCCGCATCCCGGCGGCCTCGGCGCTCCCGGCGACGGCGGCGAGCAGCGCCGACTTGCCGACGCCCGGCTCGCCCACCAGCGCCAACGACCCTCCGCGGCGCGGGACTTCGGCCAGGAACGCGCCGAGCCTGCCGAGGTCGGCGTCCCTGCCGACCAGCAGCCCGTCCCTCGCGTCGCCGGCTCCGTCGCTCATCACTGCCCCCTGCCGCGCCCCGGCCGACCGCCGTCACCCGACTACGTCATATGACGGAATCGGGCAGGCCCGCCAGGCTCCTAGTGTGCATCCCACGACCTCGTCCGTCCGAGGGAACCGGCAGGTGGCGGAGGAAACCCGCCGGGTGACGGGGAGCACGCGGAACGCCGCACCCTCGGACGACGCCGGCCGGCGGCCGGGGAGGGACACCTCGGCTCCGCAGCTGAGGGGAGTGGTGCGCCATCACCGGACGTACGGGCTTCGGCGAGGTGCTGCGCGGCCATCGCCGCGCGGCGCGGCTGACCCTCGAGCGACTGGCGGAGGCGTCCGGTGTCAGTGCCCGGACGCTGTCGGACATGGAGCGCGGCCGGAGCCGCGGACCCCAGCAGCGGACCGTGACCGCGCTGGCCGACGCGCTCGCCCTGGAAGGCGCCGCGCGCGCGGAGTTGCTCGACCTGGCGCGGGACGGCCGCCTGCGCGGCCACTGGACGCGTCCGAGCGGCCTGTGCGAACTGCCGGGCGCCGTACCGGACTTCATCGGCCGCGCCGCCGAACTGGTCTGGATGAGCGAGCTGGTGTACGCCGAGAGCGCGCCGGGCGTCGGGGTGGTCGGTCTCGTCACCGGCGCCGCGGGTCTGGGCAAGACCACCTTCGCCGTCCGGGCCGCCCACGCCGTACGGCCGAGCTTCCCCGAAGGGGTGTACTTCCTGGACCTGCTCGGCATGTCGCAGCGGCCCGTGACCGCGGACGAGGCGCTGCGGCACGTCCTGCGCGCGCTGGGCGTCGGCGACCAGGACATCCCGGCCGCCACCGAGGGCCGCGCCTCCCTGTACCGGTCGGTCCTGCGCGACCGGCGCGTCCTGGTCGTCCTCGACAACGCCGCGTCGGAGGAGCAGGTGCGCCCGCTGCTCCCGGCCGGGGGAGCGGGCCGGGCCATGATCACCACCCGGCGGCTGCTGGCAGGACTCGAAGGCGTCCGCAGGCTGGTGCTCGGCCCGCTGCCGCTCCCGGAGGCCACGCACCTGCTGACCGGGATCATCGGCGAACGCGCGGCCACCGACGAGGAGTCCGACCTGACCAGGCTCGCCGAGCTGTGCGGCGGTCTCCCGCTCGCGCTGCGGATCATCGGGAACCGGCTGGCCAGCAGGCCCGGTTGGGCGGCCGGTGAACTCGCCGCCCGGCTCGCGGACGAGGAGCGGCGGCTGGACCAGCTCACGGCTGGTGACCTCAAGATCGCCAACGCCTTCGGGATGTCGTACGAACAACTCGCCGCGCCTGCACGGGCGTTGTTCCGGCGGCTGGCCGCCGTGCCGGGGCCGGACGTCGACGCGGACCTGGCCGCCGTCGCGGGCCGGATGCCGGTCAAGGAGACCTGGGACGCGCTCGACGACCTCGTCGACCTCGGCCTGCTCCAGGACAGCACCGCCGGGCGGTACCGCTTCCACGACCTGGTCCGCCTCTTCGCGCGCGAGCGGCTGCGGGAGGAGGAGAGCCCGGCGCGGCGCGCGGAGTTGGCGGACCGGGTGACGGCCTGGCTGCTGCGGACGGCCACCCTGGCCGGGCGGTGGTTCGAACCCGGCTACGGCCGTCCCGACCGGCCCGACCCCGAACTGCCGAGCCTGGCCTCGGAAGAAGAGGCCGAACGCTGGCTGCGGGCGAACGTGGACAACTGGCTCGGCGCGATGCGGGCCGCCGCGGCCCGCGGCCGGTACGCGCCCGTGCTGGACTGCGCCGAGTCCATGCACTGGTTCTCCGACCGGTGGGCGCACGGCCCGCACTGGCGCGAGGTGTTCACGCTCGGCGCCGAGGCCGCCGCGGCCCTCGGCGACCTGGCCCAGCAGGCGGCCCAGCTCAACTATCTGGCCTGGGTCCACTGGGTGCCGTCCCGCGACCCGCGGGCGGTGCTGCGGTACGCGCGTGAGGCGCTGGAGCTGGCCGAACGCGGCGGCGCCACCGCGCAGATCGCCTGGTCCCACCAGTACGCCGCCGGGGCGGCGCGCCTGCTCGGCCGCCCCGGCGAGGCGATCGCGTCCGCGTCCCGGGCGGCGGAGACGTTCCGGGCCCTCGGCGACATGGACTCCTATGTGCAGTCCCTCGCCTCGATCGGCAACTCGCTGCGGGAGGAGGGCCGTTACACCGAGGCGCTGCGGCAGTTCCGTACCGCTCTCGCCGTCATCGACGAAGAGGAGCCGCGGATGGCGCCGACCGTCGTGGCGCACTGCCGCCCGCTGGGCCTGATCCGCATCGGCCAGTGCCTGGGGCACCTCGGCCGCCGTCCTGAGGCGATCGCCGCGCTCACCGCGGCGATCGCCTCCCTGGACGCGCAGCGCCTGACCGGCTTCCGGCTCGCCGAGGGACTGGAGACGCTGGGCGCCCTGCTGGCCGACGAGGGCAGGACCGACGGGAGCCGGCGCGCCTACGCACGGGCCGCCGAGGTGTTCGCGGAGGTCGGGGACACGGAGGCGGCCGGCCGCTGCCGCCCGCTGTCCGCGCAGCCCTGACCCGCCTCACGGCGGGCCGGGCGGCGGGGCGGGCCGGGGTCAGAAGCCGCCGTTGGCGCCCTGGGCGGCCTGCGCGATGACGGCGGCCACGACGGCGGGCCGGGACACGTACACGGCGTGGCTGCCGGGCGTCTCGGAGACGGTGGCCTTGGCCCGCTCGGACATGGCGCGCTGCGCGGGCGGCGGGATCATCCGGTCGTCGGTCGCGACCAGGTACCACGACGGCTTCGTCCGCCACGCGGGCTCGGAGACCGTACCGGCCAGGGCCTCCACGCCCCACGGGACCTGCGCGTCGGCCATGAAGGCGGCCACGTTCGCGGGCACGTCGGCCGCGAAGGACGCCGCGAACTTCTCCCGGTCGAGGAAGAGGAACCCGTCCTGCGGCGGCAGGATCGGCGGCACCGGCGCACCGGGCGGCGGGTCGGCGATCAGCGTGTTGACGGACTCACCCGCGTCCGGCGCGAAGGCCGTGATGTACGCGAGCGCGGCCACGTTGGGGTGGTTGCCCGCCTCGGTGATGACGGCGCCGCCGTACGAATGCCCCACGAGCACCGCGGGACCGTCCAGACCGTCCAGCACCCGCCGCGTGACCGCCACGTCGTCGGCGAGCGACAGCGTCGGATTCTGCACGACCGCCACCCGGTAGCCGTCGGCCGTCAGATGGTCGTACACCCCCTGCCAGCCCGCCCCGTCCACGAATCCGCCGTGCACCAGCACGACATTCCCGATCGCCGTCATGACCTCTCCTGACCTGGTGGTCCGCGGCCCCGACGGCCGCCGCCCCACCGCCGAGTCAAGTCCTCGGCACCGGCCGGGACCACGCAGAACAGCACGCAGAAGTACGGCGGCGCGGGTGTCGGCCGAGGGGCCCTGATGCAGCCGGGGTGAATTTCATACGGTCATCTCCTTGCGGGCTGCCCAGCGCTGGATGACAACCTGCTGAACCGTTCCCGATCCCGGCCCGCGGGCCTGGTTTCGCGCCGAGCGACCGCCCTACGTTGAAGTGCTCCGGAGCGCGCGGGAGAGCGCGGACGGAAGCCCTGACCACGGACCCGAACTGGCGGAATCAGCACATGAGGCATGCGGGCGGCGGCTCCGGCGACGACTGGCCGGGGGGCCGCGGCGGCCCGGCGGGCGGCGGCGGCCCGGCGGCCGGCGGGGTGCTGCGGACCGAGGAACGCCCCGCCGCCGAGGCGCTGCCCGCGCCGGGACCCCTGGCCGTACCGGCCCCGCCCGCGCGCCGCCCCCGGCTGTACGTGATCGACGCGCTGCGGCTGTGCGCCGCGCTGATGGTCGCGCTCCACCACTACGTGGGCACCAACCGCGTGAACCAGCCGCACAATCCGGTCTGGGACCGCCCGGCCTCCCACATCTTCCCGGCCGTCTTCCGCGTGTCGTCCTACGGCTGGATCGGCGTCGAGATCTTCTTCGTCATCAGCGGATTCGTGATCTGCATGTCGTGCTGGGGGCGCGGACCGCGGGACTTCTTCGTCTCCCGGGTGATCCGGCTCTACCCCGCGTACTGGTTCGGCGTGCTGTTCACCGCCGCCGTGCTCACGCTGTGGCCCGCGGTCTTCAAGGCGCCCGCCTCCGCGCGCGACACGCTCTTCAACCTCTCGATGCTGCAACAGGGTTCGCGCATCGCCGACATCGACGGCGTCTACTGGACCCTCTGGTCGGAGCTGCGCTTCTACCTGATCTTCCTGCTCGTCGTGGCCACCGGTCTGACCTACCGCAAGGTCGTCGTCTTCTGCTGCGTGTGGGGCGTCGCCGCCGCCCTGGCCCCCGTCGCCGGGACGCCCGCGCTGACGCTGCTCGCCAACCCGGACGCCGCCTGGTACTTCATCGCGGGCCTCGCCCTGTACCTGATGCACCGCTTCGGCCAGGACCTGCTGCTGTGGGGCATCCTCGGGATGTCCTGGCTGATGGCCCAGAGCGAGATCGCCCAGCGCGTCGACACCGTCGAGCACGTCTCCAGTTGGCGCGGCGCGCTCCTGCTCTACACCGTCTTCCTGCTCTTCATGGTCGGCGTCGCCGTCGGTCTCACCGACCGCCTCCAGTGGAGGTGGCTCGCCACCGCGGGCTCCCTGACCTACCCCTTCTACCTGGTCCACTACGCCGCGGGCACCACCGCCATCCACTACCTGCGCGACCGCGCAGACCCGCGCCTGCTGGTCGCCGCCCTCATCGGCGCGATGCTGCTGCTGAGCTACCTCGTGCACCGGCTGGTGGAACGCCCGCTGTCCACGCTCCTCAAGCGCGGTCTCACCCGCTCCTTCGCCCGCCTCGGACCGCCGCCGGTCCGCCGGACCCCGTAGCCGTACCGGGCCGCCGAGGAATAGGGCGGGCGGCCCGAGCGCTTGCCGGTGCATGACGCTGGTGGATGGGTCGGCCGCGCCCCTCGGCGGTGTGCGCGGTGTGCCGACGTGGGACATGGTGGCCGTGACGGTCCGCCGACTGGGCCCGGGAGAGCGGCTGGACGGCGGCGACGGCGCGATCTGGGCGCTGGTCCTGGACGGCGACGCGCGGCTGGAGACGGCGGCGGGCGCCGAGGCGCTGTGTGCCGGGGACGCCTTCCACGTGGACGCCAGGACCACGTACCGGCTCGTCGCGCCGACCCGCGCGGAGGTGGCCGTCGGCACTCTGCGGGCGGTGCCGCCGATGCCGAGTCCGCTGGTGGCGCGGGACTTCGCGGGGCGCAACCGCGGCATCGTGGAGCTGGTGCGGATGTGCCCGCTGGACCCGAGGCACGGGCATCCGCTCTTCGCCGCGAGCTACGGCGGGCTGATCCAGGCCGCCATGGTGCAGGCCGTCGAGGAGAGCGCGCGGCAGCGCTCGGACCCGCGCCTGACCGCGCTGGTGTCGGCGCTCGACGCGCATCCCGGGCGGGCCTGGACGGTGGACAGCATGGCGCGCTTCGCGCACCTGTCCCGCTCGTCCCTGAGCGAGCGCTTCCGCCGCGAGCTGGGCCGCAGCCCCGCGCAGGTGCTCCGCGAGGTACGCATGCGGCACGCCCGCGAACTCCTCGCCGGTACGGACAAGCCGGTCGAACGGATCGCCCTCACCGTGGGCTACGGCTCCGCCGCCGCCTTCAGCCGCGCCTTCTCCGCCGACCACGGCCGACCGCCCCAGTCCTGGCGCTCCCACCCGGGGTCCGGGCGGCCCCCCGAAGCCGATGCCGCCTGCGGCGGCGGGTCCGGGGAGTAGCGCGGGTCGCGTACCGGCCGTTCAGGCCGGGGGCCTGGCGAGGAGGCCGAAGCCGATGCTGCCCGCGAGTGCGGCGGCGGCTCCGACCAGGAGGGCGCCGCGTACGCCGCCGTTGTCGACCACGGCGCCGCCGATCGCGGAGCCGGCCGTGATGGCCACCTGGAAGGCGGTCACCTGCAAGGAGAGGGCGGATTCGACGCGCTTCGGCTCGGCGCGGGTGACCCACAACTGGGTGGCGACCGGGACCATGTTGAAGCCGAAGCCCCAGACGACGATCGCCACGACCGCGACGGGGAGCCCGGAGGTCGTGCCCAGCACGAGCAGGCTCGCGCCGAGCAGGACGGGCGCGACGACGACGGCGAGCCCGAGACGCCGGGAGAGCGCTCCGGCGGCGAGGTTGCCCGCGAGGCCGCCCACACCCCAGCCGAGCAGCAGCCAGACCGTCGTACCCGAGGTGACCCGTTCGATCGCGAGCCGGATGTACGGGTAGGCGGCGAAGTTGCCGAAGGCCAGCAGCACGATGCAGCCCACCCCGGCCATCAGCCGCCGGTTGGCCAGCGCCTGCCGGAGCATGCCGAGCCCCGCCCCCGGCTGGGCGGGCACCGGCGGCAGCGTCGCCACCACGGCGGCCAGCGCCAGCAGGCTCAGGCCCGCGGCGGCCCAGAACACCGGCCGCCAGCCCACCGCGTCGCCGAGGACCGAGGAGAGCGGTACGCCGACGATGGTGGCCGCGCTCACGCCCAGCGCCAGGCTGGTGGACACGACGTGGTCGCGCCCCGGCGCCGCGCTCGTCCCCGCCCCGAGCGCGAACGACCAGAAGCCCGCGATGGCCACGCCCAGCAGCAGGCGGCCCGCGAGCAGCAGCGGGAAGTTCGGCGTCACCGCCACCACCGCGTTGGACAGCACGGCGGCGGCGAGCAGGCCGATCAGTACGGTCCTGCGGTCGGTGCGCGGCAGCAGCACGGCGATGGTGGGCGCGGTGAGCGCGCCCGCGATCGCCGTGGCCGCGACGGCCAGCCCCGCCGTGCCCTCGCTGACGCCGACGTCCGACGCCATGGCGGGCAGCACGCTCGCGGGCAGGAATTCGCTGCCCACCAGGGCCCCGATCCCCAGCGTGAGCGCCGCGACCGGGGCCCAGGAGGCCGCGCCGGGTCCGCCGCCCGCGGCGGCCTCCACGGACGGGTCGTCCGTGCCGCGGACCGCCGCCGGCTCGGTACTGGTCGCATAGCTCTCTGAGGTCATGCGCCCAGTCTCACGGGCGCGGCCCGCCGCGGCTTGACCGTTCGGCCGCACTCCTTGATGGCGCGGCCGGACCCCCGCGACCGGACCTGTGGCTGGACCCGCGGCCGGACCCCCGCGGCCCGACCCGTGGCGTGGCCCGCTCAGCAGCAGGCCGCCGGGCCCTCCTGCGCCACTGCCGCCGGTGCCCCGGCGCCGAGCTGGACGAGTCGCGGCGTCGGGGCGCAACAGCCGCCGCCCTGACCGGCGTTGGCGTCGGCTTCGGCACCGGCCTCGTCGTAGAGGCCCGCGCCGCCGCAGACTCCGGTGTCGGGGAGGGTGAGTTCGACGCGGTCGGCGGCTTCGAGGTCTCCGGCGACGGCGGCGGCCACCGAGCGGACCTGCTCGTAACCGGTCATGGCGAGGAAGGTGGGCGCGCGGCCGTAGGACTTCATGCCGACGAGGTAGACGCCGCTCTCGGGATGGGCCAGTTCGCGGTGCCCGTGGGGGTAGATCGTGCCGCAGGAGTGCTGGTTGGGGTCGATGAGCGGGGCGAGCGCGACCGGGGCCTGGAGGCGTTCGTCCAGGCCGAGGCGGAGTTCGGACAGGAACGACAGGTCGGGGCGCAGGCCGGTGAGCACGACGACCTCGTCCACCGGGTCCAGGCGGCGGCCGTCGTCGCCGACCAGGACGACGCGGCCGTCGGCGGCGCGCTCGACGGCGTCGGTGCGGAAACCGGTGACGGCGTCCGCGTGCCCGTCGTCCACGGCGGCCTTCGCGGCGAGGCCGAGGGCGCCGCGCGCGGGGAGCTGGTCGGCGGTCCCGCCGCCGAAGGTCGAGCCGGACAGGCCGCGGCGCAGCACCCACACCGCGTGCGTGCCCGTACCGCCGTCGGCCTCGGCCAGGTCGGCCAGGGTGGCGAGCGCGGTGAAGGCGGAGGCGCCGGAGCCGATGACGGCGGTGCGTTTCCCCGAGTAACGGGCCCGTACGGAAGGGTCGTTGAGGTCCGGGACACGGTAGGCGATACGGTCGGCCGCCGCGCGCTCGCCGAGGGCCGGGAGCCCGTTGGCGCCCGCGGGGGAGGGCAGGGTCCAGGTGCCGGAGGCGTCGATGACGGCGGAGGCGAGGACGCGCTCCTCACGTCCGTCGGCGAGGACGTAGTCGACGGTGAAGGGCTGCCGCTCGCGGTCGGCGTCCACGATCCGGTCCCGGCCGACGCGGGACACGCCGGTCACCGTGGCGCCGTAGCGGACGGCGTCGCCGAGGACGTCGGCGAGCGGCTGGAGGTAGCGCTCGGCCCAGTCGCCGCCGGTCGGGTACGCCGCCGGGTCGGGCCTGGTCCAGCCGGTGGGGGCGAGCAGCTCCTCGGCGGCGGGGTCGGTCAGCTCGGCCCAGGTGGAGAAGAGCCGTACGTGCGCCCAGCCGCGTACGGCGTGGGCGGCGCGTGGCCCGGTCTCCAGCACCAGGACGGCCTGACCGCGCGCGGTCAGGTGGGCGGCGGCGGCGAGGCCGGTCGGACCGGCTCCGATCACGACGGCGGGCGGGGCGGTGGTGGACGCGCTCACGGTGCTTCCCCTCTGAGGTTTCTGGCTCCCGGAGTCCCGGAGTCCCGGAGTTCCGGAGTCCCGGAGTCCCGGACGCTCGGGAGTCTCGGACGCCCGGACTCTCTGATTCGACATCTGTCGATGTCCTGTGCCGCCAGCGTGGCACCTGAATCGATGACCGTCAAATTAGATGTCCGTCGAATCCGTCGCTCCCGACGTCCTGGCCGCCGCCCTGATTCGACATGTGTCAACATAGACGCATGTCGAAAACCGAGCCGCTCCCCGCGCCTGCGGCGGACACCGCGCCCTGCTGCCCGCCGCTGAGCGAGCGCGCCCTGACGGCCGAGGAGGCCGAGCGGACCGCGGCGATGTTCAAGGCGCTCGGCGACCCCGTACGGCTGCGGCTCTTCTCGCTCATCGCCTCGCACGACGGCGGCGAGGCGTGCGTGTGCGACATCTCCGACGTCGGCGTCTCCCAGCCCACGGTCTCCCACCACCTCAAGAAGCTCCGCGAGGCCGGACTGCTCACCTCCGAGCGGCGCGGGACCTGGGTGTACTACAAGGTCGCGCCGTCCGTCGTGGCGGGCATGGGCAGTCTCCTCGGCCCGCCCGGTGCCACGCGCCGGTAAGCGCTACGGCCGCGGCCCGCGCCGGGCCGCAGCGGCGGTCAGACGACGATGGAGGTCATGGCGGCCCACAGCAGGGGCGAGTGCTCGACGCGGCCGGTGGCGCGCCAGCGGGTGAGCCGTTCGCGCTGCCAGCCGGTGAAGTGGCGTACGGGGTCCGGGTCTTCGTGGGCGGCGTCCACGGCGAGGACCGCGTCGGTCAGGGGGCGTACGGACTCCGGCAGGCCGCCGAGGCGGTGGAAGGCGAAGCTGGTCGGGAGCGGCCAGCGCGCGGCGGTGACCAGCTCCGCGCCGTTGTGGAGCATCGCGGTCGCCAGCCCGAACGACTCGGCGAAGCGCAGGTCGCCGCCGCTCTCGCAGCCGATGAGGGCGACGCGCGGCGGCGCGGGCCAGATGCGGGCGCCCGGCTCGCCGTCCGCGCGCAGGGGGAGCGTGCCGAGCAGCAGGTCCTTGGCGGACAGCGGCCGGTGGGTGCGGACCGGCTCGGCGAGGCCGTCGGTGCCGGGCCCGCAGCACAGATGCAGGGTGCCGTCCTCGCTCTGCCCGCCCTCGACCGGCGCGCCGCTCACGTGCCCGACGTACATCAGCCGCCGTGGCCGCTTCCGCAGCGCCCCGCTCAGCCAGTCCCGGTCGAGGTCGGTACGGCGGAACGCCTCGGCGGGCGCGGCCACGGACGGTACGACCGCGCCCGCGTCGAGGCGGCGCCGGACGAGGGACAGCAACTCCGGGTCGGAGCCGGGCGGTCCGAGGACCGAGCCGAGCGGGGAGTCGGCCCGGAAGCCGGGCACGCGGGGGTCGAGGACGAGGACGACGGCGCCGGTTTCGCCGTGGGGCACGGCGACGGCGTCGGCCTCCCGAGCGTCGGCGTCCCGAGCGTCGGCGCCCGCGCCGGTGACCCGCGTCCGCCGCAACGACGCCGGTGCGGTCGTCACGACGTCCGCCAGCTCGATGAGCCGTACGTCGCCGGTGTCGTCGACGGCCAGCAGTTCCCAGGGGACCTGCGCCACCCTCGGCGACGGCTGGATACGGATCAGCGGACGGCCCGCCCGCGCCGCGACCTGCCGGATCTGCTCCGTCAGCCCCTCGGGCCACAGCGCCCGGGCCAGTTCCCGCGCGAGCCGGTGCTCGGCCTCGCGGTCGGTCAGCGCGCCCGTGGCGAAGGCGCGCCGCATTCCCTCCGCCCCGTCGCCCGCCCCCGGCAGCGCGGCGGCCAACGCGCCCACCGCGCGGTCGACTTCGTCGGCGGGCCCGTGGCCCGTGCCGAAACCGCGCACTCCGCCGGCCCACGTCCAGGCCATGAACAGGTCGTCGGCGTCGGCCAGCCGGATCTGGACCACCGGGCGGGCCGTGAGGTCGTCGGTGACCCAGAACGGCACCTCCTCCTCGTCCACGATCCGCCGCTGATAGCGGAACTCGGCCGCGGCAACGTACTCCTGGAGCGCGACGCGGCCGGACTCCGCCGACATCCGCACCTTCGGCGGCGGCGCGACGCGCAGTCCCGCGGAGGCGGCGGCGTCCGCCGCCACACCGCCGAGCGTGGGCGCGGAGCCGTCGCGCCCGCCGGGCCCGTAGACCTTCACGGCCGCGCCGGGGAAGACGGCGGGCCCGGCGGCCCCGGTGCGCGTGGCCGACGGCGTCGTACGGTCCAGGGCCAGGGAGGCGCCCGCGCAGCGGTGCTCCACCAGCTCGAACAGGAGCCCCTGGTCCTGGCGTCGTACGGCGAGCCGGAAGGCCAACGCCATTGCGTCGTCGGCGAGTTGGAGCCACTGGCTGCGGGCGTGGGCGGTGGCGAAGTCGTAGCGCGCGGCCTCCAGGGCCAGTGCGGCGGGAAGCGCGAGGGAGAGCGCGGTGCCGACGGACTCCGGCTCGCGGGCGCCGTGGTCCGTGACGTTCAGATTGTGCTCCAGGGTCTTCGCGAGCAGGAGATCGACCTGCGCGCACCGCTCGTACACCTCCCGCGCCTGGTACGCGTCGCGGGCCTGCTGGGTCAGCCGCTTCATCTCGGTGATGTCGCCCCGGTCGTACGCCTGTTGGGCGCCCAGCAGCATGGTGTCGGCGGCGGCGATGACGGCGCCGAGGCGTTCGAAGCGGGCCAGGCTCGACTCCAGCAGGCCGGCGGCGCGGGTGGCGTCGCCCCGCAGACCGGCGAGGTACCCGCGGGCCTGTTCGCAGACCGCCAGGTCACCGAAGCGCTCCTGTTGGGCGAAGACCGCCGCCGCCTCGGCGAACAGCCGTTCCGCGAGGTCCGGTTCGCCCCGGTGCATCGCGGTGTACGCGCGGTGGACGACCAGCGTTTGCTGCTCGCCGACGTCCCCCAGCGCGCGGAAACCGTCCTCCGCGCGGGTGAAGTAGTCCTCGGCCAGGTCGTACCGCCCGGTCGAGGAGCAGATCAGACCGAGGGCGGTCAGGAGGCGGGGCACGGTTTCCAGTACGGGACGTGCGGCGGCCTGCGCTCCGGGTTCCGTCGCGGCCTCCGTTCCGGGTTCCGTCGCGCTCTCCGTTCCGGGTTCCGCCCCGGCTTCCTTCGCGGCCTCCGCCTCGGCCTCCGGCATCGTGGCCAGCAGGGCTGAGGCGTGCTCCTCGGCTCTTCCCCACTCGCCGCGTTCCATCAGCAAGTGGACCCGTTTCAGGCCGAGTTCGGACGCGCGCAGCCCCTCGACGTCCTCGAATTCGGGCAGCCGGAGCGCCGCTTCGTCCAGACACGCCAGCGCCTCGTCCAGGCGCCCGGACCTGCGCAGCAGGTCGGCCCCGCAGAGCAGCGTCTTCAGCAGCACCTCCAGCCACAGTTGACGGCCGCGCGGTCCCATCGGCTCGGACGCGATGCCGTCCAGGAGGCGGCGGGACCGTTCGACGGCGTCCTCCGCACCGGTCAGGTCGGTGGCGGTGAGCCGGACGCTCGCGAGGTCGGAGAGCAGATGGGCCCGGAGGAACCGCACGTCGGGCGAGTCCTCGACGGACTCGGCCAGCGCGAGCAGTTGCTCGTACACGGCGGACGCGGCCCCGTGATCCGCGGCCAGTTGGTGCTCCTGCGCCAGCGCGAAGCCGGAGTCGAACGGCTCCCCGTAGAGCTGTATCACCTCCGCGTCCGGCCCGGCGCTCCCCTCGTCACCTGTCGTCATGCGTCAGTAGTCCTCACCCGTGGTGGTGGCGGCGACGATCTCGGCGAGGAAGGGGGCCGAGGGCGTGGCGCGGGCCGACGCGTCGTACGGCGCCGTGCCCTCGGCCGGTCGGGCCGCCGCGCTCACGAGGCGGTCCCTGACCAGCGCGCGGACCGCCTCACGGTCGGCGTGGCCTTCCGGGCCCGGACCGGGGTCGAAGCCCGGCAGCAGTACGGCGACCTCGAAGCGCGGCGTCAACTCCCCTGCGGACAGGCTCGGTTCCAGATCCGCGCGGCCGGTCCACACGTCGTCCCGCCGGGTGAGGGGCGCGCGGACCGGGAGGCCGCCGTTGACTCGTACCTCCGCGACGAGGGGCGCACCGCCGACGGGCGCCGCGATGTGCGCGACGACCTCGACCTCGATCCGGCGCCGCCCGCCGAGCGCGCGCGCCGTCCAGGACACCGCCGACTCGGCGGCGTCCACGAACCCGGGCGGGTAGCGGCGCCAGTCGTTGGTCCCGGTGCCCCGGGCGATCACCCGGCCGCCGACGGCGAGGGGTTCGCCCGCCGCGAGGGTGTAGCCGAGGCGGGAGGCGAAGAGCGCGCCGGGGGTGAGGGGCGCGGGTGCCGTACGGTCGGCGTCCAGGTCCGCAGCCTGGTCTTGGTCCTGGTCCGCAACCTGGTCCTGGTCCGCGTCCAGCTCTGCGCGGAGGCGGCGCAGCTCCGGTCCGTCGAGACCGGCGCCGTCGGCCGCGCCGTCGATCAGCCGCAGCACGCTCTCCAGGTGACGCGCGGTGTGCCCGGACCGCGGCTCCGCGCGCCACCACCGGACGAGCGGGTCGAGAGCGGCCTGATGGTCCTCGATCAGTTCCGCCACGCAGTCGTCCGGCTGGTCCCCGCGGTCGTCGAACAGCTCCTGGCACCGGTGGGTGAGCGCGGCCAACTCCAGCCCGAGGACGTCCGGTTCGAGCGCCGGAATCCCGTCCGCGTACGACGCCGGCCACCACCGGGAGGCCCAGTGCCCGAAGGCGAGGCGTGCGGCGGCGTCCGCCAGAGCGGTTCCGCCGCCGGTCACCCGCGCTGGTGCCGGGCCCGCGACCGTGTCCCCGGCCGCCTCTCCTGTCGTCTCCCCGGCCCCCTCTCCGCCCGCGCAGGACCGCACGGCAGCGGCGGCGCGCTCGCCGTACACCGCCCACAGCCACTGCTGCGCGCGCTCCACGTCGTGCACCTCGGCCACCGGCAGGACCGGGTCCCCGAGGACGGGCCAGAGCAGGACCGCGCCCGCGACGTCGAGGACGGCTTCGGTGAAGCCGGAGCCAGGGCCAGGGCCGGGGCCGGAGCCGGGGCCAGGGCTGGGGCTGGGGTCCGGGCCGAGCGGGTCGCCGCCGTTACCGGCAGGGGAGCCGTCGGGAGGGCTGGGGGAAGGGCCGGGACCGGCGGTGATCCGTACCGCCCCGTCCTCGCCCCGCGTGACGTAGAGGTCCGCGCCTGCCGCCATCACGCGCTCCTCGGCTCGGCCGCTTCGGCGGCGGCGCCCGCCGACAGGCTCCGCAGCGCCGACCTCACCCTCGCGCGGTGGTCCATCATCACCGAGCGCGCGACCCCGTCGAGCACCGCCCAGGCCGCCCCGGCGTCCGCCAGCGGCGCCGCGTGGACGTCCCGGCCGTGCAGCCGCACCCACAGCCGCCGCATGTACGCGGCCCACGGCGCGCGGAGGTCGTGCGCGAGGGCGTCCAGGACCCCGCCGTCCGGGTCGGGCCGAGGGGAGACCGTCATCCTGCGGGCGCGCAGGACCGAAGCCTCGCGCCGCCAGCGGCTGTTGACGGCCCGGTGTGCGGCCGTCCGCCCCAGCGCGGATTCGCCGCTGCCCAGCGGGTCGAGGCCGACGGCGAGCCGCGCGCCGAGGACCGCGGCGACCCGCAGGCTCTCGTCGTACAGACCGAGCGGGGCGCAACCGCGGCCGACCTCCCGGTCCACGAGGTCCGGCACAGCGGGCAGTTCGTCGCGCCGGGCCGACGACTGGAGGACGACGAAGAGCCGTTCGAAGAGCGTACGGTCCAGGGGCGCGGGAAGCGTGGCCGTCGAAGCGCCCCGTCCGACCTCGGGACACGGCGGCGACTGCCGGGCGGTGAGCCCGAGATGAGGCGGCAGATCGGCCCGGCCCCACACCCCGTCGCCCGCGTCCGCCGCCCACAGCGCCCGGCCGAAGGACGCGCCGTGGCCCGCCTCGACCATGGCCGCGTACCGCGCCGAATTCCGCGACCGGTCAAGGGCGTTGCTGCCGCGGTTGCCGCCTCCGCAGGACTCCAGCACCTCGGCCGCCGCGACGGCCGCCGCGAACGCTTCGGCGGCGGGGGCCGGTTGACGGCTTTTCCAGCGGGCGGCCAACTCCCTTTCGAGGCGGGCGCGTCGGACGCCGTCCGCCAGGTGCTCCTTCAGCGCCTCCACCGTGCGTCCGCCGGCCGTGTCGGCCACGTCCTCCACGACATCCCTGGCCACCGCGTCCGCACCGGCCGCGGGCGGCCCGTGTTCCGTGGCCAGTTCGAAGCAGCGCTGGAAATACAGGTCCTGGGGGTTGCCGGCCACGACGCCCAGCGCTCTGCGGGTCCTCTTGAGCAGCGTGAACCACCGCGCCGTCGCCTCCAGCCGCCCGCCGGACTCCCGGATCAGCGCCTCCAGCCGCGCGGCCTGCTCCGGCACGAGGAAGTCCGCCGCGAATTCGGGGTGCAGCGCCGGCCGGACGATCAGCGGCAGCACGATCAGCTTGACCGTCCTGGTCAACGGCGCCCCGCCGGGGCCGCTCAGCGATTCCAGCCCGGGCCCGAGGGCACGCCACGCCCGGTCGATGACCATGGCGCGCGCTCGGGCCGGGGCGCCGGTCGGCTGGCTGGCAGGCGGCATGTGAGGAGCGTACGTCGTACGGAATCGGGCTGGCGAACCTGGGATCGGTAGGTGTTCCCGGCCCCCTAGCGTCCCTGTCGTCAGCCCGTCGACCCCCGTCTCCGTACCGCACCGGGTGCGCACCGGGTGCGCGTCGGGCGTGCACAGGACGTGCACAGGCCGTGCGCCGGGCGGCACGGGACCGGGCATCACCAGAAGGAGCAGCCGTCATGGGAATCTTCAGGAAGCGCCGCCAGAGCCGCGAGGAGCGGGCGGCCGAGATCGCCGGCAAGGTGGCCAGCGGCAAGGGCTTCTACGGCCGTACCACCCGCGCGTTCCTCGGCGAGGAGGACTTCAGCCGGGTCCAGCAGTCCATCGGGGCGTACAACTCCGGCCTCGACGTACAGCAGTTGCTCGCGGCCGGGGCGCCGACCACCCCCGCCGTGGTCGTGTCGATCAGCGACACCGGCAGGCTCGTCAACTTCGACCCGGTGGTCGACCTGGTCCTCCAGCCGAACGGGACCGCCGACCGGATCGCGCTCCAGACCATCGTCTCCAAGCTGCGGATTCCGCGCGCCGGGGACCAGGTGCTGCTGGTGGCGGACCCCGCCCGGCCCGGCGGCTACCTGTACGCCGGGGACGGGGTCACGCCGTGAGGGCCGCCCGTACTCCGGCGCCGTGCCCCGTCCCGGTCCCGACGCCCATGCCGACGCGCCCGCCGACGCCGTCGCGCCCGCCGACGTCCGCGTTCGTGTCCGCGTAGGAAACTCTCCGGGGAGGGTCACATGCGGAGCTACGCCGGTGCGTTCATCGGCAATCTCCTCTTCACCGCGATCTGCTGCATCGCGGGCCCGTTCTTCCTGCTGATGGGGCTCCAGATATGGCACGGCGGGACCGACCGGGGCGCCGCGCTGGCCTGCCTCGGCGTCGGCCTGGCCGGCACGGTCACGATTCCCGTCGCGGCCTACACGTCCACGCGGCAGGGGTTCCCCCGGATCACGCGCCGGGACCGGGCGAAGGACGCCAGTGTCCGCCACGACGACGACACTCTCGTGATGCTGACGCCGGAGTCCCCCAAGGGCCCGGCGCGGGCGTGGCTGGCGCGGGCCGACGTCCTGGAGGCGTCATTGGTGCGCTACAGCCCCGACGGCGAGGCCACCTTCACGAAGCACTTCGGCAACTACACGCCCGACGAGTTCACGCCGCTGATCCGGCTGGGGCTGCGGGTGCACGGCGTCGAGGGCGCCGACCCGTTCGAGGTCACGCGGGAGTGGCGGGTGCCGTCCATGTGCCTGTCCGCCGTGACGGCCGGGCGCCTGGTCGTCCTCGTCCACCCGGCCCCTTCCGCCGGGCCTTCCACCGGACCTTCCGCCGGACCTGCCGCCGGGCCTCCCGGCTCCTCGGACGCCGTCCCCGGCACAGCCTCGGACGCCGCCCCGGCCACCCCCGGTGAGATCACCGCCCAGTGGCCGCGCAGCCTGCTGCTCGCGGGGACGAGGACCAGTCGGCTGCTCGACCTCGACGGCCACCGCACCGACGTCACCCGGCGCCCCGGCCGCCTGCTGGAGCAGATGCGGATCTCGCGGGCGGCCGGAGGAGTCGTGATGACCGGCGACACCATCGACCTCCGGCGACTGGACCCGCACACGGCCGGGCGCTACACCGCCCTGGCCGAGCGAATCCGCGCCCACCCCGAGGACCGCGCACCGGTCACGGAACCGGGGGAGGAGTCCCGCTGGATCGTGGACGAACTGCCCGGCGCCACGGGCGAGTTCGGGACCTCGGGCCGCCGCTGGTCCCGCCGTGGCGGCCACCTGATCCGCGCCCGCTTCGTCGAACTGCGCGGCACGACCACCTTCCAGGACCACGGCCCGGTCCTCGACACCGTCGTCCGCGTCCAACCGGAGGACGGCACGCCCCCGTTCGACGCCGCCCGCCGCCTGACCCTCCCGATGAACTACCTCGCCGTCCTCCACCGCACCCGGGACGTCGTCCTGTACGTCGCCCCGCGCGGCACGTCCTACGTCGTCGACTGGCCCCGCACCAACCTCCTCGCGGGCGTCACCCCCGCCAAGGTCATCACCCCCGACTCGGCCGAACTCCCCCTCACCGGCCGCCCCGACCTCATCTGGCCCCTGATGACCCTCCTCGCCGCCCACGGCCTGTCCGCCCCGGCCCCCACCCTCGACCTCCGCCGCCGCCGTATGGCCCCCATCGCGCCGTTCGCCCTGCGGATACTGGACTCGGCACCTCCCCGCTGACCCGGCGAAGTCGGCGCGGGCCTCCCACCGCGCCGCCTCCGCCGAGGCAACCGCCCGTGCCGAAAAGAGCCGTTAGAGGCGGCGGCCCAGCAAGTGGGCGTCGAGGAACCCCCGTTCGGAGGCCGGGTCGTGGACCAGGCGGGCGAGGTTGAACAGCCCCGCCCCGGCGAGGAGTTCGGCGAAGCGGTCCACCGGCCAGCTGTAGGCGGGCGTGACCTTGTGGTCGAAGCGGACCGGCTCCGGCCCTTCGGTGGCGAAGAAGGAGGTCATGAGCAGGCCGCCCGGGGCCAGGACGCGTACCTGTTCCGCGAGGAGCGCGGGCACTTCCTCCGGCGGGGTGTGGATCATCGAGTAGTGCGCCAGCACGCCGCCCAGTGCCCCGTCCTCGACCGGCAGCGCCTCCATCCGCGCCTCGTCGAACCGCAGCGCCGGATGAGCGCGCCGGGCGTGGCCGACCATGCCGGGCGAGAGGTCGAGCCCGAAGGCGTCCAGCCCCAGGTCGTGCAGCATGGCCGTCATGTGCCCCGGCCCGCACCCGAGGTCGGCCGTCCGCACGTTCCCCGTCCCGCGCACCAACTCGGCGAAGGTGCCGAGCATGCCCCGCGCGAACGGCTGCGTCTCCAGCCGGTCGGCGAACAGCGACGCGTACAGCTCGACGACCCCGTCGTAGGCCGCCCTGGTCCCGTCCTGGTGTTCCGCCACGCGAAGGAAGCTAACACCTCCGCCACCGTCGCCGCCCCCGTGTGACAGGCCCCGCCCGGCGCTCACGGACGGCCCCGCCCGGGGCTCAGGGGTGGCCCCGCCCCACCCCGTCCACCTGGACTTTTACGGGCCTGGGGCCGTTCGACTGGGCCGCTCACCACAACGGCCGAACCTGGCCCGGTCGGTCACGGTTCGTGTCCGCCGCCGGCCCGATCCTGGCGGCGGACCGCATCTGCCCAGGCCGTGGGCAGGGGGCCATCTCGCCGACCCAGCTCCCGAAGGGGAACGATGAAGCGCATTCTCTCGCTCACTCACGCCGCCTGGACCGCCGCAGCAGTGGCGGGCTC
The DNA here is from genome assembly GCF_044753885.1 of Streptomyces sp. NPDC093221. Taxonomy (NCBI): domain Bacteria; kingdom Bacillati; phylum Actinomycetota; class Actinomycetes; order Kitasatosporales; family Streptomycetaceae; genus Streptomyces; species Streptomyces sp. NPDC093221. Next base: position 145,354 of record NZ_JBIVOA010000008.1, on the reverse strand, counting down.
CATGGCGGTGTTCGCCCTCCCGTCCGCGTCGGCGGCGGCGTCGCCCGCCCCGTATCCCAGCGGTTCCGAGGGTCCGGTGTTCGTCCAGACGGACAACACCGCCCACAACGAGATCGTCGCCTACCACCGCGCCCCCGACGGCTCCCTCAGCCGACGCGGCACCTTCGCCACCGGCGGCAAGGGCGGTGTCCTCGACGGCTCGGTCGTCGACCACCTCGCCTCGCAGGGCTCGCTCGTCCACGACTGCGCGCACCACCTGCTCTTCGCCGTCAACGCGGGCAGCGACACCGTCACCGTGTTCTCGGTCGACGGCGAGAGGCTCCACCGCGAGCAGGTCATCACCTCCGGCGGACGTTTCCCCGTCAGCCTCACCGTCCACGACGATCGGGTCTACGTCCTCAACGCCCGCGACGGCGGCTCCGTCCAGGGCTACCGGATCGCCGGGGGCAAGAGGCTGGAGCGCGTCGGCGGGTGGAGGCGGGAGCTCCGCCTCGACACCACGACGGCGCCGGAGTTCACCCACACCCCCGGCCAGGTGTCCTTCACCCCCGACGGGTCCCGACTGATCGTCACCACGAAGGCCGGCGGCAGCAGCGTCGACGTCTTCCGCGTGAGCCCGTCCGGCGCCCCGTCCGCCCGTCCCGTCGTGAACGTGGAGAACGGGGCGGTCCCCTTCGGCTTCACCTTCGACAGCCGTGGCCGCCTGGTCGTCACCGACGCGGGGACCAACGCCGTGCTGACCTTCGCGGTCCGCGAGGACGGCCACGTCGTCCGGCTCGACAAGGTGCTCACCGGCGAGCAGGCCACCTGCTGGATCTCCCGCGCCGGGGACCGCTTCTACGCCTCCAACGCCGGCAGCAACGCGGTCTCCGGCTTCCGGCAGACCCGCCGGGCGACGCTCGAACCGCTCGGCACCACCGCGACCGGCGCGGGTTCCACGGACTCCGCCGTCACCCCCGACGAGCACTTCCTGTACGTCCAGACCGGCGGTACGGGCGGTGTCGACGCCTTCCGCGTCGAGCGGGACGGCTCGCTCCACAAGGTCGGCACCGTCATCGTCCCGGACGCCGTCGGAGGCGAGGGAATCGTCGCCCTGTAAAGCCTGGCACCGGCTGTAGAGCCCGGGACCGGCTGTAAAAACTGGCACCGGCTGTGTAAAGCCCGGGACCGCCCGGAGAGTCACCGCCGGGCGGCACCCGAACCGGAGCGCGCCGCGCGGAGCACCCCGCGCGGCGCGCGGCACGGGCCCGCCGAAGCGGCTTTTCGGCGGGCCCCACGGCGTTCTCGGCGGTGACGACCGCCCGCCGCCGCCCGGGGGGGTCTTGACAAGGCCCGCCACCTGGCACGTACGTTCATTCCGCACCGTCAACCCGCATCACGCGGCCGAAGCGTTCTCCCGGCCGCGTCGCTGTGCCCGGCTTTCGCGGCCGGGCCGATCGGAGTCGTCGTGAAGGGATCGCGCGCCGTATCGGTCGGGGCCGCCCTTCTGCGGCCCGGCCGGACGAAGCGTCGGCACGTCGATCTGTGCCGGATCCACACCACGCTCTGTCGCTGACGATCCGCCGTCCACGACGGCTTTCTCCCCCTCTTCTCCGGGTACCGCCGCGCGTTTTCGCGCGCCTCCGCACCTCGCGGCAGCGCCTCCGCACCTCGCGGCAGCACGTCCGCACCCCGCGGCAGCACGTCCGCGCACAGGGGCGGGCACCCGCGCGGCCCGTCGGCCCGCGCCGGAGAAGACCCCGATCCTCAGCCACATGACGCACCGGTGCCGTCGCCGCCGGTGAGAAGGGACGACCTGTGAGCGCGCAGCCTCCGAGGACGCTGAAGACCGTGACCGGGGCCGGCGGTGTGTCGGAGACGTACGACCTGGCCGTCGATCCGGAGCGGTCCACCCTGGACACCGCCGTGCGGGTCGCGGCGCTCGCCGAGGCGGCGCGGATCGACGCGCTGTTCACCGCCGACCTGCTGAGCTTCGGCGCGCAGGGCGCGATCGGCTCGCAGGAGCCGCTGGTGTTCGTGTCGGCTCTGAGCCAGGTCACGTCGCGGATCGGCCTGATCGCGACCGTGTCGAGCACCTTCCACCACCCGTACAACCTGGCGCGCCTGTTCGGCACGCTCGACCACGTCAGCAACGGGCGGGCCGCGTGGAATCTGGTGACCTCCTCACTCGGCGAGGAGAACTTCGGCCCCGGCGCGCTGCCCAGCCCCGAGGAGCGTTACGCGCGCGCCGCGGAGACGCTCGAGGTCGTCAACGCGCTGTGGGACAGCTGGAAACCGGGCGCGCTGACGCGCGGGCCGGACGGCGCGGCGGTGCTTGACCCCGCCAAGGTCCGGCCCGTCGACCACCGCGGTCCGTACTTCTCGGTGGCCGGTCCGCTGAACATCCCGCCGCTGCCGCAGCGCCGCCCGGTGCAGTTCCAGGCCGGGCAGTCCGAAGCGGGCCGGGCACTGGGCGCGCGGTACGCCGAGGTGGTGTTCACCTCGCTGCCCACGCTGGACGTCGCGCTGGACTTCACCCGCCGCATCCGCGCCCAGGCGGCGGAGTTCGGCCGCCCCGGCGGACTGCCGCTGATCTTCAGCTCCTTCCACGCCACCTACGGCGCGACGGAGGAGGAAGCGCGCCGACTGGTGCGCGAGCGGCGCGAGTCGATCGACTTCGAGCGCGGCCGGGCGCAGGTGGCCGACATGCTCGGCGGCGGCGTCGACCTCTCGGAGCTGCCCCTGGACGCGAAGCTGCCGGACAGCCTGCTGCCGGACGTCACGTCGGTGAACCGGCGGCGCGGCCGGGTCGACATCTTCGTCGGATACGCCCGACAGGGCTACACGCTGCGGGAGTTGATCGTCGCCGCGCAGGACACCGGCCACTGGGCCGCCGCGGGCACGCCGGAGCAACTGGCCGACGCGGTCGAGGAGCGCTTCCGGGCCGGAGTGCTGGACGTCATCACGCTCGGCGGCCTCGCCGACCCGCGCGAGCACGACTTCGTCGTCAACGGCCTGCTGCACGAGCTGCGCAAGCGGAAGGTCGTCGCCGAGGACTACGCCGGGAGGACGCTGCGCGAGAACTTGGGGCTCGAACTGCCCTCGTGAGACGCCCGGTTCGCCTTCCGCTCCCACCGACTGTCACCGCTTGTCACTGAATTTGACCATCTGCCACCGCCCGTCCACCCCGACGAAAGGCCCTGCCGTGCCCGTCGAATTCCTCGGTATCGCCGCCACGAACGACGGCTCCGAGACCACATCGCGCAGCGGCGCGTCCTTCGACAAGGACTACACGCTGCGACTCGCCCGCGCCCACGAGGACCACGGCTGGGACCGGGTGCTGTTCGCGTACAGCTCCGCCTCGCCGGAGCCCGGTACGGCCGCGGCGTACATCGCCGCGCGCACCGAACGCCTGGAGATCCTGCTCGCGCACCGCCCCAACGTGTCGTATCCGACGTTCGCCGCACGGGAGTTCGCGACCCTCGACGCGATCAGCGACGGCCGGCTCGCCGTGCACTTCATCACCGGGGGCAGCGACCACGAGCAGCAGCGCGAGGGCGACGTCCTGAGCAAGGACGAGCGGTACGCGCGCACCCGTGAGTACATCGAGATCGTCAAACGCGTGTGGACCGAGCACGAGGCGTTCGACCACGAGGGCGCGCACTACCGCTTCCGCGACTACGTCTCCGACGTGTTCCCGGTGCGGCAGCCGCACCCGGACGTCTCCTTCGGCGGTTCGTCGCCCGCCGCGTACGCCGCCGGTGGCGCCGTCGCCGACATCTACGCGCTGTGGGGCGAGCCGCTGGCCGAGACCGCCCAGCAGATCGAGGCGGTGAAGGCCGCCGCGCTGGCGGCGGGCCGCGGCACCCCGCCGCGTATCCAGGTCGCCTTCCGGCCGATCATCGCGCCCACCGAGGAACTGGCCTGGGAGAAGGCGTACCGCACGGTCGCCGCCATCGAGCAGCGCCGGGCGGCGGGCGCGTGGCGGCGGCGCGGCGGCGACGCCCCGCAGAACACCGGTTCGCAGCGGCTGATCGGCATCGCGGAGCAGGGCGAGCGCTACGACCGCGCGCTGTGGACCCGTACCGCGGCGGTCACCGGGGGAGCGGGCAACTCCAACGCCCTGGTCGGCACGCCGGAGACCGTCGCGCGGGCGCTGCTCGACTACATCGACCTCGGCGTCGATATCATCTCCGCGCGCGGCTACGACCTGCTGGGCGACGCCATCGACTTCGGCCGCCACGTCATTCCGCTGGTACGGGCGGAGGTCGCCCGGCGCGACGCCGAGCGGGCGGCGGGGCCGGTGACGGCGGGGCGGTGACGGCACGGCTGTGACGGCAGGGCGGTGACGGCAGGCACCGGGCGGATCGGCGGATCGGCGTACGAGCGGGACGACGTACGAGCGGATCGGCGTACGGGTGCGCGGTCCGTGCCGCTGACCCCGCTCCCGGGGTGCGCGGGCCGTGCCGCTGACCCCGCTCCCGCCTCCTCCCGGCGCCCACCACTCAAGGAGATCGCATGGCCAGATACGAGTCGGTGCTCGACGCCATCGGCGGGACACCGTTGATCCGCCTCACCCGCGCCGCCGAAGGACTGCGCCCGCGCGTGTACGTCAAACCGGAGTGGCACAACCCCGGCGGCAGCGTGAAGGACCGGGCGGCGCTGTCGATGCTCCGCAGGGCGGAGGCGGACGGCTCGTTGCGTCCGGGAGGCACCGTGGTGGAGGTGACCAGCGGCAACACCGGCATCGGCCTGGCGCTGGCCGCCGCCCACCTCGGCTACCGGACGGTGGTCTTCACCGGCTCCGCGACCTCGCGCGAGAAGCGGGACCAACTCGCCGCCTACGGAGCCGAGGTGCGGCTGGTCGACGCCTTCGTCCCGCGCGACCACCCGGACAGCATGCGCTCGCAGGGCACGCGGTTCGCCGCCGAGACGCCGGGCGCCTGGTTCGTCGACCAGTACGACAACCCGGCCAATCCGGCCGCCCATTACGCCACCACCGGCCCCGAGATCTGGACGGACACCGAGGGCGCGGTCACCCACTTCGTCGCCACCGTCGGCACCGGCGGCACGATCTCCGGGACCGGCCGTTACCTCAGGGAGGTGAGCGGAGGCCGGGTCCGGGTGGTCGGCGCGGACCCCGTCACCTCGATGTACGCGGGCGGCGACGGCAGCCAGAAGTACATCGAGGGCGCGGGCCACTTCCTGCACCCCGAGGCCACGGCCGACGTCTGGCCGCTCGCCCTCGACTCCGCCGTGATCGACCGCTACCTCGCCGTCGGGGACCAGGATGCGATCGACGCCGTGCGGCGGCTGGCCCGTACCGAGGGCATCCTCGCGGGCGGCTCGTCGGGCGTCGCGCTCGCGGCGGCCCTGCGGGTGGCCGAACACCTCACCGAGGACGACACCGTGGTGGCCCTGCTGCCGGACTCGGGCCGGGCCTACCTGTCGACGTACTTCAACGACGACTGGCTCACCGCCAACGGCTTCCGAGGCCCGGCCCCGGCCGACGGCCCGACCGTCGGCGACCACGCCACCCCGGCGCCGGTGGTGGAGCGGGACGAGGACCCGGCCGACGCCGTACGGCGGCTCACCGCGGACGGCCTCGGCGACGACGACGTGGTGCTGGTCGCGTACCGCCGCGACCGCCGCCTGCTCGCCCCCCACCCCACCGACCTCCTCGGCTGGACCACCCCCGCCCGCCTCCGCACCGCCCCGACCGTCGCCGAATCCGCCCAACCCCTCGCCCCCCGCCTCGGCGCCGCCCTCCCCCTCACCGCCCCCGCCGTCACCGACTGGCCCCCCTCCGCCGCCCCCATCGCCCCCGTCCTCACCCAAGGCCGCGCCACCCACACCGTCCCCCGGCACTCTCTGCGCACCCCATCCGAACCCGCCCCGTCATTTGATCTAAGCGGATGAGTGAGGAGTCGCCACCACAGGTGTTCTCCAACCGCTGGGCCGACGCGGCCGGTCCGAGCGGGCCCGGTCCGTCCCGCGACCGTTGCGGGTGCATCGAGCGGACCGGTACGGGACCGCGGCGGCCCGCCCCCAGTTGCCGCCGTCGCGGTAATTGCTCGGACCGGAGCCCCCTACTTCACGCGGACGTAGGTCTCCGGGCCGTTGGAGTCGATGTGGCGGCTGTCGGAGGTGAACCACACGACGACCCAGGTGCCGCTGCGAGTCGACTTGCCGCGCAGGTGGTAGGCGCCTTTGGAGTCGGTCTTCACGCGGGTGACGTAGTGCCAGGTCTTGCTGCCCGCGGGCCGGAATTCCAGGTACGCGTAACTGCGGGAGATTCCGGACCACTTGCCGGAGGTGCTCCGCTGCTGGAGGTGGCCGCCGAAGGTGACGTAGGTGTTCTTGCGCACCGTGGTGCGGCTGGGCTTGCCGCCGGTGACGCGGGTCGGGGTGCGGTAGATCTTGACGGCCGCGCTGTAGGAGGGCGAGAAGTCCGGGGTGCCGGGGAAGTACGCCCGCCAGTAGCCGTTCGCCTGGCCGCCGTAGGTCGCGTAGGTCATGAACTCGTCGCCGGGGAGGCCCTGGCGGCCGATCCGGGTGGTGCCGACGGTGTGCCAGGACTTGCCGTTGGACGAGTACTGGATCGTCATGGAGTGCGTGTTGTTCGCGAACTCCGATCCGTACAGGTCGAGATGGCCGTCGATCACCGCCTCGCCGTACTCGTCCTCGCTGACGCGGAACGGGGTGACGCGGCTGGGCGTGGGGATGTGCACGTGGACCGGCGTCGTGCTGTTGTCGGTGGGCAGGAGGAAGGGGTCGTAGTTCCAGTAGTTGCAGAAGTAGTACGAGCCCGCGGTGCCGGTCGTGACGGTGAAGGTGCCGTCGGCCCTGGTCCTGGCCGTGGCGTCGAAGTACGCCGGTCCCTGGGTGTAGATCTTCTGGCCCGGAGTGCCCACCCACGCGGACCCGGCCTTCCGCTCGTACACGCCCGTGATCGTGGTCCGGCCGCCCCGGGGGACGTTGACGTCGGTCTTGCTCAGGACGCGGATCCGGGTGGTCTCCGCCTTCGCCGGCACGGTGAGCGGGGTCTGGTCGCTGCCGTCGAGGAAGTACGGGTAGCCCGCGGTGGCGGTGCCGTCGGCGCCCGCCGTCCGGTAGGTGACGTCGCCCTTCACCGTGACCGGCGCGCTGACCCGCCCGTCCGCCCGCGCGGTGGCGACGGCGACCGTATCCACACCGCCCCCGAGGTCCGGGTTGGCCAGGTCGACCGACACACCGGCCGGGTCGAGCGCCGCGCCCGTGCTGGGGTCGGTGACGGTGACCGGGGCCGAGACGGCGTACGAGCGGTGCTCGTAGTCCACCGAGCCGCGGTCGGCCGAGAGCTTCCCGACGGACACCTGCGCCGCGTACGTGAACTGGCCCGCGTCCGGGAAGTGTTCGACCTCTCCCCGGCTGTCCGTGATGTCCACGGAGATGTCGTAGACGCCCATCGCGGGAAGGGCGATGCGCTGCGCCGCCGTCCGGTCGTTGTAGAGGTACGGACTGGTCACGAAGGCCGATGTCGTACCGGCGTCCGGCGCGTCCGCGGGCGCACCGTGCGGGCGGTAGTGCGCGGTGATGCCCGCGACCGCCGAGGTGTCGCTGTACACGGACACCGAGAGTTTCCAGTGGTCGGACCAGGAGTTGCCGACTCTGTACACCTGGAAGCGGTGCGGGGGCGGGGTGGTCTCGGCCGGGTCGGGCGTCCCGCTCCCTGACGGCTCCGGACTCGCGGTGTCCGTAGGCGTGGGCGCGTCCGTGGGCGGGTCCGTAGGCGCAGGCGGGTCCGTGGGCGTGTCGCCGACGGTGCCGGTGGGCGTGCCGGTGCCGGTGCCGGTGGGCGTGCCGGTCGCGGTGGCGGTCGGCGTGTCCGTCGGACCGGGGCTCGCCGCGCCGGACGGGCTCGCGGTGGCACCCGGCACCGCGTCGTACGGCGCCGCCGTCCCGGAGTCGGCGGCGGTCGCCGGAAGCGCGAGCGCGGCCGTCAGCAGTGCGCCGGCCGTCACGGCAGGCAGAAGAGCGCGAAGTCTCACTCGGTGTATCCCCCCAAGGAAAACGAGTACCCCTGCCGCCCGCGCCATCCCGGCGCCGATAGCGGACATGTACGGGTCAGCCAATCCTAGAGCCGGCCCCCGGCACCGCCGCGCACTGGGGCCGGGGCACGCCGATGACGGCGGGCACGACGCATCTGCACATCAGCGCCGCGTACCCGGTGTACGGACAGATCATGGTGCAGGCGCAGTTGGTGGACGGTGCGACCGGCAAGGACGTCGCGGACTCCTCCACCAACCGCTCGACGAGCGACCTGATCGTGAATCAGCCCTATTTCAGGCCCAGTTGGACCGACAGGGGCGTCACCTCGTACAGCGCGAGCCCGCAGATCGCCATCGGGGCGCCGCACGCCGTGACCGAGCGGCTGAACGTCCGGATCGTCTGGTTGAGCCCGGCGTCCGCGCATACGACGAGCACCCAAGAGGTCTTTACGGCAGCCCAGATCGCCGCAGCCAGTACACGCCCGAGCAGCTCGAGAACGCCGTTACGGTCCGGTTCAGCGCCGACGGACAGAACTACGCGGTCAAGCCCTGGACGCCGGGTGCCGACGGGTCGTTGAGCATCGACCTTCCGCCGGTCGACTGGCGCGCCGACGTCACCCAGTCGCAGTACCTAAGCTTCAAGGCGGCCTGGGGCCTGCCCGCGGGCAGGCTCGTCGGCACGATCGAGGTCCGCGACCCGCAAGGGTGGCAGTGCGTCGGCGCCACGCAGACCCTGCGCCCCACTGCCGACGTGCGGCCCGCGGAACTCGTCCCCAGCGTCTTCGGGCGGGACGCCAAGGGCGAACTGTGGCTCATCCCCGGTGCCAGGGGGGCCCGTTCGTCCGCGTACTACGACGCCCGCAGTCTGGTCGGCCCCGGCTGGAACGCCTACACCCACCTCCTCGGCACCGGCGACCTCCGCCTCGACGGCCACGACGACCTCATCGCCACCGGTCCCACCGGCCTCTGGTGCTACGAAGGCACCGGCAACCCCGCCGCCCCCTTCAAGCCCCGCCTCAAGATCAGCGACGGGTGGCAGGCGTACAACTCCCTCCTCTGACCGGCCCTTTAACCGCTGCGCGGGGTACGGACGGGGCGATGGCGATGGCGACGTCGGCGGGGAGTTCCCCGCCGAGCGCTTGGCCAGGGTGCCGATCCGGTCGGCCCGCCGGGGGTTCGGGTTCTCCCGGCCTCGGGCCTGTTCCATGTTGGCCCGGTGAGGACGGGAGAGCCAGTCCGCGTGCGGGCCCAGGCGCGCGTCGACCGGGTCGTCTCCTCGCCGGAGCGCGTCGATGTAGGCACGCTCGGCGGCGAAGCGGGCCGCCACCTCGCGGCCTTCGGCAACGGAGCCGTGGCCGGGGACCACGACATCGGCCTGCCCGGCAGCCTCGGCCAGCCGGTCGAGAGCGCTTTCGTAGGCTCCCACCTGATCGTCCTGGCGAGCGTCGAAGAGCGGGATCAGGATGTCGGAGAGCATGTCGCCGACGAGCAGGACGCCGCGGTCCGCCAGCAGGACCGAGGCGTGGCCGACAGCGTGCGCCTGGTGCTCGATGACCTGGCCCGGCACCGCTCCGCCGTCGGCGGGCAGCGGGGTGACGAGTGCGACGAGGTCGAGGGGTACGCCGGACGCGCTCTCCGCCGCCATCGCCTGCGCCCGCTCCCGGGCCTGACCGGCAACGCGGGCGGCGGCGGTGGTCGCGTAGCGCGGCACATCGCCGAACCGGGAGTGCCACAGCAGATGGTCCCAGTGCGGATGGGTGCAGAACCCGGCCACCACCGGAACGCCGAGCCCGTCCACATCATCGGCGAGCTGGTCCAATTCGGAACCGTCGATGCCGGGATCGATCAGGACCAGCCCGTCCTCGCCGCGCACCACGATCGAATTGGACCAGACCCAGTCGCTCTGCCGCACCCAGACACCGTCGGCCACCTGCTTCAGCTTGCCCATCACTGCTCCCATCGCTTGCCTGCACCACTGAGACTGCTGCCCGCGGCCGAACTCATCGCTCCCATCGCCGCCCGCCGCGACGGATTCAGCGCAAATGGCCCCAGCTCCTCGACCTGGCGCTTATCAAAGGAGCGGACTGCTCCTCGTCCTGGCCGACCGCCGCGCCGGTCATGCGCCGTACGGCGAAGCTCGGGATCGGCGAGGACGGCACGGTCGTCAGCAGGACGGACTTCGTCTGGGGCGGTACGTACGCGACTGGCCGAGCAGATCGTCTCCACCGGCTACGGCTACGGCTACGGCTACGGCCACGGCTCCGGCTCCGGCTACGGCACGGTCGCCGTCACGACCTGGGACGCCCTGCCCGGCAGTCATCGACCGGTCGGCCATGCCGAGCGTGTTCAGGGACTCGACGGCGCGGCGCGGCTGCGCGGCGCCGGTGAGCCCTGGCCGCTGGAAATGCGTCGCGCTCACGCACGCCGGGTCACCGATCACGTATGGCTGCACGTCCCCGACGACGCGGCCACCGAAGAGGCACGCTCGACTACATGCCGACTGACTACCAGCGGGAGGCCGCCGCTGCGGCCGTCGCCGAATGGAGCGCCCGCGAATGCGGCTTTCCGCCCCCGGCCGTCGAAGCGACCTTCGACCGGGAGGGACCGGCGGCGGAGGGGCCGGCGTTCAGAACGCGTATCTGACCCGTAGCCAAGGGGCGTGCGTCGCGATCAGCTCCCGGAGCCGGACGACGGCGCCATGCTTGACATCGCGCGCGTAGCGCACATTGAGCGCGCCGTTCTCCGAGCGTTTGACCTCCTGGGCGTCCGGCTGCCACAAGAGGTCCTCCGCGCGCGGGTGCCAGCCGAGGTTGACCTCGTGCAACTGCTGGTTGTGGGTCAGCAGGATGACCTCGGCGGCAGCCTGCCGCTTCACCCGGACGGGCAGGACATCGTCGAGGTGGGCGAGCAGATCGGCCCAGTCCCGCTGCCAGCCGGGCCGCAGTACGACTGGTGAGAGGTTGAAGTGGACCTCGTAGCCCGCGTCGAGGAAGTCCGCGGCCGCGGCGACGCGTTCCGCGACCGGGCTGGTGCGGATGTCCAACAGGCGTGAGTCGCGTTCGGGCATCAGCGAGAAACGCACCCGGGTACGGCCCCGCGGGTCCAGCGCCAGGAGGTCGGGGTTGACGAACTTCGTGGCGAATGACGCCTTGGCGGTGGGCAGGGCGCGGAAAGCGGCGATGAAGTCGGCGGTGTTGTCGCAGACCAGGGCATCGACCGAGCAGTCGCCGTTCTCACCGATGTCGTAGACCCACGAGTGGGCGTCGCACTGGTTCGGCTCCCGCTTGGGGCCCTGCGTCCGCACATGCCGCCGGACGTGGGCGATGACCGCCTCGACGTTGGTGAACAGCGTGATCGGGTTGGAGTATCCCTTGCGGCGCGGTACGTAGCAGTAGGCGCAGGCCATCGCGCACCCGTTGGAGGCGCCGGGGGCGATCCAGTCGGCCGATCTGCCGTTGGGGCGCGTCTCCAGGGTGCGCTTCACGCCCAGGACGAGTGTCTCTGTCTTGACGCGCACCCAGCGGGAGACGTTTCCCTCGTTGCCGTGCAGGGAGGGGATGCGCCAGTGGCCCGCCACCTCGGTGACGGGGACGCCGGGGAGCCGCGCCATGATCTGCCGGCCACGCGGGGAGGCGAGGGCGGCCGGCTCGGCGTACACCTGCCGTACGTCCAGCACTCGTCGGGCCTGCGGGCTGTCCCGGAATCCGCCGTCGTCGGGCGGGGCGGCGGACGGTGTGTCCTCCCACCCGAAGAGGGTCTGCTGCTCGGGAGGGCCGGGAGGGCCGGGAGCGCCGGGAGGGCCGGGAGGGCCGGCCGTATCGGGCCGGTGCGGCAGGTCCGGCCGGTGGTGGGACGAGTCGGCCGGGGGCTGTGGCACGGCGCTCCTCCTGCCCTCGGCCGTATCCGTATCCGTATCCGTATCCGTATCCGTGTCCGTGTCCGTGTCCGTGTCCGTATCCGTATCCGTATCCGTATCCGTATCCGTATCCGTATCCGTATCCGTATCCGTATCCGTATCTGTGTCCGTGTCCGTGTCCGTATCTGTGTCGGCCGTTCGAACGGTACGCGCGGGGGCGGGCCCGCGCCGCATGTGGTCGGCGGCGCGTCCGGCGGACATCGCGGCGGACATCGCGGCGGACGGACACGTCCGAGCCTACGGGCCCGAGTCCAGGGGCGGTCGTCAGGGCCGAGCCCGGCGGGGCGGAGAGGAGCGACCCGGTGGCGTACGTCTCGGCCCTCCGGAGTCCGGTCGCGCCGGAGTGTCGGCGCGCAGGACCCGCGCGGAGGCTGGCAGCATCGGCCGAAGGGACGGTCCGTGCGTCGGCGCGGCCCCATTGACCCGAGCTAGCTGTCGTGGGAACCGGCCGGGCGTACGAAGGTTCCGCGCCCGTCGGCTCCGCGTCGGTCCGGCGTGCAGCACCGGCCCGCCGGCCGGCGTGGAGCACCGGCCCGCCGCGGGAAGCGCAGACCCGTGGAGCACCGACCCGTGGAGCACCGACCCGCCGCGCGGAGCACCCGGGCGCCTCGAGAGGAGACCCCCATGGAACCGCGACCCCACTGGCTGTTCGGCGACCAGCTCGGCCCCCACTTCCTCGATCCCCGGCACGGCGGCCCCGACGCCCAGGCGCCGGTGCTCATGATCGAGGCCCGTTCGGTGCTGCGCCGCCGCCGGTTCCACCGCGCCAAGGCGCATCTGGTGCTGTCCGCGATGCGGCACCGCGCGGCCGAACTGGGCGACCGGGTGACGTACGTACGCGCCGCGACGTATACGGAGGCGCTGGCCCAGGTGCCGGGCGGCGGCAGGAACCGGCTCACGGTCTGCCACCCCACCTCGCGCGCCGCGCTGGCCCTGGTCACGTCGCTGGAGCGGGTGGACGTGCTGCCCGCGAAGGGCTTCCTGGTGCCTCGGGCCGAATTCGCGGAGTGGGCCGGACGCCGAGACGGTCGCAGCCTGCGGATGGAGGGCTTCTACCGCTGGGTGCGCGAGCGGCACGACCTCCTCATGGACGGGGACGGGCCGGCGGGCGGCCGGTGGAATCTCGACCACGACAACCGTGAGCCGCCGCCGCGCGGCCAGGACACCCTGACGGTGGCCGGTCCCTCGCGGCCGGAGGAGGACGAGATCGACGACGAGGTCCGCCACGACCTCGACCGGTGGGAGCGCGACGGCCAGGTGTCCTTCGTCGGACGCGACAGCCCCCGGCTCTTCCCCGCCACCCGCCGCGAAGCCCTGTCGGCGCTGCGCCGCTTTCTCTCGCACCGGCTGCCGGACTTCGGACGGTACGAGGACGCCATGCTGGCCGCCGATCCGGTGATGAGCCACAGCCTGCTGTCCGCACCGCTCAACCTCGGACTCCTCGACCCGGCCGAGTGCGTCGAGCGGGCCGAGGCCGCGTACCGCGCGGGTGACGCGCCGCTCAACAGCGTCGAGGGCTTCGTCCGGCAGATCGCCGGCTGGCGGGAGTACGTATGGCAGGTGTACTGGCACTTCGGCGAGGACTACCGACACCGCAACGCGCTGCGCCACCACGCCCCGCTCCCCGACTGGTTCCTCGAACTGGACGCCGACGCCGTCACCGCCAACTGCCTGTCCACCGTCCTCGCCCAGGTCCGGGACACCGGGTGGACCCACCACATCCCCCGGCTCATGGTGCTCGGCAGCCGCGCCCTCCAGGACGGCTGGGATCCGGCGGCCGTCACCGACTGGTTCCACCGCTGCTTCGTCGACGGTTACGACTGGGTCATGCTGCCCAACGTCGTCGGCATGTCGCAGTACGCCGACGGCGGCCTGATGACCACCAAGCCGTACACCTCCGGCGGCGCGTACCTCCACAGGATGAGCGACCTGTGCGGGCCGTGCGCCTACCGTCCCACCGACCGCGTGGGCGACCACGCCTGCCCCTACAGCACCGGTTACTGGGCCTTCCTCCACCGCCACCGGGCCCGGCTGTCCGCCAATCACCGCACGGCCCGCGCCGTCCAGGGCCTCGACCGGCTCAAAGACCTTCCCGAACTCCTGGACCAAGCCGCCGCCCGCGGCCCCCAGGCGCCGTGACCCCCCCGGACCCCTCCGACCCCTCCGGCGGCTCGACGGACCCGACACCTCACGTGCGGCAGGTCCGCCCCGGACAACCAGGGCCGCGGTGATGCCGATGAGAACGGCGCCCGGTCCGGCGAGCACGGTGGAGAGTGCGCCGCCGACGGACCGTACCGTCTGGCCGCCACGCGCGAGGTGCGCGGTTCGCCAGGCGCGCCGGGTCCCTTCCGCTGTGAATCGGCCCCGGCGGACACGACAGCCGGAACGGCAAGCGAGCGGCGACCGGTGCCGGGTCTGCGGCCGACCGAGCGGACTCCGCGGCACCGGTCTCTGTCGGTGTACGGGTGCTGCCCCGCAGCGACGCCGAGGCCGCGGGCGTCAACGGCGTTCTGCTCTCCCTGACCTGGTATTACGACGACGGACCGCTGACGCTCGCCAACGAGCGGACCTGGAACCAGTTCCGCGGCTTCCAGGGCATGAAGGTCACCACCGGCAACGCGCCCGACCCGGTGACCGAGAGCGACTACACGTACTTCCGCGGCATGGACGGTGACACCCTGCCGAACAAGGGCACCCGCTCGGCCACGATCACCGACTCGCGCGGCGACCCCGCGGTCACGGATCTCGACCAGTACGCCGGCATGGCGTACGAAACCGTCCAGTACGACGGCGCCGGCAGCGGCAAGGTGATCACCGACACCGTCACCGACCCGTGGACCTCGGCCTCCCGGGCGACCCACGGCCTGGGCGACACGCTGCCCGCCCAGAACTCCTATCTCACCGGTCAGAGCAGGGAACGCGTCTACACCCCGTACTCCGACGGCCGTACCGGCGAGACCGAGACCGACTACACCCACGACTCGTACGGCCGGGTCACCAGGACCGACGACCTCGGTGACGTGACCACGGCGGCCGACGACCAGTGCGCCACCACGACATACGCCGACAGCACCAGTGCCTGGATCCTCGACGCCCCGGACGAGAACACCACCGTCGCCGTCAAGTGCGCCACGACGCCCGTCCTCCCGCGCGACGCCGTCTCCGACACCCGTACCTACTACGACGGTTCAACCGCCTTCGGCACGGCGCCGACGGCGGGCTCCGTGACGATGAAGCAGAACGCCGCCTCGTACAGCGGCTCCACGCCGTCGTTCGTCACCATGTCCAGCAGCACCGTCGACGAATACGGCCGGACGCTGAAACGACCACGGACCACGACTTCACGGCCCTGACGATCGCGCCGTCGAAGCCGGCGGCCGCGCCGAAGTCGGCGTCGGGGGCGGCCCGGAAGACCGCGGCGGTGGCCGTCCTCACCACCACCTGGCACCACCCCTTCTGGAACGTCACCACCTCCCAGTGGACCGACGCCTCCCACCTCACCCCCGGCACCCACCTCCGCCAGTCGGACGGCACCACCGCCGTCGTCACCGCGGTCCGCAATTACCACACGACGGCAGTGACGTACGACCTCACGGTCGCGAACCTGCACTCGTACTATGTACTCGCCGGTAGCACGCCGGTGCTGGTGCACAATTGCAACGGGACAATCGACCCGAGCCTGGTGAGGTTTTCGCAGGATACTGTCAGCCCACGTTTCGGCAGTGGAGAGACGATTGAGCAGACGGCGGCCGGTCTGCGATCTGGATATATTAAGCCAGAAGATCTTCCCACGGTGAGACTTCAGTACAAGGATGGAAATCTCTTCTCGTTGGACAATCGGCGGCTCGTTGCATTTCAGAAGGCTGGGCTTCAGATGCCGTTCCGGATGGCGACTCCCGAAGAAATCGCAGGGGAGGCGTGGAAGTTCACCACTAAAAATGACGGGGCATCGATCTTGATTCAGCACTTCGACCCAGTGGAGTGGCCGTGAACTGGCCGGACCCAGCATTGAACGTAGTCAACACGCGCGAGGATCTCGCCAAATACCTGCAAGGGCTGGCAATCCTTCTGCGCGATGGAAAATTGGAACTGCAGAATCCATCCACCTCGGACTTTGTGGACGCCTCCGCGCGTTGGACTAAATCGATGGACGGATTCTTTAAGAATGTCATCGGCGAGCCGGTTCCTGAGGTGCCCGACTGGGCGTTGATTGCAGCAATCTTTCGTGCGGCAGTCGTGTACGAGTAGAACGCGTTCGAGACTGTCAAGATAGTACTGAGCGGAATTGCAGCGGCCCCACTGTTTTTTCCAGTGGGGCCGCTGAGGGTCTCTGACGGCAGTAGTTGACGGCAACGTCAGCGGACGGGTGCTGCACAAGTGGGTGGTTCGTCGCTGTCGTCGCATCCAGCGGCGGGCTGGGCGGGGTGGCGGAGGGCGTTGCCGAGGAGGTCGATGGCGTCGCGCTGGAGGCGGAGCCGGACGTGGGCGTATACCGTGGCGGTCACCCCGATGTGGGCATGACCGAGGACTCCTTGATCACGACGAGTTCGACGCCCTGCTCCAGGAGGAGGGTGGCTGCTGAGTGTCGGAGGTCGTGGAACCTGATGCGTCGCAGGGCGGCTCGGCGAAGGAGGGCGTTGAAGTGGCGGGTGAGGGTGGTGCCCTCGATCGGGCTGCCGTCGGGCCGGGTGAAGACGTAGCCGCTCGCCTTCCAGCCCGCCCCTGCCGCTTCGCGCTCCTGGCGCTGCCGGTCGCGGTGCTGTTCGAGGGAGTGCAGGCATTCGGTGGGTAGGGCGATGCGCCGTTCCGAGCTCTGGGTCTTGGTCGGCAGTGCGGTCAGGCCGCCGGAGTTGGTGCGCTGCAAGGTGCGGCGGATGCTGGCGGTTCCGCCAGCAAGGTCGAGGTCTTCCCAGCGCAGGCCGAGGAGTTCGCCCTTGCGCAGTCCGGTGCGCAGGGCGAGTTCGAACAGTGCGCTGAGTCGGTGTCCGTCGACGGCGGCGAGGAACGCTCGGGCTTCCTCTGTGGTGAGGGGTTCGAAGCGGCGGGGTCGGGGTGTGCCCATGCGGACGTTGCGGGCGACGTTGCGGGGGATCTCCTCTTCGCGGACGGCGTGCTCCAGGGCGGACTTGAGCACGGAGTGCACGTAGGCCAGCGTCAGCGGGGAGAGCCGCTTGCGGCAGCAGGTCCCGGCCGCGCAGCACTGGGGCTGGTCGCGGGCGGTGTCCAGGCCGCGTGTGCAGCACTGGCAGGTGGTGCGGAGGTGGTCGAGCCAGGTGCGGACGTCCTTGGCGGTGAGCTTGGCGAGCTTCCTCCTGCCGATACCGGGGATGACGTACAGGCGCACGCAGGCGGTGTAGCGGGTGTGGGTGTTTCTCCCGGAGCCGGTGGACCGCGACGGTCTCCAGCCAGTAGGTGAGGAACGCCGCTACGCTGCCCTGCGCCGAGGGGGCGGCGATGCCGCGGTTGCTGGTGGCGACCTTCTCCGTCAGCAGAGCCAGCGCCTCCTTCCTCGTGCTCCCGTAGACGTGGATGCGCTTGCGGGTGTCGCCTGCGGCGAGGACGTATCCGGCGGCTTCCCAGCGGCCGTCCTTGCGCTGGTAGACGGTGCCGTCGCCGTTAGCGCGGACCCTGCGCGAGCCGGTGCCGGTGCTGCTGGTGGAGGTGGTGTTGGTGTTGGGGTTGGTCATCAGGCTGCCTGTTCGAGTTGGTGGTGGACGAGGGCGTCAAGGGCGTGGGTGGGGATGCGGCGGGCGCGGCCGATGGTGAGGGAGGCGAGTTGGCGGGTGCGGATGAGGTCGTAGACGGTGGAGCGGCTGATCTTCAGGCGCGCCATGACCTCGGGCACAGTGAGGAGCTCGGCGTCGGCGGTCACCCGGTCACCGCACTCCGGACAGGGGCGGTCAGCGGGGCGCCGGAGTGACCGGCCCGGTCACCGGGGCGTCGCGCCTGCCGGGGGCGGGCAGCTTGCTCAGGTAGGGGCTTCGGGGCAGCGCCCAGGAGGTCGGCGAGGTGGGCGAGTTCGGGCAGGAGGCCGCTGCCGGTGTACTGCCAGTGCGAGATCACCAGGGTGGTGTCCGTGCCGGCGCGTCGCCCGCTCTGCGCGTGGTGACCGCTGGGGTGACCGGCGTCGGGGTCGGTGTGACCGGCGGTCAGGTCAGCGCGGTCACTGCGCTGGTCAGTGACCGGCCCGCCCTCACCTGCCCGCTCCTGGGCATCGTTTTGGCGGGTGCGCCAGGCGCTGCGATCGGCTCGGAGCTGGGTGAGAGTGGTGGAGTAGTGGCGGGTGCGGGTGGAGAAGTGGCCTCGGGATCCGAGCATGTGGGCCCACTGCCGCAGGCGCAGGTGGGCATGCCGGAGCTGGGCTCCGAGGTGCCAGGCGGTGTGGATCATGCGGCGCGCATGGTCGGTGAGGTCGTGCTGGGCGAGTTCGGCCAGGAACCGCAGTTGGCGGTCGAGGGTGCCGGTGGTGGTCTCGGCTCCCTTGGTGGCGTACTTGGCGATATAGGCGGCGACGTGCCGGTCGGTGGGGGTTCCGTCGCCGGTGAAGTCGGTACTGCGGATCGCCCGGACGTCGATCTGCTGCCCGAATCGGAACACCGAAGGCTCCGAACCCTGTGCCAGGTCGGCCCTCCCTGCCTGGGAGGGCCGTTGAGGCTGAACGCGGCTGCGCTTTGCGGCGGCGCGGACGGCGTGGTCGAGGAGCCCGGTGGTGGCCCAGGCGGGTGGGGTGCTGGTGGGGCCGGTGGGTCCGTCGATGCGGATGACGGTGTGGAAGTGGATCTGGCCGCGCTTCTGGTACTCGGCGACCTTGGCGTAGGACAGGGTCGCGTGGTGGCGCAGGGTGCGCTGGGTGAGTCCGGCGGCGTGGGCGATCTCGCGCCGGAGGTGGGTGGTGAAGCGGGCCCACAGGGCGGGGGCGTGGGCGTTCCACAGCACCGCCCCGGTGTAGTCGTACCGCTGCGGGTCTAGCGGCGTGCCGAGCAGCGGGTCGCCGTCGGTGTGCCGGGTGCCGCAGGTGCACGGGGACGCGCCGGGTTGGTTGTGGACGGGGCCGAAGCCGGGGGCGGTGAGGGTGGCGAAGACGCGTGGGTGGGTGGAGACGGTGGCCGGGACGGCCTTGCCGCCGCGTAGTCCGGCGGCGATGAGCTGGTAGGTGTCGTAGCGGTAGACGTGCGAACAGGAGGGGCAGCGGGTGGCGCGGCGGTTGCCGCAGCGCAGCAGGAGTTCCCCGGCTGGGAGGCGGCGAGTGTCGAGGTGGTCGAGGATCTGGCCGGTGGCGGCGTCCAGACGGGTGCGGTGCCCGGTCATCCGGATGGGGCGGGCGCAGCCGCCCAGCGAGCCGACCTGCCGGGCCAGGGGTGCGAGGTGTCCGGCGGCAGCGAGCTTGGCCAGCCGGGCGGTCAGCCGCGCCCGGCGTTCCAGCGCCGAGTTCCTGTTCGCTGACGTGTCGGGGCTGGTGGTGCGCGCCGGTGCGGCGAACGCCGTGCTGGCGGGAGTGAAGGTGGTTGCGGGGGTGGGGAGTTGGAGCTGTGCGGGCATGGGGACAGACCTCCGGCAGGAGTCGGGAGAAGAGGAGAGGCGATTGAGGGGCGACCCGGGTGGTCGGCGCACGTGGGCGCGGTGCGCGTATGGCGGGCGCGGATGGTGGGCCGGGGACGTCTGGCCTGGTCAGCGGTGCTGTTCTGCGGCGGTGCGTGAAGGTAGCGTCGCTTCAAGCGCGCATTCAAGTACATCCCTCCTCATCTGTTTCGGTGGTCGGTGGGGACGCGGGTACTGTGGCCCCGGTCTTCCGTTTTGGACGGGCCGGATTTCGGTGGTAGTGGCGCAGAGAGGGCGGGTGACCTGCGGTGACAGTGGGGCGGCGCGGGCGTAGACCGGCTGGCGGCACGGTGTTGCTGACGTTCGAGGTCATCGCCGAGGCCCTGCGGGAGCGGATCCGCTCCGGGGAGCTGAAGCCCGGGGACGCGCTGCCGACGCAGGCCGTGTTGATGGCGGAGTACGGGGCCTCCAGCCTGTCCGTGCAGAAGGCCATGGCCCTGCTGAAGCAGGACGGCTACGCGATCTCCCGCCCTGGCAAGGGAGCCTTCGTCGCCCACCCCGACGACGGCATCGACGGCGACTCAGGTGACGGGGAGGCGGGGAGCACGCCCGTCGGCGGGACGGCGGCGCGCGTCGAGGCACTGGAGCTGGCACTGGCCGAGACGATTGATCAGCTCACCGCCCTGCGTGCCCGCGTCGAAGCCCTTGAAGCGCGCGGCACCGAGCGAGGCTGCTGATCTGTCGGCCGCAGGACGTGCCAGGGGCCGGGGTGCGTCCAGATTTTCTCTACGAGGTTCGAGGTTCAAGGCGGGCCCTGTCCGCCGGAGCTCGCCGACCGTCGCCGACCGACTCGTCACTGGGCAAGCACCCGACGCCCGACGCGGGGTGTCGGCGGAGACCGGGCCCGCGCCGAGGGTGCGGTCCCGACCGATGCCCGCAGGCAGCAAGTTGTGGCGTAAGGACTCCTTGCCCCGTGGCGGAGCAAGTTGTCGCCTGCGACCGTCCTACGGCCGGATCGCAGACAGAGGGCCAGCCAGGGGGCCGACCCTCACGTCCGTCGCCGCGGTCACCGAGGGCGGTGGCCGAGGCTGCCTCCAGCGGGGAGCGAAGCTCCCGACAACCCGCCGTCGCCCGACCCCTCCGCCCCGGGTTGCCCGACCATCGGGGCGCGAGGCAAGCCGTTCGCCCAACGGGGGCCTCGACGGCCAAGCCGCCGAGGCCCCGGATCACGTGACTGGTCTACACCACCGACGGAAGTAGTGACGGCAACAACCACGAACAACCCCGGCCGACCCCGTACCCCAGCGAGACACCGAAAGTCGCTCTACCTGCGAAAACGCAGGTAGAGAGGGGTCGCATAGCACTCGTACTATGTGCTGGCGGGGGCCACATCAGTCCTGGTCCACAACTGCGACGTAGAGATCACTCAGGAGCAATTGGATACCCTTTCCGTCGGACCCCATGCGAGCGGCGAAGGAATTTCTACGACGGAACCGGACTCCTTGCCCCAAGAAATTCGAGACGCAGTTCAAGATGATGTCTGCCACACCTGCGGTGATACGCAGCCCGGTGCCGGTCCGGTGAAGATCGGCGATCACCAGCCGCCTGTCAGTGTCAGTCCCGTCGGCTTCCGCTACCGCGTTTTCAGTCATTGCTCTGTGTGCAGCGGAATCCAGAGCAGGCGGTGCAAGTTCTGGCTCGCATCGGAAGAAACCACCAGATCTACGAACCGAAGGGGAACTACGAAGAGTTGATGGAGCTTGCGCGTTCACACGTTTCGGGTGGATAGGCGGAGGAATTAACTGGGAGAAGAATATGAAAATCGGCGAAATCGAGGTGGTCCTGAATCATGGCCTTCTGGTGATTGGGTCAGGCGAGGATCCGGAGTTCGACCTATTGGTGGACTCTCCTCCGGTGAGTGATCAAAGGCATGTCATGGTCGCTACTCGTGCTCAGATCGCACCGGTGAGGGTAGGAGTGTGGCGTGGGACTTCACCAGTCGCACCCCGACCGGTCTTCACCGGTCGGCTGCTCCTCGCTACCGGATATCTGACGTTCAGAGAGAGCTCGGAACAGCCGTTTTTCGCATGGCCGGCCGTGAGCTCGGGGTCCTCGACCCTGGTGTCGGTCGGTACCGACGCGTGGGACGCGGCAACGGACGTGACGGTCGTCATCGATCCGAGCCGGGAGAGCTGGCCGGACCTGAGAAGTCGAGAGGGATTCGTGGCTTCATCAGCCGAGGTTTCCTCCATTGCGCAGATCGACCGGGTACTTGACGGGCATAATTACCCGGAGGAGCGCCTCGCGGCGGCGTTGAGAATTCTGTCCATGGCATCTTCGGAAGACGTCTCGGCGGCGCGTATTCGATATGGAGTTGAATCCGTCAAAGAATGGATGAAGTGGCTGCACCCGGCCATTTCCGCGAACTCCTTCGGTGGGGTTCCGGAGATCATTGAAGACACCGTCACCGGGACGAAAAGCGTGGAGGCGGGCGCGCGAGCTGTCATGATGAGTATTTCGACCGCCATCGGTATTACCATTGATGAGTTGGTTTTGGCTCGCCGGTAGGGGCAACTCGCCGATTTGAGGTCGGCCACTGTGTGGTCGAATGGAGAACGTCCCGTTTGGCGCTCTCGAAGAGCGGGATCGAAGACTATGCTGCCGTTCCAATCGATGACCCCAAGCGAGCCTCCCGTGTTGACCTGGTGCTCGACGGAGGCGGCGACGAAATCGAGATCGGCACCGTGGCGGAGTTGCCGATTCCTCGGACCGGCGGTGTCACGGGTACCGTCGATCCCGATGCTGCGCTTCATCTGATGTTGAGCGAGCACGGCCTCCCCCTTCACCGACTGGCCAACGCTCTCGATCTCATCCTCAGAGAGTCGGTGAGCAGTTTGAGCGGTGCGTCACCTCGAGCGGGAGCGCTGAGGTCCGCACGCCTTACCCGACTCGTCCAATGGCTGCACGGGCAAGCTCCATGGGCTTCGCCCAGCACCCTTCTTAATGTCAGGACTTCGACAGAAGAACGGATCGTACAGGCTGGCCGAAGAGGCCTTGAAGATTTCGATGCCGCTGGCACCGCGACCGAGATCATCCGGCTTCTCCAACAAGACCGCTTCCGACGCATCGTGCCAGAATTCGGACCTGGGGCCCTATCAATGGAGCGGATGACGGGAATCGAACCCGCGCTCTGAGGGAGCGATCTCGAACATGGCCCAGTTCGGTGCGAAGGGGATGTGTGGCGATCGCTGTTCGCGAGAACGGTTGAGATGTTGCGGGTCCGGTCCGCATGGGACCAGATCGTAGGCGGGTTGCTCACGTACCTCTGCTGTCACAGACATCGGGTGGAACAATGGCTGTTCGCCGAAGCCGACGATGGGGGTGCTGGCGGGGTGACGGGGCGTCCGACGGATTGGGATGTGCTGGATCTGGACCGGGATCCGGTGCCGGGTGATCCGTTCGAGGTGAAGGAACTCGCGCGGAAGCTGGGGGATTTCGCTGATGATGTCGCCTCGGCGCTGCGGTCGGTGCGGGGTCTGAGCGGTGACACCGTGGTGCAGGAGTGGGCGGGGCTGTCGGGTGACGCGTACCGGCGGCAGTTCGGGGATCTGCCGGGTGAGCTGGACAAGCTGGAGCGGTCCTACCGTCTGGCGTCGGGGGCTCTGGATGATTTCTGGCCGAAGCTGGAGACGGCGCAGGGTGACGCGGACCGGGCGCTGGCGCAGGGGCGCAGCGCCCGCCAGGAACTGGACACCGCCAAGTCGCAGCTCACGAACGCCGATGCGTGGGTGAAGCGGGCGCAGGACAAGTCGAAGTCCTACCAGGAGGACCCGAAGCCGGACGTGCCGCCGCCGTCAGCGGAGGAGGTGCGGGCTGCGGCCCGTAATGCCACGGACGCTAACAGCGCCCACACCACCGCCTCCACCGCCGTCCACAATGCGCAGGCGAAGCTGGACGCGGCCAAGCAACTGGCCGCCGACGCGGCCCAGCTCAGGGACGACGCGGCCTCGACGGCGCAGCACGCGCTGCATGAGGCGTCGGACGCGGGGATCAGGAACAAGCACTGGTGGGAGAAGGCGGTCGACTGGGTCGCGGACCACTGGGACGACATCATCGCGGTCTGCAAGGTGATCGTCGCGGTGCTGGGCATCGTCGTGCTGATCATCGGCGGTCCGCTGGCCTGGCTGGTCCTGGCCGCCGCCGTCCTGGTCCTGGCCGACACCGTCATGAAGTACCTCAAGGGCCAGGCCAGCCTGTGGGATGTCCTGTTCGCGGCCCTGGACTGCATCCCGATGTTCAAGGGCCTCACCACCGCCGGCGGCCTGTTGAAGATGGCCCGCGAACTCCCCGCCCTCCTCAAATCCGGCAAGGCCCTGGAGAACATCGCGAACAGCGTCCGCAAGGGCGGCGCCGCCCTGCGGGACATGCGCGAGACCGCAGTCCGCATGTTCAGGCGCTTCAGGTGCGGCGATCCGATCGACATCGCGACCGGCGAAATGGTCATGTCCGCGGTGGACATGCAGTTGCCCGGAGTTCTTCCGCTGGTGCTGGAACGGCACCATGTGTCGTCCTATCGTGCGGGCCGTTGGTTCGGCACGTCGTGGGCTTCCGGCCTGGATCAGCGTCTCGTCCTGGACGATCAGGGAGCGCAGTACACATCCGAGGACGGAATGGTCCTCTATTATCCGATTCCGAACCCGGATTGGGACGTCTTCCCGGCCGAGGGGCCTCGCTGGCCTCTGCGTTGGGACGGTGTTCCGGGCGGGGAGATGCGCATCACGCGCCCGGGTCAGGGCCAGATCCTTGGCTTCCGGGCGCTGCCGGGCGGCCCCCCGGCGGAACTCGCGCTCACGTCCGTCGCGGACCGCAATGGGAACGTCATCGATGTCCTCCACACGGCGGAAGGCGTCCCCCACGAGATCCGGCACAGCGCTGGCTATCGCGTCGGTCTGACGACGCAGGACCGGCGAATAACCGAGCTCAGGCTGCTGAGCGACGCCGACCGGCCGGTTGTGCTCCGCTATGGATACGACGAACGTGGCGACCTCACCGAGATCATCGACTCCTCCACTCTGCCGTTCCGCCTGAGCTACGACGACCATCATCGTGTCACCGGCTGGGAGGACCGCGGCGGCACGCGGTACCGGTACGAGTACGACACGGAAGGCCGCTGTGTCCGTACGGCCGGCTCGGAAAACGTCCTCGCCTACGACTACGCCTACGACACCGCGAACCGCACCACACGCGTCACCGATTCGCTCGGGCACACCACGACGTACGAGTTCAACGAGCTGGGCCAGCTCGTCCGTACGACCGATCCCCTCGGCAACGCCACCGTCCGGACATGGGACCGCCGGGACAATCTGCTGTCCCGCACCGACGCCCTGGGCCGCAGCACCGGCTACGCCCACGACGAGGCCGGCCGCCTGACCCGCTTCACCCGGCCCGACGGGGCCGTGACCACGGTCACGTACAGCCCGCTGGGGCTGCCGGAGACGGTCACGCTGCCGGACGGCGCCGAGTGGCGCCACGAATACGACGAGCGCGGCAATCTGATCCGTACGGTCGACCCGCTGGGCGCTGTCACCGGACGCGACTACGACACGCGCGGTCGGCTCGTCCGGATCACCGACGCCCTGGGGGGCGTTCGCGAGATGACGCCGAACGGCGCGGGCCTGCCGACGGCCACCACCGACGTCGACGGCGCGGTGACGGGCTACAGCTACGACGCGTTCGGCCGGATCATCGGGATCGTCGACGCCCTCGGCGCGGAATCGACGCTCAACTGGACGCCGGAAGGCAAGCTTCGCGGCCGGACGCGTCCCGACGGGACGACGGAAGAGTGGATTCACGACGCCGACGGCAATCTCGTCCGGCACACCGATCCGCAGGGGACTGTGACGCGCTTCGACGTCGGGTCCTTCGACCGTCTGATGACGAAGACCCTCGCCGACGGCACGACCCTGCGTTTCGCCTACGACACCGAACTGCGGCTGACCTCGGTCACAAACGCCACCGGCCGGCAGTGGACCTACGACTACGATCCGCGCGGTGTACTCCGCGGCGAAACGGACTTCAACGGCCGGACGGTCCGGTACGTCCACGATGCCGCGGGCCAGCTCGTCGAGCGGATCAACGGCGCCGGTGAGGCTACGCGTTACGTCAGGGATGCCGCCGGACGCGCCGTCGAGTGGCACGACGGCGACAGCGTCACGTACATGGAGTACGACCCGACCGACCGGCTCACTCGCGCCGTCAACGCGGACACGGAACTGCTGCTCGAACACGACGCCCTTGGACGGGCGGTTCGGCAGACCGTCAACGGCCGCACGCTGACCAACACGTACGACCGGCTCGGCCGTCGGACCGAGCGCCGCACCCCGAGCGGCGCGGTGAGCACGTGGGAGTGGGACACGGGGATGCGTCCCACGTCCCTGCGCGCCTCCGGCCGGCACATAACGTTCGGATACGACGTGGGCGGCGTGGAGACCGAACGGGTCCTCGACGGCGGCCTGGTGAGGATCCGGCAGGAGTGGGACAGCAACCGTCGCCTCGCCTCCCTGACTGTGAGCCGCGGGGGCTCGTCGGACGGGCCAGGGACGCCGGCCGCCCGGCGTACGTACGCATACGGGGCGGACGACCACGTCATCCGCGTCACGGACGCGGCGGGCGGACGCGGATTCACCCTCGACGCGATGGGCCGGGTCACCGCGGTGTCCGCCGAGAGCTGGACCGAGCGATACGCGTACGACGCGCTGGGCAACGTCGTGGTCGGTCAGTGGGACACCGGGCGGCTCGGGGACAGCAGCCCGAACGGTGCCGCGGAAGCCTCCGCCGTGACCGGCGACCGTGTGTACGACGGCACGCTGATCAGGCGCGCGGGCCGGACCTCGTACGCGCACGACGCGCAGGGCCGGGTGATCCGCCGCGTGCGCAGGACGCTCTCGGGGACCACGACCGCCTGGCGGTTCCTCTGGAACGCCGAGGACCGGCTCGTCGAGGTGCGCACGCCCGACGGGATCCGCTGGAGGTATCTGTACGACCCCCTGGGGCGCCGTACGGCGAAGCTCGGGATCGGCGAGGACGGCACGGTCGTCAGCAGGACTGACTTCGTCTGGGACGGTATGCAGCTGGCCGAGCAGATCGTCTCCACCGGCTCCGGCTCTGGCGACGGCACGGTCGCCGTCACGACCTGGGACGCCCTGCCCGGCAGTCATCAACCGGTCTGCCAGACCGAGCGGGTTCTGACCGCCGACTCGCCGCAGAGCGACATCGACGCACGTTTCTACGCGATCGTCACCGATCTGGTCGGTTCACCGACCGAATTGGTCGACCCGGACGGCGATGTGGTCTGGCGGGCCCGCGGCACGCTCTACGGCGTCCGCCCGCCCGACGCCGCCGACGGTGTCCAGTGCCCGTTGCGCTTCCCCGGCCAGTACTTCGACGCGGAGACGGGTCTCCATTACAACGTCTTCCGCTACTACGACCCGGAAGTGGGCGGTTACTTCAGCCCGGATCCGCTCGGGCTCGATCCCGGACCCAACCATTACGCGTACGTGCCGAATCCCCTGTCATGGTGCGATCCCCTGGGGCTGAAATGCCTGGAGTTCTTCTCCGTCCAGGGACTCGACGACGCGGCGCGGCTGCGCGGCACGGGTGAGCCCTGGCCGCTGGAAATGCATCGCGCTCACTTCGGTCCGGGCGTCTACTCCTGGGGGTCGCGTGCCGAAGCGGAGAAGTACCTGGCGCTCAAACTCCGGAGGTCGGAGAACGCCGATCTCGAACTCATGCGGTTTACCATCCACGAGAAGGACTTCGCCAAGCTCAAGAAGGTCGACATCTCACAGATGACCGACGACGAGGCGCAGGCGTTCCTCGACCGCTACAGCCTGATGTCCGACACCGGGAAAACGGACCACGGGCTGGAGTACATCACCCGGCCGACCGGCATGGGCCCCGAGCACTTCTTCGACAAATCCGTCTTCGGCCACCTCACATTCGACTAGGGGCCGACCGCCTTGACGAGCTGCGACCAGCCGTGTGACCAGTCATGACCAGCACATCCGACAAGCCTGGAGTTCCGTTGAGTCCCAGCCCCTTCGTCTACCGCAAGATCCTCGGTCCCTGGGCGCTGTACGCCGAACTCTCCGCCGCCGTCTCGACGCCGCCGACGCCGCCCGACGGCGCACGCCGGGTCACCGATCACGTGTGGCTGCACGTCCTCGACGACGCGGCCACCGAAGAGGACGTGACCCAGCTTGAGTTCGGCCTCCGTCAGGTGGCCGCGCAAATCGAGGGCTCACACCAGAGCGACCTCGCCGTCATCGAGGTCAACACGCTCGACTACATGCCGACCGACTACCAGCCGGAGGCCGCCGCCGCGGCCGTCGCCGAATGGAGCGCCCGCGAATTCGGCTTTCCGCCCCCGGCCGTCGAAGTGACCTTCGACCGCGCCACCGGCTACACCCTCACCTGGCCGCCATCCCACTGAAAACACCCTGCGGATCACTTCGGCGCCCCCGCCATGACGTCGCCTCCGGACACGCTTCTGGGGCGCAATTGACGCAGTGGCCGACGACGGAGCGCGTCGCGGTCGAGCGCGCTCACGAGGCGTTGCTGGCATTCGGAGTGAGCGATGGTCGGCCCATGTGGGAGGTCACCGACCTCATCGAGGGAATCGCACATGCAATGGGCGGCCTGGAACAGCGGCTTGTTCATCAGGGCGCGCTACGCGGTCCGGGGTCGGACGTGGAATGAAGGACAACGAGAAAAAACCCCGGGCGGTAAACCCGGGGCTTTGGTAATGGAGCGGATGACGGGAATCGAACCCGCGCTCTGAGCTTGGGAAGCACGGGGGCTCCGCCAGGGGACCTGCCGGTCAGACGGTTTGCTCACCGTCCGGTCGCTCCCATCAGCGTGGTCGCATCTGGCAATGACTGTCCGCAGCGTACCGCTGGATCTGGTGCGGAAGTGGTGCAGTTAACACTCACAGGATGCTGCACGACGGACACGCCGCGTCCGAGGTGCTGGCAGTGCACGCCCGGTAGTGCTATTGCTTTATGGTATCGCTTGCTCACTCGTATCTCTTACGAGCTACCGATCGATGGGTATCAGTTCGCTTTCTCGATAGGCAGCTCAAACCAGACGACCTTACCTGCGCCCAGGCGGGTTGCGCCCCAGCGCTGGGCCTGATGGTTGACGAGGAATAGCCCACGGCCGTTCTCATCGTCCAGGGCGGCGTGACGCATTTGCGGTAGTGGCAGTGCATCGTCGCCGACTTCGCAGCGCAGGACGTCGGTGTGCAGGAGGCGGAGGGTGATGGGTCGTTCGGCGTAGCGGACGGCGTTGGTGACGATCTCGCTGACCAGGAGTTCGGCGGCGTCGGACTGGTCGTCCAGGTCCCAGCGGTGCAGGGCCTGGCGGATGAGGCGGCGGGCGCGGCCGGGGGACTGGGGGTGCGGCTCCAGGAACCAGTAGGCGACGTCGCTAGGCGAGATTCCGTCGAAGCGAGCGGCGAGCAGGGCGATGTCGTCGTCGCGGTCGCCTGGCTCAAGGATTTTCAGTGATTCGTCGCAGAGCGGTTCTAGCGGCGGTGGAGAGACGATGCTGGCGGCGTCGTGCAGTTGCTTACGGAGCAGCTCGATGCCGCCCCACACGTCGCGGCTGCGAGATTCGACGAGTCCGTCGGTGTAGAGCACCAGGGTTGCGCCGGGCTGGACTGTCATCTCCACCACTTCGAAGGGCACCCCGCCGACGCCGATGGGCGCGCCAGAAGGAACGGACACCACTTCGGCCTGGCCGTCGGCGTGCAGGAGGATCGGCGGCGGGTGGCCGGCGTTGGCGACCACGAGCCGGTGGGCGATCGGGTCGTAGACGGCGTAGACGCAGGTCGCCATCCGGTCCTGGCCGAGCCGCTGGGCCTGTTCGTCCAGGTGGTAGAGGACCTCCTGCGGCGCGAGGTCGAGTCCGGCAAGGGTCTGCACGGTGGTGCGGAGCTGGCCCATGATCGCGGCCGAGGTCATGGAGTGGCCCATGACGTCGCCGACCACCAGCGCGACCCGGCTGCCGGGCAGCGGGATGGCGTCGTACCAGTCTCCGCCGACCCGCGCGGACTCCGCTGCGGGAAGGTATCTGCTGGCCAGCTGGACGCCGGTCGGCTGCGGCAGGGAGTCGGGCAGCATCTCGCGCTGGAGCGCGTCGGCGATGTACGCCTCGCGGCCGTACAGCACCGCCTTGTCCACGCCGAGCGCGGTGTGGGTGGCCAGCTGCGCGGCCACCGGCAGATCGTCGGGCTCGAAGGGGGAGCGATCGGTGCGGCGCAGCAGCACTGCGGCGCCGATCACCCGCCGCCGGCCGCGCAGCGGTGCCAGCAGGGCCCGGCGGCCGGTGGGCCATAGACTGCCGTGGTCGCCGAGCAGCTCGGCCACTGCGCCCGCGGGCCGCGGTGAGTCGGCGAAGACTGGCCGCACGCCGCGTAATACCTCCGCCAGCGCGCCGTCTAGCTGTACCTGCACTCCTCCGTGATCGCTGGTCGGCTGGAATTCGCCTGCTGGCTCGCTCCAGCCGGGTTCCAGTGCTTTCGGGCCGTTCTCCTCCACACGCCGCAGGCGCAGGCGCAGCGGCCCCGATGGTCGTTCGTCGCCGACCGGCAGTGGATCTCTCAAGTAGACGAGGATCTTGTCAGCGAAGGAAGGGACTGCTCCGCGGCAGAGGCCGAGAATGATCTCATCCAGATCAAGGCCACGGCTGATGCGCCGGGTAGCCGCGCCTACGTAGCGTTGTCGTTCCTCGGCGGATCGTCGTGCCAGCACAGCGGAACTGGGAGGGTTACTGGTACCCAGAGGATTGTGTCGAGTTGTTTCAAACAACCTCTGGCTCTGATCGTCGCTACTGTCTGATGCGTGGGGCGACGCTTCGCTGCTTTCCACCACCTGTCCTGGAACGGTCCTCCAGCCGCTCTGGTCGGCGCGAGGCACGTCCCGGTCCGCGCTCCAGCCGACCTCCTCTGCCGCCTCTTGCACTGCTTCGTGGCCGTGTTCCAGGACTTCGCGCACTTTGTCGAGTGCTCGGTCCACGTCATCCATGGCCGCGTCTGCGGGATCTGCACTCGGGATCTCGACCGACGGCAGACCTTCCAGTGACTGCGTCAGCACCTCTGCCTCGGGTGTGCTGATGCCCTCTGCTTTGAGGAGGGCTACTTCGTTCTCCAGATCACGGATCCGCCGAGCTGCGTGGTCAGCGACGCGCTGTGCCGTGTCCCGCTCTTCTTCGGCGCGGACGAGAGCCAGGCGGATGTCCTTCTCTTGCTTTTGTGCCCGAATGAGGCGTTGTTGCAGCGAGTGCACCGCATGCGGAGTTCCGGATGGGCCTGTCTGCAGGGCGTCGAGTCTCCGGGAAAGCTCCGCGATCTTTGCCTGCGCCTGGCCGAGCAATGCGAAGACTAGCGTCGCTGCTTGCAGGGCTTGGTGCCGCCCTTGCTCACTGGTCTGGTACGCCTGCCTTGCCCGGTCGATCTCCTGGTAGGCGGCAATGGTGCGGTCCTTGGCCGCTAAGAGCTCCTTCGTCGCATCCAAGTGGGAGTTGACCGTCTTCGGCAGGGTGGGGGAGTGCTGTGAAGCGTCCCAGAGCACCTTTGCCTGCTCCAGCCGACGCAGGGATGTATCGGCGGAGTCCTGAGGAAAGCAGATGTCGGCGACGGCCTCCACCAGCTCCCAAACCAGGTCCACACCTGCAAGGCGTTCCCGCAATCTATGCAGTTCGGGGACTTGATGGTCGCGGAAGTGCTCCGGAGTCAGGTGCAGGTGCAAAGTTCTGACGGATACGCCTGTCTCATCCAGCCATGCCCGGATGATCGTGACCAGTTCGTTGACCTCCTGGCATGATCCACGAGCTGGCCCCCACGGTCGTCCAGCGCGCTTTGCGTCCACGATCCTCGCCATCACCGTTGTCAGCCGATAACCCTGTGTTGTCTGCAGAACAACATTCAAGCGGTAGCAACGGGCCGGCCGTTGGAGGATGGTCACACTGGGCGGTGGAATCTGCCCCTTCGTCCCATCGCGCGTGGTGGGGCAGGCGCCTTAGAGCCTCAGAGAAAAGGACTCAAGAACTCATGCCCGGTCCGGTCAGCGGCCTGCTTGCACGTTTTCGAGGCATCCAGCGAGCGCTGCTGGTGGCCCTGGTCCTCGTCCCGGTGCTCATTGTGACTCTCGCGCTCGTCCCTGCCCTGATCGTGTTGCCGTTCCTCTCGTCCCGGACCTCCCAAGTGGGGGCGCTGATCGCACAGTTGGCCGCCTGGACTGGTTCCCTTCTACGGGTCAGTCGGGACGAGTGAGGAACTGCACTGCGCTGCAGTTTCGTCGCTGACCGCGCCGGCGATCTGCTACCGCTCTGCCGCATCGAGTCCGAGCGCGCTTGGATCAAGCGAATGTTTGCCAGCGTGAGCGACCACTCCGAGTAACGCACCTTGACTGAGTACTACACCGCCGAAGGGAACGTCTTGGAGGCCAGACGCCGTCGTGTTCGGAATGCCTTGGGGTCTGGTGGACGATCGGGTGACATCTGAAGTGGCTTGCCCTGTGGGGCGGGTGGGAGGGATGTCGCTGGGATTGAGCCGCTCGGACTGTATCTACTCGAAGGCCATCGACCGGAAGGTGTCGCGGACCTCCGACAGGGGGGCGCGGTCGCGGGTGTAGTAGAGCTTGTTGGTGAGGAGGGTGGCCCAGCGGTGGTGGGTGGGGGAGATCCATAGGGCGGTGCCCGTGAAGCCGTAGTGGACCCAGGTGTCGTCGGTGGGGAGGGTGCCGGGGGCGGGGTGCCAGAAGAGGCCGCGCGGCGGGGTGAGGGTGCCCGTGTGGAGGTGGAGGGAGTCCTTGGTCCAGGTGGGGCCGAAGGCGGCTTGGGTGGGGTTGAGCATGTGGCGGGCGAAGGCGGAGAGGTCGGCGGCCGTGGAGAAGACGCCGGCGATGCCGCAGGTGCCGCCGAGGAGGCGGGCGGAGAAGTCGTGGGCGGTGCCCTTGAGGTGGCGGCCGGTTTCGTTGTCCAGTTCGGTCGGGGCGCTGCGGGCGACGTTCTCGGGAGTGAGCGGGCCGAAGGTGGTCTCGGTCATGCCCAGTGGTTGCCAGACCTGGGTGGTCGCGAGCTGGTCCAGGGGCTGGCCGCTGAGGTATTCGGCGAGGTAGCCGAGGACGAGGGCGGCGCGGTCGGTGTATTCGACTGCCTCGCCGGGTGGGCGGTGGAGGGCTTCGTGGAGGACGCCGTCGCGGATGTCCTGCGGGTCGGTGCCGTAGAGGTTGCGCAGGTTGGCGCGCAGGGGAAGCCCCGCGGTGTGGGTGAGCAGGTGGTGGGCTGTGGCGTCGCCGAGCGGGTGGCCGGCGACCTCGGGCCAGAAAGTGCCGAGCGGGGCGTCGAGCTGGAGTTTGCCGCTCTCGACGAGGATGCCGGTGGTGGACCAGACAGCGAGGATCTTGGTGAGGCTGGCGATGTCGAAGACCGTGTCGACCCGCATCGGCTGGTCCGGCTCGCCGGGGTCCAGAAGGCCAACTGCTCCGCCGGCTGTGGTGCCGTGTGGGTCGCCGACGGCCCAGACCGCGCCCGGGTAGACCTTGTCACGTACGCCGTCGTCCAGGAGCTGGTGGATGCGGTCGGTGTCGAGTGTCATGGTCTCCCCGTCGAGTGCCGGTGGTTTCCCTCCAGCCAGCGTAGTGAGGCCGTCGTGGGCGAACGGTGTGCCACGGCGGTGGGTTAGCCGAGCGGGTCGCCGAGTGCGGTCAAGGCGGAGGCGGTCGTGCTCAGTGGGTAGCGGGCGGCGTTCGCGTAGCCGATCTCGCGCAATGCGTCGAGCATCCCCGGGGTCGTACGGAGCCGGTTGATGTCGTGGGCGAGGGAGGGTTTCCCGACCGCGCGGCGGGCTGCGCTGTAGGAGATCGCGGATCCTCACTGGTGCGAGGGGGCTGGGAATCTCATCCAGAGAAGCTCGGTCGAAGGGGAGAGCTGGGTCCTTGCCCGGCTTCCGTGAAGTCGGCGTTGGTAGTCGGCTTCGCCCCCTCGCTTCTGCTGGTCACTCCGGGCGCTGGTTGTAGCGGTCGAGGGTGGCCTTGTTGGTGGACGCGTCCTGGAAGAGGAGCTCCCAGGGGCCGGTGTTGACGTCCATCTCCTTACCGAAGCCGACCCATTTGCCGGTGAAGCGGCGGCCGGTGGGTTCGGCGAGCATTTGGATGGCGCCGTGGTAGCGGGCGCCGCGGTAGTAGCCGTCGGGGGCGGTCTGTTCGGTCCAGGTGCCGGTGACGACGTTGCCGTCGATGGTGAGGTCCATCATGAGGGGGGAGTCGGAGGAGCCGGGGAGGCTGCGTACGGTGAGGCGGGCGCCGTGCTGGAGGATGACGACGTAGTGCAGGCCGGTGAACACGTCGTTGCCGCGGCCGGAGGAGACGTACTCGTACCGCGAGAGCCAGACGCCGGAGTAATTGCCGCGGGGTGTGGGCTGGGCGATGGGTGATCCGTGGACGGCTGCTATTCCGGTGGGTGAGGTGCCGAGGTCGTGGCCGCCATTGCCGTCGGCGGCGACGCGGTCCTGGGGTACGGGGGTTGTGAAGCCCAGGACCTCAATGGGCAGGCCGGTCACGGCTTCCAGGGCTCGGGCGTAGGCGGGACGCGGGGAGGTGGAGACGCCTGCCTCCCAGCGCTGGACGAGCCGCTTGGAGGCGTCGTTGGGTTCTCCTGTTCGCTGGCCCGCCTCGCGCAGGGCGCGGGCGAAGTCGTCCTGGGACATAAGCAGACCCATGCGGGCGGCGCGGAGCGAGCTGTTCGGCGTACTCATGTGACCACTCCCTTCCTCGTCGGCGGCTCTGACGCCCGAATAACGCCTCTGAAGCCGCCGCTTTGACGCCTTCAATGACATCACATTGGGCGACATTCCGGCGTCATCCTATGCGTGTGATCGATGAACCGTGGAATGAATTAGCGCAAGAGCCGCCGCCCGCCCGGGGGCGACCGGGCGGGCGGCCGTCAGATGACGAAGCACCCAATGGGGATGGGACCGCCCTGCTCGTACGCAGGTGGGCGAGCCGTCCTCGGTGCGTAGGCCTGGCGAGGGAGGAGCTGCGGCGTGACCTCGTCAACTGGGGCCAAGGTGAACTGTCTGACCAGGCGGAACTCGTGCTGTCGGAGCTGTTCACCAACGCGGTGCGGCATGCGCAGGTGCCGTGGGACCGGCTGATCGAGACGCGGTTCGAGCGTCTGGCCGGCGGGGTGCGGATCGAGGTGCATGACGCCGACGAGACACGGCCGGTGGTCAAGGAGCCATCGATGGACGATGAGTGGGGCCGCGGTCTGGCCCTGGTCGACGCGCTGACGGGTGGTTGCTGGGGTGTGAGCGGGCGCGCGGGCGTCGGGAAGCTGTTGTGGGCAGTGGTCGCCGGCGACAGCAGTGCAGGTGGATCGGCTGGTGGCGACACGATGGGAGAGATGGGACGTGACTGAAATCCCGGTGCGTGGTCGTACGGGTTTGGTCTCTGCCAGGCTGGCCGATGGGCTGCCGGTTGCGGGCAGCGAGTCCCTTTCGGGGCGCGGTACGTGGACGATCGGGACGACGATGGGTTTCGTCGTCGAGGGATATCTGCCGGAGTGGGCGGAGGAGGACCCGAGCCGGGAGGGTGTGCCTCCTGAGCTGCTTCCGGCGCGGCTGGCGGACGTCGGCCACTGGGTGCAGTTTGAGGGTCAGCCGATGAGGGTCCACAACCCGGCCGCCGACGGTGAGATGGTGGGGAACGGCCAGGTCTTCTCGGGTGGCATCGACTGCCACCCCTTCGCCGAGTATCCCGAGTCGCGCGTTCCCGTCGTCAATCTCGCGGTCGTCGGTGACATCTGGATCAACGGCCTCGACCCGAACGGCTTGACCGAGATCGCCGCGCAACTGCGGGCCCAGGCCGACCGCCTCGACCGCGAGGTGCGGCCCCGGCTCGTCGCTGCCCGCGCCGACTGGGCCGAACAGCACGGCGTTCGAATGATCCCCGCCAGTGGGGCTTCCACCGAGGTGGTCCCAACGGCGTCTTTGGTGAAGGCAGGCCCGAATTCTGGCTGATCGCAGTTCGGTGCGGCCCCGTCCGGTTTGGTCCGAGCGGGGCCGCCGGCCTTTTCCGTTGCCCGGTCAGCGGTGTCGGTGGGGTGGCCGTCCGATGGGGTCGGTGCTTTGCGGGATGAACGTTGTCGGAGGGACAGGGCGGTGGGCTCCCGCGGTGAGGGTGGTGCTGCGGGCCATCGCCGCTTGGGCGCGGGGGCCGCGGGCGGGGCGTGCTGCCAGGCGGTGGAGGCGCCAGGTGAGGACTTGGGCGGGGGAGTGGGCGTCCTTCAGGGTTCGTTGGTCGGCTGCTTGGCGGAGGAGGCGGGTGGGGTTGTGGCCGGCGGTTTCGGCGTCGGTGAGGGTGGTGGCCAGGGCTGGCCAGCTGGGGTCATTGAGGATCTGTTCCGCGTAGGCGGGAACTGTCTGGCGGATCTGATGGGCGTGGCGTTCGACGACGGGTTGCGGGGGTGTGCGGCGGGCGAGGGCTGCGAGTGGGGCTGCGGCGGCTTGGTCGTAGGCGGTTTGGAAGTGGGTGAGGGTTTGGCGGGTGGCTTCGACTTGCTGGTTGTGGTGGCGGGCGGCGGACCAGCGGCGGATGGCGATCACGGCGAGGATCGCGGCGTCGAGGAACATCGCCAGGCCGGTGCCGTCGGTGGTGGTGGGTTGGCGGGCGATGGTGCGGATGGCGTTGCGGAGGGCGCGGGCGTGCTGGTGGTCGGCGTGAATGCGGGAGCGGCTGGCGCGTTCGAAGGCTGCAGCGGCTGCGCGTAGTTGTGGGCGGATGTCGTTGGGTGCGTGGAGGGGGAGGATGTCGAGTGCTTCGGCGAACGCCGCGATGTGGGCCTGGGAGGCTGCGTCGTTGTTTTGGTCGAGGTGGTGGGGAATGCGTTCGGTGGCGGCGGTGGCCTGGTGCCAGGGGTTGGGCCGGCGCGGGCCGGCTGCCGGGGCCGGGTCGGTGGCGGCCAGGCGCTGGTGGATCTGGGGGTAGGAGAGGTCGGGGGCGAGGGTGGAGCCGGAGAACCAGACGGGCTTGCCCGCGGAGTTGGTGTCGCCGTCGAGTGCGACCTTGTATCCGCGGATGTCGCCGGAGGGGAAGCGCAGGGTTTCGACGAGGACGCCGCTGCTGGCCAGCAGGCGCAGGTACTCCTCGGGGCTGGTGGAGACGGCGACGACGGTGCGCGCGATCGTGCGGAGCTGTTCGCGGGGTGTGCGCGAGTGGCCGGTGCGCTGGGCCTTTTCGGTTTCGGCGCGGGTGGGGCGTTTGGCGGCGGTGCCGTCGCCGGGGGTGACGGCACGCAGGCCGTAGTCGATCTCGATGCGGCGGGCTTCGGCTTGGGCGTGTTTGTAGGAGAAGGAGTCGCGGGGCTTGGCGCCGTCCTGGCGGACTTTGGTGGCGAGGATGTGGATGTGGTTGTCGGCGTGCCGGACGGCGATCCAGCGGCAGGCCAAGTCGTCACCGTCGGGGGCGATGGCTGTGGCGTGGACGATGCGGCGGGCGATGTCGCCCCTATGGCTGTCGGTGAGGACGGGGTCTTCCGGGGCGGCGCGGACCGAGCAGTGCCAGACGGGCTTGGCGGGGCGTTCGTCGGGGTCGGCGGCCTGGACGGGCAGGTCGAGGTAGGCGGCGAGCTGTTTGAAGGTGGCGTTAGTGTCGCGGGCGGGGTCGGGGGCGAGGCCGTCGAGGGAGGCGATGAGGTGGGGGTCGGTGTGGGCTTCGTGGCCGCGGCCGGTGCGGTAGAGGTAGGCGATGGCGCCCGCGGTGCGGGTGCCGGCCTTGTGGATGGACGGGATCACGCCCGCTCCGCCAGGGCTTGGGCGGCAGCTTCCAGCCGGGCGGCGGCGCGGCGGACGTCGGCGAGGGCGGCTTCGGCGCCGATGGGGTCGCCGCCGGAGTTGAAGGTGCGGGTGATCTGGTTGATGTTGTTGCCGATGCGGGCCAGGTCGGTTCGAGCGGCGATGAGTTCGCGGATGGTGCCTCGTAGGTCGAGGAGGTTCGCGGCGACGCGGTTGATATCGTGGGCGGCGGCCAGGGATGCCTGGGCCATGAATTTGGCGAGGCTGGCTCCCGTGTGATCGGCGGCGGCCTTCACCTGGGCCCGCTCATTCGCGCTGAGGCGGACGCTGACGGCGGCGCGCTGCTTGTTCTGACGCGTACGGGTACGGCGCTGCGTGCGAGTACGGCTCGGGCTTGTCCTTGGTGCGGGGCCGCCCTCGGTTCCGTACCCCGCATCGGCCGCCCGTTGGCGGCCGGTGGCCTGTGCCACCCCCGGGGCGCAGGACCGCGTGCAGGACGCTCCCCCGACGGGGGAGTGTCCCAACGCACAACTTGCTCCGCTCGGGGCCGGGTTGGTTGGTATCTGTCCGGGGCGGGCGGGAGCTTTGTGGTGCGGGTCGTGCACGGGGGTGTCTCCGTTCGGAGTTGGGCCGGTGTCGGGGGTTGTCGGCCATGGCGGGCGGGTGGGAAGGTCCCGGCAGCCGGTCCTGCTACCTGATTCCGTGCGCTCACGGCTGTGTTCCGTGCCCGGTCGTCGGGGTGACCGGATGGGCGGGCCAGCGTTGGCGGGCCCGCCCTTTGGCCTGCGGGGAGTTCCGGTCAGCGGCCGTGTTGCTCGCGGCGCAGGGCGGTCATGACCTGGGTGAGCCGGTCCTCGGCGATGGTGTGGCCGGCGGCGTGGACGTGGTCGCGGACCACGGCCCGGGTGGGGTTCTCGTGCGCCACGAAGACGGGACGGGCCAGGGCAAGGAGTTCGTCGAGTTCGGCGCTGGGCGGGCGGCCGATCCGGCGAACCGACTCGTCGGGTATCGCGGAGGGTTGCTCTTCGGCGCGCGCGTGTTCGACAGGCGGCTGGCCGGACGACGGGTCCGCCTCGGCCTCCGCGTCCTGTGTGGGCGGTTCTTCGGTCTCGGGTGCCGAGTCCGAAGACGGCGGGGTCTCCGTCGGCCGGTGTACTGGCACTTGGGCTGCGGGTGCGTCGTGGCGGGTGATGAGGATGTGGAGGTGGACGGCTCCGGCGAGGGCGAGTGGGGCGAGGGTGGACAGGATGCCGACGGTGGTGTCGCCGAGGTGGAGGCCGGTGGTGTGGGTTTGCTGGTTGAGGCGGATGGCGTGGAGGGCGTTGGCCCAGATGCTGGCGGCTGTGGCGGTGGTGAAGAGGGTCCAGATGTAGAGGCGGGCGCGGAAGGGCGCGGTGCGCAGGACGAGCAGGGCGCGGATGCCGTAGGCGATGAAGCCGTCGATGACGGCGGGGAAGAGGTACGTCAGAGCTGGGCGGACGTGGATCGCGACGGCCATCTGCTGAAGGGCGTCGTAGGAGAGTGCGCAGCCCGCGCCGCCGAGGACGGTGATGACGGCGCGGTCCCAGGCGGTGGCCCGGGGCACGGGGACATGGGCGTTCGGGTGCATGCGGGGATCTCCGGGGAAGGGGTGGCTTCCGCGCTGGCACGCGTCGGCGGAGGCGGTGGAAGTGGTTGTGACAGGCGGCCGGTGGGCCTCTTTTTCGCGAGCGGGGCCCGTTACGAGGCGTCGTGCCGTCTGCGGTCTCGGCCGGTGAGGATGACGCGGTCGGTCATCTCGGCGAGGCGGGAGGCGACGCGGTCGCCGACGGCGTCGCGGAGTTCAGCGACGGGCAGGTTGGTGGTGACCAGCGTCGGCAGCATGTGGTTGTAGCGGTGGTTGACCAGCCGATATGTCAGCTCTTCGGTCCACGCGGACTGCTTGGCGGCGCCGAGGTCGTCCAGCAGGAGGAGGGGGCACCGGGCCAGGCGCCAGAGCTGTTGCTCGGGATCGGTGCCGTGCTGGGGGCGTTGGGCTGCGTAGAGGTCGGCGGCGGTCGTCGACGCCCAGCGCAGTCGGACACCGGCGGCGAGCAGGCTCCGGATCGCGCCGTACGCCTGGTGGGTCTTGCCGGTGCCGGTGGGTCCGGCGATCAGCAGCGACGGGCCCGTGGCGATGCCCGGCGCTCCGCCCGGCCCTGGCCTGCCCGCGGCGGTGATCGCGGTGACCCAGGCGGTGACGCGCGGGTGGTCGGCGAGGGCGTGCCGGTAGCGGGGTGGGATACGGGCGTCGGCGAGCTCCAGCGCGGTTGCCGGTTCCGGCTCGGGCGCCAGGACGCGCGTGTGCGGGTCGATGCCTCGGGCGGAGAGGATCGCGGCGAGACGGTTCACCGCGCCGCCGGCGGTTCGGGGTTCGCGGGTTGCGGTCGTCACAGGTCACCCCCGTAGGCGGCCTCGACGTCGGCGGGATTCGTCCACGCGCGGTGCGGCGTACGGGCGTTGGCCTGCGACGGACTGGCGTTCATGGCCTCGTTGACCAGGCTCGGCAGCACGCTGGGGCTCAGGCCCTTGGCGCGGAGACGGTCCAGCCCGGCCCGTACGTGGTCGGCCGCGATGCCCTCGGCGAGCAACTGCTGGACCTCGCGGCCGAGGTGCCCGAGGAACTTCTCCGGCGGGCGGTGGGCGCACGCGGCGACGTACTCGCCGAGGAGCTGCTTCGCTGAGACGACCGGGGTGGGCGCGGGGGCGCTCGCGCCCCCCGAAGGAACAGATCCTAGATCCACGATCCTAGGTCCAAGATCCGGACGCCGAGGGCTCAGTGAGCCCTCATCGAATGCCGTCTGACCTGAGGTTTCGCGATTCAATGAGATCTCACTGAGCCGTCGCGACTCCTCGGTGAGTCCTCCATGAGGGCTCACCGCACCCTCACGGAGGGGTCGTGGAGTCCTCCGCGACGGCTCACGGACGTCGGCCGGGCCGTCGTGCTGCGGGCAGGGGGGTGCGCGGACTCCGCTGGGCCGGTTGATCTTCTGGTGGCGGTGCCAGGTGACCACGTGGAGGTACTGCTTGCCGTCGTCGCCTTCGTAGCGGCAGACGAGATCGGCGGCGGCGAGCTGGGTGAGGTCGTCCTCGACACCAAGGGGACCGTGGTCGGGGCGCAGGGACCAGAGCAGGCCGGCGATGACGGCGGGCTGGTCGCGGAAGCGGCCGTGGTCGTCGGCTTGCGTGAGCAGGCCGAAGAAGGTCCGCTCGGCCGACAGGGACACCGCGGCGAGGGACTCGGAGCTGAAGGCTTCGGGCTTGATGGTGCGTATTCGGGCCACCGCTCACCACCCCGCCGTCGGGACGGGTCGGGGGAACGGGGGTGCGGTGCGGGTGGTCGGGGTCGTACTGTGGTGCACAGAGCTCCTTGTCAGTGGGCCATGCGGGGTGGCAGCCCCGGCGTGCTGGCGGACCGTTCAGGGATGGGCGGACAGGGTTTCTGCTTCGGCCTCCGGCGTTCTCAGCGCCGGGGGCCTTTCTCGTTATGGACGGTGGGATCGACAGTTAAACCACACCCCGGTCGAACAGTCCATACATAGCTCTGCTTTTCTGTGGAATTCGGAGTGAAAAGCCTTGCGGCGTATGGCCCGCACCGTAGCCGTAGATCAAGGATCGTCCAAACCAAGGTCCGGCCAGGTCAACGTCCTGACACAGAGTCCGCGTTGTCCGTTCTGGGCTGATTCAGGGCGCGTCCGGGATTCGGTGCTACCGTCCGGCCTGCGACCCGCTTCCGTATTTACGCAGCCGCGTTGTACACCCGAAAATGCCGTTTCCCAAACGGCATTTCCCGAGGTACAACATGACGTCCCTCCGAAAGCCCTCCACGGCTTACGCCCATCCCTGAACCACCGGCCGGCACCACTGGGGCTGCCACCCCGCGCCGACCGGAGAAGGAGCCCTGCTTTGCGCCCACCCGCTTCATCCCCGCATCGCCTCTCCGCGCCGCGCGCCGCGACGGAGGGGGCCGCCCGTGCCTGAGCGCCTGCTGAAGATCCCCGAGGCCGCCGAACGCCTCGGCACCGGCGAGCGCTTCATTCGCCGCCTCATATCCGAG
Organism: Streptomyces sp. NPDC093221; assembly: GCF_044753885.1. Classification (NCBI taxonomy): domain Bacteria; kingdom Bacillati; phylum Actinomycetota; class Actinomycetes; order Kitasatosporales; family Streptomycetaceae; genus Streptomyces; species Streptomyces sp. NPDC093221. Next base: position 103,964 of record NZ_JBIVOA010000008.1, on the reverse strand, counting down.
CGGCGGATCGCCTTCGTCAAGGTCGGCCGCCACGTCCGGATCACCGAAACCGTCCTCGACGCCTACATCGAGGCCAACACGGTCCAGCCCGTCACCCGCCGCCACACCCGCGTCCGTGCGCGCTCGTCGTATGGGAGGGCTGCCTGATGGCCAAGCAGTCACGGCGCCGCTTCGGCGCCATCCGCAAGCTGCCGTCCGGCCGCTTCCAAGCCCGCTATCGTGCGCCGGACGGCCTGGAGCGGCGAGCGCCGGAGACATTCGAGACGAAGACGGACGCCGAGGTGTGGCTCTCCCAGATCGAGGCCGACCTCACCCGCGGGGACTGGACCGATCCGGACGCGGGTGCGGTCAACTTTGAGGAGTATGCCCTGCGCTGGGTCGCGGAGCGCGGGTTGGCGCCGACCACCGAGGAGCTATACCGGCGTCTGCTGCGGCTCCACGTCCTGCCCGGCTTCCGCCAGTGGGACCTCGACGAGATCACCCCGCCCCGGGTGCGGACCTGGCGGGCCGAGCGGCTGGAGGCGACCGGGGCGGCGACGACGGTCGCCAAGGCGTACCGGCTGCTCAAAGCGATCCTCCAGACCGCGGCCGACGACGAGTTGATCCGCCGCAACCCGTGCCGCATCAAGGGCGCGGGCAAGGAGGAGGCCGACGAGCGGCCCATCGCCACCATCGAGCAGGTCGACGCCCTCGCCGACGCGGTCGGTCCGCGCTGGCGGCTGATGGTCTACCTCGCTGCCTTCGCCAGCCTGCGTCCGGAAGAGCAGGCCGAGTTGCGGCGGCCGGACGTCACCGTGAACGACGGGGTCGTGGTGCTGCGGATCAGCCGTGCCTCCCCCGAGTTGACGACGGGTCGACGGGTCACAGGTGATCCGAAATCGCGGGCCGGGAAACGCGTCGTCGTGCTGCCTGGCTTCCTGGCGGTGGATGTGCGGCGGCACCTGGACTGGTTCGCGGCGAAGGAGCCGGACGGGCTCCTGTTCGTCGGCGAGAAGGGCGCACCGTTCCGGCGCTCCACGTTCGGACGGAGGTGGCGCCGGGCGCGGGACACGGTCGGGCTGCCGCCGGCCTTCCGGTTCTACGACCTGCGGGGCACTGGCAACACCCTCGCAGCCGACACCGGCGCCAAGCTGAAGGACCTGATGGTCCGTGCCGGGCACTCGTCGCAGAAGGCCCAGCTGATCTACCAGCACTCCACGTTGGAGCATCAGCGGCGGCTGGCGCAGGCCATCGACGCCCATGTCCGTGACCGGCGCGCTGGTGGCAAGCAGTCTGGAGGCGATGCCCGGCACGCTTGATGGCGTGTGCCGCACGGCGGCCGTAGCAGGTTCTCCTGCCGCGGTCGCCGTGTTGGCGTGAACCTAGCCGTGCGTATTCGACGTCCGGCACGATCGGCCGCATGACGTATGTGGTGACGGTGGACGCGGAGGTCCCCGAAGGCGCCCCCGAACTGGACGCGCTGCAGCGCGAAGGCGTGATCAACCTGTTGGGCAAGCACCTGGACCAGCTCGACGCGATCGAAGGACCGGACGACCTGGAGGTCGATGTCCTCGACCGGGTGATCGCGGTCTACCCAGGTGGTGCGATCGTGAAGGTGTTCGTGGACGCGCCCGCGCTGGAAATGGCGGAGGAAGCCGTGCAAGCGGTGATGACGGACATCCTCGAACGCACCGAACTACTCGCGGACTGGACCATCGCCCGCTGCGAGGTCGAGTTGCATGATGGCATCGCGCAGCAAAGCCTCGACGCAGCCGACGGACCGGATGCGCCGGCCTTGGATCCCGCCGAGCGTGCCCGTCTGCACCGTGAAGCACGTACCGAGTCCTCATCGGGCAAGCCCGACGAGGCGGAAGTGGAGGCGATGCGCAGCAAGCTGCGCACCATGGGCACTCAGCTCCATGCCTTCTCCCTCGACTCCTTCGGCTACACCGAGGACAAGGAAGAGGAGGACGAGGAGGGATACGGTCCGCTCGTCAGCGAGGAATCGGCCGAGATCGCCGCAGGCGCCCTCGTGTACGGCATTCACCTTCTCGTGGATGAACTGTTCGCCGACCTCGGCCGGCTGGAGAACGACGGGCCGAACGTCGCCGAGAGCGACGAGGTCTTCATGGTCCTCGAGGGTCTGCCCGAGCGGTACGTCCTCAAGTACGACGTGCTGTTCGTGCGCCGACTGGTCACCACGGCTGTCTGCATGACCGCCCGCCTTACGCAGCCGGATTTCGGACCGTTGACCTGTGTCGCCGAGGAGTTGCTCATGCGCCTCCTCCTGACCGAGGCCGAGGTGACAGCCGACCTGTACGGACTGCTCGGCGACGAGGTCCGCCAAGCCTTCGAAATCTTCGCCGATGAGGTCTATGAGGACATGGATCACGAATGGCTTTACCAGCCCTCCGCGGACGGAATCGACGAAGACCCTGCTTTCGCCCACATGAGAATTGCCCCCATGGGCATCAACGACTGGTTCAAGCCCTTCAACAGCGAACGCTCCGTCCACGTCTACGCAGCGGACGACGACAGCGACGCCGGCACCGAGTCAAAGACCGAGGGGTGAGGGCGCAACCCCGTGTGGCACGGCCATGGCACGCCCAGGCGGGGACGGCATCAGAGGGCGTTCAGAGCGTCCGCGTAGGGGACTTCGGTGCCGTGATGAGGGCGCATAAGGGGACCAACGGGGGCACTCTTCGTGAAATCGTGTGACGCGCCTCACTGAAAAGGCGTCTCGCGATTCGAGAAAGCCTCGGTGTTCACCGGTCAGTCACGGTTAATCGGGGCATTAGCGTCCGGAATTTCGGCCTAGTGGCACGCGAATGGCACGCGACCCTCGAATTGGTCCAGACAACAAACAAGCCCCAAGTCTTCGACCTGGGGCTTTATCAAAGAGCGGATGACGGGAATCGAACCCGCGCTCTGAGCTTGGGAAGCTCATGTTCTACCATTAAACTACATCCGCGTGAAGGCCCTGGTGGGGGTGGCTTCGTGGGGGAGTCTACCGCATGTGGGGGGTGGGGTGGGGCGTAGGTTGGGGGCGGAGTGGTGAGTGGGTGCGCGGTGGGTTGATCCCCTAATGTGTGGGTTTGTCGTCCACGCCGGTTGGTTGGGGAAGGGACTTGATGGAGCGCACCGTTGTTCGTTGTGCCGAGGGGCATGTGTTCAGTACGGCTTCGTTCCCGATGCAGCATTTGGGGGCCGAGCGGTTGGGGCCCGGGCGGTTGTTGAGGTGTCCCAAGTGCGCGCGGCTGAGGCACGCGGTGCCGGTGGCCGGGGGCGGGGAGAAGCGGTAGTCGGAGGCCGGTGAGGTGGCGGCTCCGGGCCGGAGGATTGGGTCGGGGCCGCTCCGGGCGCGTAACCTTCGGGGCGTGCTTCTCTCTGACAAGGACATTCGAGCCGAAATCGACAACGGACGCGTGCGCGTGGACCCGTTCGAGCCGTCGATGGTGCAGCCGTCGAGTATTGATGTGCGGCTGGACCGGTTCTTCCGGGTGTTCGAGAACCACCGGTATCCGCACATCGACCCGGCGGTGGAACAGCCGGATCTGACGCGGCTGGTGGAGCCGGAGGGTGACGAGCCGTTCATCCTGCATCCGGGGGAATTCGTGCTCGGGTCGACGTACGAGGTCATCTCGTTGCCCGACGACATGGCGTCTCGGCTGGAGGGGAAGTCGAGTCTGGGGCGGCTGGGGCTGCTGACGCACTCGACCGCGGGGTTCATCGACCCCGGTTTCTCCGGGCATGTGACCCTGGAGCTGTCGAATGTCGCGACGCTCCCGATCAAGCTCTGGCCCGGAATGAAGATCGGGCAGCTCTGCCTCTTCCGGCTGACCTCGCCCGCCGAATTCCCTTACGGATCGCAGCAGTACGGCTCCCGTTACCAGGGGCAGCGCGGGCCGACGCCTTCACGGTCCTTCATGAACTTCCACCGCACCAAGGTCTGAGACCACGGGGCGGGTCAGATCAGCGGCAGCTTGAACAGGCAGAGCAGCGCGACCAGTTGGATCGACGCCGCCCCGAGCGCCTTCGGCCACGGCAGGTCGTGCGACTTGCTGACCATCGAGGTGAGCAGCGCGGCGCAGCCCAGCCAGGTGAGCCAGCCCAGGAGTTGGACGAAGCTGTTGGCGCCGCCGAGGAAGAGCGCGAAGAAGAGACGCGGGGCGTCGGTGAGCGTCGTGATCAGGAGCGAGAGCCCGATCGTCGGCGCCCAGGCGCCGTCGCCGCCGAACTGCCGCGCGAGGGTGTTGGTGACCGCGCCGAGCGTGACCGCGGAGATGACGACGGCGACGGCCGTGGTGAGCACCCACGGGATGCTGGTGGTGAGCGTCGCGTCCAGGACGTCGCTGCGGGCGGCGTCGAAGCCGAAGACGGCGAGCAGCCCGTAGAGGAAGGTCACGGTCAGGGCCGGGCCCCAGACCGTGTGGTCGCGCATCTGCCAGAAGGTGCGGCCGGGGCGCAGCACGACGCCGCTCAGCAACTCCTTCCAGTGCAGCCGCGGACCGACCGGCGGCGCGGCGGACTGACCCGCGCGGTACGTCGCCACGTTGTCCCCCGAGTACGGGGGCTGGGTGTACGGGTCCTGTGCGTGCGAAGGCTGCGCGTACGGCTGCTGCCCGGCGTACGGATCGACGTACGGCTCCTGGCCCTGGCCCGCGAACCCGGCGCCCAGCGTGAACGCCTTCGTCTGGCCGGGCGACTCGTCGTACCCGCCGGGCTGCCCCGCCGCGGGCGCGTAGTACTCCGGCTCGCCGGGAGGCGTTCCGTACGAGCCCTGCCCGTGACCCGCGCCCTGCCCGTAACCGGCGCCCTGCCCGTACCCCGCGCCCTGCCCGTGACCCGCGCCGTATCCCGGCCCCTGGCCGGGACGGCCGCCCCGGCCACCGCCCTCACCGTGTCGATTCCTGAATCCAGCCACGTCATCGAACGTACCCGGTAAGCCGCCGCACCGCTCCTGTCGGCCGGTCCGCCGCCGCCCATTGCTGCCAACCTGTGACACGCGGCGGCGAACCCGTCGACGGACCCCCGGGCAAACCCCTAGGGGAACCCGTAAGGGCTGGTGAGGCCCCGGATCAGGCCGTCCCGGCCGGCGCTTCCTCGCTCAGCTCGGCCGCGTCCGCCGGCGCCTTCACCGACTGGAGGAGAAGCTGCGAGACGTCCACGACCTGGAGGGCCTCCTTCGCCTGGCCGTCGTTCTTCTTGCCGTTGACGGAGTCGGAGAGCATGACCAGGCAGAACGGGCACGCGGTGGAGATGATGTCCGGGTTGAGGGAAAGCGCCTCGTCGACGCGCTCGTTGTTGACGCGCTTGCCGATCCGCTCCTCCATCCACATCCGGGCGCCGCCCGCGCCGCAGCAGAAGCCGCGTTCCTTGTGGCGGTGCATCTCCTCGTTTCGCAGACCGGGCACGGACGCGATGATCTCGCGCGGTGGTGTGTAGACCTTGTTGTGCCGCCCGAGGTAGCAGGGGTCGTGGTACGTGATCAGGCCCTCGACCGGCGTGACCGGCACCAACTTGCCCTCGTCCACGAGGTGCTGGAGGAGCTGGGTGTGGTGGACGACCTCGTACTCGCCGCCGAGCTGCGGGTACTCGTTGGCGATGGTGTTGAAGCAGTGCGGGCAGGTGGCGACGATCTTCTTCGAGGCGCGCGGCTTGCGCGTGGAGGGGTCCACCGCGCCGTCCTCGTCGAGGGACTCGCCGAAGGCCATGTTGAGCATGGCCACGTTCTCCTGGCCGAGCTGCTGGAAGAGGAATTCGTTGCCCAGGCGGCGGGCGGAGTCACCGGTGCAGTTCTCGTCGCCGCCCATGATCGCGAACTTGACGCCCGCGATGTGCAGGAGTTCGGCGAAAGCCTTGGTGGTCTTCTTCGCGCGGTCCTCCAGAGAGCCCGCGCAGCCGACCCAGTACAGGTACTCGACCTCGGTCAGGTCCTCGACGTCCTCGCCGACGACCGGCACCTCGAAGTCGACTTCCTTGACCCAGGCCAGGCGCTGCTTCTTCGGCAGGCCCCACGGGTTGCCCTTCTTCTCCAGGTTCTTGAGCATCGTGCCCGCCTCGCTCGGGAACGACGACTCGATCATCACCTGGTAGCGGCGCATGTCGACGATGTGGTCGATGTGCTCGATGTCGACCGGGCACTGCTCGACGCAGGCGCCGCAGGTGGTGCAGGACCACAGCACGTCGGGGTCGATGACCCCGTTCTCCTCAGCCGTCCCGATCAGCGGGCGCTCGGCCTCGGCGAGCGCGGCGGCGGGGACGCCCGCGAGCTGCTCGGGCGTACCGGTCTCCTCGCCCTCGGCGTTCTTGCCGCCGCCGGCCAGCAGATACGGCGCCTTGGCGTGCGCGTGGTCGCGCAGCGACATGATCAGCAGCTTGGGGGAGAGCGGCTTGCCGGTGTTCCAGGCGGGGCACTGCGACTGGCAGCGTCCGCACTCGGTGCAGGTGGAGAAGTCGAGGATGCCCTTCCAGGAGAAGTGCTCGATCTGGGAGACGCCGAACTGGTCGTCCTCGCCCGGGTCCTCGAAGTCGATGGGCTTGCCCGCGGAGACCATCGGCTGGAGCGCGCCGAGCGCGACCGGACCGTCCGCGTTCCGCTTGAACCAGATGTTGGGGAAGGCCAGGAAGCGGTGCCAGGCCACGCTCATGTTGGTGTGCAGGCCGAGCACGATCGCCCAGATCATCGTGACGCCCAGCTTGACCATGGCGACGGCGTAGACCGTGTTCTGGAGGCTGCCGGTGCTCATCTTCCGGAAGGCGGCGACCAGCGGGTACGAGACGAAGTACGCGGCCTCGTAGTGGTCGACGCCGTGCAGGGCGCCCTCCAGGCCGCGCAGCGTCAGGATCGCCAGGCCGATGATCAGAACGACGTACTCCACGAAGTACGCCTGCCAGGCCGTCGAACCGGTGAAGCGGGACTTGCGGCCGGCGCGCGAGGGCAGATTCAGCAGCCGGATCACGATCAGGGTGAGGATGCCGAGGGTGGTGAGCGCCGCGATGAACTCGGTGTACACCTCGTACGGCAGCCAGGTGCCGATCCACGGCAGGATCCAGTCGGCCTTGAAGAGCTGGCCGTACGCGTTGACGATCGTCAGGCCGAGGGTGAGGAAGCCGACCGCCACGAACCAGTGCGCGACGCCGACGACGCCCCACTTGTTCATCCGGGTGTGGCCGACGAATTCCCTGGCCAGGGTCGTGGACCTGGCCACCCAGTCGTTCGTGCGGGAGCCCGCGGGCACGGGCTGGCCGAGCGTGACGAACCGGAAGATCTGCGCGACGGCGAGGCTGATCAGGGCGACGCCGACCGCGGTGAGGACCAGCGACACGATGATCGCGGCGAGTTGCATGTGGGCTCCTCGGGCCTGCGCGGCGGTTCAGTGGGAGGGGGCCGTGGGTTCAGGATCGGGCGGGAAGGCTTCGTGCTGGGCAAGGTCGTACGGGCAACGCTTGTACAGGGTCGTACGAGTCGGACGAGTCGTACGAGAAAGGTCCCGTACGAGTCGTACGAGCAAGGTCGTACTAAGCGGTAACTTAATCCGGTCTCCGCTGAGATTACCCGCGATCCGCGGGCGCATACAGCCGTGCAACTCGTGATCTGCGTCGCGGTGCGGCCTGTCGCGCCCTGCCGTGACCGGCTCAGAGCCGCTCCACGCTCTCACCCCGGCACCGGTTCCGCGTGTCGAAGACGTACGTCGCCGCCCGCGCGACCATCGTGTAGTCGAAGACGTCGTGGTCGGTCGCGACGACCACCACATCCGCCGCCGCAGCCTCCTCCTCGGTCAGCTCCACGCACAGCAGGTCGGCGGGCAGCCGGGCCGGGTCCGCGTACGGCTCGACCGCGCGCACCCGGGCGCCGAGCGCCGTCAGCCCGGCCGCGATGGCGAGCGCGGGCGATTCGCGAAGATCGCCGCTGTCGCGTTTGTAAGCGAGACCCAGCAGAAGGACGCGGCTTCCCTCGACCGGCCGCTGCCTGGCGTCGAGACCCGCCGCGATCCTGTCCACCACCTGGGTGGGCATCAGCCCGTTGATCTCCTCGGCGAGCGCCGCGAAACGCAGCAGGCCGCGGGGGACCGGCAGCCGGTGACCGCCGACGCCGGGGCCGGGGTGGAAGGGCAGGAAGCCGTACGGCTTGGTGGCCGCCGCGTCGATCGCCTCGCGGATGTCGGTGCCCATCGGCCCGGTGACGGTGGCCAGTTCGTTGACCAGGGCGATGTTCACCTGGCGGAAGGCGTCCTCGATGAGCTTGGTCAGCTCGGCGGTGCGCGGCGACGAAACCGGCACCGTATTGCGCACGATTCGGGAGTAGAAGCCGTCGACGGCGAGGAGCGATCGTACGTTCACACCGGAGACGACCTTGGGGGTGTTCTCCAGCCGCCACCGGGGGTTGCCGGGGTCGGTGCGCCCGGGGCTGTAACCCAGGTGGAAGGCGCTGCCCGCGGTCAGGCCGCTGATCTCCTCCAGGACCGGCCGCAGCAGCTCCTCGGTGGTGCCGGGCACGGTCGTGGACTCCAGGACGACGGTGGCGCGCGGGCGCAGGTGCGGGGCGACGGCCCGGCCCGCGTCCACGATCGCGCCGCGGTCGGGGACGCCGTCGTGGACCGGTACGGGGACGGTGATCACGCAGACGTCGAAGTCGCGGGCGTCGGCGTAGTCCGTACTGGCCCGGTAGCGGCCGGAGGCGAGGGCCTCGGCCAGCCGCTCCGCGGGGACGTCGCCGACGCGGGAGTCCCCGGCCGTCAGCCGTTTGACCAGCTGTTCGTCGATGTCGATCCCGGTGACCGTGAAACCGGCCTCCGCCGCCCGCAGTGCCAGCGGCAGTCCGACCTGGCCCTGGCCTACGACGACGACGTGCCGGCTGTCTTCGGTGGGTTCCATGACGCTTAAATTAGCCCTAATCGTGACAAGTATGGCAAAGGCGCATTAAGTTCATCGGATGTCGGGCCGCCGCGCGAGCGGGCCATGACGGACGAGGCGCCACGATCACGCGGGAGGAGGCGGGCATGCGGGCCGTGCTGCGCTGGGTCGCGATCGGCGCCGGGCTCCTCCTTGTGGTGACGGCGGGTCTGGGCTGGGCGTCCTACCGGAAGTTCAGCGGCAACATCCACACCGACCGGGCCGCGGAGAAGGTGCTCGCCCGGTACGCGAAGGAGCGGCCCCGCGCGCTGGTGCCGCAGGCGCGCAACATCCTGATGCTGGGCTCCGAAAGCGGCCAGGGCGGCCCGAGCGGCCAGGGCGGCAGCGGAGCCCACGGCGGCCAGAACGCCGAGCGCGGCCCGGGCTCCGGCGCGCCCCCGGATGAAGACACCTCCGACGCCGCCGTCCTGCTGCACCTGTCCGCCGACCGCCGCCACGCCGCCGCCGTCGGCGTACCGCGCTCCCTGAAGGTCGGCGTGCCGAGTTGTCCCCGCCCGGACGGCGGTACGAGCCCGGCCGCGTACGAACCCTTCGGCCGCGCCTTCAGCGGCGGCGGGGCGGCCTGCTCGATCCGCGCCTTCGAACGGCTCAGCGGCATCCGCGTCGACCACCACATGGTGGTGGTCCTCGCCGGGTTCGACCGGATCGAGGCCGCGGTCGGCGCCCACACCGGTGAGCGCCGCCGCGAACTGTTGCGTACGCTGACCCGTGAGGCGCGCGGGGCGGACACGCTGCGCCATCCGGCCCGGTTCTTCGGCCTGGTCGACACGGCCACCTCGTCCCTCACGGCCGATCCCGGACTCAGTACGCTGCCCGCGCTGTACGAGCTGGCGGGAAGCCTGCGCAAGGTGCCGGACGGCGCCCTCGCCTTCCGTACGCTGACGGCCCGGCCGGCCGAGTCCGGTCCGCTGCTGGCGGCGCTGCGCGCGGACCGCCCGGTGCCGGCCTCTCCAAGCCGCTGACGCGGCACCTCGCCGCACCTCGCCGCACCCCGTCCGACCTGCGAGAACATCCGCCCTGCGCACATAAAGCAGAGATAAGTTGAGTGAGGTCGACTCACGTCTGTTGACAGAAGATCCCGGGTCGTGCAGTCTTGAGTCAGTTCCACTCAAGTCAGCAGGAGGATTTCACCATGGCACGTGCGGTCGGCATCGACCTGGGCACGACTAATTCCGTCGTCAGCGTTCTCGAAGGCGGCGAGCCCACCGTCATCACCAACGCAGAGGGCGCCAGGACCACGCCGTCCGTCGTCGCCTTCGCCAAGAACGGCGAGGTGCTCGTCGGCGAGGTCGCCAAGCGCCAGGCTGTCACCAACGTCGACAGGACCGTCCGGTCGGTCAAGCGCCACATGGGCACCGACTGGAAGATCAACCTGGACGGCAAGGACTTCAACCCGCAGCAGATGAGCGCCTTCATCCTGCAGAAGCTCAAGCGGGACGCGGAGTCGTACCTGGGCGAGAAGGTCACCGACGCGGTGATCACCGTCCCCGCGTACTTCAACGACTCCGAGCGCCAGGCCACCAAGGAGGCCGGTGAGATCGCGGGCCTCAACGTGCTGCGCATCGTCAACGAGCCGACCGCCGCCGCGCTGGCCTACGGCCTCGACAAGGACGACCAGACCATCCTGGTCTTCGACCTCGGTGGCGGCACCTTCGACGTCTCGCTGCTGGAGATCGGCGACGGCGTCGTCGAGGTGAAGGCCACCAACGGCGACAACCACCTCGGTGGTGACGACTGGGACCAGCGCGTCGTCGACTACCTGGTGAAGCAGTTCCAGTCCGGCCACGGCGTGGACCTGGGCAAGGACAAGATGGCCCTCCAGCGCCTGCGCGAGGCGGCGGAGAAGGCGAAGATCGAGCTGTCCTCGTCCACCGAGACCTCGATCAACCTGCCGTACATCACGGCGTCCGCCGAGGGTCCGCTGCACCTGGACGAGAAGCTCACCCGCGCCCAGTTCCAGCAGCTCACCACCGACCTGCTGGAGCGCTGCAAGACGCCGTTCCACAACGTCATCAAGGACGCCGGGATCCAGCTCTCGGAGATCGACCACGTCGTCCTGGTCGGCGGCTCGACGCGTATGCCCGCCGTCGCGGAGCTGGTGCGCGAGCTGACCGGCGGCAAGGACGCCAACAAGGGCGTCAACCCGGACGAGGTCGTCGCCATCGGCGCGTCCCTCCAGGCCGGTGTGCTCAAGGGCGAGGTCAAGGACGTCCTGCTGCTCGACGTCACCCCGCTGTCCCTCGGTATCGAGACCAAGGGCGGCATCATGACCAAGCTGATCGAGCGCAACACGACCATCCCGACCAAGCGCTCCGAGATCTTCACCACGGCCGAGGACAACCAGCCGTCGGTCCAGATCCAGGTCTACCAGGGCGAGCGCGAGATCGCGGCGTACAACAAGAAGCTCGGCATGTTCGAGCTGACCGGCCTGCCGCCCGCCCCCCGCGGGATGCCGCAGATCGAGGTCACCTTCGACATCGACGCCAACGGCATCATGCACGTCGGCGCGAAGGACCTCGGCACCGGCAAGGAGCAGCGGATGACCGTCACCGGCGGCTCCTCGCTGCCCAAGGACGAGGTCGACCGCATGCGCCAGGAGGCCGAGCAGTACGCGGACGAGGACCACAAGCGCCGCGAGTCCGCCGAGACCCGCAACCAGGGTGAGCAGCTCGTCTACCAGACCGAGAAGTTCATCGCGGACAACAAGGACAAGCTCCCCGAGGACGTCAGGTCCGAGGTCGAGACCGCGGTCGCGGACCTCAAGGAGAAGCTGAAGAACGAGTCGACGGACGACGGCAACACCGCCGCGATCCGCGAGGCCACCGAGAAGGTCGCGGCCACCAGCCAGAAGCTGGGCCAGGCGCTGTACGCGCAGACCGACGGCGCCTCCGGCAGCGCGACCGCCGACGCCCCCTCCGACGGTCAGGCCGACGCCGCCGCGGACGACGACGTGGTCGACGCCGAGATCGTCGACGACGAGAACGCCAACAAGAGGGACGGTGCCGCGTGACGGAGGAGCCGAAGGGCTTCGAGTCGGAGCCCGACGTCCCTTCAGAGGCCGGCGAGGAGCAGCCGGACGCCGCCGCGAAGGCCGCCGGGTCCGCCGATGAGGCGGGCCCGGCGGCCCCGGCCCCGGACGGGGACGCGAAGGAGCTGACGGCCCTGCGGGCACAGCTGGACCAGGTGCGCACCGCGCTCAACGAGCGCACCGCGGACCTCCAGCGGCTCCAGGCCGAGTATCAGAACTACCGCCGCAGGGTGGAGCGGGACCGGGTCGCCGTCAAGGAGGTCGCGGTCGCCAATCTGCTCACCGAACTGCTCCCGGTGCTCGACGACATCGGCCGGGCGCGGGAACACGGCGAGCTGGTCGGCGGCTTCAAGTCGGTCGCCGAGTCGCTGGAGACGGTGGCGGCGAAGCTGGGGCTGCAACAGTTCGGCAAGGAGGGCGAGCCCTTCGACCCGCTGGTGCACGAGGCCCTGATGCACAGCTATTCGCCGGATGTCACGCAGACCACATGCGTGCAGATCCTCCAGCCCGGGTACCGCATCGGGGAGCGCAATCTGCGGCCCGCCAGGGTCGCGGTCGCCGAACCGCAGCCGGGCAGCCAGGGCAAGGACGAGTCGGCGGCGGAGAAGAAGGCCGACGAAGAGGAGACCGGTGGCCCGGACGAGGGCTGACGGCGTAGAAGTAAGTGGGCGTAGGAGTGTGCCGGTCACCGGCGGCGCGCCTGGAAGTGGTGGAGAGGAGGGACGTCGGGGATGAGCGTCAGTAGGGACCTGTTGGAGAAGGACCTGTACAAGGTCCTCGGCGTGCCCAAGGACGCCACGGACGCCGAGATCAAGAAGGCGTACCGGAAGCTCGCCCGCGAGTTCCACCCGGACGCCAACAAGGGCGACGCGAAGGCCGAGGAGCGCTTCAAGGAGATCTCCGAGGCCAACGACGTGCTGTCCGACGCCAAGCGTCGCAAGGAGTACGACGAGGGCCGCGCGCTGTTCGGGAACGGCGGCTTCCGCCCCGGTCCCGGCGCGGGCGGCGCCGGCGGCTTCAACTTCGACCTCGGCGACCTGTTCGGCGGCACGGGCGGCCAGCCCGGCGGGCAGACCACCGGCGGGCAGGGCGGCGGCTTCGGCGGCGGCCTGGGCGACGTCTTCGGCGGTCTGTTCAACCGGGGCGGCGCGGGCACGCGGGTGCAGCCGCGCCGCGGCCAGGACATCGAGTCCGAGGTGACGCTGAGCTTCACCGAGGCGGTCGACGGGGCCACGGTCCCGCTGCGGATGTCCTCGCAGGCGCCCTGCAAGGCGTGCTCCGGCACCGGCGACAAGAACGGCACGCCCCGGGTGTGCCCGACCTGCGTCGGCACCGGGCAGGTCTCGCGCGGCGGCGGTGGCGGCTTCTCGCTCACCGACCCGTGCGTGGACTGCAAGGGCCGCGGCCTGATCGCCGAGACCCCTTGCGACGTCTGCAAGGGCAGCGGGCGGGCCCGTTCCTCGCGCACCATGCAGGTCCGTATCCCGGCCGGTGTCACCGACGGGCAGCGGATCCGGCTGCGCGGCAAGGGCGCGCCCGGCGAGCGCGGCGGCCCCGGCGGCGACCTGTACGTGGTCGTGCACGTCGGAGCGCACCCGGTCTTCGGGCGCCGCGAGTCCAATCTCACGGTCACCGTGCCGGTGACCTTCGCCGAGGCGGCGCTCGGCGGCGAGATCAAGGTGCCCACCCTGGGCGGCCCGCCGGTCACCCTCAAGCTTCCGGCCGGTACGCCGAACGGCCGTACGCTGCGCGCCCGCGGCAAGGGCGCCATGCGCAAGGACGGTTCACGGGGCGATCTGCTCGTCACCATCGAGGTGGCGGTGCCGGAGAAGACCGAGGGCAAGGCGCTGGACGCGCTGGAGTCCTACCGGGAAGCGACCGCGGGGCACGACCCGCGGGCGGAGCTGTTCAAGGCCGCAAAGGGAGCGTGACCTGAATGAGCGTCGACGGAAGCGGTATGAGAGGCCCGCGCGGCCGTAATCCCTACCAACTGACCGAGGAGTCCCCGGTCTACGTCATCTCGGTGGCGGCCGAGCTGTCCGGGCTGCACCCGCAGACCCTGCGTCAGTACGACCGCCTCGGGCTGGTCTCGCCCGACCGTACCGCCGGGCGCGGCCGTCGCTACTCCACCCGTGACATCGAGCAGCTCCGCGAGGTGCAGCGGCTCTCGCAGGACGAGGGCATCAACCTCGCGGGCATCAAGCGGATCATCGAGCTGGAGAACCAGGTCGCCGCCCTCCAGGCGCGCGTGGCCGAACTCTCCGCCGCCGTCGAGGGCGCCGCCGCCGTCATCCAGCAGCGCGAGGCAGCCGTGCACGCCTCGTACCGCCGCGACCTGGTTCCCTACCAGGACGTCCAGCACACCAGCGCGCTGGTGGTCTGGCGGCCCAAGCGCGACGGCTGACGCCCGCTCACCCGTACGGCCCAAGGCTCCTTGCGACGGACGGTCCGTCTCCCTCACGTGAGGGAGACGGACCGTCCGTCGTCGTGCGTCCGGTCGGCGGCGCCGGTCAGTGGAGCGCGGCCGGGACGACCTGGACGGAGTCGCCCACGGCGCGCTCGCCCGTCGCGTCCGAGGGGTTGTTGGCGAGGGTGCCGTCGACGGCGAAGGTGGTGGAGCCGCCGCCGTCGAGGTTGAGGGCCTGGACGGCGCCCAGGGAGCGCATGAAGGCGGCGGCCTCCATGAGCGTGAAGCCCTCGCTGCCGCCGCCGGTCTGGCGGCCGTCGACGGTGACCAGCAGCAGGCGGCCCCGGTCGTCGATCCCGGCCAGGGTGCGGGGCTGGCGGCCGTTGGCCCAGACGTAGCCGAAGGACAGGTCGAGCGGGTCGACGACGCCCTCGGCCGCGGCGTCCACGGCGATCCGGCCGTCCTGGACGAGGGTGGGGGCGGCGCTGACGACGCTGTCGTCGGGGCCGAGGGCGAGGACCTCGCCCGCGGTGTCGCGGATGGTCGTCCCGACCGATACGTGCTCACCCGTACGGGCGTACGCGGTCAGCCAGTCGGCGGCCGAGCCGATGCCCTGGAGCACCGAGCCGTCGGCGGGGACCCGGCCGCCGCGCGCGCCGACGGACACCACGTCGCCCCGGGCGTCGAGCACGGCCTGGACACCGGTGCCGGTGGGCAGGGCGGCGCCGAAGGCAGGGGTGAACACCACCAGGTCGTCCTTCTCGTAGCAGGTGACGTCCTGCCAGGGCAGCTCGCTCGGGGTGCCGCCGGGGCGCCCGCAGTCGCGGACCGTGCCGGGCAGCCGGTTGACGCCCTGCACGGCGTAGGACGCGCCGCCCGCGCGGGCGGTGGCCGTGCTGTTCAGGTCGGCGATACGGAAGTGCCGCCCGCCGTCGGCGAGCACCAGGGCGGCGCGCGCGCCGGCCGACATCGACTCCAGCCGCCCGTCGTAGGCGCCGAGTCCCGACTGGGTGCCCTGGATGCCGCCGGCGTTGGTGATGACGAAGAAGCCGCCGTTGACGGCGACCAGGGAGCCCAGCTTCCTGGCGACCGACGACGGGGTCTCGCGGCGCGCGACGTCGCCGTCGTGGGTGCCCACGACCGTGCCGCGGAACACGCGCGGGTCCACGGTCGCGATGTGGATGTTCTGCACGTCGGCGGGCTGGTCGGCGTCGTAGCCGGTCCACTCGACTGCGGTGAGGAAGCCCGCCGCGGTGACGGGCTGCGCGGCGGCCGTGGCGGCGGCCTGCGTGGCGTACCCGCCGATCCGTACCCGCAGGCCCATCGTGCCGTGCGGGGTGTCGCTGTAGGCGGGCCACTGGACGGTCTCGACGCGTGGCGCGAAGCCCGCCGCGCGCAGCCGCGCCGCCGTGTCGTCCGCCCACGCCCTGTCGCTCACTTCGAGCCCGGTCGGCGCGCCGGTCAGCCTGCTGGTGGCCGGCCGCTGGACGGTGACGGTCCAGGACGGCGCCGCGTCCGCGCGCCGGATCGTCCCGGTGCGGACCTGGAGGCCGGGCGCGAGGTCCCGTGTCGTCCACCGCGACGAGACGGGGTTGCGGTGGCCGGTGGCAGCCGAGGGGTCCGGCCCGTGACCGGGCACGGCGGCCTGGGCCGTCGAGTCGAGGGCGAGCGGTACGACGGCGGCGAGTACGGCGACGGCGGCCACGACGGTGCGGACGCGTACCCGCGCGGCACCCTTGGTGTGCTCCATGAAGACCCCTTCACGTACGACGGCTGACGGCTGACGACTGCGGGCGGGCGGCTTCCGCGCCCGATGAGAGCCGTCCTACGCGAAGACCCCGCCTTGTGGGGGTGAGTTCCGGGCGAACAGCCGACGAATGCCGTCATCCGCCGTACGCCGTACGGGCGTTGCGGCTGTTACGCGTGTTGTGGGCGTTACGCCGACGGCGTGCTGTTATACCCCCTCACGCGTTGCCCATCGCCCGGGTCAGGGCGATCTCGATCACGACGCGGTCCGGGTTGGGGGAGGGGGTGCGGCCGTAGCGCTCGGTGTAGCGGCGCACGGCCTCGGCGACGCGGTCCGGGTCGGCGGAGACGGTGGCCACGCCTTCGAGGGTGGCCCAGATCCGCCGCTCGACCTGGCAGACCGCGACCCGCGCGCCGCCGGGGCCCGCCGCCAGGACGTTCAGGGCCTTGGTGCTCCTGCCGTTGGCGATGACGCGGGCGAGCCCCGCCTCGGGGTCGTACGTGACGCCGACCGGGACGACGTGCGGGGAGCCGTCGGGGCGCGGGGTGGTGAGGGTGCACAGGTGCCGCTCGCGCCAGAAGGCGAGGTAGCCGGGTGCGGGGGAGCGGGGATCGGATGCCATGGACGGGACGGTACGCGGAGGCGCGCGGGCGGGTGCGCAGGGGGCGGCCTCGGGCTCGTACGGGCCGGGCGCGGGCTCGTACGGGTCAGGCCCGGGCTCGTACGGGTCAGGTCAGGCGGACCGGGAGCGCGGCGGTGCTGTTGCCCACGAAGCCCGGCAGCGGCGGGAGTTCGGCGTCGGGGACGGCGAGGGCGAGGCCGGGGTACGCGGCGTACAGGCCGCGCAGGGCGATCACCGCTTCGAGGCGGGCCAGCGGCGCGCCCAGGCAGTAGTGGCTGCCGTGGCCGAAGGCGAGGTGCCGGTTGGCGGGGCGGGTGATGTCGAAGCGGTCGGCGTCGGGGCCGTACTCGCGCGGGTCGCGTCCGGCGGCGGCGTATCCGGCGAGGACGGCTGTACCACGCGGCACAGAGGTGCCGTCAACCACCAGATCGGTGATCGGGTAGCGGAACGGGAAATTCGCCACCGGGCCGTCCCAGCGCAGCGTCTCCTCGACCACCGCGTCCCAGGACACCTCGCCCGCCAGCACGAGCGCGAGCTGGTCGGGGTGGCCGCACAGGGCGCGTACGGCGTTGACGATCAGATTGAGGGTCGTCTCGTGCCCGGCGACGATCATCAGCAGCAGGGTGCCGGTCAGCTCGGCGTCGCTGAGGCGCCCGCCGGAGGCAGCGCGGGAGCCGTCGCGGGAGCCGCCCGAGCCGTCGCCGGAGCCGTCACCGCTCTCCTCGCCGCGCGCCGCGATCAGCGCGCTCGTCAGGTCGTCGCCGGGTGCCGCGCGCCGCTCCGCGACGACCTGGCCGAGGATCGCGTACGTCTCGCGCTGCGCGGCCATCGCGTCGGCCGCGGAGCTGCTGGTGCTGACGATCAGGCGGCTGAGGGCGTGCAGCCGGTCCCGGTGGGCGGGGGCGATGCCCAGCAGCTCGCAGATCACGCCCATCGGCAGCGGATAGGCGTAGCACTCGCGCAGGTCGACCACGCCGTCGGCGTCCGCGCGGCCGGGGAGCGCGGCCAGCAGCTCGGCGGCCTGCGCCTCGATCCGGGGGCGCATCGCGGCCACCCGGCGCGGGGTGAACGCCTTGGTGGCCAGGCCGCGCAGCCGCCTGTGGTCGTCACCGTCCGCCGTCGTCATGCCGTTGACCAGCGCGAAGGCGTTGAGCTGCCACTGCTCGGGGACCTCGCCCCGCTGGAGGGCGGCGAAGTGCGCGGCGTTCTTGGCCACCTTGGGGTCGGCCAAGAAATCGCGCAGCTCCTGGTAACGCGAGACGATCATCCCGGGGACGCCGTCCGGCAGTGTCACGGGGCAGACGGCCCCCGCCTCGCGCAGTGCGGCGGCGTCCGCGTGCAGCGCGGCGCCGGTCGGGTCCATGGAGTGCGCGTCGCTCATGGGAGTCCTCACGGACGGCGGGTATGGAGGAGTCAAGCGGACATGCGGCCGTACGGACAAGCGCAGATGCGGCCAAAACGGCTGGAGCGGACCCCAACTCCGCTGCCTTCCAGCGGAGTTGAAGCAGGCATTGTCGCACCGCCGCCGGGATTTACTCAACGTTCATACAAAAACACATCTGCTCGCCGCGGGGTCCGGCGCGCGGACTCTCCGCCCCGTTCCCGACGTCTCCGTGTGACCGTTCCCGAAGTCGCCCCAAAGTCACCTTGAGTGGAATAGACTCAACTTGCCTCATGTTGCTCAAGGCAGGTTTACGCCGATCGCATCGGAGCATCGGACACGTCGATCAAGAGGAGGAGCCGACGCCAGTGGACGCCGAGCTGACCAACAAGAGCCGGGAAGCGCTGAACGCCGCCAACACCCGGGCCGTCTCCGAGGGCAACCCGGACCTGACGCCCGCGCATCTGCTGCTCGCCCTGTTGAGCGGCACGGACAACGAGAACATCCTCGACCTGCTGGCCGCCACCGGCGCCGACCCCGATACGCTGCGGGCGGGCGCGGAGCGGCTGGTCGCGGCTCTGCCGAAGGTGCAGGGCTCCACCGTCGCGCCCCCGCAGGCCAACCGCGACCTGCTGGCCGTCATCGCGGACGCCTCGCAACGCGCCAAGGAGCTGGGCGACGCCTACTTGTCCACCGAGCACCTGCTGATCGGGACCGCCGTCAAGGGCGGACCCGCCGGTGAGCTGCTCGCCGCCCAGGGCGCCAAGGCCAAGAGCCTGCTCGACGCCTTCGAGACCGCCCGCGGAGGGCAGCGCGTGACCACCCAGGACCCCGAGGGCACGTACAAGGCCCTGGAGAAGTACGGCACCGACTTCACCGCCGCCGCCCGCGAGGGCAAGCTCGACCCGGTGATCGGCCGCGATCAGGAGATCCGCCGCGTCGTCCAGGTGCTGTCCCGCCGTACGAAGAACAATCCGGTGCTGATCGGCGAGCCCGGCGTCGGCAAGACCGCCGTCGTCGAGGGCCTGGCCCAGCGGATCGTCAAGGGCGACGTGCCCGAGTCGCTGCGCGACAAGCGGCTGGTCTCGCTCGACCTCGGCGCGATGGTCGCGGGCGCGAAGTACCGCGGCGAGTTCGAGGAGCGGCTGAAGTCCGTCCTGGCCGAGATCAAGGACAGCGACGGCCAGGTCATCACCTTCATCGACGAGCTGCACACCGTCGTCGGCGCGGGCGCGGGCGGCGACTCCGCCATGGACGCGGGCAACATGCTCAAGCCGATGCTGGCCCGCGGCGAGCTGCGGATGGTCGGCGCGACGACGCTGGACGAGTACCGCGAGCGGATCGAGAAGGACCCGGCGCTGGAGCGCCGCTTCCAGCAGGTGCTGGTCGCCGAGCCGTCCGTCGAGGACACCGTGGCGATCCTGCGCGGCCTCAAGGGCCGCTACGAGGCGCACCACAAGGTGCAGATCGCCGACTCCGCGCTGGTCGCCGCCGCCACCCTCTCCGACCGCTACATCACCTCCCGCTTCCTGCCCGACAAGGCCATCGACCTGGTGGACGAGGCCGCGTCCCGGCTGCGCATGGAGATCGACTCCTCGCCCGTCGAGATCGACGAGCTCCAGCGGGCCGTGGACCGGCTGCGCATGGAGGAGATGGCGCTCAAGAACGAGACCGACCCCGGCTCCGTACAGCGGCTGGAAAAGCTCCGCAAGGACCTCGCCGACCGCGAGGAGGAGCTGCGCGGGCTCAACGCGCGCTGGGAGAAGGAGAAGCAGGGCCTCAACCGGGTCGGTGAGCTGAAGGAGCGGCTGGACGACATCGGTACGCGGATCGAACGCGCCCAGCGCGACGGCGACTTCGAGACCGCGTCCAAGCTGCTCTACGCCGAGAAGCCCAAGCTGGAGGCCGAGCTGGAGGAGGCCACCAGGGAGGAGGAAGAGGCCGCGGCCCAGGGTCCCTCGACGAACATGGTCAAGGAGGAGGTCGGCCCCGACGACATCGCCGACGTCGTCGCCGCCTGGACCGGCATCCCCGCGGGCCGCCTGCTGGAGGGCGAGACGCAGAAGCTGCTGCGCATGGAGGAGGAGCTGGGCAAGCGGCTGATCGGCCAGACCGAGGCCGTACGCGCCGTCTCCGACGCCGTACGCCGCTCGCGCTCCGGCATCGCCGACCCCGACCGCCCCACCGGCTCCTTCCTCTTCCTCGGCCCCACCGGCGTCGGCAAGACCGAGCTGGCCAAGGCGCTCGCCGACTTCCTCTTCGACGACGAGCGGGCCATGGTCCGGATCGACATGAGCGAGTACGGCGAGAAGCACTCGGTCGCCCGGCTGGTCGGCGCGCCTCCCGGCTACGTCGGGTACGAGGAGGGCGGCCAGCTCACCGAGGCGGTACGGCGCCGCCCGTACAGCGTCGTGCTGCTGGACGAGGTGGAGAAGGCGCACCCCGAGGTCTTCGACATCCTGCTCCAGGTGCTGGACGACGGACGGCTGACCGACGGGCAGGGCCGTACGGTCGACTTCCGCAACGTCATCTTGATCCTCACCTCCAACCTGGGCAGCCACTACCTGGTCGACCCGGCGCTGGACCCGGCGCAGAAGAAGGAGCGGGTGCTGGAGACGGTCCGCGCGTCCTTCAAGCCGGAGTTCCTGAACCGGCTGGACGACACCGTGGTCTTCTCCGCGCTCGACCCGACCGAGCTGCGGCAGATCGCCCGGCTCCAGACCGACCGGCTCGCGGACCGGCTGCGCGACCGCCGCCTCACCCTCGAAGTCACCGACGGCGCCCTCGACTGGCTCGCCGAGGAGGGCAACGACCCGGCGTACGGCGCCCGGCCGCTGCGCCGCCTCGTGCAGACCGCGATCGGCGACCCGCTGGCCCGCGCGATCCTGTCGGGCGAGGTGATCGACGGGCAGAACGTACGGGTGGACCGGGCGGCCGACGGCCTGATCGTGGGGCCGACGACGGGGCCCGACCTCAGCAAATGAGGTGCCCGACGGGCAGGTGGTGACCCCCTTCGCGGGCGGGCGGTGACGCCCTTCGGGGGCGGGTGGTGACGCCTTTCACCGGCGGGCTCCCGGCGGTACGCCCAACGCGTATCGCCGGGGGTTGCCACCGCCCGGCGGGAATGGGGGAGGATGGAGGAGAAACGTCTCGAAGGGAACCTTCACCGTGAGCATCGACCCGTCCTCGATCCCCAATTTCGGGGGCCAGGACCCCGAGCCGAACGGACCCGCCGGCAGCGTGGTCATCCCTGACCAGGAACTGGTCAAGCAGTTGCTCGAACAGATGGAGCTGAAGTACCTCGTCGACGAGGAGGGCGACCTCGCCGCGCCGTGGGAGGAATTCCGCACGTACTTCATGTTCCGCGGCGAGGGTGAGCAGGCGGTCTTCGCCGTCCGGACCTTCTACGACCACGCGTACTCGGTCGACGACAAGCCTCAGCTCCACGAGGTCATCGACGACTGGAACCGCCGCACCCTGTGGCCCAAGGTCTACACGCACACGCACGACGACGGCTCCGTCCGTCTGATCGGCGAGGCCCAGCTCCTGATCGGCCTCGGCGTCGGCCTCGAGCACTTCGTGTCCAGCACGGTGAGCTGGGTGCGCGCGTCCATCGAATTCGACAAGTGGGTCGGCGAGACGCTCGGCCTGGAGAAGGACGTCGAGGGCGGCACGGACGGCGGCGCCGAGGGCGACGGCGGCAGCGACGACTGACGCGGTCCCCTCGCCTCGGAGGGGCACGGGTCCGTCAGAGGGGCACGGGGACGACCGTCAGCAGGTACGTCCCGTAGCCGAGTGAGATCCCGGCCAGCGCCGCCACCGTCACGGCGGCGGTGCGCGGCCGGGCTTTCGCGAGCGCCGCGGCGCACGGCACCAGCAGCGGGAAGGCGGGCAGCAGGAAGCGGGGCTTGCAGGAGAAGAAGCCCGCGCCGCCCAGCGCGATCACCACCAGCACCGCCGCGTACACCAGCAGCGGCAGCGGCATCCGGTCCAGCAGCGCCAGTACGAGCAGGACGGCCGCCGCCGCGCACACCGCCGTCGCCATGTAGGCGGAGAGCGTCTCGGGTTCGAGCACCATGTGCTTGACGTAGTGCAGTGCGTAGTGGCCGAAGTCGAACCGCGAGCCCCAGCGGGTCTGCACGTCGAAGTAGCCGCGGACGGCCCCGGTCCGCAGGCCCACCCACCCGAGGTAGCCGCACCAGCCGAGCGGCGCGGCGACGGCCGCGGCCCAGGCCCGCCAGTCGCGCGGGTCCCTGCGGCAGTGCGCGAGGGCCGCGATCGAGACGGCGGCGGCCACGGCGATGGCGTTCGGCCGGGTCAGCCCGGCGAGTACGGCCAGCAGTCCGGCGGTCAGCCAGCGGCGCGTGACGGCCGCGTACAGCGCCCAGGCGGCGAAGGCCGTCATCAGCGACTCGGTGTACGCCATCGACAGCACCACCGAGTGCGGCAGCAGCCCCCATACGAGGACCAGCGCGGTCGCCGTCCTGCGGCCGTATCGGTGCTCGGTCACCGCGTAGATCCCCCACGCGGCGGCCACCGCGCCCGCCCACGCCACGAGCAGCGCGCACGCCACCGAGCCGACCGGGAGCACCGCGTCGGCGGCGCGCACCGTCATCGGGTAGAGCGGGAAGAAGGCCAGATCGTCGTACCGCAGGCCCGGCGCCTCCCAGGCCGGGATGAAGGTGCCGTAGCCCCACTCCGCGATCCGGTGGTACCAGAGGCCGTCCCAGCTCAGGCCGAGCAGATCGCGCGGGTGGCGGTGGGTGCGGTGTGCCCACAACGTCAGCACCACCAGGCCCGCCATCCGGGCCACGACGAAGCCCGCCACCGCGGGGCCGGCCCCCGTCGCCGCCCGCACGGCCAGTGCTTTCGGCGACGACGTCACCGGTTCGACGACGACCAATGGACCCGGCTCCTCGGGGGGCTCGCGAACTTCTCTTAGTCGGACAAACCGACTATCGCGCTCCGCGCCCCGTGGTCCGGGTCTGACACGCCCGAGGAGGACGCACGTTCACCCAGGGTCGGGGGTGCCGGGGGGTCGCTTTTGCGGTCGCCGGGTGATGGCGGGGTGACCGGCGTGGGCGGTTGCTGGGGCGCCGGTGGGTGACCGGTGTGAGGTCGCCGGGTGGTGGCGGGTGACCGGCGTGGGCGGTTGCTGGGGCGCCGGTGGGTGCCGACCTGACCGTCGCCGAGCGGTCCCGGGGCGACCGCCTCGGGCCGTCGCCGGGTGATCGTCGGGCCGCCCCGGCCCCCGGCTTAGGGTGCGGACATGACTTCCGCATTCGCCCGCAGCCTCACCCCGCACGAGCTCACCGCAGGTGACCTGCGTCTGCGCCCCTTCGCCGAGTCCGACGAGCCCGCCGTCGCCCGCGCCATGGAGGACCCGGAGATCCTGCGCTGGGCCGGTGGCCTGGCCGTCAACGCCGCGCCGGTCGCGGACCGCGCCGCCATATGGCTGGCGCCGCGGCTGGTCTCCTGGCAGAACGGTTCGGCCGCGCTCGCCGTCACCGACGCCGCCTCGGACGACCTGCTCGGCTACGTCACCATCCGCGACGTCCACCGCGTCCCCGGGCAGGCCGAGGCCGCGTACTGGGTCACCCCGGCCGCCCGTGGCCGCGGCGTCGCCGCCCGCGCCCTGCACGCCGCCGCCGGCTGGGCCTTCGCCGTCCCCGCCGCGGGCGGCCTCGGCGTGTACCGCATCAGCCTCGACCACTCGCTGGCCAACCCCGGCTCCTGCCGGGTCGCGGCCCGCGCGGGCTTCCGTGAGGAGGGCCTGATGCGGGCCTTCTTCCTCGACCCGGCGGGCGCGCGCCACGACTCCCATCTGCACGCGCGCCTCGCGACGGACGCGGTCGTGCCGCCCGCGTGAGGCCGTCGTGCCGCCCGCGTGAGGCCGTCGGGCCCTACGCGTCCTGCTCCAGCACGGACAGCACGTTCCCGGCCGGGTCGGTGAACCACGCGATCAGCGGGCCGCCGCCGCGGAAGATCCCCTTCTCGTCCGTCGGCATCCCCTCGTACCGCTCGAACCGCACGCCCCGGCGGCCCAGCTCGTCCACGGCCGCGTCGATGTCCGGCACGGGGAAGTTGAGAATCGTGAAGGTCGCGGGCCGGTGGTCCGCCCCCTTCGGGTACACCAGCACGTTGCGGTCCCCCGCGAGGTGCAGCGTCAGCAGCCCGTTCGCCTCGGACACCCGGATTCCGAGCGTCTCCCCGTAGAACTTCCTCGCCGCTTCCACGTCGTCCACCGAGAATCCGCTGAACGCCTGCGTCTGTCCGAACATGACCGCTCCCTGTTCCTCGTAGGTACACCTCCCCCTACGACCGCCGGGGCACGGAAAACTCATCGCTCCCAGGAATCGGTCCGTCCTGTCGGTCCTCGAGGTCAGCTCTCGTAGTGGTACCGGCACTGTGCGATCAGGACGCTGTCCTCGGTGACGCGGTAGATCAGGCGGTGCTCGTCATTGACGCGGCGTGACCAGTAGCCCTGGAATCCGTGCTTGAGGGGTTCCGGTTTGCCGATCCCCTCGTTGCCGTTCCGGGCGATATCCGCGATGAGGGTGTTGATGCGCTTGAGGATCTTCCGGTCCTGAAGCTGCCACCACAGGTAGTCCTCCCAGGCGCGGGAGGAGAAGGTGATCTTCACGTGCGGCCCTTATTCGTCCGTCGTGTCCGTCACGAGTTCGCGTACCGTGCCGCCGCCGTTCTCCAACTCGTCGATGGACGCGAGGAGGCGCCGGGCATTCGCCGGGCTGCGCAGCAGGTAGGCCGTCTCCTTCAGGGACTCGTAGTCCGCGAGGGAGACGATGACGACCGGGTCGTGTCCGGCCCGGGTGATGACGACCTCTTCGCGGTCGTCGTTGACGGAGTTGAGCACTTCGGCGTACCGCGCGCGCGACTCCGAGTACGTCATGGTCTTCATAGTCGGCCTCCTTTACGTACAGGAAATTGTACGTCGACCTCCTGGGGTGTGACAAGCGCCGGAGCGCCCGGCGCGACTGTCACCGTCGTGACCGTGTCACCGCCGCGTCCTGACCAGCAGATACACGAAGTACGGCGCCCCGATGACCGCTGTCATCAGGCCCGCCCCGAGCTGGGCGGGAGCGATGACCGTGCGGCCGAGGAGGTCGGCGACGGAGACGAGGGTGGCGCCGAGGAGGACGGCGACGGGGATGACGCGGATGTGGCGGCGGCCGACGAGGGCGCGGGCGGCGTGCGGGGCGACGAGGCCGACGAAGCCGATCGTGCCCGCGGCGGCGACCGCGGTGGCGCTGAGCAGGACGCTGACGGCGAGCAGGCCGAGGCGGGTCGGCCCGAGGGCGAGGCCGAGCAGGCGCGGGGTGTCGTCGTCGAGCGAGACGAGGTCGAGTTCGGCGCGGCGGGAGAAGGCCACGGCGGCGCCGACGACGAGGACGGCCGCGACCGGCAGCACATCGGGCATGGTCCTGCCGTACGTCGAACCGGACAGCCAGATCAGCGCCTTCGTCGCGTTGAACGGGTCGGTGAGGACGATGAGCAGGCTGATCAGAGCCGAGGTCCCGGCGGCGGCGCCGACACCGACCAGGACGAGCCGGTTCTGCTGGAAACCGCCCCGGGCGCAGAGCCCGAAGACGACCGCGGCGGTGGCCGCCGCGCCCGCGAAGGCCGCGCCCGCCACGCTCCACGATCCGGCGGTCGGCACGGTGGTGACCAGCAGCACGGCGCCGAGACCGGCGCCGCCCGAGACGCCGAGGATGCCGGGCTCGGCGAGCGGATTGCGGGTGACGGCCTGGACGAGCGTCCCGGACAGGGCGAGCGCGGCGCCCGCCAGGAGCGCGGCCAGCACGCGGGGCACGCGGGTGTCGAGGACGAAGGTGACGACGTGGTCGGCCCTGCCCTGCGCCCAGTTCACGACGTCGCCGAGCAGCAGCTTGGTGTCGCCGAGAAGCACCGCCGCGACGGCCGCGGCGACGAACACGGCCACGAGTACGGCCAGGACGGCGACGAACGCCGCCCGGCTGGGGATACGCAGCCGGTCCGGCGCGGCGGACGCGCCGGAGCCGCGGGTGCGCAGCGCGATCACGACGAGGAAGACGGAGCCCGCGACGCTCGTGATGACCCCGGTGGGCACGGCGACCGCCGACTCGGCGCCGACCGTGGCCCGCAGCAGCACGTCGGAGCCGAGGACCAGCGCCGCGCCGGCGAGCCCGGCGACCGGAACGGCCGCCCGCGCCCTGACCAGACCGCGGAACCGCCGGGCCAGCGGGCGGACGAGCGCGGGCGCGCACAGGCCGACGAAGCCGATCGGCCCGGCCAGCGTCACCGCCGCCGCGGACAGCAGCGTCGTGAGCAGGACGACCGTGACGCGGGTGCCCAGGACCGGCACGCCGAGCCCGCGGGCCGCGTCGTCGCCGAGCGCGAGCGCGTCGATGCGGCGGCCGGCCAGCAGCAGCCCGAGCAGGGCGAGCAGCGCGATCGGCGCCATCTGGTTCACGCCGTCGAAGCCGTTCTGGCTGATGCTGCCCTGGCTCCACTGGTAGAGGCCGTTGGTCTGCTCGGGGAAGAGCAGGAGCAGCGCGTCGGTGACCGAGCCGAGGCCGAGCGCGAGGGCGCTGCCCGCCAGCACCAGCCGTACGGTCCCGGCCCCGAGCCCGGACAGCGCGAGCACCAGCGCCGCCGCCGCGAGACCGCCGACGAACGCGACGCCCGAGGAGGCGAGCAGCGGCAGCGAGGCGCCGGTGACGGTGAGGATGCCGAGCGCCAGGTACGAGCCCGCGTTGACCGCAAGCGTGTCGGGCGCGGCGAGTACGTTCCGGCTGACCGCCTGGAGCGCGGCGCCGGCCGCGCCGAGCGCGACGCCGACGACGAGGCCCGCGACCATGCGCGGCAGCCGCGAGGCGATGACCACGGAGGCGTCGCCGTGCTCCGCCCGTCCGGTCAGCGCCTTCCACACCTCGCCCGCGCCGACGTCGGCGGTGCCCTGCGTGATGTCGACGACGGCGAGGACGGCGACCGCGAGGACGAGGACGAGGACCAGTCCGGCCGTCACCGCGGCCGCGCCCTGGGCGGGCGCGGCCGTCCGTGCGTCGGCCGCGGGCTCGGTGGTGCGCGGGGGAGTCGTGACGCTCACGGCGCTGCTTCGCCCTTTCGCTACTTCGTGAGGGCGGCGACGACGGCGTCCACGTACGCCTCCATCGACGCGGGACCGCCGAACATCCAGACGCCGTCGGGCAGTCGGCTCACGTGGCCCGCCTTGACGAAGGGCAGCGACTTCCACACGGCGTTCTTGGCGAGGGTGTCGGCGAAGGGGTCGCCGTCGGAGGCGTTCGCGATGTAGGTGAAGCGGATGTCGCCGAGCCCGGTGAGGCCCTCGACGTCGGTGGTGGCCAGGCCGTAGTCCTTGTCGCCCTTGACCTTCCAGGCGTTCGTGAGGCCGATCCGCTCGTTGACGTTCCCGATCAGGGAGCCGCTGGTGAACGGGCGTATCGAGACCTGGTTGGCCTGCACGTACCCGTCCCCGAAGGCGTACGGGGTCCCGGCGAGGCCAGCGTCCGCGAGGGCCTTCTTGCCCTCGGCGAGCTTCGCGTCGAACGCCTGCTTGACCTCGGTCGCCTTCTGCGTGGTGCCGGTCGCCTGCGCGATGAGGTCGAGGGACTTCGTCATCAGGCCGATCTGGTCGGTGGAGTCGGCGGACCTGATCTGGAGGACGGGGGCGATCTTCCGCAGTTGGGTCACGGCGGACGAGGTGAGGTCGGTGGTGGCGACGATGAGGTCGGGCGACAGGGCCGCGATCGTGTCCATGCTCGGCTCGCCGCGGGTGCCGATGTCCTTGGGGGAGTTCTTCAGCGGGGCGGCCTTGTCCCAGTCCGTGTACCCCTTCACATCGGCGACGCCGACCGGGTCGACGCCGAGCGCGACCAGGTCCTCGACGACGTTCCACTCGGTGCCGATGACCTTGGTGGCGGGCGCGTCGAGGCGTACCTCCGTACCGCTGGCGTCGGTGAGGGTGATCGGCCCCGAGGCCGAAGCGGAGGCGGAGTCCGTGGACTTGACCGACTCGTCGGCGGCGGAGTGCGTCGTTCCGCATCCGGTCAGGGCGAGGGCCGCGACGGCGGCGACGGTGGCTGCGGCGGCGGGTACGGGGAGGCGTCTCATGAGGTGGGGTGGAGCCTTTCGCTTCTGTTCCGGTCGCTTGTGGTCGGGTCGTTTGTGTTCCGGTCGTTTGTGGTCCGGTTCTCGGTCTGGCTTCTGCTGTGGTGGCGGCCGACGGCACGGGTCCGCAGCCGGCCGGTCGAGGGGTCGGTGTCGACGTCGACCCGGATGCCGTAGACCTCGGTGAGGCGTTCGGGGGTCAGGACGTCCTCGGGCCGGCCGTCGGCGACGATCCGGCCGTCGTGGAGCAGCGCGACGCGGTCGGCGACGGCCGCGGCCTGGTCGAGGTCGTGCAGGACGACGCCGACCGCGATCCCGTGGTCGTCGGCGAGGTCGCGGATCAGGTCGAGCAGTTCGATCTGGTACCGCAGGTCGAGATACGTCGTCGGCTCGTCGAGCAGCAGCACGCCGGTCTCCTGCGCGAGGCAGCTCGCGAGCCAGACCCGCTGGAGCTGTCCCCCCGACAGGTGCTCGACGCCCCGCGCGGCCAGGTGCTCGACCCCGGTCAGCGTCAGCGCCCGCTCCACCGCGCCGGTCCCGCCGGGGTCCGGCCGCCCCCAGCGCCCCCGGTGCGGATACCGGCCGAACTCCACGACGTCCCGCACGCTCAGCCCGCTCGGCGTCGGCCGCCCTTGGGTCAGCAGCGCCACCTGCCGCGCGAACTCCCGTGACGTGAGCTGGAATCCGTCCGTCCCCGCGTCCAGCGTCAGCGCGCCCTCCCGGGCCCGCTGCAACCGCGCCAGCGTCCGCAGCAGCGTCGACTTCCCACTGCCGTTCGGCCCCACCAGCGCCGTCACCTCGCCCGGCCGCAGCGACACGGCGGCGTCATGCACGACATCCACCCGGTCGTACGCGACCGTCATCCCTGTGGCCGCCAACTCATGCCCCCGCGAGGGCATCCCGCCGCCAGCACTCTCCCCAGCTCTCACACTGCTTAGGTTAGCCTAACCTAATCCCCCCTTCCCGCCGGGGTCACCTCTGCCCCTCCGGGACCCGCGCCCCCGCGTCCGAACCCGGCCTCTCTAGGCTCCCCTGGTGGACACCTTGGGGGCCGGAGCGCCCTGGCACGTTCTGGAAGAGGTCCCGCCCAGGCGCGAGCGGACACCGGGGCTGCTGGCCGGACTCCTGACGGCTGCCGACCGGCGCGCCTCCTGGGCGGAGTTGGACAAGCGCCTCCGCGATCACGTCGGAGCCCCGTACTTCGCCCCGGCCGCCGCCGCTCTCCTCGGTCTTCTCCCCGCCCTCGACCCGCACCACCGCCGCAGGGTCCTCGATCTGCTCGCCCGGCAGGCCCGCCTGCTGTCCGGGAAGCGGTGGCGGGAGGACCGGCTGGCGCTGGCTGCGCTGGTGGCCGGCCGGCCGCGGGTGGTCCCGTTCCTGTCCGACCCGCACGCGGGCGTGCGGACCTGTGCCGCCGTGTTCCTGGGGGAGGTCCCGGGCGACGACGCGTCGGCCCTCGACGGCCTCAGGAAGCAGGCGGCGGCTGAATCGGACCCCACGGCCCTGCAAGCCCAACTACTGGCGCTGGGAAGCCTGTCGGCGCACGGCGCTGTCACCGACGCGTCCTGGTGCCGGCCCTGGCTGACGCACCCCGACCCCCTGGTCCGGCTGGCCGCGATCCGGGCCGCCTTGCCGACCGCGACAACGTCCGCCGCCGCCAGGGGACTCGGCGGCACGGCCGGAAGCGCCTTCGTCGCGTTTGGTGCCGCGTCCCTGCCCGACGTGCCATGGGGGTCCCGGGGGCGCGAGGCGGTCCGCGGCTTCGCGGATCCGCTGCGGGCGCAGCCGCGGGAGGCGCGGGAACTGGTCGGCGCGTTGACCGGGGCCCCGAGGGCGGACCTGCGCCGCGCCGCCCTGGTGGCAGCCGACGCCCAACTGCGGTACTGGCGGCGTCCGTCGGCCGGACTGTGGGAAGCGGTCGTCGCCGGACTGGACGACGAGGACCGGGTCCGCGCGCAAGCGCTCGACATCCTCGCCGGGGGCGGAGCGGCGGTGACCCCGTACGCGGACCGGCTGGCGCGCTTCGTCCAGGAGCAGGACCGGGCCGCCACCTCGACGTTGACCGTCGATCTGGCAGTGCGGGCGCTGATGGGCGCGGCCGACGACCGTGCCCTGCCCCGGTACCGGGAGCGCTTCGGCAGCCATTACCTCAGGGGCGAGCCGCCGCCCCTGCGGTGGGCGCCGCACTTGCTGCCCGCCTTCCGCGAACGGCTCCGCGGCGGCCCCGGCGCCCGGGGCATACCCGAGGTGCTGAACGCCCTCACCGCGTGGGGCCCGTCCGCCGTGCCCGCGACACCGGAGTTGGCCGGACTGCTCGACACGACGTACGCCGGGCCCGCGGCCGACGCCCTGGGGCGGATCGGTCCCGCGGCCCGCATTGCGGGCGGCGAGGCGGTGGCCGACCTGCTCGCCGGACTCGCCCGCGGTGACCTGCGTCCCCCGCGCGGCGCCGACGGAATCGGCTGTGTGCCGCCGCCCGCGTCGCAGGGGTGGCACGGCGCGCAAACCGCTGCCTGGGCGCACTGGCGCGTCACCGGCGACCCCGAACTGGCCCTGCGCGTGATCGGCGCGGCAGCCCTTGCGGGCCTCGGCCGCCCGGCACTGGCCCGTCTCGCCGACCTCGGCTCCCTCGCCTTCCGCTACGCGGACGCCGTCCGGCCGTTGCTCGGCTGCCCCGGCGCGTGGAGCCGGGTCGGCGCGGCCGAGGCATGGTGGCGGCTGACCGGCGACGCGGCCACCGCCGTCGACACCCTGCTGCCCGAACTGCGGCCGCTGGCCGCGTACGAGGTCACGCCGCTCGTCCTGCGAACGGTCCAGGCGCTGGGACGCATCGGCAGCCCCGCGGCGGCCGCGGCGCCGACGCTGCGCGCCGTGCTGGACGCGGACCGCCGCTACGGCGGCGGCATCCTCCTGGACGAACAGATCTGCCGCGCGGCCACGGAGGCGCTGGACCGGATCGGCTGAGCCGCCTCGGCAGCCCGGCCCCGCTCAGCCGTTGAATGCCGTGCGGAGGCGGTCGGCGGCGTCGCGCAGGCCCGCCGCCAGCAGGTCGCGCTTGGCGCGGAGGTCGGCGGCGAAGTCGGCGTAGTAGGCGTCGGGCAGGGCGAGGGCCTCGGCGACGGCGTACTGGAAGGGCCCGGAGGCGACGTAGGTGAGGAACTGCTTGGTGGTGCGGACGGCGGCCACCAGCTCCCGCGACCCCGTCACCCAGGCCACTCCGTTTTCACGCACTCATTGCAGCGGTAGGTCGTCGGGCAGGATGCGGAAGGATTTGTGCCGGCTCAATGGGCGGACGGCACGGAAGTCCCGGCAGTCGAGCGTGAGAACGGCGTCAGTGTCGTACTCGGCAGCGAGTGCGACGTTCACGGCGTCGGCGAGATCGAGGCTGAGCGCGGTATACCGGGCGCGCAGCGTTTGTGCGGCTGAGAGGTGAGCCTCGGTGATTTCCGGCACGACGATCCGGCTTGTCCGCATCCACCGCCGGATGTCGTCGATCGCGCTGACAGCCGCTTCCCGTCCCAGCTCGCGGGTCGCGACATGATCGATCTCGGCGAGCAGCAGTGGGGACATCACGAGGAGTCCGGCAGCCATGATCGCCTCGTTGGCCCCCTGGTGTTCCGGGTGCGTGGAGTCGAGCGCGGCCAGCAGGCCCGATGTGTCGGCGACGACGATGATCACGCCGTGACCTCGGAATCGCCCTCGCGCCGGACGCCGTCGGCGACCGCGTTGCGGACGTCGTCCTTGGAAGGAGTACGTCCCGAACCTTCAAAGGTGCGGGAGAAAAGCGGTTCGTCCCAGACGCGGTTCGCCATGGCGGCGAGGTGGATGCCCTGCCGGATGATCTCGGCTTCACTGACCCCGCGCCGGGCGGCGGCTTCCTTGATGATCGCCAGATCTTCCGGGTCGGCGTAGACGTTGGTGCGCTTCATAGACATGTACCAAGAGTAGTCCATGTACCACGAATGGTGCATGTCGTATGGCGGCACAGTTAAGCAGCGCCTGGCTGCGAAACGCGTCCCCTGGCCTCCGGCCATGGATGACTGGGGGCCGGCGTGCCCTGGCACGTGCTGGAGGAGGTTCCACCCGGGCGGGAACACATACCCGGGCTGCTGGACGGGCCGCTGGTGGCCCCGGAGCGGCGGACCTCGTGGCACGCCGCCCGGGAACGGGTCAGTCACATGGCACTGCACGGCGCAATCACGTGCCTGTTCTTCGATGGGCTGCGGCTCCTGGCAGGCACGGCCAATGGGGCGGCTCTCAGCCGTTGAATGCCTTGCGGAGGCGGTCGGCGGCGTCGGTGAGGACTTCGGGGCGTTTGCAGAAGGCGAAGCGGACTTGGGTGCGGCCGGCGGTGGAGTGGTCGTAGAAGACGGAGTTGGGGACGGCGACGACGCCGCAGCGTTCGGGGAGGGCGCGGCAGAAGGTCAGGGCGTCGGTGCCGGGGGCGAGTTCGGTGATGTCGGTGGTGATGAAGTACGTGCCCTGGGGCTCGTAGGTCCGGAAGCCGGCGTCGCGCAGGCCCGCCGCCAGCAGGTCGCGCTTGGCGCGGAGGTCGGCGGCGAAGTCGGCGTAGTACGTGTCGGGCAGGGCGAGGGCCTCGGCGACGGCGTACTGGAAGGGCCCGGAGGCGACGTAGGTGAGGAATTGCTTGGTGGTGCGGACGGCGGCCACCAGCTCCCGCGGCCCCGTCACCCAGCCGACCTTCCAACCCGTGAACGAGAAGGTCTTGCCCGCTGAGGAGATGGAGACCGTGCGGTCCCGCATGCCGGGGAGCGAGATCAGCGGGATGTGTTCGCCGCCGTCGAAGACCAGGTGTTCGTAGACCTCGTCGGTGACGACGATGAGGTCGCGTTCGACGGCGAGTTCGGCGATGGCCGCCAACTCGTCGCGGGTGAGCACCATGCCCGTCGGGTTGTGCGGGGAGTTGAGGAGGAGCAGCCGCGTACGAGGCGTGACGGCGGCGCGCAGGGCGGCGAGGTCGGGGCGGAAGTCGGGGGCGCGCAGGGTCAGGGGGACGCGGACGGCGCCCGCCATGGCGATGCAGGCGGCGTAGGAGTCGTAGAACGGCTCGAACGCGATGACCTCGTCGCCCGGTTCGAGCAGGGCGAGCATCGCGGCGGCGATGGCCTCGGTGGCGCCCGCGGTGACCAGGACCTCGGTGTCGGGGTCGAAGTCGAGCCCGTAGAAACGGCGTTGGTGGTCGGCGATGGCGCGCCGCAGCTCGGGGACGCCGGGGCCCGGCGGGTACTGGTTGCCGCGGCCGTCGCGCAGGGCGCGGACGGCCGCCTCCCGTACGGACTCGGGACCGTCGGTGTCGGGGAAGCCCTGGCCGAGGTTGATCGCGCCGGTCGAGAGGGCCAGCGCCGACATCTCGGCGAAGATCGTCGTACCGAGGCCGTCGAGGCGGCGGTTCAGCAGCGGCCTGTCCCGCATGCGCCCACCTGCTTCCAGCCCGGCCATTTCCCGCCCGCCCGTTTCCCGCCCGCCCGCTTCCAGCCCGCCCGCTTCCCGCCCGTCCGCTTCCCGCCCGCCCATTTCCCGCACCCACTCTCCGTCGGAACCGTACGGGGACCGTACCGGGACGCGTCCCGGGTTCCGTACCGTACGGCGTCCGCAGCCGGGGGTGTGCGCCGGGCGCGCCCGGAAGCGGTGTGGGAACGACGTAGTGAACACGTGAGCCCTTAAGCGCTCCAAGGGATGGAAAGTACGCACAGATGGGTAAAAACGCTGAGGACGGCGTGAGTTTCATGATTCCGTAGCTCTCGGATCTACCGGACCCCACGTGGGCACCGAGCCGCCGCGTCTCTCCGTCAGACGCGGGTCGGCCCATCATCCACTGCGTGCTTGCGGAGCCGACCCATGCTCACCACCCTCCAGACCGCCTACACCGACACCCGTGCCGGAGACCTCGCGTGGTGTCTCGGGAAGGACCCGCTGCCCGCGCTCGCCGTGCTCGACCTCGAAGTCGGCGACACGCGCGGGCTGCGGGCCAAGGTCCAGATGCGGCTGCTCGGCGCGTCCCACCAGGTCCTGGTCGACACCGGTCGTGACGGCGGGTGTTCGGAGACCGTCGCGTGCATGCCGGGCAGCCAGGCGCCGCTGCCGTTCGGCGTGGCACGCAGGGTCGGCGGCTGGGACTACGAGTTCGCGGCCCGGATCGAGACGCTGTCGCAGGGCTCCTTCGCGGGCCGCGCCCAGGAGTTGCTCGCGCTGGTCGCCGACCACCCCAATGGTCTCGCGGGCACCTTCCCCGGCGACCCGCACGCCTTCACCGCGATGCTCGTGCAGTGCGCGGAGGGCAGTGTGCGGTGGCGCACCTGGCACGCGTACCCGCAGGAGGGACGGCTGGTGACCACCAGGACCCGGGTGAACGCCCTTCCTTGAAGGGGTGTTGGGGCGTACGGCGCCGGTCCGCGCGGAGCCGCGCCTCCCGACCCGTGCGGTACGGACGTACGTCGGCGGCACCCGCGCGCGGGCGGTCCGGCGCGCGAACCGTACCTCCGTACGCACCGACGGACGAACGCCCGTACGGCCGACGGCACATACGTCCACACCGTGCGCCGCACCCGTACCCCCGTGCGCCGGTGCGGTCCGCGAAAGCGCCGTCAACCGCCCCTGATTACACCCCTGTGGGTGACTTGTGCCGCCACCGGACTGACATAGCGTGCACTCATGATCGACCAGCCAGGCCGCACCGCGGCACCACTCGACCTGCGGCTTCCCGTGGCCGCGGGCGCCGCACGCGCGCTGGTCCTGGCCGCCGTCTTCGTCTGCGCCGCCTGCGGCCTGGTCTACGAGCTCGAACTCGTCGCGCTCGCCTCCTACTTGGTCGGCGACTCCGTCACCCAGGCGTCGGTCATCCTCTCCGTGATGGTCTTCGCGATGGGCTGCGGCTCGCTGCTCGCCAAGCGGCTGCGGATACGGGCCGCGGCCGGTTTCGCCGCCGTCGAGACGGCGCTCGCGCTGGTCGGCGGGCTGTCGGTGATGGCGCTCTACGCCTGCTTCGCGTGGGCGGGACAGGCCCGACTGGCCATGATCGGCTGCGCGTTCGCGATCGGCGTGCTGATCGGCGCCGAGGTACCGCTGCTGATGACGCTCGTCCAGCGGATCCGGCGGCAGGACGCGGGCGGCGCCGTCGCCGACCTCTTCGCCGCGGACTACGTGGGCGCGCTCGTCGGCGGCCTCGCCTTCCCCTTCCTTCTCCTGCCGCACTTCGGGCAGTTGACCGGCGCGCTGGCCACCGGTGTGGTCAACGCGGTGGCGGGCGGCGCGACCGTGCTGTGGCTCTTCCGCGGCGACCTGTCCGCCCGCACCCGCTGGTGGCTGCTGGCCGCGAACGTCTCCGTGCTCGCGGTGCTCGGCGCCGCCGCCGCTGCCGCCGGGCCCTTCGAAGCGGCGGCGCGGCACGCGGTGTACGGGGGACAGGTGCGCGTCGCGGAGCAGACCGCCGTGCAGGAGATCGTCCTCACCGGCGGCGGCAGGACCGGAGCCCCGCTCCAACTCTTCCTGGACGGACGGCTACGGGTCTGCGGCACGGACGAATTCCGTTACCACCAGGCCCTGGTGCACCCCGCGATGAACGGCCCGCACGGCCGCGTCCTCATCCTCGGCGGCGGCGACGGCCTCGCCCTGCGCGAAACGCTGCGCTACAGCGGGGTCCGCGCCGTCACCGTCGTGGACCTCGACGACGAACTCGTCCGCCTCGCCCGTACCGACCCCGGCCTGTCCGCGCTCAACCGGCACGCGTACGACGACCCGCGCGTCACCGCCGTCACGGCCGACGCCTTCGACTGGCTGCGCGAGGAGCGGCGCGGACCGTTCGACGTGATCATCGCCGACCTGCCGGACCCGGGGATCTCGCGCAGCGCGAAGCTGTACTCGGAGGAGTTCTACGGGCTCGCCGCGCGCACGCTGGCCCCCGGCGGGCGGCTCGCCGTCCACGCGGGCACGCCCAGCGCCTCCACGCACACCTTCTGGACCATCGAGGCCACCTTGCGGGCGGTGGGGCTGCGGACCGCGCCGTACTGGATCACCGGCCGCACGTGCGGGGCGCAGGCGGGGCCCGACCGCTGGTCGGGCTCGGTGCCGCCGTCCGCCACGAACTGGGGCTTCGTGCTGTCCGGCCTCACCACCCCCGCCATCGCCCTCCCGCCCCGCCACCCCCCTGACCTCTGGCTGACCCCCGCCCTGCTGCGCAAGGCCGCCGCCGCCCCGCTGGCCGGCCGCCCCACCGAGTCCCTCCCGGCCTCGACGTTGCTGCGCCCGAGGGTGCGGTGAGACGGCCGGCCGGCGGGGACGCCGGGTGGCGTAAGGGGACGGGACGCCCGCGTACGGGTGCGGGGGCGGGTGTACGGCGGCGGGCGCGTCGACAGGGGGGCGGGTGTACGGCGCCGGGCGGGTGCACAAGGGGGAGGGTGTACGGCGGCGGGCGTGTGCACAAGGGGGCGGGTGTACGGCGGTGGCGTACGGCGGCGGGCGCGTCCGTACGGGCCCGGGCCGCGTGCCACGTATGCCCGTAAAAAGTTCCGCCCGCGAAGCCGCGTGGCACCGTCCCGGTGGGTAGGCTCCGCCGCATGGAGCACGAGGTCTTCGTCCCGGTCAGCCCCACCCGCATCGGCCACGCCCTGCGCAGCCCCGCGCGCGTGACCGCGAGCCTGCCCGGCTGGCAGCCGGACGCGTCCGGCGCCGCGGACGGCGCCGACGGGGCTGACGGGTCCGCGCCGGAAGGCGGCGCCGCGGGCCGCCTCCGCCTGCGCGTGGGCGGCTCCACGATCACCTACCGCGGCACGGTCCGCGTCACCGGCACCTCGTCGCCCTTCGCGGCGGAGGCGAGCGGTACGGAGGTGCGCGGTACGGGCACGGTCAAGGCCACGCTGGAGATCGTCGTGGCCGAGGCCACGCACCCGGAGCCGGGCGCCCTGCTGATCTTCCGCGGCGCGGCCCAGGCCGAGGGCCGCCTGGCGTCGTACGAGCCGGACGTCGTGGAAGCGGCGGTACGGCGGCTGCTGGACCGTTTCTCCGCGGACCTGGCGGCGCACGCGCCGGAGGAGGAGACGGCCCCGGACCCGGCGTCCTCGGACGTGACCGTCGAAGAAACGATCGTGCCGGTCGTGGAGGCAGGGGCGGCCTCGGAGCGGCCGGAATCCTCGGAGCGGGCGGACGAGCCGGGCGCCGAGGCGGGAGCGGCGGACGCCGTGGCCGAGGAAGCCGCTGACACCGCTGGCGATACGGCTGACACCGCTGATGACACCGCGGAGGACGCCGCCGACACGCCCGCCGGGGACTCCAGGATCACCACGGAGTCCGACCCCTCCGACACCGACACCGACGCCGACGCCGACGCCGCCGCCGACTCCGCCGAGGCCGACTCCGATGAGGATGCCGAGCCCGCCGAGCCCGAGGCGGACGTCGTGGACGACCTCGGCGAGCCCGCCCCGCCGTCCGACCTGGACGACTTCGAGCTGGTCGAGGTCGAGGTGGAGGTCCCGGAGAGCGCCGCCGCGCTGGACGACCTGGTGCCGCCCGCCGAGGCCGCGCACGCCCGCCGCACGATGATCGGCCGCAGCGCCGAGGAGGTCGACCACGCGCCGCCGCGCGGACGCTACGCGCCCGTACCCGCGCCGGACGCCACCTCCGCGGCGGCGACCCTGCGCTGGGCGGCCCCCGCCGCCGCGGCTCTCGTCGCGTCCGCCGTGGTCGTCGGCCGGGTGCTGCGACGCCGCAGGTAACACAGCCCGGTTACTCTCGTTCCGTGTCGAACGAGACGAAGCTGACGGCGGGCGACGCCGAACTGATCCTGCGGCCCCACGACGGCTGCCGGATCGCCTCATTGAAGGTCGGCGGGACCGAACTCCTGCGCCAGGGAGACAAATTCGGCGCCTTCCTGATGGTGCCGTGGTGCGGCCGTACGGAGAACGGGGTGTTCCGCAACGGCGGTGTCACCCATCAACTCCCCGTCGACGCGCCCCCACACGCCATCCACGGCACCGGGCGCCACACCGCCTGGCAGGAGGCCGCGCCCGCGACCGAGACCACCGCCGCGTACTACTTCGACCTCGCCGAGCCGTGGCCGTACCCCGGACGGGTGACGCACACCGTCGAGTTGGCCCCGCACTCGGTGAAGCTGACGCTCAGCGTCGAGGCGGACGCGTCCGGCGACTCCTTCCCCGCGCAGGCGGGCTGGCACCCGTGGTGGCTGCGCAACCTCGGCCAGGGCGGCCAGGACGTTGAACTGGCCTTCACCGCCGCCTGGCAGGAGGAGCGCGGCGACAACCACCTGCCGAACGGCAACCGCGTCGACCCCAGGCCCGGCCCCTGGGACGACTGCTTCGGCATGCCCGACGGCGTGGACATCACCCTCACCTGGCCCGGCGAGATGACGGTCCGGGTGACCAGCCCCTCCGAATGGGCGGTCGTCTACACCGAGCCGACCGAGGCGGTCTGCGTCGAGCCCCAGTCCGGCCCGCCGAACGGCCTCAACACCCTGCCCCGCCTGGTCACCCCGATCGACCCGCTGGAGATCAGCACGGAGTGGACCTGGCACCGGATCGGCTGAGCCCCCGGCCTGCCGGGATACTTGTCGGCATGAGTGACCAGACGCGAGACGCGCTGCTGCGGCAGATCAAGGACAAGGCCGTGGTGCACGGCAAGGTGACCCTCTCCTCGGGGCTCGAGGCCGACTTCTACGTCGACCTGCGCCGGATCACCCTGGACGGCGAGGCCGCGCCGCTCGCCGGACAGGTGATGCTCGACCTCACCGCCGAACTGGACTTCGACGCGGTGGGCGGGCTGACGCTCGGCGCCGACCCGGTGGCCACCTCGATGCTGCACGCCGCCGCGGCGCGCGGGCAGCGGCTCGACGCGTTCGTGGTCCGCAAGGCCAACAAGGCGCACGGCTTGCAGCGCCGTATCGAGGGCACCGAGGTCAAGGGCCGACGCGTGCTGGTGGTCGAGGACACCTCGACCACGGGCGGTTCGCCGCTGACCGCGGTCGAGGCGGTACGGGAGGCGGGCGGCGAGGTGGTGGCCGTCGCCGTCATCGTGGACCGCGGCGCGGCCGGGGCGATCGCGGACGCGGGACTGCCGTACCTGGCCGCGTACTCGCTGGACGACCTGGGCCTCGCCTGAGTCGCGTGAGCCGCCTGAGCCGCGCAGCCGTGTCGCGGTCCTGAGCCGGTGCTGAGTCGGCGCTGAGCGGGCTCCGAGCTTGCCCCGACCGGGTCCTGAGCGCTTTCGACCGGCTCTGACCTGCGTTTTTCCGGCCTCTGGAGTGTTTCACGTGAAACACTCCAGAGGCCGTCGTCCACTGGGTGTGCACGGAGGTGGTGTATCCGTTCGAGTCTGGGAAGATGGGGGCGACAAAGACGTCGCCACGCCAGTAAGGCCACAGCAGGACCACCCGCAGATCATGAGGAGCGGACACGATGCCCATCGCAACCCCCGAGGTCTACAGCGAGATGCTCGACCGGGCGAAGGCAGGCAAGTTCGCCTAC
Organism: Streptomyces sp. NPDC093221; assembly: GCF_044753885.1. Classification (NCBI taxonomy): domain Bacteria; kingdom Bacillati; phylum Actinomycetota; class Actinomycetes; order Kitasatosporales; family Streptomycetaceae; genus Streptomyces; species Streptomyces sp. NPDC093221. Next base: position 64,264 of record NZ_JBIVOA010000008.1, on the reverse strand, counting down.
CCGGCCATCAATGTCACCTCGTCGCAGACCCTGCACGCCGCGCTGCGCGGCCTCGCCGAGGCGGAGAGCGACGGCATCATCCAGATCTCCACGGGCGGCGCGGAGTTCCTGGGCGGTCAGTACAACAAGGACATGGTGACCGGCTCGGTCGCGCTCGCCGAGTTCGCGCACATCGTGGCCGAGAAGTACCCGATCACGGTCGCGCTGCACACCGACCACTGTCCCAAGGACAAGCTGGACGCGTACGTGCGGCCGCTGCTGAAGGTCTCGCAGGAGCGCGTGGCAGCGGGCCGCGACCCGCTGTTCCAGTCCCACATGTGGGACGGCTCGGCGGAGAACCTGGACGACAACCTCGCCATCGCCAAGGAACTGCTGGCCGAGGCCGTCAAGGCCAAGATCATCCTGGAGATGGAGATCACCCCGACCGGCGGTGAGGAGGACGGCGTCTCGCACGAGATCAACGACAACCTCTACACCACCGTCGACGACGCCTACCGCACCGTCGAGGCCGTCGGCCTGGGCGAGCAGGGCCGCTACCTGCTGGCCGCCTCCTTCGGCAACGTCCACGGCGTCTACAAGCCGGGCAACGTCGTCCTGCGTCCGGGCATCCTCAAGGAGCTCCAGGACGCGGTCGCCCAGAAGTACGGCAAGGCCAACGCCTTCGACTTCGTCTTCCACGGCGGCTCGGGCTCCACGCTCGAGGAGATCAACGAGGCGCTGGAGAACGGCGTCGTCAAGATGAACATCGACACCGACCTCCAGTACGCCTTCACCCGGCCCGTCGCGGACCACATGTTCCGCAACTACGACGGCGTCCTGAAGGTCGACGGCGAGGTCGGCAACAAGAAGACCTACGACCCCCGCGTCTGGGGCAAGGCCGCCGAGGCCGGCATGGCCGCCCGCGTGGTCGTCGCCGCCGAGAACCTGCGGTCGGCGGGCAACAAGCGCAAGTAGTCCTCCGGACGGGTTCCGGGACGGCGTTCCGCACAGGGCCGGCTTCCGGACGGGACCGGCTTCCGGACGGGTTCCGGGACGGACCGCATGACGTTGTCGGCCCTCGTACGGCTGCGTGTGCGGGCGGCCTCCGGGCCTCCCCGCGCGGTTTCGGGCTCGCCGCCGAAGGCCCCTGGCATCTGCCGGGGGCCTTTACGGTGGGGGCTCGGGCAGACTGGAACGCATGGCCATCAACGAGAACCTGCTCGGGGGACCCGCCCCGACCCATCTGCCCGAAGACCCGGAGCCGCGCGAACTGCTCGCCTCCGGTACCGCGCCCGCCGAGGTCGCGGCGAAATACCCGGCCTCCTCGCTGGTCTGGGCGCAGCTCGCCGACGACGCCTTCGAGGCCGGCAGCGTCGTGGAGTCGTACGCCTACGCCCGTACCGGCTACCACCGCGGCCTCGACTCGCTGCGCCGCGCCGGGTGGAAGGGCCACGGTCCCGTGCCCTTCGAGCACGAGCCGAACCGCGGCTTCCTCCGCGCCCTGCACGCGCTGGCCCGCGCCGCCCAGGCGATCGGCGAGCAGGACGAGTACGAGCGCTGCACGGTCTTCCTGCGGGACAGCTCGCCGACCGCCGCCGACACCCTGACCTGACGGCCGGCCCGCCCTTCTCTTCCTGTTTCCCCCGCGTTCCCCCTGGGTCTCACCAGGGGGAACGTGCTTTGTCGCAGTCGTGCCACAAGGGCGGACCGACGCCTCATCCCCCGTATCCATGTGCGATTCTGATCCGGTTGTCCACACGCAGCACGGGGTGAGACCGGCCGGGGAGCCGGGGCCTCGACGACCGCTGCGCCAGCGCAGGGGGAGTCTTGGCACAGCCACGCCGTCAACCGGGCCGACGTCGGACGAGGGGCCGCGCCGCGATAGTCGGCTCCGCCCTGGCCGTGGGACTGATCATGGTGACCGCGGGCGTCGGGTACGCCACCTGGAACCACGGCAGGAACGTCGACTCCGCCGCCGCCATCGACCACGGCCTCGGCGCCACCACGGCACCGGCCCGCGACGCCAGCGGCAGTGACGGTGACACCGGGGGCGGCACTCCGCCGTCCGCGAGGGACAAGGCGGAGCCGCCGAAGGTCCCCGTCTCCGGCACCGGCCGCTTCAGCACCGCCGACGCCAGCGGCAAGGCCACGGGACACGGCACCGTCCGCCGCTACAAGGTCGAGGTCGAAGGCGGTATCGACCTGTCCGCCGCCGACGCCGCCCACGAGATCGCCGCCATCCTCGCCAACCCCCGCGGCTGGACCGCCGACGGCCACGACGGCTTCCAGCTCGTCTCCTCCGGCCGCGCCGACTTCGTCGTCAAGATCGCCACCCCCGACACCGTCGACGACATCTGCGGCGCCGCCGGTCTCCTCACCCGCGGCGAGGTCAACTGCGACGTCGGCTCCACCGTCGTCGTCAACCTCAAGCGCTGGCTGCTCGGCTCCCCCGAGTTCAAGGGCCCCATCGAGGGCTACCGCGCCCTGATCATCAACCACGAGGTCGGCCACCGCATCGGCCACGGCCACGAGGGCTGCCCGGGCCCGGGAAAGCCGGCCCCGGTGATGATGCAGCAGATCAAGGGCCTGAACGGGTGCCGAGCGAACGAGTGGCCGTACGACCCGAAGGGGACGTACGTGGGAGGTCCGGGGGTGGAGTGAGGGGTGATCCCTCTGGCGCCCCCTTTTTGCCGCCCTCTCGCCTCCGGCGGCTTAAATCCGGTGTCGACGGTCGATCGTGCTCGCTCCCTCGTTCCTCGGTCGCTGTGCGCGTTCTCCCTTTCAACACCGGCGCCGCCTTTGGCTCGCTGGCTACCGGCGAACCCGCCTGCGCAGCGGTGCCGGAGGGGCGCAGCCCCTCGCGCGAGCGCACCCCGGGGGCGGTGGCCCTTGCGCAGGGGCACCCTGGGGGGAGCCTGGCCTTGCCGGATTGGGCCGCACCGCAGATGATCTCGGCGTAGCCCGGTGATCCCGGGTCCGCTTCTGGAGGTAAGACCATGTCCGACGCACCGACCGATGAGGCGGCGACCCCGAACCTCTCGTTCGAGGGCAGCACGCCGTACGAGGACTACGTGCAGGCGTCCGTACTGACCCACTTGCAGCACCCGTTGTCCGACGAGCCCGGCGAGATGGCCTTTCTGGTCACCACGCAGGTGATGGAGCTGTGGTTCACGTTGCTGGTCCACGAATGGACCACCGCGGCGGCGGCGCTCAGGGAGGACGACCTGCCGACGGCGATGGCGGCGCTCAGGCGCAGCCTGCCGGAGCTGGAGTCGCTGAACGCCTCGTGGAAACCGATCGCCAATCTCACCCCCGCGCAGTTCAACGCGTACCGGTCGGCCCTCGGTGAGGGCTCCGGGTTCCAGTCGGCGATGTACCGGCGGCTGGAGTTCCTGCTCGGGGACAAGTCCGCGTCGATGCTGGTGCCGCACCGGGGCACCCCCAGCGCGCACGCGGAGCTGGAGAAGGCGCTGACCGAGCCGAGCCTGTACGACGAGGTGCTGCGGCTGCTCAGCCGCCGCGGCTATGCGGTGCCCGCCGAGGTGCTGGAGCGCGACCCGGCGCTGCGGTACGAGCCGCACGCGGAGGTCGAGCGGGCGTGGCAGAGCGTGTACGCGGACGCCGACCAGGACACCGAGCTGATCAGGCTCGGCGAGGCCCTGACGGATGTCGCCGAGCTGGTCTGGCGCTGGCGCAACGACCACCTGGTGGCCACGCGCAGGGCGATGGGCGCCAAGTCGGGCACGGGCGGTTCGGCGGGGGTGGCCTGGCTGGAGAAGCGCGCCACGAAGAACGTCTTTCCCGAGCTGTGGACGGCGCGCAGCCATGTCTGAGGCCGTCGCGGCACGGGATGCCGCCCTTCAGGACCGCGCGGACGCGCTGGACGCCGCCGATCCGCTGGCCGCCGTGCGGGACCGCTTCGTGCTGGACGACACCGTCTATCTGGACGGCAACTCGCTGGGCGCGCTGTCCACCGCCGTGCTGCCCCGGCTGAGCGACGTCGTCACCCGGGAGTGGGGCGAGCTGCGCATCCGGTCCTGGGAGGAGAGCGGCTGGTGGACCGCACCCGAGCGGATCGGCGACCGGATCGCGCCGCTGGTGGGCGCCGCGCCGGGGCAGGTCGTGGTCGGGGACTCGACCAGCGTGAATGTCTTCAAGGCGCTGGTCGCCGCCGTGCGGATGGCGCCCGCCGACCGCACCGAGATCCTGGTAGACGCGGCGACCTTCCCCACGGACGGCTACATCGCCGCGTCGGCGGCCCGGCTGACCGGTCACACCGTGCGCGCGGTGGACGCGGCCGAGATCGCGGACGCGGCCGGTGAACGTACCGCCGTGGCGCTGGTCAACCACGTGGACTACCGCACCGGGCGGCTGCACGACCTGTCCGCCGTCACGGCGGCCCTGCACGCGGCGGGCGCGCTCGCGGTCTGGGACCTGTGCCACAGCGCGGGCGCGCTGCCCGTCGCGCTCGACGCGGGCGGCGTGGACCTCGCGGTCGGCTGCACGTACAAGTACCTCAACGGCGGGCCCGGCGCGCCCGCGTACCTCTATGTGCGGCGTGAGCTTCAGCCGCGCTTCGACTCGCCGCTGCCGGGCTGGAACTCGCACGCCGACCCGTTCGGCATGGCCCCGGAGTACGCCCCGGCGGACGGCGCGCCCCGCGGGCGGGTCGGCACGCCGGAGATCCTGTCGCTGCTCGCGTTGGACGCGGCGCTCGACGTCTGGGACGGTGTCGCCGTCGCGGACGTGCGGGCCAAGAGCCTGGCGCTGACCGACTTCTTCCTGGACTGCGTGGCCGCGCTGGTGCCGTACGGGCGCGCCGAGCCGATCACACCCGCCGACCACGCGGAGCGCGGCAGCCAGGTCTCGCTGCGCTGCGCGGGGGCGGGCGAGGTGATGCGCGAGCTGACCGCGCGCGGCATCGTCGGCGACTACCGGCGCCCCGACGTGCTGCGCTTCGGCTTCACACCGCTCTACACCCGGTACGCCGACGCCTTGCGCGCCGCCCGCGTACTGGCCGACGTCCTGGCCGGCGGGCCGGGCACGCCCGTCGCGGCCCGACCCACCGCCGTACCGCAGAAAACCGACCCGCTCGACGTACCCGAAGGGACCACGTAACCGATGTCCGCTGCCGACCCCTCCACGTCCCCGCCCGCCGCCGATGCCGCCTCCGGGCGACGGGCGGCGGCCGAGGAGGCGTCGGCGTTCGGCCACGCTCCGGTGCCGCCGGACGCCACCGCGTCCTACGGCGACCACCCCGACCAGGTGGTCGACTTCTACCGGCCCGCCCCCGCCGAAGGCGCCCCCACCGGCCGTCCGGCCCCGCTGGTGGCCCTCTTCCACGGCGGTGCCTGGCGCGCCGCCCACGACCGCGCCCACGTCTCGCCGCTCGCGGCCCACCTCACCACCCACGGCTACGCTGTCGCGTCGGTCGAATACCGCCGCGGCCCGGCCCTTGAGGCGCCGCAGGAAGGCCGCGACGGCTCGGACCCCGCGCCCGACGCGCTGCCACCGGCCGGGCGCTGGCCCGACACCTTCGACGACGTGGCCGCCGCCCTCGACGCGCTGCCCGCGCTCGCCGTGCGGGCGCTCGGCGCCGACGTGGTCGACCCCCGCCGCACCGTCCTGACCGGCCACAGCGCGGGCGGCCACCTCGCGCTGTGGGCCGCCGCCCGTCATGTCCTGCCCCCTGAATCCCCCTGGCACCGCCCCTCACCTCCCCCCGTACGCGGCGTCGTGGCCCTCGCCCCGATCGCCGACCTCACCTCGGCGATCCGGCTGGGTGTCTGCTCCGGCGCGGTCGTCGACCTGCTGGGCGGACCCGAGCACCTGACGGCACGTCTGCCTGACGCCGACCCCGCCGCGCTGCTGCCCACCGGTATCGCCACAACCATCGTGCACGGCACCACTGACAATGAGGTTCCGTCGCAGGTCAGCCAGGCTTTCGCCCGTGCCGCGGCGGTCGCGGGCGAGGAGGTCGTCGCCGCGTGGCTGCCCGGCACCGGCCACTTCCCGCTGATCGACCCGTCCACGGCGGCCTGCGCGGCCGTCGCGGACGAGATCGCCCAACTCGCCTGGTAGCCGGGGCTGCCCGGCAGCGCGAAGGCCCCCGCCCGGTTCGACCGGGCGGGGGCCTTCGTGTGCGTGCGGTGCCGAGGGGGTCAGCGGGAGCGCTTGGCCAGCCGCTCGACGTCCAGGAGGATCACGGCGCGGGCCTCCAGGCGGAGCCAGCCGCGGCCCGCGAAGTCCGCGAGGGCCTTGTTGACGGTCTCGCGCGAGGCGCCGACGAGCTGGGCCAGCTCTTCCTGCGTGAGGTCGTGGACGACGTGGATGCCCTCTTCCGACTGCACGCCGAAGCGGCGGGAGAGGTCGAGCAGCGCCTTGGCGACGCGGCCGGGGACGTCGGAGAAGACCAGGTCGGACATGACGTCGTTGGTGCGGCGCAGGCGGCGGGCGACGGCGCGGAGCAGGGCGGTGGAGACCTCGGGCCGTACGTTCAGCCAGGGCTGGAGGTCGCCGTGGCCCAGGCCGAGCAGCTTCAGCTCGGTCAGCGCGGTGGCGGTGGCGGTGCGCGGGCCGGGGTCGAAGAGCGACAGCTCGCCGATCAACTCACCGGGGCCGACCACGGCGAGCATGTTCTCGCGGCCGTCGGGCGAGGTGCGGTGCAGCTTGACCTTGCCTTCGGTGACGACGTACAGCCGGTCCCCGGGGTCACCCTCGTGGAACAGCGAGTCGCCACGCGCGAGCGTGACCTCCGTCATGGAGGCGCGCAGTTCAGCGGCCTGCTCGTCGTCGAGCGCCGCGAAAAGCGGGGCACGGCGCAGAACGTCGTCCACGAGCTCTCTCCTTGTCGACATCGCTGGGATTTCCCCATGATGCATGACGTCTCAAACAGTGCGATCAATCACAAGGATGTCTTATCCAGGCCCGTAGCCGTGCTCCGGGGGTCCGATTGGGGGTCCGATCGGGGTCCGTAAACGGCTCAGGAAGGGCCGAACGGGTGGCCCCTGAGCCGGATTCCGCTATAAGCGAACAACATAACGGCTGGGGTGTTGGAGTGGGCCCTTCGCGCAAGGCCGTACGAATTTCGTACGAATTCCTGCGCGCCGGACGGCTCGAACGCCCGCGTCGGCGCGGGTTTACCGGACCTTCGCGGATTTACGGCACCGGCACCGGTTCAGGCACCGGTGCCTGCGCCGCGGTGGACGCTCCCTCGTGGGCGCCCTCGTGGGCGGCCTCCGGTGCTTCCGTCCCCGGTGCCGCCGTCCGGAAGCGCGCGGCCACCGACCGGTTGTATTTGGTGAACATCGCACCCAGCGTGCGCCGTTCCTCCTCGGTCCAGCCGTCGAGCAGTCCCGCCAGGCTCTCCGCGCGCCGGGCGCGTACCTCCTCCATCCGCCGCAGCCCCTCGGCGGTCGGCGTGACGATGCTGCGCCGCCGGTCGGTGGGGGCGGGGGAGCGGGCGACCAGGCCCTGGGCCTGGAGCGCTGCCGCCTGGCGGCCGGCCGTCGAGGGGTCGAGGCCGAGCGCGGCGGCGAGCGAGTTGATGTCCTGCGGGCCGCCCCCGGCCAGGGTGCGCAGCAGCAGGTACTCGGCCCGGTCCAGGGTGTCGTGGATGTCGGTGCGCCGGTAGAACAGCTCGAAATTCCTGACGAGCACGGCGGTCTGATGCTCGATCACATCGAGCGCGGCGGAGGTCCCCTCGGTCCCCTCTGCCTTCGCGGTCCCTGCCACGGCCACTCCAGATCCAGATATCGGTACGATGCACGTGTTAATATCGGCATCATACCGATGAATTCGGCGAGGCCGAGCGGGAGGGGACGCGGTGGGGTCGAGCGGCTGGACGCGCGAGGTCTGGGACCGGATAGTCGGATCGGACCCGGGCCTGCAAAGACTCCGCACGGCGTTCGGCGCGGCGGTCGCCATGAGCACCACCCTGGCGATCGAGTACGGCTACGGGCGCGCCACGCACGCGGGTCCCCAGGGCACCCTCGTCGGCATGCTGCTGGGCACCGTCATGGCGATGATGGGCTCGATGGCGCTGGACGGCACCCAGGTGCTGCCGAAGATCCGCACGGCCGTGTTCTTCCCGGTCGCCATCGGCACCGGCATGGTCATCGGCGTCTCGGTGGCCGGGCACACCGACGCGATGCTCGCGGTCTTCGTCGCCGTCATGTTCGTGGCCGTCTTCATCCGCCGCTTCGGACTGCCGTACTTCTTCTACGGCTTCATGATCTGGATGGGCTACTTCTTCGCCGCCTTCCTCGACGCCCGCCTCGCGCAGCTCCCCGACCTGCTCGCGGCCGTCGGCATCGCCACCGGCTGGGTCTTGCTGCTGTCCACCACCGTGCTGCGCGCCCACCCCCAGCGGACGCTGACCCGCGTCCGCCGCGCCTTCGGCGCCCGTGCCGGGGCCGTCGCCCGGGTCTGCGCCGACCTGCTGGAGACCGACCCCGAGGACGTGCGGCGGCTGGCCCGGCTCCGCCGCGAGCTGCACTCGCGCCAGCTCAGGCTCGCCGAGACCGCGCTGGTCATCGAGGGCTGGTCGGCCCACCCCGGCACCCTGCCGCCGGGCCGGTCCGCGGCCGGAGTACGCCGCAGGACGCTGGACGCGCATCTGGCGGTGGACGCCGTGGCGACCGCGGCCGACGCGCTCGCGGGCACCGGAGGGCGCCTCGCGCCCGAGGCCGCGGCCATCGCCGCGCACCTGGCGCGCAGCGAATACGCGGCGGCCGAACGGCGGGCCAGGGACGTACTGTCACTCGTCGACTCCGACGACCCGGTGACGGCCGCGCGCGCCGAACCCGCCACAGATTGCTTCGCCTATCACCTGGCCACCGCCGCCTGGGAGTTCACGGTGCTGGTCAGGGAGGTCAGGCGCGCCGCGGAGGCGGACGTCGGACGATCCCACAACGGAAGCGGGCACAAGGTGCGGCGCCCGAAGGCCGCACAAGGCGCGGCAGACGGCCCCGGCCGCGACCCCCGTCCCGCTCACGGCACCCACGACGACGCTCTCGACGCCCCGGCCGACTTCGCCCCCGCCGTGACCCTGGCCATGGGCGGGCTGCCCGGCTCCGCCGCGGTCGCGGGCGGTGTCTCGGCGCGCGGCGGCTGGCGGCGGCTCAGCGGCCTCTCGCTGACCACCCGGCAGGCGATCCAGGTGGCCGTCGCGGGCACCCTGGCCATCGTCATCGGCCGCGAGCTGTCGGAGGCCCGCTACTACTGGGCGGTGATCGCCGCCTTCATCGCCTTCACCGGCACCGCCACCCGCTCGGAGACCTTCATCAAGGCGACCAACCGCGTCGTCGGCACCCTGCTCGGCCTCGGCGCGGGCATCGGCCTCGCGCACCTGACCGCGGGCCACACCCTGTGGGTGATCGCGGTCATCGTGCTCAGCATGTCCTGCGGCTTCTACCTGGTCAGCCTCTCCTACGCGGCCATGATCTTCTTCGTCACGATCATGGTGTCGCAGCTCTACACCCAGCTCCACGAGTTCTCCGCCGGTCTGCTGATGCTGCGTCTCGAAGAGACCGCCATAGGCGCCGCCATCGGCATAGCGGTCGCCCTGGTCGTCCTGCCGACCAGCACGCGCGACACCGTCAGCAGCGCGCGCGGCAGCTACTTCGCGGCCGTGGGCGAGCTGCTGCACGCCGCCGCCGCGCGCCTGGAGCACGACGGCCGCCCCGACCGCGAGGACGGGTCCGCAAGCCCCGACGGCGCCGACCTCGACGCCCTGGTGCGCGTGGTGGACCACCGCCTCCAGCAGCTCGCCCTGGTGGCGCGCCCGCTGACCCGCCCCCTGGTGTGGGGCAACGACCCGCGCCTCGTACGGCACCGGCTCACCCTCTACGCGGCCGTCACCCGGCAGACCAGGGCCCTGGCGCTCGGCCCGCGCCGCTCACCCGGCCTCGCGCCCGCGCCGCACCTGGCGGAGGCCAGCCGCGCGCTCGGCCACGCGGCCACCGCCCTGGCGCTCGCACCCGCCCCGCAGGGCCGGCCCGCGGCCGAGGTCGCCCGCGCCCTGCGTACCGCCGACGCGGCGCTCCTGACCAGGCTCCCCGCCGCCGGTACGGTGCTGCCGCCGGTCACCAGGCCGTTGCTGCGGCTGCGGCAGCTCCTGCACGAACTGGCCGTACTCCCGCCGGGACACGGCGTCGGCCGCGGCTTCACCGGGCGTGGCGCGGGCCCCGCCGACACTTCGCGGATCGTCACCGGCTCGCATGCCGCCGGGCCCGTACCGGACAGGCCGCACGGCGTGACGGCGGGTGCCGCGGGGGAGCGCCCCGGACCGGGGGACGACCTCCCGCACACGTCCGGCGCGGCCGGTGACGGCGCGCCCCGCCGCCCCTGAGCCGCCGGTCCCGGCCCCGCGCCACCGCGCCCCGATCGTTGTGGCGCCCTGTGTCGGCGGCGGCCCGTAGGCTGGCGGCATGGCGACGAGTGGTGCGGTGGTCAAGAAGATCAAGAAGGCGAAGGTCGCGCAGACGCATGCGGGACTGGTACGGCAGGCGCGGCGGATCAACCGCGAGCTGGCGGAGGTTTATCCGTACGCGCATCCAGAGCTGGACTTCGAGAATCCCTTCCAGCTCCTGGTCGCCACGGTGCTGTCCGCGCAGACCACGGACCTGCGGGTGAACCAGACGACGCCCGCGCTGTTCGCGAAGTACCCGACGCCCGAGGACATGGCGGTGGCCGACCCCGAGACGCTGGAGCAGATCCTGCGCCCGACGGGCTTCTTCCGCGCCAAGGCGAAGTCCGTGCAGGGGCTCTCGGCGGCGCTGCGGGACCGGTTCGGCGGTGAGGTGCCCGGCCGTCTCGAGGACCTGGTGACCCTGCCGGGCGTCGGCCGCAAGACGGCCAATGTCGTACTCGGCAACGCCTTCGGTGTCCCCGGCATCACCGTGGACACCCACTTCGGCCGCCTCGCCCGCCGCTTCGGCTGGACCGCGTCGCAGGACCCGGAGAAGGTCGAGGAGGACGTCGCCGGGCTCTTCCCGAAGTCGGACTGGACGATGCTGTCGCACCGCGTCGTCTTCCACGGCCGCCGTATCTGCCACGCCCGCAAACCCGCCTGCGGCGCCTGCCCGATCGCCCCGCTCTGCCCGGCCTACGGCGAGGGCGAGACGGACCCGGAGAAGGCGGAGAAGCTGCTCAAGTACGAGAAGGGCGGCGCCCCCGGACAGCGCCTGAAGCCCCCGCCGGACTACCCGGGCCAGCCCGCGCCCCCGCTGGCGGCCTCATGACCCACGCGCGGGGGGCGGACACGGGTGCCGGGCCGGAGACGGGCGCGGGCTTCGGCGCGGACGCGCGAGCGAGCCTCGGCGCCGACGCGCGAGCCGGCTTCGGCGCCGATGCCGGAGAAGGCACCGGGGTCGAGATCAGCACGGCCGGGCTGCCGCGGTGGCTCGAACCGGTGGCCGACGCCGTCGCCGGGGTCCGGCCGGAACAGCTCAGCAGCTTTCTGCCGCCCGAAGGCGGCGGGCGGCAGTCCGCCGTCCTGATCCTGTTCGGGGACGGCGACCGGGGCCCCGAGATGCTGCTCATCGAGCGGTCGAGGGCGCTGCGTTCGCACGCGGGCCAGCCCTCCTTCCCCGGCGGCGCCCTCGACCCCGAGGACGGCGACCCGGACGGCGACGGGCCGGTGCGCGCCGCGCTGCGCGAGGCCGAGGAGGAGACCGGCCTCGACCCGACGGGCGTCCAGGTCTTCGGCGTGCTGCCGCGGCTCTACATCCCGGTCAGCGGCTTCGTCGTGACCCCCGTGCTCGGCTGGTGGCGCAGGCCCACCCCGGTCGGCGTGGTCGACCCGGCCGAGACCGCGCGCGTCTTCCGGGTGCCTGTGGCCGATCTCACCGACCCCGCCAACCGCGCGACCCTGACCCACCCCAGCGGCTTCCTCGGCCCGGCCTTCCTGGTCGAAGGCGCGCTGGTCTGGGGTTTCACCGCGGGGCTGATCGACAGGATCGTGCAGTTCGCGGGCTGGGAGCGGCCCTGGGACCGCGACCGCAAGGTGCCGCTCGCCTAGGGCGTGTCCGCGCCGTCCCCCGCCTCTGAGGGGCTCGTACGGCGGTCCTCGGGGGCGCGTGCCGAGGCGCGTACGGGCGGTGCCCGGGCGCGCGTGCCGAGGCGCGTACGGCGGTCCTCGGGGGCGCGTGCCGGGGCTCCTCCGAGGGGTGTCCAGGGCGAGTTCGGCCCCCTGGTGCCGGTCATCGGCCGTACCGCGCAGGTCACCTGGGCCGTACGGTGCCGTCGGGCGGGGCGGCCATGAGACCGTGTCCAGGTGAACGTGCTGGACTTTCTGCTCATCCTCGCCGCCGTCTGGTTCGCCGTGGTCGGTTACCGGCAGGGCTTCGTCGTCGGAGTCATGTCGGTGGTCGGCTTCCTCGGCGGCGGTCTCGCCGCGATCTATCTGCTGCCGCTGTTCTGGGACAAGGCGACGGACCACTCCTCGCCGGGCTCGGTCGCGGTGATCACCGCCGTGGTGGTCGTCATCGTGTGCGCGTCGGTGGGGCAGGCGTTCACCACGCACCTGGGCAACAAGCTCAGGACCCGCATCACGTGGTCGCCCGCCCGCGCCATCGACGCGGGCGGCGGCGCGCTGGTCAATGTGCTCGCCATGCTGCTGGTGGCCTGGCTGATCGGCAGCGCGCTGGCCACCACGGCGCTGCCGACGATAGGCCGCGAGGTGCGCTCGTCCAAGGTGCTGCTCGGCGTCTCCAGGGTGGTGCCGCAGGAAGCCGACACCTGGTTCACCGACTTCAGTTCCACCCTCGCGCAGAACGGCCTGCCGCAGGTCTTCGGGCCCTTCGGGTCCGAGCCGATCACCTCGGTGCCCCCTCCCGACCCGAACCTCGTGCACAGCGCCGTCGTCACCGACGCCCGCCGCAGCATCGTCAAGATCGTCGGCACCGCGTCGGGCTGCGGGAAGGTCCTCGAAGGGTCCGGCTTCGTCTTCGCCAAGGACCGTGTGATGACCAACGCGCACGTCGTCGGCGGCGTCTCCGAGCCCACCGTGCAGATCGGCGGCAAGGGCCGCCTGTACGACGCCCGCGTGGTCCTCTACGACTGGCAGCGCGACATCGCCGTCCTGGACGTGCCGCGTCTGAACGCGCCGGCGCTCACATTCACCAGCGGCGACGTACAGTCCCGCGACGACGCCATCGTGGCCGGTTTCCCGGAGAACGGCGCCTTCGACGTACGCGCCGCCCGCGTCCGCGGCCGTATCGAGGCCAACGGCCCGGACATCTACCACCGCGGCACCGTCCACCGCGACGTCTACTCGCTGTACGCGACCGTCCGCCAGGGCAACTCCGGCGGCCCGCTGCTCACCACGAACGGGCAGGTGGCGGGCGTCGTCTTCGCCAAGTCACTCGACGACTCGAACACCGGTTACGCGCTTACCGCCGACGAGATCCGCCCGGACATCGCGGCGGGCACGGCGGCGAGCCGGCAGGTCGACACGGAGAACTGCGCGCTGTGAGGTGACCGACGGACGGCCCGGCGTACCTGTCGGCCGGGCCGTCCGTCGGCCGGGCGGTCACTGCGCCCTGGCGTGCCGCAGCCGGGCGCCGACCCAGCGGGCCCGGCGCCGCAGGATGCGCGGGATTCCGATCTGGGGCTCCCCCGGCGGGAGCACGGCCAAGGGCGCCCCGCTGTTGACGGAGACGGAAGTGTTACGGCGATTGCGTGATACGTCACGGTAGTCGTGCGTCCAACCCATACGAAGCTAAGTGCCCGCAGCCCTTGGTCGGTAATCGCCCTTCGGTCGCCCGGTTGGCGTATGCGTCCGGCATTTTGCGGATCATATGACCGACACGCGGACGCCTGATGCGTACGGGGCGGGCGCGCTGGCAGAGGGACACCTGATGGGGGGTCAGAGCCTCGCTGAGGGTGAGTCAGTTACGGCGCGAGGCCGTGCGGAGGCGGCGGCTTGGGCCCGTCAGGAGCGTACGGCTCAGCGGTCCGGCTCCGGGTCCTTCAGCCAGTTGATCAGCTCGGTCGAGAACGCGGCCGGGTCCTCCTCGTGCGGGAAGTGCCCCAGGCCGTCGAAGAGCCGCCAGCGGTACGGCGCCTCGACGTACTCCCCGCTGCCCGCCGCGCTGCGGCTGCGGATCGCCGGGTCGAGCGAGCCGTGCAGGTGCAGCGTCGGCACCCGGACCGGCCGCTTCATCCGCCGGTTGAACTGGATGCCGTCGGGCCGCGCCATCGACCGCACCATCCAGCGGTACGGCTCGACCGCGCAATGTGCCGTCGAGGGGATCTGCATCGCGCGCCGGTAGACGTCCACGGCCTCGTCGTCCGGCAGCCGCGGCCCCGACCACTGGTGGATCAGCCGGCCGACCAACTCCGCGTGGTCCGCCACCAGGTGACGCTCCGGCAGCCAGGGCGACTGGAAGCCCCAGATGTAGGCGCCCGACTTGCTGTGCCGCAGATCGGTCAGCATCGCGTTGCGCCAGCGGCGCGGGTGCGGCATCGACTCGACCGCGAGGCGGCGTACGAGCTTGGGCCGCATCGTCGCGGCCGTCCACGCCAGGTAGCCGCCGAGGTCGTGGCCGACCAGCGCGGCGTCCGGCTCGCCCAGCGACCGGATCACCCCGGTGACGTCGAGCGCGAGGTTGCCCGCGTCGTAACCGCGCGGCGTACGGTCGCTGCCGCCCACCCCGCGCAGGTCCATCGCCACCGCGCGGAAACCGGCCTCGGCGAGTGCGGGCAGTTGGTGCCGCCAGGTCCACCAGAACTGCGGGAAGCCGTGGAGCAGGAGGACGAGCGGGCCGTCGCCCATCTCGGCGATGTGGAAGCGGGCGCCGTTCGCGGCCACGTCACGGTGGGTCCACGGCCCTTCGAGGCGGGGGACGGAACCGCCGCCGCCCGCACCTGACGGCCCGGTTCCCGGCCCGTTCCCCGAGCCGTTCCGCGACTCTTCTCCCGAACCGCTTCCACTGTCGTTTCCCGTGGCACTGCCCGACCTGCCGACGACCCTCATGGTGGAGAGAGTGTCACATCTTCAGGTCGGGTGCTCTGGTCGAACCGGCCATCGAATCCGGCCCGGCGCCGGACACCGAATCCCGGACGCCGCCGCGTCCCGCGTCCCTGTCCGCGCGGGGCAGCGCGGGCTTGGCGGCGGCCTTGTCCAGACTCGTGGCCGTGTCCTGCGGACGCGGGTGCGGCTTCGCGTTCTTCATCACCGCTGCGGTCTGCTTGGCCGACTCGATGGAGCGCTCCGGCTTCTTCACCTTCTTGAACCGGCCGTACGCGATCAGGCCGAGGAGCGCGGCGATCAGCACGTACGCCCCGGCGACGATCAGGAACGACCACCCCAGGGTGATCCCGAGCGCGTGGATGCCGTACGCGGCGGCCATGCTGAACATCGGCATGGCGAAGAAGGCCAGGGTCAGGGCGACACCGATCGCGCCGCTGCCGAACAGCGCCCGCTTCACGTCCTGCCGCAGTTCCACCTTGACGAGGGCGATCTCGTCGTGCACCAGGGCGGAGACATCCGCCGTGGCGGAGGCGAACAACTGGCCGAGGCTGCGCCCGTCGTCGTCGTGGGCTGCGCTCATTGCGTCCTCCGTCGTCAAATCGTTGTCGTTCCGTCAGATCATGCCTCAGCCGGAGTCATCTCCGCCGTCGCCCCCGGCCAGACGGGCGAGCCTGCGGTGTTCCGCGGCCTTCCGTTCCAGGATCTCGGCCATCCGCAGGTGGTAGGCGGGCTGGTCCTGCTCGTACACGTCGGGGACTCCGTCGCCGTCCTCGTCGCGCTCCTCCTCGTCGCACAAGGCGCGGTATTTGTTGTTCCGCAGCTTCAGCAGAATCGTCGCCAGCACCGCGGAGAGCAGCGAGCCGACCAGGACGGCGGCCTTCGCCTCGTCGGCGAGCAGCGCGTCGTCCTTGAAGGCGAGTTCGCCGATCAGCAGGGAGACGGTGAAGCCGATCCCGGCGAGCGAGGCGACCGCCAGGACGTCGGGCCATTTGAGGTCGGCGTTGAGCCGCGCCCGGGTGAAGCGGGCCGCCAGCCAGGTGCCGCCGAACACGCCGACGATCTTTCCGACCACCAGTCCGATCAGCACACCGAGCGTCTCGGGCTTGGTGAACACATCGCGCAGCGAGCCGCCCGAGACCGCGACCCCGGCAGAGAAGAGGGCGAACAGCGGTACGGCAAGTCCCGCCGAGATCGGCCGCACCAGGTGCTCGATGTGCTCGCCGGGAGATTCGCGCTCACCCTCGCGCCTGGTGCAGCGCAGCATCAGTCCCATGGCGACGCCCGCGATGGTGGCGTGCACGCCGCTGTTGTACATCAGGCCCCAGATGACCAGCGCCAGCGGTACGTACACGTACCAGCCGCGTACTCCCGAGCGCAGCAGCAGCCAGAAGACGACCAGCCCGGCCGCCGCTCCGCCGAGCGCGGCGTAGTTGATCGAGGAGGTGAAGAAGACGGCGATGATCAGGATGGCGAAGAGGTCGTCGACGACGGCGAGGGTGAGCAGGAAGGCGCGCAGCGCGGCGGGCAGGGCGGTGCCGATGACGGCGAGGACCGCGAGCGCGAAGGCGATGTCGGTGGCGGTGGGGACGGCCCAGCCCTTGAGGGAGCCGCCGCCGGTGGCACTGACGACGGTGTAGAAGATCGCGGGGACCGCCATGCCGCACACGGCCGCGATCACCGGGAGCGCGGCGGCCGAGGGGGTGCGCAGCTCGCCCGCGACCAGTTCGCGCTTCAGCTCGATGCCCGCCACGAAGAAGAAGACGGCGAGCAGGCCGTCCGCCGCCCAGTGCGCGACGGACAGGTCGAGGCCGAGCGTGGAGACGCCGAAGTGGAAGTGGCTGACGCTCTCGTAGCTGTGGTGCAGGATGTTCGCCCAGACCAGCGCCACCACGGCGGCCACCAGGAGCAGGACTCCGCCGACGGTCTCCGCGCGCAGCGCGTCCAGGACGAAGGTGCGTTCCGGGAGCGGCAGCCGTCCGAGGACGGTGTCGGCGCGACGGCGCGGTTGCTCAGTCACGCGGGTACTCGGTCATGGGGGCGGCCTCCTGGGCGGGTGCGGCTGGCTGCGGACACAGGTGTCCCGTGTGCCGACCAGACTTCCCGGCGCGCCCTTAAGTTTTGTCGCGATCCTGCCGCGATGTGTTGTCAGCCTAACCCGAACGTGTGAGGGGCGTCCCGGTGGTTGCCGGGGCGCCCCTCACGGGTGTGGTCGCGCGGGTGTGGTCGCGCGGGTGTGGCCGCGCCGGGTGTGTGCCGGGGGCCGGGGGTGTCAGTCCTCGCTGGGCGCGCTCGGCAGCTTGCTCTGGATGAGGTCCATCACCGTGGAGTCGGTGAGGGTGGTGACGTCGCCCAGCTCGCGGTTCTCCGCGACGTCGCGCAGCAGGCGGCGCATGATCTTGCCGGAACGGGTCTTGGGCAGCTCGTTGACGATGAGGATCCGCTTGGGCTTGGCGATCGGGCCGAGCGCCTTGCCGACGTGGTCGCGCAGCGCGCCCGCGAGGTCCGCGCTGTCCTCCGCGGTGCCGCGCAGGATGACGAACGCCACGATGGCCTGCCCGGTGGTGGCGTCGGCGGCGCCGACGACGGCGGACTCGGCGACCTTCGGGTGCGAGACCAGCGCCGACTCGACCTCGGTGGTGGAGATGTTGTGGCCCGAGACGAGCATGACGTCGTCGACCCGGCCGAGCAGCCAGATGTCGCCGTCCTCGTCCTTCTTGGCGCCGTCGCCCGCGAAGTAGCGGCCGGGGAAACGGGACCAGTAGGTGTCGATGTAGCGCTGGTCGTCGCCCCAGATGGTGCGGAGCATCGACGGCCACGGCTCGGTGAGGACCAGGTAGCCGCCGGAGCCGTCCGGCACCTCGTTGGCCTCGTCGTCCACCACGGTCGCGGCGATGCCGGGCAGCGCGCGCTGCGCCGAGCCGGGCTTGGTCTCGGTGACGCCGGGCAGCGGGGAGATCATCATGGCGCCGGTCTCGGTCTGCCACCAGGTGTCCACGATCGGGGTCCTGCCGCCGCCGATGTGCTCGCGGTACCAGACCCACGCCTCGGGGTTGATCGGCTCGCCGACGCTGCCCAGCACGCGCAGGCTCGTCAGGTCGAACTTCGCGGGGATGTCGTCGCCCCACTTCATGAACGTACGGATCGCGGTGGGCGCGGTGTAGAGCAGAGTGACGCCGTACTTCTGCACGATCTCCCAGAACCGGCCCTGGTGGGGGGTGTCCGGCGTGCCCTCGTAGATCACCTGGGTGGCGCCGTTGGAGAGCGGGCCGTAGACGATGTACGAGTGGCCGGTGACCCAGCCGATGTCGGCGGTGCACCAGTAGACGTCGGTCTCCGGCTTGAGGTCGAAGACCGCGTGGTGGGTGTAGCTGGCCTGGGTGAGGTAGCCGCCCGAGGTGTGCAGGATGCCCTTGGGCTTACCGGTGGTGCCGGAGGTGTAGAGGATGAACAGCGGGTGCTCGGCGTCGAAGGGCTGCGCGGTGTGCTCCGCGGACTGGCGCGCGGTGATCTCGTGCCACCACACGTCCCGGCCCTCGGTCCACTCCACGTCCTGGCCGGTGCGGCGCACCACCAGGACGTTGGTGACCTGTGGGGAGCGGGAGACGGCGTCGTCGATGGCGGGCTTGAGCGCGGACGGCTTGCCGCGCCGGTAGCCGCCGTCGGAGGTGATGACGAGCTTGGCGTCGGCGTCGGCGATCCGGGACGCGACGGCGTCGGCGGAGAAGCCGCCGAAGACCACCGAGTGCGCGGCGCCGATCCGGGCGCAGGCCAGCATCGCGATGACGGCCTCGGGGATCATCGGCAGGTAGACCGCGACCCGGTCGCCCTTCTCGACGCCCAGCTCGGTCAGCGCGTTGGCCGCGCGGGAGACCTCGTCCTTCAGCTCCGCGTAGGTGATGCTGCGGCTGTCGCCGGGCTCGCCCTCGAAGTGGATGGCGACCCGGTCGCCGTTCCCGGCTTCCACATGGCGGTCGACGCAGTTGTACGCGACATTCAGCTCACCGTCGGCGAACCACTTCGCGAACGGCGGGTTCGACCAGTCCAGGGTCTGCGTGGGCTCGGTGGCCCAGGTCAGACGGCGGGCCTGCTCGGCCCAGAACCCCAGCCGGTCGGCCGCCGCCTGCTCGTACGCGTCCGCCGTGACGTTGGCGGACGCCGCCAGTTCGGCCGGGGGAGCGAACCGCCGCTCCTCCTTCAGCAGGTTGGCCAGGCTCTCGTTGCTGCTCACGCCAGCTCCTTGTCAGGGTGTCCCACATGTCCCAGCACTACCTCACCAGTCCTGGGCCACCCTGACAATAGCTACCCGAAAAATGGTTTAGACCTTTGCGGCCTCCCGGGCGGTGTCCGGTGCGGCGTCGGGCCCCACCGCCGCGAACACACTCGTCGAACCGTCCAGGATGTACGCCTGCGCCTCCGCGACATGGAAGTACATGCCGTGCAGTTGGAGCGTGCCCTCGCTGACCCGACGCGCCACGCAGGGGTGCGCCATCAGGTGTTCGAGCTGCTGCATCACATTGACCAGGCTCAGCCTTTCGAGGTCGTCGGCGACCGGCCGGTCCGCCAGCGCCACCTCGCCGCGGCCGAGTCTGCCGATCCGGTTGAGCCGCGCCAGGCTGGGGCGGCCGTGCCGCAGCCACCGGGCCAGCGGGGTCTGCGCGCCCGGCTCGTGGTCGGAGCCCAGCAGTGCCTGCATCGCGCCGCAGCCGGAGTGTCCGCACACCGTGATGCTGGAGACCTGGAGCACGTCCACCGCGTACTCGACGGCGGCGGCCACCGAATCGCAGGAGGCGTCGGAGCCGGGCGGCGGCATCAGATTGCCCACATTGCGCACCGTGAAGAGGTCACCGGGACCGCTTGAGGTGATCATGCTGGTGACCAGCCGGGAGTCCGCGCAGGTGAGGAAGAGCTGGCCGGGCCGCTGTCCTTCGCGGGCCAGCCGCGCCAGCTCCTCGCGGACCAGCGGCGCGGTGTTGCGCTGGAAGGCGCTGACGCCGCCGAGTAGTTGACCGCCGCTGGTGGCGGGCACGGTGCCGGAGCGGGTGCAGTGGTGGTTGCGCCACGGCGTCCAGGGGCGGCAGGCGTGCGCGCTCACCGGTTCGCTGACGGTCCGTCCGACCGCGTCGCCGAGCGTCGCGTGTCCGCCGCGCGAACGGTGCCTGGCGCACCAGGCGTTCAGCGCCTCGTAGGCCGCGTGGTCCATGAAGGAGCCGTCCAGCTCCACCACCGCGTCGGCCCCGTCGGGGACCTGGGCGAAGGCCCGGGTCAGCCGGGGCACCGCCAGGAACGTCAACTGGCCGGTGACCCGCACCCGGTGGCACTCCGGCTCCTCGGTGACGGTGATCCGCGTGTGCGTCAGGCGGCGCAGCGACAGGCACAGCGCGACCACGATCCCCACGATCACGCCCTGGAGCACACCGAACAGCACCACGGAGCCGAGCGTGGCCGCGTACACCGGGAATTCGCGGTGCCGCTGGACGTGTCTGATGTGCGCGAAGCTCACCATGCGGACGCCGACCAGCATCACCAGGGCGGCGAGCGCGGCCAGCGGGATCAGCTCCAGCGCCCAGGAGGCGAGCCCGGCGCAGAGCAGCACCCACACGCCGTGCATCACGGTGGCGCGGCGCGTCACGGCGCCCGCTTCGACATTGGCCGAGCCGCGGATCGCGCCGCCGGCCACCGGCAGGCCGCCGAGCAGGCCCGACACCATGTTGGCCGCGCCCTGGCCGAGCAGTTCGCGGTCGAGCTTGGCCGGCGGGGCGTGCGGTCCCGGACGCCGGCCCTGGAGGGTGTCGATGGCGACCGCGGACAGCAGCGACTCCATGCTCGCGACCAGGGTGACGGTGAGCACGGCGGCGACCACTCCGAGGACCGGCCCCGTGGGCAGGGTGGGTAGCACGGGCGCGCTCCACGCGGGCAGATTCACCCGCGGCAGTGACAGTCCCGCGCTCACGGCGGTGGCCAGGATGACCGCGGCCAGCGGCGCGGGGATCGCGCCGAGCAGCCGTCCCGCCCTGCCTCGCAGCCGCCGCCAACCGAGCAGTACGGCGACGGTGATCGCGCCGATGGCGGGTGTGGCCGGGTTGGTGACCGCCAACTGGCCGGGCAGCGCGGTGATGTTGTCGAGGGCGGAGCTCTGCGGGCTGCCGCCGAGGACCACATGGAGCTGGCCGAGGGCGATGACCGTACCGATGCCCGCGAGCATGCCGTGGACGATCGCGGGACTGACCGCGAGCGCGGATCTGGCCACCCGCGCCATGCCGAGCACGAGCTGCGCGAGCCCGGCGAGCACCGTGATGGCGCAGGTGCTGCGCCATCCGTAGCGGTGGACGAGATCGGCGGTGACCACGACCAGGCTGGTCGCGGCGCCGCTGACCTGGAGGGGCGCCCCGCCGAGCAGCCCGGCGACGATGCCGCCGACGACCGCGGCGACGAGGCCGGACTGGAGAGGCGCCCCGGTCGCCAGCGCGAGGCCGAGCGACAGCGGGACGGCGATCAGGAAGACCGTGATCGAAGCGGACAGATCGGACCGGTGGATTCTCTGCATAATTCCCGTCTCCTTCGGTGGGCGGCGGGACGTGATTGCGGAGCGTTATCGCTCGCTACTCTCAAGCGTCAGTAAATGGAGAGTAATCGACTGACTGCGGAGAGTGAAGTCCAGAGGTCTGATCGGGGCTTTATTTACTGCTATCGAGTGAATTGGCAGATAAACGGCCAGGTCGTTGCGGTCACGACAAGGCAGCATGTCACTTTTTGGGCAAATCCCTTTTTCTGTGATGTGAGGTACGAATGCACTCCCTGCGCAAGGCACCGGCGCTACTCGCCGTAGCCGCGCTGGCCGCGGGCGCGGTCGCGTGCTCCGCCGCCAGCGACTCGGGCTCCGGATCAGCCGCCGGGTCCGGCCCCGGCGCCGCCCCGGCCGTCGGCCGCGCCGAGCCCGGCAACGCGGGCACCCGCCCCGAAGCCGCGGCGCCCCACGCCGTCCGGCTCATCGGCGACGGCTCGACCGCCGACACCGGCCCGCAGCCCCATCAGCCGGTCTTCACGCGCCTGAAGCCGGGGGAGCGACCGCCGCAGCTCGTCGTGTTCTCCTGGGACGGCGCGGGCGAGGACAGCCAGAAGCTCTTCTCGCACTTCCGCGAGGTCGGCGAGCGCTACAACGCGGCGATGACGTACTTCCTCAGCGGCGTCTACCTGCTGCCCGGCGACCACAAGGACGTCTACGCCCCGCCCAAGCACCCGCGCGGCGCCTCCGACATCGGCTTCAACGACCGCCAGGGCATCACCGACACCCTGCGCGAACTGCGCCTCGCCTGGCAGAACGGCAGCGAGATCGGCACCCACTTCAACGGCCACTTCTGCGGTCCCAACGGCGGCGTCGGCACCTGGTCGAGCGACGAGTGGTCCAGCGAGATCCAGCAGGCCGAGGGCTTCGTGAAGAACTGGAAGACCAACTCCGGCCTCACCAAGCTCGACCCGTTGCCTTTCGACTACAGCAAGGAACTGGTCGGCGGGCGCGCCCCGTGCCTGGAGGGCCAGCACAATCTCATCCCGGCCGCCAAGGCCGCGGGCTTCCGCTACGACGCCAGCTCGATCGGCGGCCGGCAGACCTGGCCCTCCAAGATCGACGGCGTCTGGGACTTCCCGCTCCAGGACATCCCGGTGCCGGGTCGCGCCTTCGAGACGCTCTCCATGGACTACAACTTCCTCGCCAACCAGTCGGGCACCGTGCACGGCGACCCCGCCAAGCAGGCCGCCTGGGGCAAGCAGATGCACGACGGACTGGCCGCCGCCTTCGAGCGCGCCTACAACGGCAACCGCGCCCCGCTCTTCATCGGCGACCACTTCGAGTCCTGGAACGGCGGCGTCTACATGAAGGCCGTCGAGGACACCGTCAAGGAGGTCTGCGGCAAGGAAGGCGTGCGCTGCGTCAGCTTCAAGCAGGTGGCGGACTGGATGGACGCGCAGGACCCTGCGGTGCTCGCGCGGCTGCGGACGCTGGACGTGGGCCAGGCGCCCAAGGACGGCTGGAACACCTTCATGGGCGGAGCGCCCGCCGCCGCGACGGCGGGCGGTCCCGAGCGGATCAGGCCGGCTGTGCGCTAGCGGCCGCAGCGGGGCGGGGCAACTGCTCGTCCTGTTCCCGTTCGCCGAGTACGAAGTCGGGGTCGACCTGCGCCGCCAGGTCGGCGCCCGTCTTCGCGTTTCCCCAGCTCTCCGCGTTCTTGAGGTGGAAGTGCACCATCTGCTGGGTGTAGCGCGCCCAGTCCCTGCGCTCATACGTGGCGTCCGCCCGTTCGTGCAGCGTGCGCAGCGCGCGGCGGTTGTCCTCCTCCAGCCGCGCGAACCGCGGCGGCCTGCCCTTCTCCATCGCGCGCACCCAGTCCGAGTGCCCGACGGTGACCAGCAGGTCGTCGCCGACCTCGGCGCGCAGGAAGGCCAGGTCGTCCGCGTCCCGCACCTTGTTGCCGACGACCGCGAGATCGACGCCGAAGTCGCGGGCGTACTCCTTGTACTGGCGGTAGACGGCCACACCCTTGCGGGTCGGCTCGGCGACCAGGAACGTCATGTCGAAGCGGGTGAACATCCCGGAGGCGAAGGAGTCGCTGCCCGCCGTCATGTCCACGACCAGGTATTCGTCGCGGCCGTCCACCAGGTGGTTCAGGCAGAGTTCGACCGCGCCGACCTTGGAGTGGTAGCAGGCGACGCCGAGGTCGGACTCGTTGAAGGGGCCGGTGACCATCAGCCGCGCGGTGTCGCCCCCGGTGTTCCCCGCGCTCTCTGTGTCCCTGTCGTCTCCGTGGCCTCGGTCCAGGTGCACGGTGCGCGCGCAGGCCGCGTAGACGGGGTTGTCCTCGACCAGCCGCAGCAGCCGGGATCCGTGGCCGGGCGGGGTGGTCTTGATCATGGTCTCGGCGGAGGCGATCCGGGGGTTGGCACCGCGCAGGTATTCCTTGATCTCCGGCAGGTGCGCGCCGAGCGCGGGCAGCGCGGCGGCGTCGTCCTCCGCCAGCCCGAGCGCCGGGCCGAGGTGCTGGTTGATGTCCGCGTCGATCGCGACGACCGGTACGCGGGAGGCGGCGAGATGGCGGATGAAGAGGGAGGACAGCGTGGTCTTGCCGCTGCCGCCCTTCCCGACGAAAGCGATCTTCATGTTCGCCAAGAGTAGTGGCACGGATACGGATCGTGAGCGTTTGGAGTGGGGAAGGCCACTCTTTCGGGGTCGTTCCGCGGGTTGGGGGGTGGCTAGGGTCGGAACCATGGCTACGAACGCTGATCCCGCTCCCGCCGCCGGTCGGACGGACCCGATGGCTGTCCTCGGCGCGCTGCCGGGCGTACCCGAATCGGTGGACGCCGTACGGCAGGCGGTGGACAAGGTCTACGGGCACCGGGTGATGCGGCGCCGCTCCACCGAGGTCACATCGGAGGCGGCGCTGCGCGGTGCCCGCGGGTCCGCGGCGCTGGCCGGCGCCGACTGGCCGCTGGAGGAGGTGCGCAGGCGCAGCGACTTCTCGGCCGACGAGCAGGCGCGCACGGTCGGCGCGGCGCTGCGGCTGACCGCCGAGGCCGGTCAACTGCTCAGTGTCTGGCGGCAGTCGCCCGTGCAGGCGCTCGCCCGGCTGCACCTGGTGGCGGCGGGCGGAGTGGCGGACGAGCCGACGGTGGGCCGCCCGCGGCGGGCGGGGGAGCCGGTGGACGAGCCGCTGGTCGAGATCGCCGAGATCCCGCTGCCCGACCCCGCCGAGGTCGCCGCCCGGCTGGACGGTCTGACCGGCCTGCTGCGGGCGGGCACCGAAGCGCCCGCGCTGGTCGTCGGCGCGGTCGTGCACGGCGAATTGCTGTGCCTGCGGCCCTTCGGGTCCTTCAACGGGCCGGTCGCGCGGGCCGCCGAGCGGATCGTGCTGGTCGGCAGCGGTCTCGACCCGAAGTCGATCTGTCCGGCCGAGGTCGGTCACGCGGAGTTGGGCCGGGCCGGTTATCTCAAGGCGCTGGAGGGATACGCGTCCGGTACTCCGGAAGGCATGGTCCAGTGGATCAGCCATTGCGGGCGGGCACTGGAACTCGGGGTCCGCGAAAGTGTCGCGGTGTGCGAAGCGCTTCAGCGGGGCGCCGCCTGAGCGGTCGACCGCCGGATGTGTGGTGGCTGAAAAGAGATGCGGCGGCACCGTGAGGTGCCGCCGCTGCCATGTCCGTCAAGTTACCAGTGCGTGCACGGTAATTGCCGATCAGGCCGGGATCTTCGCCCGTCACCTGGTGCGGCTGGCCCGATAAGCGGGTCGGCTCCGCGTGGGTGCCTGACTTCCATGCTCGGTCCGTGGGGCCTGGTGCTGTGAACTGCGGTCTTCCTCTCGGAACTCCGTGGTCTCGCGGGCCGCTACGTCCTTTGTACCGCCGTGGGAGGCGCAGGGGAACCCCTCGCCCGACTTCTTTACTTTTGGGATCAATCAGGACATAAGGGCGGGCCGACGGCGCCGGGACGCCAGCCACACCAGCCCGGCCGTCGCAGCCGCCGCCCCCACGGCCGCCGCCGCGAGCACCGGCCGGGGCGGCATCGACAGCGACGGAATCCGCTGTCTCAGCCGCACGGGACGGCTGAAAGTCAGCACTGGCCAGTCACGTGAGACGGCCTCCTTGCGCAGCGCCCGGTCGGGATTGACCGCGTACGGATGACCGACCGACTCCAGCATCGGGATGTCGGTCACCGAATCGCTGTACGCGAAGGACCGCTCCAGGTCGTAGCCCTCCGACTTCGCCAGCTCGGCGATGGCGTCCGCTTTTGCGGGACCGTAGACGTAGTGCTCGATCTCCCCGTTGTACGCGCCGTCCTCCACGACCATCCGTGTGGCTACGACATGGTCGGCACCCAGCATCGCGCCGATCGGCTGGACCACCTCGGAGCCGGAGGCGCTGACGATCACCACGTCGCGGCCCGCGGCGTGGTGCTCCTCGATCAGCGAGGCCGCCTCGTCGTAGATGATCGGGTCGATCAGGTCATGCAGCGTCTCCGCCACGATCTCCCGCACCTGCTGGACATTCCAGCCCCGGCACAGCTCGGAGAGGTATTTGCGCATACCTTCCATCTGGTCGTGATCCGCGCCCCCGACCAAGTACACGAACTGGGCATATGCGGTACGCAATACCGCACGTCTGTTGATGAGACCGCCCTGGTAGAAGGAGCGCCCGAAGGCGAGCGTGCTGGACTTGGCGATCACGGTCTTGTCGAGATCGAAGAACGCCGCGGTGCGCGGTGGCAGGTGGTTTTCCACGTGACGAGCATAGGCAACCACCATTCGGCGTAAGCTCGGGCGTGTGGGTTTGCCTGAGAAGGGCTTCGGGTACACCATGGAAGTCACGGATCGTTCGCGACCGTGCTAACCCGGTCTGGCTCCTCCCCCCCCGAGTCGGACCGTGGGGACGACCCCCGCTCTCCCCCCCGGCGGGGGTCGTCGCATGTCCGGATGCCTTTTCCCGGTTCTCGCGACGTCCTTCCACTCGCATCCTCATGTCGTTCCCCCTCGCGTGCGGCACGGCTGTGATGTGTACGACGTGTGACGGTCCGTAATCGTTGCCAGGCGTCGGCGAACTCACCCGTGAGAGTGGTGGAGTTATCCACAATCGCTGAGTTGTCCACAGATTCCGACCAAGATCATCTCAATTCTCCTGTCTGCCCCAACCTGATCGCAGGCGAGCACACCGGTGCTCGCGTCAGAAGCGAGGGGGGACAGGAAATGACGGGATCGACGACACCCGACCAGCGGCCGACCGCCATCGAAGGCCCGGCCGGGCCGCTGATTGTCACTGAGGACGAAACGCTCCTCGACGACCTGCTGCGGCTGTGCGCCGCGGCCGGTACGGAACCGGAGGTGGTCTTCACCGCGCCCCCGCGCGCGACGAGTTGGGACACAGCGCCCCTCGTCCTGGTCGGCGCCGAGGCCACCTCGCGGGTCCAGGACACCGTCCGCCGCAAGGGAGTTCTGGTCGTCGGGCGTGATCTGCACGACCACGACGTGTGGCGCAGAGCCGTCGCGATCGGCGCCGACCATGTCCTCTTCCTGCCTGACGCCGAGAGCTGGCTGGTCGACCGCATCGCCGACATCGCCGAAGGCGTGAGCGAACCCGCCCTGACCGTAGGGGTGGTGGGCGGCCGGGGCGGCGCGGGCGCCAGCACGTTGGCCTGCGCGCTGGCCGTCACCGCGGCCGGTACGGGCAGGCGCACCATGCTCATCGACGGCGATCCGCTCGGCGGCGGCCTCGACATCCTGCTCGGTGCCGAGCGCGTCGGCGGCCTGCGCTGGCCCGACCTCGCCGACTCACGGGGCCGCGTCAACAGCGGGGCACTGGAGGAATCCCTGCCCAGGCTCGACGCGTTGAGCGTCCTGAGCTGGGACCGCGGCGACTCCGTGCTCATCCCGTCCCAGGCCATGCGGTCCGTGCTCGGCGCGGCCCGCCGCCGCGGCGGAGTCGTCGTGGTCGACCTGCCACGGCGCGTGGACGACGCGGTCGCCGAGACCCTCGCGCAGATCGACGTCGGACTCCTCGTCGTACCCGCAGAGTTGCGGGCGGTCGCCGCAGCCACCCGCGTCGCCGCGGCGGTCGGCATGGTCCTCAAGGACCTGCGCGTCGTCGCCCGCGGCCCCTTCGCCTCCGGCCTCGCCGACGACGAGATCGCCCGTCTCGTCGGCCTGCCGCTGGCGGGCCAACTCCCTCCGGAACCAGGCTTGTCGGACGCCCTGTCCGGCAGCGGACCACCGGGCTCCGCGAGCCGCGGCCCGCTCGCCCGCTTCTGCGCCGCCTTCCTCGCCCAGGCCCAGCCCAGTGGCGGGAGCGTGACGGTATGAACGCCGAACTCCTCGACGCCGTACGGCTGCACCTCGCGGAACACGGCGGTGAACCCACCCCGGCACGCGTGGCCGCGGCGCTGCGCGCCCGCGGACGCCTGCTCGGCGACAGCGAAGTCCTCGACGTGGTCGCGGCACTGCGTTCCGAACTCGTCGGCGCGGGCCCGCTGGAGCCACTGCTCGCCGACCCCGCCGTCACCGACATCCTCGTCAACGCACCCGGCCAGGTCTGGATCGACCGCGGCAGCGGTCTCGAACGCGCCGCCGTCCGCTTCACCGACACCACCGCCGTGCGCAGGCTCGCCCAGCGCCTCGCGACCACCGTCGGCCGCCGCCTGGACGACGCCCACCCGTGGGTCGACGCCCGACTGCCCGACGGCACCCGGCTGCACGCCGTCCTGCCGCCGGTCGTGGTCGGCTCGCCGTGCCTGTCGCTGCGCGTGGTGCGGGCCCGCGCCTTCACCCTCGCCGAACTCGTCGCGGCCGGGACGCTCGACACCGAGACCGCCCGGCTGCTGCGCGCGGTCCTCGACGCCCGGCTGTCGTTCATGATCAGCGGCGGCACCGGGTCGGGCAAGACCACACTCCTGAGCTGCCTGCTCGGCCTCGTCGACCCCGCGGCCCGCATCGTCCTGGCCGAGGACTCCGCCGAGTTGCGCCCCGACCACCCGCACGTCGTCCGCCTGGAGACCCGCCCCGCCAACCAGGAGGGCGCGGGACACGTCACCCTGCGGGACCTCGTCCGCCAGGCGCTGCGCATGCGCCCCGACCGGCTCGTGGTCGGCGAGGTCCGCGGCGCCGAGGTCACCGACCTGCTGAGCGCGCTGAACACCGGCCACGAAGGCGGCTGCGGCACCGTCCACGCCAACGCCGCCGCCGACGTCCCGGCCCGCCTCGAAGCCCTCGGCTCCACCGCGGGCCTCGACCGGGCCGCCCTGCACAGCCAGTTGGCCGCCGCACTCGCCGTCGTCATCCACCTCGTCCGCGACAGCTCCGGCCTGCGCCGCCTCGCCGAGATCCACGTACTCAAACGGGGCTCCGACGGTCTGGTCGCCACCGTGCCCGCCCTGCTCCGCGACGCCCGCGGCCACCACGAACGCGGCCCCGGCTGGGACCGGTTGGCGGCACTGTGCTCGGCGGGTGCGTCATGAGCGCCCTGCTTTCTCAACCTGATGTCGTGCGGGCTGCCGCCCGGTGTGCCGGTTCTGTTGCTCGCGGGGCTTCGCTGGCGCGCCTCGAATCCCCCTGGCCTGGGCTGCGAGCTGCGGGTCGCGCATCGCTGGGCGGGTGCGTCATGAGCGCCCCGGTCTGTCCACCCTCGGTCATGCGGGCTGCCGCCCGACGAGGTGTCCTGGCGGTCCCGGGGGTTCGTTGGTGCTGCGGTCCGGGCCGTGAGCCGGGGATCGGACATCGCCGGGCAGGTGCGTCATGAGCGCGGCGACCTTTCAGCCCTCGGTCGGGTGGGCCGCTGCCCTCTGCGCTGCCCTGGCCCTCCTCGTGACGCGCTGGCGCACCTCCGATCCCCGCCGCCGGGCGCGCGATCTGCTCATCGGACCAGGACCTGAAGAGGTGGGGGAGGGCGAGCGGGGGCCGGTCACCGGCGAGCAGCGGGCGAATCCGCTGGCACGGCTGAGGAAGGCACGGGAGACGGCTCGCGGCGAGTGGGCGATCCGGCTTGCGCGGTGGCGCGACGGACGGACGGCGGGCCGTCGCCGGGCGTGGGAGCCGCTGCGGTTCGCCGCACGGTTCGCCGGTCGGCGCGGCCGGGTCGGGCCCGAGGCGGTGTGCCTGCCGGTGGGCGGTGGGCTGGGGCTGCTGACGGGATCGGTACTGCCGGTGGTCGCGGGCGCCGTGGCGGTGCCGCTGGTGGGGCGGGCGTTGCGACGGCGGGGCGAGCGGGCGGCGGCCGAGCGCCGGGCGGTCGCGGTGAGCGCGCTGTGCGGCACCGTGGCCGGAGACCTCAGGGCCGGACGGCCACCGCACTCGGCGCTGACCGACGCGGTCGAGTCGGCGGGCTGGCCCGCCTCGCCCGACCTCGCCGACGCGGCACGAATGGTGCTGTCGGCGGCCAGATTCGGCGGCGACGTGCCGCACGCGCTGCGGGAGGCGTCCCGGCTCGGCGCGGGGACGCACGGGCTCGCCGCGGTCGCCGCCTGCTGGCAGGTCGCGGTGGACGGCGGTGCCGGATTGGCCGCCGCGCTCGACCGGGTCGCCGCGGCGCTGCGGGCGGACGCCGATCAACGCGACGACCTGCGCGCCCAGTTGGCGGGTCCGAGGTCCACGTCGGTGCTGCTCGCGCTGCTGCCGCTGTTCGGCGTCGTGCTCGGCGCGGGCCTGGGCGCCGACCCCTCAAGAGTGCTGCTGCACACCCCGGCGGGACTGCTCTGCCTGGTCGCGGGCGGCTGCCTGGAATGGGCGGGGCTCGCGTGGACGGCGCGGATCATCCGCGCGGCGGAGGGCGGACCGACGGCGGCCAGAACTCGGCCCCCCGGTCCTGCGAAGGGCGCTTCGACGGCCGCCGTTTCCGTGAAGGACGGTTCCTCGGGGGGCGGCTCTCCAGCGGCCGGTGGCGCGGTGCTTGAGACCGCGACGGTCGGCCGGGGAAAGGCGGCGACCCCGGCGGGGTCGCGGGACCGGGGGCGGCCGTGACCGCCGGGAGTGTCCACAGCCTGGGGACAGCCCTCGTGGTGCTCGCGTTGGTGGCGGCTGCGGTGGCCGCCGTCGGCGGGGCGCTGGCCGAGGCGCGGAGGGAGAAAGCGGCGACGCGACGGCTGCGCGTGGCGCTGGGGACCGGGCGGCCGCGGAGGTCCCCTCGGCGGGCGCTGCGGCGGCTCAGGGGACCGCTGCGCGACTGGGGTCCGCCGGTCGCGGCCGGGCTGGGGGCCGCGACGTTGATCAGCGGGGTGCTGGGCGGCCTGGTGGGGGTCCTCACGGCCCTCGGGGTCAGGAGATCACTCCGGGGGCGGCAGAACGCCACAGAGAGCTCCGAGGCGGACGAGGAGCCCGATCCGTCGGAACTCCCGCTCTGCGCGGACCTGATGGCCGCCTGCCTCGCCGCCGGGGCGTCACCCGGAGAAGCGGCGGGCGCCGTGGGCCGGTCGTTGGCCGGGCCACTCGGGACCGCGCTGATACGGGTCAGGGCCGAGCTGCGGCTGGGCGGCGACCCGGCGGAGTGCTGGCAGCGGTTCGGACGGCTGCCCACCGCCCGCGAGATGGGGCGCTGCCTGGCCCGCGCCTCCACGACGGGCAGCGCACCGGTCGCGGAGATGTCCCGGCTGGCCGCGGACTACCGGGCCGCGTACGCCCGTTCGGCGCTCGCCAGGGCCCGGCGGGCCGCGGTGCACGCCACCGCGCCCCTGGGGGTCTGCTTCCTCCCGGCCTTCCTGCTGGTCGGCGTCGCCCCCGTGGTGATGGGCCTGGCGGGCACCGTCCTCGGCCGCACGGGCTGACGCCCCGCCCCGGACCGCACGGGCTGACACCCCGCCCCGGACCGCACGGGCTGACACGCCGCCCCGGATCGCCCGTG
The DNA here is from genome assembly GCF_044753885.1 of Streptomyces sp. NPDC093221. NCBI lineage: Bacteria > Bacillati > Actinomycetota > Actinomycetes > Kitasatosporales > Streptomycetaceae > Streptomyces > Streptomyces sp. NPDC093221. The sequence goes on along the minus strand of NZ_JBIVOA010000008.1, from coordinate 32,946 downwards.
CCCGACGCACCACCCGAAGCGAACGACTCGAACAGCCATGTCCACACGCACACCCACACGCACATCCACGACACCAGGAGATCCCGATGACGCATCAGACGATGGACCAGCACCTCGCCCGGACGGCCCAGCCGGCCCTGGCGAACTCGATCAACTCGATCAACTCGAAGAACCCGCCCGGCGCGAGGGCCTCGGCTCCGCCCGCGCTCCGGGTGCCGCCGGTGCCGCGCGCGGTTCGTCTGGCGCGGGCCGAGCGGCGGCGGTGGGTCGCCCGGATGCGGCGGAGGGCGGCGCGGTACAGGGACATGAGCCGTACGGCGGCGGAGGCGGGGATGAGCACGGCCGAGTACGCGGTGGGGACGATCGCGGCGTGCGGGTTCGCGGCGGTGCTCTACAAGATCGTGACGAGCGGGCCGGTGCGCTCGGCGTTGACCGGCGTGATCGTGAAGGCACTCCATGTGCCGTTCTGAGCGGGGCCGCCCGCCGCGCGACCAGGGGTATGTGACGGCGGAGGCCGCCATGGTGATCCCGATGCTGGTGGCGCTCACCGCCGCCCTGATCTGGGGCCTGATGGCGGCTGCGGCGCAGGTGCGGTGCGTGGACGCGGCGCGGGCGGGGGCGCGTGCCGCGGCGCGCTCCGAGGCGCCGGGCGAGGTGCTGCGGGTGGCGCGGGAGGCCGCGCCGTCCGGAGCGCGGGTCGGCGTGGAGCGGTCGGGCGACCTGATCCGGGTCCGGGTCACCGTCCCGGCGCCGCGCTTCCCCGTCACCTTGCGGGCCGAGGCCGTCGCGCTCGCCGAGGACGCCGTGGGCGGGGGTGGGCAACCGTGAAGGCCCCCGCGCCCCGCGGGGACCGGGGCTCCGCCACCGTGTGGTCACTGGGACTGATCGCCGTGCTGGGCGCGGTCTTCGCCGCCGTGCTCTTCATGGACGAGGCGGTCATCGCCAGGCACCGGGCGGGCGGCGCCGCAGATCTGGCGGCGCTCGCCGCGGCCGACCACGCGCTGGAGGGCCGTACGCGGGCCTGCGGGCTGGCGGCCGAGGTGGCGGCGGCGCAGGGCGCCCGGCTGGTGAGCTGCGTGGTGGCGGGTGAGATCTCCGACGTCACCGCGGAGGTCGACGGCGCCCGTGTGCGGTCCCGCGCGGGACCGTCACTCGACCCCGGTCCCGACCCCGGCCCGGCCACCGTCGGCGGCACCGGGCGCGGCCTCAGGACCGGTCTCGGCCCAGGGCCCGGCCCCTGCCTCATGACCGACCTCATGACCGGCCCCGGCCCCGGCGCCGTCCCCCGCCTCAGGCGCGGCCCCGGGATCGGCCCCGGCCCAGGACCCGGCCCTGTCCCCTGCCTCAGGACCGGCCCCGGCGCCGTCAGCGGCCTCGGCGGCGCCCGCCGTCAGCAGGCAGTCCAGGAGGCGGACGGCGGCGGCCTTGTCCAGGGGGTCGTTGCCGTTGCCGCACTTGGGGGACTGGACGCAGGAGGGGCAGCCGAATTCGCACTCGCAGGAGGCGATGGCCTCGCGGGTGGCGGTGAGCCAGGTGCGGGCGGTGTGGAAGGCGCGTTCGGCGAAGCCCGCGCCGCCGGGGTGGCCGTCGTAGACGAAGACGGTGGGCAGGCCGGTGTCGGCGTGCAGGGGTATGGAGACCCCGCCGATGTCCCATCGGTCGCAGGTCGCGAAGAGCGGGAGGAGACCGATCGCGGCGTGCTCGGCGGCGTGCAGGGCGCCGGGCAGCTCCTCGGGGTGGATCCGGGCGGCGTCCAGCTGCGCGTCCGTGACGGTCCACCACACGGCCCGGGTGCGCAGGGTGCGCGGAGGCAGGTCGAGCTTGGTCTCGCCGAGGATCTCACCGGTGATCAGCTTGCGGCGCAGGAAGGACACCACCTGGTGGGTCACCTCGACGGAGCCGAAGTGGATCCGCGCCTCGCCCCACGGCTCCTCCAGGTCGCCGCTGAGCACCCGGATGTCGGTGGTGTCGCGGGCCATCGTGGAGTAGGACGGGTCGGCGGGCTCGACCAGCGCCACGCCGTCCTCCAGGTCGAGCCGCTTGACCAGGTAGGTGCGGCCCTGGTGGAGGTGGACGGCGCCGTCGTGGACGGCGGTGTGCGCCGAGGAGGCGTCCACCGTGCCCAGCAGCCGTCCGGTCGCCGTCTCCACGACCTGCACGGGACTGCCGCCCTCGCCGCGGATGTCGGTGAGGTCCGCGGCCCGCTCCCGGCGGGTCCAGTACCAGCCGGAGGCGCGCCGGCGCAGCAGCCCGCGCTTCTCCAGCTGCGGCATCAGCGACGCCGCCTCGGGGCCGAACAGGACGAGGTCGTCGTCGGTGAGCGGCAGCTCGGCCGCGGCGGCGCACAGGTGCGGGGCCAGCACGTAGGGATTGTCCGGGTCCAGGACGGTGCTCTCGACGGGCTGCTCGAAGATCGCCTCGGGGTGGTGGACGAGATACGTGTCCAGCGGGTCGTCCCGGCCGACCATGATCGCCAGCGCGCCCTGCCCGGTCCGTCCGGCGCGGCCCGCCTGCTGCCACAGCGAGGCCCGCGTGCCCGGGTAGCCGGCCAGCAGGACCGCGTCGAGGCCGGAGATGTCCACGCCCAGTTCGAGGGCGGAGGTGGAGGCGAGGCCGAGCAGGCGGCCGGAGTGCAGGTCGCGTTCCAGGGCCCGGCGCTCGTCGGCGAGGTAGCCGCCGCGGTAGGCGGCGACCCGCCCGGGAAGCGAGGGGTCGATCTCGGCCAGGCGTTCCTGGGCGATCAGGGCGACCAGTTCCGCGCCGCGCCGGGAGCGGACGAAGGCCACGCTGCGCACGCCCTGGACGACCAGGTCGGTGAGGAGTTCCGCGGTCTCGGCGGTCGCGGTGCGGCGCACGGGAGCGCCGTGCTCGCCGGACAGCTCGGTCAGCGGCGGCTCCCACAGCGCGAAGGCCAGGCCGCCGCGCGGCGACGTGTCCTCGGTCACTTCGGCCACCGGCACCCCGGTGAGCCGGGAGGCGGCCCGCGCCGGGTCCGCGGCCGTCGCGGAGGCGAGCACGAACACCGGCTCGGCCCCGTACCGCGCGCAGACCCGGCGCAGGCGGCGCAGCACCTGGGCGACGTGCGAGCCGAAGACACCGCGGTAGGTGTGGCACTCGTCGATCACCACATAGCGCAGTTGACGCAGGAAGGAGGCCCAGCGGGCGTGGCCGGGCAGGATGCCGCGGTGCAGCATGTCGGGGTTGGTGAGCACGTAGGTGGCGTACTGCCGGACCCACTCGCGTTCCTCGACGGGGGTGTCGCCGTCGTAGACCGCGGGGCGGATCGCGGTGCCCAGGGGCGCGGCGAGGCGGGTGACGGCGCGGCGCTGGTCGGCGGCCAGGGCCTTGGTGGGGGACAGGTAGAGCGCGGTGGCGCCCCGGCCGTTCGGCGCCTCGGAGCCGTCCAGCAGGGCGCTGAGCACCGGTGCCAGATACGCCAGCGACTTCCCGGAGGCGGTTCCGGTGGCCACCACCACCGACTCGCCGCGCGCCGCGTGGCCCGCGGCCAGCGCCTGGTGCTCCCAGGGACGGTCGATCCCGGCCGCGCGGATCGCGTCCACGACCTCGCTTCTGATCGTGTCGGGCCAGGAGGCATGGCGGCCGACCCGCGGGGGCAGGTGCTCCGTATGGGTGATGCGCGCGGCTCGGTCTGCCCCCCTGGCGAGCCGCTCCAAAGCGGTTCGGGGGGACGGGCGGCCGTGCGCCGACTGCGGAAGATGATCCTGGGCCATCGGCACTCAGTGTGTCACCGGCGTGACGGACAATCGCAGTAAGGCGTCGTGCTCGCCCGCTGCGAAGTGATTGAATGCCATCGCGGCCGTCGATCCGTCCCCTACCTTCTGGTGGGGGCCCCAGGGGGGCGCCGCGTCGATGCAAGGTGCTGGAGGATCCGTGGACCTGTCCCTGTCGACCCGAACCGTCGGCGATCGTACGATCGTCGAAGTCGGCGGCGAGATTGATGTGTACACCGCGCCCAAGCTGCGGGAACAGCTTGTGGAGCTTGTGAACGACGGGAGTTACCACCTGGTCGTGGACATGGAGGGAGTGGACTTCCTCGACTCCACCGGCCTGGGTGTGCTCGTCGGCGGGCTGAAGCGGGTGCGTGCTCATGAAGGATCGCTGCGACTGGTGTGCAACCAGGAGCGCATCCTGAAGATTTTCCGTATCACCGGTCTGACCAAGGTGTTCCCGATTCACACCTCGGTCGACGAGGCTGTCGCGGCGACCGACTGACGATCGCCGTCGAGGGGTACCGGACGGGATCACCGTCCGGGCCCCCGTGATGCCCACCCAAAGGACCGAAGGGGAGGCCATGCCCACCGTAGAACTGCTCTTCAGCGCCCAGCCGGAGCATGTGCGAACAGCACGGCTCGTAGCGGCGGCGGTGGCGCGCCGGGCGGGGGTGGACGAGGCGGTTCTGGACGAAGTACGGCTCGCGGTGGGCGAGGCGTGCAGCCGCGCGGTGGGTCTGCACCGTGGCAACGGTGTGGAAGAACCGGTCCGGGTGATGCTGACCGAGGAGGAGAAGAAGTTCTCCATCGAGGTCGCCGACGAGGTCCCGGGCAACGCCTCGGGCTCCGCGTCCGACGCCGCGGGTGACGAGCTGAGCGACGAGGGCGAGATGGGCCTCGCCGTGATCAGTGGCCTGGTCGACGACGTCGAGGTCACCGAGACCGCCACCGGCGGTGTGATCCGCATGAGCTGGCCGATCGTCCCGCCCGTCTGACCGTAGCCCGTCCCGCCCGTCCGACCGTGGACCGGCGGCTCTCTCGACCGGCGGCCCGGCCCCAGACCGGCACACCGTTCTGAGCGCGACGCGGCCCCCGGCCGCCCCTCAGATCATCTTTCTCGCCTGATCACAGGCGACACTCACTCCTGTTCACAGGCGAACGCCGCGTTCACGAATATCCTTTTTCGACGCGGCACCCTGTTTTGAAGTGCTGCGGCTCCCTACAATCCGTCCATCTTGCTCAGCTCGCCTGAGCGTTGCGGCTTGTCGAGCCGTGAAGCCGCACGCCCATGCGCCAAACGTCAAGGAGGACGAATGGCGGGGCCACTTACCCCTCACACGCTTGCCGCGACACCGGTACTGACCGACGGAAATCGTCTCCTCGTATGGATCATCGCCGTCGTCGCACTGGGCGCACTCGCGCTCGCCGCGGTGTTGGTACGTCAAGTGCTCGCAGCGGACGAGGGCACCGACAGCATGAAGAAAATCGCGGCTGCCGTGCAGGAAGGCGCCAACGCCTACCTCGCACGGCAGTTCCGTACTCTGGGAATTTTCGCCGTGGTGGCGTTCTTCCTGCTCATGCTGCTGCCCTCGGACACCACTTCGCAGCGGATCGGCCGGTCGATCTTCTTTCTCGTGGGCGCCGTGTTCTCCGCGGTCACCGGATATGTCGGAATGTGGCTGGCGGTCCGCAGCAATGTGCGGGTCGCCGCCGCGGCCAGATCGGCGACACCGGCACCCGGCGAACCCCCGGCCGACCTGACCGACGTGTCGCACCGGGCGATGCGGATCGCGTTCAGGACCGGCGGCGTCGTCGGCATGTTCACCGTGGGCCTCGGCCTGCTCGGCGCGTCCGCCGTCGTCCTGATCTACAAGGCCGACGCGCCCAAGGTGCTCGAAGGATTCGGATTCGGCGCGGCGCTGCTGGCGATGTTCATGCGCGTCGGCGGCGGCATCTTCACCAAGGCGGCCGACGTCGGCGCCGACCTGGTCGGCAAGGTCGAGAAGGGCATCCCCGAGGACGACCCGCGCAACGCCGCGACCATCGCCGACAACGTCGGTGACAACGTCGGCGACTGCGCGGGCATGGCGGCCGATCTCTTCGAGTCGTACGCCGTCACCCTGGTCGCCGCGCTGATCCTCGGCAAGGTGACCTTCGGCGACTCCGGCCTCGCCTTCCCGCTGCTCATCCCGGCGATCGGCGTCCTCACCGCCATGGTCGGCATCTTCGCGGTCTCCCCCCGCCGCAGCGACCGCAGCGGCATGACGGCCATCAACCGCGGCTTCTTCATCTCCGCGGTCATCTCCCTGATCGGCGTCGCCATCGCCGTCTACACCTACCTGCCGTCCTCCTACGCCGACCTCAAGGGCGTCGACAGCGACATCTCCGGCCACGCAGGCGACCCGCGCACCCTGGCGATGGTCGCCGTCGCCATCGGCATCGTGCTGGCCGCGGTGATCCAGCAGCTCACCGGCTACTTCACCGAGACCACCAGGCGCCCGGTCCGCGACATCGGCAAGACCTCGCTGACCGGCCCCGCCACCGTCATCCTGTCCGGGATCTCACTCGGACTGGAGTCCGCGGTCTACTCGGCGGTGCTGATCGGCCTGTCCGTCTACGGCGCCTTCCTGCTCGGCGGGACCTCCGTCTGGCTCGCGCTGTTCGCGGTCGCGCTGGCGGGCACCGGCCTGCTGACCACCGTCGGCGTCATCGTCGCCATGGACACCTTCGGACCCGTCTCCGACAACGCGCAGGGCATCGCCGAGATGTCCGGCGACGTGCACGGCGAGGGCGCCCAGGTGCTCACCGACCTCGACGCCGTCGGCAACACCACCAAGGCCATCACCAAGGGCATCGCCATCGCCACCGCGGTACTGGCCGCCACCGCCCTGTTCGGCTCGTTCAAGGAGGCCATCGACACCGCCGTCGCCAAGGCCCATCCAGCGGCCTCCGACGCCCGCTGGCTGTCCCTGGACATCTCCCAGCCCAACAACCTGGTCGGGCTGCTGCTCGGCGCGGCCGTCGTCTTCCTCTTCTCCGGCCTCGCCATCAACGCCGTCTCCCGGTCCGCGGGTTCGGTGGTCTACGAGGTGCGCAGGCAGTTCCGCGAACACCCGGGGATCATGGACGGCACCGAACTGCCCGAGTACGGACGGGTGGTCGACATCTGCACCAAGGACGCGCTGCGCGAACTGGCCACCCCCGGCCTGCTCGCCGTCCTCGCGCCCGTGGCGGTCGGCTTCACCTTCGGCGTCGGCTCGCTCGCCTCGTACCTGGCGGGCGCGATCGGCGCGGGCACGCTGATGGCGGTGTTCCTGGCCAACTCCGGCGGCGCCTGGGACAACGCCAAGAAACTCGTCGAGGACGGCCACTACGGCGGCAAGGGCAGCGAGGCCCACGCCGCGACCGTCATCGGCGACACGGTCGGCGACCCGTTCAAGGACACCGCGGGCCCGGCCATCAACCCGCTGCTGAAGGTGATGAACCTGGTGGCGCTGCTGATCGCCCCCGCAGTGGTCAAGTTCAGCTACGGCGTGGACGCGAATCTCGGCGTACGCGTCACCGTCGCGGTGGTCTCGATCGCCGTCATCGTCATCGCGGTCTACATCTCCAAGCGGCGCGGCATCGCGATGGAGGGCGACGAGGACGGCGACGGCGGGGACACCGGGACCCGCACCCCGGACACGGCCGCAGTGGCCTGATCCGACGCACCGTCAAGGGCCGGGCCCGTCAAGGGTTCCGGTCCGCCGAGGGCCCGGTGGGCGACCGTACGTGATCCGGTACGTGTGCGGTCGCCCACCGCACCTTAGTGCGAATGGCTTGAATGTCGGACGAATCACCTCACGGATTCACGGTGACCACCCGTCAGCCGTGTATGTTCCGGGGCCGTAAGGCCACGGAAGGGACCCATCCGGTGAAGGTGAACAAGAAGCTCCTGGCCGCGCTCTCCGGTGCGGTCATGCTGCTCGCGCTGTCGGGGTGCAGCGACGACTCCAACAAGAAGCTGGACAACTGGGCGAAGGGCGTCTGCGACCAGGCCGCGGCCCAGACCAAGAAGATCAACGACGCCAACACGGCGATCACCCAGGTGAACAGCAACGGCAAGCCCCAGGACGTCAAGTCCGCCGACTCCGCCGCCTTCCAGTCGATCTCCGAGGCGTACAAGTCGCTCGCCGACATCGTCAGCAAGGCCGGCGCCCCGCCGGTCAAGGACGGTGCGAAGATCCAGCAGGACGCGGTGAACGACCTCAACGGCCTGTCCACCCAGTACGGGACGCTCAAGAAGCAGGTCGACGGGCTCGACACCAGCGACCAGGCGAAGTTCGCGGACGGCCTCAAGGGCGTCTCCAACTCGCTGGGCAAGGTCAGCCAGAACGGCGAGCAGGCCCTCGACTCGCTCCGCCAGGGCGATGTCGGCAAGGCCATGGCCAAGCAGCCCGGCTGCAAGCAGGCGTCCGGCTCCTCCTCGGCCTCACCGTCGGCGTCGTAGGCCCCCGGCCCCCTCAGGCCCCGGCCCCCTGAGGCCCCGGCCTCGGGCCCCCGGCCCGTGGCCACCGGACCGCGCCCACGAAGGCCCCGCGCCCACGACCGCGCCCCCGTAGCACCCCCTTAGCACCCCCGCTGTCCGATACGCCACGGCCCGCCGCCCCGCACAAGGGGCGCCGGGCCGCGGCGATTCCGCGACAATGGCCGGTGTGAGTACGCCCCTCCTCCCCGCCGCCCGGAACGCCCCGTCCCTGCGCGACGACCTGCGCGCCGCAGCCTTCACCGCGGACGGCTGTCTCGACCTCCTCGGAGCAGCCGCCTACGCGGCCCTCTCCCGGGCCGAGACCGTCCCCGCCCTGCGCGCCACCCGTGGCGGCAGCCCCCTGGAGACCCTGGTCAGGCTCTTCCTCCTGCAACGGCCCGTGTCCTACGCGCGGGCCCGCGCCGCCCTGCCCCGGATCGACGACTACGCGGCCGGCGGCTGGCTGGCGCGCGACGGCGACGACGTACGCGCCACCGTGGACGTACGCCCGTACGCCGGTGAGGAGGGCGCGGACTGGTGGATCGTCTCCGACCTCGGCTGCGCGGTCGGCGGCGCGGGCGGTATCGGCACCGGTACCGGGACCGACGGGGAGAGCACGCCCGGCGTCGACCGGGCCGACCTGGTGCTCGGCGTCGGCGGCGCCTCCACGACGCTGGCCGGGCTGACCGTGCGCGAGCCGGTCGGCAGCGCCCTGGACCTCGGCACCGGCTCCGGCATCCAGGCGCTGCACGCCTCCCGGCACGCCACCCGCGTCACGGCGACCGACGTCAATCCGCGCGCCCTGCACTTCGCACGGCTCACCCTCGCGCTGTCCGGCGCCCGCGAACCCGACCTGCGCGAGGGCAGCCTCTTCGAGCCGGTCCGCGACGAGCGCTTCGACCTGATCGTGTCCAACCCGCCCTTCGTGATCTCCCCGAGCGGGCGCTTCACCTACCGGGACGGCGGTATGGCGGGCGACGACCTGTGCCGCACCCTGGTGCAGCAGTCGGCAGACCATCTCAACGACGGCGGCTACTGCCAGCTCCTCGCCAACTGGCAGCACACCGAGGGCCAGGACTGGCGCGAGCGCCTGGTCTCGTGGATCCCGCGCGGCTGCGACGCCTGGATCGTGCAGCGCGAGGTCCAGGACGTCACGCAGTACGCCGAGCTGTGGCTGCGCGACGGCGGCGACCACCGTACGGATCCGGCCACGTACGCCGCCCGCTACGACGCGTGGCTCGACGAGTTCGAGCAGCGCAAGGTGAACGGCGTCGGCTTCGGCTGGATCACGCTGCGCAAGTCGGGCGCGGACCAGCCCGTCATCACCGCGGAGGAGTGGCCGCACCCCGTGGAGCAGCCGCTCGGCCCGCACATCGCCGGGTGGTTCGACCGCCAGGACTTCCTGCGCACCCATGACGACGCGGCGCTGCTCAGCTCCCGTTTCGCGCTCGGCGACGGGGTGGTGCAGGAACAGGTGGGGCTGCCGGGCGCCGAGGACCCGGAGCACGTGGTGCTGCGCGCGGCCCGCGGTATGCGGCGCGCGACGAAGGTCGACACGGTGGGCGCGGGCTTCGCGGGCGTCTGCGACGGGACGCTGACCGCGGGGCGGATCGTGGACGCCATCGCGCAGCTGCTCGGCGAGGACCCGGTGGTGCTGCGCGACCGCACGCCGGAGTCGATCCGGCTGCTGGTGGAACAGGGGTTCCTCGACCCGGTGGAGTGACGCGGCGGAGTGACGCGGTGGAGTGACGCGGGGAGCGGCCTGGCGAGCGGCCCGGGGACGCCTCGGAGAAGGGGCCCGGCGGACCGACGCGCGGTGGAGTGGACGACGCGTCAGAACACGTTGCGGACAACCGTCCACGTCACAGCCACGCACAGCACGGCCAGTGACACCCGCGGGCTCACCACCAGCCGCCGGCGACGGCCGCGCAGCCCCTCGACCATCCAGCGCCCGCACAGCCACAGCGCCAGGGGCGCGGCCAGCAGCAGGACGGCGTTGTCGTGGAAAGCGCGCCCCACGTCGCCGTGCATCAGGTCGTACACCATGCGCGTACCGCCGCAGGCCGGGCAGAGCAGCCCGGTCGCCCAGTTGAACGGGCAGCGCGGCAGCCAGTGGCCCGGCTGGTGCGGGTCGGTGCCGTAGAGATAGACGGCGCCCGCCACCCCGGCGGCGAGCGTCGCCAGGGGAGCGGTGGCCGGGTGGCCGAGAACCGCCGACGGGCGGCGCGCCCCCGGGGAGACCGGGGGAGCGCCGACCTGTGGCCGACGGACTCCGTCAGCCACGCAGCACCCGGCCCTGCGCGTCGGTCGGGTTGTCCCCGGCCAGCAGCATGATGCCGTCGATCAGCGCCCAGATGCCGCAGCCGCCGCACGTGAAGAGCTGCCCCAGCGCCATGCCGGTGTGCCCGGTGTAGAAACGGCCCACGCCGAAGCTGCCGAGGAAGAGCTGAAGCACTCCCGCGACCACCTTGGACTTGTCCGAGTACGGCCGCCCGTAGGGGTCGTAGCCGTACGGCGCGGACGGGTCCGCGGCGTACGCGGCACCGGGCGGCGCGTACCCGCCGCCTTGCGGCGGGTAGCCGTAACCGGGTGCCTGGCCGCCGCCCTGGGGCGGGTAGCCGTAACCGGGAGCCTGGCCCCCGGGCTGCTGCGGGTATCCGTATCCGGGCTGGCCCCCGGGCTGCTGCTCCCCGTACGGATTGTCGCCCTGCGGCTTGTCACCGTACGGATTCTGGCCGTACGGATTCTGGTCGGACATGCCCCGTCCCCCTGTGCTGAACGTCGTTGAACGTCTTGTTGTGTACCGGTCGTTGCCGGACATCTTTGCAGGACGGCCCCCGCCGCGTCCCACCCCCTGGGAGCGGAGACCTGTGTTCACCCGTGGTTCGCGTGCCGGACGCCCTGGCGTGGCAGCGTCCGGGAGCACACACCTGGACAGGACGAGACGGGACGAGGGGACGCATGGAGCGGGTGCCCGCACTCTTCGCCGGAACGGTCTTCGCCGTCTTCGGGGCCGCGCTCCTGCTCTGGACGGCCGCCCGGCTGCGCGCCCGGCAGCCCGTGACGGCCGCGGGATCCACCGCCGCAACTGTCATGTCCATTTTCTTCGGCGCGGTCGCGCTCCTCACCGGCGTCTGGTGTCTCACACAGGTCTGACCGCCACCGCCCTTCCCCGACCCTCCTGACGTGCGTGAAATCACGCACGCGCCCCCGGGAACGCGCCCCCGCGCCCCTCCGGGAAACCGACCGGAGCGGCCGTCCATGCGGCAGACAGACCGGTTGTCGGGTTACCGTTCCAGTGGCGTTGTGGACTTTTCCCGTTTGACACGGGACAGGGAGGTACGGTCACACTCCGCAGCGACACACCTTCGACCGGGAGAGAAGAGCGACGTTGTCCCCGACCCGCGAGACCGCACACAGCGGCCAGCGACTCGTCATTGTCGAGTCGCCTGCCAAGGCGAAAACGATCAAGGGATATCTGGGCCCTGGATACGTCGTCGAGGCCAGCGTCGGGCACATCCGCGACCTCCCCAACGGGGCCGCCGAAGTGCCGGCGGAGTTCAAGGGCCAGCCCTGGGCGCGGCTCGGCGTCAATGTGGACAGTGATTTCCAACCCATCTATGTGGTCAATGCCGATAAAAAGGCACAGGTCAAGAAGCTCAAGGACCTCCTCAAGGACTCCACTGAACTCTTCCTCGCCACCGATGAGGACCGCGAGGGCGAGGCCATCGCCTGGCATTTGCAGGAAATCCTCAAGCCCAAGGTGCCCGTTCACCGGATGGTGTTCCACGAGATCACCAAGGACGCCATCCAGGAGGCCGTCCGCAATCCGCGCGAGCTGAACCAGCGCCTGGTCGACGCCCAGGAGACCCGCCGCATCCTCGACCGGCTGTACGGCTACGAGGTCTCGCCGGTGCTGTGGAAGAAGGTCATGCCGCGGCTGTCGGCCGGCCGCGTGCAGTCCGTCGCCACCCGGCTCGTCGTCGAGCGCGAACGCGAGCGGATGGCGTTCCGTACCGCCGACTACTGGGACCTGACCGGCACCTTCGCCACCGGCCGCACCGGTGACGCCTCCGACCCCTCCACGCTCGTCGCCCGGCTCACCACCGTCGACGGCCGCCGGGTCGCGCAGGGCCGGGACTTCGACGCGGCCACCGGCCAGCTCAAGTCCGGCTCGCAGGTGCTCCAGCTCGACGAGAGCGCCGCCCGCGCCCTGGCCGCCGCGCTCGCCGACACCCAGTTCGCCGTACGCAGCGTCGAGTCCAAGCCGTACCGCCGCTCGCCGTACGCCCCCTTCCGCACCACCACCCTCCAGCAGGAGGCGTCGCGCAAGCTGGGCTTCGGCGCGAAGGCCACCATGCAGGTCGCGCAGAAGCTGTACGAGAACGGCTTCATCACCTACATGCGTACGGACTCCACCACGCTCTCGGAGACCGCCGTCCGCGCCGCCCGCGCCCAGGTCACGCAGCTCTACGGGGCGGACTACCTGCCGGACAAGCCGCGCGTCTACGCGGGCAAGGTCAAGAACGCGCAGGAGGCGCACGAGGCGATCCGCCCCTCCGGAGACCGCTTCCGCACCCCGGCCGAGACCCGTCTGACCGGCGACCAGTTCCGGCTCTACGAGCTGATCTGGATGCGTACGGTCGCGTCCCAGATGAAGGACGCGGTCGGCCAGTCCGTCACCGTCAAGGTCGGCGGCGCCTCCGCCGACGGCCGCGACGCCGAGTTCAGCGCCTCCGGCAAGATCATCACCTTCCACGGCTTCCTGAAGGCGTACGTCGAAGGCGCCGACGACCCCAACGCCGAGCTGGACGACCGCGAGCGCAGGCTGCCGCAGGTCACCGAGGGCGACGCGCTGAGCGCCGAGGAGATCACCGCCGACGGCCACTCGACCAAGCCGCCCGCCCGTTACACCGAGGCGTCGCTGGTCAAGGAGCTGGAGGAGCGGGAGATCGGCCGCCCGTCGACGTACGCCACGATCCTGGGCACGATCCTCGACCGCGGCTACGTCTTCAAGAAGGGCACCGCGCTCGTCCCGACCTTCCTCTCCTTCGCGGTCGTCAACCTGCTGGAGAAGCACTTCGGCCGTCTGGTCGACTACGACTTCACCGCCTCCATGGAGGACGACCTCGACCGCATCGCCCGCGGCGAGGCCCAGGCCGTGCCGTGGCTGCGCCGCTTCTACTTCGGCTCCGACGACGGCAGCGCCACCGTCGGCTCCGCCGCCGACGCGGGCAACGGGGACGGCGACCACCTCGGCGGCCTCAAGGAACTCGTCGAGGACCTGGGCGCGATCGACGCCCGGGAGATCTCCTCCTTCCCGATCGGCGACGGCATCATGCTGCGCGTCGGCCGCTACGGCCCCTACATCGAGAAGGGCGAGCGCGGCGAGGACGACCACCGCCGCGCCGACGTACCCGAGGACCTGCCGCCGGACGAGCTGTCCGTCGAGTACGCCGAGGAGCTGTTCGCCAAGCCCAGCGGCGACTTCGCGCTCGGCGACGACCCGGCGACCGGCCGCCCGATCATCGCCAAGGACGGGCGCTACGGTCCCTACGTCACCGAAGTCCTGCCCGAGGACACCCCGAAGACGGGGAAGAACGCGGTCAAGCCGCGTACCGCCTCGCTCTTCAAGTCGATGTCCATCGACACCGTCACCCTTGAGGACGCCCTCAAGCTGATGTCCCTGCCGCGCGTCGTCGGCAAGGACGCCGAGGGCGTCGAGATCACCGCGCAGAACGGGCGCTACGGGCCCTACCTGAAGAAGGGCACCGACTCGCGCTCGCTGGAGACCGAGGACCAGCTCTTCTCGATCACCCTCGACGAAGCGCTCGCCATCTACGCCCAGCCCAAGCAGCGCGGTCGCGCCGCCGCCAAGCCGCCGCTCAAGGAACTGGGCACCGACCCGGTCAGCGAGCGCCCCGTCGTCGTCAAGGACGGCCGCTTCGGCCCCTACGTCACCGACGGCGAGACCAACGCGACGCTGCGCCGTGACGACGAGGTGGAGTCGATCACGCCCGAGCGCGGGTACGAACTCCTCGCGGAGAAGCGGGCGAAGGGGCCCGTGAAGAAGAAGACCGCCGCCAAGAAGGCACCGGCCAAGAAGGCTCCCGCAAAGAAGACGGCGGCTTCCGGCACCGCGAAGAAGACTGCCGCGAAGAAGGCGCCGGCCAAGAAGGCGGCTGCCTCCGCGGCGGCGAAGAAGTCGACGGCCTCAGCCGACTAGGGCCTGTCCGGCACACCGGGCCGGTGGGCGGGCGACGACAGCGCCTGCCCCACCGGGCCGGTGGTGAACCGCGCGCCGGTCATGGGCCGGTCGCGCGGTTTCCCGCGCACCTGAGGAGCTGGCCATGCGTCAGCGCGCCGTACCTTCCGCCTCTCCTGCCTCCCCTTCCTCCCCCTTGAAGGGCCTGCGGAAGGGCCCCTCGAAGGGCGGTCTTCGCCCAGGTGAGTGCGCTTCCCCGCCCTCCTTGAGGGGTGGTCCGCCCGGGAGTGGGACCGGCTCCGTGTAGGGCGTCGTAAGGCGGATAGGCTGTTGGGATGACGCCATCCGAGCAGCCCAAGCCGCCCGCCGCAGACGTCACGGCCGCAGATGTCAGGGCCGAGGACGTCGAGGGGGACGTGACCGACGCGTTCGCCACCGACCTCGCCGCTGACAGCCGTGAGCGAGCGGTCGGTGCGCTGCTGAAAATCCCGGCGCTGCGCAAATTGTGGAGCGCGCAGCTCACCGGGGCGGTGGCGGACCGACTGGGTCTGCTCGTCCTGCTGTGGCTCGCCGTGCAGGCGGCGGTGGCCGACCACGCGTACGGCGGCGGCTACCGGGGTATCGCCTTCGCCACCGCGGCCGTCTTCGGGGCGCGCCTGGTCTCGACGCTGCTGTTCGGCGCCGTTCTGCTCGGCCCGCTGTCGGCGCTGACGTCCGAGAGCGGCCGGCTGGACCGCCGGTGGACGATGATCGGCGCGGACGCCGTACGACTCGGGCTGTTCATCGTCGCGCCGCTGTGGATCACCTGGTCGCAGCACACCGCGCTGACCTGGCTGCTGGTGACCGCCTTCGTCACCGGGGTGGCCGAGCGGCTGTGGGCCGTCGCCAAGGACGGCGCCGCCCCGCTGCTCCTGCCGCCGCCCGGCGACACCTCCGTGCGGCCCGCGCCCGACCACCTGGCGACGCTGCACCGGCTGGACCTGCGGACGAGCTTCGTCGCACTGCCGCTGGCAGCGGCCGGTCTCGTCGTCGTCACGCTGGTGAACACGCTGATCGCGGTCGGCGTCACCTGGTTCGACCAGCACCAGGTGGCGCTCGCCTCGTACGTGGCGGCCGGGCTCTTCTCGTCCTCCATGTCGGTGCTCTACCTCCTCGAACTGCCCTCCGGCACGGTGGCGCGTCCGCGCTCCCCGCTCGAAGGACTGCGGCTGCCCAAGGGCCCCGCGGGCGCCGAGCGCGGCAGGACCGGCGTACTGCCGCTGCTGGTGCTGGCGACCGCCGCGGTCGTCGGCGCGATCGGCGCGGCCGTGGCCGTGGCCGTCCTGCACGCGCTCGCCCTCGGCTTCGGCCCGACCGGCTTCGGCCTGCTCGTCCTGGCCCTCACCGCCGGTACGGTCATCGGCATCCGCCTCGCCCCCCGTACGCTCCCGGCGCTGTCCAGGCGCCGGCTGCTCGCGCTGTCCATCGGCGTCACCGGGCTCGGCCTGCTCCTCACCGGCATCGTCGCCGACCAGACCACCGTCCTGCTGCTCGCGCTGCTGGCCGGCGCCGCGGCGGGCGTCACCGCCAACACCGGGCACATCCTGATCGAGCAGGAAGCCGAGGCGGGACGGCGCGGCCGTACCACCGAGCACCTGCACGCGGTCTCGCGCGCCGTCCTCGCCCTCGCCGTGATCGTCGCGCCGCTGGTCGCCGCCGCGATCGGCCCGCACCGCATCCAGAAGGGTCACTTCACCTTCGACCACGGCGGTGCCGCGTACACGCTGATGCTGATCGGCGCCCTGCTGCTGCCGGTCGCCGCGCTCGTCCTCGGCAAGACCGACGACCGCAGCGGCGTACCGCTCCGGCGTGACCTGCGCGAGGCCCTGACCGGTGCGGAACCGGCCGTCGCCCCCGCCGCCACCGGATTCTTCATCGCCATAGAGGGCGGCGACGGCGCGGGCAAGTCCACCCAGGTCGAAGCCCTCGCCGACTGGATCCGCGCCAAGGGCCACGAGGTCGTCGTCACCCGCGAGCCCGGCGCCACCGCCATCGGCAAGCGCCTGCGCTCCATCCTCCTCGACGTCTCCTCCGGCGGGATCTCGCACCGCGCCGAGGCGCTGCTCTACGCCGCCGACCGCGCCGAGCACGTCGACTCCGTCGTCCGCCCCGCCCTCGAACGCGGCGCCGTCGTCATCTCCGACCGCTACATCGACTCCTCCGTCGCCTACCAGGGCGCCGGACGCGACCTCGCCCCCACCGAGATCGCGCGCATCTCCCGCTGGGCCACCGACGGACTCGTCCCGCACCTCACCGTGCTCCTCGACGTCAGCCCCGATGCCGCCCGCGAACGCTTCACCGAAGCGCCCGACCGCCTCGAATCCGAACCCGCCGCCTTCCACCAGCGCGTCCGCGCGGGCTTCCTCACCCTCGCCGCCGCCGACCCCGGCCGCTACCTCGTCGTCGACGGCGCCCAGGACCCCGCCGCCGTCACCACGGTCGTACGCCACCGCCTCGACCAGCTCCTCCCGCTCTCCGCCCAGGAGATCGAGGCCCGCGCCGAGGCCGAGCGCCAGGCCGCCGCCGAGGCCGCGCGCCTCGCCGCCGAAGAGGCCGCCCGCAAGGCCGAGGAAGAGCGCCAGGAGCGCGAGCGCCAGGCCCAGCTCGAACGGCTCCGCCGCGAGGAAGAGGAGCGCCGCCTCGCCGCCGAGGAGGCCACCCGCCGCGAGATCGCCGAACGCGCCGCCGCCCGTGAGGCCGAGGCCGAACGCCTCCGCGCCGAGGAGGCCGCGCGCATCGCCGCCGAGGAGACGGCTCGCCGCGAGGCCGAGGAGGCCGCCCGCGCGGCCGAGCAGGAACGGCTCCGCCGCCTCGCCGAGGAGCAGGCACGCCTGCGCTCCGAGGCCGACGCGCGCCGCCTCGAAAAGCAGCGCAAGGCGGAGGAGGCCCTTCTCCGGGCCGAGGAGGCCCGCACCGCCGCGGCTGCGGCTGCCGCCGCCGCGAGTGCCGGTTCGGCCGGTTCGGTCGGCTCCTCCGGCTCCTCCGACTCCGAGAAGACCACCGAGCTGCCGCAGACTTCGGACTCGGCCGAAACCACGACGGTCAATGTCGTGCCTCCGCCGCCTTCCTCGGCTCCCGCCGAGGACGAGACGACGGTTCTCCCGGCCGTTCCGGCCGTTCCGGCCGAGCCGGACGTGCCCGCTGGTCCGGGCGCCGATGAGACGGCGGTTCTCCCGGTCGTTCCGGCCGAGCCGGAGGATGCTCCCGCGGAGGGCGCCTCGTCGGCTGACGGCACCACTTCTGACGAGTCGGCTTCGGATGAGGACGGTTCTCGCTCTCGCGGAGACAGCTCTCGCGGAGACAGCCCTCGTGAGGACAGCCCTCGTGAGGACAGTTCCGAGACCACGACGGTGCTCCCGCCGGTCGTACCCCCGGTCGGGTCCCCGGCCTCGGACGACCCGACCGACCGGGTCCCGCCGTGGCTCTTCCGCCCCGAGGATCAGCCGGGCAACGAGCGCACCCGCGAATTCCCCACCGCAGAGACGCCCTCGGCCGCTCCGCGCCGTCCTCGCCCCAACTGGGCCGAGGAGACCCCTCTCGACGACCTGCCCACTCTCGCCGACGAACTCCTCGGCCCTCACGACGACGATCGTCGGCCGCCGGGGCGCTCTTGACGTTTGTCTTTGCCCGCCCGCCCACCCGTGCGGGTGTGTTGTCGTCTGCGGGTGCCGCTTGTGCCTGGTCGGTGCCGGTCCGGGGTACCTCCTCGAAATCCGTATCACCTGGCCTTTCCGCATTCGGTACCCGGCCGTCAACGTATTTCTGCGGGGGCACCCCGGCCCGTCCCCTTCCGGTACGTCGGCGTCCGGCGGTCCGGTGGGGGTTGCCGGGGAGGGTAGGGGGTCTTTCCGGCGTGCCGCCCTGCGCCGGTGCCCCCTCCGAGCGGATCGGAGAGCTCGGGCCCTTCCCCAACCGCCCAACCGCCCAACAGACCCCTCCGGTCACGCCCCCTCCGACTCCCCGCCAGCACCCGCCAGCCCCTCGGCCCGCGCAAATCCCGGCCCCCCACCCACCCCAGCCGAACGTCAGGCGTGGCGGGTCCCAGCCCCGGCACCCCACCCACCCGGGCGGGCGTCCGGGTGGCGCAGGCCCCGCATCTCACGCACCCCTTTCGCCCACCCCGCCTGGCCGTCATGTGAGGCGAGGCCCGCACCCCACCCACCCCTTCCGCCTGCCCCGGCTGGACGTTGGGGGGAGCAGGTCCCGGTCCTCACCCCCCTCCGTTCACCCCGGGGCGGACCGTCGGCCGTACAGGTCCCGCACCCCACCCACCCCCTTTCGCCCACCCCGCTGGGAGGTCGGGTGGCGCAGGGCCCCGGTTCCCACCCACCCCCCTCCACCACCCCCACCGGACCGTCGGACGCCGACGTACCCGGAGGGGACGGGCCGGGGTGCCCCCGCAGAAATGCGGTGACAAGAAGGGCACTGGATACCCACGACCAGGTAGCCGCATTTCGAGGAGGTGCCCCGGACCGGCACCGACCAGGCACAAGCGGCACCCGTAGACGACAAAGCACCCGCACGGGTGGGCGGGCGGGCAGAACCCCCACCCCCACCCAAGGACGAAGGTTCGCTCTTTTGGGGCGCCGTCCGCGAAGATGACCCCGTGCGGTATCGGATTCTTGGGGTCACGGAGGCCCGCCCCTCCGACGACGGGCCCGAAATCGGCCTGGGCGGCAGCCGCTTGCGAGCCGTCCTCGCGGTGCTGGCCCTCAACGTGGGCCGCCCCGTACCCCCCGAAGCCCTCATCGAACAGGTCTGGGCGGCCGACCCCCCGGCCGACGCCGCCGGCGCCCTGCAAGCCCTGATGTCGCGGCTGCGACGAGCCCTGGGCCGGGACGCCGTCGTCTCGGAACCCGGCGGCTACCGCCTGGCCGCCCCCCGCGACTCGGTGGACCTGTACGAGTTCGAACGCCTCGCCCGCGAGGGCGATACCGCCCTGGCGGCCGGAGACGCCGCCACGGCGGCCGACACCCTGACCCGCGCCCTTACCCTGTGGCGCGGCCCGGCCCTGGCCGACCTCCCGGACCGTGCGTCCGCCGCGGCCCGCCCCGAAGCCCTGAAGCTGGCCGCCCTGCGGAACAGAGTGGAAGCCGACCTCCGCCTCGGCAGGGCGGCGGACACCCTCCCCGGCCTGCGCGCGGCCGTGGCAGAGCACCCGCTGGACGAGTCGTTCAGGGCCCAGTTGATGCGGGCGTTGCACGCCGAGGGCAGGACGGCCGACGCCCTGGCGGCGTACGAGGAGACCAGGACCGTACTCGCGGAAGCGCTCGGCACCGATCCGGGCCCGGAACTGCGGTCGCTGCACGGCGAGTTGCTGCGGCGCAGGCCGCCGCCCCCCGCGCAGGGCAACATCCGCGCCCGCCTCACCAGCTTCGTCGGCCGCGAGGCCGAACTCGACGACATCAGAAGCGACTTGGCCGCGGCCCGGCTGGTGACGCTGACCGGCCCCGGCGGGTCGGGCAAGACGCGCCTGGCGCAGGAGGCGGGCGACGTGGCGGCGCGCCGTCACCCTGACGGCGTGTGGCTGGTCGAACTCGCCCCGCTGGACGACCCCTCGGCGGTCCCGCACGCCGTGCTGAGCGCCCTCGGTCGCCGCGACACGCTGCTGCTCGGCGGAGCGGGCCGCGACCAGTTCCTGTCCGAGGCGTCGCACGGCGAGGACCCGCTGGCCCGGCTGCTCGAACACTGCGCGCAGCGCCGCCTGTTGCTGGTGCTCGACAACTGCGAGCACCTGATCGGCGCCGCCGCCTCCCTCGCCGCCGAGCTGCTGGCGGCCTGCCCCGGCGTGGCCGTACTGGCCACGAGCCGCGAGCCGTTGGGCGTACCGGGCGAGGTCGTACGCCCGGTGGAGCCGCTGCCGCCCGCGACCGCGTACCGGCTGTTCGCCGACCGCGCGGCGACCGTACGCGCGGACGCCCGCCTCACCACGGCGGAGAACGACGCGGCCGTACGCGAGATCTGCCGCCGTCTCGACGGCCTGCCGCTGGCCATCGAGCTGGCCGCGGCCCGGCTGCGGGCCCTGTCGCCGCGGCAGATCGCGGACCGGCTGGACGACCGGTTCCGGCTGCTGACCAGCGGCAGCCGTACGGTGCTGCCGCGCCAGCAGACGCTGCGGGCGGTGGTCGACTGGAGCTGGGAGCTGCTGACCGAGCGGGAGCGTACGACGCTGCGCGGGCTGAGCGTCTTCTCCGGCGGCTGCACGCTGTCGGCCGCCGAGGCGGTGTGCGGTCCCGACGCGCTGGAGACGGTGGCCCAACTGGTGGACAAATCCCTGGTGGTGGCGGTCCACGCGCCCACCCCCGGCCAGGACGTCCGCTACCGCCTGCTGGAGACTATCCACGAGTACGCCGGCGAGCGCGCCGCCGAGCGGCCCGAGGAGCTGGCCGCGGCCGAGCGGCGGCACACCGCGTGCTTCCGCGAACTGGCCCGCACGGCCGACTCCGAACTGCGCGGCGCCGACCAACTCCACTGGCTGGAAGTGCTGGAGACGGAGCTGGACAACGTCCGCGCCGCGCTGAACCGGCTGGTCGAGCCGCCCTCAGGCGGGAAAGAGGACACCGGGAGCCAGGACGCGGAGCTGGACGCGATCACGATCGCGCTGTCCATGGGCTGGTTCTGGTGGCTGCGCAATTACCGCGACGAAGCGGACGCCTGGCTGGAGAGGGTGACGGAGCTGGGCGGCGAACCCCCGCCCGACCCGGCGGACCGGATGTTCTGGCCACGCCTGGACCTGCGGATGCTGCACTTCTTCGTGAAGAGCGACCACGCCTCGGAGGCGCAGTGGTCCTCGGCCGACTCGCGGGCGATGGCCGCGCTGCTGGCGGCGGCGTACAGCCAGGGCGGCCCGCCCGCGGCGCGCTTCCCCGGCATGCTGTGGCCGTTCACCACGTATCTGCTCGGCAGGGACGAGGAGATCGGCCGGCACGCCGACACCGTCGTCGCCAACTGCCGTGAGTACGGCGGCGAGTGGGAGATCGCGGTGGCGCTGATGCTCCGTACGCACATCGCCGTGGACACGCCGGGCGGGCTCGCGCGGATCGACGCCGACTGGGCGGAGCTCCAGGAGCGCAGGGAACGGCTCGGCGACCGCTGGATCCGCGCCCAAGTGCACGGCGCGAGCGCCGAGATCGAGGTCGTCCGCGGGCAGTACGCGGCGGCGCACGCCGACTTCGAGGCCGCGCACCGGCTCGGCCGGGAGCTGGGCGCGGACGGCGAAGGGGCCTTCCTGCTGGCCCGGATGGGGGAGTTGGCGCACCGCCGCGGGGACGACGAGGAGGCGCGCAAGCTGGTCGAGCAGGCCGGGGAGGAAGCCGAGCTGTACAGCGTGTGGGACGCCCGCACGTACATCCGCTACCTCAAGGCGCTGCTGCTCCTGCGCCGGGGCGAGCCGCGGCAGGCCAGGGAGCTGTGCGAGACGGCGGTCGGGCACCTGGCGGACGGTACGCCGCCGCCGACGTTCAAGGTGCTGCTCGCGAGCCTGGGCGCGCGGATCACGGCAGCCGAGGGCGACCCGGTGGCGGCGCTGCTCGGTCTCGCCGAGTCGGCGAGCCTGGCGCTGGCGGAGGGCTGCACGGAGCCGGTGGTGGGCGCGCAGCTCGACTCGGCGGCCGAGGTGCTGGTCGAGCTGGGCGACCTGCGGTCGGCGGCCCGGATGTCGGCGGCGTCCTCGGCCGTACGCGGGCCGCTGCCGCGCACCGTGCCCGAGCTGGTCACCGCCGACGCCGTGGAGGAGCGGGCCAGGGCGGCCCTCGGCGACGGCGAATGGGCGGCGGCCTGCGCGGAGGGCGCGGTGCTGGACGCTTCAGAAGCGGTGGCGGCGCTGCTGGAGACGGCGCACGCGATGGCGGCGGGCTCGTAGGCGGAGCGGGGGCGTACGGCCGTACGGGAATAGGTCCCGCGCGCGTCCTCGTTGACGACACAGACCTTGATTGAGCATTCAAGGAATAGCCTGCGCCCGCCTACGCCCGGAAGTGAAAAGCCTTGAAAGTTGAGATCTACTCCGATATCGCCTGCCCCTGGTGCTACCTCGGAAAATCCCGCTTCGAGCGCGCCCTCGCCGCTTTCCCGCAGGGAGATTCGGTCGAGGTGGTCTACCGGCCGTTCCAGCTCGACCCGACCGCGCCCGAGAGCCCGCAGCCGCACCGTGAGGTGCTGGCGAGGAAATTCGGGCCGCAGGCCGTGGCCATGGACGACCGGCTCGCCTCGATGGGCGCCGCCGAAGGGCTGACCTTCGACTTCGACACGGTCGTGGAAAACAACTCGCTGCTCGCCCACCGCCTGCTGCGCTTCGCCCTGGACACGTACGGCCCCGAGACCCAGAACCGGCTCAAGGGCCGCCTGATGACGGGGCACTTCGGCGAGGGCCTGGACATCGGCGACCGTACGGCCCTGACGGACGCGGCCGTCGCGGCCGGCCTCGACCGGGACGCGGTCGCCGCCTTCCTCGCCGGTGACGACCTGCGCGACGAGGTCGTGGCGGAGATCGACCAGGCCCGGCAGATCGGCATCACGGCCGTGCCGACCTTCGTCTTCGAGGGCAAGTGGGCGGTGCAGGGCGGCCAGGAGACGTCCGTCTTCCTCCAGGCGCTCGAACAGGTCGCCAAGGACTCGGCCGCCGAGGCCGCTGCCCTCGCCGGTACGGAGGACGCGGCCGCGGACGCCGCCTGCGCCGACGGCGTGTGCGCGGTCCCGCCGGCCACCACCGCGGACGCACCGGCCGCGAACAGCTAATCGGTTCATGGCCGAGAGCGCTCATGGCCGCAGAGTGCTCACCGCCGCGGAGCGCTCCTGGTCGTAAACCCCACGGACCGGCCGCCTACGAGCAGCTGATCACCGAATCCGCCCAGTCGGCCAGATTCGCCAGCCCGAGACCGGGCCCGCCGCCGTGCCGCCCCTCGGGATCGACCACCAGCCGGATCGTCTTGTACCCGGTGATCCCGACGTGCACGGGCACGGCCGCGTCGCCGCCGCGTACGACACCCGACTGCCACAGCCGGGTGTCGTCGCCGTACACCGAGAAGCTGGCCGCGCCGAAGCGCCCGGTCAGGCCGTCGATCCCGGCCCGCGCGTCATAGGTGACGCATGCCTGGTTCAGGTCGATGGTCAGCGACGACGGCGCGTGGACGGTGATGCCGTGCTCGTACCGCGTACCGCCGATCGTCAGGCCCCAGCGGTTCCACCACCAGCTCGTGACCGACGGCCGGATCGTCGGCCCGGAAGTGTCGCCGAAACCGCTGATGCCCAGCGAATTGACCTTGTACGCGGTCGGCGCGGGCGGCGGAGGGGTCGGTGTCGGTGTCGGGGTCGGCGTGGGGGTCGTCGGGGCCGGCTCGGGCGGCGGAGGGACCACCGGCTTCGGCTTCGGCTTCGGCGCGGGCTTGGGACTCGGCTTCGGCGGGGTCGGCTTCGGCTTCGGCGGCGGAGTCGTCTTCTCGACCGGCTGGACGGGCGGCGGAGGGACGACCGGCTTCGGCTTCGGCGCGGGTTTCGGCGCGGGCGGCGGGGGAGTGGTCACCACCGCGACCGGCGGCGGCTTGGGCTGGGCCTTCGGCGGCGCCTTCTCGTGGCCCCCGGTGAGGGCCAGCGCGAACGCCGCCGCCGCGGCGGCGACCACCACGGCCGCGGCGATACCGACCTTGGCGGGCGCGCCGAGCCCTTCGGACGCGGCGCCTCCCGCGGCCGCGCCTCCCGCGCTCGACGTCGTACCCGACCCGGCAGCGGCGGCGGCCACGCCTCCCGCGGCCCCCGCCGCGCCGACCGCTCCGCCGACCGCGACGATCCCGGCGGCCTTGGCGGCGTAGACGGCGGCGAACCAGCCGATGTACGCGACCGGCAGCAGCCCCTTGAGCGCCGAGTTGAGGTCGGCCAGCTCCAGCGAGGCGGCCGTGCATCGCTCGCACTCCTTCAGGTGCCTGCTCAACTCGCGGTCCGCGCGCATCCGCAGGCCCCCGCGCGCGTGCGCGCCGAGCCGGTCGGCGTACCGCGCGCACTCGCCCTCGGCGGTCAGCGTGGAGCTGACGTGCGCCTGGAGATACGCCTGGCGCAGGCCCTCGCGGGCCCGGTGGGCCAGGACGGCCGTGGCGTTGGGCGTGAGGCCGAGCAGCGGCGCGATGGCGGACGGCGACTCGTCCTCGACGGCGGTGTGCCACAGCACGGTCTGCCAGCGCTCGGGGAGCGTACGGAACGCCTGGATGGCCAGCGTCTGCTCGGCCTCCTGCATGGCCCGTACGTCCGCGCCGAGTTCGTTGGTGTCCTCGGTGGCCGTCGAGCCCGCCGCGGAGACGGCGAAGACGGCGAAGTCCTCGACCAGGTGCTCACGCTTGGCGGTGTTGCCCCAGGACGCCGCGACCCGGCGCACCGTGGTGAGCAGATACGCGCGGACCGCCGACTCGGGGCCGCTGCCGCCGCGGATCGCCTGGAGCGTACGGGCGAAGACCTCGCCGGTCAGATCCTCCGCGGTGTGCGCGTCCCGGCAGCAGGTGCGTGCGTAGCGGCGAACCGATTCGGCATGCCGCCGGTACAGCTCCTCGTAGGCGCTGTCCTGGCCGCCGCGCACCCGTGCCACCAACTCGGCGTCGGACAGCGCGGATTCGAGGGCGTCGGCCTCGGCGGAGGCGGTGTGCGCGGGATGGCCCTGGACGGAGAGCAGGTCGTCGTCGGCCGGCGCCTCGGTGGTCGGCGCCTCGGTGGCCGGTGTCCCGGCGGACGGCGGCGCGGCGGGGGCGGGTACGCGGCCGGACTCCGGGTCGGCGGTACGGCCCGGCTCGCGGTCCGTGCCCCAGTCGGTCTCACGCGCGCCGTCGCCGGTCCCCTCGCGGGCTTCCTCGCGGACGTCGTCGCGTGCGGCCGGGTCGCGCTGCCCCGGCACTTCGCGCTGCCCCGGCACCCTGCGCGAGGGCAGCCCGTCGCCGGTCTCCGGGCCCGCGGCGGGAGCGCCGGACTCGCCGTTTGCCTCTTCCACGGGGCAAGCGTGGCACAGGAGGGCGGGCCGGGGTCACGGGATACCGGGGAACCACTCATCCGTGGAGAGATCGTTCACGATTCCTCTACGTTCACCCGATCGGTGGAGCGCGTGACGCCGACCCGAGCGGCGCCGGGTCGCGCGACGTCCCGCCGCGTGACTCCGAGCGCCTGGTGCCGAGCCGTTTATATCGAGCCGGGTCCTTAAGCCGAGCCGTGTTGCTCGGCTGATCTGAGTCGCTGAGCCCGGCGCTGTCGTAGCGCCCCGGCCCCGCGGGGTGAGCCGCGCCGCGTTACGCCGGCTCCTGACCGTCCGTCACGCCCTCGCCCCGCGCCGCCGCGCCCCCTGACGGGGTGTCGGCCGCCCGCTCGCCGGGCCGCGAGCGCAGCCCGTCCAGCAGGATGTCCAACAGCCGCGCCGAGGCCGCCGCCTGCTGCTCGGGATCGGGCAGCGAAGGCGCCGAGGTGGCGATGACCAGCAGGACGTCGGCCACCGACACGTCGAGGCGCAACTCGCCCGCCTCGCGCGCCCGGTCCACGAGCCGTCCGACGACATCGAGCAGTGCCCGTATGCCGTCCTGGTCGCTGCTCCGGTCGGCGCCGCCGTCGCTTCCGCCGATGTCGTCACGGCCCGCGTGGTCCGCGACCTCACCGGCCGTACCCGTACCCGTACCCGTGCCCGCAACCGGACCCGTGCCCGCTGACGTCGTCGCCGCGGCGCTCCCGGCCGCCGTCGCGAACGGATTGCGCTGCTGCGGCACCCGGTTCGGCTCGACGCCCAGCGGCGACGTACCGCCGTGCTCCGTACCGGCGCCCGTCGACGGGCTCTGCACCCGCAGCACCTGCGGCGGCAGCAGCCGCCCGGCGCCCGAGGCGACCGAGGTGCGCAGGAAGCGCGCCAGCGCCGACCACGCCTCGTTCTCCTGGCCGAGCGCCGTACGCGCCTGCTCGGTCAGCCGCGCCGTCTCCTCCTCGGCGATCCGCCTGACCAGCACGTCCTTGCTCGGGAAACGGCGGTAGACCGTACCCACGCCGACCCGCGCGCGGCGGGCGACGTCCTCCATCGGAGCCCCGTACCCCGACTCGCCGAAGACTTCACGCGCGGCCCGCAGTACGTGTTCCAGATTGCGCTGCGCGTCGACGCGCAGCGGTGCCGGACGGTTTCCGCCGACGGCGCCGTCCGAACCGGCCGCGGCCGTCGTCCACTGAGAGTCCTGAATGTGCATATACGTATCCCCCGGAAAATTCGCGTCTCCCCCCGGAGACTCCCCGCTCATGGGCGATCATCAGTACGCGTCCCCCGCAGTACTACGAGATACGAACATAGTTGAGCCCACGTCAAGAAAGAAGGGGGTTGTGATCCGACCGGCGCGCGCCCCCGATCGGAGCAACGGGCACCGTGCACTTCCGCGCGGCCTTTGCCCGGTGATGGGTGCACCGCTGACCTGCTGCGTCGCCGAACCCGTCGAAGAAACCGGGGAATCATCACGTCCGCGCTGTGGACAAACGGCTATGGTCCATTGCGTCATGGAGCAATGACGGAGTCGGCAGCGAGGAACAGAGCAGGCATCCCGCGCATTCTCGTGGTGGGCGGTGGCTATGTCGGGATGTACACCGCACTGCGGTTGCAGCGGAAGCTCAAGCGCGACGAGGCCGAAGTCGTCGTCGTCGAACCGCAGCCGTACATGACCTACCAGCCCTTCCTGCCCGAGGCCGCCGCCGGATCCATCTCCCCTCGCCATGTCGTCGTACCGCTGCGGCGGGTGCTCGGCAAGTGCCGGATCGTGGTGGGCGAGGCGCGCGGCATCGATCACGCCAAGCGCGTCGCGAGCATCGCCACCCCGGTCACCGACGAGGAGGGCGGCGACCTGCTGGAGCTGGCGTACGACCAGCTCGTGATCGCGCCGGGCTCGGTCTCCCGCACCCTCCCGGTCCCCGGACTCGCCGAGCACGGCATCGGTTTCAAGACCGTCGAGGAGGCGATCGGGCTGCGCAACCACGTGCTGGAACAGCTCGACATCGCCTCCTCCACCCGTGACGTCGACGTCCGCGAGGCCGCGCTGACCTTCGTCTTCGTCGGCGGCGGATACGCGGGCGTCGAAGCGCTCGGCGAGCTGGAGAACATGGCGCGTTACGCCGTGCGGTACTACCACAACATCCGCCCCGAGGACATGAGATGGGTCCTGGTCGAGGCGACCGGCCGGATCCTGCCCGAGGTCGGCGAGGAGATGGGCAAGTACGCGATCCGCGAGCTGCGCGGGCGCAACGTCGACATCCGGCTGGAGACGCGGCTGGAGTCGTGCGAGAACCGGATCGCCGTACTGTCCGACGGCGAACGGCTGCCCACCAGGACGGTGGTCTGGACGGCGGGCGTCAAACCGCACCCGGTGCTGGCCGCGACGGACCTGCCGCTCACCGACCGCGGACGGCTGCGCGCCGAGGCCACCTTGCGGATCGCCGGTTCGGAGACGGCGTGGGCGGCGGGCGACGCGGCGGCCGTGCCCGACCTGACGGCGCGGGAACCCGGCACCGACTGCGCCCCCAACGCCCAGCACGCCCTGCGGCAGGCCCGCGTCCTGGCCGACAACGTCCTGGCGACCCTGCGCGGCCGGCCGCTGACCGAATACCGCCACAAGTACGCGGGCTCGGTCGCCTCGCTCGGGCTGCACGAGGGTGTCGCCTTCATCTACGGGCGCAAACTCAAGGGTTACCCGGCCTGGTTCATGCACCGCGCCTACCACCTCAGCCGCGTCCCCACCTTCAACCGCAAGGCCCGTGTCCTGGCGGAATGGCTGCTCGCGGGGCTCTTCAAGCGCGAGATCGTCTCGCTCGGCTCACTGGAACACCCGCGCGCCGAATTCGAACTGGCCGCCGGATCGCACCGCGATCCCGACGCCCCCTGACCCGCCCCGGACGCCGCGCGATTCCCCCCGGGGGCGCCAGTCGGCCACACTGGTGGTGTGACCACGCGTGCGCCAGCACCTGCAAAGAGTGACAAATACGAGGAATCGGACGTTTGAACCTTACGCGTTGGAGCGCCCGGCTCCCCGGAACACAGCGACGCAGTGCCGTACCCGCGGCGCGCGCCAAAGTCGGCGACCCCGCGCGCGCCGACGCGGCCGACCCCGCGACGGCACCGCAGGACGCGGGCAGCGGCATCGCCCCTGACGCCGACCCCGAAGGCACCCGCCAGGCCCCCGGCCCACCGGCCGGCCGGGCCACGGGTCCCGTCCCCGCCGCCGGCGCCGTCACCGACGAACCGTCAGTCACCGGCGTCCTCAGCCGCCTTCCGGCCCTCATCGCCGTCACACACGGCCCCGCCCATCGCGTGGACTTCGTCAACGACGCCTACACGGAGGTCTTCGGCGCGCGCACCACCGGCGCCCCGGCCCGCGACGCGCTGCCCGAACTCGACGAGCTCGGCCTGCTCCCGCTCATGGACCAGGTCCACCGCAGCGGCAAACCACGCACCGTCAAGGCCCGCAAGGTGGTCGGCGGCGACGACCGCTCACCCGCAAAGCCCGGCTACTTCACCTTCACCTGCACCCCCGTCAGGGCCGGCGACCCCGACCCCGAGCGCCGCGGCGTCCTGGTCTTCGCCGCCGACGTCACCGACCAGGTGCACTCCGCCGAGCGCCTGCGCGAGAGCGAACGCCGCCTCCACGAGACCGCCGTCACCCTCCAGCGCAGCCTCCTCCCGCAGGAGCTCGAACAGCCCGACGACCTCCGCGTCGCCGCCACCTACCAGCCCGGCGGCACCGACGCGGCCGTCGGCGGCGACTGGTACGACGTGATCACCCTCGGCGCGGGCCGCACCGCCCTGGTCATCGGCGACGTGATGGGCCGGGGCGTCCGTGCCGCGGCCGTCATGGGCCAGCTCCGTACCGCCGTACGCGCCTACGCCCGGCTCGACCTGCCGCCGCACGAGGTCATCCAGCTCCTGGACGGCCTCGCCTCGGAGATCGACGCCACCCAGATCGCCACCTGCGTCTACGCCGTGCACGACCCCAGCGAGGGCCGCCTGTCGTACGCCACCGCGGGACACCTGCCGATCCTGATCCGCGACCCGGACGGCACCGTCCGCCGCGCCGACGAACCCACCGGACCGCCGCTCGGCACCGGCGGCTGGATCCACACCTCGGGCTCGGTCGCCCTCGGCCCCGGCTGCACCGCCGTCCTGTACACCGACGGCCTGATCGAGCGGCGTGGCGAGGACATCGATGTCGGTGTGGACGCCCTGATGTCGGCCCTGTCCGGCGCCACCGGCGCGCCCCAGGTGATCTGCGACCGCCTGATGCGCGCCCTCGGCGTCACCTCGGAACACGACGACGACGTGGCCGTCCTCGTCCTCCAGTACCCGGACCACACCGGCAGCGAGGCCGAGCTCTTCCGCAACGCCTCGCTCGAACTCCTCGGCGGCGTCGAGGCCGCACCGCGCGCCCGCGCCTTCGCCTCCGGGGTGCTCGCCTCCTGGCGCTTCCCCGTCGAACTGCGCGACCTCGGCGTCCTCGCGGCCAGCGAACTCGTCGCCAACTCCCTCAAGCACGGCACCCCGCCCATGCGGCTGCGGCTGCGCCGCACCGACCGGCGGCTGATCATCGAGGTCACCGACGGCGACGACCACCTGCCGCGCCGCCGCCGCGCGGAACCCGGCGACGAGGCCGGCCGCGGCATCTCGATCATCGCCACCGTCGCCTCGTCCTGGGGCTCCCGCCGCACGCCGGGCGGCGGCAAGGCCGTCTGGTGCGAATTCGCCCTGCCGGGCTGAGGGTGCCCGCGGGGTGAGGCGGGCGGGGTGACGGTGTCCCCGCCGCTGGGCCGGGTCCGGGGCCGTTGGGGGTCCGGATCCGTTCGGGTCCGAGTCCGTTCGGGTCCGGGGCCGACCGCCTGGCCGAGGGCCGGGAAGGCCCTCGGGCCGGAGGGGCGGGGGCGGCGACTACCGGGAGACGGTCGCGGCCGGTTCCGGTCGCGCTTCGGCCGTGGCGCCGACGGGCGCGGCCGGTATTCGGGCGGCCGGGTCGGCTTCCGCGGTCACCCGCGAGTCCAGGTCCAGGTCCAGGTCCAGGTCCTTGGCTTGAGCCGAGTCCACGACCACGTCCACGGTCGTGTCCGTGTCCGTCCCGGCAGGGAGCCGCGGCGCGGAACGGGCGACCACGCGGGCCGCCGCCAGATGCGGACTGTCCTGCAAGAGCGTGAGGTGCCGCCCCATCCGCAGCGCGGTCACCGAGATCGCCAGCGAGCAGAGCACCAGCATCACGATGTACGCCCCGTACGCGCCCGCACCCGCCATCAGGCCGCCGACGGCGGGACCGAGGGCGAGAGCCAACTGCTTGACCAGGGCGAACGCCGAGTTGTACTGACCGACCATCCGCGCGGGCGCCAGATCTGCGACCAGCGGAGCCACGGTCGGCGCCAGCATCGCCTCGCCGAGCCCGAACAGCGCGTACGTCGAGATGATCGCCGCGACCGCCATCGCGTGACTGCCGTGCACCAGCCCGGACGCCCCGGCCACCAGCCAGGCGACCGTCCAGACCAGACCGACCGCCGCGATGACCCGGCTGCGCCTGCGCTGCTCGACCAGCCGCAGCACCACGAACTGCGCCAGCACGATCACGGCGGTGTTGGCCGCGAGCGCCACGCCCAGCGTGGTCGGCGAAATCCGGGTGACCTCGACGGCGAACGCCGAGAGCCCCGACTCGAACTGCCCGTAGCAGGCGAAGAACATCACGAAGCCCAGCACGGACACCATGACCATCGCCCGGTCCCCGAGCAGCAGCCGCCAGCCGCCGGAGGCAGCGCCGTCGGACCGCACCGCCCCGTCGACCTGCGGCGCGTGCGGCATGCGCACGGTCGCTATGACCGCGCCGAGCACCAGGAACATCGCCGCCTCGATGGCGAAGAGCCGGATGAACGACGCCGGATGCGCGGTGTCGACCAGCAGACCGCCGAGCAGACCGCCGAGGCCGAGCCCCAGGTTGTTGAGGAAGAACTGCGTGGCGAAGGCGCGCGACCGCGTCGCGGTCGTCGAGCACCACACGATCATCGTCGCCAGCGCGGGCTGCACCACCGCTATACCGGCCCCGAGCGCACCGGCCGCCGCGATGACCACCGGTTCACTGCCGGACAGCCCGAGCCCCAGTGACCCGGCGGCGGCCAGCACCGTACCGACCACCGCGACCGGCACCGGTCCGCGCTGATCGATGACCCGACCGGTGAAGGGCAGCACGAAGAGCGCCGCCACGGCGAACGTCGCGAGCACCACACCTGCGGTACCCGCGCCCAGCCCCCGCACCTGCGAGACGTAAATAAAGGTGAACGGGACCGTGAAGCCGTTCCCGAACGCGCTCAGCGCTGTCCCCACCTGGATCCGGCGCAGCGCCGCGCCCATCGCCGTTGTCACACTCACCCCACTTGACCATTGAGTCTTCGCCTTGAAGACTTCAGCACTAAAGTTCGAAGCTAAAGAGTACATCGCGAAGGGCTTTAGCGCAAAGGGTTCCGTGCCATACTCGAAGGATGACCGCAGCCGCAGGTTCACCGGGGGCGCCGCAGGAGCTGGACCTCGACGCCCAGATCGCCGCCTACCAGCGCGAATTCCCTGAGGTCGACCCCCAGGTGGAGAAGGTCGTCACCGCCCTGGGCCGCCTCAACCGCCGGATGAACGTGGCGTACGGCCGCCAGCTCGTCGACCTCGGCATCAGCAGCGCCGAGTGGGAAGTCCTCAAAGCACTCGTCGTCGTCGGCAAGCCCTACCGTCTCGGCCCCGGCGACCTCGCCAAGCGCCTCGGCCTCACCCCGGCCGCCATGACCCACCGGATCGACCGCATGGTCGCCGAGGGCTTGGTCACCCGTGAGCGCGACGAGGCCAACCGCGTCCGCGTCATCGTCGAGCTGACCGACGAGGGCCGTGACAAGTGGCTCCAGACCATGCGCCTGGCCGCCGTCTTCGAGGACGAGCTCCTCCAGGACCTCACGACGGTGGAACGCGCCGCCCTCGGCGAGATCCTCACCCGCCTCCTGCGCCGCGTCGAGTACAGCCAGCCGGACGCCGGCGGCCGGCTCGAAGACCTGGACTGACCCGTGTGATCGGGACCACCTTGCCCCGAGTTGACATGGGTGGTCCTCGTCCGTAGTGTTCTCCGAGTTGTCCGACGTGAGCGCCGACTCCGGTCGGTCCCCGGACAGCCATTCCGCAGGAACCTTTCGACCATGACCGACAGCCTTGTGTTGTCGCGTTGTTGTCGTGCGTTTGTGTGTTTCCGCGGAATGCAGGCGGTGTTTCGTTCGACCGGGCCGATTTGGCCGGGCGGTACGGGATCAGCTAATGTCTCACTCGTCGGAACGGCCGAACAGCCGGAAAGACAAGCCCCGCTGACTGGGGGTCAGGCACTGGAAAGCGTCTGATAGAGTCGGAGACACGACGAAGGGAAAGCCCGGAGGGCCGGTGAAACGGTCTGAAGGAAGCTTCCGTTCCTTGAGAACTCAACAGCGTGCCAAAAGTC
>NZ_JBIVOA010000007.1:307713-418035 GCF_044753885.1 Streptomyces sp. NPDC093221 | reverse complement strand
GTTGTTCGTTGCAGGTGAGCGGGGTGCGGGTGTCGGGTGCGGGGTGGCGGTCGCCGTCGTCCGCGCGGACGACGGCGATGAAGGCGTGCGCAGCATGGCGAGGGTGGCCCATCGGGACCAGGACGAGTAGCGGCGGACCTGGTGCTCGTCCAGGCCAGCCAGGCCATTGCTGGCCTGGAAGTACTCCTCCACTCGCCATCGTGATCCGGCGACGCGCACCAGGGTGTTCAGGGGCACCGGTGCGGGCGAGTAGCAACGGTGGTAGGCGAGTTAGCCGGTGCTCCGGTTGCGGCGGATCAGCAACCGGCGGCTTCTGTGCCGGGGGTTTTGTAGGTCGACAGCGGCGACGCCCATCGGGGAATCATCTCCCTACCGTCACCGGTGTCCCAGTTCACCGCGAACTGCACGGCGACCTTGTCGCCGTCGATGCCCCCGCCGTCGAGATCGGTGACGTTGTACGCCGTGAGGGTGGGCAGCGAGCGAACGTACTTACCCGCGCCCGGCTTGCCGCACGTGCCTCCGAAATTCGACGTCAGCTGCGACATGCTGATCTGTGCCGACGGCCGGTTGTACTCCACGCGCAGGAAGGCGTCGTCGGAGAACCGCTTCCAAGCGGACGCTAAGATTCGGACCATACCCGGGCCAACAGAGTGGCACCAATCGACCCAACCATCGTTTTACCTGATCACAGACCTGTCGGCGACCTCCTAGCGGCGGCGCACGGCTTCTTCACTGCACCGGACGGCGTCCCGGGGAGCTGGCTCCTTGCCACCGTTCCCGAGCGCACGGCGGCATAGGGCGCGGTACCGAGTGTGGGAGCCAGGCGTCCGCTTGCACCCGGGTCTGCCGCTCTTCCGATGTCACTCGGTCAGAGCGGTGGCACTCGCGCTTGGCATGTCGTCGGCGGGAGCTCCGTTCACTTCCAGAGCTGCCCGTCCCTCTTCTTGGAGCGCGAAATTCGTGAGGCCCAGAAGCCGACGCCCATGACCACGGCCCCGCCGATAATGAGAGCAAGAATATTGAGGAGCGCCCCGACCATAAATGGGATAAGACCGACGGGAAGAAGCCATCGCAGCAACGGCCCGTCCGGGAACCTACGAGCATCCCAAACAAATCCAGCCAAAAGAGCTACCATGACGAGTATGCCCACCGGCGCAATGCCTCCAGTGGACGAATACTTGGCGATCAAATCATGACCCATGGATTTTCTGTCCAATCCTGTACAACCGCGCGAGACCGTGGCGCCCGGCGGAAACCCACCGCCGGGCGCCACACCACTTCACATGCCATGGCTACCAGCCCAGCGTCCCCCACACCGCTGCCGCCGCCTGCTGGTACAGGCGAGCCTGGCCTGCTCTGGTGCCGACTGAGTACAGCAGCGGCAGGTTCTTGACAAACGTACCTCCCTCCCTGACCACGTTCACCCGCCACGCAACAGTGTCGAAGGCCACACCGCTACCGAGTGCCGCCCAGTCGGCGTTGGTCTTCTTGCTCTGCCCGAAGGCGATTCCGCGATTGGCCACCGAAAGCGTGAATGCCGCGGTCCCGACTGCGGCGCAGGCACCTGCCGTGCCAACAGTGCAGACTCCGAAGGCGCCGATAGCGGCGACCTTCACTATGTTGGACCGATTGTCGTAGGCCCACTGACCAGCCGTCTTCACGCCTGAAGAAGCCGCGTCCCAGCCGCTGTTGATTCCGGACTTGATCTTGCCGAAGATGCTGTTCTTCTTCCGCCGCTTCTCTTCGGCGAGCTTCTTCGCGCGTGCCGCGGCCTGGGCCTTGATCCGGGCGGCTGCGGCGGCCTGCTGCTGGGCGCGGGCGTAGGCGTAGCCGTCGTCGATCATGTAGTGGGTGGGGTTGGCCTGGTAGGCGGCGTATTTCTGGCGGGAGGTCGTGTCCTTCTTCGGGGACTGCTGCCAGACCCATTTGCCGTTCTTGTAGGTGTAGCCGGCGTTCATGCCGCGGTCGTTGGCCCACTGGTTGTCGGTGGTGGTGCCGCCGTCGGTGGGGCCGAGGGGGCGGGTGCCGTCGGGGTCGGAGAGGGTGACCGGGTTGTTGTGAGCGTAGGAGTAGGCGTTCATCTGGGCCGGGTCGCCGGTGTCGATGACGGGGTCGACGGAGATGAAGCGACCGAGAACGGGGTCGTATTCGCGGGCGCCGAGGTGGGTCAGGCCGGTCGGGTCGGTGGTGCCGCCGACGAAGCCCTGGGTGCCGGGGAAGGTCCCTGAGGTCGCCCGGATCTGGCCGAAGGGGAGTTCCTTGCGGCGGGTGACCGCGAAGGTGGTCGAGTCGACCGCGGTGGTCGCGGTGTCCTGCTGGTCGGTGAAGAGGTAGGAGATGGTGGCGCCGCTGCGGACGGCGACGGTGTCGCCGTTGTGCGTGTAGTAGCGGGTGCCGGTCTTGGTGGTGCCGTCGGCTCCGAGCTTGAGTTCGCTGCCGTCGGGCAGGGTCAGGGTGCCAGTGCCGTCGACGTCCTTGGCGATGAGCCGGTTGCCGTCGGCGTCGTAAAGGTAGCTGGTGGTCTTGCCGGCCTGGGTGAGGGTGGCCAGGTGGCCCTCCGCGTCCCAGGTCAGGTCCTGGACCTGGCCGCCGGTGGTGCGCTTGGTGGTGTTGCCCGCCTTGTCGTAGCCGAAGGTGCTGGTCGCACCGTTGTCGGCACCGCCCGCGACCGACGTCTGCTGCACCGCGTGCGGCAGCCCGGTGTTCGGTTCGGGCTGGGTGTAGGTGGTGACGGCATCGGTCCCCGCGGAGGCCCCGGTGCCGTGGTCGGTCTGCTCGCTGCGGTTTCCGGCCAGGTCGTAACGGAAGCTCTGCCAGTATGCATCCGGGCCACCGACGGTGCTCGTGGCGGGCGCCTTGGAGCAGTCGGTCGCCGCCGTCCACGCCTCGGTGAGCTGTCCGAGCGCGTTGTCGGTGAAGCACTGCGTGTCGGTGGACTTGGCCGTGTCCTGGCCGCTGGCGGTGCTGATCGAGGTGATGTTGCCGGCCGGGTCGTAGACGTAGGAGGTGTCGTCGATCCGCTGCGGTGCCAGGTCACGGTCCGTGGTCTGCTGGATGAGGCGGCCGGTGGACTCGTCGTACTGCTGCGACTGGTACACCTTCTTGCCTACCGTGCCCCCGAATTCGGTGCGCACCGGCCTGGAGAAGGCGTCGTACGTCGTGTTCGCGACCAGGACCACGCCGGCCCGGCTGGTGCGGATCGGCATGTCGTCGCTGTTGTAGTTGGTCGTGATCCGCTCGGACGGGACATTGCCCACGGCAGGTGTCAACGTCCAGTCCTGGAGACCGGTCTGGTCGTTGTAGCCGTAGGTCCAGGAGTACGTGCCCGCCAGTCCGCCGGCCGCGGCCGGAATGGTCACCGAGGTGGAGGTCGGCTGGTAGCGGTCGTTGTAGCCGCCGGTCGCGGTGGTGTACTCGGCGCCGCCGACGAAACGGCTGCTGCTGGTCAACTGCCCCTTGGCAAGCGTGTCGTACGTCCAGGAAGCGAGCGTGGTGCCGCCCTGCTTCAGCGCGGTCTTCCTGCCGAGCTTGTCGTACTCCGTCGTCAGCGTGACGCCGCGGGCGTCGGTGCTGGTGACGGGACGGCCGTCGTTGTCGTAGCCGGTGGTGGACACTCCCTTGTCGGGGTCGTCCGCCTTCGTCTGCTGGCCGCGGTTGTCGAAGGTGTAGGACCACACGTTGCCGGCGGGGTCGGTGACCTTCACCGGCTCGTCGTACTTGCCGTAGGCGTACGTGGTGGTCTGCGATGCCGTCCGAGCCGTGTCGGTGTACTGCATGAGGGCCGTCTTGCGGCCGAGCGCGTCGGTGACGGTGGTGGTGGCCGTGCCGCCCTTCGGCGGGATCACCGTGGTGCGGTCGCCGTCGTAGGCCGTGGTCGTACGCCACTGCTCGTCACCGTACTTGACGGTGATCGCGTCGGTGATCCGCCCGCTGCCGTCGTAGACGTTCGAGGTGGCGTCGGGCACCTTGGTGTCGTCGCCGCTGACCAACGTGGCAGAGGGGGAGCCGGAGGCGTAGTAGGTGCCGTACGTCTTGCGGGTGAAGCCGCGAGTGTCGTAGAGCGTTTCGCTCACCAGCCGGTCCTGCGTGCCGGTGGCCGGCGTCTGCGTCTCGCGGGGGCGCAGCAGACCGTCGTAGAAGCTGTAGATGGTGCTGTAGGTGCCGTCCCTCTTGATCGCCTTGGTTGTGATTACATTCGCGGCGGTACGGGAGATGGAGTAGGCGTACTGGACCGATGGCTGAGTGGCGTGGGCGGCCTTGGCCCAGCCGGGCTTCCAGACACTCGTCAGTCGGCCGAGTCCGTCGTAGACGGCGTCGGTGCGCTTGCCGTTGGCGTCGGTCGAGCCGGTCACGACACCGCGTGTCGGGTCGTACTCGCTGGTGACGGTCTGGCCGAGCGCGTTGGTCTCGGTCGAGGACGTCGGCGCCGCGATGGTGGCAGGGGTGTAGGCGGTGGTCGTGCTGTGCCCGAGCGCGTCGGTCTCGGCCAGCTCACGGCCGTGCTGGTCGTAGGTGTGGGTGGCGGTGGTCAGATAACCGGTGCCGGCCGCGTCCTGCTCGTCGACGCGGGTGATGTCGCCCTTGGTGGGCGCGGCGGTCAGGCTGGTGGCGCCGTCGTAATAGTGGCGCTCCACGGAGACCAGGTCCGCGGGCAACGACGGAGTCGTGCCACAGGGTTTGGCGACGGTCCGGACCTCGGCGATCAGCGTCAGAAGATTCGCCGCGGCGTTGGGCGCGTACGTCGTCGTCGCACATTCCTCGTCACCGGACTTGGCGGTGTCGCCGAGCCGGGATTCGGTGAGGACCTTTCCGTCCGCGTCATAGGTGCGCTCGGTCCTGGTTGTGCGCCAGCCGGTGCCGACCGCGGTCGCGGTGGATTCCGAGCCGTTGCCGGTGGCGTACGACGACAGCGCGGACAGGCCGGTGCGGCTCATCTTGGCGGTCGCCGGGCCGTGCCAGGGCTCGTAGCTGGTGGCGGTTAGCAGTTTGCCGCCGTCACCGTTGTACGTCATCTCCTCGCGGGTCATGCCGGCGTAGGAGCTGTGGTCGGTGTAGGCGGTGCCGTCGTGGGTCGTGACCTGGGCGCCGTCGATGCCCCGGAAGTAGCGGTATTCCTTGAGCGTCTTCGGGTCCGAGCCGGCGCCGGTGCGGACCTGGACCAGGCCGTAGCCTTTCCGTTCGCCGTAGGTGAGGTACTTGGCCTTGGTGAACTCGTCCTCGTCCTTGCCCCAGGCCATGCCGCCCACATAGCTGTAATCGGTCTCCTTAGCGGGTGCGCCGCCGGTGTTGTCCTGCTCAATCACCTGCGTGACCGCATAGGTGTGGAACCAGTCCAGGTACGGCTCGTACTCGGCGCCGGGGGCCTGGGGCGGGGACCAGATAACCGGGTAGCAGCGGCGCGTGTTGGACGACGGGGACGGTACGTCGCCCGCCTTGCAGTCCCTGGCCGTGTAGGTGATACCCAGACTCGAGCCGGTCTCGCTGTCGATGCCGTAGACCCGGTAGCGGATCATCGGCGGTACCGGGTCGGGTGAGCCTCCGGTCGTGGCACCCTCGACCCGGTTGTGGAGTTGCTGGCCGAGGAAGGTCACCCGGGGCAGCGCGGCATCGCCGGTACCGGTGTGGCCCGTGCGGGCGATCGAGGCCAGCCACAGAGCGGGCGAGGTGCCGTCGCCGGTGGCCGGGAACTGCTGGGTCAGGTCCCAGGTGTCCACAGGCTTGAAGGCGGTGCCGACCAGCACCGAGGTGTCGATCTTCGTCAACCGCTTGCGGGTCCAGAACGACGGCGAGTAGTTCCCGGTGCAGGTCGCGCCGGTCGCGCAGTACTGGTCGAAGGGCACGTCGGGCCAGTTCGCCGCGTGGGCCTTGTCGAACGTACCGCAGTCGGTCAGGCAGCGCTCGGCGACGGTGAAGTCGACCTTCGCCGCGGGCGTCGCGTAGAAGTTGCTGGAGCGCAGGCCGTACTCGATGCGCTTGAGGTAGCCGCCGCGGGTGTAGGGGGTGGACGTGGCGGCGCCGGTGTCCGGATTGACGTTGCGGCCGTAGGAGTTGGACTCCTTGGCCCAGTAGTACGTCATCGCGTCGCCGTGCGGGTCGACCACCGCGTCCAGATTCCATCGCCACGCCTGTTGGCACCAGGAGTCCGCGAAGGCGGTGGCGTGGCAGGGCTCGTCGGCCTGGTTGCCGTACACCGGCACGGTCCAGGTGGAGTTGGTCTCGTCCTTGCCAGTGGTCCAGCCCGCCGGGCGGTTGAGGCCGAAGTAGTAGACGGTCCCGTCCGGTGTGGTCACCTTCCAGTACTCACCGTCGTTGTCACCGTTGTTGTTCGTGGAGCTGGTGAGCTTTTCGGCCTTGGTGCCGTCGTCGCTCTCCAGGTGCCACTCGCCAGTGGTGTCGTCCTTGACCAGTGTGTTGCTGTGGCCGTTCAGGTTCAAAACGGCGTTGTCCTTCTTCCAGCACTGGTCACCGACCTGGGCGGTGGTGTTGCTGCCCGACGTGTCGTCAGCACAGGACACGTACTGCCGCTCGATGTAGCCGGGGTCCATCGACCAGCCGTCGCCGATCCAGTTCGCCTGGTTATTGGTGGCCGCGGTCCGGCCATCGACCGACTGGGAGGCGTAACCGAGCGAAAGGTCCGGCTGCACACCGCCCGCCGCCTCGGGGGTGTCGATGCCATACGTCCAGGAGAAGCCGCCGTTGCTGCCGCCCGCCGACCAGGACGCGGACGGGGCCAGCGACGTCGCCTTGAAGTCACCGGCGGCACCGGCCGCCGAAGCCGTCACGGCCAGCAGCACAGTGCCGTCGGTGGCGCTCAGACCGGTCACGGAACGCGCGGCCGGCTGCGCCTTGCCGACGGGTGCGGTCTGCGTACCGGCGGTGGAGGCCGTCGCGGCCGTCAGGTCCACGGCCGCCGTCAGCGTTCCGGCCTTGGTGTCGTTGTCCGTCGTCAGAGCCTCGCCGGCGTTGCACGCAGGGGCCGTCGGGGAGGTCAGCGCGCAGGAGGGCAGCTTGCGCAGCTGCAGCCGGGACGCCCAGTCACCGCCGTAGGCACTGCGGAAGCCGGAGTAGACGACCTGGACGTCGACTGCGCCCTTGGCGCCCTGAGCAGGCTTGACCGCGATCACGACGCCGTCGATGCCGAGCTTCTTCGCGGTGTCCTGGCCGAGCACCTGCACCTGTGCCTGCTGTGGCCCGGGGTCGGTGGCTCCCTCGGCCGTGTGTGTTCGGGCCGCGCTCTGCCGGAGGCGTACCGGGAGCGAACCGGCCGCCTTACGGGCCGTGCCCGCAGCGGGTATCGCCGCCGTCGCGGTCCCGGCCGCGGGCCAGGTCACCTTCGGCGCACCCTTCCAGGCGTGCTGCGCGGCCTCGTCCGTACGCGCCTTCGGCTTCGCCCCGACCGGTGTGGCCGGAACCGGGTGCGGCTTGGACAACTTGAGCAGGCTCAGTTCGGCAGCGGCCGCCACAGGACCGGCCAGCAATCCGAGCAGCAGATACACGACGAGCGAAAGACTCACGGCATAGGCCGCTCTTTGCCGACGTGTCCTGGCCCGTGCGGGACTCCGCTGAAAATGGGTCCGCAAAACGGACACTTTACCCCCCCAAGGGCTCACGCAGTGTTGACGATTCGGCTGACATTAGCACCCGAAAAGAGCCGTCAAAGAATCAGGCCGACCGCGAATTCTTCGCTTCGATTCCCATAGCACAAGAATTTGAATATTTGACAGGCTTCACCGCTTACCGGTGCTAATGGACGCCTATGCCCAACTTGCTCCGCCATCGTGAGCTGCACAGATGACCAGAAGGACTCCACGGGCGGTCCAGACTGGCTTGATCCATGTGCATACTCAATGCACGCGCAGACCCGCCTCCGAACGCGGGTGACCGCGCGGTTTTCTCCGATGCCACACGACGATCCGTGCTTCACGTGGCAACTGAAAGGATCCTGGTTTGAAGTATCGAAGGGGAGCGATGCGCACAGGAAGGTGGCGAATTCCACTCGCTGCTCTCGTGGTGGCCGCCGTGCTGTCTCCGGCGGCAACTGCCCTACCCGCTCAGGCAATTGACAGCATGTCATCCACGGCCACCGGGGGGACCGGGACGACCGATGAGGTGTCCGAGGCCGTCGCCCGTGCCGCCAAGACCGGGCAGCGGGCCGAGGTGCTCTCGGAACGCACCGAGACGGCACAGCTGTTCGCCAATCCGGACGGGACGTTCACGCGCGACCAGTACGCGACCGAGCAGCGCGTCCGTCAGGGCAACAAGCTGGTCGACATCGACACGACACTGCACCGCGGTACGGACGGCCGGATCGCGCCCGCGGCGACCGCAGTCGGTCTGGAGTTCTCCGGCGGCGGCACCGCTCCGCTGGCCACCATCACCCGGGACGGCCGCAGCATGTCGCTGTCCTGGCCCACGGCCCTGCCCGCGCCAACGGTCAACGGCGACAGCGCCACGTACCCGGAGGTGCTGCCGGGCGTGGACCTGAAGGTGCGTGCCGGGACATCGGGCTTCGGCGAGCTGCTCGTGGTCAAGTCGGCGGAAGCGGCGGCCGATCCGGCGCTGAAGACCCTCAGACTCAAGCTGGCCTCCGACGGCGTCGACGTCAGCACCGACGCCACCGGCAATCTGCGGGCGATCAACCCTGCAGGGCAGGAGGTCTTCACCGCGCCCGTCCCGCGCATGTGGGACAGCTCCACCGCACCGGCGGCCGCACCCTCGGCCGGACAGCGGTCCCGGCTCGCCGCGTCTGCGCAGGACACGCCCGGACCCGCCGTCCCCACCGACGAGTTCGAGCCCGGCCACGGCTCGCAGCAGGCGGCCGTCCCGATCGACGTCACGTCCTCCACGGTGACGCTGACGCCCGACCAGTCCCTGCTGACCGGCGACGACGTCACGTACCCCGTCTACATCGACCCCACGATCGGCGGCTCCAAAGAGGCGTGGACGATCGCGTACAAGAAGTACCCGACGGGCACGTTCTACAACGGTGCCGGCTGGGGCGGCAGCGGTTCCTCCACCGGCGACGCCCGGGTCGGCTACGAGAACGAGACCAACGGCCTGGCCCGCTCGTTCTTCCGGATGGACTCCAACAACCTCTGGAACACCAACAAGGCGATCACCAAGTCCACCTTCCGGATCAAGAACTCGTGGTCATGGTCGTGCAACGACGCGAAGGCGGAGACGTGGCTGACGGGATCGATCTCCTCGTCGACCAGCTGGAACAACCAGCCGTCGTGGGCCACCAAGCTGTCCACCAGCACGGACTCCCACGGCTACAACTCCTCCTGCCCCGCTGGCAATCTCGCCTACGACGTCACCGCCGCGGCCAAGGAAGCCGCCACCAAGCACTGGCCGAACATCACGCTCGGCATGCGGGCCACGAGTGAGACCGACGTGTACGCGTGGAAGAAGTTCACGGCGAGCAGCGCGGTGCTCTCCACCGACTACAACACCTACCCCGGCAAGCCGTCCGGCCTCTACACCAACCCGTCCTCCGGCAACGACTGCGGGGCCAACAGCACGTACACGACCATCGGCAACACCGATGTGACGCTCGGCGGCACCTTCTCCGACCCTGACGGAGGCACCATCAAGGCGCACTTCAACCTGTGGCCCACCGGCCACGGCGGCGCCACCAACGAGGTCAACACGACGGTCAGCGTGACCTCGGGCAAGAGCGCCAGGCTCCTCATCCCCAAGGCCACCCTGACCAAGCTGCTCAAGGACGACGGCATCACCGGGGCGGGCAACTTCAGCTGGCGCGCCAGCGCCGAGGACAGTTCGCTGAGCGGACCGTGGAGCACCAACTGCCACTTCACGTTCGACGCCGCCCGGCCCAGCAACCCGCCCAGTGCGGACTCCCAGCAATTTCCCGAAGCCGTGGACGGCTGGCCTGCCACCACCGGCCGGTCCCGCACCGAAGGCACCTTCACCCTCAGCAGCGGTGGGATCGCGGACGTCGCCAGTTACGAGTACTGGACCGACTGGGACCCGACGGTCCGCAACGCCACACCCAAGACCGCGGGCGGCTCGGTCGCCATCAAGCTGACACCGCCCGCCGCCGGCGCCCACACGCTGGCCGTGCGCAGCCTGGACAAGGGCGGCAACAGGTCGGACACCTTCTCCTACCGCTTCTACGCCAACGGCCCGGCCACCCCGGACAAGGCAGGCGACCTCAACGGCGACGGCACCTCCGACATGTACGGCGTCACCACCGACGGCGACCTGCGCTTCTACGCGGGCCAGGGCAGCGGCTTCCTCGCCCCGTACACCGCCGGCGGCGCCACCGACTTCAACGCCGCCTCCATCACCCACCGCGGTGACTGGACCGCCGACGGCTACGAGGACCTCGTCGCTCTCCTTCCCGGCACCGACGGAAAGTCGCTGGAGGTCTTCCCCAACAACGGATTCGGCTACGCCTGCACCGCCAGGGACGAACAGGCCGACGGACAGTCCCAGTCCTGCCTCTACGACGAACAGCAGCTCAGCGTCTACGACCCGGCCAACGACCACTTCTCCGACGCCGACCAGATCCTCGCGATCGGCGACGTCGACGGCGGGCTGGACACCGACGGCGACGGCACCATCGACGTGCCTCCGCACCCCGACCTGCTCGTGAAGGAAGGCGACCTGCTCTGGCTCTACTTCGGGTCCGACTCCTTCTACCTCGACGAGACCACTCCGCCCGTCCTGGTCGGCAACGGCAGCTGGTCCGGCTTCGACCTGACCGCGCCCGGCGACCGTGCCGGCGACGGCCACGTCGACCTCGTCGCCCGCAGCAAGGCCAACGGTGACCTGCGGTTCTACAACGGCACCGGAACGAACGGCGACGGGCTCGGTTCGGCTCCGACCGTGATCGGCACCAACTGGACGCCGGCCAACCGCCCGCTGCTCACCGCGGCCCCGGACGCCGACGGGGACGGCAAGCCCGACGTCTGGTCCTCCGGAGGAGACGGCAAGCTCTACTTCTACTCCGGCATCCAGGGCTCCGGCACCGCGGTCGGCACCGCCGGCTGGAACGGCTTCCAGCAAATCGCCTGACCCGAAGTCCGCACTCCTTTCGCGGCGGGCCGCACCGCGGCCCGCCACTCCACCTCAAGGAATCGCACGTGAAGCACGTCTCTCACCGACGCGTAGCGGCTGCGGCCGCCGTGGCTCTGGCTGCGGGCACCGCCGTGAGCCTTCCGCCCGTCGCCGCGGCGGACGCACCGCCTTCCGGACCGGCGATCGCCGTCGGTGACGCGCACATCGCCATGTACGGAGAGCCGGGCGATCTGGACGTCACCGTGACCGCACCTCCGGCCGCGGATGCCTACATACGCCTGGACCTGCAGGACTCCGGGCTCGATCAGCTCCGCGTCACCGACGACACGGGCAACGCCGTACCCGTGGTGCGGCGGCCCGGCCTCGCGGCGACCGTCACGATCGGCGACACCGACAGCGATCACAACGGCATTCCCGGCGCACCGCTCCAAGCGGGAACGGTGCATCTCCACGTGTCGGCCGGATACCCGATCGCGGAGGCGATCCCGGTGACCGGCTCCATCATCGCCGGCTCCGACGGCAAGGTCGTCGCACACAGCACGATCGCCACCAACGGCGGCATCTTCATCGCCCAACC
Organism: Streptomyces sp. NPDC093221; assembly: GCF_044753885.1. Lineage (NCBI taxonomy): Bacteria > Bacillati > Actinomycetota > Actinomycetes > Kitasatosporales > Streptomycetaceae > Streptomyces > Streptomyces sp. NPDC093221. The sequence continues at coordinate 406,415 of NZ_JBIVOA010000007.1, read as the reverse complement.
CCACCTCTCGGCCTCCTGGACGTCCGCGAGCGGCACGCAGGTGCCGTGGGGAGCCGCCGTCCCGATCGCGACCGGCGACACCCGGGCGACGACGGCAACCGTACGGACACGACGGGTAGGTACGGCTCCGGCCGCCTCGTCGACGCGATGGACACTGCCTGCCGACGCGATCACCGCCGCCGGATACACCGCCCGGCAACTCGCGGCCGGACTGCACGTCGCCTACGCCACCGACGGCACAGCCTTCCGCACCGCCTCCTGGAGCATCACCGACGACGGATCCCTCACGCTGCAACTGCCGGCCCATCAGTGGGACACCACGGCGGACGGCGAGCTTCTGGAGCGCCTGGAAGTCACCAGTGACTGGGGGCTGCCCGCCGGTACGCTCGACGGCCGTCTTGAGACCATCGGCGCCGACGGCCGCCCCTACGACAGTGCGGCCACCCGCCTGACGCTGACGGCCGACACCGTCCCCGCCGGCCACCGCGCCGCCTTCTACGGCCGTGACAGCGCCGGGACCCTGTGGCAGTACCCGGCCACTCCCGACCCGGCCGCTCCCGGCAAGCTCGGGCCCAGGACGCGGGTCGGCCCCGGCTGGAACACCTACACCACGATCGCCCCGCTTGGCTCGCTGACCGCGGCCGGTACCGGAGACCTGGTGGCACGCGACCACGACGGCGTGCTCTGGTACTACCGGGGCACCGGCAAGTCCGGCGGCCCGTTCTCGGCACGCACGCGCGTCGGCTCCGGCTGGAACACCTACACCACCATCGTCGGCGCGGGAGACGTCAACGGCGACGGACACCCCGACCTCATCGCCCGCGACCACAACGGAACCCTCTGGTACTACCGCAGCACGGGCGATGCCAAGGCGCCCTTCGCACGCCGGACCCTGGTCGGACCCGGCTGGAACACCTACACCACCATCGTCGGCGCAGGAGACGTCAACGGCGACGGACACCCCGACCTCATCGCCCGCGACCACAACGGAACCCTCTGGTACTACGGCGGCACCGGCAGGACCACGGACCCGTACACGCGCCGCACGCAGGTCGGTCCCGGCTGGAACACCTACAGCCGCATCGTCGGCGTCGGCGACATGACCGGCGACGGACACCCCGATCTGCTGGCCGCCGACTCCGCAGGGAAACTCTGGTACTACCGCGGCACCGGCGACCCCAAGGCGCCCTACGCGCGCCGGGTCCAGGTCGGCACCGGCTGGAACATGTACTCCGTCCTGCTCTGACCGCGTCGTCCAACCGGACCTCGTACCCGCGGGTTCCTCTTGGCGTCCTGACAAGGACGCCAAGAGGAACCCGCCGACCGGATCCTTGCTTGGGCTCCCGCCCCGCAAGAAGGCCCTCGTCGGTCAGCATGGCACGCGCCACGTTCATTCATCGCGCCTCACGCCGATGGCCTCATGCCGAGACCGTCGGCAGCGCTGCGCAGTCCCTCAGCTACGTACTGGAGATCTTCACTGCCCACAGCGCTCACCATCGCCGTCGCCACACCCGACCAGGCAGATGGGCAACGGGCGGATGTGCTCGCGGATCGTCATCATGATTGCGGCCGTGTGCGCGGGCGCTAGTACATCCGCGCATCCACGATTCACCGTTGAATCTCATGCATAGCGGCTGCGATGAGCTGGTTGGCCTCTTGCTGGTAGCCCTGGAGCGGTTTGGCGTAGACGCGGTAGAGAACGGTGTGGCTGTGCCCGGCACGCCGGGCGGCTTCGGCGGGTGGGATCCCGGCGGTGATCCACAAAGAGATGCCCGCGTGGCGTAGGCAGTAGTGGACCTCGGCAAAAAGGCTTTCTACATCCTGTGCGTGCAGTGTGTCCTGTCAGGCGTCTTGCCAGATGCCGCAGTATTCGGTGGAGCGGACGCGTCCGCCGCGTACTGCGCGGAAGAGTCTGCCGTCGGGTGCGGTGCCGCAGCGCTCTTGACGTCCGGCAGGCGTCAAGGAGGCTCGCGTCGGCGCTGACGCCGGCCCTGGGGAAGGGCCGGGCCGCCGCGGCCACCCGGTGCGGAGGCTGGCCGCAGGAACTCCAGGGGCCGCCGGCCGCGGGGCGGACCTGGCCGGCGGCGTCGGCGGCGGCGGGGTCCTGCCGGCTGTGCGGCCCCCGCTCGTCACCCGCCGGCTGACAGCTGCCGCCCGCGCGGTGTGCTACTCGTGTGCGAGCGTCATCGCTTCGGGGCCCTTGCCGGCGGTGTCGGCGCAGCGGAAGTGTCCTTCGCTCTGCTGTTCGCCGGCGGCCAAGGCCAGGCAGCGGCCCAGGGCGAGCTGGCCGTAGAAGTCCGGGTGCAGGCTCTCCTGGCGCTCGCCCTGTGCGAGCCCGGTGACCAGGAAGCGGACCCACTCACTGGCGGCGGGGGCGGGCGGTTCGCCCGCCGTCGCCTGGCGGGCCTGGTCGGCACAGACCTCCCTGCCCTGGAAGGCCGCTGACAGGTCGAGGAATTCGGTGTGCCGCGCGGTGGCCACCTGTGCGAGTTCCGCGGTCATCTCGGGCACCAGGGTGTCGTGCGCCCAGTCGAGGTCGGTGTCGGAGAACGGGCAGCCGCCCGTGGTGAAGCGCTTGTAGCCCCTGGCCCGGTACCGGTTCCGGGCGGCGTCGGGCAGCGGGGAGGGGTAGGACTGCAGGACGAGCCGGTAGGAGCCGTCCTGCTGTCCCGCCTGGCGCATCACCGCACGGATGCTGTCCACGGCTCTGCCAGCCTCCTCGCGCATCCGGGCGAAGCGGCCTTCCACCGCCTTCTGCTGGGCGGCGGCGCAGGTGTGGCTGCTGCCCGGCTTCAGGAACTCCTTGGCGCACGCGAGGATGACGTCCGAGAAGCCGATGTCGTTGCCGCCGACGGACAACGCGATCAGCCTCACCCGGTGCCCGGCGGCCACCGCGCGCAACTGGTCCGCCTGCGGCTCCTCGCCCTTGAACCGCTCTCCGCCGTCCGCCTTCGCGTACACGGCCCTGGCCAGGGCGCCGGAGCAGGCGAGGTTGACGCGTTCGGGGGCGCCGTCGGTGAACGGCGTATTGTCGATCTCCGCCGAGTCGGAACGGTTGCAGTGGTCGGCGTAGCTTGCCCCGTACACCAGCGCGGGCAGGTAGGCCCCGTTCCGGTAGGCCCGGTCGGTGCCGTTCCGGCTGCCGGTCACCGCGGTACTGTTGCCCTGCCAGCGCCCCGCCTCACCCGAGATGAAGCTGTCACCCATCGAGACCACGAGACCCCGGTCCCCGGCCGTCCCCGGCGCTGTCCCGGCGTGCGCCGGTGCGAGGCCAGCCGCGGCCGTCATCGCGCAGACGGCCGCGGCCAGGCCCACCGTTGTGACTGTTCGTGTGCGTCGTGTCATACCCCGACAGGTACGTCCCGCCCCGCCCGTCCCGGAGACAACACGCCGCGCCCGTGCGGGCCCGGCAGCCGATGGCCCACACGGGCCGGCTGCTGGAAGCCGAGCCCGACGGAACCGATGCCTGTGGACTGCGCCTCAGGGTCCGCCGCGCGGCGGACCGCGGACCCCTGAAGCAGACCTCTCGGAAGCCCCCAGAGGCGATGCGCCGGAGCCACCGCCCCGCGGCACCCCGCAGGCCCGCGCGTCACCGGGCGGCCCAGGTTCCCGGGGGGGCAGGCGCCCGGCGATCCGGCGGATCCACCCGCCGCCCGACGACGCGGCCATCTTCACCCCGCGCTGTCGCCCCGTCCCGGCGCACCTCGCACACCCGGCGCACGGCGACATTCTTGCCGGGGGGGCGCCCACGACACCGGGACAGCCGCATACCGGACACAGCCCGGAACAGGACAGCAGCCCACCGCGAGCCGCGTACCGGACACGGCCCGAACAAGCAGGGCACGGCAGGCCGTCTGCGCCCGCACCCCCGCGCGTCGGTGACGGCGGCGCGGCAGCAGAAACTCGACAGCGGTCGGCAAGGGCGCGGCGCAGACCGCTGGGGTCGCGGCCTATCAGGCCGGCTGCACGGGTGACCGGCCTGCCGCCTCCGGGCGGCCAGAGCGACCATGCGCAGCACGAGGCAGACCCCGCACCCCGCATCACACCCGCCTGCCCCGCCCCCGGGAACACAGGGGGCGGGGCAGGCACGACAGTCAGGAAGAGACGGGGTGGCCTCCGTCGCCTTCGATGACGGTGCGTCCCGCTTCCCCCGCACCGGGCTCTTCAACGATGGTCACGTCCACCGCGCCGTCACCGGTCGTGTCGAATTGGTAGAGGTCGGGCTTGCCGTCACCGGTGGTGTCGGTCATCCATACGTCGGGTTTTCCGTCACCGTTGGTGTCGACGCTGAGGAGGAGGTGGTCTTCGGCGGGTGTTCCAGTCGTCTCATCGGCCATAGCGGCCGCGTGCCCCCGCGTCTGACCCCCAAACCGCCGGCGAACCCCCGGGAAACCACCGGGAAGGACGCACCGCAGGACTCCGTCCCCCTGCACGGCGGCGGCGTCAACCCGGTGGACGGCAAGATCCGTTCCGGCACCATCGAAACGGTCTACCCCACCACGCTGCCCCGCGCCCCGTGGGGAGATCGCCAGCGCGGCCGACGCCACCGCGCAGGACCTCCCACACCCTCAGGACCCGCGACGAGGCCCTGGGGCCGGTCCGACACCGGCACCTACGCCCAGCACGCCCTGGCACCCAAGCCCGCCGGCCAACAACTCCGCGCACAGCCCCAGACGATCCGCCGGCAAAGGGCACCCGCCCCGTAGTGCGGAACCCTACAAGAAACGCGCAACGGCCACACAGCGGACAGCGGCCGGGCGCGCATCCCGGCCCCGGCCCACCAGTTCGGACTGACGGGCCTGGAGGCGCCGTCGTTCCTGCCGGAGGGCCACGCGGGCACCGGACAGCGCCACCACCTTGGCTCCGAGCTGTTCGACGGACAGCGCACCGTGCACACCCAGTTCGGCACGCAACGCATCCCGGAGCAGATACACCGCACCGGACGAGGACCCCGCGAACCACCCCTTCGCCCGAACAAGCCGCGCGTCCGCACGGCAGACAGGCCCCCTCCCGAGAGAATCAGCCGCAGGCGCCGGACGAGGCGACAGCCGGCACCCACGCACCGGCCAACCGTTTTGCCTATCTCGAGAACCGCCGCGCCGAGGGCATCCGCGACCACGGACTCCTCACCCCTGACGGCAAACACCACGTCCCTACCCGCAGCGCGACACGCCCGGACAACCGTACTGAGCCCGGCATAAAGTTCTCGGTTACTCTGAACGGCCTGGCCCTCCCGGTCCAGCAGCCGCCCGAGCACCACGAGCCAGCCCCGACCGGCGACCCCCATCCGCCATACCCGCAAACGCCGTCCCGCCCACAGCCCCGCCAACCCCGACAACCGCCACAAAACAGGCTGGTAGCCCCCGCTGTCCTGTGACACCGAAGCTCGGGCGCGTGCCAACACAATTGGACCGGGAGTCGTTCGCGTCAGCGGGGTTCGAACCGCCGCAGGTCAACTCCCGGCATTGGGGACCGCATTGTGTCTGGCCACGAGGGGGGCGCCCTGTGTGTGTTCGATCGCGGTGGACTTCTTCGCGGAGTCCGGTTAGGTCGGTCAGCGGCGCACCTGATAGCGCAGGTGAAGGACGCGGTTGCCCTGGATTACCACGTCAGGGTCTTCCAACAGGTGCTGCGCGGGGGCCCAACCGAAGTAGCGCTTGCCGGAGCCGAACACGACGGGCACGACGTCCATGCGGACCTCGTCGACCAGGCCGGCGGCGAGCACCTGGCCACCGACGTCGCCGGCGGCGACCTCGACCAGGCGGTCACCCGCGAGCTCCTGTGCCTTGGCCACGGCTGCCTCGACGCCGCCGACGAAGTGGAAGGGCGCCTCGGGGTCCCAACCCTCGGGCATCGGCCGGTGGGTCACGACGACCACGTGGTCGATCCCGCTCGGCGGCTTCCCGTCCCAGCCGTCCGTCAGGTCGAAGACGTGGCGGCCGACGACGGTGACTCCGATCTGGTCCCAGTACGGCCGGATGTAGTCGTAGGACGCCTGCGACACCGTCAGCACGCCGCTCTCGTCCAGCGGGACGTCACCGCTGGACAGCCAGTCGAACAGCGGTCCGGGCTGGTCTTTGTCGTCGGCGACGAAGCCGTCCACCGACACCGAGCTGTACATGACCACCTTGCCCACGGGGCTCTCCTCTGCTGTTGGGGTGCCGCAAAATTAGCGTGTCGTGAACTGTCGCTTCCGGGCTCGCCGTGGCTTGATCCCGGCCAATCCACAGCCAGGAAGCCCGACCTGCGGCGGCCCATACTCGCCGTACGCTTGTTGTTCAACCTTCGCGTGGCTCTCGGCGGGGATGGCAGGGGGTCGCACACGAGGCGTCGAATCGGGGTGCGCTAGCTCCGTGGGCAGTTGCATACTCACCGCATGGCCTCGTCCTCCGGTCGGTTCCGAGATCCGCGCAGCACCAAGTACGACTTCCTTGGCTCGATCATGGTGCGATGCCCTGGCTGCGCGAAAGCCGCCCTTGTCATTCCAGCGGCCGACAGCTCTGGCTGCGGAGGTCGGACCCTGTTCAGGCCGAGGCGTCTGGTCTGCCGTAGCTGCGGCTTGTCACGGCTGTGGAGCGGCCGTACTGTCACCCTCTCCCGGGGCACCGCCGCGCCAGCGACGGATCCATACTTCGGCGTGCCGTTGTGGCTCCAAATTGAGACTCGACACGGGTGGTTGTGGGCCTACGACCTGGAACACCTCGACTTGCTGCGGCGCTTCGTCCAAGCGTCGCTGCGCGAACGAGCGCCCTGGTACGACACCGGGAAGAAGATGACGTTGGTCGCCCGTCTGCCACCGTGGATCAAGCGCGCGAAGAATCGGGACGAGATCCTGCGCGGCATCGCTCGAATCCGCGCATCACTGGTCTGTGCCTGACGGTCTCCTGCCAGCGCCAGGAGCGTTTCCACCTTTTCCGGAAAGCGGCGCAGCCTTGGTGTGATCATGTGCGTTGTCGATCATGCCAAGGCCGCGAGGTGAGGCTGCTGCACGACGCTGTCCGCGTCGAGTCCCTGGCTGGGTTGTCCCGGTTCCGGACGGACTGCTAGGACTGCCTGACCGCCCGTGCCGACGCGCTGTTCGACCTGGCCGACGCGGTGCTGTGCACCGACGGGCCGGTGCGGTCGCTTATCGATCTCGCCCTGGCGCCGGAGCATCGCCGGGAACATGCTTCCCTCTACGCCGGGCTGAACCGCGGCGGGCTCGATGTCACCCGGCTGCGGGCTCTGGCCGGGGCGCCGTTGCCGCGAGCGGCCGGCGGGCGGCTGGTCCTGGCCGTCGACGTTTCACCGTGGCTGCGGCCGGACGCCGGCACCGTGCCGGACCGCTCGTTCTGCCACACCTACGGCCGCGGCGGCGCGAAGCATCAGACGATGCCCGGTTGGCCGTACTCGGTCATCGTCACGCTGGAGACCGGCCGCACCTCCTGGTCCGCCCTCCTGGACGCGGTCCGTCCCACCCCCCGGCGTCGACCTTGCCGCCACTACCGCCGCCCAGGTCCGTGACGTCATCGAGAGCCCCATCGCCGCAGTTCAGTGGGGTGAAGGGGATCCGGACATCCTGATCGTTCCGGACGCCGGCTAGACGCGCCGCGCATCGCCTACCCGCTGTCCGGTCTGCCGGTCGAGACCCTGGGCCGACCCCGTTCGGACCGGGTGATGCGTCGGTCGGCACCCTCGTGGGAGGAGTTCCACCGGGCACACCCGAAGGGCGGCCGGCTGCCCAAGCACGGCGGGGAGTTCGTCTTCGGCGACCCCGCCACCTGGGGCCAGAAGTAGGCCGTCACCGACACCCGGCACCACGGCACGGCAGCCGCCCAGGCGTGGGACCGGCTGCACCCCAGGCTGACCCAGTGGGCCGCATGGCTCGCCGCGCCACGACGTGGGACGAGTCCTCACCGGCAGCGAGGCATACCGACGACCGGCCCACCACAAGGTCGGCACCAAACCCCGGCGAACTGGTTAAAAAACAAGGTAGGAGCCCGTTGCTGAGCCGGTCATGACATAACGCGGTGCGTCAGCCTTCGGTGGCCTCGGTTAGCGGCCGCCGGAGCGGTCAAGATGGTGAAGGAGCAGGGCGAGTGACTGCTGCGGGTCCTGTCCGGCGGTGTCGATGACGAGGTGTTCGCGGTTCCACGGCTCGTAGTCGCGGTTGAGGACCTGCTGCCAGTCGGGCAGGGGCAGGTCGGGGATGTCGATCGATCGTGTGGTCACGCGCTCGCGGTGCTCGGCGGGGTCCGAGCAGATGACTTCCACTTCGACGACGGGGACGGCCGCCCGGGTCCCCGCGCTCTGCCAGCTGTCGCGGGTGACCGCCATGGGGTTCACGGATTCCGCGATCACGGTCAGTCCTTGCCGGAGATGTTCCTCGGCCAGCGCGTATCCGATGACGTAGCCGGCCGGTCCGACGGGGTGCTGTGCCAGGCCCGAGCGGACGATGGCCTGTTCGATGGTGTCGATACGCAGGTGGACCGCGCCGATGCGCGCCGCAGCCAGCCGGGCCAGGGTGGTCTTGCCGGTGCCGGGGAGTCCGCCGATCACAATGAGCATGCCCCCATCCTGCCGGAGCCGGAAAGCCACGAAGCAGGCGGTGCCCTGGGAGCGCTGGTGCCGGACCGGGACACTGGCCCGACCCGTTGCGGCCGAGCCTCTCCTCCTCGCGGGCGAACTGCCGGGCAACGAGGTCACGGTCGGCGTACGGGGTGACGGCAGCGAGGACCAGGCGCCGGAGTCCGGCGCCTGGCACTCGGTGAGCTCCGGGCGGGTGTAGCGCTGCCGCGCCCACCGGGGAAACGGGGCCCTGTTACTTGGGCCGGACCGTGTGCATGCCCCCGGCCATCCGGGTGCACTTACCGTTGTTGCCCAGGCCCTCCCGGACCCAGATCCCGCGCACGCTGGAGGCATAGCTGAAAGACGGGTCCAGGGTGTGGCCGGCCCCCGCGACGTACACCCACTCATCCCGGGTCCCACCGTCGGCATACGTGGCGCGGAACTACGCGCAGACCCCCCTTGCCCTCGCCCTCGGCGTCCTCGACGGTGACGCCGATCTGGACCCTGCCGCTGCCCAGCGGCGCATCCCTCCCCGTGCGTGGAGGCCCCCGCGATGTCCCCGGCCGTGCCGCCGGTGCCCCAGCCCCAGCTCCCGCAGTCCGACGGCGAAAGCGCTCTGTGCGGGACCCACGATGAACGCCCCGCACACCGGAGCGAGCGCCGATCGCCGCCGACGCGGCCTTGAACATCAGTGCTGTCATGCCCCTTTTCTCCATCAGGAGAATGCTGTCCCGGTGTCGTGCCGGCGCAGGGCGGACCGCACCGCCCGGCTTTCTGACACACTCACCGGCCGCCCCACCCCCTGACCCGCACAGATACCGCCCCGCAACACGAAACCACGGGACGCCGCACGGACCACCAGCCACCGCGAATCAAATACGACAACCACCACCACAACAACAACACACCCCACAGCAGCCTCAGCACGCCGGGACCGGCTGCGTGAGATTCACCGGATTACCGTCAGGATCCAAGATGTGGGCCACACGTTGTCCCCACGGCATGTCGGTGGGGCCGCCGCGGACCGAGCCGCCCAGCGCCTCCACCCGCCCGAGCGTCTCCTCGACGTCGGCGACACCGATGCTGAGCAGGATCCGCGGCGCCGCAGGCGTACCCGGGTCCGCCTTGGCCACCAGCCCGAGGTCGGTGTCGCCGATGCGCAAGCCGAGGTAGAAGGCCGGGCCTTCCGCCGGCTCCCGGAAGATCTCCTCAGCACCGAACAACTGCGTATAGAAGCCGAGCAGAACGTCCTGGTTCGCGGTCACGATCACGGGCTGGATGGTGGACATGGCACTCCTGTCGAGAACGGTCGTGTCGCTGGGTAGACCGTTCGACGACGGCGAACTCATCGGACCCAGCACGCGGGCACCCGGACCGGCACCGGGCGCCCGCCCACCGGACTCCCCTACCGGCCCGCGCCGCCGCCGGGCAGGACCGGGCGGCCCCCCAGCCAGACACGGGACGGGGACAGGGACGCGTCCAGCTCGACCAAGTCCGCCCGCAGGCCCGGGCGCAGGGCGCCGCGGTCGGACAGGCCCAGCAGCCGGGCCGGGGTGGTGGACGACATGCGGACGGCGTCCGCGAGCGGCAGACCCACCGTAGTGACCGAGCGACCGAACGCGCGGGACACGAAGAGCGTCGAACCCGCGAGAGTGTCCGTGCCGCACAGCCGGGCCGCGCCTCCCGACACCGTCACCTCACGGTCCGCGAAACGGTACGTCCCGTCGCCCATGCCCGCCGCCGGCATCGCGTCGCTGACCAGGAGCAGGCGGTCGGCGCCTGCCGTGCGGTGGGCCAGGCGCACCGTGTCGTCGGCCAGGTGGTGGCCGTCGACGATCAGCTCGCAGGACAGCCGGGGGTCCAGGAGCGCCGCCGCGACGGGGCCCGGTTGCCGGTGGTCCAGCGGGGGCATCGCGTTGAACAGGTGGGTCACCGAGCGGGCGCCCGCACCGGCCGCCCGCGCGAAGACCGCCGCGGACGCTTCGGTGTGGCCGAGGCTGATCACGAGACGATCGGCGTACTCCCTGATCAGCTCCAGCGCACCGGGCAGTTCCGGAGCCACCGTCATCGACACCGCGTGGCCCCCGGCCGCGGTCAGCAGTCGCTCGACCACCGCACGGTCCGGCGCCCGCAGCGCGTCCGGGCTCTGCGCGCCGCGGCGGCCCGGCGACAGGAACGGCCCCTCGAAATGGATGCCCGCCACGTTGGGCGCGGATCCGTCGTCGATGACCGAGGCGACCGCGCGCGCCGCCGCCTCCATCGCGGGCAGGGCGAGGCTGGCCACCGACGCGAGCATCGACGTGGTGCCGCGGGCGAGGTGCCCGGCCGCGGCGATCCGCACGTCGTCGGCGTTGCCGGTGTAGACCGAACGGCCCGCCCCGCCGTGACAGTGCGGATCGACGAACCCCGGCACGACCAGCCGCCCCCGCAGATCCACCACCGGCTCCGGCACCGGGGGCGGACCGCCCTCGCCCATGGCATGGATCAGACCGCCGCGGACCAGCAGCCACCCCGGTGTCACACCGCCGTCGGCCCGCACGAAGCGCCCGCCGGTCAGCACCTGCCCGCCGCCGGTCACCCGGCCGCCAGCAGCACGTCCACCGCTGCCCGCGCACACACCCCGGAGGCGCCGAACGTCCGCACCCAGCCGCGGAATCCGCCGAAGTCGTCGCCCGGCACGCCCATGTCGACCACGACGCACTCCGGCCACCGGGCCAGGACCTCGTCCAGGACCGGCCGCTGCCAGGGGAAGCGGTGCGGACTGCGGACCAGCAGCACGACGTCGGCGTCCGACCCGAACTCGTCCAGGTACAGGCCGATCTCGGCCCTGATCACTCCCTCCGCGTTGTACGTGTCACCGGCCACCGCCACCGACTCCACCTCAAGACCCGCCGCCCGCAACGGCTCCGCGATCCCCCACGACGCACCGCCCTGAGCGGGCGAATGCGTCGGGTCCAGCCGGACCACCATCACCTTCCGGCCGCGCAGCACCGGGTCGCCGTGGACCTCGACCACCTCGCGCGCCAGCCGCGCGCCCACCGCGTCGTCGTGCACGGCGCCGGTCGCCCTGGGGCGCGTGCCGAGCTTGGCGATACGGGCGTTGGCCTCGCGCAGCCGCTCCTCCGGGAGCCTGCCGTCCTCGACCGCCGCGACCAGGGCCGCGGCTGCCGCGTCCACGTCGTCGCCGAACGCCCACGCGCCCAGGCACAGCGCGTCCGCGCCCGCCGCGATCGCCCGGACCGACGCCTCCGGCAGCCCCGCCACATCGCTGATGCCGCGCATCTCCAGCGCGTCGGTGATCACGACCCCGTCGTACCCGAGCTCACCGCGCAGCAGACCCGTCAGAACCGCCGGGCTGATCGTGGCGGGCACCGTGTCGAGCTGCGTCAGCAGCACGTGGGAGACCATGATGCTGTCGACGCCCGCCGCGATCGCCGCTCGGAACGGGTCCAGATAGTGGTCGACCAGCTCCTGGCGGGAGAGGTCGACGGTCGGTGTGCCCAGGTGGGCGTCGGTGGAGCTCAGCCCGTGGCCGGGGAAGTGCTTGGCGCACGCGCTCACCCCCGCCGCCTGGAGACCCTCCACCCACGCGGCGGCGTGCCGGGCCACCAGAGTCCGGTCCGCGCCGAAACAGCGGATGCCGTTCGGGCTCAGGGGATTGACCGCCGTGTCGACGGCGGGCGCCAGGTCCCAGTCGATGCCGGCCGCCACCAGCGACAGCCCGATCTGGTACGCCGCCTCACGCGTCGACTCCGGATCGTCCAGCCGCCCCAGCGCGTGATTGCCGGGCACCGACGTACCCCCGTACGACTCCAGCCGGTTGACGTCACCGCCCTCCTCGTCGACGGACAGCAGCACATGCTCACGCAGGCCGTGCAGGTCGGACGTCAACTGCCGGATCTGCTCGGCGGAGGCGATGTCCTTGCCGAACAGGACGAAGCCGCCGAGTCCCTCCTCGACACGGGCGCGGGCCCACCGGGGCACGGTCTTGCGCCCCAGCGCGGGGAACAGCACGCCATGGGCAAGGCGTGACAGCTCGGTCATGGAATCCTCACTCCTTCGATCGGTAAGCCCTACAGCGAAAGCCGGTCCGGTACGCGGCACGCGGGTCATCCCTTGACCGCGCCGCTGGTCATCCCGCCGACAAGACGGCGCTGCACCAGCAGGAAGAAGACCAGGACCGGCAGCGAGAAAATGGTGGAGGCGGCGATCATCGCGCCGTAATCGACGCTCTCCGACGTCTTGAACGACACCAGCCACACCGGGAGCGTGTAATTGCCCTGCGATTTCATGATCACGTAGGCGAACAGATAGTCGTCCCACGCGTTGACGAACGCGAAGATGGAAGTGGCGACGATGCCCGGCATCAGCAGCGGCAGCAGCACCCGTACGTACATCTGGAACCGGCCGCACCCGTCGACCAGCGCCGCCTCCTCCAGTTCCACCGGGACCCCGTCCACGAAGCCGCGCAGCGTCCAGATCGTGAACGGCAGCACGAACGTCATGTACGTCAGCACCAGGCCGGGTACGTAATCCAGCGCGTTGATCGAGCGCAGCATCAGATACACCGGGATGACCATGGCCGCCGCCGGAATCATCTGCACCAGAACGAGGATCGCCAGCAGCACCTTCCGCCCCGCGAACCGGAAACGGGCGATGGCGATCGCCGCGAACAGCGCGATTACCAGCGACAGCACCACCGACGACAGGGTCACCGTCAGCGAATTGCGCACGAACACCCAGAAGTGCGGTTTGGCCAGGGCGCGTTGGAAGTTGCCCAGGCTGATCGGCCAGGGAATGAACTGCGGCACCGCGCTGAGGATCTTCCCGCGCGGCTTCAGCGCGGTGGCCACCATCCAGTAGACGGGGAAGAGCATCACCGCGGAGATCACCACGGCGATCGTGTTGTTGACGCTGCGGCGGCGCCGCGCGGGGGTCATGCGCATACTCATGCCGTCTCTCCCTGGTCGTCTCCCTGCTTCGCCGTCCTGCGGACGTAGGCGACGGAGAACACGGCGAGGATCAGTACGGTCACCACCGCGATCGTCGCGCCGCTGCCGTAGTCGTTGCGGCTGAAGGCGGTGATGTACGCGTACACCCCGAGCGTCGTGGTCTGCCCGTCGGGCCCGCCCTGCGTCAGCACCCAGATCGGGGTGAACGAATTCACCGACCAGATGACCTCCAGCAGGGTCAGGATCGCCAGCACCGGCCGCAGCACCGGAATCGTGATGTGCCGGAATGTCTGTAGCGTCCCCGCACCGTCCAGGCGCGCCGCCTCGTACAGCGACTCGGATATCTGGCCGCGCGCCGCGAAGAGCGTCAGCGCGACGAACGGCAGGCCCTTCCAGACCGTGAGCAGGATGACGAGCCCGAGCGCCTGGTGGGGGTGGGAGAACCAGTCGTACGCGGTGAGGTCTCCGAAGACCCGCACCTTAGTGAGCAGCCAGTTCGCGACCCCGTACTGCGGCTGGTACATCCACTGCCACACCAGCGTCGCCGCGACCATCGGCATCGCCCACACCAGGACCAGCGACACGGTCGTGACCACGCGGGCCCACGCCGAGACGCCGGTCAGCAGATGCGCGATCAGGAATCCGAGCACCATCAGCAGTGCCACGCACACCACGGTGAAGACCACCGTGCGCAGCAGGACCGAGCGGAAGTCCGCGTCGGAGAACAGGTGGGTGAAATTGTCGACGCCCACGAAATCGGCGTGCCCGGTGAACAGCGACCGGGGGCCGAAATCCTGCGTGGACAGCACCAGCAGGCGGAGCAGGGGATACCCCTGGATCAACAGCAGCGCGACAGCCGCGGGGGCGATCATCGCCCACGGCAGCAGACGCCGCCGGGCAGCGCCGCCCCGGGCCTGCGGCCGGGGGCGGACACCGGTCGGAGCGCGCCGGGCGCTCCGCTTTTCGGTCATTGCCATCGGGTTCCCCGAGGTCCTAGTGGAGCGAGTTGAATGCGTCGGTGGCGTGCTTGTCGTAGTCGGCGGACGCCTTGGCGATATCGGCGCCGCCCGCGATCTTCGAGAAGAACTGCTCGTTGTACCGCTCGGTCTCCAGCGTCGCCTCGCCCGGACTGCCCGGCAGCGGCTGGCTGATCTCCGCCGCCTTCGACGCGACGGTCAACTGCTCGGGAACACCGGTCGGGGTGAAGTCCGGCGAGATCGGCAGCAGATTGAGGGTGAGCGCCATCTTCTGCTGGAACTGCTTGCCGGTGATGATCCGCAGCCAGTCCTGCGCGGCCTTCTTGTCGGGGCTGTTCGCCGCGATGCCGATGGTCGAGCCGGACACGATCACCGGCATGGTCTTGTCCGCGGTGTAGCCCGGCATCGCGAAGAAGCCGATGTCGTCCTTGAGCGCGGGGTTCTTCTCCAGGACCGCCGCGGGCTCCCACGCCTTGACGTAGACCATCGCGGCCTTGCCGTCGGCGAAGAGCTGGTCCTGGTCGGGGCTGTCGGTGTTGACGCCGACCGAGGACTTGGTGGAGCAGGTGTTCTGGAAGGTGCGCCACGCGGCGAGGCCCGCCTGGTTGGCCGGTGAGGACATCTCGGCCTTCCAGGTGCCGTCCTTCTGCGTGGCGATGGTGCCGCCCTTGCCGAACAGGAACGGCATGCCGTTGAACCAGTACTGGCCCGGCAGGTAGAAGCCGGAGAAATTCGCCGTCTTCTTGTTGGCCGCCGCCAGCTTCCCGCAGTTCTCCTGGAGCTCGGCGACCGTCGTGGGCGGCTGCTGGATGCCCGCGTCGGCGAAGAGCTTCTTGTTGTACATGACGACCTTCGTGCCGCCGTAGAGCGGTGTGGCGTAGAGCTTGCCGTCGTACTGGGACGGGCCGGACAGCCCCGCCAGCCACTTCGCCGAGTTCTCGAAGCCGGCCTTCTCGGCGGTGAGGTCGGCGAGGCCGCCGGAGTACGTCTGAAGCGGGGTTTGCGTATTGCCCATCTCCACGATGTCCGGCGGATTCCCGCTGGCCAGCGCCGTGGTGATCTTCGTGGCGATGCCGTCCCACTGCTGGATCTGGACATCGACCTTCATGTCGGGGTGCTGCTTGGCGAACGCGGCGTTGACGTCCTTGATGAGCGCGTTGTCACCGGGGCCGCCGGTCATCATCCAGACCGTCAGCTTGCCGTCGGAAGCGGCGTCCGCGCCGCCGCTGCCGCCACAGGCCGTCAGCGCGAGCGCCATGACCGGGACCGACGTGACCGCGTACCGCCACCGTGCACGGTTCATCCTTCTCACCTTTCTGCTGCTGGGGTGGGCTGGTCGCCCTGCGTGGTGCTGGTTGTGGGGCATGCGCCGAGCCGTTCGAGCACCAAGTGCCGGTCGACGTCGATGCCCGCGATGTGCTCGGCGCTGATGCCGAGCGACGTGTAGTGCCGGTCGAGGGAGGACGCCATGGCGCCGAGGAGCCCCGCGGAGTCCCCCAGGTCGGAGTGCCTGACCGCGCTGCGCACCCCGACGGTCTCCGCGACCTGGTCGCTGATGGCCGTGAGCGCGTCGGCGCCGAACGACTCGGAGAATCCGCCGGTCAGCACCACGGTCTTCGGCTCGTAGGCGAGCGCGACGATCGACACGAGGTGGGCGAGCGAGGCGTGCACCTCGGCGAGGAGATCGGCGTACGTCACCGGGTCGGCGAACAGTTCCTGGGCGCCGCGGACCTGAACGCCGCGGGTGGCGGCGTACGCGACCAGGTCCGCGCCGGACAGCAGATCGCGCAGCCGCTCGGCGCGGCCGGGCAGCGGGAGCCGTCCGAACTCGCCCAGCAGCCCCTGCTCGCCGAGCAGGACGCGCCCGTCGATCGAGACCGCGGAGCCGAGGCCGGTGCCCATCGCCAGCAGGACCGCGGTCTCCCGGTCCGGGAGCGATCCGTACTGGAGCTCACCGAGCATGGCGACATTGGAGTCGTTACCGACAGTAAGCGGAACTCCGACGAAGTCGGAGACCGCGTCGATGAAAGCGGTGCCCTTGATCTGGCCGAGATTGTGCGACGCGAGGACGGTCGTGCCGTCGCCGCTGACCACACCGGGCAGGCCGATCGTGACCGCTCGCAAAGGCGCGTCCTCCCGGTACCG
Organism: Streptomyces sp. NPDC093221; assembly: GCF_044753885.1. Classification (NCBI taxonomy): domain Bacteria; kingdom Bacillati; phylum Actinomycetota; class Actinomycetes; order Kitasatosporales; family Streptomycetaceae; genus Streptomyces; species Streptomyces sp. NPDC093221. Next base: position 389,794 of record NZ_JBIVOA010000007.1, on the reverse strand, counting down.
GGCGACCAGGCCGGTGACCCGGTCGGCGACCCACCGGGCCAGCTCCTCGTCGGTCGCGCCGCGCGGAGTCGCGTCCCGGCTCCTGATCACCGCGCGGCCCAGCGCGTCGGCGACCACGACCCGGCAGTTGGTGCCGCCGAGGTCGATTCCGCAGACCAGAGCCGAGTCGGCGTTGAAACCGACCGCGGTGGACTGTCTGCCGGGGCCTTCGCGCACCAGTCTTTCGCCCTCGTGGACGAGCCGGTCCTCCATCAGGTCGTCGACGATCCGGAACACGGTCGCCCGGCTCAGGCCGGTGGTCGCGATCAACTGCTGACGGTCCATCTGGGCACCCGAGAGCAGCGCCGCCAGGACCGCGCTGCGGTTGGACGCTCGGGGTAGCGAGGTAGTTGCCACAATTCCTCTCAGGCTGAGATTAATTCGATGCGCTTACTGTAGCGACCAATCGGCGAACAGATCCAGACATGCGGATCACATTCCGGTAAAGCACGAGTGGTCACGTATGGTGACGACTCCGGGGGGCGGCGGAGCCGCCGGTGCCGCGGAGGCGTGCGGGGTGTGTGATGGGCCCGGGGCCGGGGCGCGCCGCTGTGCGGGGGGAGTTGACGGCCGGGCGGGAGCGCGTCGGGGGGGCGCGGGGCGTCTGATGCGTGGAGCCAACGCGGTCCTGGCGCACCGCAGTTCGGCGTCGCCATGTACGCACGCGCACCGGGGAGACGTCCGCGCCGCCCGCGGAAGGGGGTTAACCCCACCCCGAGTTGGAGGCTGGCCCCACAGACCGGCGGGGCGCGGTCTCGATAGCTTCCGGTTGCGGGGATCGCGGAGGAGACGCGGCTCCCGGACCTCGCGCGGAACGGCGCTCGCTCCTACTCGGGAAGATCTACATGAACAGCTTGGGACTTCTGCCCCGCTTGACCGCCACGCCGCGACGGCAGGCCGGGGCGCTGACCGCCTTGACCGGGGCGCTTCTGGTCGCCTTCTTCATCGCGCCGAACGCGCTCGCCCGCAGTTCGGTCAACACGGGGAACGTCGGCGACACGTTCCGCCGCGGGATGGTCGCCTACTGGGGCTCGGGCAGGGAGGGCTTTCCGGGCCAACTGGACGCGACGGTGAGCTTCTGGTTCCGCTTTCACGTGGTGAAAGCCGGTGTCTCGGCACTGCTCCTCGCCACCGTCGTGGCGCTGGGCGTCGTCCTGTGGCGCCAGGCCAGGCAGCGGACCGGCGGGCGCGTGGGACGCCTGTCCGTCGTGGCGCCCGGGGCCGTCGTCACGCTCCTCGGGCTCTTCGCCCTGGTGGCGCTGGTGGCCAACGTGCAGGGGGCGACGGCGCCGTTCGCCTCGCTGCTTCCCATGCTGACCGGGGGCGGCACGGACCGCGCACTCGACGGAACCCTGACCGACGTACGCAGGCAGCTCGCCGACTATCCCGCCGGTCAGCACTCCCCCGCGCTCACCGTCATGGTCAACGACTTCGCCGTCTACCACGCCGTCCTGGCCGCCATGGCCGCGCTCGTCGCGCTCGCGGCAGCGGTCGGATGCGTCCTGCTGTGGAGGCGGTCCAGGGCGGCGGCCGACGCCCGGTCGAAGCGCACGATGACGTTCGGCGTCGCCGCCGGCGCGGCGATGACGCTCATCGTGCTCGTCATCGCCTTCGCGAACGCCAGCAGCGCGGCGCACTCGCCGCAGGCGCTGGCCGACTTCTTCGCCGGCGGGTGGTGACCCGTCCGGGGCGACCGCCGCTGAGGTCGGCCGCCCCGGACACGCGTGTCACGTGCTGGTGAGTTCACCGGTGAGATTGCCGTGCATCTGGGCGCTGGCCCGGTTGAGGCCGACGATCTCCACGCTCTTGCCGCGGGCGGCGTACTTGGCGGTGACCGTGTCCAGGGCCGCGACGGAGGAGGCGTCCCAGATGTGCGCGTCGGTCAGGTCGATGACGACGGTGCGGGGGTCGGCGGCGTAGTCGAAGCGGGTCACCAGGTCATTGGAGGAGGCGAAGAAGAGCTCGCCGGTCACGGCGTAGACGACGCTGGCGCCGTCCGGGTCGGTGACGGCGGTGACCTCGGTGAAGCGCGCGACGCGGCGGGCGAAGATCACCATGGCGGTGATCGTGCCGACGACGACGCCGATGGACAGATTGCTGGTCGCGACGACGACCGCGACGGTCACGGCCATCACCACGGTCTCCCCGACCGGCATCCGTTTGAGGGTGGCGGGCTTGATCGAGTGCCAGTCGAACGTGCCGACCGAGACCAGGACCATGACGGCCACGAGGGCGGCCATGGGGATGTGGGAGACGACCGGGCCGAGCACGATGCACAAGATGAGCAGGAAGAACCCGGCCAGGAAGGTGGACAGGCGGGTCCGCGCGCCGTTCTTGACGTTGATCATCGTCTGGCCGATCATCGCGCAGCCGCCCATGCCGCCGAAGAAGCCGGTGACGATGTTGGCGACGCCCTGCCCGATGGACTCACGGGTCTTGTTGGAGTGGGTGTCGGTCATCTCGTCCACGAGCTTGGCGGTCATCAGCGACTCCATCAGCCCCACCAGCGCCATCGCCAGCGCGTAGGGGGCGATGACGGTCAGGGTGTGGACGGTGAAGGGCACGTCAGGCAGTCCTGGCACCGGCAGCGAGGAGGGCAGTTTGCCCTTGTCCCCGACGGTGGGCACCGCGATACCGGCGGCGACGGTGACCACGGTGAGGATCACGATCGAGACCAGCGGCGCGGGCACCGCCCTGGTCAGCCGGGGGAAGAAGACCATCATCGCCAGACCGGCCGCGACCAGCGGATAGACCTGCCAGGGCACGTCGTGGAGGTTGGGGATCTGCGCGGCGAACAGCAGGATGCCGAGCGCGTTGACGAAGCCGACCATCACCGCGCGCGGTACGAACCGCATGAGCGTGGCCACGCCGAGCGCGCCCAGCGCGATCTGGATGATCCCGGCGAGGATCACCGTGGCGATGAGGTAGCCAAGGCCGTGCTGGCGGGCCACGGGAGCGACGACGAGCGCGACCGCGCCGGTGGAGGCGGAGATCATCGCGGGCCGGCCGCCGACGAACGCGATGACCATCGCCATGGTGCAGGCGGCGAACAGGCCGACCTTGGGGTCGACGCCCGCGATGACGGAGAACGAGATCGCCTCCGGGATCAGCGCGAGTCCGACGACCAGACCGGCCAGGACCTCGACGCGGAAGACCTTCGGGGACAGCCACGGGGGCGGGGGCAGAGCGCGCAGGCGCGCGGACGAGAACGGGAAGGAGGTCGGCAACACCGGGGTGACCTGTCGTGCTCGGGCGCGGCCGGTCGGGGCAGCGCGGTCGTGGGGCGCAGGGCCGGGACGGCGGTGCGCGGATCGCCCGTCGGCGCGGGCGGACGTCCGGGAGCGCGGCCGAGCCGCACGGCAGTTGGCGGAGGCGACTCAGTACGCTGGTGATGTCACGGCGGGCAGCAGGCGGCGTACGGCTGTGGCATGCGCACGCTTCGTCTCTCCTGCTCGCGAAATGAGCGGGGGCGTCGTCGGCCCCGACACGGCGGTGGGCGGACACGACGGAGCCGCGCACCGTTGGGGAACGACGCACGTCGTCCTCAACAGCAGCGACTCTACCCTAACGTTAGGGTAGAGATGGATTCAGGGCCGCACGGGACGCGGCGGTTCACCACCGGGGCGGCGTCCCGCGACGAGAAGGGGCCGAGAAGACGGTCGTGGGCAGCACACACATGCAGATCGGCGAGGTCGCCGAACGAACCGAGCTGTCCCTGCGGACGATCCGGCACTACGAGGAGGCCGGACTGGTCACCCCCTCCGCCCGGTCCCAGGGCGGTTTCCGGCTCTACACCGAGACCGACGTCGCCCGCCTCATGGTCATCCGCCGGATGAAGCCGCTCGGCTTCACCCTGGAGGAGATGCGCGACCTCCTCGACGCCACCGACCGGCTCGACGCGGCGGACCTCGCTCCGGGCGCCGAGCGCGACGCGCTCCTGGAGCGTGTCAGGGCCTACGAGCAGGCCGCCGTCCAGAAGATCCACGATCTGCGCGTCCAGTTGGCGCGCGCCGAGGACTTCGCCGCGACCCTCCGCGTACGCCTGGACCGCGCTCCCCGGCCCTGACCTCCCGTCACCGCCCGTCCGGACCCGGAGCGGTCCTTGCCGTGAGCGGCTCTCAGGAGGGCGCTCGCCGACCTCTGTCCCGCCGTTCGCGCGTCTTCTCGTCGGCTCCCGGGCCACGACGTGAGACCACCGAGTAGTACGTTTGTACTTGTACATCCGTACTACTCGGGAGGCGTCCGGCGTGCCGTACGTATTGCTCGGTCTGGCCATCGTGGCGGAGGTGCTGGGCACCAGCCTGCTCAAGAGCACCGAGGGGTTCACCCGGCTGTGGCCGACGGTGGTGTGCCTGGTCGCGTACGCGGGCGCGTTCGTCGCCCTGGCGGTGGCCGTGCAGAAGGGGTTGCAGGTCAGTGTGGGGTACGCCGTGTGGTCGGGGCTGGGGACGACGCTGATCGTCATCATCGGGGCGCTCTTCCTGGGCGAGCCGGTCACGGCGGTGAAGGTCCTCGGGGTGGCCCTGGTCGTCGCCGGGGTGGCGGTGCTGAACCTCAGCGGTGCGCATTGACCGGGCGGCGCGATCCCGAGGGGCGTCGGCGGCGGATCACCGAGGCCGCGTGCCAGGTCATCGCCGAGTCCGGGGTGGACGCCGTCACGCACCGCCTCGTCGCCGCGCGCGCCGGGGTGCCGCTCGGCGCGACCACGTACTACTTCGCGAGCCTGGACGACCTCACCGCCGCCGCGCTCCGCTACGCCGCCGACCTCTCGGCGCAGGAACTGCGCGCCTGGGAGACGGCTCTCCACGACAGCGCCGACGTTCCGGCCGCGCTGGCCGAGCTGACCGCCGCGTATCTCGCCGACCGTCCCCGCGCCCTGACCGAGATGCAGCTCTATCTCGCCGCCGCCTACCGCCCCGAACTCCGCCCCGCCGCCCGTGTCTGGACCGACGGCCTCACCGACATCCTCACCGCGTACGCCAGCCCGCGAGCCGCGCGAGCGGCCGTCACGTACCTCGACGGCGCTCTCCTCCACGGACTCACCCGCGACGAGCCCCTGAGCGCGGCTTCGCTGTCGGCGACCCTCGCCGCCCTGCTCGGCTAAGGGGGAAGAAGTCAGGCTTCGGTGTGGCCGGACCACCAGCCGAGGACGTGGCCGATGTGGCGGACCATGAGGTCTTCGCACGCGTCGGCGGAGCCCGCTTCGAGGAGGTCGAGCATCTCCAGGTGCTCGCGGGCGGATGCCTGGAGTTCTTCGGTGGCGACCAGGTCGGCGAGGCCGGTGAGGCGGGTCTGGGCGCGGAGGTCGGCGACGATGTCGTGCAGGCGCGTGTTGCCGACGAGCTTGAGCAGGGTGAGGTGGAAGGTCGTGTCGGCCTGGAGGTAGCGGGCGAGGTCGCCGTCACGGGCGCCGCGCACGATCTCCTCGGCGAGGCCGCGCAGATGGGCCAGGTCGGTGGGGGTGAGCCGGCCCGACAGGCGGCGGACCGCCGGGGCTTCGAGCAGTTGGCGGACGTCAACGATCGCGCGCAGATCGTCCTCGCTCACGGCGGTGACGCGGAAGCCCTTGTTGCGCAGGATCTCGACCATGCCGCGCTTGGCGAGGTTGAGCATGGCCTCGCGGACCGGGGTGGCCGAGACGCCGAAGCGGGCGGCGAGGGTCGGCGCGGAGAACACCTCGCCCGCGGGCATCTGACCGGAGACGATGGCCGCGGCGATCGCCTCCTCGACCCGCTCGCGCAGGCTGGTCGAGGGGGTGAGCAGCCCCAGAGATGTGCTGTCCTCAATCGCCATGATCGTCCCCATCACCAGTCAACAGCCATTCCCTGTCAGTGCAATGGCACATCTTACCGATCGGTCAGGTCCCGCACGCGGCGTGTGTCGGGACGACCGTGTCGAATGCGGCGGCCGGAACGCCCCGGCCGTCGGGGCGTGGCCCGCGCACGGTGAGTCCGTCCAATCCGGCCGCTGCCGCGTCCTCGGCGGTAGGTGTCCCGGTCGTGGAACGGACGGGTCGCGTCGAGTGCCACCTGGGCGGTGCGCCGGATCTGCTTGCCCGGCGCCATGGCGGCGATCGACGTGTCCGGATTCCGGTTCCGCCCGGTGACCGCCGCCAGCCGCTGTCAGGCGGAGCGGTGTCCCCAGTTCTGCGACGCACCCGCCGCCGCGCGCCGCTGGGGAACCCGCCAGGGGTTGTCGTCGCGCAACGGCGCGGGCAGCAGCTCCGGCGGGCAGTCCTGGAAGACCACTGGGCGCAGGAAGCGCTGGATCGCGGCCGTGCCGACGGACGTCGTCGCCGGGGAGGTGGTGGCGGGAAATGGCCCCCCGTGCTGCATCGCGGGGGTCACCGCGACGCCGGTCGGCCAGCCGTCGAACAGCAGGCGGCCCACCCGTTCCCTCAGCACCGCGACAAGGCCGCGCAGCCACGCGTCGCTCTCCCCCGCGGCGCGATGCACCGTGGCGGTGAGCGCGCCGGGGAACAACTCCCCGACCGCCGCCACCAGGAGGTCGAGGCGGTCGGGGTCGTAGCGCACGACGACCGACAGGGGACCGAACGCCTCGTCGAGCAGTGTGGCGCGGTGCTTCAGCAGATCGCCGAGTCCGACCTCGACCAGGGTCGGTGCGGCCAGGCTCCGGCCGGATACCTCGACCTCCACCGATCCCTCGGCCAGTACGGACACGCCCGGGGTCGCGAGCACGGCGGCGCGGCGCGCGGCGTAGGCGGCGGCTATGCCCTCGTGCAGCAGCGGGTGGCCGGGCACCGCGCCCGCCGCCGAGCCGAGCGTGTCGGCGAGGCCGTGGCCGTCCGGAAGGAAGAGGAAGCCGGGTTTGGTGCAGAGCTGTCCCGCCGAGCCGGACACGCTGGCCACGAAGCCGGTCGCGAGGGTGTCGGCCCGCTCGGCCAGCGCGCCCGGTGTCACGACGACCGGGTTCACGCTGCCCAGTTCGCCGTAGAAGGGGATCGGGCGCTCACGTCCGGCGGCGATCGCGGCGAGCAGTCGGCCGACCTTGTAGGAGCCGGTGAACGCCGCCGCGGCGATCCGGTCGTCGTCGCGCAGCAGCCGCACGGCGGCGTCCTGGTCGTGGACCACGTCGAAGGTCTCCGCGGGCAGGCCGGCCGTGGCCACCGCGGCCCGCACCTTCTCGGCGGTCAGCGCCGACAGCCGCGGGTGGCCGGGGTGCGCCTTCAGGATCACCGGACAGCCGGCCGCCAGCGCGGAAGCCGTGTCGCCTCCGGCGACGGAGAACGCGAAGGGGAAGTTGCTCGCGGCGAACACCAGCACCGGCCCCACCGGCAGATTGAACCGCCGCAGGTCGGGACGGGGGCCCAGGACGAAGTCCGGGTCGGCCGCGTCGAGCCGCACGTCGAGGAACTCCCCCTCGGCGCACACGTCGGCGAACATCCGCAGTTGTACGACCGTGCGCTTCAGCTCTCCGGTCAGGCGTGCCTCGGCCAGTCCGGTCTCCGCCATGGCGAGCGGGATCAGCTCGTCGGCCGCGGACGACAGCGCGTCCGCGATCGCGTTGAGCAGCGCCGCGCGCTCGGCCGGGGAGGTCTCGGTCAGATCCATGCCGCCTCCTCGGACGGCGTGAGAGCCGCCGGGCACGGGCCGGCTGCCGGGCGCAGCCGTCGTCGCGCCCGCATGTCAGGCCGCTTCCGCGGACAGCGCTTCGATGCCGGAGATCGCGCGGTCCATCGCGGCGCGCACCTGCTTCTCGTGGTCAGGGGTGAGCGGTCCGCGCGGCGGGCGGCACGGGCCGCCGTATCGGCCGACCATGTCCATTCCCACCTTGATGGCCTGCACGAATTCCGTCCGCGAGTCCCAGCGGAAGACGGTGACCAGTTGCTTGTAGAGCTCCCGGGCCTGGTCGTACCGCCCGGCGACCATGTGCTCGTAGATCGCGACGGACTCGGCGGGGAAGGTGTTGGGGAAGCCCGCGAACCAGCCGACGGCGCCGTCGAGCATCAGCTCCAGGAGGACGTCGTCGGCGCCCGCGATGATGTCGATGTCGCAGAGTTCGCTGATCTCGAAGGCCCGCCGGACGTCGCCGCTGAACTCCTTGACCGCAACCACCCCGTCGATCTCGGCGAGTTCCGCGATCAGGGGCGGCAGGAGGTCGACCTTGGTGTCGACCGGGTTGTTGTAGATCATCGTCGGCAGGCCGACCCCGGCGATGTGCCGGTAGTGCTCGACCACCTGCTCGTCGCTGGCCCGGTAGAGGGTGGGCGGCAGGGCGAGTACGGCGTCCGCGCCGTCTGCCTTGGCCAGTTCGGCCCAGTGCTCGGCCTGGTGCCAGCCCGCGCCGTGCACACCGGCCAGTACGAGTCCGCGCCCGCCGACGGCCTCGACGGCCACCTGCACCACGCGGCGGCGCTCCTCGTCGGTGAGCGACGAGTACTCGCCGAGCGAGCCGTTCGGCCCGACGCCGCGGCAGCCGTTGCTGATCAGCCAGTCGCAGTGCTCCGCGTATCGCTCGTAGTCGACGGCGAGCCCTGCGGGGGCGGAGCTGTCCGGCTTGTAGGGCAGCGCCGTCGCGACGATGACGCCGCCGAGGTCGAAGTGCTCACTGGTCATGGTCTGCCTTTCATCGGTGGGGTGTTCTGAGGTGGGTCGGCGGGAGGGGGGTGGTGGTCGATGGGGCCGCCGCCGGCTGGACCGTGGCGATGTCGCCGAGCCGGACCGGTACGACGATCGGGCGCTGGGCCATACGTCCCTGGTCCAGCGGCGCGGTCGGCAGGAGGTCCTCGACGTTCCGGCCGCAGGTGCGGCCCTGGCACATGCCAAGACCCGCGCGGGAGCTGAGCTTGAGGGAACGCAGCCCGCAGCTCCCGGTGGCGGTGGCCGCGGCGCGCAACCGCTCCGCGGTCACGTCCTCGCAGCGGCACACGACGGTGCTGTCGTCGACCCATGACCGCCAGCCGGGCCGGATGCCGTGTGCGCGGTGCATGCGGTCGGCGAAGGCGCGGTGGCGGGTCACCTCAGCGGTGCCACCGGCCCGGCCCACAGCGGGCCGACCGGCCGCAGCCCGACCGGCCGCGGCTCGTCCCGCCGCCTCGCCCTCGGCGAGGGCCAGGTCCGCGCCGCCGATACCGGTGATCTCACCGGCCGCGTAGACACCGGGTACGGAGGTGCGCTGTTCGTCGTCCACGCGCACGCTTCCGTCGGCGGTGAGCGCGCAGCCCGCCGAGATGGCGATCTCGGTGCGCGGGACGAACCCGTGGCCGACGCACACCGCGTCGACCTCGATACGCCGCTCGGTGCCCTCGCGCGGTGTCCAGTCGTCGGTGATCCGGGCGACGGTGACGGCTGTCACCCGGTCGTCGCCGTGCGCGGCCACGACGGCCGCGCCGGTGCGGTAGGGGACGCGCCGTACGGCCAACGCGCCGGCGTATCCGCCGAGTTCGGCGGACTTGGACAGCACGTCCTTCGGCCGCATCTCGTACGGGCGGGGCAGCCAGCCGCGGGCGATCCGCCGCCAGGTGCTCGCCTCGACGACGCCGACCACGCTCGCGCCCACGTGGAGGAGGCCGGTGGCCACGGGAAGCAGGAACGGGCCGGTGCCCGCGACCAGGACTCGCCTGCCCACGGCGACGCCGTCGCCCTTGGCCATCGCCTGCGCGGCGCCCGCCGTGTAGACGCCCGGCAGGTCCCAGCCCGGGAACGGCAGCGTGCGCTCGTGCGCTCCGGTGGCGATCACCAGGGCGCGGGGTTCGAAGACCCGGCGGCGCCGGTCAGCGCCGTCGGCCGGGCCGACCAGCGTGTGGACGACCGGCGGCCCCGCGTCGCGGCGGTCCACCGCCCAGACCTGGGCGCCGGTGACGATCTCGCAGTCGGGGTCCCGCGTCAGCGCGGCGCGCAGCGCGGTGAAGCGGGACCACTTGTGCTGCGGCGCGTGGCTGTCCGGGGCGGAAGTCCCGGCCGCCGCGTGGCTGTCCTCATCGGAATTCCCGGTCGGCGCATGGCCTTCCGGGGCGGAATTCCCGGTCGCCGCGTGTCGCCAGAACTGGCCGCCCAGGACGGCCGACGCGTCGAGCAGGACGACCCGCGCCCCGCTGAGCCGGGCCGCCCGAGCCGCGGCGAGCCCTGCCGGTCCCGCTCCGATCACCAGCACGTCAACGCTCGACATCGCTCGCCCCCGTCTCGACGATGTCGCCGTCGGCCACCAGCCGTTGGCAGGCCCGCACGTCACCGAGGCCGTTCACCGTCACCAGGCAGTCGAAGCAGACGCCGATGCCGCAGAACAGGCCGCGGGGCCGACCGGTGCCGGCGGTGGTGCGCCAGGAGACCCGGCCCCGCGTCATCAGCAGTCCCGCGATGGTCTGTCCCTGCGGGGCGGACAGCCGTTCGCCGTCCAGCGTCACGGAGATCTTCATCCGGTGGTCTCCTCCTTCAGTCCCAGCGACGGTCGGGTCACGGCGTACGGGGCGGCCGGGATCTCGGGCTCCGCGCCGGTCATCAGCGCGCCGATCAGTTCCGCTGTGCCGGGCGCGAGCCCGATGCCCGCGCCCTCGTGTCCGGTCGCGTGCCACAGGCCGGGCAACCGGGGGTCGGGCCCGATGACCGGGAGGTGGTCGGGTATGAACGGCCGGAAGCCGCCGTACGCGCGCATGACCGGAACGTCGGCCAGAAAGGGGAAGAGCAGCATGGCTTTGGCGGCGAGTTCGCCGACCACCGCGGCCTCGATCCGCTCGTCGAATCCCCGGCGCTCGCGCGAGGAGCCGATGAGTACGGTCCCGGCCGCCGTCGACTCGACGACGCTGGACGTCTGGAGGGCCGCGTCCCCCGACTCGACGGCTCCGACATAATCCGCGTCGTACACCTTGTGCCGGACGCGGTGCGGCATGCGCGCGGTGACCAGGACGGTCCCGCGTCGGGGCAGCACCGGGAGGCGGACGCCGAGGCCGGCCGCGACCTCGGCGGACCAGGGTCCGGCGGCCACGACCGTGTGCTCGGCGGCGAAGCGCCCGGCCGTGGTCTCCACGCCGACGAGCCGTCCGCGGTCCACGACGCCGCCGAGAACGGTGACGCCCTGTCGTACCCGTGCGCCGTGCCGACGAGCAGAGGCGAGCAGCGCCTCCGTCGCGACGGCCGGTTGCACCTGGGCGTCGCCGGGATAGAAGACGGCCGCTTCGACGCGCGGCGTCAGGTCGGGTTCCAGCTCGGCGGCCTCCGCCGCCGTCACCGCACGGGCGTCCACGCCCGCCTTCCGCTGGGTGGACGCGAATGCCAGGAGCGCGTCCGCCCCCGCCCCCGTCGTCGCGACCACCAGGCCGCCCTTCGCCTCGAACTCGAGGTCGGGGAAGCCGGGCCCCAGCTCCTCCCCCAGTTCGGCGGCGAATTCGGTCCACAGGCGGCCGGACAGCACCGCGAGGTCGAGTTCGGCGCCGGGGCCCTTGTCGGAGACCAGGATGTTGCCCTCCCCGCTGGACGACGTCCCTCCGGCGGACGCGCCGCGGTCCAGGACGGTCACCCGGAATCCGCCCATGGCCAACTTCCTGGCCACGGCGGCCCCGATGATCCCGGCCCCCACGATGACGACGTCCGCACTCCGCATTTCTGTAGCATGTCACATGTCACGTGTCATTGATAGACGTGGCTCAGGGCGATACGCGCAGGCCACCGGACACGCGGCCCGACGCGGGGATGACGGAGAACGCCAGGGCGGCCAGCAGCGCCGTGATCGCGGCGAGGGTCAGCGAGCAGGAGAGGGACCGGCTCGCCAGGGGTCCGGCGGTGGCCGCCCCCAGGGCGAAGGCGGTGATCTTCAGACTGGCGCCCGTGGTGAAGATCTGGCCTCGCAGGTGCGCGGGGGCCTCGCGGTGGCGGACGGCGAACAGGGCGGCGAGTTGGGGGCCTTCGCCGATTCCCGCCAGGAGGAAGGCCGCGACGAGCGCGGCCGGGTGGCCCCCTACGGCCAGGGCCCAGGCGGCGGACTGGACGAGGGCTCCGGCCCAGATGATCGCGTCGGGCGCCGCCGCACGGGGAAAGCGCGCGAGCGCGGTGGTGGCCAGCAGTGCGGAGACCGCCGCGCAGGACAGCAGGAGGGCGCCGCGGCCGGCGCCGCCCAGGACCCGCTCGCCCAGGAGCGGGAGGCACGCGGTCACCATGCCTTGGGCGACGCAGGAGATCACCGAGGTGAGGGTCGCCCGGGCCAGCGCGGGTCGGCCGAGGATGACCCGGGTTCCGGCGGCGAGGTCGTGGAGCACCGACGTGGCCCGGACACCACGCGCCGGACCTGGGCGGCCGGGCAGCGTCCACGCGGCGGGCAGCGCCAGGGCGATGAGCGTGAGGGAGACGACCACGGCTGTCGAGGCGCCGAGCGCCACCGCCACACCGCCCGCGAGAGCCGGACCGGCCAGGCTCGCGGCGCTGAAGGTCATCGCGTCGAGGGCGTTCGCGCGGGGCAGGCGGTCGCCCGTTGCCACGCGCGGGAGTTGGGCCGTCCATCCGCCGGACAGGGCAGGTCCCAGCAGTCCGGTCGCCACGGCGATCACGATGGTGACGGGGAACGGCAGGCGGGCGAGCCCCGCGAGGATCACGCCGAGCCCGGTCGCGTAGAGGGCGAGGGCCCAGGCGAGCAGGCGCCCCGGTCGTACGGCTCGGTCGAGGAATGCGCCGAGCAGCGGCCCGCCGACCGCGGCGGAGACCGTGATGCCCGCGAGCAGCGAGGACGCGGCGGTGGTCGAACCGGCGAGGGCGAAGCCCGCCAGCATCAGGGCCGGTCCCGACATCTCGTCGCCGGTGCGGGCGGCGACCGCTCCGGTGAGATAACGGCGGAGCGTGTAACGGTTATTCATCTCCAGGACGTTACGCGGGTAACTTAAATATCGGCAAGATGCGTTACATTCGACGGATGTCCTCCCAAAGCGACGACTGGTCCACCCGGCACTCGGTGCTGGCCACCGCGCGGCGGACGGCCGCCCTGCTCAACGTCCTCGCCGACGAGCGCCCCGACCCGGCCGGGGTCGCCGACACGCTCCGCGCGTACGGCGAGGCGGAGCCGATCGACCTGACCACCGGCGACGTCGCGGCCATGCGCGCGGCCGCCGCCCTGCTGCGACCCGCCTTCGCCGCCGAGGACGCCGACGCCGCCGCGGCCGTCCTCAACCGCCTGCTCAAGGACCACACGGGACCGCTGCGCCTGTCCTCGCACGGCGACGGCACGCCGTGGCATCCGCACCTCGACCACGACGACGAAGCCCCCTGGGACGAATGGCTCCTCGCGTCGTCGTGCATGGCCCTGACCGTTCTCGTCTGGGACCGCCAGCGCCCGCCCGGCGGGATCTGCGCCTCCCCCAGTTGCCGGAACGTCTTCCTCGCGCAGGGCAGCGGTCCCGAACGCCGCTACTGCTCACGCCGATGCGCGACCCGCGAACGCGTCGCGGCCCATCGGCGCGCGCACGCCACCGGACAGTCGGGCGAGGTCACGTAGCGCGTCGCGGGCGCCGACCGGCGGACCGTCCGCGCGCTCCGGGGCGCGAGGACCGGGACCGGGCGGGCGGGCCGCGGTGGCGGTGGCGGTGGCGGTGGCGGTGGCGAACACCAACAGCCCGTGTCGACAACGCGGTTGGCTAGAGTCGGCGCATGAGCGCTTCCTCACCCGCCGACCTGGTCCGCGCGTTCCACCGCGCCTTCGGACTCGACGTCCGCGATACGCCGACGGAGGTGTCGCCCGCTCTCGCCGCGCATCGCGGGGAATTGCTCGCCGAGGAGGCGACGGAGGTCGCCGAGGTCTCGGTGACCGGTCCGCTGGACCATCTGGCGCACGAACTGGCCGACGTCGTCTACATCGCGTACGGCACGGCCCTGGTGCACGGGATCGACCTCGACGCGGTCATCGCCGAGATCCACCGGTCCAACATGACCAAGCTGGGCCCCGACGGACAGGTCTCGCGCCGGGCCGACGGCAAGGTGCTCAAGGGGGAGCACTACGAAGCCCCGGACGTGTCAGCGGTGCTGCGCCGCCAGGGCTGGGCGCCCGGCGGCGCGAGTTGAGGACTCCGGGAGAATCGCCGTCCATGGACGCCGACAGCGCGAGGCCGCACGCGGGACGCATGCTCGACTTCTACCTCGGCGGCACCCTGCACACCGCCGCCGACCGCGCCGCCGCACGGCGGATGCTGGACGTCAATCCGCATCTGATCACCAGCGCGCGCGTGAACCGGCGGTTCATCGACCGGTCGGTGCGGTATCTGGTCGGCTCCCGCGGGATCACGCAGTTCCTCGACCTGGGATCGGGCATCCCGACCCGTACGCCCGAATACCCGAATCTGCACGAGAGCGCGCAGGCCGTCGACCCCGCCTGCCGTGTCGTGTACGTCGACAACGACCCGGCCGTCCGCGCGTACGCGGCCGAACTGCTGACCAGCACACCGCAGGGCCGGGCCGTGTACGTGGAGGCCGATGTCACCGACGGCGCGGCGCTGTACGAGCGTCCGGAGATCGCCGGCGTCCTCGATCTCACTCGGCCCGTGGCGCTCGGCATGAACGCGCTGCTGCACTTCTTCGCGGACGACGCCCAGGCGCGCGGGCTGGTCGAAGCCTTCACCGGGCCGTTGGCGGCGGGCTCGCATCTCACCCTCACGCACATCACGCGCGACTGGGCGCCGGAGGTCATGGACGCCCTCGTCCGGCTGTACCGCGAGGACGTCACGGACGGCGGCGCCCGCTCGCGCGCCGAGATCGAAGCGCTCGTCGGCGGACTCGACGTCGTCTCCCCCGGTGTCGTCAATCCTGCCGACTGGCGCCCCGGCCCCGGCGACGCCCCCGTACCGGCCGAGCAGGTCAACCTCTACGCGCTACTCGCCCGGGTTCCCTAGCCGCTGGACCTCGGCGTACGAGGGGGCGGTGAGATCCGTCGGCCGCCCGTCCCGGACAGCCGTCGCGGTGGAGACCGCCGAGGCCAGGGCTCCTCGGTAGAGGAGGGAGCCGAGGCTGACCCTGCGTACGCCCATCGCGGCCAGTTCGGCGAGGGGCGGTCCGCTCGGCGCGTACAGGATGTTCAGCGGTACGACGAGGGACGACGTCAGGGCGGTGATCTCGTCCGGGTCCGACAGTCCGGGGACGAACACCCCGTCCGCACCGGCCTGTTCGTAGACCGCGAGGCGGGACGAGGTCGTGTCCTGCTCGCGGCCGAGCCAGTGGGTGTCGGTGCGTGCGTTCACGAACAGCGCCGGTACGGCGGATTTGACGGCGGTGATCTTCGCGGCGTGCAGGGCGACGGGGGCGAGCGTGCCGTCGGCGCGGCCGTCCTCGAGATTGATCCCGGCCGCGCCCGCCGCGTACAACCGCTCGGCCAGTGCGACGACTTCGGCCACGTCGTCGCTGAAGCCGCCCTCGGCGTCGACGGTGAACAGGAAGGAGCCGCGGCCGAGTCGGCGGGCCAGGGCCACGGTCGCGTCCGCGGTGGCGGCGGCGCCGTCCGGCAGGCCGAGGGCCGCGGCCACGCCCAGGCTGGAGGTGCCGATGGCGGGAAAGCCGTCCGCCGCCAGGGCGGCCGCGCTGGCGTAGTCCCAGGCGTTGGGCAGCAGCAGCGGGGCGGCCTGGTGGTGCAGGCGGGCGAAGGGGGTGAGCGGGCGCCGGAGCAGCCCTTCTGCCAGGGCGAGCGCGTGTCGCGATGACTCCTCCGCCACCGCGCCGGGCTCCGGCATCCCCAGGGCTTCGGCCAGGACACACACCACCCGCACTCGTGTCTCGCTGTCCGAACCTTCCGAGCCCTCCGAACCTTCCGAGCCCTCGGCGGCTGCCGCGTCCCGTAGCGTCACGGGTTCCAGCCGCGCGAGTTCCGCCTCGACCAGAGCGCGCCGTCGGCGGTGCGTCCGCCCGGAGCTGAAGCGGGCGACGGCGGACCGCAGCCACGCCACGCTCGCCCCGGCGGACCCGACGTCCCCGGCCGGCGGTTCCGGTACGAGCGCCGGATCGGCGAGCGCCGCCCGCACGTCCGCCCAGCGGTCGAACTCATGCGTCTGATGCCTCATGGCCCCGACGCTACGACCGGATCGTTTCGGCGCCGGCCGAAGCGTCCCCGCCGCGCCGCCGCACCCTCGGCGGCCCGACGCGGACGCCGGCACACCACACCCGGCGGGCGCCCTGTCAGGTGGGCGCCCGCCGGGGGGGCTGAGGGGCCCGGAGGCCGTGGGCGGGGTGCGGAGTGCGGGTCGGGAAGCTACTCCTTGACCGCGCCCGAGTTCGCGCTGCGGACGAAGTGCCGTTGGAAGACGAAGAACAGCAGCGCGACCGGGATCGTCGACAGCAGGGCCGCGGTGAGCTTCAGCGGATACTGCGTACCCGCGCTGAGGCCGCCGGAGACCAGGTGGGCCAGGCCCGTGGTGAGGGTCTCGTACTGCGGGGACTGGGTGGCGACGAGGAAGTGGGTGAACTCGTTCCAGGAGCCCTGGAACGACAGGATGGTCAGCGTGATCAGCGCGGGCTTGGCCATCGGCAGGACGACCGACCAGAAGGTGCGGAAGACGCCCGCGCCGTCGATCCGCGCCGCTTCCTCAACTTCCTTGGGCACCGACACGAAGAACTGCCGCATGATGAACACCCCGGCCGCGTCGACCAGCAGCGGCACGATCATTCCGGCGTAGCTGTCGAACATCCCGAGCTGGTTGAGCACCAGGAACTTCGGGATCAGCAGGACCACGCCGGGCACCGACATGATCGTCAGCAGCCCGTTGAACAGCAGGTTGCGGCCCCGGAAGTCCAGCCGGGCCAGGGCGTATCCGGCGAGCGAGTCGAAGAAGACGCGTCCGGCGGTGATGAAGACCGTGACCACGATCGAATTGGCCAGCCAGCGGGTGAACGGCACCGCGTCGCCGGTGCCGCCGAGGCCGAACAGGCGCCGGTAGGAGTCCAGCGAGAACGGGTTCGGCAGCAGCGACAGGGGATGGGCCGCCGCGTCCGGGTCCGTCTTGAGCGAGGTCGCGATCTGGACGAAGAACGGCAGGGCGTACAGCAGTCCCATGCCGATCAGCAGCCCGTACACCACGATCCGCAGCACCCGGCTGCCGGAGGACCGGCCGCCGGGACGGCCTTTCGCTGACCGGCCGGAGGAGCGTCGTTCCATCGTCCCGGCGCTCATGACGTCCTCCCTCGCACCAGCCGCGCCCGCAGTCGGCTGAATCGTGTGACCGCGTCGCGGTCGCGCAGCAGGACGCGCTGCACCAGCGTCATCACCAGGATGATCGCCAGCAGCAGGAAGGCGATGGCCGCCGCGCGCCCGTAGTCGGCGTCCTGGAATCCCGCGGTGTACGACAGGTAGGCGGGGGTGAGGGTCGTGTTGGCGGGTGCGCCCTGGCTCATGACGTACACCGCGTCGAAGACCTGCCAGGTGCCGATCAGTCCGAGGGTGACGACCAGGAAGAGCACCGGGCGCAGCGCGGGCAGCGTCACGTTGCGGAACGACTGCCAGCGGTTGGCGCCGTCGAGCAGCGCGGCCTCCTCCAGCTCCGCGGGTACGTCCTGGAGCGCGGCGAGGAAGATCAGCATGTACGTGCCCGAGCTGGTCCAGATCGCGAGGATGATGATGGTGCACATCGCGATGGAGGGCCCGGCCAGCCAGTCCCACCAGGACAGTCCGAGGAAGCCGTGCGCGGCGAGCGCGGGCACGGGCTTGTCCGGGTCGACGATGCCGAGGCCGCCGAGCACGGTCCACACCAGGCCGTGCGCGTCGGTGAACCACTTCGGTCCGGTGATGCCCACCCACTTCAGCAGCGCGTTGACCGCGCCGCTGCCCTGGAAGAGGAACAGGAACACCGTGGATATGGCGATCGAGCTGGTCACGGACGGGAAGTAGAAGACCGTGCGGAACAGGCTCTTGCCCTTGACGCGGCGGCTGTTGACCGCCACGGCCAGAGCCAGGGCCAGGGCCGTCTGGACGGGGACGACCAGCAGGACGTAGTACAGATTGTTGCGGATCGACGTCATGAAGAGCTGTCGGTCCTGACCCGGCCGGGTCAGCAGATCGGAGTAGTTGCGCACCCCGACGAAGTCGGCGGCGCCGCTGAAGGGGTTCGACTGCCCGTTCCAGTGCAGCAGGCTGACCCACAGCGCCATGCCGATGGGCAGGAGCAGGAAGAGGCCGAGCACGACCACCATCGGGCTGACGAACAGCCAGCCCCACAGGCCCTGATGCCCCTTGATCGCCCGGTCGCGGCGCCCGCCGCCGAAGCGGGGACCGCGGCGCGTACCGGCGCTCGCCGTCCCGCCGCCGCGGGCGCCCCGTGTGCCCGTGCCTCCCGGCGGGGCTCCCGGCCCCGCCGGTGCGGCGACGGCGCCGCTGCCGTGCTGGCTCATCTCTTTCTCCTCCTGCTCCTGCCCCCGCGGTGCTGCCCGGCCGGTACGGTCAGTTGTCGCTCTTGAGTACCTGGTCGCCGTTGGTCTGGAGGCTGGACAGGATCTTCTTGGGATCGCCGGTGGCCAGCCCGGACAGGTCGGTGTCGAACTGGGCCAGGACCTTGGTGAAGCCGGGGACGGTCACCGGACCCTGCGCGAAGGCGGTGCCGTCGGCGAACGCCACGCTCGCCGGGTGCTTCTCCTTGAACGTCGCCAGCGCGCTGTCGCGCGAGGGCAGCACACCGATGGCGTCGGCGAAGGACAACTGCTGGTCGACGGTGGTGAACGCCTTCACCAGATCGACGGCCGCGTCGTGGTGGGCGCTCTTGTTGGCCACGCCCCAGCAGTTGCTGAAGGACAGCGTGCCCTTGCCCTTGGGACCCTCGGGCAGCGGGACGACCTTGTAGCCGACCTTCGGGTAGTCCGCGGTCATCGCGCCGGTCAGCCAGTTGCCCTCGATGGTCATCGCGGCCTTCTGGGTGCCCAGTGCCTCACCGCCCCAGCCGGTGTCGACCTGCTTGGGGAACTTCATCACGCCCTCGTTGAGCAGCTTCTTCACATACGTCAGCGCCTCGACGTTCGCGGGGCTGTCCGCGGTGACCTTGCTCTGGTCGGCGTTGGTGACCCAGCCGCCGGCCTGCTTCATGAAGGGGCCGAGCTGGTTGTACGAGGCGTTCACGACCAGACCGGTGGTCTTCTTCGTCGTGAGCTTCTTGGCGACCTTCTCCAGGTCGTCCCACGTCTTGGGGTAGTCCGCGTCGGTGAGCCCGGCCTCCTTCCACATGGCCGTGTTGACCGCGAGCGCCAGCGTGGAGCTGTCCTTGGGCGCGCAGACGAACTTGTTGTCGTAGGTGAAGGACGCGCGTAGCGCGCTGTTGAAGTCGTCCTTGTCGGAGAGCTGGTCACCGTAGGCGTACAGCGAGTTGCCCTTGGCGTAGTTGGCGAAGACGCTGGAGCCGACGTAGAAGACGTCCGGCGGCTTGCCGCCCGCGAGGGCCTGGCCGAGCTGCTGGTCGAGGTTCTGGGCGGCGATCACCGAGACGGTGTTGCCGGTCTTCTTCGCCCACGCGGTCGCGGCCTGCTTCACGGCGTTGGTCTCGTTGTCGCCCGAGGAGCCGATCATCACCGTGAGGCTCTGCTTGCCGCCCGAGTCCTGCTTGCCGCTGCTGTCGCTGCCGAAGTTGGACGAACACCCGGCGACCAAGAACACCCCGCACACGGCGGTGGCGGTCGCGGCTCTGCGTACTGTCATCGTTTCTCTCCAGGACTGTCCGGATCATCCGGAACCTACGGAACTCCGCGAGCCGGGCGATGAGGGCGCCCGATGCGGTGGGCCAGCGTGGCCGTGCCGCTTTATCGCTTTGTAGCTTTATGGCGTGACAGACGTGTCCGGTCTGCCAGGTCAGGACCGTGGGGCGCGGTCCATGTCACCCCACGGTCCTTCAACCCTTCGGACCAGGCGGTCCGTCGGGAACTAGGGGGCCGACGGCCGGTCGTCGGGCGACGTCGCGGCGGACGGTCCCGCCGCGGAGCTCTCCCGGACGATCAGCTCCGGCGTCAGCAGCACATGCTCGGGATCGGCCTGCGGGTCGCCGATGCGCGCCATGAGCAGCCGGGTGCAGACCCGGCCGACCTCCTCCAGCGGCTGACGGACGCTGCTGAGGCCAGGACTGAGCAGACCGGCCGCCGGGGAGTCGTCGAATCCGACCACCGCCACGTCCCGGCCGGGGGTCCGGCCGCTGTCCCGCAGCGCCCGGTAGCAGCCCAGTGCCAGGGTGTCGCTGGCCGTGACGACCGCGGTCACGCGGGGCAGGACCCGCGCCACCGCGTCCCGCGCCGCGTTCACGTCTCCCACCGAGGAGACCCGCAGGTCACGCACGGGCAGGTCGTGGCGCCGCATCGCCTCTCGCCAGCCCGCGGCCCGGTCGTCGCCGACGCCCGAGCCACGCGGCCAGCCGAGGAAGGCGATCCGGGTGTGTCCGGCGGCCACGAGCTGGTCGACGGCCGCCGACGTACCGTACGCGCCGTCCACGTCGACCCAGTCGCCGGTGTCGCGGGCCGACCAGGACCGGCCGAACGCCACGAAGGGTACGCCACGTTTGTGCAGCCAGGCCGGGCGCCGGTCGCCGCGGTGGGTGTTGCTCAGCACGAACGCGTCGACCGAGTGGTCGCGCAGCAGCGCGTCGTAGCGGTCGACCTCGTCGTCCGCGCCGGACCGCGCCGCGAACAGCAGCACACGGTACCCCGCCTTGTCCGCGGAGTCCGACAGCGCGTGCAGGAAGTCGTCGAGCACGGGGGTGGACTCCCCCGCGAACGTCGGCTGGATGGCATAGCCGATCAGCCGGCTGGACCGGGTGCGCAGCGAGCGGGCGGCCTGATGCGGCCGGTAGTCCAGCTCGGTGATCGCCTCACGGACCCGCTCCAGCGTGCGGGGCGCCAGCAGATCGGGCGAGTTCAGCGCGTTGGACACGGTCTGTACGGACACGCCGGCGCGCTGGGCGACCAGAGCCAGTGTCACCGGCTTGTTGTTGCGCCCGCCTGAGCTGGTCGTACGCGGCACCACGGCCTCCGTTGTCCATGCGCCGCACCACTCGAAATGCGGCGCTGCATCTTCGATGGATCGATAAAACTCCCTTTCACTGCTGGTTGGCAAGGGTTAGAGTGAATTTTGATCGATCCAAATTCTGAGGCACCATCTCGGTCCACCGACGAGAGGCACCACCCTGTGAACACGGCCGTCCAAGGGCACAGCACCGCGAACCCGTCTCCCACGGACGTCGTCACCGAGGGCTTGCAGCCCTTCCTGCACGACGCCTGCACCACGCTCTACGCGCCCAGCCTGGTGCTGTCCCGACCAGGCGGGGACATCTCCGCCGGTGCGGACGGCTTCTTCCACGGCGACCGCCGGGTGCTGTCGAGCCTGGCGGTCCGGGTCGAGGGCGTCCCCCTGATCCCGGTCGGCCACACCCTCGGCCCCGCCGACAGGACCGCCTTCCGCGCGATCCTGCGCGGTGTCGGGGAACACACCGCCGACCCCGCGGTCACGCTGCGCCGGGTCCGCTCGGTGGCGCCGGGCACGCTCCGCGAGGAGCTGGAGATCGTCAACGCGGGGCTGCGGCGGATCCGTCTCGACGTGGTGGTCGCCGCGGCCACGGACCTGGCGCGGATGACCGACGTCAAGTCCGGGCGCACGGTCGCCGCGCTCCCCGCGAGGGCCGAGGACACCGGGCTGACCTGGGGCGACGACGAGCTGACCGTACGGCTGCGGCCGGTGTCGGTGGCCGTGACCGCTCCCGGTGCCGGTGCCGGTGCCGGTACGGTGTCGGGTCCGGCGTCCGGCCGCCCGCCGATGCCGGAACAGGACTCCGGCGACGGTTCAGGACCGCGCGAGCCGCTGGCCCACGCCGACAGCGGTGAGCTGCGTTACACCGTGGAGCTGCCGTCGGGCGGCACCTGGCGGGCGACGGTCGAGTGCGGTGTCAGCGACGCGGAGCCGGACCAGTTCCCGGCCGTCGCGCGGGACGCCGTACCGTGGTCGCCCACCGAGCTGCGCAGCGCCGACGGCCGTCTGGACCGGCTGCTGGCCCGGTCGGTGGGCGACCTGGAGCGGCTGCTTCTGTCGGACCCGCTGCATCCCGAGGACCGTTTCCTGGCCGCCGGGTCGCCGTGGTTCCTGACGTTGTTCGGCCGGGACTCGCTGTGGGCGGCGCGGATGCTGCTGCCGCTGGGCACGGACCTGGCCGCGGGGACGCTGCGCACGCTGGCCCGCCGCCAGGGCACCGTCACCGATCCCCGTACCGAGGAGCAGCCCGGCAAGATCCTGCACGAGGTGCGCCGCGAGACCCTGCACCTGGCCGAGGGCGCGAAGCTCCCGCCGGTGTACTTCGGCACCGTGGACGCCACCCCGCTGTGGGTGATCCTGCTGCACGACGCGTGGCGCTGGGGTCTCGACCCGCGGCAGGTGCGCGAGCTGCTGCCGCACGCCGAGGCCGCCCTGGAGTGGCTGGCCACGTACGGCGACGCGGACGGCGACGGGCTGCTGGAGTACATCGACACCACCGGCCACGGGCTCGCCAACCAGGGCTGGAAGGACTCCGGCGACTCGATCCGCTGGCGCGACGGCCGTCTCGCCAAGGCGCCGATCGCGCTGTGCGAGGTCCAGGCGTACGGCTACGAGGCGGCGATGGCGGGCGCGGCGCTGCTGCGGGCCTTCGACCGGCCGGGCGCCGAGCGCTGGGAGCAGTGGGCGGACCGGCTGCGCAGCCGCTTCCGGGAGAGCTTCTGGGTCGAGGACGAGCAGGGCCGCTACCCGGCCGTCGCCCTCGACGCCGACAAGCGTCCGGTGGACGCCGTGACCTCCGGCTTCGGCCACCTGCTGGGCACCGGGCTGCTGGACCCGCGGGAGAGCGCCCTGCTGGCCGCCCGGATCGCGGGACCCGAGCTGGACTGCGGTTTCGGGCTGCGCACGCTGAGCACGGACTCCACCGGTTTCAACCCGTTCGGCTACCACATCGGCTCGGTCTGGCCGCACGACACCGCCATCGCGGTGCACGGCCTGGTCCGCGCCGGATTCCCCCGCGAGGCCGCCAAGCTGGCCGAGGGCCTGATCGCCGCGTCCGCCGGTTTCGACGGACGGCTGCCGGAGCTCTTCGCCGGGCACGGCTCCGAGCTGGACAGCGCGCCCGCCCCGTATCCGGCGGCCTGCCGTCCGCAGGCGTGGTCGGCGGCCTCCGCCGTCCTGCTGGTCCAGGCCGCGCTCGGGCTGGAGGCCGATGTGCCCGGCGGGTCGCTGCGGATGTCCCCGCTGGCGGCGGGCCGTCTCGGCCCGCTGACCATGAGCGGTCTGCGGGTCGGCGAACAGCCGCTGGCCGTACGGCTCGACGCGGACGGCCGGGCGGGGGCCGACGCTCCGGACACCCTGACGGTGGAGGGCGCGGACCGCTTCGGCGCGGCGGGCTGAGCGCCGCCGCGCCCGCGTAGCCGCGAGGGGCCGTTCCTTCGGTCACTGCCCCCGGTCGGTGGGCTTCGGTCCCGGTCCGGGGCCGGTGTTCTCGGCGGTACGGGCAGGGAGCGGGGTCCAGGCGGCGTCGTGCTCGGCGCTGCGCTGGACCGCGTCCAGGACGAGCTGGACCTCCAGGGCGTCCGCGAAGGACGGCTCGGGGTCGCGCCCCTCCGCGATGGCGGTGACCAGGTCGCGGGCCTGGTGGGTGAAGGCGTGCTCGTAGCCGAGTCCGTGACCCGGCGGCCACCAGGCCGACAGGTAGGGGTGGTCGGGTTCGGTGACCAGGATGCGGCGGAAGCCCTGTTCCGCCGGTGGCTGGGCGGCGTCGAGGAACTCCAGTTCGTTGAGGCGTTCCAGGTCGAAGGCGGCGGAGCCGAGGGAGCCGTTGATCTCGATCCGCAGGGCGTTCTTGCGGCCGGTGGCGAAACGGGTCGCCTCGAAGGTGGCCAGCGCGCCGCCGTGGAAACGGCCGAGGAACACCGTCGCGTCGTCCACGGTCACCTCGCCCCGCGCGGCGGGCACGGCTCCGGGCAGCAGTCGTGTCGGCACGAAGGTCTCGCTGAGCGCGGCGACGCCCGACAGCCGGTCGCCCGTCAGGTGCTGGGCGAGGTCGACGATGTGCGAGCCGATGTCGCCCAGCGCGCCCGATCCGGCGTGCTCGCGCCGCAGCCGCCACACCAGCGGGAACCGCGGGTCCACGATCCAGTCCTGGAGATACACGGCGCGTACGTGCCGGATGCGGCCGAGCCGTCCGTCGGCGACGAGGCGGCGCAGCAGCGCGAGCGCCGGGACCCGCCGGTAGGTGAAGCCGCACATGGCGCGGACGCCCGACTCCCGCGCCCGGTCGGCGGCCCGGCACATCGCGCGGGCCTCGGCCACCGAGTTGGCGAGCGGCTTCTCGCACAGGACGTGCTTGCCCGCCGCGAGCGCGGCGACGGCGATCTCGGCGTGGCTGTCGCCCGGTGTGCAGATGTCGATCAGGTCGATGTCGTCGCGGGCGATCAACTCCCGCCAGTCGGCGGTGCTTTCGGCCCAGCCGAGCCGCTCGGCTGCGGTCGCGGCCCGCTTGGGGTCGCGACCGCACAGCGCCGCCATATGGACGCGGGCGGGCAGGTCGAAGACATGGTCGACGGTACGCCAGGCCTGTGAGTGCGCGGCGCCCATGAAGGCGTGCCCGACCATGCCGACGCGTAGCCGCTGAGTGGTCATGTGGTCTCCCTGCTCATCGGGGTTCGGCGCGCGCAAGCGCGCGGTGAAAGGAAGGGGAGCCGCCGGGGTCAGAAGCCCAGCGGCAGGTAGTCCGCCACGTTGGACTGCGTGATGGTCTCCGAGGCGAGCCGCAGTTCCTTGGGCACGCCCAGCTCCGTCAGGTCGGCCATGCCGCGGTTGTTGGCCAGCAGCCGGGCGAGCGAGACGGCTGAGCCCGCCATCGTCGGGCTGTAGGTGACGGTGGCCTTGAGCACCGTGTTGTCGTCGCGGATCTGCTCCATGACCTTGCGCGAGCCCGCCCCGCCGACCATGAAGAACTCGTCCCGCCCGGCCTGCTTGACCGCGGCGAGCACGCCGACGCCCTGGTCGTCGTCGTGGTTCCACACCGCGTCCAGCTTCGGTGCCGCCTGGAGCAGGTCGGAGGTGACCTGGTGGCCCGAGTCGATGGTGAACTGCGCCGAGACGCGGTGCTTGACGCTCATGCCGTACGTGGCCAGGGCCTCCTTGAAGCCGCGGCTGCGGTCCTGGGTCAGCGGCAGATTGTCGATCCCGGCGATCTCGGCGATCGTCGCGTTGGTCTTCCCGTCCGCCTTGAGGCGGCTGCCGATGAAGTGACCCGCGGCCACGCCCATGCCGTAGTTGTCGCCCTTGATCAGGACCCGGAACGCCTGTTCGTCGGAGAACTGCCGGTCGAGGTTGACCACCGGGATACCGGCCTGCATGGCCTTGCGTCCGGTGGCCGTGAGCTGGGCGCCGTCGAAGGGCAGCACCACGATGACGTCGGGCTTGGACTGGATCAGCGTCTCCATCGCGGTGCCGGGCACACACGCGGGCCCCGCCGGAAGGGGGAGTTCCGACGGGGCCGTTCGGGAGGGCGCGGGAGGTCAGAGGGCGGCGGTCTCCTTCTTGACCAGGGCTCCCTCGGGCGCGGACTGATCAGGCGCGGGCCGGCCGGGTACGGGCTGGCCGGGCGTGGCCGACGGCGCGGAGGCTTCGTCCTCGTCGGACAGGGTCGACTCGTCGAAGGGCAGCTCTCCCGCGAAGACCCGCCGCGCGCGGTCGCGGTCGAACTCCTTCGTCCAGGTGCCGATCAGGACGGTGGCGACGGCGTTGCCCGCGAAGTTGGTCACGGCGCGGGCCTCGCTCATGAAGCGGTCGATGCCGACGATCAGACCGATGCCGTCGACCAGCGCGGGACGGTGCGACTGGAGTCCGCTGGCGAGCACGGCCATGCCGGAGCCCGAGACCCCGGCGGCGCCCTTGGAGGCGATCATCATGAACAGCAGCAGCGAGATCTGCTGGCCGAGGGAGAGCGGCTGGTCCATCGCGTCGGCGATGAACAGCGACGCCATCGTCAGATAGATCATCGTGCCGTCGAGGTTGAAGGAGTAGCCGGTCGGGACCGTGATGCCGACGACGGGCCGGCTCACCCCGAGGTGTTCCATCTTGGCGATCAGCCGCGGCAGCGCCGACTCCGACGACGACGTGGAGACGATCAGCAGGAACTCCCTGGCGAGGTAGCGCAGCAGGTGGAAGAGGTTGACCTTGGCGAACAGCCACAGCACCGCGCCGAGGACGGCCACGACGAAGATCAGGCAGGTCACGTAGAAGCCGATCATGATCGTGGCCAGCGCCTTGAGCGCGTCCACACCCGCAGAGCCGACGACGGCGGCGATCGCGCCGAACGCGCCGACGGGGGCCGCCCACATGATCATCGACAGGACGCGGAAGACCAGTTTCTGGATGTGCCCGACGCCGCGCAGCACGGGCGCCCCGACCGGCCCCATGGCCTGGAGGGCGAAGCCGACGAGCAGCGCCACCAGCAGCGTTTGCAGCACCTGGCCTTGTGTGAAGGCGGAGACCAGGGTGGTCGGGATGATGCCGAGGACGAAGTCCACGCCTTCGGTGGGGGCGTCGGTGGCCTGGGCCTGGCCCGCGTTCTTCAGCGCCTCGGTCAGGTGCAGCCCGCTGCCGGGGTGCAGGATGTTGCCGACCAGCAGGCCGACGGCGAGCGCGGCGAACGACATGGTGACGAAGTAGCCGAGCGCGAGGCCGCCGACCTTGCCGACCTTGGCGGCGTTGCGGACGGATCCGATGCCGAGCACGAGTGTGCAGAAGATGACGGGCGAGATCATCATCTTGATGAGATTGACGAAGCCGGTGCCGATCGGCTTCAGCTCGACGGCCACACCGGGCGCGAGGAGGCCCAGCACGGCGCCCGCTATCGTCGCCAGGATGACGGCGGTGTAGAGGTAGTGGGTATGGTCTCGACGGCTCGTGACGTCGCTGGGGGCCTGGGCTGACACCTTCGTCTCCCTCGGTCCGCGGGCGCCGTCCCGAGCGCCCGCGATCGGACAGGTCCCGGTGACTATGCGCTCGGGGCGTGAGCCAGGTCACGTTTGCGTTCATTGAGTTCGCGGGTTGGCGTGCACACTGTTGTGCATGCCCGCCATACCCCCCACGTCGAGCGCGGCGGCCGGACCGACGCACCAGTCCGGCGCGGCGAGCCCGGCCGCGCGGTTCACCGTGCCCGGACTGAGCCGCTTCCGCCGCACTCGGACCCGGCCGCGCAGCCTGGCCGGTCAGCTCTTCGCCGTGCAGGTGGTGATCGTGGCCCTGGTGGTCGGCGGCTGCGCCGTGCTGGCGTACGTCAACGCGGGCAGCCGGGCCGAGGACGCGGCCCGTGACCGGGTCTCCGCCGCGGCCACCGCCGTCGCGGACTCCGACACCGTCGTGCGGGCGGCGCGCTCCGCCGATCCCACCGCGGCCCTCCAGCCGTACGCCGACCGCGTCGCCGCGGACGCGGGCGTGGACTTCGTGACGATCATGGACACCCACGGCATCCGCTGGACCCATCCCGACAGGTCGCTGATCGGAAAACACTTCCTCGGCCACATCGGCCCCGCCCTGCGTGGGCAGACGTTCACCGAGACGTACACCGGTTCGCTCGGCGCCTCGGTGCGCGTCGTGACGCCGGTACGCTCCGGCGACCGGATCGTCGCGCTGGTGAGCGTCGGCATCAAGGTCGACACCATCAGCCAGCAGGTCCGCAAGCAGCTCACCGCCCTGGTCGCGGTGGCGCTGGCCGCGCTCGTCGTCGGCGGCCTCGGCACGTATGCGGCCAACCGACGGCTGCGCACGCACACCCACGGGATGGCCGCGACGGAGCTGAGCCGGATGTACGACTATCACCAGGCGACGCTGCACGCGCTGCGCGAGGGCCTGATCCTGCTCGACGCCGACCGCAGGGTCGCGCTGTGCAACGACGCGGCGCGCGAGCTGCTGAGCCTCGGCGAGCAGGAGGTCGTCGGCCGGTACGTGGACACGCTCGGCCTGCCGGTGTCGCTGACCGGCGCGTTGCTGGCCGCCGAGTCGCGGGTCGACGAGGTGCACCTGACGTCCGAGCGGGTCGTGGTCGTGAACACCTCGCCGGTACGCGGCGGCGAGCGCCGCGGCACCGTGGTCACCCTGCGCGACCACACCGATCTCCAGGCGCTGACCGGGGAGTTGGACTCGGTGCGCGGCTTCGCCGAGGCGCTGCGCTCCCAGGCCCACGAGTCGTCCAACCGGCTGCACACCGTCGTGTCGCTGATCGAACTGGGCCGCGCGCAGGAGGCGGTGGACTTCGCCACCTCCGAGCTGGAACTCGCCCAGGCGCTCACCGACCGGGTGGTGGCGGCGGTCGGCGAACCGGTGCTCGCGGCGCTGCTGCTCGGCAAGGCCGCCGAGAGCCACGAGCGCGGAGTGGAGCTGACCGTCACCGAGGACAGCCGGATCGACGACGGGGTCCTGCCGCCCGCGCTCACCGCCCGCGACCTGGTCACCGTGCTGGGAAACCTGATAGACAACGCGATCGACGCGGCCGTCGAGGGCGCCGCCCGCGGCGGCTGCCGGCCGTCGGTCACCGTACGGGCCAAGGTGGAGGAGGACGAGCTGCTGCTGAAGGTCACCGACTCCGGGCGCGGCGTCGACCCCGCCACCATCCGCGAGGTGTTCCGGCGCGGCTGGACCACCAAGAGCGAGGGCCACGGCCTCGGCCTCGCCCTGGTCGAGCAGGCCGCGCGGCGCGCGGGCGGCACGGTCGGCCTCGACCGCGCCGAGGGCGGCGGCGCGGAGTTCACCGTACGGCTGCCGCTGGGGCAGGAGGCACGCGCGTGATCAGGGTCCTGGTCGTCGAGGACGATCCCGTGGCGGCCGACGCGCACCGGATGTACGTCGAGCGGCTGCCCGGCTTCGCGGTGGCGGCCGTCGTCCACACCGGCGGCGCCGCGCTGCGCCTGCTGGACCGGCAGCCGGTGGACCTGGTGCTGCTCGACCTCCATCTGCCCGACGGCCACGGTCTCGACCTGGTACGACGGATGCGCAGCGCGGGGCAGAGCGCCGATGTGGTGGCGGTGACCTCGGCGCGGGATCTCGCGGTCGTACGGCAGGCCGTCTCACTCGGGGTCGTGCAGTACCTGCTCAAGCCGTTCACCTTCCCCTCGCTGCGGGACCGGCTGGAGCGCTGGGCGCGCTACCGCAGTGACGCGGCGGGCGGTGAGGCGTCCGGGCAGGACGAGGTGGACCGGGTGCTGGGGGCGCTGCGCAGTCCGCAGGCCACCGTGCTGCCGAAGGGGCTGAGCGGTCCGACCCTCGAAGCGGTGACCTCGGCCTTGCGGGCGGCGGCGGACGGCGGCTTGTCGGCGGCTTCGGCGGCCCAGGCGGCGGGGGTCTCGCGCATCACGGCCCGCCGCTATCTGGAGCACCTGGTCGACACCGGGCTCGCGGTCCGCAGCCCGCAGTACGGGCAGGTCGGCCGCCCGGAGCTGTGTTACCGCTGGTCGGACGGGGCGAAGCCGTAGGGCGGTACGCCGGGGCGGTACGGTCCGGGCCGGACAAGGACGGTGCGGGCCGGAGCGGCCACGGCCGGTGCGGGCCCGGTCGGTGCGGCGGGTGACGGGCGCGGCGGCGGGCGACGTACGGTGATCATGCGGGTGGGCGGGATGTCGCGGGTGTACGCCCGCGCCGCACGGCCGCAGCCGTCCTCGTCGTCGCAGTCGCAGTCGCAGTCGCAGTCGCCCCACGGTCAGGAGCCGTCGCATGGTCACGCAGCCGCCGTCGCTCGCCGACGTACCCCACCGCATCGGCCTCGGCCTGGCCGCTCTCGGGCGGCCCGGATACATCAATCTCGGCCGGGAGCGGGATCTGCCGCCGGGCCGGGACGTGGCGGCGATGCGACGGCGGACGCACGAGGTGCTGGACTTCGCGTACGCGCGCGGCGTGCGCTACTTCGACGCGGCGCGCTCGTACGGCCGGGCCGAGGAGTTCCTGGCCGAGTGGCTGGACGCGGGCGGTGACCGGCCGGGGGTGATGGTCGGCAGCAAGTGGGGTTACACCTATACGGCGGACTGGCGGGTCGACGCGGAGACCCATGAGGTCAAGGACCACAGCGTCGGGGTCTACGACCGTCAACTCGCCGAGACGCGCGGGCTGTTCGGCGACCGGCTCGACCTCTACCAGGTGCATTCGGTGACACCGGACAGCCCGGCTCTCACCGATCCCGTCCTGCACCGGCGGCTGGTCGCGCTCGCCGATCAGGGGGTGGCCGTGGGCATCTCGACCAGCGGGCCCCGGCAGGGTGACGCGATCCGCGCCGCCCTCGATGTCGGCGTCGACGGGCGTCCGGTGTTCGGCAGCGTCCAGTCCACCTGGAATGTCCTGGAGCCGTCGGCGGGCCTCGCCTTGGCGGAGGCGCACGAGGCGGGTCGTACGGTCATCATCAAGGAAGGTCTCGCCAACGGGCGTCTCGCCGAACGCGACCCGCGACTGGACGCGGTGCTGGCTCCGGTCGCCGAGGCGACGGGAGCCTCCTACGACGCTCTGGCGCTGGCCGCCGCCCTGCGTCAGCCGTGGGTCGACGTGGTGCTGTCGGGAGCGGCGACCGAGGACCAACTGGCCTCGAATCTGCGCGCGACCGACGTCCGTCTCGACGACGCGCAACTCGGCCGTCTCGTCACCGAGTTGGCGCAGACACCGGCCGCGTACTGGGATCACCGCTCGCGCATGCCGTGGAACTGACCCGGAACTGACGGGGTCACACATCGGCGGCCGGCAGCCGGAGTTCGAAACGGGCGCCGCCGCTCGGCGCGGCGCCGACAGTGAGCGTGCCGCCGTGCCGGTGCGCCACGTCACGGGCGATGGCCAGGCCGAGTCCGGCCCCGCCGTCGTCCCGGCTGCGGGCCTCGTCGAGCCGTACGAACCGCTCGAATATCCGCTCGCGCTCGGCCTCCGGTACGCCTGCGCCGTCGTCGGCGACCGCGAGCACGATCCGGCCGTCCCCGCGGCGTACGGACACGGTGACCTCGGTGCGCGCGTGCCGTTGGGCGTTGTCGAGCAGATTGCGCACGAGCCGGGCCAACTGGCCCCGTGACCCGTTGACTTCCGCTCCCAAGGCGGCGTCCTGACCGATGTCGACGGCGACCGGCGTACGGTCGGCGGCTCGCCCCTCGGCCTCCTCGCGCACCAACGCGGCCAGATCGACCGGCCGTTGCGTCGGGGTCTCCCCCGCGTCGAGGCGGGCGAGCAGCAGCAGGTCGGCCGCGAGCTGCTGGAGTCGCACGGTGTCCTTGACGGCGCCGGGGACGTCGAGCAACTGCGGGTGCGCGGAGCCCACTTCGAGCTGCGTGCGCAGGGAGGCGATCGGGCTGCGCAGTTCGTGCGAGGCGTCGGCGACGAAGCGGCGCTGCCGCTCGACGGACGCTTCGAGGGCGGTGAGCGTTTCGTTGGTGGTCCGGGCCAGCCGGGCCACCTCGTCGTGCGCCGCGGGCTCCGGCACGCGCCGGGAGAGGTCCTCCGAGGCCGTGATGGCGGCCATCTCGCGGCGGATGCCCGCGACCGGCGCCAGTGCGCGGCGGGTGACCAGCCAGGTCACGCCGCCGACGACCGTCAGCAGGACGGGCAGTCCCGCCAGCATGACCACGGTGGTGGTGCGCACGGCGCTCTCGCGCGCCGCGAGCGAGGCGCCCGCGTGGACCAGGACCGTCTGCCCCGCGAGGTCGGTGGCCTTGACCGTCGCGAAGCGGTAGGCGGCGCCGCGGCCGTCCAACGTGGCGTGTCCCGCGCCCTCTTGGACGGTGCCGCTGATCTCGCCGACGACGGGGTCGGCGGTGCCGGTGGGCGTGGCGTGGTCGTCGCTCCCCCGGCCGCTGGGGGTCGTCTCCTGCGCGTCGCCGTCGCGCCCGCCCTTGCCCCGGCCACGGCCGCCGCCTGCGCCGCCGTGGTCGTCGGCGGTCCCGCTCGGCGACACGGTCGGTGGCGGCGTCGGTGCCGAGGTCGGACTGACGGTGGGTGTCGGCTCGGGCGCAGACCCACGCGGCCTGACGTCCGGCACTCCCGTGCCGCTGATCTTCTCCAGGGTCCTGCTCGCGGCGAGCAACCGCCCGTCGGTGGTGGTCACTTGGACGGGCGCGTCGTCGGGGAGGGCGAGCCCTGAGTAGAGCGCGGCGTCCGCCTTGCGGGTCGCGACGGTCACGGCGACGCGGCGTGCGGTGTCGTTGGCCTGGCTCTGGGCCTGCTCGGTGAGGTTGGCGCCGAGCGAGAGGAGGACCGCGATCCCGGCGGCCACCATCGCCACGGTCACGACGGCGGTCGCGCCCAGCACCGTCTTGGCCTGCACGGAGCCGAGCGGGCGGCGCCTCATGACGTGACCAGGCGGTAACCCGCGCCGCGTACCGTCTGGATGGTGGTTGCGCCCAGCTTGCGGCGCAGCGCGCTGATGTAGACCTCGATGATGTTGGGGTCGCCGTCGTAGGCGAAGTCCCAGACGTGCTCCAGGATCTCCGGCTTGCCGACCACCTGGCCCGCCCGGACGGCGAGTTGTTCGAGGACCGCGAACTCCTTGGCGGTGAGCGCCACTTCGTCCTCGCCGCGGAACACCCGCCGGGCGGAGGTGTCGACGGCGAGGCCGCCGACCCGCAGGACCGGCGAGGCACCGGGAGAGGCCCGGCGGCGCAGCAGTGCCTTCACCCGTGCGACGAGCACGACGTAGGAGAACGGCTTGGTCAGATAGTCGTCCGCGCCGGTGTCCAGGCCCTCGGCCTCGTCGTACTCGCCGTCCTTGGCCGTGAGCATCAGGATCGGTACGTCGTTGCCCGCGGCGCGCAGCGCGGCGCACACGCGGTAGCCGTTCATGCCGGGCAGCATGATGTCGAGGACGACGAGGTCGTAGGCGCGGTCTCCGGCCAGGTGCAGTCCCGAGAGCCCGTCGTGGACGACGTCCACGGCGAAGCCCTCGGCCGTCAGTCCCTTGGCCAGGGAGACGGCGAGTCTCTTCTCGTCCTCCACGATCAGCAAGCGCATGGGCCCACCCTCCCAAATCGAACCTGAAGCGATCTTCAGGTCGCTTCAGGCTGCCTTCAGCTTGCTCCGGCCATCGTGTTGGCACGGACACAGCAACGACACAGGCCGGGTACAGCCCGGCCGGGGAGGCTCCTCATGAAGCGCAACATCACCGTCGCCGCCGTCGCCGCGGCGGCCCTGCTCGCCGGTGGCGGCTACACCGCCATCGCCGCGGGTGACGACCACAACGGCCGTGCGACGGCAGTCCCGAGCGCCACGTCCCCGCACGACGCGGGCGACGACCACGGCGGCGACCGCCGTACGCCGTCGACGGGTGCCCCGACGGGCGTCCCGCGCACCGGCGCCCCGACTCCCAGCAGCACCGGCCTCACGGCGGCCGAGGCCGTGACCGCCGCGCTCACGCTGTATCCGGGGACGGTCGTCTCCGTCGAGCGTTCCCGCGCGGACTTCTGGGAGGTCAGGGCGCTCGGAAAGGACGGCGTGCTACGCGAGTTGAGGGTGAACGCGACCTCCGGCACCGTCAGCCTGGACGGTCACCGTGGCGGCGGCCGGGGCGGGGCGACTCCCCGCCCGACGCGTTCGCCCGGAGGTGACGACCACGGCGCGGGCACCCCGAGCCCGACCCGCTCCCCCGGAGCCGACGACCACGGCGCGGGCACCCCGAGCCCGACCCGCTCCCCCGGAGCCGACGACCACGGCGCGGGCACCCCGAGCCCGACCCGCTCCCCCGGAGCCGACGACCACGGAGGTGACGACCACGGAGGTGACGACCACGGAGGTGACCGGTCGGGCGACGGTCATGGGAGCGGGCACGGCGCGGACGACGGCGGTCAGCACAGGGGCCGGGGCGGCGACGACTCCTGAGCCGTGGGCGCGGCGGGTACGTCAGGCGGGTCGCGGTGCCGCCGCCGTACCCGCCTCTCCCGGCCCCGTCGTGACCGGGCGTCAGCTGTCGGAACGCTTCCGGGCGGGTCCGGTGCCGTGGCGCACGATCAGGTCGGGGCGCAGGAGGTGGAGGGTGTCGGTCCGCGGACCGGTGCGGGGGATGGCGCGCAGGAGGAGTTCGACGGCCTGTCGGGCCATCTGGCGTTCGGGGATGGCGACCGTGGTGAGGGCCGGTCGGGAGAGCCGGACCTCGGCGTTGTCGTCGTGGCCGTCGACCGAGAGGTCGTCCGGGGCGGAGCGGCCGAGGGCCCCGGGGGCCTCCAGCACGCCGAGTCCGAGAACGTCGTGGGTGGCGAAGACGCCGGTCACGCGCGGGTCGGCGGTGAGGGCGGCGGTCGCGGCGGCGAAGCCGCCCTCGGGGGTCGGTTCCGGGGCGAGGAGGACGGCGGTGTCGGGTACGGCGAGGCCGGCGGCGGCGAAGGCGCGGCGGAAGCCCGCGATCCGGACGGTGTGCGCGGGGCTGGCGACGGCGGCGACCCGCTCGTGGCCGAGGCCGCGCGGGTGCCGTCCCGCGAGGTGACCGGCGCCCTCGTAGTCGATGGTGACGACGGGGAACAGCTCGGGGCCGCGTTCTCCCAGGCGCAGAGCACGACGGGGAAGCACGTCCACCAGCAGCGGGAGGTGGTCGATGAGGTCGCGGTCGCCCGCTATCAGCAGGGCGTCGACCGAGCGGCCGGACAGACCGGCCATGATCGCCTGTCCGCGCGCGCTCGCCGTGCCCGGTGTGGCGGCGGGTCCGCGCACGGGTCGCGACCGGCGGGTCTCGGTAGGGTGCCGGGATGACCGAGAGCTGGGACCCGTCGGGCGACGGGATCGTACGGTTTCCGTCCGGTGCGCTGGTGCGCGGGCGCGGTCTGCGCCGACCGCTTCCGGCGGGCCCGACGCCGTCCTTCGGCGTCTATCTGCTGGGCGGCGAGCCGCCGTTGACGCGCTGGGAGGCGCGGTGGGTGCGCTGGCCGGATTTCCGGCTGCCCGCCGATCGACGGCAGGCGCGGGCGGCCTTCGAGGAAGCGCTGGCCCGGGCGGCGGACGAGCGGGTGGAGGTCGCGTGCGGCGGCGGCATCGGGCGCACCGGAACGGCCCTCGCCTGCATGGCCGTTCTGGACGGGGTCCCGGCGGACGAGGCCGTCGCCTTCATCCGCCGGCACTATCACCACCGCGCCGTGGAGACGCCGTGGCAGCGCCGCTTCATCCGGCGCTTCGACCGCGCGGAGCGCTGAGCGCGCGCCTGCGGCGATCCCCAACGCGCCAGACCGGTACGGGAATCCGTCATCGCTTGTTCGCTGATCGTAACGCGGGCGAAATGCCGGTTTGATGTCCTGTCGAGTCACAGAACGGCCCGGTCCCCGGCCTCTTCGTGAGAGCCGTACCGGAGGCGCTCAGGGCTCGGGGGCTCGGGGGCTCGGCGGACCCAGCGGTTCCGACGGGTCCAGCGGGTGAGCGGGGGGAGGACGGCCCGGATGGCGATGGACAGCGGGTCGGCGGCATGGGCGGACGGACCTCAACCGCCGAGCGGCCGATGTCTGGTCAGTGTCGAACTCGGTATGGACCTCGGCGTCGAACTCGCCGTCACGCAAAGGGACATGCCCACGGCCTCGGTGGCCGACCGACCGGCGCCCGCGCTCTCGCTGGCCGTACGGACACCGGGGCGGCAGGCCGTCCTGTCGGCCGCGCCCGGCGCGGCCCTGCCGGGTGAACACCGCGTCCTGGACGAGCACTTCGTGGTCGACGCGGACACCCACGAGGCGCCGAAGTGGCGGCAGCTCGCCGATGTGCTCTACGGGAGCAGGTCGCGCTCGGCAGGCGACGCGAGCCGCTGGCTGCTGGCCGTCACCGCGGCGCACGACACCTGCCGGATAGCGGCCGTTCCCTTGGTCAGGGACGGCGGTTGGGCGGTGCTCGACACCACGGACCGGCAGATCACCTTCGTACCGGTGACGACCTCGCTGCGACCCTGGTTACTGCCGTCGTGCCTGCTCGGCTGGCTGACGGCGGGCGGCACACTCCAGGAACTGGCCGCCGCCCGGCTGGACTGCTTCCCCGCCGAATCGGACGCCCCGCGCCCCGGTGAGGGCTGAGCCCGATCCGGCTCTGCCGCCCCCGAATTCGGTGACGACACGCCCGCCCGTGTTCTCGGCCGCCGCGACCGGTGGGCCCGGAAAACCGTTCGACGGCTCCGCCGAGTCCTGACACTGTGGCGGACCATGACCGACTTCGAGCTGCTGACCGCCGCGGACGTACAGCTCATGCAGGACATGGCGCAGCGCGTCACCGCCGTGCGCCCTGACCTGGTGAACACCGACGCGTCGTACGGCGAGCTGGCGTGGAACTGGGGCAAGGGGCATGCCGCCGGCGGCGCGAACTGGCCGCGGCGGCTGTGGTTCTCCGGCGGGGAGCCGGTCGCGTGGGGCTGGGCCCAGCTTCCGCACCGGCTGCGGCGCAGCGACGGTTCTGTGCGGGATGCGACCGGCGCCTATCTGGCGTATCAGGTCCACCCCGACCACGCGGGACTGGTCGACGAGGTGATCGACTGGTTCCACGCCACGACGCCGGACGTCGAGCGGACGGTGGTGCCGAGCGGCGCCGACACGTTCGGCCTGGCGCGGTGGGCGGCGCACGGCTACGAGCCCGATCCGGCCTCGCTCGGCGAGAAGGGGTCCTGGACGCAGCTCAACGAGCGGGAGCTGACCGACGTCGAGGAGCCGCTGCTGCCGGACGGATTCCGGTTCCGCACCGCCGAGGAGGCGGGACCGCAGGCCGCGGTCCGGGCCCATGTGGACGCGTGGGCGCCCTCGACGTACACGGCCGAGAGCTATGAGGGTGTCCGGCGGGCGACGGGCTACCGCGCGGATCTGCACCTTCTGGTGGAGGCGCCGGACGCGACGATGGCGTCCTCGACCATCATGTGGTTCGACGAGGCGAACGCGACCGTCGAGTTCGAGCCGGTCG
The DNA here is from genome assembly GCF_044753885.1 of Streptomyces sp. NPDC093221. Classification (NCBI taxonomy): domain Bacteria; kingdom Bacillati; phylum Actinomycetota; class Actinomycetes; order Kitasatosporales; family Streptomycetaceae; genus Streptomyces; species Streptomyces sp. NPDC093221. The sequence goes on along the minus strand of NZ_JBIVOA010000007.1, from coordinate 352,975 downwards.
GCACCCATCCGGACTACCGGCGTCTGGGGCTGGCCAGGGCGATGCTCCTGCACGGCATGCGTCGCGCGCGGGCCGCCGGGGCCACGCACGCGACCGTCGCCTGCCTGGGCGCGCCGGGCTATCCGGCGGCGCGCACCCTGTACTACGGCGTCGGATTCCGGGAGTTCTCGCGGGACGCGCCGCTGATCAGGGTCCGCGCCTCCGCCTGAGCGGTCCGCGCCGGGAGTCACCAGACCAGCGCGGCGATCGGCGCACCGACCGCCACGCGCAGCCTCCTCGACTCCCTGGCGGGCCGTCCGCCGGACGCACCCGTCCGGTGACTCCCGGCGGGATCAGAACAGCGCGTCGCCCTCGGACAGGCTCACGCGCGCCCCGGTGTCGAAGACGCCCTCCGACGTCCCCGCCGAGTACACGCGCATCTGCCCGGTGGTGGCGGCCACGAGATCGGGCAGCAGGTCACCGGTCAGGTCGCCGATGCCGAGGAGCGTGGTGAAGGGCGTCCAGCCGCCGGTGCCCGCCAGGACGCGGGCGCCGAGGCGGCCGTGTCCGTCGCCCGGATAGAGCCACAGCTTGCCCGTGGACAGCTCGGTCACGACGAGGTCGGGGCGGCCGTCGCCGGTCAGGTCGCCGGGGGCGGCGAAGGCGCCCATCACGTTCCAGCCGGGGCCGACGAGCAGGCGGGTGCCGAAGGTGCCGTCGCCCCGGCCGGGGTACATCCACAACTGGCCGGTGGTGTCGCGGGCCAGCAGATCGCCCTTGCCGTCGCCGTCGAGGTCTCCGGCGGCGGTCGCGGCGGTCATCGTGTTCCAGCCGGGGCCCACCAGGAGCCGGGCGCCGAAGGTGCCGCGGCCGGTGCCCGGATACATCCACAGCCGGCCGGTGGTGTCGCGGGCTAGCAGGTCCTCCGTGCCGTCGCCGTTGAGATCGCCGTGCCGGGTCAGCGCCGACATGGAGTTCCAGCCGGACCCCTCAAGACCGGCGGTGCCGTCGCCGGGCAGCCGCCACAGCTTTCCGGAGTACGTCCGCAGCAGCAGGTCCTGGCGGCCGTCGCCATTGAGATCGCCGAACGGCTGGGCGGGGCGTTTGAAGACTCCGTACGGCGCGAACCACGGCAGGTACTCGGGGCCCCCCTGGCACTCCCGCAGGGTGTGCGCCCAGCGGAAGGAGCTGAGGTTGTGGTCGAGGGTGGCGCCCGGGCTGGTGAACCGCGACAGCTCCCAGCGGTCGTCGCCGGTGCCGGTGGTGTCGGCCTCGACGTCGTGGACGGCGTCGAGGTACTGGTAGTCGGCCAGGCTGTACATGCACAGGGCGTGGTAGCCGGTGCGGTTGTAGACCGAGGACGCCTTGTCGTCCCACGCGCCGAGGGTCGGCTGCGCGGCGGTGTAGGACGTCATGGTCCCCTGGCCGCCGGGCTGGTCGAACAGGCACAGGGCGCCCTGCGGGCACCGGTCGTAGCCGGTCGCGGCTTGCGCGGGGGCGACTCCCCCGGCCACAAGTCCGAGCGCGACGGCGGTGGTCAATAAGGTGGCGCGCAGTGAGGCGCGCAGTGAGATACGCATGACGGTCCCCCCAAGGAACATCCGGCCCGCCGGGCGGGTGCGGGCCGGGCACACCTTAGTCGTGCCCGGCCCGGCGTGTACGGCACTCGGCGGTACCGTTCCCCGCCCGGGAGGGGTGGACGGGGAACGGCGGTCATGGTCCGGCGGGTCCTGTCGGGCCTAGGGCGTGTCCGTGAAGTCGCGTCGTCCGCCCGGAGGGCGGGGCTGGCGGTGTCTGGTGCGTGCGATCGCAAGGCGGAGGGTCGTCCTCATAGTGGGCCTATTCGGATGAGCCCGACAACGCAGCGAGCGTGCGTGCCAGGCGCCGCCAGCCAGACGAGACTTCACGGACACGCCCTAGGTGACGGTCAGGCCGAAGACGTGCAGCCGGGTGCCCGCCTGATCGCCGGTGACCGTGGTCGGCAGGGTGACGTACGCCAGCGTCCTGCCCGCGGCCAGCGGGATCCTGGTGGCGTACAGGCTGACGGCGGTGTCGGCCGGATAGCCGCTGTTCGGCGGACGGTTCCAGCGGGGTGCGGTGGCGACGGGTTCGTCCTCGGGGAGCGGGGTGCTCGGGGTCCAGTTGGTGAGGGCGAGGGTGAACGGGGCGGTGCTGCCGTCGGTGTACGTGAGGGTGCCGGTGCCCGATCCGCTGCCGTTGTTCGCGGCGCCGAGGAACCACAGGGCAGATCCGCTCGTGTCCACCGCGATGTGCTGTCCGGCCGCGACCACGTTGTCCGCGCCGCCCGGTGCCGGGTCCGGCCAGGTGAAGGTGGCCGGGCCGTGTGCGACGGGCTGGCCCGGCTTGACGCCGACGTCGGCGAGGGCCTGGGCGGAGTAGCTGAATCCCGCGCCGTCGAAGTCGGCCCCGCCGGGGGCGGTCTCGTCGCCGACCCCGGTGTTGTCGTAGGCGGCGGCGAGTGATCCGTACAGCAGGGGCAGTGCGAGCGATCCGCCGTCGAGCGGGTGGTCGTGGCGGGCCACGGTGACGGTGCCGGTGAGGTCGAGCGCCGCGGAGGTGGCGTTCGCGCCGACGGTGACGGTCAGCTTGGTGGTGGCGGTGGCGCGTGGACGCAGGGTCACCGCGGCCCGGGAAGGTGTGACGGTGACGCCGGTCGGCGCCTTGATGTCGGCGGCGACGGTGACGGTCTGGTCGGTCGCGTTGCGCAGGGTGAGGGTCGCGGGGAACGCGGTGCCGGTGCGTGCCAGCTTGGTGGCGGAGGTCAGTCGCGCGGCCACCAGCGGCGCGGTGGTGACCTGTTGGCCGCCGGAGACGCTGAATCCGCCGCTCGCCGTGGCCGTCGCGGTGAGCCGCCACAGGCGGTTCTGCGCGTCGGCGGGCGGGGTCACCAGCCATGAGGTGCGCGGGCGGGTGCGGGGGTCGACACGGTTGAAGGTGGCGGGCGTCAGGGCCCGTACGGTCCATCCGGCGGGTACGTCGAGGCCGAGCCGGACGTGCTGGAGCGTGCGCGTGCCGCCCGCGGTGAGGGTGGTGGTGACCACGTTGCCGTGGACGGGGTCGAGCGCGGCGGGGACCTGCGCGGTGACGGTACGGGCACCGGTGGTCGTGGTGAGGGTGTGGGCGCCGGTCAGCGGCAGATCGCGGGAGGAGTTACCGACGTAGATCCGGTACGTGCCCGGAATCGTCGTCCAGGCGTGGGCCTTGGAGTCCCAGGTGCGCAGGTCGTCGGGCGCGAGGGTGAAGGTGACGCGCCGCGACTGTCCGGCCCGGAGGGTGACGCGCTGGAATCCCTTGAGCTGCTTGGGGGGTTCGCCCGCGCCCGCCGGGTCGCCGACGTAGAGCTGAGCGACCTCGGAGGCGGTACGGGTGCCGGTGTTCTTCACCGTCGCGGAGACCTTCACCGGCCCGGTCGTGCCGGTGACGCCCGGTGAGACGGTGAGCCCGCTGAAGGAGAAGGACGAGTAGGTCAGGCCGTAGCCGAACGGGAAGAGCGGGGTGAGGTGGTGGGCGTCGTACCAGCGGTAGCCGACCTCGAGTCCCTCGCTGTAGTGGTAGTCGGTGGTGTTGGTGGCCACATCGACGGTGCCCGGGTAGCGGGACGGGTCGGCGGTCGGCAGTTGCGCCATGCTCGCGGGCCAGGTCTGGGGCAGCTTGCCCGAGGGATTGACGTCGCCGAACAGGACGGAGGCCAGTGCGGCGCCGTTCTGCTGGCCGCCGTACCAGGACTCGAGGACGCCGTCGACCTTGTCGAGCCACGGCATGAGCACGGGCGCGCCGGTGTTGAGGACGACGATCGTGTGCGGGTTGGCCGCGGCGACGGCGGCGACGAGGTCGTCCTGCGCGCCGGGCAGGGTGAGATTCTGCCGGTCGCCGTCCTCGCTCTCGTCGTCGTTGACGACGACCACGGCGACGCTGTCCTGTCGTGCGGCGGCCGCCGCGGCGGCGATGGCCGCGGTGTCGGGCACCTGCCAGCCCAGGGTGACCGAGCCGTTGCCCGGCGGGCTGGTCGGCGTCCCGGCGACCGGTCCCGTGGGGCCGTTGACCGGCTGGTAGTTCTCGACCGTGATCGGGGTCCGCACGCCGCCCTTGAGGCGGATGGCGGACACGCCGGGGCCGTACTGCGCCCAGTCCTGGAAGACCGGCTGCCCGTCGAGGGTCATCCGGATGCCGCCGGTGTTGGCCATCGAGAAGGTGTACGTGCCGGTGACGGGTGCCGTCAGGTAGCCCTTCCACCGCACGGAGAATCCGGCCGGGTTGACACCGGGGCCGGGCGCGGCCGTGTAGTGGTCGTCGACGGTCGGCTCGACGCGGGTGAGCGCGGGGGCGCCGGACAGGTCGAGGTTGTTGAAGTACTGCGTGGTCAGGCCGGGTCGGCCGTCGGCGGTGGTGAAGGTCGCGGCCGGTACGGTCGGCAGCTTGTCGGTCACGCCGGGGACGTCGACTCCGGTTCTGCCGATGGAGACCTGGGCGCCGGTGCCGTCCGCGCCGAAGGCGGTCAGTTCGGCGATCGACCACCAACTGTCGGCGGTGCCGGTCTGTTCGATCCTGATGTAGCGGGCCTGCCGGGCGGCGAAGGTCGCGGTGACGACCTGTCCGGTGCCGGCGCCCTCGGCGACCGGGTCGCCCCATGTGGCGCCGTCCGCGGAGAGCAGGACGCGGTAACCGCGGGCGTAGTCGGTGCTGTTGCCCGCGTCCAGGGTGACCCGGTCGACGCTGTGCGAGGCGCCCATGTCGACGCTGACCCACTGGCCGTCGGCCATCGGGGTGCCGCTGGACCAGCGGGTGCCCGCGTTGCCGTCGACCATGTTGTGCGGCTGGTCGGAGGGGCCGGCGGAGGAGGACGCCCGGGCGGCCCAGGAGCCGAGGTAGTCGACGCGGCCCTTCGTCCCGAGCCGTTGGGCGATGCCGTCGGCGACGGTGACGACGGACGAGGCGTCCACGGGTACGTGCGAGCTGCCGCCGCCTCCGGTGATCGGCGCGTCCTTGGCGGCGGCGCCGATCACGGCGACCGTGGGCGTCCTGGCGGGGTCGAGCGGGAGCAGCCGGCCCACGTTCTTCATCAGGACGGTGCCCTGCGCCGCGATGTCGCGCGCGGTGGCGACGTGCGCGGGGGTGGTCGCGGTCGCGGAGGGCGAGCCCGGTGCGGTGTCGAAGAGGCCGTAGGCGAATTCCTCGGTGAGCAGCCGGGCGACCTTGTCGTTGAGCACGGCCATGCCGACCTGCCCGGAGCGGACGGCGTCGGCGAGCGGCTGTCCGAAGTTGCCGGGGGCGGGCATGGTGAGGTCGAGACCGGCGTTGGCGGCCCGGACGGTGCTGCGGGCGCCGTCCCAGTCGGTGACGACGAATCCGTCGAAGCCCCAGTCCTGCTTGGCGGTCCGGTTCAGCAGATACGCGTCCTCGTTGGAGTGGACGCCGTTGACCAGGCTGGTGGCGGCCATGATGGAGGCGGCGTCGCCCTGCTGGACGGCCTGCTTGAACGCCGGGTAGTAGATCTCATTGAGGGTACGTTCGTCGACGATGGCGTTGCCGTTGTTGCGGTTCTGCTCGGTGTCGTTGGCCGCGAGGTGCTTGAGGTCGGCCATCACGCCCTGGGACTGGACGCCTTGGACGTACTTGGTGGCCATCGCGCCGGACAGGTAGGGGTCTTCACCGGCCATCTCGAAGACGCGTCCGCCGCGCGGGTCGCGCTCCAGGTTCACATCGGGTCCGAGGTTGACGCTGACGCCCTTGGTCTTCGCCTCGGCGCCGACGACCTGTCCGTAGGCGGTCTCCACGGCCGGGTCCCAGGTGGCGGCGGCGGCGACCGGAGCGGGCATGGCCGTCGTGCCGCCCATCACCACGCCCGCTCCCCCGTCGTTGAGGTTCAGCGCGGGTATGCAGAGCCGGGGCAGGGGGGCCACCACGCCCGCGTAGCCGGGGAGTTGGCTGCCGTGGGTCATCGACAGCTTCTCGTCGGTGGTCATCCGCGCGAGCACCTGCGCGGCCCGCTGTTCCGGGGCGGCCTTGGAGTGCAGCCAGGGACAGGCGGCCGTGCCGCTGTCGGCCGCGGCCTGTCCGGTGACGGCGGGCAGCAGTCCGGTGGCCGAGGTGAGCAGCAGGGCGGCGGTCAACGCCCGTACGAGCCTGGCGGGTCGGGCCCGTACGAGCCTGGCCGGTCGGGCCCGTGCGGGCCGTCCGCCGTCGGGCTGCGCTGCGGGGTGTGCGGTCATCGGTGTCCCCTCTGGAGTACGTCGCGCGGTGCGCGGCCGTGGTGCGGCGCCGCCTGCCCGGTCAATCGATTCATTCCGTCGTCGCGCCGAACGGGCCCGCCTCACAGGGGCGGTGCGGGGCCGGTCGCCGGGCGCGGGCCACGGGGGACGCGCCGTATCCGAAGCGGGGCAGACCATATAACGATTCAACAGGAGCCGTGGAGAACCTAAGTCCATCTCAGCGGCCGGTCAATAGGCATGCGCCCGGAATTACCCGAAAGCCCACGACAAGGAAATTGAAACGTCTTTCAATGTCGACAACGATGTCTGATCCGATGGATCGGGTACACACCCCCGGATGGCGGCTGCACGCAACCGGGCCGCGTCAGAAGTATTGACGCCCCGCCGGGCGTTCTCATACGTTTCTCACGCCCCAATGGAGTGAATCGTTTCACTCACCGCAAGGAGTCCGATGTCCGGTTTTGCGCGGGAAAAACTGTCGTACGGGATCGCCGTCGCGGTGCTGGTGACGTCGCTGTCCCTGGGCGGCGCGCCCTTCGCTCGCCCCCCGGCCGCGCAGGCCGCGTCCGGCGGAATCTCCGTGGGTGAGCTGACCGCTGACGCCACGACGGATCCGCTGGGCATCGACGATCCGCGTCCCGCGCTCGGCTGGAAACTGCGCGCCGCGGCCAACGGCCAGCGGCAGAGCGCCTATCGGGTGCTGGTGGCGAGCGACCCGGCCCGGCTGAACTCCCCGAAGGCGGACGTCTGGGACAGCGGCCGGGTGGCGACGGACGACTCGACCGGCGTGCCCTACGGCGGTCCCGCGCTGGAGTCCTCGCGCACCTACTACTGGAAGGTGCAGGTCTGGGACGCCTACGGCCGGGCGTCGGCCTGGAGTCCGGTCGGGCGCTGGGAGATGGGCCTGCTGAACTCGGCGGACTGGAAGGGCGCGCGGTGGATCACCCCGGACACCGGCGGCGCCGACTCCTGGTCGGACTTCACCCTGGACACGGACTTCACCATCAAGGCGGGCGCGGCGAGCGTCCTGTTCCGCGTCAAGGACAGCCGCGACTACTACATGTGGCAGATCAACGCGGCCTCGACGCCCGGCAAGGTGCTGCTGCGCCCGCACGTCCAGAAGGACGGCTCCTTCGCCACCCTCGGTGAGGTCGACCTCAGCCCGGTGGTCACCACGGCGAACGCCGGAGCGCCCCACCACCTGACCGTCCGGGCGGACGGCGCCACGATCACCACCTCGGTCGACGGCACGCGGGTGGACACCCGGACCGACACCACCTTCACCGCCGGCACCCTGGGCTTCCGCACCTCGACCACCGGCAACGTCGCCGAGCACGCCCTGTACGACAACCTCGTGGTGCGCGGCCTGGACGGGGCCACGCTGTTCTCCGACGACTTCTCCGCCTCACCCGACCCGTCCTTCCCCGACTCGGCGGTCACCGACGGGCAGCTCGAACCCAAGGGCGACCCGACTCTGCTCGACCCGAACCCCGCGGCGCCCCTGCTCCGCAAGGGCTTCACCCTCGACGGCCGGAAGAAGGTCACCAGGGCGCGGGCGTACGTCTACGGGCTCGGCTTCTACGAGATGCACCTGAACGGCGCGAAGGTCGGCGACCGGGTGCTCGCACCGGCGAGCACGCCGTACGACCAGCGCGATCTGTACGCCACGTACGACATCACCGGCTCCCTCAAGCAGGGCGCCAACACGGTCGGCCTCTGGCTGGGCAACGGATACGGGCCACGGTTCAGCCCGTACGGCTTCCGCTGGACCGGGCCCAAGCAGGCCGTCGTGCTGCTCGATGTCCGCTACTCCGACGGCACCCGGCAGAGCGTCGTCAGCGACGACTCCTGGAAGTGGTCGACCGGCGCCGTCACCGCCAATGACCTCTACGCGGGTGAGAGCTACAACGCCCTTCTGGACAAGCCGGGTTGGGACCGCGCCGGGTTCGACGACTCCGGCTGGCAGCCGGTGCGGACGGTGGCGGCGCCCTCCGACAAGCTCGTCGCGGACACCATGCCGCCGGTCAGGGTGACGGACACGCTCCGCGCGGTGAAGCTGACGCAGCCTCAGCCCGGCGTCTACGTCTACGACTTCGGGCAGAACATCGCGGGGTGGGAGCGGCTGCGGGTGACGGGTCCCGCCGGGACGACCGTGAGGATGCGGACGGCGGAAGAGGTCGGCGCGGACGGGACGCTGGACACGGCCACCAACAGGTCGGCGGCGTCCACCGATTCCTACACTCTGGCGGGCGCCCGTACGGCGGAGACGTACGAGCCGCGCTTCACCTACCACGGCTTCCGCTATGTCGAGGTCACCGGCTTCCCCGGCGAACCGGCCCTGAGCAGCCTGGACGCGCGCGTGGTGCACGCCGACGTGGCCTCGACGGGCACCTTCTCCTCCTCCGACGCGCTGCTGAACCAGATCTGGCGGAACAACCGGTGGAGCGTCCTCAACAACTCGATGAGCGTCCCGACCGACAATCCGGTCCGCGACGAGCGGACTCCTCCCGGCATGGACGTGCAGGCGTATCACGACGCGTCCACCCGTGAGTTCGGCATGGACCGCTACTACGCCAAGTACCTCCAGGACATGCCGCCCGGCACGGCCCTGCCGAACGACGCGGGCAACGCGCAGCAGCCCGACATGGGCGGCAACCAGATCACGCTGGCGTGGACGCTGTACGAGCAGTACGGCGACCTGGCGACGCTGGCGGCCACGTATCCGGCGATGAAGGCGTTCGTCGACAAGAACGCCGCCGATGTGCCGGGGCACATCTGGCCGAGCGACCGGGGCTTCGGCGACTGGTGTCCGCCGGACCGCGGCGCCAACGCCAACGGCGGTCGCGGCGGGCCGAACGCGGGCGCCTGCACCAGCGAGGTGTCGGTGGTGAACACCGCGCTGTCCTACCTCCAGGCGGTGGATGTCGCCAAGTCGGCGACGGCGCTGGGCCACAGCGCGGACGCCGCCCGCTACGGGACGCTGGCGCGGGACATCAAGGACGCGTTCAACGCCGCGTTCCTCAACGCGGCGGGCGACACCTACGGGGACGGGCGGCAGACCACGAGCGTGCTGCCGCTGGCCTTCGGCATGGTGCCCGCGGCGCATGTGGCGGCCGTCGGACGGCAACTGGTCGCCACCATCACCGAGAAGGACGGCGGACACCTCGACACCGGCATCTTCGGCACCCGCTACCTGATGGACGCGCTCGCCGCGATCGACCGGATCGATGTGGCGATGACGGTGCTGGACCAGCGCACCTACCCCGGCTTCGGGTACGAGATCGGCCAGGGCGCGACGAGTTCGTGGGAGCAGTGGACGTACTACTCCAACATGGAGACCCACGACCACGCGATGTTCGCCGGTGTCAACGCCTCGCTCTACACGCGGTTGGCGGGCATCGAGCCGACCGGGCCGGCCTACCGTACGGTGACGGTCGCGCCGCGGATCCCTGCGGGGATGCGGCACGCCGCGGCCTCGATCGCCACCCCGCGCGGCACGGTCGCCAGTTCCTGGACCGTCGCGAACGGCCGGACCACGCTCGACGTCACGGTGCCGGTCGGCTCGACCGCGACCGTCCATCTGCCGCTGCCCGACGCACGGCATCCGCGGGTCAAGGCCACGCACGGCGCTCGACTGCTGCACAGCGACGGCGAGGAGGCGGTCTACGCGATCGGTTCCGGCCACTGGCGGTTCACCGCGGCGGGTCGGTGAGCCAATCGCGGACCGGAGCGTGACAGTCACGCCAATTCCCGCACGGCACGGGGACTTTGGGACCATTGCGCGGCCGTCCCGAATTCGGCATGCTGAGCGCCGGATCACATGTGATCCACAGCGTTCCACGTCCTGTGACGTATTTCGCAGCCGAATTCGGGGAGACCGCAGATGACCGCGTACGTCCTGCTGGAAATCCAAGTGACCGACATGGCCGCCATGGCGGACTACCGGGAGATCGCCCAGAAGGCGGTGTCCGAATTCGGCGGCGAGTACCTGATGATCAACGCCAGGCCCGAGGCGGTCGAGGGCACGTGGGACGGCACCAAGGGCCTGACGCTGCTGTCGTTCAGCAGTGTGGAGCAGGCGCGGGCCTGGTACGACTCGGACACCTACGCGCCCGGCATCGAGATCGCCAAGAAGGCGACCGTACGGCGCCTCGCCATTCTTCCCGGCTTCGGCGAATCGGTCTGACCGGTTCGGCGCCGTATACGGTCGGCGCGGATCAGGGCAGTTCGAGCATCGGCTCGCCGCAGGACTGGCATTCGGCGTACACATCGAGGTCGTTGAGGATTTCGGCGTATTCGCCGTGTCCCTTGAGCGCGGCCGTGGCCGCGAGCAGATAACCCGTGGTGACCTGGTCGTGCTCGCCCGCCACCAGCGTCTCCCCGAGCAGGGCCAGTGCCTCGGGGAGCGCCTGCCGGTACGCCTGCGCGAGGTCGTCGGGCAGGCCGTCCCAGACCTGTCCGTACTCGCCCGAGCACATGGCGACGAGCCCGATCACGTACAGGTAGTCGTCCCTCTCGGCCGCCGGAAGGCCGCGCGCGATGGCGACGATGTGCGGCACGGCGGCGTACGCGGCGGGCCAGGCGGTGCCCTCGGAGCAGAGGTACGGCCACAGGTCGTCGAAGCGTTCGCGGTCGGCGGGGTGGTCGAGCAGGTGGCGCAGTTCGTCGGGCACGCAGGGGGCGTCGGAACCGCTCTTGCCGTTCGACCGGTCGCGGTGGTCGAGCGTGGTCCAGCGGGGGTCGTCCAGAGGCAGCATGGCCAGGAGTGTAGGGGTCCGCACAGGGCGCGAAAGCGCCTAGGTGCGGCTGCCCGCCGTGCCCTAGCGTCGTGACCGCCCGCATGCCGTACGCGCCCGTGAGCAGGGAAGCAGAGGACGTATCGTGACCGTCATACCGCAACCGCCCGACATCCTCTCGCCGCAGTTCGCCGCCGACCCGTATCCGGCCTACCGCGTCCTGCGGGAGCACTACCCCGTCGTCTTCCACGAGGGCACCGGCAGTTGGCTGCTGTCGCGGTACGAGGACGTCGAACGGGCCTTTCGCGACCCGGTGTTCACCACCGACAACTACGCCTGGCAGCTCGAACCGGTGCACGGCGGGCGGACCATCGTGCAGATGAGCGGGCGGGAGCACTCCGTCCACCGGGCGCTGGTGGCACCGGCCTTCCGCGGCCGGGAGTTACGGGAGCGGTTCCTGCCGGTGATCGAGCGCAACGCGCGCGATCTGATCGACGCCTTCCGTGACGCCGAACAGGCGGACCTGGTCGATCAGTTCGCGACCCGCTTCCCGGTCAATGTGATCGTCGACATGCTCGGGCTCGACCGCGACGACCACGACCGCTTCCACGCGTGGTACGCCGCCGTGGTCGGCTTCTTCGCCAATCTCGCGCAGGACCCCGAGGTAGCCGAGGCCGGGATGCGCGCGAGCCGGGAGCTGGCCGCGTATCTGGTGCCGATCGTCCACCGGCGGCGGGCCGAGCCGGGCGAGGACCTGCTGTCGTCGCTGTGCACGGCGGAGATCGACGGCACGGTGATGACCGACCAGGACATCACCTCGTTCGTGAGCCTGCTGCTGTCCGCGGGCGGCGAGACCACCGACAAGGCGATCTCCGGGATGTTCCGCAATCTGCTGGCCAACCCCGAGCAGTTGGAGGCCGTGCGGGCCGACCGCGACTTGGTGGCGGCGGCCTTCGCGGAGTCCCTGCGGTTCACTCCCCCGCTCCAGATGATCATGCGGCAGCCGGCCCAGGACGTCACGCTCCACGGCGTCACCATCCCGGCGGGCGCGACGGTCACCTGTCTGATCGGCGCGGCCAACCGTGACGAGCGGCATTACGACAGGCCCGACACCTTCGACATCCACCGCACGGACCTGACCACCGCGAACGCCTTCAGCGCCGCCGCCGACCACCTGGCGTTCGCGCTCGGGCGGCACTTCTGCGTGGGCGCGCTGCTGGCGAAGGCCGAGGTGGAGGTCGGCGCCAACCAACTCCTGGACGCCTTCGCCGAGATGGGCTTCGCCGACGGGACGCCGGCCCCGGACAGCGGGGTGTTCGTCCGCGGTCCGCAGCGCCTCGACCTGAGCCTCACGCCCGCGACGACCTGACCCGCAGCGCCGGACGCGGGCCGAACGGGCCGCGGCCCTGTCGCAGGGTCGCGGCTGCCCGCGCCGGGCGCAGGATGCCCGCCTGGAGGCGGCGGGCCGCGTCGATGTGGTCGAAGGTCCAGATCATCTTGACGGCGGTGGAGGTGCCGCGCCCGTCGTCGGCGGTGAGGTCGCGGCGTACGGCGTCGAGCAGCCGCCCGTCCGCGGCCTCGTCGCGGGCGGCACGGTCGGGGACGGCGCCGGAGCCCGCGAGGGCCCGCGCGGCGGCCTCGTACCAGCCGACCAGCAAGGTGCCCGCGTAGAGGATCTCGCCGCGGGCCGCCGTCCTGTCCTCCTGCGAGGTGACGGTCTCGCGCTCCCACAGGTCGAGGATCGCGTCGGAGGTGAGCCGCAGCGCGGCGACGCCGGTGATGAGGGTCGTCACGTCGGCCAGCGGGATGTGCTTGGTGCCGCGCTCGGCGAGGAAGCCGCGGAAGGCGTCGTCGAGGCGGCGCGAGGCGGCGGCGGCCCGGCGCCGCTCGTCCTGCGGGGTGGCGGGCGCGGGGGCGGCGGCGTCGCAGCGGGCGACGCCGTACTGGATGGCGCCGCGCAGATAGTGGGCGCCTTCCTCGTAGGCGTCGGCCAGTGCCTGGCCGAGGGCGCGTCCTGCCCCGCGTGGCCAGAACAGCGCCCCGGCCACCAGGGAGACCCCGCAGCCGAGGGCGACGTCCTCGACGCGGACGAGCCCGATCTGCCAGCCCGCGGGCTCGATGATGTTGTAGAGGATGAGCAGGACGGTGGTGAATCCGGCCTGTCCGGCGGCGAAGGAGATGGCGGCGGGCGCGAGTCCCGCGAAGGCCACGGCGAAGGGCAGCAGCAGCCACAGGGCGGTGGTGTGGGTGCCGACGCCGTAGACGATGCCGCCGCCGATGACGAAGCCGACGCCCGTGCCGAGCAGGCCGCGCAGCGCGTTCTGGCCGGTGCTCAGGGCGTTGGAGCGCAGCACCGCGAGGGTGCCGAGGACGACCCAGAACGAGTGCTGGACTCCGGTCGACTCGGCGAGCAGGACGGCCAGGGCGAGCGCGATGGCGCCGCGGACGCTGTTGTGCAGCCAGACGGAGTGGCGCTCGACGTGGGCCCCGGCGCGTTCCTGCGCGGACGACAGGAAGGACGGCACGCCCGAGGGCCCGCGGCCCAGGACGTGGTCCCACCAACCGCGGCGCAGGGCGGCGACGGTGAGGCCGATGTTGGTGGCCATGGCGGAGATCGCGAAGCTCATCTCCTGGGCGCGGAAGCTCGGTTCGAGGGCGCCGAGGATTCCGGCCACGGCGTCGTCGGCGGCAGGGGTGTCGGGCGCGCCGGACGGGCCCGGCGCGTCGGCGGAGCCTGACTTCGCCGTCCGGGGCCGGTGCAGCGGCAGATCGCCGGTGACGGCCGTCTCCATCGCCTCGCGGGCGGCCTCCAGCCGCCGCAGGTCGCGCTCCAGCTCCGCGGAGCTGTCGGCGACCGACTCCAGGCTGGCCGCGCCGTGTTCGAGCAGGGTCGCGGCGGCCACCTTCACGTCGCAGACGACCGCGTCCGTCGGCCCGGGCTCCTCGTCGAGTGGCATGCGCTCCAGGATCGCGTCGAGCCACACCACCTGGTCGACCAGCCGGACCAGCGTGCGCGCCGACGTGGACAGCCCCGTGGGGCGGTACGGCGTCCCGAAGAACGAGGTGCGCAGCGCGGCGACGGCGGCGCCCGCCTCGTCGGACAGCGCCCGGTACTCGGCCGCGCCGACCGGTCCGAAGCCGCCGCGGACGCAGTCGACCTCGGAGCGCAGCCGCCGGGCCAGCAGCGCGCACGCCGTGGCGGTGGCCAGCCGCAGCGGTTCGCGCCGGGGCGCGGGCCACAGCAAGCCGACGGCGATCACCGACGCCGCGCCGGCCAGCAGCCAGCCCGCGAGCCGGTCGGGCAGCGCGCTCACCGGGGCGGGCAGCGTCACCGGCAGCACGAAGGCGACCAGCAGCGCGGTCGAGGCGCTGGCCAGCACCGAGCTGACGACCCCGGCGAACAGCACGAGGAAGCCGACGACGAGGGTGACCAGGACGGCCAGCCACGCCGTCCGCGAGGCGAGCGTCCCGACGGTGACCAGGACCGCGCCCGCCGCCACCAGACCGGTCTGCACGGCGAGCCGTTGGCCCATCGCGCCGCTGAAGTCGACGAAGAGCAGCCCGGACAGCGCGCCGAACGAAGCGAAGGTGGCCATGGCCGGGTTGCCGACGACCTTGTCGCACAGGGCGAACAGGGCGGGCATGACGATCGCGGCGCGTCCGGCGCGGCGCAGCGCGGACAGGTCCGCGTCGCGGGTGCGGAGCCAGTTCAGGACGTTCAGCACGGCGGTGCCCCGTGTCGTCGTGCCCGCCGCGCCGCGTCCGGTTCTGTGGTCATCAGCAGAGCATCGCACTCCGTACGGCCGCCCGCGGGCCCCCGGCGCGGGGTGTCGGGTCATACGCTGCGGAAGTGATTCTTCCCACCGCCGAGAGCGTGCGCGCGCTGCACGAGAAGTACGCTCCGACCCGTGAGTCCCTGTCCCTCGTCCGCACCCACTGCGAGATCGTGGCGCGGATCGCCCTCGACCTGGCCGCGCGTTCGCCCGAGCCGGTCAACACCGGGCTCGTCGAGACCGGTGCGCTCCTGCACGACATCGGTGTCTACCGGCTGGGCGACGACGCGTACGTCCGGCACGGTGTGCTCGGCCACGAGCTGCTGCGCGCGGAGGGCCTGCCGGAGGAGCTGTGCCGTTTCGCCTCCCACCACACCGGCGTCGGGCTGACGCGCGCCGACATCGAGCGACAGCGGCTGCCCATCCCGCCCGGTGAGTATGTCGCCGAGTCCGTCGAGGAGCGGCTGGTGATGTACGCGGACAAGTTCCATTCGAAGTCGAGCCCGCCGAAGTTCCTGGACGCCGCCGCGTACGCCGGGAAGGTGGCGCGGTTCGGCCCGGACAAGGTGGTCGCGTTCCGCGCGCTGATCGCCGAATTCGGTGAGCCGGACCTCGACCCGCTGATCGCCGAGTACGGGCACCGCGTCCTGCGCGGTGACGCGCGAAGGACCTGACCGGAGGGTGTGCCGGGGCGGCGGCCCGGCCGGGTGCCGTACGGGGCTCGCCGGGGCGCATGGCAAACTCACCGGGGTCGCCGACGCGGCGCCGTACGTTCCGCTTTCCGGGACGGCCGGGGCGGGCACGACGTCGGCGGCGCGATGTCGCGGTGCGGAAGTGGGTGTGGCGATGCTGGCGGAGACGGTCTTCCGCAGCGAGGACCTGGCGGTCGAGGACCGATTCGACGCCTGGCGCGAGTGCATGAACCGTACGCACGCCCCGATGCGGCTGGAGAGCGAGTGCGCGGCCGACTTCAAGGCGCATCAGCGGCTGATCGGGCTGGGCGCGGTGTCGATCTGGCCCGCGACCTTCGAGCAGCTGGTCTTCCTGCGCACGCCGAAGCTGATCCGGCAGTCGGACCCGGAGGTCTACCACCTCTCGCTCCTGCTGAGCGGTGAGGCCGGGGTGTCGTGGGGCCGGGAGGAGAACTCCTACGGCGCGTTCGACATCCACACCAACGACTCCTCGCGGCCGTACGAGATCTGGACCGGGCACGGGTCGATCTCCTCGGTGGGCGTCGAGATCCCCAAGGTGCTGCTGCCGCTTCCGCAGCACCGGCTGGACAAGGTGATCGGGCGGCACATCACCGGACGCGAGGGCGTGGGCGCGCTGCTCGCGCAGTTCCTCACCCAGCTCGCCGCGGACACCGTGCCGTACGCGCCCTCCGACGGTCCTCGGCTGGGCGCCGTGCTGGTCGACCTGGTGGCGGCGCTCCTCGCGAACGCCCTGGACGCCGAGGCGGCGCTGACACCGGAGACGCGGACCCGGGCGCTCACCTTGCGGGTGAAGTCCTTCATCCGGCAGAATCTCCACGACTCGGAGCTGACGCCCCGTCATATCGCCGCGGTGCACCACATTTCGCGCAGTTACCTGCACCGGCTCTTCCAGGCGGAGGACGAGACGGTCGCCTCGTACATACGCCGCCTGCGGCTGGAGGGCGCACGCCGCGACCTGGCCGATCCGGCGCTGCTGGAGACGCCGATCCATCTCATCGCGGCCCGCTGGGGCTTTCCGCGGGCGGCGGACTTCAGCCGCGCCTACCGCGCCGTCCACGGGGCGGCGCCCACCGACCACCGCCAGCGGTCCGTACGTCCGGGTGCGGGTTCCTAGGGTGGCTCCGGCCGTTGTGGACGCATTGCCAAGTCGTCAGGCGACCGGCTGCTAACGACAGGCAGGTGCCGTGACCGGCAGGCTTGCCCGTGCATGCCCCAGGTCGGACCCGCCACCCGCGGACCCCGGCCACGGGGCGGCCCGTCCGTCGCCCATGAGGGCGGTCCACGGACGGTTCGCCGACAGACAGGAACCGATCATGCAGATCGACACGCCGAAGGCGGCCCGCCGCCGCGCCAACTGGCTCCCGTTCCACGACGACGAGACCTAGCGGAATCCCGGACGGCAGGCGCCGGTCCTTCCTCCGCGCCTCGGCCGGACGGCCGGGGCGCGACGGCGGTTGCGGTCCGAATGACAGGGGCGGGAGCCACGGGGGTGTTCCCGCCCTTCGCCATGCCGTCGCCGGACGGTTTGTGTTATCCGGCCGCGTCCCACGGGGTCTCCGACGTGTACCGATGCACGTGGCACGGCTGGAGGCGGCACGATGGGACGCAGGCGGCGGACGAGATCCGTACGGGGCTGGTGGGGGCTGGTCGTGGCCGCCGTGGTCGCGAGCGGGGTGGTCTACTACTGGCCGTCCTCGCCGGGCGGTGACGGGTCCGCGAGTACGGAGGCGGTGACCCGCCAGGCCGCGGCTCCGGCTCCGGCGACCCCGACCGTGTCCGGGTCGCCGACGGCGTCCGCGACCGCGACCCGCGCGTCCGCCTCACCGTCGGCGACCGCGCGCCCGTCGCAGCGGCCGAGTCCCAAGCCGTCGTCGCCGAAGCCGTCCGCGCCGAAGTCAGCGGCGGCCGGGGCCGGTTCGGGCGGCGGGCGGACGATCACCCTCGTCAACCGCACGCAGGAGACGGTGTGGGCGATCGTCACCGGCACCGCCGCGTATCCGAACGGCCGGGAGCTGCGGCCGGGGCAGAGCACGTCCCTCACCGTGGGCAACAAATGGGGCGGCCGGATCTGGGGCCGTACCGGCTGCACGTCCGGCGGCCAGGGCGCGTGCCTGACCGGGGACTGCACGTCGCAGTGCTCGGGCGCCAACCCGCCCACCACGCTGGGTGAGTTCACCTTCGACGCGTACGCCGGGCTCGACTTCTACGACGTGAGCATGGTCGACGGCGCGAATCTGCCGATGTACATCAACATCTCGCACACCGTGACCGCCGATCCGGTGAGTGCGACGGGCTGCTACAAGGGCGCGTGCACCAAGCCGGTGGACTGCCCCAGCGCCATGCGGGCCATGTCCGGCGGCCGGGTCGTCGGCTGCAAGCCGCCGTGCGCGGCCTTCGGCGGGGACACCTACTGCTGCCAAGGCGCCTGGGCCGGGCGGGAGAACTGCGTGCCGTCGAAGTGGCCGGTGGACTACACGCAGGTCTTCAAGAAGGCCGCGCCGTACGCCTATTCGTACGCCTTCGACGACGCGGCGACGATGTCGTGCAAGGGGCGGTGCGACTACCGGGTGACCTTCGGCGTCACCTGAGGCGTGCGCGGGGTCTCGCTCCACCGCTCCCCCAGGAAGTCCTTCAGCAGGTGGGTGACGGCGGCGGGCCGTTCCATGCTGGGCAGGTGTCCGGCCCAGGGCAGTTCGAGGTGGTCGGCGTCGGCGAGCAGTCCGGGCAGCCGGGCGGCGATCTGCCGGAAGTCCGCCAGGTCGTGGGCGCCGGAGACGACGAGGGACGGCGCCCGTACCGCCGCGAGGTCGTACGGCGGGCGGAGCTGGTCGAACTCCTCGGCGGCGAGCTGTACTTCGTAGGCGTTCCGCTGCTGGACGCGTACGGCCCGCCGGGCGGCCTCGTCGCCCTCGGGGCCGATCCAGGTCTCGACCATCAGCTCGACGGCGCCCGCGAGGTCGCCCGCCTCCAGCAGCGCCTCCTCGCGTTCGTCCAGCGCGTCGAGTTCGGCGGAGGCTTCGTGCCCGGCCATTCCCGGGCACAGCAGCACCATCGCGCCGACCCGCTCGGGGTGGCGCGCGGCGATCTCCAGCGAGGTCTTGCCGCCGTAGGAGGCGCCGACGAGCGCCGCCTGACCGATGCCGAGCGTGTCGAGGAGTCCGATCACGTCGTCGGCGTTGTTGTACGGCGCGTCCGGCGCCGGGGTCCGGCCGAAGCCGCGCAGGTCGCAGCGGACCACGCGGTAACCGGCGTCGGCCAGCGGCTGCCATTGCGGGTCCCACATCCGCCGGTCGCAGACCCCGGCGTGCAGGAATACCAGTGCGGGGCCGGCGCCCGCCGTGTCGTAAGAGAGAGTCATCCGGCAGACGGTACGCACCGCGCCGCGTGATTCCCTCCGGTTTTCGCTCTCGGCGACACTGTAGGCCGCCGCTGCCGGGGCCGAACATCCGGTGTCCGTCAGGCGCTTGCCGGACGCCGTGGCCGCGGGGCTCCGCGCAGAGCGCGCGACGAGGGCCGCGCAGCCCGGTGGGGTGCGCGGCCCTCGGATGATTCGCCGTCCGCGTGGGTCAGTTGGGGTTCTCGGCGTTCGTGAGGGTCTCCCAGGCCACGAAGAGGTTGTTGGAACCGGCGGGCCGGTTGTTCTGCGTGAGGGTCTGCGTGTTGGTCATCGCGACCCCGCGCCGGGTGTGCAGCGCGTTGTAGCCGGTCTCGGTGATCGGGCCGAGGCCGCGGTTGACACTGCCGTTGCACAGCCAGCTCGGCGGCGCCGTGCCAAGTTCGTACTTGGACTGGAAGCCGAGCGCCTGCCGCAGCCGCTCGCCGATGTCCGTGCCGTACAGGTCGTCGCCCTGGATGCGGCTGGTCTCGGCGATGTGCGAGATCGCGGAGATGCCGTATCCGGTGTGCGTGAAGTCGCGGCAGGTCTCCTGGGTCAGCCCGTCGACGAAGGTGGACTGCCCCTGCCAGTAGCTGACGATCTTGGCCTTGGTGTCGAGGTTCTGGCTCGGCACCGTCTTGGGGAGCGCCCCGTCCGCGGCGATGTAGACATAGGCCGCGGCGCGGGTGCGGAACTTGGCCATCGCCTTGTCGTAGTCGGTCTTGTCGTCGAGGAAGACGGAGATGCCGACGGCGGCCTCCATCATCGACAGCTCCCAGTTGCCGTTGCTGTTCGAGCCGTTGATGATCTCGGGCAGGTAGACGTTGCGGAGCATGGTGCCGAAGCGCCCGGCGTTCGGCCAGCCGCCGGTGTAGGTCGACTTGATGATGTCGGCGGCCTTGGGCCACGACGAGCCCGCCCAGCCGGTCTGCAACGGGGCGTTGCTGTTGGTGTGCTGGGTGATCGTCGCCGACCACGCGTCCATCAGCTTGATGGACTCCTGCGCGTAGCGCGCGTCACGGGTGAAGTACCAGGCCAGGGCGTCGGTGTAGGCCGCGATCGCGTCCTCGCGCTCGTCCGTGCAGCCGTTGTTGGGGTTGGAGTAGGAGCCGCACTCGACGTTCGCGCGCGGCTTGGGCGTACGGGTCAGCGAGGCGTACGAGCTGGCCATCATCTGGTTGTACGCGCTCTTCCACGGCTCGGCGTTGGCCTGCACCTTGGCGCGGGCGAAGTCGAGTTGGGCGGCGGAGACGGTCACTCCGGGGTGGACGAAGGCGGCCGGTGCCGCGCTGGCGCGCTGGGCGCCTCCGGGCCAGGCGGAGAAACCGGTTACAAGGGCCGCGGCCGCACAGGCGGCGGTGACCAGCAGAACGGGGCGCCGTACGCGGCGGCGGTGGCGCGCGGGCGAGGGCGTGGGGGTGCCTGCCATGCGGTGACCATCCGATCTTGAGTGGGGGGCTGTTCGTGAGCGGGCGCGTTCCCGGGTGAGCGCGTTGGTGAGCGCGTGTTCCCCGGTCTGCACCGCGGCGTTCCTGAGTGTGAACCGAGCTTGCATTTCTGAACACTTGACTGACCGCAGACCATAGGTACGGACTAATGCCCCCGTCAAGCCCCTGCGCGGTGCGGGAGTTGGCCGAACCCGGCTCGCGATCAGGTGGCGAGCGCCGCGAGTTCGGTCCCGGCGAGCAGGAATCCGCCGACGCCGAAGTCGGCCGTGCTGTCGTACGTCACGGGCTGGCTGGAGTCCGGCCGGTCGCCGACCTTCTGGACGTAGCCGAGGGTGCCGTCGGGGTGAACCGCCGTGGCCAGCAGGCCGTTCCAGGCGCGCGCGGCGACCGGTAGATACGTGGCCCGGTCGACGAGTCCCGCGCGTACCGCGTACGCGGTGCCGTAGGCGAAGAAAACGGTTCCACTCGTTTCGGGGCCGGGGAAGTGCGCGGGGTCGGCGAGGTTGACGTTCCAGAAGCCGTCGGTGCGCTGCACCGCGGCGACCGCCCGTACCAACTCCTTGAGCGTGGCGCGGTATTCGGCGGTGTCGGCCTGATCGGCGGGCAGCGCCTTGAGGGTCTTGGTGTGCGCGGCGGCGACCCAGCCGTTGCCGCGCGACCACAGCACGGGCTTGCCCGAGGGCGAGAGGATGCCGCCGGGCAGGAAGTTCTTGTCGCGGTACCACAGCCCGGTGGCCGGGTCGTGGAGACCGGGGCCGCCCTCGGCCGACTTGGTGTGCCGATACAGGTCGTGCAGCTTGCGGTGGTAGTTCGCGTCACCGTGCAGCACGCCCAGGCGGGCGAAGGGCGACATCGCCATGTGCAGCGCGTCGTCCCACCACCAGTCGTCGTCCTTGCCGACCTGGTCGGTGTAGACCATGCGGTGCAGGCAGGTCTCGATCGCGGTCAGCTTCGCCGGGTCGGGTTCGATCTCGTACAGGTCCAGATACACCTGGCCCGCGCACTGGTTGTCCGCGTTGCGGGTGGCCGTGCCGCCGTTGAGGCCGTAGTTGTTCCGCTCGGCCCAGGAGCGCGCGTAGGCCAGATAGCGGGTGTCGGACGTCAGCCGGTACAGGGCGGTCAGGCCGCTGAAGAAAGTGGCGTTGGCCCACTGGTTGTTGCCGGGGTCGGCGTGGGCGCCGATCCAGTGGTCGGCGACGCGGCGCAGTGCGGTGACGACGGCCGCCCTGGAGGGCAGCACCGGGGAGGGCGGGGCGGCGGCAGAGGCCGCGGCGCGGGCGGTGGCGTGCGCGGTGGCGGGGATCGCGGTCGCGGTGGCGGTCGCGGCGAGTGCCGCACCGCCGATCAGGAAGTGGCGTCGGTCCATCGGAGTCTCCAAGTGCCGTGCGTGCTAGGTGCGCTGCGGGCATGGACGGCCGGTGGTGGCGTCGGTACGGCTCGGCTCTCGGCTCTCGATGCGGGTGACGCGCGGGTGGCGCGTACGGGACACCCACTCACCGGCGAATTCAAGGACATGAACGATGAGTGTCCTTGTGAACTCGATGGAGCTTAGATGACCGCGCCCGCCGTACGTCAACCCCGGTCGCGCTGACTCCGGTGAGGTTCACCCCGGCGGTGAAGGCCGACCTGGCCGTGCGCACCAGCTCGGCGTCCGGACCGGGCGGGAACCGGTCACTGGCGGCGGTGGCACCGGCGAGCGTACGGCCGACGGCGGCGGGCGCGCCCGACATCCGGTGCTGCAAGACGCTCGCGCCGAGGTCGGCGGTCACTCGGGGCAGCGCGAGGAACAGCGAGGTCATGTCCATCGCCACCAGCGGCGTCGGCAGGGCGAGCAGGGTCAGGCCCAGCCACTCGTGCCGCCCGCCGGTCCGCCCGGCGCGACCGTATCCCCATTGTCCGGCATGTCCGCTCCTCCGCCGTGTCGGGTCTCTTTCACGCACCGGTCGGAGCGGCGACAGGCTTCTTGAGGTCCGGCTGGAAGAATTTTTCGGAGCGGGCCGTATTGGAGCGGATCGGCACGGATCGAAACGGGCCGGAATTCGATGCGCCGCCGATGTCAAGAAGCCGTCCGCGGCTCCGACTTTGTGGTGCACGGACCCGGAAGGGGTTCGGCGTACGGCACACACGTACGACATACGCGCGGGACGTCCGAGCAGGGCATCCGCGGACGGCGTCCACGCGGGACAGAGGAGTAGCGATGAAGTTTCTGCTGATCATGCACATGAACCCGGCGGTGTGGAACGCGCTGACCGAGGAGGAGCGCAACGAGGTCATGGGCGGCCACGACGCCTTCATCAACACGGTCACCGAGTCGGGCGAGATGATCCTCACCCAGGGCCTGGCCGACATCTCGCAGAGCGCCGTCGTGCGGGTCCGCGACGGGCAGCGGGTGGTCACCGACGGGCCGTACCTGGAGACCAAGGAGTACCTCGGCGGCTTCTACCTGATCGACTGCGAGAACCGCGAGCGCGCTCTGGAGCTCGCCGCGATGATCCCCGACGCGAAGGTGGAGGGGCTGGGCATCGAGGTGCGCCAGGTGATGTTCTCCGGTGGACAATTGGAGATGTGAGCACCGACACCGTGACCGAGGACCTGCTGCGCGAGCTGACGCCGCAGGTCCTCGGTGTGCTGGTCCGCAGGCACGGCCAGTTCGAGGAGTGCGAGGACGCCGTGCAGGAGGCGGTGCTCGCCGCGGCCGTGAAGTGGCCGGCCGACGGTGTGCCGGACCATCCGCGCGGCTGGCTGATCACCGCTGCCTCCCGTCGGCTGATCGACCAGATCCGCAGCGACCACGCCCGCAAGGCGCGGGAGACGGCCGCGGCGGCCCAGTCCCCCGAGCGGGAGGCGGGCGTCAGCCCGGGTCCCGGCGAGGACGGCGCGCCGGAGGGTGACGACACCCTGATACTGCTGTTCCTGTGCTGCCACCCGGCGCTGACGCCCGGCTCGCAGACCGCCCTGACCCTGCGCGCGGTCGGCGGTCTGACCACGGCGGAGATCGCCCACGCGTTCCTGGTGCCCGAGGCCACCATGGCCGTACGGATCAGCCGGGCCAAGCAGCGGATCAAGGCGGCGGGCAGCCGCTTCACCCTGCCCGAGGCACGCGAGCGCGTGGAACGGCTGCGGGTCGTCCTGCACGTGCTGTACCTGATCTTCAACGAGGGCTACACCGCGACTTCCGGGGCCGCGCTGCACCGCGCCGACCTCGCCCGCGAGGCGATCCGGCTGACCCGTATGGTCGGTCGGCTGCTGCCCGACGACGGCGAGGTCGCCGGCCTGCTCGCCCTCATGCTCCTCACCGACGCGCGCCGCGCCGCCAGGACCGGGCCCGGCGGCGACCTGATCCCGCTGGACGAGCAGGACCGTACGCTCTGGGACGCCGACCTGATCGCCGAGGGCACCGCCTTGATCAGTACGGCCATGGCCCGCTCGGCGCTCGGGCCGTATCAGCTCCAGGCCGCCATCGCCGCGACGCACGCCGCCGCGGAGCGCACCGAGGACACCGACTGGCACCAGGTGCACACCCTGTACAAGATCCTGGAGCGGATCGCGCCCAACCCGATGGTCACCCTCAACCGCGCCGTCGCCCTCGCCGAGATCCAGGGGCCGCGGGCCGGGCTCGACCTGCTGGCCACCTTGGACGACGACGCCCGCGTCGAGGGCCACCACCGGCTCCACGTCGTCCGCGCCCATCTCCTGGAGCGCTCCGGCGACCTCCCGGCCGCCCGCGAGCACTATCTTCTGGCCGCGCGCGGCACGGCCAGCCTCACCGAGCGCCGCTTTCTGGAGTCCCGCGCGAGCCGTCTGAAGCCCGGCGCGCGCTGAGCGGGTGACAGCGGCGACGACCGCGTGCCCGACGGGCGTCAGCGGTGGGTCAGCTCAGCCGGGCGTCGGCGTAGACCGCCATCGCGTCGCGCTGGTACTCCGCCAGCCCGGCCGCGATCTTGTCGTACGCCGAACGGAAGCGCGGGTCGTCGGTGAACATCTGCCCCAGTCCCTTGTACGCGGTCGCGCTGGGGGTCCAGAATCCGCACAGCCATTGGTAGTGGGCATCCGTCTCGGCCTGCACCGCCGGGTCGGTCACTGGCGTGCCGGCCGCCATGAAATCGGCCATGCGGACCATCCGCGCCGTGATCTCGCGCTGCGTCCGCTCCTGGTCCTCGGCCGTGAGCGGGCCGGCGATCCGCCGGGACCGCTCGTACTCGCGCGGCCACCGCTCGCGCGCCTCGTCCTCGTAGCGCGAGGCGTCGAAGCCCTCGAAAAGATTCTCCGGCCTGTTGATCTCCGCCATGTCGTCCCCGTCCTTTCCTTCCTCCAACTCCGCGATGGTGCGGCCGACCGTGCGGACCAGGGTGTCGAGCCGGTTCCGCTCCGCCAGCAGACGCCGGTGGTGCTCCCGGAGCACGGCCACCCGGTCCGCCTGCCTGTCGAGGACCGCCGCGATGTCCCGCAGGCCCAGGCCCAACTCCCGCATCAGCAGGATCTGTTGCAGCCGCAGCAGATCCCGCTGCTCGTAGGAGCGGTGCCCGTTGCGGCCGGTCCCCGCAGGGGGCAGCAGACCGATCTCGTCGTAGTACCGCAGCGTCCGGGACGTCACTCCGGACAGCCGGGCCACGTCCGCGATCGACCAGGCCATCGCCCTGCCCCCCCTCGCCGGCCGGTCGTTCCGGCCACATGGACGACCGTAGAAGTTGACGCCGCGTAAAGCGCAAGCCGACAGCGGGCGGTGCCGACGCCGGGCTCAGTGCTCGGCCAGGGGCGGCGCGGTGTCCGTCGAGGGGGTCAGGCGCAGCGTGACGATCTCGAACGGTCGCAGGCGCAGGTCCACGGCGCCGTCGCGGATCTCGGCGGGCGGCTGGTCGGTCCGGGGGCGTTCCAGCAGGTCGCAGGGGGTGGCGGTGTGGAGGGCGAAGCCGGGGGTGAGGGTGGTGCGGGTCCGGGCGCCGTTGGCTTCGTAGAGACGTACGACGATGTCGCCGCTCGCGTCGTCGGCGAGCTTCACAGCGCTGACGACGACGCCCTCGTGGCCGACCGTCGCCAGCGGTTCGACCGCGGCGACGCCCGGCACGCGGCGCTCGGGCAGGTGGATGGCGTACCCCTCGCGGACGGCGTCGCCGATGGACGCGCCGGGAAGCAGGGCGTAGCGGAAGCGGTGCACGCCCTGGTCCGTCCGCGGGTCGGGGAAGCGGGGCGCGCGCAGCAGGGACAGGCGCACGGTGACGGCGGCGCCGGGGGCGCTGCCGCTTGTGGAGCGGGTGACGTCGTGGCCGTAGGTGGAGTCGGTGACCAGGGCCACGCCCCAGCCGGGCTCCGCGAGGTGCAGGAATCGGTGGTTGCACGCCTCGAAACGGGCGGCGTCCCAACTGGTGTTGGTGTGGGTGGGCCGGTAGACGTGGCCGAACTGGGTCTCGGCCGCGTAGCGGTCGGCGTGGACGTCCAGCGGGAAGGCCACCTTCAGGAACTTCTCCGTCTCGCGCCAGTCGACCTCGGTGGAGACGTCCAGGCGCTTGTGCCCGGCGGTCAGGGTGAGGTCCTGCACGGAGCGCGAGTGGCCGAACGAGCGCTCGACCCGGACGGTGACGGCGTGGGCCGTCGCGGCGGTCACCTCGACGCGGTCGGCGGCGGTCAGGTCGGTGACGGTGTTGCGGTAGTACGCGTCCACATCCCAGGCGTCCCACATGGTGGGGAAGTCGGGGTGGAGTTGGAGCAGGTTGGCCGGGCGTCCCTCGGCGAGGGTCTCGCGGTCCGCGGCGAGGTCGTGGACCGACACCACCAGGCCGCGGTCGTCGATCTCGACCCGCAGCAGGCCGTTGTCCAGTACGTGGCCGCCGCCGGGGCGGGCCGAAGTAGTGACCGTCCCGTCGACGCCGGTGTCGGCGACGGGCGCGGCGCCCCCTGCCGGGACACCGCCGCGGGCGTGCGGGGCCGCGTTGAAGACCAGGGCCCCCTCCCCCTCCTCGCCCCCCTCCCGCGACGGCGCACCGGCCAGGGCGAGTTGGGCGGCGTCGATGATCGACCGCAGCTCCACCGCGAGGGCGGCGTACGTCGCCTCGGCCTCGCGGTGCACCCACGCGATGGACGAGCCGGGCAGGATGTCGTGGAACTGGTGCAGCAGCACCGTCTTCCAGATCCGGTCCAACTCCTCGTACGGGTAGGGCAGTCCGGCCCGTACGGCGGCGGTCGCGGACCACAGCTCCGCCTCGCGCAGCAAGTGCTCGCTGCGGCGGTTGCCCTGCTTGGTGCCCGCCTGGCTGGTCAGCGTGCCGCGGTGCAGTTCGAGGTACAACTCCCCGACCCAGACGGGCGGTTCGGGGTACTCGGCGCGGGCCTTGGCGAAGAACTCCGCCGGGGACTCCCACTCCACCCGGGCCGAACCCTCCAGGTCGCGCAGCCGGGCGGCCTTGGCGATCATCTCGCGGGTCGTGCCACCGCCGCCGTCGCCCAGCCCGGTCGGCGCCAGCGACCGCCCGGCCATGCCCTTCTCCCTGAAGTTGCGTGCGGCGTGGGCGACTTCGCGGCCTTCCAGGCCCGCGTTGTAGGTGTCCATCGGCGGGAAGTGCGTGAAGACCCGGCTGCCGTCGATGCCCTCCCAGGCGAAGGTGTGGTGCGGGAAGGAGTTGGTGCGGCTCCAGGAGATCTTCTGGGTCAGCAGCGAACTCGACCCGGACGCCCGGATGATCTGCGGCAGCCCGGCCGCGAAGCCGAAGGTGTCCGGCAGCCACACCTCGTCGCTCTCGATGCCGAACTCGTCCAGGAAGAACCTCTTGCCGTGCACGAACTGACGGGCCATCGCCTCGGAGCCGGGCATGTTCGTGTCCGACTCGACCCACATTCCGCCGGTGGGCACGAACCGCCCGTCGGCGACGGCCTGTCGGACCCGGGCGTAGACCTCGGGGCGGTGCTCCTTGATCCAGGCGTACTGCTGCGCCTGGGACATGGTGTAGACGAAGTCGGGCTCGTCCTCGATCAGGGCCGTCATGTTCGCGGTGGTCCGGGCCACCTTGCGGACGGTCTCGCGCAGCGGCCACAGCCACGCGGAGTCGATGTGCGCGTGGCCCACCGCGCTGATCCGGTGGGCCGACGCGTGCGCGGGCGCGGCCAGCACGTCGGCCAGCAGGGCTCGGGCCGCCTCGGCGGTGCCGCCGACGTCCTGGAGGTCGATCGCGTCGAGCGCCCGTTCCACCGCGCGCAGGATGTCCCAGCGGCGGGCCGAGCCGGCGGGCAGCTCCGGCATCAGCTCGCCCAGCACTTCGAGGTCCTGCACGAGCTCCCAGACCGTGCGGTCCAGCACGGCCAGGTCCATCGGGCCCAGGACGTACTGCGGCGCGCGGCCCGCCGTCGCCTTGTCGCCCAAGGCGGTCGGGCGGAAGGGCGGGTTGTCCAGCACGATCGGGTTGGAGGCGGCCTCGACGTGCAGCAGGATCCGCTCGCCGCCGGTGACGGGGTCGCCGACGCGCACCCACTGATTGCGCGGGTTGAGGCCCTTCACCGGGGTGCCGTCCGGCCGGTAGACGAGGCCCTCGCACTGGAAGCCGGGGGTGTCCCGCTCGAAGCCGAGGTCCAGCAGCGCCTCGACGGTGCGGCCCGCCCACTCCTCGGGCACGGTACCGCTGACGGTGAGCCAGCTCGTTCCCCACGGCGGACCCCACGGCTCGCCGGGCGCGATCGGCCTGCGGGCCGCGGCGATGCCTTCGGCCACCGGGACCGGCTCGTCGGGCGCGTCCCAGATGCCGACGGTCAGCGGCACCCGCTCCCCGTACACCGCGGGGCGGACGCGCTCGTTGAGGACGCGTTCCAGGCGGGACTCGATGAGGCTGCGGTCGTCGTGCATGTACGGGCTCCGGGGTGTGGTGGGCGGCCGGGTCGAGTGGCTGACGGGCGTAGCGCGGTGGAGGCGGGGCTCGGGGACCGCGAGGCTCCGGACGGGCAACGCGCCTGCTTCCGGGGCGCGTTGCCCGTGGCCCGCGGCTAGGACACGTCCCGCGCCGGGCCGCGGTCCTCCCCGTGGGCGATGATCGTGGTGCGCACCACGACCCGGCGCGGCGGCAGCGCTCCGGCGCCCTGGCGGGCCAGGCGCTCGCCGAGCAACTGGGCGGCGCGGCGCCCGATCTCGTCGGGGTCGTAGTCCACCACCAGGACCGGCACGCTGAGCACGTCGGCGAAGTCGAAGCCGTCGAACCCCGCGAGCGTCGCGCCGACGCCGTGGTGCCGCAACGCCCGGTAGGCGCCCTGGGTGTTGTGGTTGTTGGCGCAGAACAGCGCGGTGGGCGGCTCGGGCAGCGCGAGCAATTCGGCGGCAGCCGCCTCGGCGGAGGCGAGATCCTCCCGGCCGCGCTTGACCAGGGCGTCGTCGGGGTCGATGCCCGCCTTGTGGAGGGCCGCGCTGTAGCCGCGGTAGCGCTCGGAACCGGTGTACACCGACGGCGGGTTGCCGAGGAAGCCGATCCTGCGGTGTCCTGCCGCCAGCAGTCGGCTGGTCGCCGCGTACGCGCCGCCGAAGTCGTCGACCAGGACGCTGTCCGCCTCGAATCCGGCCGGGGGCCGGGCGACGGTGACCACGGGCGGGGAGGTGGGCAACTCCTCGGCCAGATACGCCTGGTCGGCCCCCGCCGGGACGAGGATCACGCCGTCGACCCGGCGCGCGGAGAAGTCCCGGACGGCGTCGCGCTCGCGGCCCGCGTCACCGGCCGTGTTGGTGATCATCACCCGCAGTCCCTCCTCGGCGACCGCGGCCTCGATGCCGAGCGCGAGCCGGGCGCAGAAGGGGTTGGCGAGGTACGTGACGATCAGGCCGATGGTGCCGGTGCCCTGTCCGTGCCGGAAGTTGCGGGCCAGAGCGTTGGGCCGGTGACCGAGTTGCCGTACCGCGGCCTCGACGCGTGCGCGTCTGTCCGCCGACACCCCGGTGTCGCCGCGCAGGACGCGGGACACGGTCATCGCGCTGGCCTCGGCGAGGGTGGCGACCTGTTTCATGGTCGGTGGTGCGGTGGTGAGCGGCGCGCCGGCCACGGTGGTCTCCCTCTCGGCTCGTTGACTAGAGAATAGAGGCATCGTTGTCTTCCGGAACCTCGGCCGCGTATCGCGCCGCGCCGATCAGCCCGGCTTCGGCCGGCCGGGCCGCGGGCAGCCGCGGCGGGAGGCCGGCGGACAGCCCCCCGCAAGTGCCGGACCGATCAGGTCCCAGGAGCCGGTCATCGAACCGCCCACCACGAGCGCGGAGGCGCCGAAGCGGGGGCGAGGAAGTCGCCGTCCCGGCGCCGGTTCTGGAAGACCGACCGGGCGCGGTTCGCGGCGTCGGCGGCGGCCAGCTCCTGCGCGTCACGGGCGGTGAGCGCGAGCGGCTTGTCCACGACCACGTGCAGACCCGCCTTCAGAGCGCGCCCGGCCAGTTCGACGTGCGTCTGGTGGGGCGTGGCCACGACCGCGAGGTCGTAGCCGTCGGCCGCCGCGAACGCCGTGTCGGCGTCGGCCACCACGCGGGCGTCCGGGTGGTCGGGCCGCGGCGGCGGCGCGGGCCGGATCAGAGGTGACGATCGCCCGGACCGTGTAGTGCGGATTCGTGGCGAGCAAAGGGCCGTGGAACACGCGGCCCGCCAGGCCGTAGCCGAACAGCAGGACGCGCAGGGGGTCGGACATGGGGCTCCTCATCGGACTCCGAGGACTTCGAGGGCTTCGAGGGCTTCGAGATGACGGCGCGTCGGCCCCAGGCGGGCAGGTGTGCGGGATCGACGCGCGCGGCGATGGCGTCCACGTCGTCCCAGAGCGCGTCGGGCACCTCGGTCGCGTCGAGCGCGAGGGTCTGCTCGATCCGTTCGGGCCGCGAGGTGCCGATGACGGTGCTGGCGATCCGCGGGTCGCGCGTGGAGAAACGCACCGCCGCCGCGGCGAGCGGCACGCCGTGGTCGCGGCACGCCTCTTCGATCGCGCCGATGGCGGCGAGCAGTTCGGCCTCTCACGGTAGGGGCACCACCGCGAGCCGCCGATGCCGGTCGGCAGGATCTGGCCGCCGGACACGGGGGCGTTGACGACCCCGGCGTTCATCGACACCGCCAGGTCGATGAGCGGACCGGCGGAACGGTTGACCAGGGTCCAGCGGTTGGGGGTGAGCAGGACGTCGAAGTGTCCGGTGCGCACATGCCGTTCGATCGTCGGGAGGTCGCCGCGGACGGCTCACGCGGTCAGGCCGGCGGTGATCAGCCAGATGTGTTCGCAGGTCGCGGACGCCTCGCGCAGCTTTTCCGGGGACTCCCGCGAGGCGTGGTAGAAGGTCCGCTCGATCATCCAGCACAGGGCGCGGGCCAGGGCGGAGGACTGGTGGGGCGCGGTGCCCGGTGCGATTCCGGCGCGTTCCAGGACGGCGGTGATGGCCGTGATGAAGAGGTCGGCCGTGTGGTTCCACAGCTCGCCGATCTCGGGCACGGTCAGGGACAGGTCGATCGCGGTGCGCATGACCAGGCCGTGCGCGTTCCACAGCTCGACCGTGCGCCGCATGGCCGCCGCGACGGCCTGGCGCGGTTCGTCGGCCTGGGCGGTGGTCCTGGACCGCTCCCAAAGGTGCTCGACCGTTCTGGCCACGAGCGCGGTGACCACCTCCTGCTTGGAGCCGAAATAGAAGTACAGCGCGGCGCGGGTGATGCCCGCGCCCTGGGCGATGTCGGCGACCGTCATGGCCTCGTGGCCCTTGGTCGCCAGCAGTGCCTCGCAGGTGTCGAGGATGGCGCGCTCCCGGACATCGCCCTTGCGTTCGGCGGTCCGGCGGCCTCGGGCGGGTTCGTGGCCTGGCATCAGAGCTGAGCGCCCTCGGCGAAGTCGGTCGTACGCGACAGCGTCTCCCATGCGCGGATGTCCTCGTCGACGGCCGTGCGCGCGGCGGCGACCAGGCGCAGCGCGTCCGAGCCCAGGACGAGGTGGGCGGGCGGCCGGTCGACCGACGTGATGTGCACGACCGCCTCTCCGGCCTTGGCCGGGTTGCCTAGTTGGTTCCCGCTGGCCTTCCGCCGCGCTTCGCGGATGGGGGTGAACAGCTCGTCGTAGTCGTCGACGGACTGCTCGGCGCGCGTCATGGACCGTCCGGCCCAGTCGGTGCGGAAGGAGCCGGGCTCGATCGCCGTCACATGGATCCCGAACTGTGCGACCTCCTTGCCCAGCGCTTCGAGGATGCCTTCCAGGGCGAATTTGCTGCCGCAGTAGGCGGACATGCCGGGCACGGCCATGAGCCCGCCCATGGAGGTGACGGCCATCAGGTGTCCGCGGCGACGGCGCCGCATGGGGGGCAGCGCGGCCCGCAAGGTGGCCACGGCTCCGAACACGTTGACCTCGAACTGCCGCCGCACCTCGGCCAGCGGCGTCTCCTCGAAGGTGCCCTCCAGGCCGTAGCCGGCGTTCGCGACGACGACGTCCAGCGGGCCGACGCTCCGCTCGACCTCGGCGACCACGGCCGTGACGGCGTCGCCGTCGGTCACGTCCAGGACGCGGCCGTGCGCGCGCCCGGATTCCAGCTCCTCGAAGGCCCGCAGGTCCTTCTCCGAGCGGACGGTGCCGACGACGGTGTGCCCGGCTGTCAGCGCGGCCCGGGCGAAAGCGCGCCCGAGGCCCGTGCTGACGCCCGTGATGAGCCAGTTCCGCGTCTCCATGTGCTCCTCCTCGGCGGTCACGCGGGGAGTCGACGTCCTCCCACATCGAAAAGTCTACACCATGTCGATTTTTATCACCGCTGTGTCAATTCTGCCGTCCGGGGAGGGAGCGACCTTCCGGCGCTCAGGGCCTGCGCGTGCGGAAGGTGCCGCGGAGGTCGGTGACCCAGGCGTCGGGGTTCTCCCAGGGAATGAAGTGGCCGCCGTGGTCGTGGGCGTTCACGTTGACGTGGTGGAACCAGCGGGACTGCGGCCCCGTCTTGAACGCCTGGACGCGGTCGGCGGCGGAGTGAACGCCGGGCGGGTTCTCGTACGTGACGAAGGTGAGGCCGACCGGGGCCTCGACGGCCGGGGTGCGGTCGTGGGCGGGGGTCCAGGGGTAGCGGTTGGCGTTGGCGTAGTACCGCATCGACGTGGCGATGGAGTTGTTGACCCAGTAGATCGTGGCGTGGGTGAGCAGGTCGTCCTTGGTGAAGACGGATTCGAGGTCGCCGCCGTTGTCGCTCCAGGCGTTCCAGCGTTCGAGCAGCCAGGCGAGCAGTCCCGCGGGTGAGTCGCTCAGCCCGTGGGCCAGGGTGGCGCCGTCGAGCATGTGCGCCACCAGGTGGGTCGCCGAGCGGCGGTCCTGTTCGATGATGCGGGCGCGGATGTCGGCGGGCTGGTCGTCGGTGAGGGGCCGGTTCCGGGCGAAGTCCCAGGCGCGGGGGCCGGTGAAGAAGTCGAGGGGCAGCCCCGAGCCGATGTGGATGCCGTACAACTCGTCGGCGTACTTGTGGCCGAGCTGGCTGGTGACGATCCCGCCGATGTCGCAGCCCCCGGCGGCGTACTTCTCGTATCCCAGGGTCCGGGTCATCAGGGTGTGCCAGAGGTCGGAGACCTTCCAGAAGTTGACGTCGGGGAAGCCGGTGAGCGGACCGGGGAAACCGAAGCCGGGCAGGGACGGCACGATCACGTCGAAGGCGTCGGCGGGGTCGCCGCCGAAGGCGGCCGGGTCGGCGAGCGGGTCGATCACCTTCGACCAGTGCCAGAACGTCCACGGCCAGCCGTGGGTGAGGATCAGCGGGATCGGGCGGGGGCCGCGCCCCGGCTTGCGAAGGAAGTGCACGGGGACACCGGCGACCTCCACCTGGTAGTGCTCGTAGGCGTTGATGGCGCGCTCGGCCGCCCGCCAGTCATAGCCGTCCTTCCAGTAGGCGACCAACTCCCGCAGATAGCTGGCCGGGACGCCGTACGACCAGTCCTCGTTCCCCTCGTCCAGCGGCGGACGGGTCAGTTCGAGACGGGTGCGCAGGTCGTCGAGGACGCGGTCGGCCACATGGATCGCGGTGGGCTCCAGCGCGATGGGGTGCGCGGTGGTCATGGCGTCGTTCCTTCACCGGGTCGAGGAAAGCTGTGCCGTCGGCCTGTCGGGCCGACGGTCGTAGCGTTCCAGAACCGGGAACGGCGCTCCACCGCCACTCCCCCGCCGCGGATCTGCTCGCAGGAGCCGGGTTCAGCCGTTGACCTGCTCGAAGAAGTAGAGGAAGGCGCCCAGCCCGTGGAAGTCGTTCGTGGCCCGGGACCGGGCGGTGTAATACGCGTAGTCCCCGACATTGGTGCCGACCGAGATCGAGGTCAGATACGTCAGACCGTCGCTGTGCAGGGAGATCCGGTCCAATGCGCCGCGCTTTCCGGCGTCCACCGTGGCCTGGTACGCGGCGGCGGGGACGTATCCGCGCTTGATCGCCGCGTCGGCGGTCAGGGTGAACATCGCCGAGCACGACGTCTCGGTCCAGTTCCCCGCGCTGCTCCCCTTGTCCACGACCTGGAACCACCGCCCGCTGGCCGGGTCCTGGTAGGCGGCGATGCCGCGCACCAGGTCGCGTACGGTCGCGGTCAACTGGGCGCGCAGCGGGTGGTCGGCCGGGATCAGGTCGAGGATCTCGGTGGCGGCGACGCCGTACCAGCCGACGGCGCGGCACCAGTATTCGGAGGACAGGCCGCTGGTCGGGTCGGACCAGGTCGCCGCCTTGGACGCGTCATAGGCGTGCTTCAGCAGCCCGTTCGCCTGTTGCAGATGGCCGGCGTAGACCACGAGTTGCTTGGCCGCGATGTCGTAGGACTGCGCGCTGTCGCCGATGTACCTGCCGTACTGCGCCATGAAGGGGTCGGCCATGAAGGTGCCGTCGGACCAGAGCTGGTTGGCCCGGTCGGCGCTGTTGGCGTGCCAGAAGCCGCCGTCGCTCGTGGTCGGGTACCCGGCGCCGGGCAGCAGCCGGTCGTGGATCTGCTTGGCGGCCAGGCCGTACTTGGCCTCACCGGTCTCGCGGTACAGGGCGATCATCACCTGACCCGGCATCATGCTGTCCAGGCTGTTGAAGGTGATGCCGATGTGCCCCGAGGCGTCCACGAAGCGGTCGGCCCATGCCTTGATGTACGCGATCAGGGCCGCCCGGCGCGCGGGGTCCGCGGTGTGCCGGGCGACCTGGTACTGCCCCATCAGGTAGAGCGCGACCGGGTAGCTCCAGCCGCCGACGGTCGCGGGGGTGTAGCGCCGCATGGTGGAGTCGACCAGTGCGTCGGCCCAGTCCGTGCCTCCCGGGTCGGAGACGGTCAGCGAGTCGAGGTTGGGCAGGCCGCCCGCCGTGGCGCCGGTCACGCGGATCGCGTTGGTTCCCGCCCGCAGCGTCACCGGTATCCGGGTGACGGCCCAGGTGTTCCAGTCCGCGGTCGCGGCGAAGGCCGGTGCGGAGATCACCGCGCCGTTGACGCTGACGGTGCCGGCGCGTCCCTCCCCCGTCCCGTTCGCGTGGCGCAGGGCCAGCGCGAAGCCGCCCGCGGCCGGTGCGCTCACGCTGAACTCGACGTACGCGCCTGCCTCGTTGGCGGTGTTGACGAAGCCGGTCCCGGTGTATCCCAGGTGGTCGCGGTCCACCGTCCCGTGGAAGACGGTGGCGTTCTCCGCCTCGTAGAGCGATGACGCCGCGTGCGCCGAGCCCGACGTCACGCCGTAGCTCGCGACGAGCATGCCGATCACCACTGCTAAAGCCCTCATGCGCATGTGCGACTTCCTTATCTCGCGGGCCGACGGGGTGCCGGGCCGACGGCTGTCAGACGGTGAAGCGTGCGACGAAGGTCTTTCCGGCCGCTCCCGCGACCGCTACCGAGAGGCGGAGGTCGGGCGCTGTGGCGAGGACCGTCACCCCGGGGTCGACGGAGCTGGCGGCCGAGACGGCGCCGTCGACGGTGACGACGACCGACCCGGTGAGCTGCTGGGTCGGGTCGCTCACGGCCACGCTGAGCGTTCCGTTCGTGCGGTGCGTGACGACCGAGGCGGTCCTGTCGACCTGGATTCCGGCGGCCTTGGGCGCTCCGGCCTGCCAGACGTTGGCCATGGCCACGCCGGAGCCGGAGCGGCTGACGGCCTGCACCGCGGCGGTGTTCGAGGCGACGGTCACGTCGTTCGACGCGGCGAACGCCGAGGTCTGGGCCGAGGTGGCGGCGGGCAGTTGGATGTAGCGGTAGCTGCCCGCGGTCGGGCTCACGCCGTGGTCGACCCACATGGTGACGAACCTGCGGGTGTACGCGGCGGTGTCGTCGTAGACGCCGCGGTGGTCCATGTCGGTCCACTTGCCGGTGCGGTCCTGGCGCAGGAGGGTGACGTGGCCGCCGACCGGGAAGACATAGCCGCCGAGGTTGTCCACGAAGATCGACCGCGGCTGGACCACCGTCGGCGTGTTGCTCGGCGTGGACAGGACAACGTTGCCATCGACGTGGATGTTCGCCTGCCCGTTGGGGCCGGTGTTGCGGTTCTCGATGACCGACTCGATCGTATGGCCGTCGTCGCTGGTGATCCCGGCGCCCAGGCAGATGACGACGTCGTCGACGCAGAACCACGACTTGTGGCCCTTGAGGGTCTGGACGGCGAACGACAGCCCCATACCGGCCGCCACGTTCCCGTCCAGCAGCGCGCCGCCCGCCCAGGTGTTGGTCGAGCCGCGGTTCGCGCCGAGCGCGAGGGTCTTGGTGTCGAGCGTGACCCCGGGCAGCCGGTACTTGTCCGCGGCCGGCCAGTACCCGTTCACCCAGTGACCGGGCTGCGTGGGCAGATACAGGTACGTGGCGCCCTCGCCGGTGTACCAGCCCTGGAGGTTCTCGTTGTTCGCGGACTCGTACGGCTTGATCCGCGTGCTGTCCATCGCGATGCCGAAGGCGAACGTGGGCCGCCGGTGCACGATCCGCGCCATCGAGGTCGACACGACGGAGGTGGTGGACTCCGCCGCCGCCGGGATGGCGCTGTCGGCGACGACGGCGCGGCCGAGCGCGATGGACGAGATCCGCACCTGTTCGAGGGGCGCCGCGTCGAAGGCGAAGAAGTCCTGGTAGGTGTCCGCGCCGATCCAGCCCTTGGCCTGCGACCGGACGGTGAGCGCCTGGTCGGCCGGGAAGACGCGGGCGAGTTGGAGCAGGGTGGCGGTGGTGAGGCGGCCGATACGGTGGTCGGTCTCGTAGAAGCGGGAGAGCGCGCGTCCGCGCACCATGTCCATGAACGCCCCGCGGTAGATCCACGGCCGGTAGTTCGCCTGCGTCCAGGTGTAGACGCGCTGCACCTGGTCCGTTGTCGCCGCCCACGGGGTGCCCTGCACGGTGACCAGCAGGTAGGTCAGGTACTGGAGCAGCGACACCCCGTAGGAGCCGTTGTAGGCGTAGACCGCGTGCTGGATGAAGCCGCCGTCGGGGTAGAAGCCGTCGCCGCTGGTGCTGTACGGGAAGAGGTGCGCGATCGCCGCCATGGCGCTGTCGATGACGGCCGCGTCCTGGCTCAGCGCGCCGCGCACGGTCGCGATGGCGCAGTTCCAGTTGAGGTTGGCGCCGGTGGCCGTCCCGCCGTTGACCTTGGTCGGGTCGGGCGCGTAGCGGGTGATCGCGGCCATCGCGGTGGAGATCTGGCTCGCCGAGAGGTGGTCGTACAGGGCGACGCAGGTGTCGTTGAGGGCCAGCGGTATGCCGATCTCGAAGTCCCACCAGTTGTCGTACCGCGCGGTGACGCCGTACTTGTGGGCGAGGAACCAGTCGAGCGCGGAGGTGAGGTCCGCCAGGAGCGTCGCGTTGCCCGCCAGCGACGAGCCCGGCGAGGCGTAGGCGAGGGCGAGTTGGCGCAGCCGTCCGATCACGTCGCGCTGGACGGCCGAGACGGTGGAGCTGTTCAGGTCCGCCCACAGGTAGGTGCGGGAGTTGGCGGTGTTCAGCGTCGACCACAGGCCGTTCGCCGTGTCGGCCATCGCCTGCGCGTAGGCGGAGATCACCTGGTCGGAGGCGTCGTAGCTGCCGATCAGCGTGGTGCCCCACTGGGTGCGGACCGTCGCGAAGTCCGAGGCCGTCGCCGCGGCGGCGCGGCTGGGCGCGGCGCCTGCGGTGCCGAGGAACCACGCGGGGGCCAGCGCGGCGCCGGCCAGCAGGGCGGAGCGACGGGTGAGGCCGCGGGACGAGTGGTCAACGGACATGGAGCACCCTCACGGTTGGGGGGGAGGACATCGGCCACGGGAGCGGCGCGGCCGATCGGGAGACGCTCGGCGCCGTGAGGGATCGTGGCTTCCGGATTCCTGGAAGTCAAGGGATAATACGTATTAGTACGGGGCTCCACGCCGACCGCCGCGCGTCCGACGGCCGGTCAGCGACCCGTCCAGGAGGGCTTGGTGGCGTGCCCGGGGCGGCCGTGCCGGAGTGCCGGGCACGGGTCGCTCAGGGCCGAGGCCGGGGACGTCCTGCCGCCGCGCGCCGTGGCCGCCGAGCCGTACGGGGACGGCTCAGCGGAACAGGTCGAGCGGAACGGCGGCGGCCATCGCGGTGTGGCCCGCGTCGTTCGGGTGCAGGCCGTCGCCGCTGCTGTACGCGGCGGCCAGCTTGTCCGGGTCGGCCGGGTCGGCGGTGACGCGGGCGAAGTCGATCACGGCGTCGTACACACCGCTGGTGCGGATCCAGTCGTTGACGGCGTTCCGCTTCTCGCCGTTGGCCTGGCTCCAGAAGCCGAAGGTGTCGTCCTTGAAGGGCATGATCGTGCCGCCGATGGCGATCAGGCCCGCGGCGTGCGCGCGCGCCGCCAACTGCCCGTGCCCGGCGATCAGTTGCTCGGCCGCCACCGTCTCGGACAGCGGCGCCACGGTGCCCGGGTGGCCGAGGTCGTTCACGCCGATCAGGGTGATGACGTACGCCGCCGCGGGCTGGGCGAGCACGTCGCGGTCGAAGCGGCGCAGGGCGCTCGGTCCGAAGTTGAGCGCGTACGCCTCGGCCGGGTCGCCCGCGGGCGGATTGGGGTCGTGCAGCAGGCGGTTGCCGGAGATGCCCGCGTTCACCACCGCGCGGTCGGCGGCCGGGCGGGACGACCGCAGCCGCGCGGCGAGCTGGTCAGGCCAGCGCAGATCGGCGCCGACGGTGCTCTTGCCGCCGTCGGTGATCGAGTCCCCGAGCGCGACGATCGCGGACGTCTGCCGTCCGGCCCGGACGCTGACACCGGAGACGAGATACACCGCCTGCGGCTCGGCGGTCGGCGTGACCGCCGTCGCGCCGGTGACGTTGCCTGCGGCCACGGCGTTCTTCTGGAGGGCGTACGCGTGCAGGCTGGTGGCGGCCGTACGCTCCGGCAGGTAGAGGCTCACGACCAGGTCGGCGCCGCCGGGCAGGGCCAGGTCGACGGGATCGCTGACGGCCGGGGCCCCGGCCGGGATCAGGACGGAACCGCTGCCGCCGAACGTCACCCGGCGGTCGGTGGCCGGGACGATCGCCGTGCCCTGCGTTCCCGCGCGGCGGGCGACCCGTACCTCGCCGATGGACGCGGCGCTCTCACCGAATTCGTTCGTCAGCCGTAACCGGAGCGCGGAGCCGCCGAGGCTCAGACGCAGCACATGGCGGACCGTCTGGTTCTCCAGGTGGACGACGGCGGCCGTCGGCGCGGCGTTCGGGGACCCGGCCCAACTGCCGACCCACTCGGCCTCCGGGCCACCGGGGCGCGCGTGTGCGGGCTCCGCGGAGGCCAGGGATCCGGCGCCGGCCGCCGCCGCGGAGGCGGCGCCCGCGAGCAGCAGAGCCCTTCGCCCCACGGCGCGCCTCGGCGTCCCGCCCGACGGTGAACCCGACATCTGGCCTCCCCGGATATCAGTCGCCGCGCGCACTGTATGCGCCACGGTCCGACGCTATCAATGGGGCGTCGGACGGCCGGCGGGGAAAGGCCGGATGCCGTAACCAGCGGTGCCGGGCGTGCCGGGCGTGCTGAGTTTGCTGGGCGTGCCGGGCGTCAGTCCTTGGTACGGGCGGGCAGGCGCCAGCCGGGGCGTACGTAGTGGCAGGTGTAGCCGTCGGGGTAGCGCTCCAGGTAGTCCTGGTGCTCGGGCTCGGCCTCCCAGAAGGTACCGGCGGGCGACACCTCGGTGACGACCTTGCCGGGCCACAGGCCGGAGGCGTCGACGTCGGCGATCGTGTCCTCGGCGACGCGCTTTTGCTCGTCGTCCTCGTAGAAGATGGCCGACCGGTAGCTGAGGCCCATGTCGTTGCCCTGGCGGTTCTTCGTGCTCGGGTCGTGGATCTGGAAGAAGAACTCCAGCAGCGCCCGGTAGTCGGTCCGCTCCGGGTCGTAGGTGATCTCGATCGACTCGGCGTGGGTGCCGTGGTTGCGGTACGTGGGGTTCGGCACGTCGCCGCCCGCGTATCCGACCCGGGTGTCCGTCACGCCGGGCAGGCGTCGGATCAGGTCCTGCATGCCCCAGAAGCATCCGCCGGCGAGGACGGCCTTCTGTGTCTGAGCGGTCATCTCAGTCCTCCTCGTGTTCCATGGCGGTAACACACGGCGGACGCCCCGTGTTCCGGGGCGTCCGCGGCGGTCTCTGCGGTGCTTCGGGCACCCACGGGAAGCCTACTGGCCGTGGGCGGCCGGTGGGTCCCGCCGGGGCGACGCGGCTGCGTCCCGCGGGGTCGTACGGGACGGGGCGCGGTCGTACCGGCGCGTCGTACGGGCTCGCGCGGGTCTCAGGCGGTGAGCCCGGCCTCCGACAGCAGATAGGCGGTCATCGGCTCGTACGCCTGCGGGTCCACCACGTGGTCGTCGAGCGGGACGGTCACCGCGATGGTGCCCTCCGCCTCGCCGAGGAAGAGCG
This sequence comes from Streptomyces sp. NPDC093221, assembly GCF_044753885.1. Lineage (NCBI taxonomy): Bacteria > Bacillati > Actinomycetota > Actinomycetes > Kitasatosporales > Streptomycetaceae > Streptomyces > Streptomyces sp. NPDC093221. Next base: position 312,964 of record NZ_JBIVOA010000007.1, on the reverse strand, counting down.
CCGGATCGTTGCAGTCGGCGAAGGCGACGGTCCTGATCCCGCGCTGGCCCGCGCGGCCCGCCCAGCCGTGGTCGGCCACCACCAGGTCGGGCAGCGGCTCGCCCGCGGCGGTCAGCGCGTCGAGAATGGCCGACATCGGCTGCGGCGCGTGGGTGTGCCACAGGGTGGCACCGTCCTCCAGCACGGCGACGCTGCCGAACTGACGGACGTCGCCGTAGGAGTCGTCGTCGCCCTCGGTGGTGGACAGGCCCTTGGGAATGGCGACGACGGTGGCCCCGGCCGCGCGCAGCGCCCGCGCGATGGCCTGGTGCACATCGAGCAGCCCGCCCGGGTGCCCGGTGGCGACCAGCACCCGCCACCGCTGCCGGGCCGCCTCCCGCAGGACGGCCGCCATCCGGTCGAGCCCTTCCACGGTGAGCCGCGCGTCGATGGTGTCCTGACCTTGGAGGTGCCCGGGGTCGGCCACCACGCCGACGCGCTCGGCCATCACGGCCAGCACCGTCTCCTCGGTCCACCGCTCCCCCAGCTCCAGTCCCAGCCAGAAGCGCCGGTTCCCCTTCACCAGCTCGCTGTAGTGGCGCAGATTCCCCTGCCGCGGGGTGGCGACGTCCCCGGCGATGCGGGTCCGGCGCAGATGGTCGATCAGCTCGTCACGCGAAAAACGTATGTCCACCGAATCCATGCCCCCATTCTCCGTGTCCCCCGCCGTCCGCCGACGGCGGGGGTAGGACTGACCTGCGGATTCCCCCGCCGCCGCCCGCCTCACGTCCCGAGGTCAGGGGCGGGTGAGGGTGGTGGGGGTGGTGTAGGACTCGGCGCGCAGGGCGGGGCGGGAGGAGGGGAGGGCGGCGGCGGGGAAGGTCAGGGTGAGGGTGCGGGACTCGCCGGGCAGCAGCCAGAGGTAGTTGTCGCTGTAGAGGGTGGGCAGGACACGCTCGCCGGTGTGGTCGTCGAGGAGCGACAGCCGGACCATGGCGGCGACGGCGGAGCCGCGGTTGCGGACGGTGGCGGTGAGGTTGCGGCGGGCGCCGGAGTGGGTGAGGCGGCCGAGGTCGGTGGACAGGCGGGTCTGCTTGGCCTTGTTCAGGGCCCGCATGTCCTTGGTGTCGCGGTAGCGCCAGTACGTGTTCTCGGACAGCACGCGGCCGAGCGGGTCCTCCAGGCGGAGCCGGAGCAGGTGGAAGGACGGCAGGGTGTCCATCCGGTCGGCGGTGAAGGCGGTGACCGACGACGACGGGGCGATGTTGACCAACTTGCGCTGTTCCGGGACGAGCCGGCGGCCGTCGAGGTCGTAGTAGTTGGCCGTCACCCGGGCGCCGGTGACCGTGTGCGGGGTGTGGTTGACGGCGATGACCTGCCACTTGTCGGGGTCGGCCTGGACGTGCAGCGCCTCGCACGCCTTGCGGGCCCCGTAATAGGTGCCGTTGACGTCGAAGTCGTAGTCGTAGGTCTGCCACACCGTGCTGTGCCACGCCGGGTGGGACATCCACAGCATCAGGCCGCTGGCGTCCTTCCACAGGTTGGCGTTCCACGCCTCGAACATGGCGCGGGTGTTCTCGTAGTTGACGAACTGCGCCTTGCGCGCGAAGTCGTCGAGGCCGGTGGCGGTGTCGAGGCGGGCCTCGATGGCGGCCTGGTAGTTCTGCGGCGCCTGATTCCCGCGTGTGCTCCAGTCGTGGTAGTACCAGGCCGCGCCGACCGGCCACTCCGGCTCGTCGCCGACGAGATTGCGCATGCTGGCGGCCGTGGACACCACCGGCATGCCGATCTCGGTGTGGAAGCCGAAGCTGCCGCTGCCGTACGTGGACGGCGCGTAGTAACGGGCGGGCTCCACCCATCCGTAGGGGCCGCCGCCGGTGATGATGCCGCCCGCGGAGTTGTTCTGGTACATCACGCCGGGCGCCTCGGAGGTGACGGCGTCGCGCATGCCGGTGTCGATCGCGGCGGGCGGATTGCCCTCGTTGGCCCCGCACCACACGACGACGCTGGGGTGGACGCGGTAGCGCCGTACGGTGTCGCGCGCCAGGTCGTTGTACGCCTGGTGGTCCGGCGGGTCCATGCCCCACGCGTTGGGGAAGTCGTTCCACACCAGCAGGCCGTGCTCGTCGCAACTGGCGAAGAACTCCTCGCGGTTGCTGCTGGCCACCCAGTTGCGGATCATCGTGAAGTTCATGTCGCGGTGCATCCGCACGGCGGCGTCCATCCGCGCGGCGGGCATCCGGCGCAGCAGTTCGTCCCAGCCCCAGTTGCCGCCGCGGCAGAAGACCCGGACGCCGTTGACGCTGATCTTCAGCGGTTCGGGCGTGTTGTCGACGGACTTCACGTCCGTCCAGGTCTTCGCGTCGGCGGACACCTGGATCGTGTACGTCTTCGGGTATGCCGCTTCCCACACGATGACGACGCGGTCGAAGCTCTGGGCCGAGCCGAGGTCGACCTGGATCCACTGGTTGTCCAGATACTCCGACGACCAGCGGGAGTTCGGGTCGCCGTCGGTGGCGTGGGACGCCGGGCTGCCGGAGTCCTCGGAGGAGGCGCTCGCGGTCTTGTGGAGCGCGAGGTCGGTGCCGGGCCTGGCGCTGTCGACCACGGAGAGCGTCCACAGCGAGTTGCCCCAACTGGTCGCGCGGGCACCGCCGTTGATCCGAACGTAGCGGGCGGTCACCGCGCTGAAGTCCTCGGTCTGGAGGCTGGCGTCGCCGCCGTTGAAGGGCAGCGGGACCGCCGAGTTGTCGACGGACTTCGCGTCGGTCCAGGCCGAGCCGTCGGCCGAGACCTGGACGACGTACGTGCGCGCGTACGCCTGTTCCCACGTCAGGTCGACGCGGTCGAAGGCGACTTGGGCGCCGAGGTCGACCTGGACCCACTGGTCGTCCTCGAAGGACGAGGACCAGCGGGTGCCCTGGTCGCCGTCGGTGACATTGCCCGGCTGGTGGTCGTCCTCGTCGACCGACGAGGCGGTGGCCGTCTTGCGCAGCGCGAGGTCGGTGCCGGGCGCGGCGCTGTTGACCACCGACAGGCTCCACAGCGACGAGCCCCAGGCGGTGGCGCGGGTCAGGCAGCGCACCCGTACGTACCGCGCGGTCCGCGCCCCGAGGTCGACGGACTGGGTGTACGCGTCGCCGCCGGCGGTGAAGGGCAGCGGCACGGCGAATTCGTAGCCGAACTGCCGGATGCCGAACCGGGTGGTGCGCCGGTCGCTGGTGCGGCCGTCGACGGTCGCGGTCAGCGTCAGGTCGTGCAGGGCGGCCTCGCCGTAACCGTTGGGCCACCACAGCTTGGGGTTGCGCAGCCGCAGTTTGCCGTACACGGACGGGGTGAAGGTGACGTCCTTGCCGCCGCCCGCGGGCACGGTGACCGTCTGGGTCACCTTGACGTCGTCGAAGGCGGCCGTGACGGTGACGCGCCGCTCGGTGGTGTCGGCGTTGCGCACGGGGACGACGATCGTCACCTCCGCGCTGCGGGTGTCGGGCAGGTCGGGCAGAACGGTGTCGACGCGGGGGTCGCCGATGACGGCGTGGCCGGTGGAGCGCAGCCGTACGTGGTTCCAGATCCCGGAGACGCGGTCGCGTACGGCGGGCATCCAGTCCCAGCCGGAAGAGGCCAGGTAGGTGGGCGAGTTGCGGTTCATCATGGTGGCGCCCGCGTCCACGAAGGCCAGTCCGGCCGCCCCCTTGTCGCCGGGGCTGCCGGGGAACGGCATCGGGGTGATCTTCACGGCGAGGGCCTGTTCGCCGCGGGCGGTGAGCAGCGCCGTCACGTCGTGGGCGGAGCGGGCGAAGGGGTAGGTCAGGCCGCCGACCCGCTTGCCGTTCAGCCAGATGTCCGCGGTGTGGTTGACGCCGTCGAACTCCAGCCAGATGTGGCGGCCCGAGCCGGTCGTCAGGTTACGGGGCAGCTCGAAGCCGCGCCGGTACCACCACGAGTGGCGGGACAGCGCCTCGGGGATGTGCAGGTTGTTCAGGCCGGACACGGGGTCGGGCAGATGGCCCTGTTCGACCAGTGAGGCCAGGACCGTGCCGGGCACGGTCGCGGGCAGCCAGCGGCTGGTGTCCACCGACGGGCGGGACAGGTCGGCGCCCTCGCCGCCCGCCCAGTCGTCCATGGTCAGCGTCCAGCCGGACTCCAGCGGCACGGTGCCGTCGGCGGCGGTCTTCAGCGCGGGGGCGTGGTGGTGATGGGTGCCCCAGTCGGTCCAGCCGGTGGCGGCGGGGCGGTGGGCGCGCGAAGTGCCGTACACCGCGAAGCCGTTGAGGCCCAGCGGGTTGGCGTTGGAGCGCTTGCGCACGGTCAGCCGCACCCAGCGCGCGGTGACCTTGCGGTCCAGCGCGATGTCCACGACGCCGCCGGTGCCCGAGGTGGTCCGGTACACGGTGGTCCAGGCGTGCTGGTCGCGCGAGGTCTCGACGACGAAGTCCACCGCGCAGCTCGACAGGATCTCCTGCCCTGTGGTGCTGTCGCGCGGATTGCCGCTGTCGGAGGGGGTGAAGACCGGGTCGTTGACCGTGGCCTCGAAGGTCAGTTTCACGGAGTCGACCTCGCAGTCCGCCTGGAGGTCGACACAGATCCACTGTGGGTCGCCCGCCGCGGCCCGCCAGCCGGTGCCGCGTACGCCGACGGTGCCGATTCCGTCGACCGCGAATTCGCCGGGCGTGGGCGCGTAGTCCGTGGACGACACGGTGATCGGGCGGTAGGCGGCGAGTTCGGCCCGCGCGGCGGCGGCCCCCGACGGCGCCGCGGGCCCGGCGGCGGGGGCCGGGGTGGAAGCGGAGGCAGCCGTGGGAAAGGCGGTGCCCAGGCCGAAGCCCGCCAGGAGGGTGGAGCCGGTGGCGACGATCCTTCGCCGGGAAAGGTGCGGCTGATCCGACATGTCCAAAAAGTCCAATCCCACGTGAGCCGACGGAACGATCGGCCCGGCTCTCAACTCGGATGACAACGTTGCCATAGGCTGTAATCCCTACTGGCTTCTGTCAAGACCTGCCGCGATGTCCGAATCTCCGACACGGGCGGAAAAGGGGGTGAGAGGCGAGCGAGGGACCGCTGTCGAGCGATGCCGACACGCGACGTGAGCTGGGCTTTCCGCCCCCGGAGGGGCCGCGCCGCACGCGCGTACCGGCCGCCCGCGAACGGCACGCCTTCGTGCAGATTCGCGGGGGCCGCCGCCCCTCCCCCGCGGGGGGGGGGGGGGGGGGGGGGGGCCGCGCGCGCCCCCCCCCCCCCGCGGCGGCGGGGGGGGGGGGGCACGGGGCCCGGG